>PABH01000014.1 GCA_002702705.1 Anaerolineaceae bacterium
ACAGGTAAATGCCAGCAAGTTCCAGATCTTACAACAAACCGCGACCGCGATGTTAGCTCAGGCCAACGCCGCACCGCAATTCTTACTCTCACTGTTCCGATAATCGGTACTTTACAACCGCCGAAAGACGAATGCGGAGGGTGCCTAGTGCGCCCTCCGCTCTACCATAATTAGAGATTAAATCTTTCGCTGAACAGTAACCCTTAAAAATGGATTTGAAAGAAAGTCGCAGGCTTTTATGACAACAGATGCAATTAGTTCCTATAATTTAGATAGCTCCTACGTCAGCATGATTCGTGAGATCATGTCGATGGAACGACAACCATTGAACCGTTTGGAAGAAAAACGAGATTCGGTGACTGTTCAAAAAGCAATCTATACGGATTTAAACGGCATGTTGACCAGTTTTCAAAGTTCAGTCAAAGGTTTGCTGAGCAGTGATGCAAGTTATAGTTTTAAACCAGGAAATACAGCTGCATTAAGTGGCCTGGCGGACGGCGTTTCTTTTGGTTCTGTTTCGGCAGGAAGTTCCGCTATTCCCGGTAGTTATGAAATTCAGGTCACCAATTTGGCCCAAGCACACCGCGTCCGTTCGAAACAATTACAATACAGTAACCAACAATTAGGGTACACCGGCAGTTTTGTAGTTGGCGGTGCGGAATCTAGTAATGTTAACTTTACGGCTTCCGGATCAGTAACGACATCGACCACAACCGATATCGAATCTGGCAAAACGGGTTTGGGCAGCGGTTCGTATTTTGTCGAAACCCGCAACGATCCAGAAGATGGCTGGCAGTTCCGTCTAGTGAATAATGACGGACAAGCCGTTAGCATAAAAAATGGAACCACTAGTGATTATACGACTGGCTGGCAATCTATCCCCACCGGTGGTGGCAGTTACGATACTGGCCGCGGTTTTTCGATGGAATTTGCAGATCCCAGTGGTTACACGGAAGCGAATGCGGGCACACGTGGTTATGGTGCTGCCGAGATTGATTTTACGGCCAAAGGGACCACTATTGAAATCGAAACCTCAAATTCTTTGGTGGATATCGCATCGAAGATCAACGCTGCCAAATATACCGAAGGCAATGAAGTCATCGCTACCATCGTGGACAATCAATTAATCCTTTCGGGAAAATATTCAGGAGATAATCGAAATATTCAAGTCAGCGATGTAACGGGTTCCATTCTGGCAGATTTGGAGATTTATAACGGCAGCGCTTATGTTCATCAAATGCAGGCTGCATTGAGTGCCAATTTTAAAGTGAATGGCTTGGATGTAAAACGATCCCAAAACAGCGGTTTAACCGATGTGATCCACGGTGTCACCCTTAACTTCGTAAAAGACGCCGAAGGAAAAACCGCTACGCTGAATGTAACCGCCAGTACCGATAGTAACAAAAAACAAATCACTGGTTTTATCGGCGAGTTTAATAAATTAACCAAATATTTAACCGATAAAATTGCAACCACCAAAAAAGCGGATGATACTTATACACGCGGCGCGTTAGCTGGCGATATGGTGTTTTCCAGCCTACGGTACGATTTGTTACGTTTACCAAGTTCCAGTTTTTCTACCAGCGGCAGTTTATCCCGTTTGAGAGATATTGGGATCACGATGGACAAAGATTTAAAACTGGAGATCAGTGATTCCAGTAAATTGGAAACAGCTTTATTAAACAATCGTGAAGATGTGGTGTCTCTATTAGACGCCGCAATGAATCAGATGAATACAAAGGTCAGCCGTTTTCTCGGCACATCCGGTTATCTGACCACAAAATCAAACGCGGCAGACCGGGAATTGGAAAACACCAAAGACCGGATCACGACCCTCGAAGGTCGTTTGACCAAACGAGAAGCGTTTTTGTATCAACAATACGCTGAGATGCAAGCACAAATTATGACAATGACGTATCAATCTCAGCAATTTGGTGCCATGTATGGCAGTAGTTATTATGGATAAAACCCTAAGAGAAAAGGGAAGGTAGGTGTAGTATGGCTGAAAATTCAGTAAACCCCATTTCCAGCATTGATTCCGAGTCTGGCGTAAGCCGTGTTTTGCAGATGGCTCAACAACATGCTGAAATTGAAGCTGCTCGATCGGTTGAGCAGTCTAAAGCGGTTAAACCTACCAGCGAAGACAAACCGGCACCCTCACCCGTAAAATCGGTTGGGGACATTCAATTGAAGTTCCAAGTGAACGAAGAAACGAAACAAGTCACGGTATACGTTGTTGACCGTGAATCAAAACGCGTTATTCGCAGTATTCCACCCGATGAACTGAACAATTTGCAGGCCGGTGATCTGGTAGAGTTATTAGCCTGATCTTTAGGTGATTTTTACGGCGATTCATTCAAGTACGTCGTAACCTTGTCGATATTAATTGTATACAGACAAAAAATTATTTGTAAGGAGCGAAACCATGTATCCAGGAACAGCATATCGAAATCAGGAATATCGTCAACAGGATGTGATGGGTGCCAGTCCAATCCGATTGGTTGTCATGGCTTATGATTTGGCAATTCGGGCTTGTGATAGCAAGGATTTCGCAAAAGCAACCAAAGCCATCAGTGTATTACGTGATGCACTCAACTTTGATTTTCCGGAAGTTTCTGTTGGCCTTTTCCGCCTCTACCAATGGTGTTTGGACAGCTTGCGCCAGGGTGATTATGATGGGACTCGTAAGATTTTAGTAGAACTTCGGGATGCCTGGCGCGAATCGGAAAAACAACTTTCCGCCAAACCCAACATGGCTTCGATCCCGGCAAATTACGTTGGTTCGGTTGCTCGGCCTGCATAAAAAAACATCACCCAGAACTTATGGGTGAGAAATAAAGCGAGGTTTACCTCGACTCTACAAATTACGAATCCATCGGACATTGTTTTTATATACGTTCACTTTTACAGATATACAAATCCCCTTCTCCCAAAAAATGGGAGAAGGGTTAGGGATGAGGAAAACGGGGGATAAATACCATCTTTAGGTTTTCTTCACGCAAAATTTATATGATGTTCACTTGCGTTTTACTGCACCGAAAAGCCTGGCATGATACCATCGTTTCAGATAAAGGAGCAGATTATGAGTTTTTGGGAAACCATGAAAATTGGCGCAAGTGGATTACAGGCTCAGCGATTACGTCTTGATGTAATTGCAAATAATATTGCGAATTCACAAACTACTCGTACTGAAGCTGGTGGAGCCTATCAGCGTCAGGATGTGATTTTCATGCCACAAGGCAGTCGTCCATTTATGCCGACATTTGTTGCAGAGCGGCGTGGTATTGATACTCGCACCGGCGGCGTTCAGGTTAACCAGATCATTACAGATGAAACCGAAGGTCCTCGGGTTTACGATCCGACTCATCCGGATGCGGATGAAGATGGTTTTGTGGAATATCCGAATGTCAATCCGGTGGTAGAGATGACCAATATGTTATCCGCAACCCGTTCTTATGAAGCGAATTTATCTGTTGTAGAAGCCGCCAAACGGATGGCATTAAAAGCATTGGAAATCGGGAGGTAATAAATGGAAATTCACGGGGTAACTCCAAATCCGATTAATGGAATCAAAGCCCTTGAGGAAATGCGCAAGAGCGGCGAATCATCTCAAAAATCAGCGATTGAAGGTGTGGGTGAATCATTTAGCGCAATTCTAAACGGATTAAATGAATCGCAGCTCAACACGGATTCACTTGTTCAACAAATGGCTGCTGGGGAAGACGTCGATTTGCATGAAGTAATGATTGCTTTGGAAGAAAATGACATAAATTTCAAAGTTGCAATGGGTATTCGCGATAAATTAGTTGATGCGTATCGCGAAGTGATGCGGATGCAAGTTTAGGCAGTAATTAAATTTCAATTGGTTGAGTGAGAGAGAAAACAATGTTAGCACCCTTACAGCAGCAAGTAACAACTTTTTGGCAAAAACAAAGTAACCCACAGCGAATTACCATGGTAGCGCTTGGGTTGGCCTTAGCCATTTTGGTGCCCGTTTTGTTGATATGGGCCAATAAGCCCACTTATTCCGTTGCTTACAGTGGACTGAGCGAACAAGATGCGGCTGCGATCACTGAAAAAATGTCTGCTGCTAATATTCCTTATCAAATTAAAACAAGCGGTACGATTATGGTTCCCAGTGACCAGGTATATGAAGCCCGGTTACAAATGGCCCGCGAAGGCTACCCCAAAGAAAGTGCTGTTGGGTATGAACTGTTTGATGGTAATACCCTCGGTATGACCGAATTTACCCAAAAAATCAATTATCAACGTGCACTCGAAGGGGAACTCGAAAGAACTATTGCAAGTATTGAATCTGTTAATAATGTCAGCGTCCATATTGTGCAACCGGAAAAATCTTTATTAACCAGCGACCAGGCTCCAACGACTGCATCCGTTACGATTGAAGAAAATGGTGGCATGGCTTTGACGGCCAGTCAAGTGAAAGCCATTACCAATTTGGTTGCGAATAGTGTTGAGGGTTTAGCTGCCGATAAGGTTGTGATCGTTGATACAGAAGGTAGAATGCTTTCCGGTGGCGGTTTGGAAGGTGGCTTGGATGGGATTACCTCCATCTCCGACAGCCAACGAGCAATTGAATTAAATGCAGCTGCCGAAATCAAACACAAAGTAGAAACGATGTTGGCAGATGTATTAGGCCCCGATAAAGCGGCAGTACAGGCCAGCGTAGACATGGATTGGGATCAGGTTGAAATTACCTCCAGTACCTATGACCCAACACCTGCTGCTGTGCGCAGTTCTCAGGTTGTAACTGAAAATTACAGTAGTGACGGTACCACCATTGGTGGCGTACCCGGTGCTGAAACCAATCTCCCTGAACCGGGGGAATTGGTTAATGGCGGTGAAGGCAGTTCTACATATTCTCGCTCGGAAGAAACAATTAACTACGAAATCAGCCAGGTTAATCAAACAGAAGTGGTCGCCCCTGGACAAATTGAAAAAATCACCTTATCCGTTATGGTGGATGGTATCACCGATGACGCGGTTTTGGCATCTCTAACCTCAGCAGTTGCAGCGGCGGCTGGAATCGATCAGGCTCGGGGAGATCAGTTGGTTGTTGCTCCGATGGCGTTTGACCGCTCTTATTTGGAAGAACAAAATATTGTCGCTGAACAACAGGCTCAAACTGAGATGTATATTCAAATCGGGATTGGTGTAGCCGCTGTTTTATTATTAATCTTGATGGTCTGGTTTATCAGCCGCATGATCAAAAATGTGAGAATGGCTTCTGGGGAAGAGTGGAAACCGATATTAAAACCGGTTGGAGAAATGGCTTTAGAAGGTGCGGGTTTGGGTGGTTATGGCGCTTACCCACAAATGAGTGCTGGTTATAGTAACTCCGCACGGGTTGAAGCACCACCAAATTTAGAAAATATCCCTATGCCTGAAGAAGATGAAGTTGTATTTGAGCCTTCGGCAAAACCATCAACTCGACCCGAAGATGACCAACGTCAACAAGCCATCTCTACGCTGACAGAACAAAATCCGGCAGCAGTTGCAGAAATTATCCAAATTTGGTTAAGTGAGGATGAGCGCAATGGCTGAGACAGCAATGAAATTACGCGGCATTGATAAAGCTTCTGCTTTGTTGTTGAGCCTGGGTGTGGAATTGTCATCCAATGTGCTTCAATATCTTAGTGAAGGTGAAATTGAACGGGTATTGTTGGAATTAGGCCAGGTTGGACCGGTAAATCCAGAGATTCGTCACATCGCGCTGATGGAAGCTTATGATTTTGCAATGGCAGATGCTTCCATGCGTGGTGGTGGGGTGGAATACAGCCGGCAGTTGTTATCACGTGCGGTAGGACCCCGCCGGGGTGCCGAAATTTTGGAAAGAATATCCGTTCACCAACAGTTATCCTCTTTTGAAATGTTACGGAACGCAAACGCTGAAGAAGTTGCCGGCTTACTGCAAGATGAAATGCCACAAACAATTGCTTTGGTGCTTTCTTATCTGGAGGCCAAAGTCGCTGCTGATATTATGACCAGCCTTCCTAAAGATCTTCAGATTGAAGTAACCCTGCGGCTGGCAGTTATGGACCGGGTTTCTCCTCAGGTTGTGCAGGTGGTAGAAAGAAGCTTAAAAAATAAATTATCCAGCGTTCTCAGCGAAGCAGATTTCAGAGCGACTGGTGGTGTAACCTTCCTTGTAAAAATGTTAAACATGGTGGATCGTGGTGTACAAAAAACGATTTTTGAAGCAATGGAAAAAACCAATCCAAAACTAGTGGAAGAAATTCGTGCCAACCTGTTTACATTTGATGACTTGATCAAATTAGATGATCGTACCATTCAACGGGTGCTGCGAGATGTCAGCAAGGCTGATCTGGCCATGGCGCTCAAAGCTGCACCGGATAAATTACGAGAAAACATCTTTAACAATTTATCAGAACGTGCCCGAGATAACTTAAAAGAAGAAATTGAAATTTTGGGTCCGCAGTTGGCGAAAAATGTTTACGCTTCACAGCGTAAGATCGTTGATGCTGTGCGTGCTTTAGAAGAAGCAGGCGAAATTGTCCTTGGCGGTGGTGGAGATGAATATGAAGTCATCGTCTAGCGCATTCTTGGGAAAAAACCCGCATCGCTCGGTCGTCGGATGGCGTCCGGTCGAATTTGAACTGCCAAAAAACCAGGCTCCTCAAATTACGGTTGAAGAGATTTTGGATTTGTTCATTGGGGAAGAAACCAACCAACACAGTAAAAAACGATCCGGTGTACATAATCGTGCTGTGTTTACAGCAGATGAAACGTTGGATGTTTCCAGTTGGGAACCGGAACAAGAATATCAGGTACCGGAACCGGGTAAAAAACAACATTCAATGAATCAGTTTTCACAACAGCAAATTGGAAAACCGCATTTTCAAAAAGCTGATTCTCAATTCTCCAATGGAATCCAAAACGAAACAGATCGCCGAAAGTCTGCTTCCCAGCTCAAAGCTGAAGCAAGTAAACAGGCTGAAAAAATAATCGCGAACGCACAAGAACAAGCCCGCCAGATGATAGAAGATGCTCAACAGGAATCTGAAACGATTATCATCCAGGCGCATGAACAATTAAATGAGGCAATGGAAAAGGCACACCAAATGGGATTGTTAGAAGCGGAAGAAGAAACCCGCACCATTTTACAAACGGTTAATACCATGCTGGATCAGGTTTCCGCCTGGAAAGAAGAAGTGGTTACCCAGAGTCAGGAAATCGTAATAGAGATTGTTCGGGAAATTTCCCAAACCATGTTTGGTTCCGGTTTGGTATTAAATAATGAAGCTTTACAACAAAACTTAAATCGAATTTTAGAAAACGCCAAAAATATCGGCAATTTGAAATTATATTTGAACCCCAATGACGCAGTAAATCTGGACCCCTATTGGCGGGAATTCCAGGCATCAATGACGGGTAATATGGTGCAGATTGTTCCCTCAGAGGGGATCACCCCTGGTGGTTGTTTTATTCATGGGGAAATGGGTAGTGTGGATGCCCGCATTGAAACCCAAATGCGCACCATTATGGAAACATTACAGACCGATTTCTCGCAGGGAGAGGATTATTAATGGCTGTTCAATCCACTGATTTGACCAAATTGCGAAAAGCGTTAGGCCGTTTGAACCCGGTTCGTGTATCCGGCCGTGTGGTTCAAGTGGTGGGCTTAACCATTGAAGTAATTGGATTAAATTGTCAAATTGGTGAAATTTGTGAAATTCACAATAAAGACGAACAGGTTTTATTGGCTGAAGTGATTGGTTTCCGGGAAAACCGGATGCTGCTGATGCCTTTGGGTGAAATGGAAGGTATTCAACCTGACAGCCCCGTTTATCCAGCAGCCCGTTCATTCCAAGCACCTGTTGGAACCGCTTTATTAGGCCGAGTTTTAGATGGGCTTGGCCGTCCGATTGATGGCCGCCCCCTTGATATTCAGGAGTGGTCTTCCACAAATCGTAATGCTCCGCATCCTTTGCAAAGACCTCCCATTACCGAACCTTTGGTAACCGGGGTGCGGGTGATTGACGGAATGTTAACCTGCGGAAAAGGCCAGCGTTTGGGTATTTTTGCTGGTAGTGGTGTTGGTAAAAGCACTTTGATGGGTTCTATCGCCAGAAACTCTTTCTCTGATATCAGTGTTATTGCGTTGATTGGTGAACGAGGCCGTGAAGTGCGAGAATTTTTGGAACGCGATTTGGGTCCAAAAGGTTTGGAACGTTCCGTTGTGGTCGTTTCCACCTCGGACCAGCCGGCTTTGGTTCGTTTGAAAGCAGCCCTGGTAGCAATGACGATTGCAGAAAATTTCCGTGAGAGCGGCATGGATGTCACCTTCTTGATGGACTCGGTTACTCGGTTTGCAATGGCGCAGCGCGAGATTGGTTTATCGATTGGTGAACCACCTGCCAGTAAAGGTTATACGCCATCCGTATTTGCGATGTTACCCAAATTATTGGAACGGGCTGGTACCAGTGCCAAGGGTTCGATCACAGGCTTTTTCACGGTTTTGGTGGAAGGTGATGATTTTAATGAACCCATCAGTGATGCCGTGCGTGGAATTCTAGATGGACATATTATCTTATCCCGAGCGTTGGCTGCCCGCAATCATTATCCCGCCATTGATGTTTTGGGCAGTGTCAGCCGGGTTATGCCTGCAATCACATCACAAGATCACCGCAGAATTGCGGCAACCAGCCGAAAACACTTGGCAACATATGAAAAAGCACGCGATTTGGTAAATATTGGTGCTTATGTGCATGGATCTGATCCGGAAATTGATTCCGCCCTGGCTGTGATGTCAAAAATAAATGGGTTTTTACAACAGGGTGTTGATGAAGTATCCGATTTTGATGAAACGTTAGCTGGTTTACAGATGATTGATACCCATAAGGCTGTTGATAATAAAGGTAAAGAACGGTAAAGGTGAGGTAAACAATGCCCCCAAAATTTTCATTACAAAATGTACTCGATATCCGAAAAAGCAAAGTGGAAGGCCTGGAAGTGGAATTAGGCAAACTAATCGCTGCTAAACAACAGATGGAAGAATTGTTAACCGCTTTGTATGAAAACAGAACCAGTTTATTGGAACAACTTTTTTTGGAACAACAAGGTGAGATGGATTTATTCAATTTATCCATGCTGCGGGCCAATATCGTTGCAACCGATGAACGTATTCAACAGGTAATGAAATCATTGGCAGAGCAGGAAATTAAAGTAGATAAAAAACGTCAGGAAGTTGTAATTGCCAAACAAGAGGAAGAAATGTTGGTGATCTTAAAAAACAAACAACATGACGTATTTATGAAAGAACAAGCCGAAAAAGAAGCCAAACAACAAGATGACATTTATATTTCGCAGGCATTCCGGCAACGTCAAGAGGAGAGCCGTTATCATGGATGAAATTTTTGCAGCACAATTCCAAAAAGTAATCTATACCACCATGATGGAAATGATGCAGCGAATGCAGTCCACTTCCATCCAAAACCAAGCCGATCAGGGTTTTGATAACCCCTATCTGAATGGCGTGGGTGGAAATTATGTCGGTGGTGGTGATTTTGAAAGTTTGATCCAGCAGGCTTCGATGAAATATGGTGTTGATTCAAACCTGGTGAAAGCCGTCATCAAAAATGAATCAAATTTTAATCCACAAGCTGTTTCCGGAGCAGGTGCAATTGGTTTAATGCAGTTGATGCCAGGAACCGCCGAATGGTTAGGTGTAGAAAACCCATACGATCCCGCCCAAAATGTAGATGGCGGTGTGCGTTTTTTACAACAGTTGTTAAACCGGTACGACGGGAATATCCAATTAGCTCTGGCTGCCTATAATGCCGGACCAGGTGCAGTGGATAAATACAATGGAATTCCACCCTATCAAGAAACACAAACCTATGTGCAGCGGGTGATCAGTACTTATCAATCCAATAGTCAGTGGAAAGGATAATTATTTATGCGGGATTCTCTTTTTAATGATAATGCCATGAATGTCTCCAAGATAGCGCTGAACGGCCTTTCAACAAGGCAGCAATTAATCAGCCGTAATCTATCGAATGTAGACACACCTGGTTATCGTGCGCAGCAGTTAGATTTTGAAAGTGTGCTTCGCAAAGCAGCACAACCGGAAACCAAATTGAGATTAGCTTCTTCCCACAGCGCTCATTTGGCTTCCCCATCGAAAGTTTCTGCATCTTCCTTTAGCGTGTCGTATCGACCCGGTGGCAGTTTTCGGGCGGATGGCAACAACGTAGATATCGATACGGAATTGTTGGAGATGTCACAGACGGGCATTCAATATCAGGCTGTCAGTCAATCGATTACCAAAAAATTGGCATTGTTAAAAAATATTGCAATGTCGGGGTAAAAAATGGACTTAATGATTTTTTCAACCAGTAAACCTGCTTCAAATGGTGAAATATCCAAAAATTCCAATCCAAAAAAAGGGTCGGAAGTGGAGACAAACCCATTTGATAAGGTTTTACAACAGGAAGAAGAAAAGATGTCCTCAGAAGCGGAAGCTTTAATGCTGGCAATGTTGCAAAAACCTCAACCCGGAACAGTTTCGGATCAACCAAAGGCAACCCAAGGCGCAGAAAGTCAATTGGCGTCAGGACTTTCGCCGAATGGTTTGGTCGAAACAACACAGGCGGTAGGTGATTTGGCAACGGTTCAGACAGCAGTCGTGACTGAGCAAGTAGATGATGTGGGAACATCTCAATCGGCAATTTCAGACTTAATTTCAACGGAGGTGGATTTAGAAACCAATCAAAAAGCAGCAGAAACAAAAACAGTAAATCAAGAGACAGTAAAAAATCAGGAAGGTAATGATCCTATCAGTTTTATGGAATTATCTTCGGAAGCAGTAGATTTGCAAGATGTGGAGATTGACCCAAAAACGATCAAAACTGAAGCGGAAAAACAACAGCGGGTCGATCAGGTTGCTAAATCGGTTGTTGATATGGAAGGTTCTGCAAAAGGGAAAGATATCAAAATTGATACCCAGGATGGACTTTCTCAGACTGAAACAACTACCCAGAAACCAGCGGAAACTGCTGCTAAGGAGATCGAATTTGCCAAAGTACAGGTTGATCAAATGACAAAATCAAACACGATGAATGAGCCGGCCCGCATGGCGGAAGCTCTACCTCGTCAAACGATCAACCAGATGTCAGAACAGATTGAAATGCTGATCCAACAAGGTCGTTCCTCTCTGCGTTTGCAGTTATCCCCGGAGCACCTGGGACGCATCGATATCCGGCTGGTAAACAGTGGTCATGGTTTGGGAGTAACCGTTTTAACCGAACAGGCTGAAACAGGAAAAATGTTAGAAGCACAGTTAGATCAGTTACGCCAGACTTTGCAGGATGCTGGTATTCAATTATCCCATTTGAATGTTGGGCAGCAATCCTCTGGCAGCAAAAATGCCTGGTTAATGCAAGACCATAAAACACGTTTTTTGACGAGGGCTTCGCAAGTTCAATTGGTTGGTGAACAAGAAGTTTCTCCTACGCCAACTCGCTTGCGAACGGAAACCGGTGTTGATTACCGGATATAGCTTTCTCCCTGTGGAGTCTTTAGAAAGGAAAATTCAATGTATGTAAATCCAAGCTTAGATATTTATAAAACCTATGAGCAAACCGGTGAAACCACACCCAAACAATATGCAGATTTTGGCTCTGTTGAGTTTATGCAATTGTTAATGGCGCAGCTTCAAAACCAAAACCCATTGGAACCCATGAACGATAGTGAGATGATGAACCAGATATCCTCGCTTAATTCTCTGGATGAACTTCGGGCAATCAAAATGATGCTGAGTGAATCGGCGGTATCCAGCCAGGCCAGTTATGGCGCCAGTTTGATTGGTAAATCAGTCAAAGTTGGTTTGGATAACGGTACGATCATTGAAGGTGTTGTCAGCGGTACTACGGTTGAAAGTGGACGGATGTATCTTCAAATCGGTGATCAATTAGCTCCTTTAGGAAATGTACTTTCCATCTATCAGGAGTAACTCATGTCTGAGTCAGTTAATTTTGATCCTAAGAATCAACCAAACCGTGTTCAACGTCAAAATCAGACTTATGGACCGAACCGACCGATAGGCGTACCCCAACCTGGTGTGCCCAGCTTCAGCGAGACATTACAGCAGGCACAGGAAATTCGTTTCTCAAACCATGCCCAGCAGCGTATCGAGAAACGTCAGATCAACCTCGGTGAAAATGGAATGAATCGCCTGGCGCAAGCAGTTGAAAAAGCTGAGCAAAAAGGCGGAAAATCCTCATTGGTTTTGATGGATGATATGGCTTTTATTGTGAATGTGCAGGAGCGGATGGTTGTAACCGCGATGGATTCCAAAGCACGTGGAAAAGGTGTCTTCACACAGATTGACACAGTCGTATTTGCAGATGAATCGGAAAAGTCAAATTCCGGCACATCTACTATTGAAAAATCAGCATAGTTTATAAAAAACAGGTATTAAACCCACGCTTGGCCGGTCCTCTTGGAGGAAGCCTGTGGGAAATTTGAAAAAATTGTCTTCAGGAGGCAAAAAATGTTACGCTCAATGTTTACTGCAATCAGTTCTTTAAATTTACATCAATCCTACTTGGATGTCGTTGCCAATAATTTAGCCAATGCAAATACAACGGGTTACAAAGCCAGTCGTGTCGTATTTCAAGATCAATTCTCTCAAATGTTAAGCCCAGGGGCTGGTCCTTCCGCTACTCAGGGTGGTGTGAATCCCATTCAAATCGGTTTGGGTACCCAATTGGGATATATCTCCCCTGTCTTTTCTCAGGGTATGCTGCAAGCGACCGGTCGAAATATGGACATGTCCATTCAAGGTGATGGTTTCTTTATCTATGATCAAGGTGTCAACCGTCGTTATTCACGAGAGGGTTCACTTTCTCTGGATTCTACCGGCAATATCGTGAACAGCAGCACTGGTTTACGGTTACAGGGTTGGTTAGTCGATGCCTCTGGTAATGTGGATCCCAATTTGCCTGCTGATGATATTAACTTAACCACAGATGGTACTGTTGCTCGGGCAACCTCAAACGCCATTATCGGTGGTAATTTAAGTGCTGATGCCGTTGCTATTGGTGGTACGGTTACCAATACAATGGGCTTGTACGACTCCTTGGGTGCATTACATACCGCTGAAGTTACCTTTACCCGCACTGGCAACAACGCCTGGAGTTGGGCAGTTACTGATCCGGCAACAGGAGTTGGCGCAGGAACACTTACCTTTGATACCCAAGGACAATACAGCGCGAGCACCGTTACAACCGCGATTTCGATCCCAGGTGGCGCGGGTGCCAATGCCATTGGGCTGACAGCTGATTTTAGCAGCATGACCATGTTGGCGGGTGATACCTCTGTCTCTGTTACCAGCCAGGATGGTTTGCCCACTGGTACCGTAACTGATTTGTATATTACCCCGAAAGATGGACAGGTATTTTTGGTCTACTCAAATGGTATGCGTGAACAGGTTGCCCAGGTTGCAGTGGCCCGGTTTAATAATCCAGCCGGTTTAATCAAATCCGGTAATACTATGTTCCAACAGGGTTTAAACTCTGGTGAACCGCAAATTGGTTTGGCAAATTCCGGTGGACGCGGCACAATCGCTGCTGGTTATTTGGAAGCATCCAATGTAGATATGGCACAGGAATTTACAAATATGATCCTGGCACAACGTGGTTTTCAAGCTTCTTCCCGTGTAATCACCACATCCGATGAAATTATGCAGGAACTGGTAAACCTGAAACGATAAGGTAAATAAAATGGGGAGCAGATCTAATTTGATTTGCTCCCCTTAAAGTGAGGCCGGCATGTGTGCCATGATGACCACTGGTGCGGTAACGACTGCTCCGGTAGAAGCCCCCAATCTAAATAACCTGAACTTAAAACTTTACCAGCGTATTACAGCGCAGGTAATGGAGGTTCGTGGTGTGGAGGCAACGCTGGCAATTGAAGGCACACCAGTGGTGGCTAAAATGCCGAGTGCTCAGCAGGCAGCGGATCTCTTACAGCAAGGTTCTGCACAATTTATTGTGACTGGTCTATCAGGGGATGGCATTATCTTAAGGTTGGTTCGACAAGACCAGCAAACTGTTAATCCTTCAATTATTCAACCCAGAGATTTGGCAACCCGTTTATTAGAAGCGCTTGGTCTGGCGAAATCTAGTGAAACAATGACCTTAGCCCAATCTGCTTTAAAGCAAGGTGTTTTAATTACCCCACATACCTTGTCCGAACTGGAAACTGCATTACAGCAGTTAGGGGAATGGGGTGAAGAAGAAGCGGATTTAGCAGTGGCTTTAAAAGCGGCCGGTTTACCTGTAACCCCTGGCAGTATTCAGATGATCAGTCAAAAACCGGATTTGATAGGGGATGCAATTGCAAAACTTTTGGTACAGCTTCAATCTGCTTCAGGTAATAACCAGGCAACCCCTCAATTAACCCAGCTTTTGGCTGAAAGTGTCCGTTTATTAGAAAAATCGATGTTAAAATGGCAGCAGCCCGCTGATGGATTGGCTCAAGATTTGGAATTTATTGGAAAATTATTAGGCCGTTCATTTGAAAATGAACTGTCTCAACAAATTAAAGAAAACCAACAAGCAGGAAAACAAGAAAGTTTGTCCGTGTTGGGAAAACTCCAACAATCTTTACAAAAAAATGGCCAACAGCGGTTAGCAGGTGAAGTGGAAAAATTCATCGATACTGTGCGTCATAATCACTTAATGAACACAAAATCCGACCCGGCTAACGGGCGTGGTCATTGGGCACAGTTGGATATTCCGCTCACAATTAAAACAGGGCAGGCACAGCAGCAACCGATACCTGCCCATATCCGTATTGCAAAACGGGAAAGTGGTGGGGAAGAAAAAATTGATCCGGAATATACCCGTCTGGTAATCCAGGTCGAAATAGCGCCTGGTGTGCCAATGGAAGTGGATTTGGCTTTTGCCAGTGGACAGGTTCAGGCTGATGTCACAGTTCCGAATGGAACGATTGAACAGTTGGCAATTTCGGAATGGCCAGGATTAAATGAGGGATTGGTAGCGTTGGGCTATCAGGTAAAAACCAGCCGGGTGGATATCGGTAAAACCCGTTTGCCCGGTGGTTTGCCGGAAGTCAATAAGCGCACGCGACCTTTCCAGTCTGTTGATATGGCGGTATAAGATGGTATTTAAACGGGTCGATTTAACAAAAAAATCACCTCAGCGAAATCAAGCCGCAGCCCTAGCTTATATTCCTGATCAGGATAATGCGCCCAAAGTGGTTGCCAGCGGACAGGGTGTGCTTGCGGAGAAAATCATCGCGCTTGCAAAAGAAAATAATATTCCAATTCATGAAGATCCTTTATTAACAGCAGCTCTATCTGCTGTGGATGTAGGGGGTGAAATACCTCCTGAATTATATCGAGTTGTGGCGGAAGTATTAGCCTACGTTTTTCGTATTCGGGATCAATATAAACCTTAATAAATGTTAATAACGCAGAATTAGAGGTAAGAGAACTGCGTTTAAGTAGAGGCAGCCTTATGAGCGGTAAGGCTGCCTCATTATTGTTTAGTAGTCGAAATTAAATGAAGCCAATCCAATTGGAAAAATACAAGGAAATATCGGAGAGGTTTGGCGTCTCTAAGACTCAGTTTGAGATTGTCTGGTTTCTAATTGTTCGTGTTTTTTGGCGTGCATTTTTAAAATTTTTATCTGGATTTGTTCGAGATAACTGCCTCGCAAAGGATACCAAATCAAGATAATCGCTGCCAATGCCATAGCCGTACCAGGTACCAACCCTGCAATGACCTTAATCCCAAAAACCGCGGTTTCAGGTTGGGCAGTAAATATTTGCCCGCCGTTTTGTTCTCGGGTAACAAAGTTGGTTAACTCCAAAATAAAAGGGGACAAGGCCAATGCAGCGGATTGGGCGGGTTTTGTCAGCAAAGCATTGATACCGAAAAAAGCACCTTCACGGCGCACCCCGGAACGTACTTCATCTTCGTCGGCGACTTGGGCAAATAATACGTTTGTCAGGGTTTGCGGTCCGGCCAAACCGAAACCAGCCAGGGCCAGAGAGAAAGGAATCCAGGCGGTAGGAATGACCATCACAGCCAGCAGTCCAACAGCGGCAATCAATAACATGATTTGCTGGGCACCCACCACCCCAAACCGTTTGGTGAAAAGTTTGGTGCTGGGCACGCCGATAATTAAGGGAATAAACAAAAAAGCTAATAATACAATTGTGTTCATGTTTACGACATAATCTGCCAGGTAAAAAATTGCACCCATGATTAGGGAAGACATGAGAATGGACATAAAATTGGCAGCTACCAGGATCAGGAATGATTTGCTAGAAATGGTGTATTTTAATGCTTCTTTTATTCCAAGTGGTTTGTCAACTCGGGTAAATTCCGGGCGTTCTTTTACTTTTAATGATGTAGCAATGATCATTAATGCCGCTACAATACCTACCCCGATCATTGCCATTTGCAGCGGAATAAAATCTAGATGACCTCCCGTTTTGGGTCGAAAAAGATCAGGAATAATAAAACCGAATAATGTGCCTGTTAAACCAAATAATGCGGCTGAGATTTGCAAATCATTCCGTTCCGTGTCTGATTCCGAGATTTCCGGTAACAATGCGGAGTAAACTAAACCAATGATGGTGTACGCTGTATCGTAAAGGATCATCGTTGCCAGCATCCACCAGAAGATGGCGGGTTGACTTGCCTCCGAAGGTGCGAACCAGACCAAAATAAAAGTTAGCGCGAGGAAAGGAGCCGTGAAACGCATATAGGGGATTCGGCGTCCCCATCTGGAGCGCGTATTATCCGTGATATAACCAAATAGGGGATCATTAATGGCATTCCAAACAGCATAGATGATTGAGGCAACCGCAATCCAACGTGCGGCTAAACCAAGATAATCCTGGTAAAAAATGGGTAAGAGCGCGCCATAAATGCCGGCAATGATCGATAAACCAAAAGATGCTATACCATAGATGGTTTTATAACCAAGGGATAACCGTACGGGTTGGTACTTTATATTTGCCATTGAAATCTCCGGAGAAAAAAGATTGTTAAATTATATAGTGGAAATTGAGAACAGAGTATCTAATTTAATTCTTGATTTTTTTAACCTTCGCTGCCAGCATTCCATTTCACTACAGCTGAATTAATGGGCGCATTTACCTCTTATTGATTATTAATATTTGTATGTTACTCTTTAACTGATCTATTTTTGATTATGGAGGAGTGCATGGCAAATTTTGATGATCTGTTAAAAAACTTAACCCCGCAAACCAGGGCGATTTTTGATGCGTTCTGGTCTGAATTACCGCTGCCAGATCGGAAAAATTTTGTGGAATTAATTCAGGCCTTCCCTTCTGAAGCTAATTTGGTCCAACTCCTTTTAAAAATGGGAACCAATCAATTAAAACTGACCTTTGGGCAAAAACAAAAAGTTGCCATTGTTGGTCCTGCCAACGTAGGAAAATCGACTTTATATAATCATTTTGTACCCCAAAAATCTGATCATGCTGAGGTTAGTCCCTTACCGGGTACGACCAAGGCCATTCAGGAAGCCGATGCCGGTTTGTTTGCTGTTGTGGATACGCCGGGAGCAGATGCAGTCGGGGAAGTAGGGCAGAAAGAACGGGATGCAGCGTTGGCTGCGGCTGCAAAGGCTGATTTTTTGATTATTGTTTTTGATGCCATTCAAGGGATAAAACAAACAGAGTTAGAGTTATACCGCCACTTATCCACTTTAGGGAAACCATTTGTTGTTGTTTTAAATAAAAGTGACTTGATTAAAAAGGATATAAACGCAGTGTTGGAACATGCAGCCAATGCATTATCCATTCAAAAAGACCAGATCATTCCTATTTCTGCGAAAACAGGTGACCATTTACCTGAATTGTTGCGGACAATGGCCGTGGCGGAACCGGGTATCGTTGCCGCGTTGGGGCAGGCTTTACCGCAGTATCGTTGGCAGCTCGCTTGGCGGGCTATCGCTTCAGCTGCTTCTGTCTCAGCAGCGATTGCGCTAACCCCACTGCCAATGGTGGATTTTGTACCGTTGGTTGTTACGCAATCCGTGATGGTACTGGGAATCGCTCGTATTTATAACTATAAAATTACCATGAATCGGGCACGAGAACTGGTGGTTTCATTTGGGCTTGGTTTTTTGGGCAGAACCTTGTTTTATGAACTCAGTAAATTGGGGGGGGTACCGGGCTGGTTGCTTTCTTCCGCTGTCGCCGCATCCACAACGGTTGTGATGGGTTATGCTGCCGTGATCTGGTTTGAGCGTGGTGAACGCCTTTCCAATGAAAATTTAAAAACCTTATCTCAAAATTTAACCAAAGTATTTTTACAAAATTTAAAATCAATTGGAAAACGAAAACCAAATAAAAAAGGCCTTAAAACAGCCGTTGAAGAAATGTTAAATGACTCACCTTTAGGTCAAAACAGGGAAGTGATTGATGGTCAATTTAGTGAACCTTCCTCTGAAATCAAAGAAGAAAAAAATGAACAAGCCTGAACCAAGAGATCCAGGCTTGTTTGTAAAACCTTAAATATAATAAAACAGAAGTCCGATCAATCCCAGAAAAATACAATATACAGCAAACCCTTTTAAGCTGTTTTTTGTAAGAAATTTTAATAACCATTGGATAGAAATATAACCAACAACCATAGCGGTGAGAAAACCAACCAGCATATTCGGTAAAAAGGCAGATAATTCCTGAATTTGAAAAAGATCAGGCAAGCTGAATAATCCCGCGCCGATCATAACAGGAATAGACATCAAAAAAGAAAATTTTGCAGAATCTTTTCGGTTGAAATTTCTAAAAATTCCCCCGGCAATGGTTGATCCAGATCGTGAGATGCCGGGGAAGATTGCAAGCATCTGAAAAAGTCCGATGGTTAAAGCATCCAGCCATTTTATTTGGCTTAATGGTTTCATCTGTTTTTGACGAGCCTCCGATAAAAATAATAAAACAGCCGTGACGAACAGGAATACAGAGGTCATAATTGGAGAATTAAATGTGCTTTCCACCATATCTTTAAATAATATTCCCGCAAAAACTGCCGGAAGGGTAGCAAGCACGATTAACCATCCTAATTTTGCATTTTCTTGTTCAAATGGTTTTTTATTGATAACTCCTTGGATCACTGCTGTAAAAATTTGCCATAAATCTTTCCAAAAATAAACAATCACAGCAACCAGGGTACCCCATTGGACCAAAACATCAAACGGAAAGATCTGTTCCGGAGGAATGTGCCAGCCCAAAAGGGCTGGCGTAAGTACGAGATGACCTGAACTTGAAATCGGTAAAAATTCTGTAATACCTTGAATGATACCCAAGATGATTGCTTGTAGAAAACTCATATCATTTTTCCTTTCATATCAATCAATTTTAAATTCAACAACATACTAAAAGATTTGTTTTTTGGATAACCAAAAACTTCCAAAAATTGCAAAAAGTAAACTTCCGCCTAAAGCAATGGCATATATCTGGATTAGATTAACATCTTCAACGGCATAAGCGTAGAAGGGTAAGGTCCAGGGGAAGATCGCGCCCCATTTTTCTGACATCATAATTGTCAGGTTACCAACCGCTGCTACCATACCACTCCCAATTGCAATAATGATATTTTTCCAATTCAGACTGATCCATGTATGTATGGAAATAATAAACAAGGAAGCAAGGAAAACTTTTCCGTTTACGGTGAGTGCGTAGGTCCATGGAAAATTGTGCACAAATCCGGTTTCAGGAAAGACATATCGCATAACAATACCTGCGCCAATTGTTAAGATAAAACAAACAACACTACTGGATAACACCAAAAACAAATTCATCACCCATTTTGCGGAAAAAATTGACCAGCGGGGAATGGGTAAGGCGTATAAATATTTCCAGATCTGATTATTGTGTTCACTATTCGCGGTGAGTGCTGTTTCAAGCGTAATGTACAATGGCAGCATCATCACACTCCACATACTTAAGATGCTTTTTATTTCACCCTCCCAAGCGGATGGACCATAATAACTTTCGGGTGTTTTAAGCATGATCATTAAATATAAAAAACAAACGGCGAGGGGTGCGATTAATACCATCCACATCGCTAAGGATCTTTTTAATTTTAATTGTTCTGCGGAAAGAGCACGAAAAAAATAAATCATTTTTTACCTCACTTTTTTATTGTTGTTAATTGCAAGAATGTATCTTCCAGAGACGGTTGCTGAACGGTTAATTGAAAAACGTTGATGTTGGCCTGGTTTAATTTCCGGTTAATAAAAGCCACATCAGAATTGCCATTCACTTCAACCAATAACCCCGGTTTTCCGTTTTGCCGTACTTTCCATCCGGATTGTTTTAATAACTCGGCTGCTCGTTCGGGATGGTCACTACCCAAATGTAAAATTGGATTACGTTCGCTTCTTAAGTTTTCCAGGCTGCCCTGGAACAACATATGGCCTTCGTGAATGATTCCAATGTGACTGGCGGTTTGTTCAACCTCACTTAATAAATGGCTGGATAAAAAGACGGTTACACCATTCTTTTTAGGAAGTTCACGGATCATATCGCGCATTTCCTGAATACCAGCTGGATCTAATCCATTGGTGGGTTCATCCAAAATTAACAAGGTTGGCTGGTTGATTAACGCTAAAGCCAATCCAAGCCTCTGGCGCATACCCATTGAATATTCTTTTACAAGCCGGTTGGCGGCCTGAAGCATATTTACGTTATCTAATGCCATGTCGATATTGCTTTTCGGTAGGCCAATCAATCTTCGGGTCACTTCCATGTTTTCCCTTCCAGTTAAGTTCGGGTATAAGCTGGGAGATTCAACCATGGTGCCAATCTGTTTAAGATATTGCCAATTCTGTGGTTCAAGGTCGTGGCCAAACATCTTGATTGAGCCAAATGTTGGGTGGATTAATCCCAAAAGCATACGGATCGTTGTGGTTTTTCCGGCTCCATTCGGCCCTAAAAAACCATATACACTACCGGCTGGAACTTCCAGGTTTATCCGGTTTACCGCTGAAACCTTGCCAAAATTTCGACTAAGTTGGTTGGTTTGAATAATCCATTCGTGGTGGTTTTCCATATTGTTATCCTTTGTATTGAAATAAATTTAACAATACAAAGAATAACAAGCAGATGTCTGCTATTTGTCTGGAAAATGTCGCAAATTTGTTTCAATTTTTTGAAACTGTCATAAGATCAAACCAAAAATGGCTACCTTCTTCGACTTTACTTTCCACCCCTACGTTTCCTTGCATCGCAGTTACCAGATCTTTGACCAAAGCTAATCCTAAGCCACTTCCACGATGATGATTGTTTTTCCCGCGGTAATATCGATCCCATATAAATTCCAATTCTTCATCCGGAATTCCTTCACCCGTATCATAAACATGGACACGTACAAAATTGGTTTTATCTTCAGTTTTGATTTGAATTAAACCACCAGGCGGCGTGTGTCGTAGTGCATTAAACACAAGATTTAAGATGACTTGTTCTGTTCGAACCGGGTCAATTAAAACAGCGGGTAAAGTTTCACTTGTTGTAATCGTTATTTCTACCCGTTGGTTTTTCCATGCCAGTTGTTTTATTGGGTTTAGCCACTTGGGTAGAGCTTCATATAGACTAATATTTTGAAGGTTTAAGTTCAACTGGTTGTTTTCTGTTTGAACCAGTGTGAAGAGGTCATTAATCATGGTGTGAAGTTTTTGGGTTTCATGGAACATGATCTCTAAATCTTGACGTAATGGAAACGGCAGTTCTTGATCTTTATTTAAATTGTTTTCCAAATAGGCACTTAATGTTGCAACGGGTGTTTTTAATTCGTGTGAAATGGTGGCTGTCATTTCCTTCTGGTTTTCTAATAAGCTGGATACTTTATCCTTTTCTATTTGCAGCGCCTGGGTTGTCTTTTGTAAGTTTTCAGCCATCTGATTAAAAGCAGTTTGAAGTTGTGCCACTTCATCAAACCCTTCAACATTTGCCCGGACAGAAAGATCTCCTTGTTTTAATTTTTTTGTGGCTGCTGTCAAATCGATTAATCTTTTTGTAAATTTCCAGGTCGAAAGATATGAAAATAATACAAAAACAGGCGCGGTAACCAAGAGACTTATAAAGGCTAAAAAAACAAAAATCATAAAATGTGGAAAAATGACCTGGGTAATCTCTTGGAAAATTTGAGCTAATAATGAATTGTATTCATTTGAAGGAGAGTTGGGATAAAGATCCAATAAAACAACAATTAAATTAATCCCTAAAAAGAAAATTAATGCGGATATGATAACAACAACAAAATTATGGGTTAAATTCCATTGAAAGTGTGTGGATCGCAAATGCTGCCATTTTTTCCATAACCATATAAATATTTTCCAGGCATAATATCCGGGTGCGCTGCAGAGGATCATGACCATGCTGAATATTTGAGTGTATCGTGATTCACCAAAAAATACCGGATTATTGGCAAACCGATAAATGATGACTGCCGTAAAAAACAATAATAAACCTAAGAGCCCGCCTTTTAAAAACTCCTCAAAAATTGACATATATTTTGATTTGGTGGAAGGTGGCAGCCGAAAGGCTAAATAGGTTGCGGCAATAAAGCTGATCAAAGCAAATTCTTGAACGATCAGGTTTTCTGGTAATTCAGATCGGGTTACAACAACAATGATAAGAAATAAAATGGAGATGCTTAATGTTTCCAGATAAATACGAAGATAATCGTTCTTTCGTTTTTTTGTTGTCGTTTGAGACATCACAAATCACCCCGAAATTTATATCCCATTCCCCAGACAGTTTCGATCATTTCACCATTTTCCCCCAGTTTTTTTCGTAACCGTAATATCGCATTATCAACCGATCGATCCCCTTCAATATAATTCTCACCCCAAACTGCTTCTAATAAATATGTCCTGCTAAAAACGCGTTTTGGATTATTAACAAATAAATATAACAAATCAAATTCGGTTCGAGTTAATCCAAGGTCTTGGCCTTCTGATTCCGCTCTGAACTCGATTGGATTAATGACAATAGAATTCCACTGGATGGTCTGCTGGCCCGGAGAGCGGTCATTTTTTAAAAAGTCTTGAATACGTTGATTGCGCCGCATGATGGCGTGGATGCGGGCTAGGAGTTCACGCATACTGAAGGGTTTGGAAAGGTAATCATCTGCACCCATTTCAAGTCCGATAACACGATCTGCTTCATCACTTCGAGCAGTTAACATTAAAACAGGGGTAATTCGATCTTCACCAAGAGCACGTAACACGGACAAACCATCTTTTCCCGGTAACATCCAATCTAAAATGATGCAATCAGGAGAATGCTGACAAGCCATTTGTATTCCCGTGTTCCCATCAAACGCTTGCAGTACAAAATAATTTTCTTGTTCAAGTTCGCGTTTGATTACATTGGCAAGTTCTTTAGAATCTTCAATGATCAATATTGTAGTCATGAGCAAAGTTTACAAGAGAACGATTTAAGCGTCAAATATTAAATCAAAAGACCCTGTGTTTATGTTTTCACAAGGTCTTTATCATGATTAATCTTTTAATGTTAATCCGCCAAATAAGACGGTACCCGTTACAATCAGATCCGGGGTGGATTTTGTTGGCGATTTATGCGTTCGTTTATTATCTACACCACCAAATAAGGCTACTACCTCATTTCGCACATCCCAATCTAACGGGACAAACAAATCACTACCACCAAATAATACCGTTGCTTGAATTCTTGCTGGGGGAGTGGTTATTTTCGCTTCCGTCAAATCGATTTCACAGCCTCCGAACATGACCGTTATCTCGCCGTTGGAAAATTCAGGTGATATTATTTTTCGTTTTTGTCCACTGAAAGCAGCGAAGAGATTAAACAGTTTTTCTTGATCGACGTTGTATTCACTTTCTACACCGGTTGATCTTCTGAAAACCAGGGATAAGCCTACAAATATTAAGATGGTAGGCCAAATCAAATTGCCAAAAGTGGACCAGCTAATGACATCTAACGAAGCCAAAAGTAAAAAACTGCCCAATAAAATAAAGATTACCGGGCCAACCCAAGCTCTGAATTGATTTGCAATGAGTTGGTAAATCCCCAAAAGAATGATAACAACAGGCAGGTATTTCCAAAAATCAAAGTTTGCCACCAATCCCATCGTTTGAACAAGAAACAATACCCCTACCAGGATGATGACCAAACCCCAAAAGATTTGGTTTAAATTGTTACGTGAATTCATGATTTATTCCTTATATTTTTAGTTTTCTAAATTTTGGTTTGATGAGCAGGGTAAAACCAATCAAAACAAATAGAATAGGAAGAATGGGAAATGTTGCGTTTAAATATTCATTAAAGCCACTTGTAATTGCCAAGATCCCTAAAAAAGTGGTAAATAAGCTGGCAGGTAAACGCTGGATAAATCGGATCATATTTAACCCTAAAAGGATCAAACCAGTTCCAACCAATAAACTTCCTGCTGGAATAAATTTCACCGGAATTAACGCAAGGAATCCGATCATGATTAAGAAAACACCCCAAGCCATCTTTTCCAGTTTTTGGTTAAATATCACTTCCGGTGGTTTTGTTTTTTGGTTATTAAAATATTGCATTTTCACCTCAAATCTTATTATACGGGTTATTGGTGGTTTTATAATATGTATACGTAATTATTCACATGAAAGTTTCATATTTTAATCGATCTTATCATAATAAGGAAAGGTAATGCTTATCCGTTTCATTGAGACAATTACAACCCGAAGCTAAATTGCGTTATGCCAACCCAAACTCATTCTCCATTCGTATTTGAAGAATTAATCATGGTTTAGCTGATAATTGTAATTGTAGTGTCAAAAAAAATTTATCAAATTTCCGTAACGAAACATTATGTTAATGGTTTAAATCCGTTAAAGAGAAATGTAAAATAAAAAATGAATACGGAGAGGACGTCAATGAAGCTTCAGGATATTTTATTTTCGCCGTTTATGAATAAATTTGCACTATGGCTGGGTGAGCACATTTCTCCCAAGGTGGGATATTGGATCACTGAACAAATAGGGACCGTAATTGCCAGCAGAAAAAAAGCGGAACAAGTTCGGGCGGCACGTACGAACCAGTGGGTGGTGAGTGGAAAAACACTTTCTTCAGAAGCTTTAGATCGTAGAGTAAAACAGGTCTATATTAACAGCAGTCGCAGTATGTATGATTATTATCATAGTATGCAAAAACCTGACCGGATTTTACAGAAAATAGAATTTGATGAAAGTTTTAATCAATTTATGGCTTTATCAAAGCAGAAAAAAAATGGGCTTTTAGGCTTGATTTTACATATGGGAAGTTTTGATCTGGCAGGTTATGCGATGACCTTAAATGATATGCACCCTTTGATCCTTTCTTATCCCAGCCCAAATGAGGCATATCAATGGCAAAATGAATTAAGGCGTCGTTCGGGGTTAAATGTTACACCGCTCTCTATGCAATCTTTGTCACACGCCGCTCGTTTTTTGAGGCAAGGCGGCACGGTAATTACCGGAATCGACCGTCCCTGGCGTGATTTGAACCACAACCCACGCTTTTTTGGTCAACCCTCGGATATTCCGGTTACAATGATTCAGCTGGCACTTAAGACACAAGTGCCAATTTCGATCATTGCATGTATACGAAAAGAAACGGAACGAAGGTATTGTTTATTTGCTTCGCCACTCATAAATATGGTTTCGTATGAGGATCGTGATGAGGAATTAATCGTCAATGCGGAAGCTGTATTAAAAGTTGCTGAAGGATACCTAAAAAAAGCGCCAGAACAATGGGCCATGTTTTATCCGGTTTGGCCGCAAGTTTTGAATGAAACACCTTAACTTGATAAAATAGATGCGGAGGGTAATATCTTGGAAGAAAATTCAAAATACAAACATGCACGTGTTAATCGAATTTTATTAGGTCCACTAGAACGCCCTGCATTAGCCTGGTTAGCGAAGCGAATGCCAGATTGGGTAACACCAGATTTATTAACCGCTACGGGCTTTGTCGCTACTATTTTGGTTGCGGCCAGTTACATATTGTCTTATCGCAGCCCTGCTTTTTTGTGGCTGGCTTGTGTAGGTATTATTCTCAATTGGTTTGGAGACAGCCTTGATGGAACGTTGGCCCGTTTTCGTAAAATTGAACGCCCGCGGTATGGGTTTTTTATTGACCATGCCATGGATGGTCTGGGTGAAGTGATTGTGATGATTGGAATCGGTCTTTCACCATATGTAGACTTTAGGGTGGCGTTAATTGCTCTGGTGGGGTATATGCTGATGGCGAACCTGGTTTATATCACCACATATGTTTCCGGTGAATTTCGGATTTCTTATTTGGGTTTAGGCCCAACTGAAGTACGGGTAATCTTAATTCTAACCAATATCCTCGTATTTTTTATTGGTAATCCGATCATCCAAACCAAATTTGGAATATATTCAGTTTATGATGTGGTCATCTCATTAATAGCAATTTTATTATTTGGGATCTATATTGTCATCACCTTCATCAATGCCCGGCGTTTGGCAAAGATTGAAGGGGGTACAAAAAAATAACCCCTGTTCGAAACAGGGAGTTATTTATCAATTACAAATTAAAACAATTTTTCCTATATGGTCACCATTTTCCATTGCTTGATTCGCGGCAGCTGCTTGTTCTAAAGGATAAGTGGCGCCGATAACCGGATCAATTTTACCTTCATTTAATAATTGAATTAGCGATGTTAAATCTTCACGAAACTGTTGTATTTGTTTTTTTGCGTTGATAGCATAAAATGTTGTCTTTTTTCCGTTTGGAAGGATGTTATAAAAAATACTTTCAACGATTGATTTTCCCATTAACCCATTTACATACTTCCCGCTTTGGATTGAGGATCGAGCACCATAATAAACCAAAAGCCCGCCTTTTTTCAGAACCTTTAATGACTTTTGGATGTTTTTTCCGCCAATGCTTTCAAAAACCACATCAACCGGATTGTTTTTTAGAATCTCTTCAAAATCTTGCGTGCGATAATTTATGGGAGTTACTCCATATTTTTTCAAGAGGGCGTGATTTTTTTGTGAAGCGGTACCAACCATATCTTGTTCCATTAACTTTCCAAGTTGCATTAATGCCGTGCCAACCCCGCCGCTGGCGCCGTGAATTAAAACTCGTTGTTTTGGTTTTACTTTACTGACACGATGCAGCATTTGATAAGCTGTGACGTAGTTTAATACCAATGCTTCGCTTTTTATGGGGTCAATCTGTTGTGGGATTTTGACGAGTTGACTTGCGGGTAAACTAATATATTTACTGTAGGCACCAAAAACAGTTAATGCCGCAACTTTGTCACCTACCACGAATGAAGAAACATCAGGACCTGTTTGTTCTATGATGCCAATCAGATCGTACCCTGGTGTGACGGGTGGTTTGGGTACGCCGGGGTATTGCCCGTAGCGAATAGAGATATCCGCAAAAGCGACTCCTGTGGTCAAGATTTTAACGAGAACATCTGACCCGGAGGGTGATTTAATTTCTTCATCAACGACTTGCATTGTCTCGGGTGCCCCGATTTTTGTAATAACAATTTTTTGATTTTTCATTTTTTCTCCTAACACTCGTAAATAACCTAACATTGTTCGGTTGTTTTTAAAAAAATATTATATTAATCCTCTAATAAGGATCATTAATGCTTCCCGATTAATTTTTTCTTGATCAATTTGTGCGTTCTTAAGGGCTGTATTTTGTAAAGAGGCTAATCCATGAACGATGCCCCAAAGAATTAAACCAAATTCTTCAACAGAGAGTTGGTTTGGATTTTGGATAAAACCCTCTTTTAATCCTTTGTGAATGATGTCTGTAATTATCTCAAATGAAGAACCATCACAACCATTTTCAGGAGAATATAAACCAGGAGAAAATGGTTGGCTGCTAAACAAAGCATAATAGTTTGGGTGATTCAAAGCAAAGTTGATCACAGCTAACCCTGCTTGTAAAAGTTGTTCTTCCGGATCGCTTATTCCATCCAAACGAGCTTTCATTTCACGCGTTAACTGGTCGCTGATAATTTCGGTCATCGCAGCCAATAAATCTTCTTTATTATTAAAATACTCATATAATGCGGCTGCGCTGTAATTGATTTTTCGAGCGATCGCTCGCAGTGAAATATTTTCGAATCCTTCCGTTTTTAAGAGGGCTAGCCCGGAATCCAAAATGGATTGGCGGGTGCGGGCGGATCGAATTTCTCTAGTGGATTTGTTTTGTGTATTTTCCATAATTACCTAACAGTGTTCAAATAATAACTAATGTTAGGTTTGTTGTCAAGGTTTTTATTGAAAAAAGCACATGTTTTTTAGCGAATATCTTTTGACAATAAAGCCAGCTCAGGCCTTAAAAACCAACCGTTTTTTTTCCAAAATGCTAAACCCAACTTGTTTTCTGCATAAACATGAATATGGCAGCGTTCGATCCCTGCTTGTTGTAACCCATACAGGCAGTGTTCCACCAATTGTTGACCGATGCCGTTTCCCCTATAACCCTGATCTACAGCAAGATGGTAAATAGCACCCCTTCTGCCATCGTGTCCGCATAACACTGCGCCAACCAGTTTATCTTCTTTCCAGGCACAAAAACACAAATCAGGATTTCGTTGAAGGAAATACGCGATGTTTTCCTTTGAATCTGCTTTGCTGAAGCCCATGTTTTCGGTATGCTGCCAGAGTGCCATGACAGAATCGTAATCTGTGAGCGTCATTTCTTTAATAATTAAATTTTGCATAAAAACCTGTTAGGATAGATCTTCTTGTTTGGTTTCCAGATGGTCATTGCCTTCGTAGTAAGCCTGGGCCATCAACGGGAAGATGATTAAAACCAGGTAAAACCCAAGGAATGCAGATAGGAAAGGAGAAATAATAGCGAGAATGAAGGTGTAAATACTGATCACGACCGCAAAATACAAGAGATAGGTCAGGCCAAACATAAAGATAAACGCTACAACAAAACCGGCTAAATTATTGCGAAAAATTGTCCACCATTGTTTTATTTGGAACCCTGCCGCAAAACTTTCTTTTTGAATAGCATGCATGATCGCCGAAGGTAAAAAGATACTTTCCACCAGGCTCAGTAATAATCCGACACCGATTGAAAGAAATAGAGCACTCATTCCAAATAGGATGGATACAACTGCCAATCCACTGGATTCATTTATGGTGACCGGAATGATCGAACCAAAATAGAGGATAAATCCAACCCCAAATACGATGATGGCTGGCAGGCTGTAAACCAGATAGATACCAAACAAACGTGCACCATCTTTAAATAGGATGTCCCAATCTTTCCATTCTGGCAGGGTTAATTTCCCATCGCCACTGGTGATCCTTTTTGATATCTTGGTTGCGTAACCAAGCACAAAAAAGAAAGGAATAATTGGAATAATAAAACCTGCTAAAACGAATAAACTGCCGATCAGGATTTTTTTATTTGCATCTTCTGCCTTAAAAGGATAGGTGAGTAGTTGACTTAATTTTTTGGTTGAAAACATTTGCATTTAAAAACCTCCTGAAAGTGTTATTGGTTTTATCCATATTTTCCATTATAAATATTTTACAATGGATCTTACTTGTTATGTGAATAGCTGGTCGAGTTCCCTGGCCGTTAAAAACCCTTCTGCGGCCCCAATGCTGCCTATTTTATAGGAAGCAAAGGTAATTGCCTTTTGAATTGCAAGGATTGGGTTTTGAGTTTCCAAATAGGTATGAATGAATGCGGAAAATAAAGCATCGCCTGCACCAATCGTATTTACGATGCGCCGCGTTTTAACAGCAGGAAAACGCGTTAGAATACCCTCTTTGCGGATTCCTAATAAAGCACCTTCGCTGCCCATTCCTACCACGATAATCGGTGTGTTAAATTTACGCCAAATTGCACAGGCCCACTCTTCGGGAGAAACAGGCAGGTTTTCATGACTCATAAAAAGAATATCCGCATTTGCCATAAAATCCTGGTTGTACTCATCCTCAAGCGATGAGATGGCGTGTACATCGGTGGCGATTAATTTGCCTGCTTGTTTTGTTATTTCCAGAAGTGATCGAGAAAAATTAATATTACACAAAACACATAAGTCGCTATCCTCGAGTGCTTTTTTAAATGGTTCAATCGGGTAAGTTTTTTCTTGGATATCCTTAAGATCCGTATAAATTTGGCGTTTTCCATCAGGGTCGTAGAGAATAACTGACTGGGCGGTTTCAGAAATATCCGGTTGTATGTACTCGCTGGAGATATTTAGAGCCTTAAGTTCGTTTAATATCATGGGCTGATAAATATCATTTCCAATGATAGAAAGAAAATCAATCTTGTTGCTTAATGTGGTTAGTGCTTTAGCCAGGTTATAACCTACACCAGAAACCGTACTTCGGATTCCAAAAAAGGGGTATGTAACCGGGAAATAATTTATTGGAAATTCTTCTATTTTGAGTGTGGTTTCGATATTTATTAATCCAGATACAAGAATTTTTGCCATGAGTTTAAACTAATCTTCCCAATTCGTATTTATCCGTCATCATTAAAATCTGTAGATTGATGCCACCCTAAATCATACACAAAAAACAATAGACGTCATTGTCAATATTTTTTATTGAACCCAGCGCAGTTCACCGGTTTTTTTTGTGTTATATCCATTTAATGTCTTGAAAGCGGTTTTTGCCTGTGAGGTAGAAAACCAATCAATTAATTTCTTAAAATTCGGATTTTGATAGGTTTCCTCAAAAAAGGCTAGTTCGTAAAGTTCAGTGGTTAAAGGAATAAAATCGAGATCATAAATATCCGCAGCGGCTTCTAATCCCAACCCCAGATTTCCTTCTCCGGCAGTGATTGCCCGGGCAACATCATTATGGGTGTTTTTTTCATTTGCGAAACCACGAATATTTTCTGGCGACAAATTCGCTTCGTGCAATCTTGCTTCCAACCAAACCCGTGTGCCTGAGCCGGACTGGCGGTTTACGAAACAAATTTCGGGACGAATTAAATCTTCAAGCTGATGACAATCATGCGGATTACCAGCCGGTAAAATTAAACCCAGCCGACGTTCTGCCAGTGTCACCAAGCCAATTTTTTTACCAGGTAAAATGCGTTTGATGTATGCCGTATTATAGTCTTGCCGATCTTCATCCCACAGGTGACAGCCGGCAAAATCAACCCGATTTTCAGCCAGTTTGATCAGTCCACTCAAACTGCCCCCAAACTGCAGCGTTAGTTCATAACCAGGCAGAATTTTATCAAAATGGGCTGCCATCCAACTGATCGCCAGATCATTACTACCCGCAAAACGAATAAAATTCTCCCCTTTGATTTCTGGTTCTTGCTGAATGACTCGCCAGTGATCTAACGCCAGACGGATGGATTGTTCAATTTCTGCCTGGCTGTATCCCGAATTTAAAGCTTCCAGTAAAAATGCTTCCGCTTTGTTAATTAAGGTTGCTTTGCGAATCGATTTAAGGGGTTGGGTATCGGGGGCTGCGGATACGCGGGTGCCCTGTCCAGCCCGGCTGATGATAAGCCCTTGATCGGACAAAGCTTTATAAGCGCGTTGAACGGTGCCGGGAGTACAGTTCCAGCTTTCAGTTAACTTACGTACCGAAGGTAACTTTTCCCCGGGTTTGATGATGCCATCTAAAATATCATTACGGATTTTTTCGGCTATTTGTTGGTAAAGGTGTTCTTTTTCCACTTGATTATCCTTACATCCAAAGGCATCTGCGCCTGGAGGGTTAAGCTTTTATGGTACAGGCACCAACCAGTAATTTTCCTGGTCCCCTTCTGCTGTCCAGCCGATCAAACTACCGGATTGTGCTTCCACCTTCCACCATACCCAGTCTTGATCACAAGCGGGGCCGTCAATAATGGTAACGCTTTCCCCCGGATCGACATAACCATTGATGGCGGCTGATGTGTTGGGATCTTGGCGAACCCGATTGGGTAGCGGAGGATCAAGAGCGACTTGAGCAGTTGCTCCTATATGTAAACGCGATGGAAGAGATGCATTTTCACAGGCTTCCCAGGTTGTGGCGGTTGGTTCGTTGGTTTGTGTTGTGCCTTGCTGTGGCGTTTCGTTATTTTGAGGGGTAATGACAACGAATCTGGTTTCCAATGGCGGTAGGGTTAATGTAGGTACCGTAAATGGTGGTTCAACGACCGTGGGTGGTTGGTTTTGAAATGCGGGGAGAATCACAAAAAATAATATAAGCCAAAAACTGATTAATACAAAAGCAGCTCCAGCACCGCCAATAAGCCAAGTTTTTTTATCAATTTTTGTAACAGGTGATTTTCTTTTGGTTCGGTAGATGGGCAATCCTTTAACAGGGCAGTGGGTCATATCAGCGCTGTGCTTTTGACCACAGTGAGGGCATTGAACAAAATTCTCCATCTTACTTCCTTCATTAATGAATTTATTAATAATGGTTACACTTATTATGCCTATCATATACAAAAACCAGCGATTGGTCTAGGCCAATCGCTGGTTAATCACTTCATTTGTTATTTATATTTCGTTGACGTTTACCAGAACCAAGGGACGCCGCCGTGTTTCCGTATACAGTACATTCCGAACCACTTTTTCAACGTCTTTATTTAGATTTCCATTGGCGTGTACAACGGTTTCCTGGATTTTTGATTGAGCAAGGGATTTTAACTCTTCCTCATCTTTTGACATTAAGAATCCTCTGGAAATAATATTGGGTTTGGTAATTAAACGACCTTTTTTATCAATTGTAAGTTGAACGATGACCACGCCTTCTTGAGACATCATTTCACGTTCTCGCATGATGTTGGGGCTGATATCACCAACATTGCTTCCATCCACAAAGATGTAACTGGCTGGGACACTGTCTCCCGCTTTCATAACGCCGTTTAAAAACTCCGCTGATTGACCATTTTGTAGGACCAAAATGTTTTTGGAATCGATGCCAACTTGTTCCGCTAATTTGACGTGGTGTTTTAGATGTTTTAATTCACCATGAACGGGAATAAAGAATTTTGGCCGGGTCAGGTGTAATAAAAGTTTCATCTCTTCCTGGCTGGCGTGTCCGGAAACATGCACCGGCGCTATTGCTTCGTGAATGACATTGGCACCCCGTTCAAATAAACGGTTGATGGTACGATTTACTGCTTCTTCATTTCCGGGAATTGGATGTGAAGAAAGCACAATCGTATCGCCAGGAATAACATCAAACAAGCGGTTCCGGCCAACAGATAACCGGCCCAAAATGGAGGTGGGTTCACCTTGTGAACCGGTACACATGATGACCGTTTTGGATTTCGGTTGATTTAACGCCTGGTCTAATGGAATAATCAAATCTTCCGGCACATCCAAATAACCTAGTTTTGTGGCTATTTTGGCGTTATCTTGCATGCTTAATCCTGCAAAAGCCATCTTACGATTGAATTTTAAGGCTGCGTTTGCAACTTGCTGCATTCGAGAAATGAGTGAGGCAAAGCTGGCAACGATGATCCGGTCTTTTGCTTCTGCGAAGACTTTTTCTAATGCGCCGTCAATCACACTTTCTGATTTTGTCCAACCGGGGCGTTCTGCATTGGTTGAATCAGCCAATAAGGCCAATACACCTTTTTCTGCAAATTTTGCCAATTTTGAATAGTCAGTCGGCCAATTATCGACTGGTGTGTGATCAAATTTATAATCTCCGGAATGGACAATTAATCCTTCCGGTGTTTCAATTCCGAGTCCGATGGCATCAGGTATGGAATGGCAAACGTGAAAGGTTTCGACCTTAAAATGTTTACCAACCTCTATCGTATCTCCGGCTTGAATGGTGTGTAGTTCAGCACGGTCCAACATACCGCCTCGACTGAGTTTATTTTCTAACAAACCCATTGTGAGCGGGGTGGCGTAAATGGGGGCTTGAATTTCTTCCAGCACATGGCGAATGGCTCCCGTGTGATCTTCGTGACCATGGGTTATAACAATCCCTTTGACCCAATCCTTCTTATTTTTCAGGTAGGTAAAATCCGGGATGATGTAATCGATTCCAAGCATATCATTTTCGGGAAACATTAAGCCGGTATCTACAATCAAAATTTCGTGATCGTATTCATATACCATCATGTTTCTGCCAACTTCCCCTAATCCACCCAGGGGAATGATCTTTAATGTTCTGTTTTTCATATTGTTTATTTTGTTTCCTTAACTAAATTAATTATTTCTTTTTTATCACAGGTATCCTGTGTATGGGTCTTGTCTGTTTTAGAGAAAAAATCCCCGCTAGGAATTCAGCTGGGGATTTAAATTGATTTGTGAATCACAAACACTAAACTTATTTTCTCTGCATAAAGCTGGGTAACCAGCATAAATTCCGAACTTTTTACTATTAATTACTATAACTAAGAAAATTTTATCACAGGCTTATGATATAGTCAAAACAATTGCATAAACCGGATGGTGCTGCTTTGCGAACCACAGTGATCTATCAGGAAAACAGTTCTGTTTTTCACACAGAAATACGGGGATACAGAGAAGAGACTAATAAGGATACATCTGTGCGTATTAATTTGAAGAATTAGATCACAACAGGGTGTTTGCCGTACAGTTGATCACGAATCTGGATCACTTTACGGCGGAAGCGGTCATCTCGTTCGATCATGTCAGCTACTTTTTCACAGGCATACATGACTGTTGTGTGGTCTCTTCCACCCAATGTTTCTCCAATTTGGGGTAAGGAAATATTGGCTTCCTCGCGTAATAAGTACATTGCCACTTGCCTGGGCAGGGCAATATCTCGTGAACGTTCGCGACCTAACATCCGACCCTGGTCCACACCAAACTCGTTGGCAACAAGAGAAAGAATGTGATTCGGTTCCAAGTTTTCTCGTTTTGGTAATAAATCCGCCAAAGCGACGTTTACTAGATCTACCGATAAGGTTTGATTACTGAGGTCTGCATAAGCCAGCACGCGGGTTAATGCGCCTTCTAATTCACGGATGTTGGATTGAATTTGACGTGCAATCACATCCAATATTTCATTCGGTACTTTTCGACCCGTCCGTTCTGCTTTGGAACGCAAAATGGCAGTTCGGGTTTCCAGGTCAGGAGGTTGAATATCAACAATTAAACCCCATTCAAACCGAGAACGCAGCCGTTCTTCGAGTGTGTTCATTGCTTTCGGAGGACGATCAGAAGAAATGACGATCTGTTTATCCTGACCGTGTAGGGTGTTAAAGGTGTGGAAAAATTCTTCCTGGGTGGATTCTTTTCCGGCGATGAATTGGATGTCATCAATTAACATGACATCGATGCTGCGATACCGCTCCCGAAAAGATTGTGTGTTGTGAGAACGAATTGCATTAATCAGATCATTGGTGAATTCTTCGGAAGAAACGTACAAGACTCGTAAGCCATTATTAATAGCGGTGTTCCCAATGGCATGTAATAAGTGGGTTTTCCCTAATCCGACACCCCCATATAAAAACAATGGGTTGTAGGCTCTGGCTGGATTTTCTGCCACAGCCATACAGGCGGCATGCGCCAGTCGATTGGAGGCACCCACCACAAAATTGTTAAATGAATATCGTGAATTGATCGGGTTACTGAGAATTAAATCGTTCTTATTAAGGAAGGAGGTATTTGTTTGTGGAATTTCGGTTTGAATGTTTTTTTCAATTTGAGTTTCTTTGTGCCAAACCGTAAATTGAACCGTTATTGGTGTGTTCATCATCCCGGTGAGCAAGCGGGTAATGGTACTGGATAACCGGCTTTCTAACCAATCTCTGGCGTATGCGTTTTGTACACCGATGGTAAAGACTTCATTTTCGAATGAGACTAGTTCAGCACTCCGTACCCATGTATCAAATGCCGCTTTTGACATCTCTTTTTGAAGTTGGCTGATGAGATTCTGCCATGCTTGTTGAGGGTTCATAAATCCACAATTCTCCTTCCGTCATTAGTTCAATGCCAATTAGCATACAGGTAAGCAAGCCCACTGCTAATAGGCAGTGGGTGAGTCATCAGAATGAATTTTTATGCCTTCAATGAGAAGAAAAAATAATTACACCTGGTTTTGCCCAATGAAACGATATGTTTGATTCTAACAGAAAAAATTAGCACAAACAAGTTATATCGCTCTTGAGAGCTTTAAAGATTCACAATCTTTAAGATTTTTTATGTTAAAAAAAAGGATGAATCAGAAAAAGTTTGAAAAATCCGTTAGAAAGAACAAACCCCTATATATTGGGGTTTAATTTCGTTTTTAATCACCATATATGGGGTGTAGAATTGATTTTTCAAAAAGACACCCAAATATGGAACAAACCCAAAAAAATTGAAGGCGGTTAAATAAAAACTTTGTCCGGTTGTTAACATGGTTTTTGAATCTTATTCCATTTCGAAAATTTTAAGTTTCCAATCGTCCAAAAAATAATTTTCAATTGTCAATTATCCCGCATTATTTTTGCCGCTTTACGTCCGATCTCAACCGCGAAATTTGTGCCGCGATCCCAGGGGTAAACTTGGCTCATACTGGCAAAAAATAAACCATGAATGGGCGTTTGAATGGAAGGAATATTTTTCGAGTGATTTTTTAATGGAATTGGTTGAGCATATTTGGTTTGAAATTTCCAACTCTTGTTAATCCAATCTTTCGAGAAGTTTGGATTAATTCTTTTAAAACTGGGAATGAACTTTTCTAATAACTCTTCTTTTGACAAGTCGAAATTCTCGTGATCCGGGTTAAGATAATCACCACAATAAATAATATGTTCGTTCCCAAAATGCTCGGGTGAAAGGTAATTGGTGTGTTCTACCAATGCCAGGAAGGGAAAACCTGCTTTTTTAGGAAGATTGTACCAATAATACCCTTCGGTTGAGAGTTGGTGTTTTAAGGAAATGACCATTACAACGGCGCCCATACTTTTTAGATTCAACAACCCTTGCAGATATCCTTGTGGTAATTCCGGTGTTAGGCGCGCCATTAACGCCGGAGAAACAGTAGAGAGGACCTGGTCAAAGATGGTTTCATTATCATTTATAAGCAAATTTATTTTTTGATCTTCTGTGCTGCTGATTCCTTCAATAGAGGTGTTGAGGTGGATGGTGACACCCATTTCTCGTAATTTTTCCGCAAACTGATCACAAAAGGCTTGAAACCCACCTTTAAAGGTACCCAAGCGTGTGGTACGCGCTTTAAGGCGTGCCCAAAACCAGGCCATGTTAACTTCTTTACTATAGGTTTCACCGAATTTACCGATCATCATGGGTTCCCACATTTCTTCGTAAACCTTGTTACCGGCCCATTTTCGCATCCACTGGTTAACAGTGTGTTTTTCTAATGCTTTCCAATTGTTGGTGAGTCGTAAATAAAGTCCGATTAAGCCAAATCGAATTTTGTTTATGCCCCAACCTAGTCCGGGATACATCAGCGCAGCTAGAATAGAATCAAAGGGGTAAAATTTCTCTTGATGATACATGACGGTAACTGGGCGAGGGAAAATCACTTTATCACTTAACCCAAGTTCGTTAATGATGCCCAACATGGCGGAATCACTTTGAAACCAGTGATGGTAAAATTTTTCAACCGACCAATTCCAATTCGGTTCTTTAAAACCGGAAGCCAGACCCCCAACCTGATTGGCTGCTTCGAATATCGTAACCTGGTGTCCTGCTTTGACCAGGTCATAAGCAGCGGACATGCCGGATAAACCAGCGCCAATGATACCGATTTCCATGATTATCCTCCAGATGGTGTTTTATTTTCAGTTAATGGTTCACGTTGAATAGATTTAACTTCTTTAGAGCCCCAGCGTAAAGGTTGGCGCAGGTAATAATATGCTCCCAAAGCTGTAATTGGGAACCACAGGGCTGCGTGCAGCACCAGGGTATACCCGGCTGCGATTTCACTTGAAACCCCATATGCACCCAGCAGCGCAATTCCCGGGGCATCAAATGTGCCCAAATAACCGGGCGCTGACGGGATGGTTGTTGCAAGATTGACAATGCCATTCATTAACATCAGTGCAAAGAAGCTGACTTGAAAATCAAAGGCGTGCATCACAAACCAATATTTTGCAGTTTCTAAAAGCCAAATAATAACGGATGTGAGAAAGATCATTAAGGCTTCCTGTGGAGAGCGCAAGGCTTCCAAACCACTGAGGAATCGTATGACGATGGGGCGAATTTTTTCCCGGAAACGTGCCGGGATAAACCGGTCAATGAACCAACTGCTGACTTTTTCAGTAACATGCGGGAACATGGCTGCCAATAAAAATACAGCCAGCGCACCAATAAAAACAATAGCGCCCCACAAGGCGATTTGCTGAATACTGCCAACATACCCTGAATCATCGGTAAGATTGGCCAGTTCGCCGAGATTTAAGAAGATAAAAGATAACATGACGACACCGTCAAAAATACGTTCAACGATGACTGTTGCTAAAGAAGCAGACACGGGGACTTCTTCCCGTTGTTTTAGAATGACGGCTCGCAGCACTTCACCAGCGCGGGCCGGGTAGATATTGTTTCCCATATATCCGATGGTGACGATTGGAAACATGGTTTTGGTGGGAATCTTTTTTAAAGGACGCAGCATATAATGCCAACGCCAGGACCGGACCCATACCCCCATAAAATAAACGGCAATTCCAGGAAGAAGCCACACATAGCGCGCTGTTTTTAATGCATTCCAGACCAGTTTCAGTTCTAATCCTTTGAGCGCAAAATAAAGGAGAACTGCACTAATGAGAATGCCAATCCAAAGCTGCCAGCGTTTCATTCCTGGAATTTTACCATGTTCCTTAAGGCTTGTCTTTTATTTCATTAATCTATCCAGCGGTATCCACAATAAAAGATTTCGCCATCCAAGACCACACTATTTTCTCGAGCATCCGGTTGATATGTTAACCAATCTGCTTCATTTTTCAACAAGATTTTTTCAGCGGCTGCCTGGCTGAGGTTGTAACCCTGCCAGTCTTTTTGGTCCTGATCAGGCAAATCTAACCAGCGGCAGGCTAAATCCGCACCTAAAGCAGCCTGCAAGCTGCCATTGGTATGTTGATATGAATCAAATATAACGGGCACAGCATCGTTACTTAATTCGGATAGGTAGTAGGAATCCAGACGATAACCTTCCTGATCGGATATCTGGGCTCTCATAATGTTTTGCTGGGCGATAAACCCGTCGATATTGGAAATAATTAAGGTAACAATAAACCCCACGGAACAAAAACCAACAACCAGAGCGGCATGTCCTTGTTTTTGTAAAACCTCCAGCACAATGACAGTGATGATTAACGCTGCTAACCAGGGAATGAATAAATGCGAGTAGGTGCGCAGGCGGGAAAAGCCATAAACTGATTCGTATAGGGTAAGCCGCTGGTAGCTCGAAACCAGAATAACCAAAACTTCAACAAAAATGAGGATGCTGAGAACCGAAAATAATCGCCGCTGTGTTTGAGCGTGTTTTTTGGTTATGGTGTGAAAGACAAGATAAATTCCCAAACTAAGTACGGCTACAATGACCAATTCTCCAAAACCACGGCGGGCATATTCGGCGTAAGTAAATCCTTCTATAGAAATATTTTCCGTTCCACCGAAAAAATATTGGATTTGAATCAGAACAAAAGCACCAAACAGGAAGGCAATCGAGCCCAAAACGATGCTGGTTTCGATATTCCCTAAAAAAGGTTTCAGCCAGGTTTTGTTTGGATCTGGTTTCTCTTTGTTTGCATCCGGAAAAAATGCGAATAAAAAGCTGCTGGTGAAGATATATGCAAATATCAGAATGTAAATTACACGAAAGAAATATTCTGCCCAGTTTTCAACTTTAAATAACGCAAAGAAATTCTGCAGGCCCTTATCAAAAATGGGATCCGCCGAAGCCAATAAGGCAGAGAGAATAAAAAGAATGGGGACTGCAACCAGTAATCCGCGTAAAATCGCCCAGAGCGGTTTCGGTGCAGATACTTTTGGTGTGTTTTCCTCTGAATCGGTTTCAATCTTGGGACGTTTGAAGAGCGCAGCGGCTTTGGTAACAACACCACCCAGATAGATTAGAAAATTTAATAAATAATCTATAAAACGATACCAGAGCCAGAATCCATTTTTAAATGTGATGACGAGTAAGATGCTGATTAATAAAGAGGCTGAAACGGACGTAAACCGCGTAAGTGGTTCCAACCGGAAAAAGTTCGCGGTAGATAAACCGAAAGCAGCCAGCCCGAGCAAGTATGACAATTTGGCTGGTTTAATATTTTCAATCTTCGCGAGAAAAAATAAGGTTAAGATGGAAATCAGCACCCAAAGTGGGTAAGCGATTCCAATTGTTTTTTTATAAAACAAAAAGTCAACTAACCAGGCGATTAATAAGCCTGCTGCCAAATATCGGGAAGAATGTTTTTTCATATTTTCCTTTCAGTGGAAAGCTGCTACAGGTTCAATAGCATTGATGCAACCATTGAAACGATCAGAATCAGTGAGAAGACATAAATAATAATTTGCTGTCGTCTTCGACTGCGATCTGCTGCAGTTTTCTGTTGTGGTTTTTTAGATTTCGTGTTTTTTGCCACAGGTTACCTCCTCATAAAGTTATCGTTTTTCTTCCCGCATTCGCTATCAAACCAAGATAAAAAAACTATCAAATCCTATCTTTTTGTGTCAAAACCTTCCCGATCAATCAAATTTTAACAAAGACCATAGATATCAGACGCTTTTTTGGGAAAAAGGATATCTAAAATTTCCGAACAACCAGATTTAAACCAGCAATCCGGAAAAGCATATTTTAGTTCAGTGCAGTTTCGATATCCAAAAATAAGCTGTAAAAAGACCAATGGGGGAAAAGCTGCGTCTGCTTTTTCCCAAACCGGTAATTCTAGTTCTTCGATATTAACAATTTTACCCTGTTTTATTTCGAACTTTAAACTATATCTATAAAAACTAATCGTCAACTCGCGATTAATATTGAAAAAAGGAGAGTTTTCCAAATTGTTGTTGAGAATATTTTTGATATGTTTTAAAAACTCAGCAATATGAGGAACTCTGATATACCACGCATATGGGGGTTGAACGATGGGTAGATTGGTCTTTACGGCTGTGTATGCAGGATGTTCTGCTCCAAGAGCAAACCCGACTGAATCACATTTTTGTGGCGGATATGCAGGTTTTGTCTGGCCGGTTTTCCAGAGAAACCGGAGCACAGCCGGGCTAACATCTTCCCAAGATGCCAAATCATTCAATTCAAATAAGTTTGCAAAAAAAGTGGAACCAGATAGGTTGATGTATGTGCCAATAAACCCAACGGACTGGTTTTTTTCATTTTTAATAACGTAAAAAATAGTGCGATTTATGTTTTGATCGTGCTTTCCGCTTATTTCATAGATCCAATCATTGTTATCACGAACACAGGAGATTAAACTTCGCTGATTCGCCGCTTGTGTGAGGTGCTTTATCAATCCGGCATCTTCGTTTGTAGCTGGGACAAAAAAGAAAGTTTCCTTTTGATCATTTTTTAGCGAAGGGATTTGTTGTGGGGCCATTCCTTTTCGTGATCCACCTAAGTTTACAGCCATTTCATAACCAAAAATACGGTAATAATAAGGAATTCCGGTGATGGATAATAACTGAGTTCCATTTTGCTCACCCAATTGATGGAAAATCTCAAACTGTTTGCGTATTAATCCCTTGTTTCGGTATTCTGGAAGGGTGCCGACTAACTCCGGGCGATCTACACGGAAAGGAATACCTGCATACGACCAGGTTTGGGGAATAACCAACATCGAGGAAACGATTTTTTTCGTTTTGATCTCTTCCACGATGGTACAGTGTTTTTGAGGATTAAATTTTGGATATTTTCCGGTTAAGAGATCTTTTGTCCAGGCGAACAAACGAATATCATTTTCCGAATCCTCTTCGTGGATTCTTTGATTAAACATTCCCAATGCTTCAGCATCTTCCGGTACTGCAAAACGAATTTGTAGTTGTTCATTGATTTGATGAGGAAAATTTGAGGGAGACTCCATCTATTAAAATCCTTTTTTCATAGAAACACCCGGGATATCCCGGGTGTATTTCTAACTTTGGTTGTTTCTCCAGCTTTTAGGAAATTTACTTTTCAGAAGTTTTTGTGTTGGATGATGTAGATGATTCATTTTTGCTGGAATCAGATGTGTTTGTTTTTGTCGAATCAGTTTTTGTTGTACTGTTGTCTGATTCGGATGTGCTCGTAGATTCGTGCGAAGACTTTTTGCTAGATTGTCCTGAAGGGGAGCGGTTGTCTGTTGCGTAAAAACCTGAACCTTTAAAAACAATTCCAACCGGGGTGTAAACTTTATGGAGCGCTTTTTCAGAACACTCTGGACATACTTCTAAGACAGGGTCAGAAAAAGATTGCCGATGATCAAATTGTACACCACAGTTATCACATCGATAAGTATATACTGGCATAACGAACCTCTATTTCCATTTCTATTACTTTCATTCGGTATTTTATCACTTTAAAAGGAAAAAACAAGTCAGGGGTGACGATTTTAATAAAACTCTGATACTTTACCTTTAACTGGAAAATGAGGTTTGGTGAGTGACGATGTGTTTATGAAAATAATCTCGAATCTGCATACTTTAGCGAGGCATTAACATTGGTTGTAGAATAAGTCCTACATAGTATACTTAAAAGTGGATATTGAATAAAAATGCCAGTTTTGGGTGATAAATGCTTATTTGTGAAGGAGAAAGAAACGGATGAAGGTATTACTTGTTGCAGATATGGAAGGCATTAGCGGGGTAACACTTTGGGAGCAAGTAACACCTGGCCAATCCGAATGGCAGCGTTTTCGGCGTTTGATGACAGAAGATGTTAATGCTGTTGTAGATGGACTGATGAGCGCAGGAGCGGACGAAGTTGTCGTTGTTGATGCCCATTGGAAAAGTAATAATATTTTAATTGAACAACTGGATGAGCGAGCGGTACTCCAAAGTGGTACACCGGCTCCCTTATCGATGTTGGAAGGCATTCAAGAGGATGTGGATGCGGCTGTGTTTATTGGTGCGCATGCCCGCGTTGGCACAGCTCAAGCAATTTTAGATCATACCTGGTCAAGTAATGTGGTTTCTGATGTGTGGTTAAATGACATGCCAATTGGTGAGTTCGGTTTGAATGCGCTTTTAAGTGGCGAATTTGATGTCCCTGTTTTGATGGTAAGCGGTGATCAGGCTGTGGCAAAAGAAGCGAAAGATTGGATTCCCGATATTTATACGGCTGTAGTAAAACAAGCAAAAGGGCGTTATGCTGCGGCTTGTTTATCTCCAAAACAATCCCATACGCTTTTACGAGAAACCGCTGCTTCTGCGTTAACACAATGGAAAAAAAGCCACAGACCTTTACCTATTAAAACCACATTTCCGGTTAAAATCCAATTATCATTACGCCATACCGCCATGGCAGACCGGGTTCAGTTTTTCCCCGGTGTAACCCGCCTTGATGGCAGAATGGTATCTTTTGAGACAGAAACGATGTTAGATATTTACCGATTGTTTCGAGCGGTAGTGGCATTGGCAGGATAAGATGATTGAAAAGGTGACGGCCCTTATTTTAAGAGAGAATGAAGATCAAAAAGAAATTTTGACCTTTAAACACCCAACGGCTGGAAGACAACTGCCAGCCGGAACGGTGGAAGAAAATGAGCAGCCAGAATCTGCGCTTTTAAGGGAAATAAAAGAAGAAACCGGATTAACCCGGATTGAAATTGTAAAAAAATTGGGCGAAGTTATCTCGTTTACGAAGGAAGATGAATTTATTTTATTAAAACCGGTGCGTTTTTACGCCTGGCCAGTCCAGCGTGCCGCTCGGGTTGGACCATTGTTCACCCGTGGTTTTCGGGTGACGTTGATCGAGAGAAAAGCCGGTTTTATGAAAGTGGTATATAAAGATATTGATTTTAACCAAGACCCGCCAAAAGAATTATCCAAAGTGGAAGGCTGGCTGCCTGGTGAATTATTAACTCGTGAGTTTACACGTCACTTTTATCTGGTGCATGTTTTGGAAAATACAAAAACAAGCTGGAAACAGAATTCGGACTTAGGACATGTTTTTCAATTGGAATGGGTATCGCTAGACCCCAAGCCAGAATTAATCGGAGAGCAAGGGGATTGGTTAGATTATTTGGAAGGAATTTAAATCAAATTTGGAATTTGATGATGGTGATCGACTAAACTGGCAGGTGAAGCATGAAGCAGTCGAACGTTTAGGTTTTCGGCGCATCTTAAAACGTTTGTATCAATTGCCGGATGGGCGTGAAGTCCAATTTGATTTGAAGTTAGAACAGCAGTGTGTTGCTATTTTGGCGATCACAGCGGATCACCAGGTTGTTTTGGTTCGGCAATTTCGTCCTGGACCCAACCGTATTTTATTAGAGATGCCCGGCGGAGGAATCGAAGATGGAGAAGGTCCACAAGAAGCGGCTGCCCGTGAACTGTTAGAAGAAACGGGTTACCAAGGGGACTTACAATTCGTTACCAGCAGCGTGGATTGTGCTTATTCAACCATGGTGCGGTTTAATTTTGTGGCTTTGGATTGCAAAAAGATTTCTGAACCAACCCCTGATGAAAATGAATTTGTTGAAGTAGTAACAATTTCAGTTAGGCAATATCGTGATCTATTAAGATCGGGCGAATTATCGGATGTTGAAAGCGGATATTTGGGTTTGGATTTTTTGGGATTATTGTAAAATGACAACCGTACCGAATTATTATTATCAATTGGAACAAGTGGTTGATACAATGCAGCAAAATTTGATGGCTGATCTTGATTTGGAAAAGCTGTCTGAAATTGCTGGGTTTTCACCATTTCATTTCCACCGCATCTTTTCCGCATTATATGGAGAAACACCGCATGATATGTTAACTCGTTTGCGTTTGGAAAAAGCCGCAAACTTGTTAGTTAAGAACACCAATATAAGCTTGACAGAGATCGCTTACTTGTGTGGTTTTTCATCTTCTTCTGTGTTTTCTCGATCTTTTAAACAAAGATATACCATCTCACCAAGTGTTTTTCGCCGTTTATCCATTCAATCCATAAAAACAGCCGCACCTATCCTCTCGCCGTTAAAAAATAGACCCATTAATACGGATCAATGGATGCCCTTTATTGATAGGCTTCAAATTCAACAAAAACCACCATACGACGTGGTTTATGCTGTTAGCCGCGGATACCAATCTCGGAAGATTAATAAAGCCTGGCAGTATTTGGCGAATTGGTACCAATCGCAGGACAATATAAAACAAGATCCAATATGGATTGGCGTATCGTTTGATGATCCTCTCATAACCAAGATCGAGAAATGTCGTTATTACGCCTGTGTTGCAATGTCATCCGCTCCAAAACAATTACCCACCAATTTATATCATGGTCACATACCTGGTGGTTTGTTTGCCGTATGTCCCGTTGATTGCAGTCCGCACCAAATCCATGAAGTATATATGACTTTGTATCGTAATTGGCTGCCTCAAAGTGGTTTTTATCCTGCGGATCAACCACCTTATGACGTCTATCATTCTTCAAACAACACCATGGATGAGAACGTTGAAATGGATATTTGCATACCAATTCAACGAAATATAAATTAAACCGCAAGATTTGCAAAATGAAACGCAACCAATGCAAAGGTTGGATTGGATAGACCAAGTACACTTTCCTTATCAAAAGTTTTGTTAAGGAGATTTGTGATGCAAGAAAAATCAATTACCCGTTCCTATCATTGTTTTCAATTAAAAGGAGATTCTTATTCTGTAGGAAAACAACAAAGTGAAATTATTAAAAGTGTCCCTGGTCTAGCTCATTTTTTTGTTAATCCAGTGATTCCCATGAGCCCATCAGATCTAACGGAAGAAATAAGACTTTTGAATGAATTTGGGCCGACGTTAGTAGAAGAACTTCAAGGCATAGCAGATGGCTTAGAAATCCCATTACAACAATTGGTTTTTTTGAGTGAATCCTATTTGCCCGCCGGAAATTGCAGCCAGTTCATCACACCGTATGGTGAAAATTTTTATCATGTGAGAAGTTATGAATTTTCACCAGACCGGGATGATTTTCGATTAGTAAATACATCGATTGACGGATGTTACCGGCATCTGGGTTTTTCCGTCATGTTTTCCGGGCGGTATGAAGGAATGAATGAACACGGATTGGTGATTACAATGACGGCAAGTGGTATTCCGGTTGGTCCATATGAAGGAATGTCAAAACCAAAGAATGCTGGTTTACAATTTTGGGTTTTGGTGCGCCTGGTGCTTGAACAGTGTAAAAATATAGCTGAAGCACTGGAAATCATCCGAGATTTTCCACTTTGTTCTAATACCAACTTTTTGATATCCGATCATAGCGGAAATATTGTCCTGGTTGAAACTTGTGGAAAGAAAAAAGAAATAAAAAAATTTCACTCATCGGATGGGATCGTTTCCACTAATCACTATACGATCGAAGAAATGAAAGCGTATTTACCGATGGCGATGGAAAATTCTTATCTTCGGTATCAACGTATTATGGAGTTTCTGACCTCGAATAAAAAGAAAACATCCCTAAATGATTTGAAATCGTTTTTAAAGAAGACTTACCCTGAGGGGGTTGCCTGTCCTTACTACGATGAGTTTTTTGGCACCTTACGCTCCATGATATTTGAGCCTAAGGAGAAGTGGGTTGAGATTTGTTTTGGTTTGCCGGGTACAAATCAATGGTATCGCTTTTGTGTTGGTGATGATATAGAACCTGCTGCCATCCAAACAATATTTGTAAATGAACAAGCAAAACCCTCATTTTGGAAATTTGTTCCTAATAGTTAACCAACCGAACCTGGAGAATAATCAATTCTCAAGATTTTGATAATAATCACATAAATCGGTCAGTGGGCACCGATCACAGAGCGGCTTACGGGCTTTGCAAATTTCACGCCCCAAGCGGATGATATTGAGGTGCCCCGGACCGTACATTTCCGGTTCAAACAGGTTGGCAAGATGTTCATGCGCCTGATCAGCACTCATCGAATCCGGTCGTAATCCCAATCTTCCAGTGACACGGTAGACATGCGTATCCACCGGAAAGGCGGGAATGTCCAAAGCGAACTGCAATACAATCGAAGCGGTTTTCGGACCGACACCTTTAAATCGGGTTAACCATGCTTGAGCCTCTGCAGCTGAATAATCCTTTAAAAAATCGAGTGAGAGCTCTCCTCGTTCTGCGCTAATTTGTTTTAATACAGCTTGCAGACGGGGGCCTTTTTGGTTTGCCAATCCGGCTGGTCGAATTAAGTCCATAACCGTTTCGGGATCAGCATCTCGAACAGCTTCCCAGGTTGGAAATTCCTCTTTTAATGCATAAAAAGCAATATCTCGGTTGCGGTCATTTGTGTTTTGCGAAAGGATGGTTGAGATCAGTTCATCAATCGGAGGTAAAGGATCACGCCATTCCGGTAAACCAAAAAAATCTACCAATCTTTCATAGACAGTATGGGCTTTTTGGGTTAATTCTTCTTGTTGGTTTGTCTTCATCGTTTATTGTCTTTTACAAAGGTTAGTTCAAAACAGGGTTTGATTTCTCCAATTTCCAATTCACGTTGATTGGTAATTTTTCGGGTATAAAATTCGGATAGTTCTGATATCTGATTATTGTTTAAAACACCAAGTTGTTTCAGGATTTCAATACCAATAATTGGACGAGCACGCCCAGAGATATCCCCATCGGATACTTTATATACTATACCAAGGGCGGGGCTGTTTGGACCCGCTGCTCCAGGTAATAATGCGATGGATTGATAACCTTCTGCGCCGCCTTTAACAACAATTTTTCCTTGCCCAACTTCCATTAAGCGGGTATCAAATTGTCCCGGACCGGATACCATATCCGGATGTGTGGTCATCGCCGTGGTAATCACTTGGCAGGCTTCTGCCCGGGTAGAAGGCAAATCACTTGGGTCAGCCAGACGGGCAAAACCCCAGGCGGCATGTACCAAGGGAATCCCAAATACCGGTGCTGAACAACCATCAATCCCGATGTGGATATAATCCGGTGCGATTTGGCACATCTCGGCAAAGGTTTTTAATACACGCTGCTGTACCGGATGATCTGGATTGATATAATCTGCTAAAGGCAGGCTGCGTAAAAGGGCCTGACTTAAAAAACCGGTGTGTTTGCCGGAACAATTGTGTCTGCGGGGGCCTGGCTTTTCACCACGAAGCAACATAGCATCCGCAGTAGGTTTGTGATAAGGGGTATGTGTACCACACAACAAATCACTTTCCTTCAGGTTCAAGCGATCTTGTAATTGGCTAATTACTTCCACATGATGATCTGTGCCAATATGGGAAGCACACATGATCGCAATTTCTTGCAGACTTAAATTAAACTCTTTTACACCGCCTGATTCAATTAATGGCAAAAGTTGAAAAGGTTTTGATGAAGACCTCAAATATGTTGTCAGGTTTGGGTCACCGGCTGAGGCAACCAGATTCCCGTTTTTATCCACGATCGCGATTGCTCCAAAATGGACAGATTCCACGATATTTCCGCGTGTGGCTTCAATCAGGGGAGTATAGGCAGAAGAAAATGACATTTTTATCCTTAAAAAAATACCCTCTTTATTAATCAGAGGGTAAATAAAAAAATTAGTTTTCCAAAATGTGGGTTTGATAATAAGCGTTAATACCCCATACCAAACGACGACGATAATTTTCGTAATAATTAGGGTCCATATTGGAAATCAAATTTAATAGTTTGCTGGCTAACTGTTCAATGACATGGTTTGTAACTTTTTGACCCGCCAAATTTTGAATTTCTTCATTTGCGGTTATCAAGAATTTTTGTTGCTGGAGTACATTTTCCTGAGTTAAAAACCCATTTCGTCCACCAATCAAAAAATAATCCTGATAAGTATCGGTTAATAAGGTGTTGAGATGTTCGATCCAAAGCGGTAGGTTGCTGTGCCCTAAAAAGGGAGGCTGTTTCATAACAACCGAATCTCCCAAAAAGAGGATTTTATCATCCGGGATAGCAACCCAAATTGATCCCTCGGCAATCCCGGGTTTGCTGGTTAAGACAATCGGGTTATTATCCCAATGGACCTGGACTTCATCACTAAAGGTGATTTGCGAAGAGGCCCAACGAATGCTGCCCAAACCGTTATAAGCCTCCCACATGGCGCCTGCATCACTTACCTGGGCTTTTATAGAAGCCGGGCGATTTTGAAATGCTTCAGCTGTATCGTTGTGACATAAAACCGTGCAGTCTAAGGATTTGGCACCCATTGTACGGTCCATGTGGCCGTCCAGATTAATCATCAATCGGGCAATGCCGCCGCTGAGATTTAATAAAGAAGATCGCCAAGATTTTCCATCATCAGGGCGAAAAGGGGCGTCAATTAAAACCAGCCCATGTTTTCGGCTGATGGCACCCAGGGTGACCCCGGGGTATTGGGTTTCCATAAAAACTCGGTTCGTTATTTCTTGCATAGTACCTCTAGGTTGTTTTAGATTATTTTTGTTCGAAGGGCAGTAACACATTAAAACAGCTGCCGGATTCCTGGCTGCTTTCTACCCAGATTTTACCATTATGTGCGTTAACTGCCAGTTTACAAAATGCCAGGCCCAATCCAATCCCTTTAGGAAATTGTTTGGCTTGTAAGCGTGTAAATTTATTAAAGATGCGGTTTTTCGCTTCATCGGGGATGCCAGGACCGCTATCAGCTACCCATACCAAAAGTTCGTTATTTTCCTGACGGCTGCCAATAAAAATATCTCCATCCAGGGGTGTAAATTTTATCGCATTTTCAAGTAAATTAATTAATACCCTGCGCAGCATGCCTTCATCGGCAATAATGGTGGGGATATTATCTTCTATTTGGATATGCAGTTTTTGACGTTTGCTGGAGATGACTGGTTTTACCGCATCTTTCGCATCTTCGATGAGATCGTGAATGTGAAATTCCTTTAAATTGGTTATCGGTTGACCAGCTTCCAGCCGTTTAATATCCAATAAGGAATTGATTAATCGTTGTAACCTGTCTGTTGAACGTACAGCAATTTGAAAAACAGGCATTACGTTTTCATCATTTTCAGGTAGTAAGGTTTTTAAGATGTCAAGACTGGAAATGATATTAGCAAGGGGGGAGCGCAGATCATGATAAATCATTGCCATCAGATCTTCCCGTAGGGTATCTAAAGCTTTTTTCTCGGAAATATCACGCACAATCCATTGTAAAACTTCACTTTCATTAATTTGCACTTTACGGACATGGATTTCAACCGGAATAGTGCGCTGGTCTTTACAACGCATTTCGGCTTCATAACTTGCAACTTTTCCGGCGCGGATATGGATAAAGTTTTCACCTACTTCGTCCCAGTTTACTGTATGGTAATCTTGCATTAAGTAAACTTGGGTGGTGCCGGATTCAAAATCAAAACATAAGGAGCCCTGACGGTTTACTTCTGTAATAACTCCAAACCAATCGGTGATAAATATCGGATCAATACTATCTTCAAATAACTCTAAATACCGTTGGTTGCTGGATTGTAAGGATTCATAAAGTGAAGCATTATGGATTGCAATGCCAGCCAGATCTGCAATGGTTAATAATAAGGTATATTGGTCCTGGGTGAAAAAATTCGGTTCCGGATGAACAATGGTTAGCACTCCTACCAATTGATCTCTGGCTTTTAAGGGGAGACAGATGGCAGATTTTGATCCGCTTTGATCTTGTGCATCATCTGGCCTGCGCAGCCAACGTGGATCTTTGCTGGTGTCATGAATCCAGACCGGTTCCTGGGTTTTCACCACTTTGCCCGCTAATCCATGTTCTAAAATGGTTTGGAGTTGAGTGATGGTGTGGTTGATAAACTTATGGTCAGTAAAAATGGCCGCTTCAATAGGGCGTTGATTTTCATTAATAGCGATCAGGCTTCCTCGTTCTGCTCCAACATTTTGTGTGGAAAGAGAAATTACTTTAGCCAAAGCCTCTTTTAAGTCCAGCGTTGTGGCTAACTCACGGCTGATGGTAAGTAATAATTCCAATGAGGATTTTGTCTTGTCACCTGTCATTTTTGTATCCTATGAAAAACGAATTCATTTCAGGGTTTGGTGAAATCGAGTGTACCTTTGAAAAAGGATTTTTTTAATAAAAACAGTTCTTTTTGTAGTATAGCATAAAGATTTTTTATTGAATCGATGTGCGGACAGCACTGCATTGTTCACAATCTGGGTTATCACATAACAAGGCCAAGGGGTCTTCATGGATGGCGTTTATTACTGCGCTGACGAGTGGTTTTAGTGGAATAGCCTGGATCACTGCATTACCGATATGGGTTGTTTGGCAAATACCATTGATGACATCCTGGATTTGGTTAAATCCATTTGAACATCCAGGATAATTTGGACATTCATAAACACCGCGTGTAGTGAGAGCCCAACGGGTGAAGGTTTTTCTGCCACTTAATCCTTCTGCTGCATGAATACTGGTGTTGACCGTTTGATCCACACCGATCAATATAACCCAACCGTCTTGTTCTTTTATATGAAGAATTGGTGCAAAAGGTTCTTCCAATGTCTGGGATTCGAGTGCTTCTTGCACACCTAAACCAACAAAGGATAAAATGGGATGAACGGAACGAATAGCTTGGGGGTGTTGGCGCATAGTCTCTGGTAAACAACCCATCAATTTATCTGCTGGCATCGTGGCCAAATAAAATTCAGCCATTTGATTGAGGCTTTTCCCGTTACCATACTGAATACCATTATTTTCGGGCCCAGCTTCCGGAATGAGCATGGTTTTAAAGGTAAAACTTGGCATCATTACTGATTGAAAATTTGCCAACAGGGCACCCAAAACTGTCTCACTCCCACCGCGAATTTCCCCAATTTTGGAAAGGGAAGCATGCACGATAACAGGGACATTTTGCGGGATTTCTAATTTTTTAAATCCGGCTGCTAAGTCACGGTACGATATCATTTAGAATCCTTGTTTTAAATCTGTTACCGGAGATTTATGGGAATCTTTCCCCCGGTATATTCAATTTTAATTATACGCTAGAAATTAAAAACCGACGAATTTCATCAAAGATTCTAAACCGGGCTGTTCGCAAAGTAGCCCTGAAAAAAGATTTTGGGGGTCATGTATAACAATGCTGGTCAATCTGCTTTACGAATTAACGTGGAAATCTATAGGTTATTACTTTCCACAAACCGGAATATCATCCGGGTTTTCATTGGCATTCACAGCTACACCCAAATATGGAGAAGGATCGAGGGTGTTTTTTATTTCCAGTTCATTTAAAAACTTGCCCTGTCCATCATCTTTAACGATTGAAAAATGCAGATGGACGCCGGTGGGATTACCTGGTGTGCCGGAAAAATTACCTTGATACCCTAATAAGGTGCCGGCAGGCACAAAAACTTCGATCGTGTTTGGAGGAAATTCCGAGGCAATGCTGGAGTTACCATCCTTATCCGCCATATGGGTGTAATATGTCCAGATTTGTGTATTTGGGTTTAATGGGTCGCTGGGGATGCGGATAATGACGGTGGATTTCCAATCCGGTAAGCGGCTTAGATAACCATCATAGGCTGCGTAGATTGGTGTAATTCCCGGTTCGGTACCGCCAAAAATATCCAACCCCTGGTGGCGATGTCCGGGGCGAAATGAATCATCCCATACAAAACCGATGAATCCGTTCGTTGGCATTTGAAAAGGAGCATCTCCACAGGTTTCACCGGCATGGATTTCCCATTCCGGGTATTTTTCAGGATTTCGAATATAAGCGCCGACTTTCATTGAGCGATTTCCGGTATCCCCTCGAGCAACAAAATAAAAATAACCAACCCCAGCGGCGAGGATGACAACCAGAACTAATAATCCGAATACAACTTTTTTCATTAAACCAATTCAGCAAGCATCGACCACGGACCAGTCCAGGTGATTTTTACTGGTTTTAACTTACCACGTAAATCTTGGTCGCTTTCAACAAAGACCAATTTGTTGGTTTCTGTTCTGCCACGCCAGCGTCCTTTGCGGCCTTTTTCTTCAAATAATACCGGAACGGTTTGGTTCGGGTAGGTGGCATGGATTTGCGTGACGATCCCTTCCTGCAGTTCTTCTAACAAACGGAATCGTTCCCACTTTTCTTCATCGGGTACATTGTCTTCCATTCGCCGTTCAGAAACCGTTCCTGTACGAGGAGAATAGCGGGCTAAGTGGGCGACATCTAATTTTAGGTCAGCTAACAGGTCGTAGGTATCTTGAAATTGAGCTTGTGTTTCACCCGGAAATCCAACAATAATATCGGTAGCAATGGATACTCCGGGAATTCGTTCTCGAATCTTGTGGACCAGTTCCCGATATTGGCTGTTGGTATACCCACGGCGCATATTTTCTAACACCTGATCATTTCCGGCCTGAATAGGAACTTCAATATGGGGCATGACTTTTGGAAATTCAGCTACAGTGTCGAGCAGCTCGTCTGTCATGTAGCTGGGGTGGGAAGTTAAAAAGCGAATACGTTCCAGGCCATCAATGGTGTGCATCCGGCGCATTAAACCGCCCAGGGTCGGATAATCACCGTTGTCTTTGCCGTAACGGTCAACAATTTGCCCCAAGAGCGTGATTTCTTTTACGCCTTGTTTTACAAGTGATTCGCTTTCGGCCAGAATTTCTATCGGTGGACGGCTTTTTTCAATACCACGCCGGTATGGAATGATACAGTAGGTGCAGGCATGTGAACAGCCCAAAACCACCGGCACAAAACTGGAAATGAGGTTTCCCTTGTCTCCATCCGGTAAGACCAGATCGCCATCCATAAAAGCGAACCGCATTTCCGTGGTATCGATTTCATGGCTGCGGCCTTCTTTTTCGAGCAAGTGGGTGATGAGTGGTTCGGGATCAGATGGCGGGGAAAATACATCTACATATGGAAAACGTTTTTCCAAGACCGGATTGTTTTTAACACCCACTAAACAGCCCATTAAATTAATTACAAGATTGGGGTTTTGTTTTTTGAGTGGTTGTAAGGAACTTAATCGCCCAATGGCTTTATCTTCCGCACTTTGGCGAACGACACAAGTATTTAAAATAATAACGTCTGCGTTTGCCGGTTTTTCGGTATCTTCGTAGCCCAGTTTTTCCAGGGCAGAAGCAACCCGTTGGGAATCCGCAACGTTCATTTGACAGCCTTCAGTCCAGATATGGTATTTCATGTGGCGTATTATATCAAAAATTTGCAAAAAAAGTATACCGTTTTACTCCAATTTAGCTGTACGAACTATCAACAAGTAACAGAATCCTGATAAAATCGAAGGATGAAAAATTATAAAAACAAACAAATCGGATTAATTCTGATTGGATTAATGATTGTTATGGCTATCATAATGGCATCCGTACCGGGGATACGGAATCGTTTGTTATGGCGTTGGGAAATTGCTCGGGCTTATATGGGTGGGGTAGTCAACCCGGTAGAAGCCATACCAACGGCAAAACCCGCTGTTAATACCGAGGAAGTGATCAAACAGCCGACTTACACTGTTACGCCTACCGTCACCCTTAAATCAACCCTGACAGCTGAACCAACAGCTACCCCTCAGCCTAGCCCTACCCCCCTGCCGGAACAAGTCCGTTTAAACTCTCCAGCCTATGAATTGCAGGATATTAATAACTGCGGTCCGGCTACCCTGGCAATGTATCTCCGGTATTACGGTTGGGAGGGTGATCAGTTTACCATTTCCGATATCATTAAACCCATTCCGCAGGATCGAAATGTAAATATTGAGGAATTGGATTATTACGTCAAGAACTATGCCGGATGGTTAAATACAATTTACCGGGTGGGGGGTGATCTGGAATTGTTAAAACAATTAACGGCAGCGGGTTTCCCGGTATTAATCGAAGAAACTTTTCGTTTTGAGGAAACTTATTGGCCGAATGATGATCGCTGGGCGGGGCATTATTTACTGGTAAATGGGTATGATGATCAAAACCAGGTTTTTTTGACCCAAGATTCTTATAAAGGAGCTGATTTATGGGTTCCTTATGAGGAATTGGATCGCAACTGGCAGGCCTTTAATCGCGTATATACACTTGTATACTTACCTGAGCAGGAGGAGCAGTTAAAAGCGATTTTAGGAAAAAACTGGGATGCGGATGCCAACCGGCAACATGCCTTAGAAGTGGCTGAAATGGAAACAGAAAATGACCCACAAAATACATTTGCCTGGTTTAATCTTGGCTCAAATTTGGTTTATTTTGAAGAATATGATGATGCAGGACTTGCGTATGACAAAGCCCGGAATATTGGGTGGCCGCAGCGTATGCTGCGTTATCAATTTGGCCCCTTTTTAGCCTATTTTCACGATTTACGAAATGAAGACTTAATGAGCCTGGTAGAATATGCTCTGGAACGCACCCCCAATTCAGAAGAAGCACTCCTGTGGCAGGGTTGGGGCCTTTACCGTGCAGGAGATAAGCAAGCCGCAATCGAGTCATTTCAAAAGGCGATTGAAGCTCATCCGGACTATGTGGATGCGATTTATGGCTTAAATTACGTGTTGGAGAATTAGAGAAATTATTTAAGAAATAGGAGCTTGGAACGAATGGATAAACGTGTTATCTGGGTGATTGTCGCTGTCATTGGGATTGTGACCATTTTATGTTGTTGTTTGATCTTGGTTTCGGGCGGATTAAGTGCTCTTTTTTTGTCGGCTAATTCAAGCAGTCAAAGCAACCAGCCGGTAATTACAGTTCAGGTTGAAGAACGCGAACCGGTGCAGCTGCCGACCCTATCTCCTGATGATCCTTCGCCTTTGCCCGATCAAAATGAAGCTGAGGGTGAAATAAGATTAACCGATGAATTGGTTTCTCAAATGGACCAAATTCAAGCTGAAGTGGAATCCTTTCGGGATTTACCTTCAAACCCATTGATTGACCGTAAGCTCCTTTCCACCGAAGATTTACAAAGAAGGGTTTTAGAAGATTTTTTTGATGATTATGACGAAGAAGAAATGTTTCTGGATCTGGTTGAATTAGATTTGCTTGGATTATTAAACCGCGACTATGATTTATATGAATTGTATGTTGCTTTATACAGTGAACAAATTTCCGGTTTTTATGATAATGAAACCACGGAAATGGTGGTAGTTCAGGGCAAAACTTTTGGTGGCTCGGAGCGAATGACTTATGCGCATGAATATACACACGCGCTGCAGGATGCCGCCTATGATTTGGATGATGGTTTGAACATAAATGAAGAAGACTGCGAATTGAGTGGAGAATATTGTTTGGCGGTACAGGCTCTGATTGAAGGGGATGCAACCCTGACCGAACTGCTCTGGTTCCAACAGTTTTCCAGTGATCAAGACCAAAAAGATGTGATGGATTTTTATGATAGTTATGAAAGTCCGATTTACGATTCCGCTCCCCTGTTTCTGCAGGAGGATTTTGTATTCCCTTATAATCAGGGATTTGAATTTGCTCAATTTTTATTTGAAAAAGGTGGGTATGCGGCCATAAATGATGCCTATCTTAACCCGCCCCAAAGCTCGGAACAAATTTTACACCCCGAAATGTATCCAAATGAATCTCCGGTTCAGGTTGATTTACCCGATCTTTCCACAATATTAGGAGAAAACTGGCAGGATCTGGGTGCAAGTCCCCTCGGAGAATGGGGTTGGTATTTGCTGTTGGCAAAACCGGATCAACCCCAATGGGCTTTGTCTGAGAATAAAGCTAAAGATGCTGCCGCCGGATGGGGTGGTGATGCTTATACTGTTTATTACCAGGAAGAATTGGATCAAGCGATTTTGGTTAGTTTGAGTGTTTGGGATTCCGAAAAAGAGGCCAACGAGTTTTGGGATAATATCTTGTTATATGGCGATCAGCGATGGGGCTCTAATTACGAGGTGCTGAACAATCAAAGAGTATGGCAGTTGGAAGATCAGGTTGTGCTGCTCGAAAAAGACAATGATCAGGTTGCATGGGTGATTGCACCAGATATGGAAACATTGGAATCAATTAAACTGGAAATTGAGGGTTTGTAGGAAAAATGGGTATTGATGTTTCTCGCATAAAAGCCATTTGTTTTGATGTGGATGGTACGTTGAGTGATACTGATGATATGTGGGTCAGCCAATTCACAAAAAGAATGGCTCGATTAAAATTTTTATTCCCTAACAAAGATATTGTTCCATTTGCCCGTTGGGCGGTGATGGCGATGGAATCACCTGGCAATCTGGTTTATGAATTATTTGACCGGTTACATCTGGATGATGATGTGGCTGGCTTATACAGCAAAATAGCAAAAAGCCGCCTGGGGAAAAAGCCAAAACATTTTTGGTTAATTCCACGGGTGGAGGAAATGCTGCATCATTTAAAACTGAAGTACCCATTGGCTGTTGTCAGCGCAAGAGATGCACACGGTACCGGCTTATTTTTGGAACAATTCTTTTTGCATCCCATTTTTACTGCGATTGCTACCTCACAGACTTGTATTTATACAAAACCTTTCCCGGACCCGGTTATATGGGCTGCCCAACAGATGCAGGTCAGACCCGAAGAGTGTTTGATGGTGGGAGATACAACGGTTGATATCCGGGCAGGAAAATCTGCCGGCGCGCAGACGGTGGGCGTTTTATGTGGTTTTGGCACAGAAAGAGAGCTGCGCCGAGCCGGGGCGGATTTAATTCTCAATACGACCCATGAATTATTAGACCATTTGGAATAAAGTTTCAAATTCCAGAACTAGAAAAAAGCATCGTCCACATAAGGCGATGCTTTTTTTATAATGGTTTTTTTGGTCTTTATCTAAAAATCAATGCCAAACAAACGGAGAAGTGGGCGTCCTGCTGCCATTCCGGGCCAGGGAATTGCTGCCAGAACCAGGATGATGGATAAGCTAATCCAGATGGCGGTTCTGCGGTATTTTTTGAGGGACTCGCCAACCTTTTTGGCTTGGCTGCTGCCTATATGGGCAACAATAACAGCTAACAGCATCAAGACCCAATGTTCTACCGCAAAGAATCGTAATGCACTGTTACTCATAACTTCTGAACCACCGTTGATCATCACACCACCCCAACCTTTGGTGAAAAAGAGGATGATCCCAAACAAAACTTGTAAATCAAAAACGCTGGTGTACATCATTAAAAATCGACGATCCTGATCCTGATACGTTTTTTTCCCAAACCAACCGCTGAAGGCGCGGATCAATACCAGCAGCGCAAAAATTAAAACGAGCCAGCGCGTCAGGTTGTGAAGGGTTAATAAGATAAGGTTTACTGTCTGCATAGATGTTGTTCTCCCTGTATTAAGTCAGCCGCATGTTGTTGAGCTGCCTTTTTTGTTTAATTGTAGCCAAAATCAGATTTGTGCTAAAGAGAACAGGTTGTACAGGTACTAGCCCCCGCCCGTTTTTTAAATTTCCCCTTTAAAAGTCAAACGCCGGGATGAGGGGGGCATCCAGGCGATTGACTTCTGTATAATACCAAACCACCCAAAAAAGCACAAGGGTTTTAAAATTAAAAAAAGATTAGAAAATGTTCGTTTTTGGTTGTTTGAGGGTTATAAAAATAAACTTAGATCATTCCGTTCCCTTCTTTTTTTCGGTATACTTAAATTGGATATTTATTGGTTGATTTATTGGTCGAAAGGTCTTCGTATGGCACAAATTGAGTCTGTTAAGGAAATTCGCCCCGCATTTGACCCCGTTTTTGATCCGGGAAATTTTGTGCCGCGCACCAAAGCCATTGAGGCTGCTTATCATTGGGGAAAAGAATTACACAAAGGGCAATTAAGAATGAGTGGGGAACCTTATTTTGAAACCCATTGTGTTTGGGTAGCAAATTTTATTGATAAATTGGTTGGTAATGAGGCTTGGACAATAGCAGCTCTTTTGCATGACAGCGTAGAAGATCAGGATAGTGACTTTGAACAAATCCGAGAATTTTTTCCCGGTGACCTAGGCAAGGAGATTGCCCATATTGTTGATGGGGTTACCAAGATCAGTAATCCAAGGGATGGGCGATCTCGCCAATTGGAAACTTTACGCAAAATTGCCATGTTTCGGGATCCTGGTGTATTTTTGGTAAAACTGGCGGATAAAAGCCACAATGTGTTAACCCTCCAGCACATGTCTGAGAAAAAGAGAATCGATAAAGCCAGTGAAGCCATTCGGGCATATGGAAAACTGGCTGGGATTTTAAATTGTTACCGTTGGCGGCGTTGGTTGGAAGATATGTCGTTTCCATTTGCTGACCCGGAAACTTATGAATTTGTGCGTACGAAAGTCGATAGTGATCCACGATTAAATGTAAGTTTCATTAATAATATGCTGCAAGATTTAAGTAAATTAATGGAAAAAACAGGGATTGAAGGAACGGTATCGGTTACGGTTAATGGCTATTGGCAGGCCTGGCAGAAACTTCGCCGCATGGCCCGTATGCGCCTGGCTTCCATGAATACATTCGAATCCTTAAATGACTTAATTAGCTTCAGAATGATTATTGACAGCAATAACTTAACGGAGTGTTATGCCTTGTTAGGTCAGGTCAACCGGTTTTTTGGTCCCTATTTGGATCAAAACCGATTTGATGATTACATTGCTTGTCCTCAAAATGGGTATCAAGCCATTCAGGTCACAGCCTGGATGCCAGATCTGGGAGCGATTGAAGTGGCGATTGCAACGGAAGAGATGGAAGGTGAGAACCGTTGGGGAATTATTTATGCGCTAAAAAATAATAAAGATATTAGCCGTTACCGCCCGGTTGAAATCTTCACACCAACCGGAGGGGCTCGATTTTTGCCGGAGGGTTCTTCCGTGTTGGATGCGGTTGCTTCTATCCAGCAAGAATTTTTGTTGGATAAAATCAGTGCGGTGGAAGTAAATGGTAACCTGGCAAAACTTTCTGATCGGGTTAATCCAGGCGATGTAGTTGAAGTCATTACAACCGAAAAAAGGTTAATTCCGGAACCTGGTTGGTTAACATTTGTAAATCCAAATACAGCACGGTTACTGCGGTCTGTATTGGCGCTCGAAGGTCTAAAACATACGGCTGAACAGGGACGGAAAAAATTAAAGGATTTATTGGTTGGCCGAGGGGTTCTGGCGTTAGAAGATGTTCAGGCTCTGTATCCCGAAAGGGTGGATAATTTATTGGAAACATTGGGTGCTGCCAATTTGGAAGACTTATATGCTGCGTTGGGCAGCGGAGCCATTCGTGAGAGTGAGTTAACGACTGCATTGGATGAGGTGGAAATTTCATTCAGTGCATTGAACTGGACGACCATCCATATCACAGGCAACAAATCGTCTAATAAGCCGGGTGTCTTGGCGCGGTTAGCTGGTTTAATCTCTGATGCAGGGGGGAATATCGTTCGTTCTGTGAACAATACTTCGACCGATGGTAGTTTTTATCTGCGCTTGGTTGTGGAAGGCCTGGATAAGGACAAACAGCAGTTCATTCAGGACGCCTACTGGGTATCCGGCATTCGATTTGAAGTGATTGAATTAGCTTAAAACACTTGACAAGGTAAAAATTCATGATAATATTTTTGTAAACAAGTTTGTATCGCAAACCAGTTTGCAAGGAGAGTATTGTGAATCAGGAAAATTTAAATATCAACGAAATTATGCGAAACACCAAAAAGTATTGGTATGTGGATGGTTTATCTGAACTTGCCGGTGGTGTTTTGATTGTTATGATTGGGGTAACCTATTACTTAAGTTCTTTGATCCCCAATGTGGTTGTCCGGAGTTTAATGTTGGGTCTTGGGCAGCCCGTAATCATCATTTTTGGTAGTGTGTTAATTGGGAAGGCTGTAAAAAAGATAAAAGAAACCCTTACCTATCCCCGGACAGGGTATCTTAGTTTTCGTCGTCAGAAATCAAAAAAGGTGAGTCGGGTTTTATTTATTATCATTTTTGCTATTGCAGTCAGTGTAATGGTTGGTTTTGTTGCATCCAATTTACCGGATCAGTTCATACCGTTAGTGGTGGGACTTTTTATGTCAATTTTAATTATTTTTATTGGCTACCAAAACAACGTACCCCGTTTTTATTTGATTGCAGTATTAACTGTCGGTTTGGGTTTGCTCATTAGTTTATGGTATCCAGAAGGTGTTTTGCCATTTGTTTTTATGTTTGTTGGATCGGGTATTTTATGGTTGATTTCCGGTGGATGGACACTCTTTAATTACCTGCGAAATACCAATCCGGTGGAGGTTTTGGATGAATGATAAACAACCCATCTTTGATGTTGATCGTATCCTTCATGAACCAGCCCGTTTGATGATTACGACCATTCTGTACACTGCTGAAGAAGCTGATTTTTTATTCTTACTACAACAGACTGGTTTAACCAAAGGTAATTTATCAGCCCATCTTTCCAAATTAGAGAAAGAGGATTACGTAGAAATTGAAAAAACGTACCGCGGAAAAGTACCGCAAACACTATGCCGATTGACAAAAACAGGCAGGAAAGCCTTTGAAGATTATCGCCGCCAATTGAATAAAATATTAAAAGAAATGAAATAAAGGAGAAGTTATGCTGCACAATGCAATTGAAACCAATGGTTTATCACGGACTTTTGGCAGCTTAAAAGCCGTGAATCAGATTACATTTAGCGTTGATAAAGGATCGATTTTTGGATTTTTAGGCCCGAATGGGTCCGGTAAAACGACAACCATCCGTTTGTTATTGGGCTTGTTAGAGCCAACCTCCGGCAGTGCAAGCGTTTTGGGTTATGATCCCATTCGCGATGGACAGCAAATTCGAGAAAACTGCGGGGCTTTATTGGAACACACAGGTTTGTACGAACGGCTAACGGCTTATGATAACCTCGATTTTTATGGACGGGTTTGGCGCATGCCGGCAGCAGATCGAAAAGCACGGATTAAAGAATTGTTAGAGCATATTCATTTATATGACCGTCGAGACGAAATTGTTAAAGGCTGGAGCCGGGGTATGAAACAAAAACTGGCAGCCGCCCGGGCGATGATGCACCGTCCACAGTTGATTTTTTTAGATGAACCAACCGCGGGGCTTGATCCGGTTGCCTCGGTTGCATTTCGCGATGATTTATTGAATCTGGTAGAAAAAAATGGTGTCACGGTTTTCTTAACAACTCATAACCTGGCAGAAGCGGAAAAATTATGTCACCGGGTGGGTGTTATCCGGGAAGGACAATTGTTATCCGTTGGATCTCCGGATGAACTGCGTCATAAACAGGGCAATTCACAGGTTGAAGTGATTGGTTCCGGATTTACAGAAACAACCTTGCAGCAGTTGCAGCTGCATCCGCAGGTGCGGGGAGTAACTGTGAAGGGGAATCATTTGACCGTTCAATTAAATGGTGACTCGGATTCGGCGTTTTTGGTGCCATTTTTGGTAACCCAAGATGTGCAGATTGATGAAGTTCGAAAAGGAAAAGCCAGTTTAGAAGAGGTGTTTATGACATTGATGGAGGAAGAAAATGTTAACTGATATGATGACCATTATCCGGAAGGATTTAAAAGAAGTTCTGACAGCCCGTGGTACAGGAAAACGCGGTGGTTGGATGAGCGTCTTAATTTTTATTGGTTTGCTGGGTATATTGATGCCATTACAAACCGGTGTGGAATGGTTAACCAACCCGATTCTGCCGATTTTATGGTCTTGGATTCCCGTGTTTTTAGTGGTGAGTGTCGTCACCGATTCGTTTGCTGGTGAACGGGAACGGAACACTTTAGAAACCTTATTGGCCAGCCGTTTAACCGACCAGTCCATTTTATTTGGCAAAATTGGTGCAGCGGTATTGTATGGTTGGGGATTAGGCATGGTTGGCAACCTTTTGGGCGCGGTTACTGTGAATGTGGTTTTTTGGCAGGGTCGATTGATGTTTTACCAACCTGTACCATATTTGGCCTTTGTTTTTGCTTCTTTTTTGGTCAGCTTACTGATGGGGTCCATTGGCGTCTTGGTCTCTTTGAATGCGCCAACTGCGCGAGCGGCTTATCAAAAATTATCCATTGTCATGCTTGTGGTTTGGTTTCTTCCAACAATTGGCATTACTGCCTTACCAATAAATATTCGCGAGAATATTGGCAAAGTGCTTGAAAATATTAATTTACCGATGGTAGGGGTTGGCCTTCTGGCTGTCATCTTGATCGCGGATTTGGTTTTGATCTTTGTTGCCAGACAGCGCTTTAAACGGGCAAAATTGATCTTGAATTAACGATCAACGATAAACAAATACCCCTGGCGGGGCACAGGCAGTGAAAAATCAAGAAATAAATCACTTAAAAGAGGATTTACACGAATATTGTTAAAGCGGTGCGACGCACTTTTTTTGACAGGGAAACTGTCTATTCCAAACAACTTGATAATTGGTTAGATGGGTGACAAGGAAGTGCGTTGCACCTGGCTTTATGGGGGATATTTTTTGTTTGTTGTTAAACAAATGATAATGTTTTGTTAAACAAACATTAATCTTTATGGTAATATTAAAAGTTACATACCTTATCATTGTGGCGAAAAGAGGAAGGTGGTGCCGTATGTCAATTAAGGATATTTTTAAGAAAAAACCCAATAAGTTTTTAATGTTATTGGTTCGCCAAACCGAATTAACCATGCAAGGTTTGGATCTATTAAAACAATATTGCAAAAAACGTAATCGAAATATTGCAAAACAAATCGCCGCAACCGAAAAAGAAGCAGATGAAGTTCGACGCGTTCTGATTGAAGAACTGATGCGTACGTTTATTACCCCCTTTGACCGGGAAGATATTTTTTCTCTTTCCCGAGAAATTGATGATATTCTGGATTATACCCACACCACTGTGGAAGAAATGGAAATTTTGGATGTCAAGCCAAACTCGTATATGTTTCGGATGGCTTCCTTATTATATGACGCTGCTTTAGAGATCAATCTGGCCGTGCAGCGTTTGCAGAGTAATCACCTAACTGTGGCGAACGAACATGCCCAACGGGCAAAGAGTTTAGAAAACCGGGTAGAAACCGTTTATCGGGAAGCGATTGCCGATTTATTTGCCAAGGCCAAAGATTTAAAACATGTGGTTGAAATGATGAAAGTGCGTGAGCTGTATCGCCATTTGAGTAATGCGGCGGATCGTGGTGATGGTGCTGCCAATGTTATTTCCGATGCCATTATGAAGATGAGTTAGTGAGGTTGTATGGTTTTGTTATACATCCTGATTGGCATGGCATTAGTTTTTGATTTTTTAAATGGTTTTCACGATTCATCCAATATTGTTGCCACAATCATTTTTTCAAGGGCCATGTCACCCCGTAAAGCGTTGTTGATGACAGCGGTTGCCGAATTTTCTGGCCCATTTTTGTTTGGTGTAGCGGTTGCAAAAACAATTGGAGAGGGAATTGTTTTGCCAAGCTCTGTAGATATGTGGGTTCTGGTAGCTGCTTTATTTGCTGCTATTTTTTGGAACTTATTTACCTGGTATTTTGGTATCCCTTCCAGTTCTTCCCATGCATTAATTGGTGGTTTGGTTGGTGCTGTCATTGTGTCGGTTGGATTTCATGCAATTGAAATAGGCGGCCTTATTAAAGTAGCGATTGCCTTGTTTGCCTCTCCAATTTTGGGGTTGATTGTTGCATTCCTGATTACCCGCCTGGTATTTTTTCTGGCACGGAATGCCACCATGCGGGTGAATAAATTTTTCAAGCGGGCTCAGGTTTTAACCGGATTGAGTTTGGCCTTGAGTCATGGAGCCAATGACGCCCAAAAGACAATGGGTATTATCACGATGGGGCTTGTGATCAGCGGCGTACTGCCAGATTTTAATGTGCCATTGTGGGTTATTGCTGTCAGTGCAGGTGCAATTGCAATTGGTACCAGTGTGGGTGGCTGGCGTTTGATCAAGACATTGGGGGGACGTTTTTATAAAATTCGCCCTGTGCATGGGTTTACCGCACAGATTTCCTCCGCTTCGATCATTTTAGGGGCGGCTCTGCTTGGTGGTCCCGTCAGCACGACCCAGGTGGTCAGTTCTTCTATCTTGGGTGCGGGTTCTGCCGAGCGCGTGAACATGGTGCGCTGGGGTGTGGCTGGTAATATCCTTATGGCTTGGGTGTTTACTATTCCGATCACAATTTTGCTTTCAGGCGGCACCTATTGGCTTTTGCAGTATTTTTTCCATTAAAAGATAAATCAATTCTTGACCTGGTTTAAATTAGAAAATCCTCACCTGTAAAAGCAGATATATAGGTCCCTTTCACGGCACAAGCGACATAGAAAAAATAAATACTTGTTCTCTTCTCCGTATCTCCGAAATTCTGTGTGGGCAGTAAATAAAAAGTATATAGGAAGAATAGTCGATTGAGAACATCACACAGAAGTACGGAAGCACAGAGGAAAAATCATATTTCAATTTTTTTTTCTCTGTGCCCTATTCATGTAATTAAATAACAACGATTTAAAGTCGCACACAGATGAGGGGAAAACGAATGGTATATATATAGCGCAAAAGGGTATTGTATGCTCTCTCCTAAGGTGATTTTTGTTTTTTATTCGCCTAACCGGCTCCAGGTTGAATTTTGAAACTCGGTTGAATTGAGATAATCCGAAACATCTTCGGGATAACCGGAAATCCTTCGCATCGTCCCTTCAATTATTTGGCTAAAACCCTCACCGCTTAATAAAATGGTCACTTTACGCACCCCACCGGATTCCATATCGTTTGGCTGAACATGGATGACGTAGTTAATGTCAATAACATCGCCTGTGCCTTCATTGGTGGAATAATCCACTTTTTCACCTTGTATTCCACTGGCTTTTGCATCGAGGTAAACTTCCTTTGCCACAGCCACAAAACTTCCCTTACCAACAGGTGTATCCTGGGTTAAGGGGAGAGGTTGCCCATTTTCATCCAGAATTGAATAATCAACCCAAGCCTTATCGTCGGTTGTATTGAGAGAGATAGCCAGGTTATCACTGACAGCTTCTGCCCCGGCATCAAAATTCATTTCAATAGGTGCATCACCAAGCATATCCTGAATAAAACCGGCGGTATCCAGTGTTGTTCTCATCCAGAATACACCCTGATAACTGCCACTTACGGCACGATTATCGTTTGCATCGATTTTGTGTAAATAAATCTCAACTTCATTATTGGCAAAATATTCCGGAGCCAATTCTTGCTGCCATGAGCCGGAGGCTTCAATAATGAAGATGGAGGGATCATATGGTTTATTGGGGCTTTCAGTAGGATCTGCTGGCGGTTGGGTTGGTTCGGCCGGTTTGGCAGTTGGTACATTTGCAGCACCACTGGTGTCCACCGTTGAAGTTGGCAAAATCTCTGATGGGTTTTCTATTACAACAGCTGCTTGTTTTCCGCAAGCGGATAAGACAAAAAGCAGACTAAAAAAGATTAAAGGCAGAATACGCTTCATGTTTTTTTGCTCCATTGGCAAATAAAAATTTTATTTCCGGTCTATTTAATACCGGCAAAAATAATGACCAGTTTGCACAAAAAAAATTGATCAACTCGAGAAAAACCTTGGTTGACACAGGAATATATATTTAAATCTTCGTTGATAGAGAAACCAGTTGCTTGGCTCATCATGTTACCTAGTTGTAAAAAAGCAGATTAAACCCCATAAAAATAAATAGATTCTTGCTGAATGGTATGGATTTGGAATTTTTTACTGATTGAAAGGAAAATTAAAAGTAGAAGAAAAAAGAAAAAAATCTTTATAAAATGATTACCCTGAGATCGATTAAATTATAGCATGTTCCCAAAATCGAGATATAAATTATGCTAATGGAAGAATCAAATTGAATGAATATTTGAGTAAATTAATTCAGAAAATACCCCTTGACAATCGCACTTATTCAGGCATAATAGGGGTAAGAAAAGTTAAAACCCGTTATCAGCGATGACGGAGGAAAGTAAGACGGTGAAAGCTGACAGGGAAACAAGGGCATAGATTGAGACCCTTGCCCGGTGGAAACCGTACGAAGTTCCCTCCTGAGCTGCTCAGGGGAACGTCCTTTTTGGGACCAGTAGTCTGAGCCGGAAAGCCACCGTTAAAAGGCAGCCTGATCGCCCGGACAACCGGTGCCGTCGGGAGTGAGTGAGCTAAAAAAAGCTAACGTGGGTGGTACCGCGGGTATATTTTGCCCGTCCCAAATATTGGGACGGGTTTATTGTTTATAGGAGGCTGTATGGTAGAAAAAACCAATATCCTGGAAGAACTGGAACGTATCAAAATGGATGCATTGTCCGCGTTGGCTCAGGTTCAGGATGAAGAGGCATTACAAACCTGGCGGCGCGCATATTTGGGGAAAAGTGCTCCGGTGATGCAGGTGTTTAGTAATATTGGTGAAGTGCCGAAGGAACTACGCCGAGATGTTGGGCAGGGTGCAAATCAGGTCAAGCAGGTTTTGGAAAGCGCGTTGGAAGAACGGGCTGCCTATGTGCGTGAAGCCGCGTTACAGCACAAATTAACCAGCGAAAAAATTGATGTAACTTTGCCAGGACGAAAACCAATTTCTGGTGGGCTTCATCCCCAAACAAAAGTATTACGCCGCATTTTTCAGATTTTTGCTGAGATGGGCTTTCAGGTTTATCGCTCCAGAGAAGTGGAAAGTGATGAATATAATTTCGAATTGTTAAATATTCCGGCGTATCATCCGGCTCGAGATATGTGGGATACCTTTCATATTAACCAACCGGGTGTGGTATTAAGGACCCATACTTCTCCCGGTCAAATTCACGTCATGCGAGAGCTGGCACCTAACCCGGTGCGCGCCATTTTACCGGGCATGTGTTACCGGTACGAACAAATCAGCGCGCGTTCCGAGATTCAATTTAATCAAGTAGAAGTGGTGGCGGTTGGCAAAAATATCACCTTTGGTGATATGAAAGGCACATTAAATGGTTTTGTGCGGCGTTTGTTTAATCGTGATGTGCATACACGTTTACGCCCATCCTATTTCCCATTCACCGAACCGAGTGCGGAAATGGATGTGGAATGTTTTGTATGCGGCGGAAAAGGCTGCTCGGTGTGTAAAGGCAGCGGTTGGCTTGAAATTTTAGGCTGCGGTATGGTGCACCCCACCGTTTTGAAAAACGGCGGGTATGACCCCGAAGTTTATTCGGGTTTCGCGGCCGGGATGGGACCGGAACGGATCAGTATGCTGCTGCACCGCATTGAGGACATTCGTTATTTCTGGGGTAATGACGTTCGTTTCCGCAGCCAGTTTTAAAAAATCACGAGTGAACAAAGGATAGTAAAAAGGAAAAAATTATGAAAATTCCGCTTTCATGGTTAAAAGATTATATAAACATCAACCTTGGACTTGAAGATTTGGCACGAACCATGACCATGGTTGGCCTTGAAGTTGAAGAAATTCATGTGGTTGGTCTGCCCAAACCAGAGGGTCAGGGACGCCAGGAGTTCAAAATTACCGGTTTGGCATGGGACCCCGAAAAATTTGTGGTCGGACAAATTAATGAAGTTAATCCACACCCGGATGCTGACCGCCTGGTTTTATGCCAGTTGGATGATGGCAGCGGTGAAATTACAGTATTAACTGGTGCGCCGAATTTATTCGAGTATAAAGGCAAAGGTCGCTTAGAAAAACCGCTTAAGGTGGCTTATGCCAAAGAAGGCGCCATTTTGTATGATGGGCATAAACCCGGTTATGAATTGACCAAATTAAAAAGGACCAAAATTCGTGGGGTTGAATCCTTCTCAATGGTTTGTTCCGAAAAGGAATTGGGTATTTCCGATGAACACGAAGGCATTCTGATTCTGGATGCTGATGCACCAACGGGTAAACCCCTGGCAGATTATATGGGAGATGCCGTTTTTGAAGTATCCATTCTGCCCAATATGATTCGTGATGCCTGTATGATTGGTGTGGCGCGCGAACTCTCGGCAGTCACTGGTGAACCGTTAAAAATGCCACAACGGTCCGTGGCAGTTACGGGTCCAGCCATTGAAGGAAAAGCATCCATTCAAATTACTGATTCAACGTTAAACCCACGTTTTGTTTTGGGTTTGTTGGAAGATGTAAAACCACAAGAAAGTCCCTATTGGGTGCAGCGCCGCTTACGATTAGCAGGTATGCGCCCGATCAACACCATCGTAGACGCCACCAACTACGTTATGTTGGAGACTGGTCAACCCCTGCACGCTTTTGATTATGATGTGTTAAAAGAACGTGCAGACGGGAAAGCCCCCACCATTATCACCCGTGCTGCCCGTGATGGTGAAAAATTAATGACCCTGGACGATATTGAACGTACTTTGGATACGAACGCGATTTTGGTCACCGATACGGCCGGACCACTTTCCCTAGCGGGTGTGATGGGTGGTTTGGAAAGTGAAGTGACCAGCAAAACCAAAAACGTCTTATTGGAAGGGGCTAATTGGAATTTTATCAATGTTCGCCGAACGACCACTGCACTCCATTTAAACTCGGAAGCCGGTTACCGGTTTGCCCGTGCGATTCACCCTGAATTAGCTTCTTGGGGTGTGGAGCTTGGTTTAGACCGGATGGCAGCCTGGGGTGGTGGGCAGATCGCCAAAGGTTTGGTGGATGAGTATCCTGCGCCGGTGAATGATCCGGTCATTTCCATCTCCGAAGACGAGGTCACCCGAAAATTAGGTATTTCGTTAACCGCCGCACAAATCAGCGAGATTTTATCCCGCCTTGAATTTACTTGCACGATAGACGGATCCACCGTATCTGCTAAAACACCTCCCCACCGGATGGATATTGGCACAGGTGTCATTGGTAAAGCGGATCTGATTGAGGAGATTGCCAGAATTTATAATTATGACAATATTCCCGAAACACGCCTGGCAGCAGAACTACCTTCGCAGCGCAATAATCCTCAATTAGAGTTGGAAGAGCGGGTCAAGGACCTGATGGTGGCGATGGGCTTCCAGGAGGTGATCACGTACCGTCTTACCTCCCCTGAACGGGAAGCTCGTATTTTGCCTGATGGTGAAGATAACACAGAAAAAACCTATGTCAGCCTTGCAAACCCCATTGCACCGGAACGTTCGGTTATGCGCCAGAACTTATTATCATCGGTATTGGAAATTTTGGAACGAAATGTCCGCTTGGATGAACGATTGGCTATTTTTGAAATTGGCTCGATCTTCCTTCCTGTAGAAGGACAGGCTTTGCCGGAAGAATCCAATCGTTTGGCGATAACGATGAGCGGTAAACGGTTTAATTTTGCCTGGGATTTACCGGAATCCGGTGAACTCGATTTTTACGACTTAAAAGGCGTGTTAGAAAACCTGTTAAACCATCTTCAGGTAAAAGATTACACCTTTAAACCGGTATCACATCCCAGTTACCATCCGGGTAAAAGTGCGGAAGTTATTTTGGATGGACAGTCCGTTGCAACGTTTGGCGAACTGCATCCGAGGGTGAAACAACAATACGACTTTTTAGAACCGGCTGTTTTGGTTGCTGAAGTGGATTTACCTGTCTTATTAAGTTTGGTTCCGCTTAGTTTTGCAATCACTCCGGTTTCCGTTTTTCCACCCGTGTTGGAAGATATCGCCGTGGTGGTTGATGAGGCTGTTAATGCAGACCAATTAGAAGCACTCATCCGCCAGACCGGGGGCAAACTGCTTGCTGATGTTCAGTTGTTTGACGTTTTCCGCAGCGCTCAGATTGGGGAAGGGAAAAAGAGCATGGCCTACAGCCTGACTTACCAGGCTCAGGATCATACTTTAACGGCTGAAGAATCAACGACATTACGAAACAAGATCATCAAACGGCTCGAAAGAGAACTCGGCGCAAAACTGCGTAGTTAAGGTTTATCACAGTCCTTCTCCTGGATTAACAAGAGAAGGACTGTTTTTATATTAACCATGTTATTACAGGTTTCTTATTTATCTTAATTTCACTCTATCTTCAAAAATCTCACAGAGGCACAGAAGTACAGAAGTACAGAAGTACAGAAAAAATGTTTTCGCTCCGCTTTTTTGTATCTTTGTTTTTTTTGTGTGATTTCTATTGGGTTATGGCTTCATTCACAAAAATTAAACAGGCAGGGCTTCTTCGGAATACTTTGATTTCTGAACAAATTCGGATAAACTGTTAGGGACTTGTTGAATCAAAGGAATTAAAAATTTTTCTATGAAGCTGAACTTACATAAATTTGCTCTATTATTGGTACTATTCGGATTGTTTCTTTCCGCCTGTCAGCCTATTGATGTGCCTGAGGACCCTTTTGAAACAACAAATACGGTACAGGTTACCAAAGTTCCTGCTACGCCCATTATTCCGACCGCTACACCAACGCAGACCCCAGTGCCTGACTGGTTTATTCCGGAAACGGAGTTAAAGGATGTTAAGATCAGCTTTGTTCACCCCTGGACAGGAGCAGCGGCGAAGCAGATTGAGATTTTGGTGGATTCCTTTAATCAGAACAATGCTTGGGGGATTTTTGCAGAGGCTTTTGCAGTCGGTGGAGCGCAGCAGGTCTTTCAGCAGACGGAATATGCTCTTCAGGCTGGGGAAGCGCCCAATGTGGTGATTGCTCCAGCGGATGAATTGGCCTATTGGAAACAACACGACCAGCTGTTATCCCTGGATGATTATCTTCAAGATGCCACCTACGGTATGTCTGCTGATCAACAAGCGGCGTTTTACCCCTTGTTTTGGGCGCAGGATGTGGTGAATGGGGAGCGTTTGGGTATACCCGTTTTCCGCAGCGGCCGTGTTTTGGTCTATAACCAGTCCTGGGCGAAAGAGATGGGATATGGCACACCACCGCAAACCCCTTTGCAATTAAAAAACCAAACCTGTGCTGCAAGAGATGTAATATTAAACGATGATGTCTGGCAAAACAACGGCGTTGGGGGTTTAATTATTGACCGGCATACCTATACAGCTTTATCCTGGCTGGTTGGTTTTGGCATTGAAGACTTTCCGACAGATGCGAGTCTGTACCAATTTGACCAACCGCAAACCGTCGAAACATTTGATTATTTGAGAGAACTTTCGGATGATGTATGTGCCTGGACGAGCCGTAATCCCACGCCTTATGAGTATTTTGCCAATCGAGAAGCCTTGATGTATGCCGCTGAAATTGAAGAAATCATGACACAGCAAAAAGCAATGCAGATGGCAGAAAATGAAGATGCCTGGTCCGTGATTCCTTTCCCTGCGAAAAATGGTGAACCGGCACTATTGGTTTATGGATCTTCTTATGGCATTATTAAAAATTCACTTCAACAAGATTTGGCAGCCTGGTTATTTATCCGTTGGATGAATGATCCCATCAACCAAAAACAATTAGCACAAAAACTGGATGCATTTCCGGTCACGAACGGCCTGTTGGAAGAGTTTTCCAGTCAGCGCAGCGCTCAGTGGAAAGCAGCAGTGGAATTGCTGGACAATGCAAAACCTGCGCCATCCGGAGCGTGGTGGCGCGTGGGACGATTTGTTTTACCGGATGCGGTTTACCAGATTTACCAACCGAATTTTACACCGGATTCTTATGATAATTTATTAAATCTGTTGGATGAAACCATTGAATCTTTAAGCAACCAGCCTGCTGCTGCGGGGTGGTAGAAATTAACCTCGAACTACACCAAACAAACCAAGTGGTTGAATAAGAATAACTTCCCCTGAAGCGCGTTCTTTCTGAATCCAATAACAACTCAAACTGTATAAGTATAAAAAGAAAACCGCTCAAGAAACGGTTTTTTTTCTGATCGTTATAGAGGCGACGATGGGATTCGAACCCATGATAAAGGTTTTGCAGACCTCTGCCTTACCACTTGGCGACGTCGCCATCGGTTTTTTGAAAATTAGAGCGGGCAACGAGACTCGAACTCGTGACCTTCTCCTTGGCAAGGAGGTGTTCTACCAACTGAACTATGCCCGCGGAATAATGTTGTTTACCCAACGTGCCGAAAGTATACACCGTGCAGCTTAAATCGTCAAGACTTTTTAATAGGAAAATTTAAAATTTTTTTAAGAGAAATTATGTTTTTATTAACCATTCTGATCAATTGGTAAATAACGAATCATTTCCTCAATTAAATCATCTTCAATCGTATGAGAATAATAAATTGTCTTCTCCTCAACCTGTTTTTGTTCCTTTGTTATTTTCCAGTTTTGCAAGATATTGTTTTTGATAATCGGTTTGCGGATTTCTTTTTGGCGTATGTAACCAAGAATTTCATCAAGATCAATGCTGTGTTTATTTAAAATCAGATACATATCATAAAAATCGCGATACCGCGCACGCTCATTCATCGCTCGAATTTTTTCAGCACATATTTCTCGAATATCCATCACGCTAACAGGAAATTCAATACCCCAAACTGTTCGATAAGGAACTTCTTGCACAGGTAATAATACATTTTGCATTACGTCAATATCTATTTTAATTGAATTGGGAAAACCGATTGGACCGGTATAAAGAAGTCTTTCGATTTTTATTGTAGCTGTAGATTGGTAATGTTTCTTGATTTCAAGATAGTCAACACTGGTGAGCACTTTTTTTAATTCATCAAATAATATGGGTTGCTGCCTGGAAGAAAAATCCAAGTCCTCTGAAAAGCGATGTTGCTCCAGATAACAGTGATGGATTGAGGTTCCACCTTTAAAAACCAATTTTTTTCCTAAAACGGAGCGACTAATCAATTGCAAAACAAGAGCTAACAGGTAATCTTTTTCAGCGATATGTAAAGGGTATCTAATAGAACGTCGATTGAGAATTTCTAATTGTTGGCGTGATAACATCAGTCCCCCTTCTCTGTCTGGTATTTATTGAAATATTCATCATAATAGAGTCTCCATTTGGCATTGAAAGTTTTATCATTGGTACTCATCCAATGCGTACTTCGATTACCTGCGAGATTTTGGAATAGTTCCTTTGAATCCCACCCTAAAAAATCAAAAATTAAACCAAAAATCTTAACGGTCTTTTGTGAAGCGAGACCAATATAATAAGTTAAAAGTTCTATATTTATATCCTTTTCATAGGTTTGTAGTTTTTCAATAACCAGATCAACCACATATCTTCCTGTGCGAAAATGAACGAGATCCACCAAGGCCTTTTCAGCATAGGCTATTTTGGCAGTCATACCTTCGATTTCTACCTTTTCCCAACCCACAAATAATTTTTTCTGTGATTTGATAAATTGGTATTCGATTGCTTCAAGTTTCTTCTCCTTGTACTGTTTTAATGAAATGGAAGTGAATTGTCGAACAAATTGATCAAACATTCCCCGATAATTTAATGCTGCTTCGAAAGAAACATAGGAATCTTCCACCAGGAGTGCCGCAATTACATAAGGTGAAACAGATAAAAGACCTCGACTACTTAAATCATTGATAGCATAAAGACTACGCTTTATCCGAATTAACCAACCATTTTTTACCAGTTGTTGGATTCGATTATGAGTCTGTTGGTAGTCCCAAATCGCCTTCGCTTCCGCTTCTATTTCGACTGATGTGACTAATTTTCCATATTTAGCGATCAACAATTCCAGAAGCTCGCCATCTTTATCAGCTAAGATTGTTTTTTTCATATGCCCTTATTAATTTATACGAGTTAATATCTATATATAAAATACACCAAGCTGGCTTTTGAGTCAAGAGTTATACTCGGATTTTGAGTTACTGCGACTCTTGAAACAATCTTTAAAGCTATTCGTCATGTAAGGTTTGTTACTTCAAATTTAACAGACTTGTAAGCCCAAAATCCTCCGCCCATATTCTGCTTGACACTGTTAATTGACTATGCTAAATTATTAATTGGTCTATTCCTATTTTTCCTTAATTTAATGACCAAAATCTTCGTTCAGGAGCAATGCTTTGACGAAATCTAGAACACAACTCATGGTTGAGCGTTTGCGCGAGCTTCAGGCATCCTCACCGGATATTGAAGCCTCAGCAATTGTTAGTGTCGATGGTTTAACCATTGCATCCGCTCTTCCCCAAGGCGTTGAGGAAGATCGTGTTTCCGCAATGTCTGCTGCCATGTTATCTTTGGGGGAGCGAATTGCAAACGAGTTAGGCCGTGGTTCCCTTGATCAGGTCTATATTAAGGGTGAACAAGGGTATGTTGTATTAATGTCGATTGGTGAAGATGCAGTTTTGACCGCCCTGGCTCGTGAACAGGCGAAATTGGGCTTAATCTTCCTGGATATGCGCCGCGCAGCCGAAGACCTTACAAAACTTGTATAAGATTGGACCAATATGGAACCGATTCCAAAGAGTGGACTTTATTACCCTAATAAAATATCCCGGATTGCACTCACAGCACTCGAAGACGTGATGGGGAAAAATGGTTTAAATGCGATTTTAAATCTAGCGAACTTACAACATCTTTTAGATAATTTGCCCCCAGATAATTTAAACCGTGAATTTGACTTTGCCAATTTTTCATCCATTTGGGGTGCTCTGGAAGAAATGTATGGCCCACGCGGTGGCCGGGGTTTGGCACTGCGTGCCGGACGGGCTACTTTTGCTGAGGGATTACGTAATTTTGGTGCGCTAGCAGGCGCTGGCGACCTTGCATTTAAGGTCCTTCCGCTGCAAACCAAATTAAAAGTTGGTATTCCGGCAATGGCAAGAATTTTCAGCCAAACCAGTGACCAACATTCTACGGTTGAAGAAAAAGAAGATCATTATATCTATACCATTCACAAATGTCCTGTCTGTTATGGCCGGCATACGGAAAAAGCTTGCTGTTTTGTGGCAACTGGCTTGCTGCAAGAAGGTTTGAAGTGGGTCTCCGGTGGGCATGAGTTTCGGGTTAATGAATCAAAATGTATTGCCGTCGGGGAAGATGTTTGTGAGTTTATCATTCAAAAAGAGCCAATCGGGTAACAAGTGAGCAAACAATCTCCTGCTTCTTTATTAATCATTGAAGATGATTTGGATATTGCGGATATGCTAAACGCATATTTCCACGTTCAGGGTTATGATGTTGAAACGGTAAATTGGGGAGAAGATGGGGTGCGTCTGTGCCAAACCAACCCACCCGACCTGGTTATCCTGGATATCCGGTTGCCGGATATTGATGGGTATGAAGTGGCCAGGCGGTTAAAAGCAAACCGCAAAACCCATGATATTCCGATCATTTTCTTAACGGAAAAACGACAACGGGAAGATCGCTTACAAGGTTTGTCATTAAATGTTGATGATTACATCACCAAACCGTTTGATATTCAAGAATTACGTTTGCGGGTGCGAAATACGTTGTTACGGCACCAACGCGGGGTATTAACCAATGCGGTTACCGGACTGCCTGAACGCCAGTTAATCACGGAAGAGATTGAAAAAAGATTGATATTGGGAGATTTTGTTCTCATCCTGGTTTCGATTAAGAATTTATCCGCATTCCGCGAAGTTTATGGTTTCATCGCTTCGGATGATTTACTGCGGGCTGTGGTTATTATGTTACGTGATATTCTTAACCAACATACCCACCAGCAGTCTTTTTTAGGCCAGCTGGCAGAAGAAAATTTTGTTCTGATGCTGCCTGTTCATGAACCGGAAGTTTTGATCCAACGTTTAGAACAAAGTATTAAAAAATCCTTTGATTATTTTTATAATGAACGCGATCGTGAATCAGGCCGGTTTGAACATCAGCTTCGTTTGAATATTCACCATTGGATTATTCGCTCCGGAAGTATTAACCTGCAAACCCTGCTTTCAGAAGTGGATCAAAGAATCGTTTAGGGTAAATTTGAAAACAACAATTGTCATTCCTACCTACAATGAAGCGGAAAACCTGAAAAAATTGGTTTCCGAATTAATGAAAATCCCTGAAATTAATTTATTAATTGTTGATGACAACAGTCCGGATGGGACTGGGCAGATTGCTGACGAGCTTAAACAAGAATTAAATGGGCGGTTGGATGTTTTGCATCGGGCTGGTAAACAAGGTTTGGGTACAGCCTATATTCAGGGTTTCCAATATGCCATCCAGCAAGGTGCGGACGCAGTTGGGCAAATGGATGCAGATTTTTCCCATCCGATTGATAAACTCCCCATCATGATGGAACTGCTGCCAGCGTATGATTTTGTATTAGGATCCCGCTATGTGCCAGGCGGCAGCCTGGATGAACGTTGGCCGTTTTGGCGAAAATTTTTGTCCGGATTTGGAAATGTATATGCCCGTGTTATTTTGGGAATGTCCATTCGGGATGTAACCGGCGGGTACCGCTTGTGGAAACGTGAAACCCTGCAAGGGATGCCCTTAGAGCGGGTTCGGTCCAATGGTTATATTTTCCAGGTGGAAATGGCGTACCTTGCTTCCAAATTAGGGTATTTTTGCAAAGAAACCCCGATTCATTTTGCAGACCGCCGCTGGGGAAAATCAAAAATGTCTTTTCGGATACAAATCGAAGCTGCCATTCGAACCTGGGTTTTATTAACCCGATACCGAGATTTGCAAAAAAAATTGACGATGCGGAAATAAATAGACCTTGATTAATAGGCATTAAATTGTTAAACTTTCATTTAGATTTACCAATTCATATCCTCAAACTGCTGCCTTAAATCTGGAGGAGAAACGTTTTATGCAGCATTCGAGGTATTTTGAGGGCGTTCAATAGAGCGCCCTCATTTATAAGGAAAGTGTAATATTTTGAACTTGATTAATCGTAAAAATTTATTCTTTTTTCTCATATTGATGACCTTAACTGCCTGCCAATCACAGGTTTTACCGGCAGAAACACAAACTTCACAGCCGATGGAAAACACAATTTCACCGGTAGAAAACGTTGGATTGGATCGAACGGAAACACCAGTGCCTTCGGTACCTGTGTCAACGGTCACAAAAACTTTCGCAGCAGTCTCAAAAACGCCGACTCTTTCACCCGTAGTTCCTACACCAACACCAACCGTTACCATTCAAGTTACCCCAACGGAGGATACCCGGTTGTTACCGAATGATTGGCGAAATTGGCCTATCATTCCCACACTCAGCCCGAATGCTTACCGAATTTATCAAAAAGGTCTCTCCATGGGGAATGATCCGGCCCGCTTTTCTGTGATTGGAGACTGCCAGAGTGTCCCGGAAGTATTTTTGGGTGTGTATGAGACGGATTGGTATTGGTTGGGCGATGATTATTCCTATTTGCAAGAAACAATCGATGCCTATCCCGGTTCGTTTTCTCATGAAAGTTTAGCGGTAAAAGGCGGCATGAGTACTTCCACAGCACTTTCACCGCTTTGGGCGGACCAAGAAAAATGCAGTAATAATGAAAGTCCGGTGGAGTGTGAACTGCGCGATTACCAACCCAGCATTGTTTTTATTAACCTCGGTACCAATTGGCGGGCAGATGCTTCTACCGTGCCTTATGAAGAATATTTACGAAAAATTGTGGATATTGTTATCGATCATGGCACTTTGCCGATCCTGTTAACCAAAGCCGATAATATTGAAGGAGACTTTAGTATCAATTTGATTACGGCAAAAGTTGCCTATGACAATGATGTGCCCTTGGTCAATTTTTGGATGGCAGCCCAGTATTTAAAAAATAAAGGATTGGATGAAAGCAAGGATAATATTTACTTAACCCCGGATGGCTGGGACCAGCGCAATTTTGTTGCGTTAGAATCGTTGGATGCTGTTCGCAGACAAATCAGCGAATACAACAGCAAAGAGTAGGTTGGGCAGGGCTGACTTTTAGATCGTTTGATTGCGAGAAAAGATTGAATTTCAAGGCAAATGGAAAGCTGCGTGCCCAACAAAAAAAGAAATTCGAAAAGAGACGTAGGTTGGGCATGGTCTGACTTTTAGATCGTTTGTTTGCGAGATGAGATTGAATTTCAAGGCAAATGGAAAGCCACGTGCCCAACAAAAAAAAGAAAAACGAAAAGAGGTGTAGGTTGGGCAGGGCCTAACTTTTAGATCGTTTGATTGCGAGAAAAGATTGAATTTCAAGGCAAATGGAAAGCCACGTGCCCAACAAAAAAAGAAAAACGAAAAGATGTGTAGGTTGGGCATGGTCTGGGCAAGCGCTTGAAGTCGGGCTTTTATCGAAGGCCATTTTTTTGCAAGATTGGTGTTTTTGTAAGTCACCGTTGGCCGCGAGTTTAGAAAACAAAGTCCGACTTCTGCTTTTTTAAAGTAGGGTGGAGTGGTTAGCGAAATTAAAGAATTCGTTGAGAATTAAGCGCTGCCGCATAATTAAATAGTGCAAACAATCCACCAAAACTAAACTTGTGAATCCAAATAAGCCTGGGTCAGCGTTTTCCATTCGTAAAGGGTTAACGTTTCAGCGCGGCGGGTGGGGTCAATCTCACAACTCATCAGCAATTGCTCGGCTTGTTTACTATCAATCGGTAAGCCGCCGGAAAGGGATTTGCGCAGCATTTTTCTTTTTTGTCCAAACCCGGCTTTTGCCATCAGGAAAAAGGTTTCAAGCTGCTCGATGGGAATAATGGGTTGGGGGAAAAGATCAACCCGAATGACAGCTGAATCCACATTGGGGGGCGGGTAAAAAGCCCCGGCTGGGATTTTTGCGACAATTGTCGGATCGCCATAGACCTGCACGCTGAGTGCCAATAAACTTAAATCCCCAGCAGGGGCACAAATACGCTGGGCGACTTCTTTTTGAATGGTTAAGACGAGGCGGCTGGGTTTAACCTCCGCTTCCAATAGGTGCCGGATGATGGCGGAGGTGATGTAATAGGGAATATTAGCGACCACCTGATAACCGCTGCTCTGCATCAATTCTACCGGGTTAAGTTTGAGGATATCCCCATGAATTAATTCCACATTATTTTCCGGGCTGAGGACGTCTTTTAAGACCGGAAGAAGATGCTGGTCAATTTCGACCGCTACCACACGTTGGGCGGCTCGTGCTAAAAAGCGGGTCAGAGAGCCCAATCCCGCGCCAATTTCGAGTACCTGGTCATTTGGTTCTATTCCAGCGGAATTTACCACGTTTTCCAGAGCGTGGTTATCCACCAGAAAATTTTGTCCCAGGCTTTTCCGCGGGCTGAGGTGGTGTAACCGCAGCAGGTTGGGCACGTTTAATGGAGCGGGGATTAAGGCAGGATCCATGGGATATAGTCCGGTACGGGGGTCAGGAAATACATGGTGGTCCAGCTGGACCAGGGTTCAAAATCATCGTCGGTAAAACCGAGGTCGATCCAATACTCACCGGGGATACCACCGCCGATGTCTGCGATAATGCCTTTGCCGTAACCAGGCACGTAGACCTGCTGACCAACCATCAGGTTGTACCAGGTGCGGGTGACGCCAATCACGCCGCGCTGGACGGGCAGGCCGCTGGAGGTGCCGTAGTAGCAGCGATCCACACCGGAACGGCAGGGGGAATAGGAGGTGGCATGGACGGTGACAGCCCGCCAATATTCTATTGTCCCGTCCGGGGTTTCCATTGTTTTGACGACAGGTTTGGTGCCGCGCCCGGTGACTTGGTTTTGAGGCTGCTTGGCAACCCAGGTCGTGTCGTCAACCCGTTTAACTTCCTGCCCATCTTCATACCGAACCAGGGTGCGGGTCACTTCCACGCCAAACTCGCCGGGCTGAACAATTTCGGTTTTATCGAGTTCGACCTGATCCGATTGGATATATTCGCTGGTATAGGGAATGGATGTTTGGGTTAGGGTAGCTTCTTCCCGCACCCGTACCACACGGATGTTCCCATCTGTTGGCAAGGGATCTGTTTCAGCCGGAATGCTGTAATCGAGGTTTTGCAGGCTGATGCCTACTTCGGCTAATGCTTCTCCGACCGTATCCGCTGCACTAAAGCTTGGTATGGTTTGATCTTTTAGTGTGATGGTGATCGGCAAAGCGCGCTGAATGGTAACAGTCAGGTCTTGATCCAAAACGGTTTCTAAGGGAAGATCGAGGCGGTCTGCGGGGTGAAATTCGTATCCCGCGTTTTGTAAGGCATCACCCAGAGAATCCGCGCTGGATTGGATGGTTTCTATTCCTTCGGGAGAGTCGATGGTAATAACCACCGCGTGTTTGACTTCAAAACGATATTCCGGGGCATAGGGTAAGGGTTGGTTGGTTTTAAATAACTGCCCGTTTACTTGAACTTTATCTTCTTCGGTGGGGGTAATTCCGGCAGAAGCCAACAATTGTTCTCCATCCCGACTGGCGCTGTAAATCAGCGTGACCTGGCCGGAAGGAAATTCTTCAATATATACCGGGCGGGCTTGATCCACCACAATCTGATCAACCCCCAACAGGGACTTATCTGGTGCGGGTTGAATGAAATCCTGCGGGTTAAGGGTTAAGCCGCCGTTTTCCAGTGCGGCCTGCACTGTCCAGGCCCGGGTTTTTAAGGTTTGCGCTTCACCATTTAAGATCACACCGATGCTGCGCGGTAACGTCAGGATTAAGATCAGGGCGATGAGGGTGATCAGCCCACCGCTTAAGATCATGTGTTTTTTCTTCATGCCGCTGATTCTAACAGAGTTTTTAAATTCTTTCATGTTATCCACATTTGAACAACAATACCAACAGATGAAGTAAGGTTAAATGGACAAATTAAAAAAATTCCTGTGATTGCTCAAGCCCGTAGTGTGGGTTGGTTTGCGAGCATCACGAGACAATCTGTTTGAAAATTGGTTTGGTTTTATCCGGCGTACAACCAACCCACCTTTTCTCACCTTAAACAAATCAGCCATCCTTCAAAAGGATGGCTGTGTGCCGAGTCACAGAATCGAACTGTGGACACCGCAATTTTCAGTCGCGTGCTCTACCAACTGAGCTAACTCGGCGAGTGATTGGTATTCTAACCGCATGTAGGTTGTCTGTCAAGGAATTGGTTTTTTCACCGGAAAATGCCACTGTTTAGGTTATATCCATTTTAAAATTCCGGCGAAAACAATCAGCATAACGATATTTACAATGGCAAGCCCGCCAATCACTTGTTTTTGCAGTTTGGGTTTCCAATCATAACTATACATGGATACCACAAAGAAGGGGATATACACTGTAACAAAAACCGGTAATGCCCCCCACCAGGGGTAAACCCAAACAAAGGCGGGTGTTTTTGCCAAAAATATTTCAAAAATCGAAAAGAAGGCAGCGTTAAAAATGGCAAAAAATAAACGGCTGTTGATGCCAAAAATCTTCGTTTTTGGATCAGCTGGCAGTAATTTTGAAAAGATCAATCCTGCAATCGAGAACATTAAACTGAGTTCAACGCCCACCCCTACCAACAATAAAAAGCTGGTTCCGGTTGGAACTGTCCAGAGGGCATGTCCGCTAAAATGCTGAATGAGTGCATTCATAATTTCAAAAAACCAGTGCACCATGTAGAGGGAAAGCCCTGCTGCTATCCCTTTCCAGTTTTTCTTTTCAATTTCGGTAAAGTAGATATACATCACAAAGGCTAATAAGGTGATAACGTACCAATTGAAATTTTCTCCACTTCGGAGAATCGATAGTGCAGCTTGTGTAGCTTCTGGGTTATTCATCGTCCCCTCCATAAATATAAATTCGGATCATTAATTGTAGATCAGAATAAAAAAATAAAACTGAGAATCGGTTGATTAAATAAAAAAGGAACACATAAGGTCCCTTTTTGGTTTGGTATTGATAAAAAAATATAGAACTTTACCAGTGATTTATTCCTCGTCCCCATTGCCATTTTCAGTGGCGGTGGTATCCGCGTAGGCGATGATCATGGCAAACTGGCTGATGGAATTATAGGATTCTTCCAGCTGCCCCTGCAGGGTCAGTTGAGAAGCAAATTCAGGTTCTCCCAGTCGTTTTAACAGCGGCTGGGCGATATTTGGCATTTTTACTTGTACATTGACTTCATCAATCTGTGGTCCGATGTTCCAAAAATTGTCTAAGGTTTGTGGGAAGCGTGGTTTTTCGGTTTCGCTGCTTTGGGTGGGTGTGTTGTATTCCGGACTGCTCATATCGGCTTCGGCACCGCGCCGCTGGCGTAAGGCTTCCATGATCTGTTCTTCCGTCCGTCCGCGCATACGGAACAGCAGGAAGGGGTCTTCATCAAACCGATCTCCCAAGATATAGTGGGTGGCGGCAATGTGTTTACAAGGGGTGACTTTATCCGGGCAGGTGCATTTGGTTTGCAAATCGATGCTGCGGGTGGGGAAAAGGCTGACTCCCGCTTCGGAGAAAACTTCTTCGATGTCTTCGGGCATTTCCCCAGCCAGTAATTTGGCAACGTAAATGGCCTTATCTGCCAGCAGGTCAAACACTTTTTCCCATTGGCGGTTGCTGAGCGGGTTTAACTGGATGGTGACGCGGTAGGGTTTAGAGCGGGAGCCCTGCACCCGCGCAATAATCCCACCTTTGATTTCTTCCATGGAAACAATTTGCCCTAAACGAGCATAATGCTGACCGCGTGTCAGACGGACACCTTGCATCAGATTTTCTAAGGCGTCCAACCACGAGCGAGCCCACCAGTTTTTAGCAAATTCACCACGTTGGCTGCGGGTTTGAATACCAGTTTCCGTAAAACGGGGATTCATGCCCCATGGGCTGTTAGCCTGGTTGTTTGGTTCACCATTGGTGTTTCGGTTTCCGTTCGTCAGACCATTATTTTTATGGTTTGGGCGTTTTTGGTTTTGCCCGTTGCGGGTTTCATTTTGCGGTTGGTCTGCCCGTTGATCATTTTTCTGATTACGAGGATGCTGGTTGTTTTGCCGATTCTTAGGAGAAAACCGTTTCCCACGTTGGTTCTGATGGGTACGGTTTTGGTGTGGTTTACGGTTTTGCCCATTGGAATCAGATTTTTGTTCCGGAGAAGAGGGTTGATTTGGTTTTTCCTGGTTTGTTTCTTTTTCTTCTGCCATAATTTACTCCTGATCCTGATAACGCAGGCGTACCAGATCTTGTAATTCGTCCGTTGATAATTCGGTAATCCAATTTTCACCGCTGCCGATAATGGATTCTGCCAGTCCTTTTTTGGATTCAATCATTTCGTCAATTTTTTCTTCCAGTGTGCCAACCGTGACAAACTTATGGACCTGCACATTTTGGTGCTGCCCAATACGAAAAGCACGGTCGGTAGCTTGACTTTCGACAGCAGGGTTCCACCACCGGTCAAAATGAATAACGTGGTTGGCGCGCGTCAGGTTTAACCCGGTCCCCCCTGCTTTTAAGGAGAGGATAAACACCTGAGGGCCTGATGGATCTTCCATAAAACGGCTGATCATTTGGTCGCGCATTTTGGCGGGTGTACCACCGTGCAAAAAGAGGGTCTGGCAATTTAAGGTTGATGGGATATAAGCATTTAATAACTTGCCCATTTCGGCAAACTGGGTAAAGATCAATACCCGGTCGCCCACTGCGATGATTTCTTCTAACATCTCTTTCAGGCGTTTTAATTTGCCGGAACGATTGTGCATTTCCCGGGCAGTTGGCAGCAAGTCACCTTTGGTACGGGTGTACTGCAGCGGATGATTACAGATTTGTTTTAATTTGGTCAACATGGCCAATACCTGCCCGTGGCGTTCAATCCCTTCACTTTGCTCGATCTTTTTCATGACGTCATTTACAACCGCCTGGTAAAGACCAGCTTGTTCTTCGGTGAGATTGCTGTATGCTTTTACTTCAATTTTCTCCGGTAGATCGGTGATGACGGTGGGATCTGTTTTAACACGCCGTAAAATGAAGGGTGAAACCAGATCCCGTAATTGTTGAGTGGCATCGGGGTCACGGAAGCGTTCAATTGGTAAAGCGAATTCCCGTTTAAAACGATCGCGGGCACCCAAGTAGCCGGGGTTTAAGAACTGCATAATGGACCATAATTCCATCAGGCGGTTTTCTACCGGTGTACCCGTTAAAGCAAAACGAAATTCCGATTTTAGACTGCGGGCTGCCTGTGTTTGTTTGGCGGTTGGATTTTTAATATTTTGGGCTTCATCCAAAATAACACCATACCAGCGGATGGATTGGATGGTATCAATATCTTGTCTAAGGAGTGGGTAACTGGTGATAACCAGATCGCAGCTTTTCGCGACTTTAATAAATTCTTTGTCCCGCAGGCGGTCAGGACCCTGATGTTTGTGGATTTTTAATGTGGGGGCAAAACGTTGGGTCTCCCGCTGCCAGTTGGTGGCTACTGAAGTAGGACAAACCAATATCACCGGTCCTGGCAGGCTGCCACCCAGGCTTTCTTTTTCGTGCAGTAATAAGGCCAGGGCTTGAATGGTTTTCCCAAGACCCATATCATCTGCTAGAATCGACCCCAATCCCCAGCGGCGGTAAAACGATAACCATGAAAAACCAAATTTCTGATAGGGGCGTAACTGTCCTTCCAGGGACTGCGGCTGCGGCAGGTTGATCATTTTTTCGTGACCTTCCAACCCTTCCAGCCATTCTTCCACCCAGCCTTCAGCATCTACCCCTTCGATGGGCAGGCCTTCTGCGCCAGTTTCACCACCCAACACGTATTGAGCAGCCTGGATCAGACCCATTTGTCCATCCTGTCCTTCTGTATCCCAGAAGCGGCGGGCAGCTTCTACCTGTTCTTGATCTAACTGAACCCATTTTCCATCTAACTGCACGAGTGGTTCATTTAAAGCAGCCAGGGCTTCAAATTCTTCTCTGGTCAGGCGGGTTTCACCAATGGATAGTTCCCAGTGGTAATTAATGAGGGCGTTAAGTTTTAGTTTTCCACTGATTCCAGTTGCAGCCGGGGCGGGGCTGGAGGGCGTCAATTGTAGACGGACACCCAAACGAGCGCCTTTTTGATCCCACCAATCCGGGGCAAGGATGCCAAACCCGGCTTCTTCCAGCAAGGGGGCTGTTTCTCGTAAGAAATGATAGGCCTGATGGGTCGTGATGGTCGTCCCCAAAGGATAGCGGGTTTGTAGGCTATCAATGATCGGTTCAAAATGACGGGTAACATACCCCAAACCCATTAATAATTTTTCTTGTGGATATTCACAGCGTTTGTCATTCACCATTAAGGTGGCTGTTCTGGTATTCCAGATTTGTTCTGCAGAAATGGTTAAACCGGGATCATCTCGTGATTGTAATAAATATTTTAAAACCCAGGTTTTTTCTTCCGGATTGAAGATTTGTTCTTCCGGGGAGATTAATTCAAAAGCAACACGAAAATAATTATCTCCGGCAGCCTGTAAATTGCGCATCCAGGCGCGTACACTGCTGTAAAGGGCAGCAGCTTGCACTGCGCTGACTTTTATATTTGCATCTTGGGTAAACAAAGCTTTTACCCAGGCTTCAAATGGGGTCGGATTTTCAGGGATTAACCGGATTGCTTCCGATCCGCTGCCCCATGAACGCGCCAAGGCGTCCGTCATGGTGTTTAAAAAACTATCTAAAAGAGCCCGAGCAGGTGGTAGTGAACCGGGAAAAATACGGTCTCCGTGCAGGCTTTCCGCCCGGCAAATTGGAGGAATGGCATCTACCAGTTTGGCAATCCGCGGTCCATCGTTTGGTCCATCCAAAACGGGCTGCCAACGGGCATGAAAGGCATCACGGTTGCTGTTGATGGGCACCATGATGGGTAATATTTTTTGTTCGGATAAGATTTCAAGGGTTAAACTACAAACATTTTGCCAATAGATGGCATCTTGTCCCAGAATAAAGTCTCCAAATTCACTTTCGGTGGGCAGGTTGATCAATACACTGAATGCTGAACTGGCAGGGAGCCACAAACCATCTATGCGCCAGGGTGCCAGGAAGGGTTCCGTTTCAAGGTCAAGTTCCCAAACATGATTTAAGATTGGAGAAGGTATTGGACCGGTTCGAGTGGAAGGCATGTGTAGTGTAACCAGGTTCGCCTGAGCACTTTCTAAGGGGGTGCCAATTCCAATTCGATCTTTAATCGTTTCGGGTTTTAAACAGTAAGGGTGTTCCTGAGGTTTTGGTTTCTCAGGAATTTCGCCTTCCAAATACCATGGTGCCGGGCTTTCTGATGTTTCAGCCCAAAAAAGGATCCCGCCAGGATCCGTCGGTTTGCGTGGTGGTTGCCAATGTGTATGTAATACCCACATAAGATATGATTATCAATATCCTTTCATCATCAATCTTTGAGTAAAGTAAAAAAATATTTCTGCATTTTTATTAATAAAGTAAAGTCCATTTGATTTTGTTTGGCTGTCTACCGTTTGAATCCGCCCTGATGGTATCCAGCACGAGAGTAATAAAAATCTGATCTTTCTTGCATGTTCACCAAAGTTCAGTTAAATACCAAAAAACAGTGCTGTGTTCAGCCTGAATAAGTTTTGGCATCTTTTAAGAACATAACTGCCTTCAGTCCCCACGAAAATAAGTTTATTTCTCACTCCATCTCAACCCATGAAACCAAAAAAAGAAGTAAAAATTTGCTCCATGTGGTTAATTTACCGGTTTCCAATTGGTTTAAAACTTGGATTGTTTATGAACAAGCCGAGATGACTCGCCCACTAAATTTTATTGAAAACAGGATTAAGTACAACATTTATTGTACCCGAACGATATAAATATTTTACCATGTTTTTGGCTTTGTCAAGCCATTTTTTACAGGTGATTAACCAGAAAGAATGTGAGGATGTTTTTTTGGTCAAATGATTACGGTTGAGGGAAAAGCAAACCTGAATGGAAGACAGCGGGAATTTAAGGGCAAAAACCGAGATGAAATTGGCATTAATGGTATCTAATTTTCGGTGTTCAGTATATTCTTATGACTATTTTTTACAAAAATCTCGGTTTTGGGAAGTTACCCGACCAGGAGATTTTTGGCGGCGAGGAAGGTACTTTTCAGAGAAGGATAGGGAAAAGATTAGAGAATCTCTCAAGGTCCGCTCTTATGGTAGCTCAACAAATGGGTTTTCTGTTCGGGTGCAACGCACTATTTCCGGTATCAGGCAATCTATATGCCGTGGTGTTGGCATAAAAGGTTAACGAGTGATCCCAAGTGCGGCGCACCAAATAAAAGAACGAAACTTACACCCTGGTATATTTTCCTAGTACGGAAAACTCGTTGCGGTGGGGAGTGGAGCCGGCATCACAGAATAAATCAAAACAGGTATTGGCTAATTTTTTTTCTTTGGCATTCGTATATGCTTCTTTTGATTCCCAGGTGGTAATGATTTGCCAAAGGTGCGGTTCCCCCTGGCAATGGATTAACAGGGATGATTGGACACCATTTGGTGCGTGTTTTACCGCTTTTTCAAAAGAGTTTTCAAGCAGCCGCCAATTTTCTTCCGCTACACGACCCGATAAAATAGTGATAAACATGGTGCCTCCAATCCTAGTTTTGTGGGGGAGGAAAACCCTCCCCCATGGTTGTATCCTGCTTTTTTGCTGCAGGTAAATCGATTTCTCTTTATTCCAGTTTACCAGAATTTATTGCTTTTTTTACATCGGCAATAGCTTGTGTGACTTGAATATCACGGGGACAGGCTTCCGTACAATTAAAGACAGTGCGACAGCGCCAAACACCCATTTGATCATTTAATATTTGCAAACGTTCAGCCGCAGCACGGTCACGGCTGTCATACACAAAACGGTGGGCATTCACAATAGCCGCTGGACCGACATATTCTTCGTTAGCCCAGAAAGAAGGGCAAGAGGTGGTGCAGGCAGCGCATAAAATACATTTGGTGGTGTCATCAAATCGTTCTCGCTGCTCCGGGGATTGCAAACGTTCTTTCCCATCGCTGGGCAGTGGTTCATTGTTAATGAAGTAGGGCATTACCGATTTAAAATGCTCAAAAAATGGGTCCATATCCACAATCAGGTCCCGCAGCACTTTTAACCCCAAAATGGGCTCTACGGTGATTTCATTGGTTCCTAAATCCTTTACCAGGACTTTACAAGCCAAAGCGTTGCGCCCATTAATCCGCATGGCGTCCGAGCCACAGACGCCGTGGGCACAAGAGCGGCGGTACGCCAAACTGGGGTCTGAGTCTGCTCGCACTTGTTCCAAAACGTCCAATACGCGGTCTGTAGGATTTACTTGCATAATATAAGTGTCGTAATGAGGTTTGTTGCCATTATTGGGCAGGTAACGGAATACTTTTAGTTTAATTTCCATGCAGCCCTCCTTAGTAGGTGCGTTCTTGTGGTTCAAAGCGGGTAACCTTGACGGGTTTATAAGCCAATTCAACATCGTTTTCTTTTAGCCAGGCTAGGGTGTGTTTCATCCAGTTTTTGTCATCCCGTTTATTAAAATCTTCCCGGGCGTGTGCGCCACGGCTCTCTTTGCGCTCCAATGCGGATTTGGCTGTAATTAATGCCAGGTCTAACAAATTACCCAATTCCCAGGTATTTAATAACTCCATATTGAATTGAGGTGTACTGTCTTGAATACGCACATCCAAAAACCGTTTACGAAGCACTTTTAACTCTTCCACTGCACTGCGTAGACCTTCTTCTGTACGGAAGACACCAACTTTATCGGACATGACAGCACGCATTTCTTGTGCAATTTCGGCTGCTTTTTCTTTACCTGAGCCGGTTTTTAACTGCTGGATTTGTTGATGGGTAAATGCTTCCGCGTCATCAGGTAGTTCGGCCAGATCACTTTGTTTCGCATAGGCCGCGGCCTTAATGCCAGCTTGTTTGCCAAAAACCACCAGGTCAACCAGTGAGTTTGTTCCCAGACGGTTAGCGCCATGCACCGAAACGCAGGCTCCTTCTCCGGCAGCATACAAACCGGGTACTACAGTCCCATTTACATCTTGGATAACAGCCCCATCAATATTGGTGGGGATACCGCCCATGGCGTAATGGGCAGTCGGTTGTACGGGCATAGGGGCGGTGACAGGATCAACACCCAAATATGTTTGGCAAAAATCGGAAATGTCCGGAATTTTATCTGCAATTTCTTTGGTAGTAATGCGGTAAGGTGTACCATCCGGGCGGGTGCGTCCATCTTTTTCAGCATAACTGTTAACGACGTCAGGCCGGATATCCAGATAAACGAAGTTACTGCCGTTAATACCGCGTCCCTCTTTTACTTCCAGATAAATAGCACGGCTGACCACATCCCTTGATGCTAGGTCTTTAATGGTGGGTGCGTATTTTTCCATAAAACGTTCACCCTTGTCATTAATTAAGACACCACCTTCTCCCCGCACTGCTTCCGTGATCAAAATTCCCAGTTTATAGATACCTGTGGGATGGAATTGGAAAAACTCCATATCTTCCACCGGTAAACCGCGCCGGATAACAACGGCAGCACCATCCCCGGTATAGGCATACGCGTTGGATGTAATTTCCCACATTCGTCCATGTCCACCAGTAGCGAAGATGACGGCTTTGGCCCGAAAAATATGGATTTCACCAGTGGCAAGTTCCAGTGCTACTACACCGGCTACTTTACCATCCTGCATGATTAAATCCATTACATGGAATTCATTAAAAAAGGTGGTTTCATTTTTGACGCATTGTTGAAACAGGGTTTGTAAGATCATATGACCGGTACGATCCGCAGCATAACAGGAACGGCGAACTGGTTTTTTGGTTTCATTGTTGGTATGTCCGCCAAAGGGACGTTGTGCGATCCGCCCATCTTTTGTTCTTGAGAATGGCAATCCATAATGTTCAAGGTCATATACTGCTTGCACGGCCTGTTCACACATAAATTCAATAGCGTCTTGATCCCCTAAATAATCACTGCCTTTGACGGTATCATAGGCGTGCCATTCCCAACGGTCTTCTTCCAAATTACCGAGTGCAGCCCCAATACCACCCTGGGCAGCACCGGTATGTGATCGAACCGGATACAACTTACTGACCACAGCTGTTTTTACGTTTTGGGAGGCATATAAAGCGGCCATCAATCCTGCTCCACCACCGCCAACGATTACAACATCAAATACGTGGGTTTTTGTCATGTTTGCTCTCCTCTTTGTCTTATGATGGTTTGGCAACGCCGCCAATTAATGCGATGCCACCGATAGCGGTGATGGTCACCCAGAAGATGATCAAAGCCCAGTTCAAGATTCTTCGTCCGCGGGGAGAATGAATAAAGTCTTCCCCCACCTGCCGGATTCCATTCACCCCGTGTGCAAATGCAAACGCCAGAAGGGCTGTATCGTAAATTCGCCATCCGATGCTCGCCCACCGCATAGCAACGTAATCCAAGTCAATTTGATGAACACCAACGATAATATCTTGTAAAAGTACATGCCCCCAAACCAGCGGGATCAACAAAAATCCGCTGTAACGCATAAATTTCCAGGCTTTACTTTCAAAATTTTCAGGCGGTTTCGCTACTGTACGAATAACTTCACTCATGATTTTCTCCTATCCCCCGAACATACCAAAATTATGATGCAGGATGTTATAGATCATGATCCCGGCAGCCGGAATCCATAAGACCAAAGTGACAGCAAGTGTCCAACGTGTTGAGGATCGTGTTTTTTTGATTTGCCAAAATTTTGGTGCGATCAAATCAAAAAACGCAATTCTAAGTCCATTTACCCCGTGGAATAAAACGCTAAACACTAAAAAGATTTCACCGATCCCAAACAAAGTGGAACGGTATAAATCAATTGCAAACTGGTACGCGTTTGGGGCAAAATATACCCAGGATGTATCAATGATGTGGATTGTAAGAAATAAGGCTGTGCCAAGACCGGTGATGCGGTGCAGCAGAAAACTATAATGCCCTTCCCTGCCGCGGTATCCAGCATAACCGGATAAGGTAGTTTTTAGACTGGACATCGAAATCTCCTCCTTTTGGGAAATGATGGGGTTAATTTTTATTGTAGCAATTTTCGATAAAAAAAGGAAACTTTTTATACAGCATCGAACGTAGTCCTGTTTTTTGTCCAGCGTGTTGATTAATTTGGGTGAATCGGAAGAAAGGTAACTTTTATTACTGCTTACCCCTGTAAAGCTGGACTTTAAAGACGTCAACCCCTTGCCTGCGGTATAATCTAAAAAGGGCGAGTAATTCTCCCCCAAAATGAAAAATCCCTAGGAGAATGGATATTATGAGGTCACAAATTTCCTTCTTGAAATTCTTGAGCCCGTTGCTTTTAATCTCGATGCTTTTAAGTGCCTGTGCTGTTAATGCAACCTCTGAAAAACAAAGTTTAAAAGTGGCTGTTTTGCCTATCATAGATTCCTTACCAATGTACGTGGCATTAGAGGAAGGTTATTTTGAAAAATATGATCTGATGGTTGAGTTGGTACCGGTAGGTTCTGCGCCTGAACGTGACCAGTTGATCGCCGCGGGTCAGGTGGATGGCATGATCAATGAACTGCTTTCAACAATGATGAACAACCGGGAGGAAACCTCCGTGCAGGTAGTTCGATACGCGCGGGCAGCCACATCGGATACCCCCTTATTCAGCATTTTGGCTTCCCAGCAAAGTGGCATTACCAACCTGGATGATTTAAAAGGTGAAAAAATCGGTATTTCCGAAGGTACGGTAATTGCTTATTTAACGGACCGGCTCTTACAACTAGAAGGATTTACCGCGGAGGAGATTCAAACTGTTGCTGTGCCAAAAATTCCGGATCGGATGGCTTTATTGGGCAGCGGTGAGCTTCCAGCAGCCATGATGCCAGAGCCTCTTTCGACCTTATTGGCTTTACAAGGGGCAAAAATTGTTTTAGATGATACCAGCCACCCCGAGATTAGCTACAGCACCATCACCTTCCGTAAGGCTGTGATTGATGAAAAACCCAAGGCAGTAAGCGCCTTCTTGATGGGAATTGAAGATGCTGTGGAAGCGATCAATAATGATCCGCAAAAATATGAGCAAGTATTGATTGATAATAATATTCTGCCCCCGCCGCTGCATGGCAATTTTGAGGTGCCGCAGTTTGTCACGGCTGGTGTACCTACCCAGGCGCAGTTTGATGATGTATTAGCCTGGGCAAAAGAGAAGGGCATGTTGGAAACAGACGTCCCTTATGATCGTTGTGTAAATGATGGTTTTTTGCCTAAATAATAATTAGATGATTAATGTTCAGAATTTGACCTTCTCCTACCAAACAGGACTGCCGGTATTTCAGCAGTTCAACTGGCTGGTGGAAAAAGGTGAGTCATGGGTACTATTGGGGCCTTCTGGCTGTGGAAAAAGTACACTTTTGTACTTACTTGCCGGACTTCGTTTTCCAAATGAGGGTCAGGTTCTGATTAACGGAAATATGATTAAACGGCCACGCCCCGAAACCGGGCTGATCATTCAAGATTACGGGTTAATGCCCTGGGCTACGGTATTTCAAAATGCTGCATTGGGCTTAACCATCCGTGATTTTTATGGACCGGATGGAAAACATGCTCCTTTGGGTGCAGTAGATGATCTTTCCCAGGTTGAATTTTGGCTCGAACGTTTGGGTTTACTGGATGTTAAACATAAATACCCCGACCAATTATCAGGTGGTCAGCGGCAGCGTACGGCTATTGCCCGCACTTTAGCTATTCATCCAGATTTATTTTTAATGGACGAGCCATTTTCTTCATTGGACGCGCCAACCCGCGAATCACTGCAGCAACTGGTTTTGGAGTTATGGCGTGAGCAGAACTTAACCCTTGTTACAGTGACTCATTCAATAGAAGAAGCCGCTATCTTGGGGCAAAAGATATTACTACTAAAACAACCCCCTAATACTGAGGCTCAGATTATTCATAATTCACAAATGAATCAGCCGCTTTTCAGACAGACCGCAGCTTACCAGGAAGTTTGCCAGGATTTACGCGAACGGATGTTAATATGATCCGTGGGAAACAAATTGTATTGGCTTTGTTAATTCTATTGGTATTGTGGCAGATTTTAGCGATGTTGGTGCAGATGCCGATTTTGCCATCCCCTTATCTCGTATTAACCGTATTGGTGAAAGAAGTGTTCCAGGGAAAATTAGCAGGTCATTTTTTGGCCAGTTTTTGGCGTGTATTTGCAAGCACCTTTTTGGCGATTCTTTTCGCATCTCCGGCTGGTTTGATCTTAGGCCAGTCGAAAAAAATCGGTAAGATGGCAGCTCCTTTTATTTACCTGTTATATCCCATTCCAAAAGTGGTATTACTGCCAGTTATCTTGTTGTTTTTAGGGATTGGCGATTTATCGAAAATATTCATCATCTTTGTCATTTTGTTTTTTCAAATATTGGTTTTGGTTCGGGATCAGGCTGCCACCATCCGTCCGGAGTTGATTCAAAGCGTACGCAGTTTGGGGGCCGGCAGGCGGGCTTTGTTCCGGTACGTTTATTTACCTGCCAGTATCCCCGGTATATTGACTGCTTTGCGTCAATCAATCGGGACTGCGGTAGCTGTTTTGTATGTGGCTGAATTGTTCGCCACACAAAAAGGGCTTGGTTATTATATTTACTTGAATGGATCCACCTTGTTTAATTATCCTGCTATGTATGCTGGGGTGGTTGCAATGAGTGTTTTGGGGTTGGGTCTGTATTTTGTGGTTGATGCGGCGGAACGAAAATTGTGTCCCTGGCTGTCTTTTAAGTAAAAACAAACGACTCACCATATCTATCTCCGTAGATGAAATTTAAAAATTCGTTGGCAAACATTTCAACCAACGATAAGAATATCTTTGGATAGGTCGAACAGTTTTTATAAAAGTGTTAACCGATAGGAAAATAGACGGCCAATATCAGACCAATTGAATATAAAAGACTGAATAGCAAGGTAAGTTGCCCCATCCCCGCCAATGTTTTGTTTAATTTTTTTCCGCTGTCGTGGATTACACTGTGAGAAAGTGGAAAGATAAAAGGTAAAGACAACCAACTGATCAAAATCCAAGGGGAAGCCAGTGCACTGATCCCCATCAAAAACACAATCAGGTATGCCAGGGCTAAAAAAGCAATAAATTCTTGTTGGGTCCAATGTTTACCGAACTTTACCGCCAGTGTGTTTTTGTTACTTTTGCGGTCATTATCCAGGTCTCGCAGGTTGTTAATGACTAAAATAGCACAAATCATTAGTCCTACTGGAAAGGAGGATAAAACAGCCAGCCAGGAGATGGTTTGGGTCTGGGCATAGTAAGTACCACCCACAGCCGCCAGGCCAAAAAAGAGGAAAACAAAAATTTCACCCAGCCCTTTATAACCATAGGGAAATGGGCCACCTGTATAGGCGATGGCTGCCAGAATAGCAAGGATACCGATTACAATAATCCACCAACCGGAAACCCATGCTAGGTAAATTCCACAAAAAGCTGCCAAAACAAAGGTGATCCACATGCCGGTTCGTACTGTCTGGGGAGCTAATAATCCTGATTGGGTGACGCGGGTCGGTCCCAAGCGCTCTCCCTGATCGGCACCTTTTATGAAGTCAAAATAATCGTTGGCCAGATTCGCACCAATTTGTAACAAGAGGGCTGCCAGAAGGGTGATTAGGGCCGGTAGCCATCGAAAACCACCTTCTGCAAAAGCAACCGCACAACCAATCAAAACGGGTGCCGCAGCTGCTGGCAGGGTTTTTGGCCTGGCACCCAGAACCCAGGCTTGAAATGATGATATGGTTTGTGATGGATCGGGTTTGGTTTGCACACTCATGGGATGAATTACTCCGTTTATTAATGGTAAAACCTGGTTTAATCGATAAAGTTGCGGGTTTTATGCCAGTGGTTAAATTAAAGGCGTTTAAATCTACGGGTCATCACCATTCGGTTTTGCCAGATTTGTATATTTTTCCTTCTTCCTTCCAAATGGGCAAATTCAAGGTGGCGTTTGCACTGCAGGATCATGGCTTCTTGCCGTAAAGACCAGGCAGGCAAGTCCCCGTAATGGTCGAAAAAAACGGTAATATACTTCAGTTGGTTTTGATGGTGCATGCGCATGATCCATTCTACCCAGGCCAGATCTTCCACCGGGCTACCAAGGTGAGCCCATTCCCAATCCAGTAGTGCCGCTGGTTGGAAACTTTTTTGAAAAAGGATTAAATTTTGGGGACCGAAATCACCATGTACCAGGCAATTGCCGTTCCCTGGAATTTTTCCAACCAGCTCTTCTGTTGATATCTGTTGAAGCTGCCTTAATAAATCTCCCAATATAGCCATCACAACTTCACCCTGATCACTTTGAAGCAAATCTTGAGCGTGGTGTCCGTTAATCCAGGCTGTTTGTATTCCACCATGAATATTAGCATTTATAAGATTGGGAACAGGTAATTTGCCATTCAGGTAGGTTAATAAAGCAACTTCGGTTGCCCACCGGTTTGCTGACCCAGGCCCGTTATAAGTTTTTTCAGCAGCTTTCCCAATTTTTGTGGTTTGGTTGGTATAGCCGTGTTTTAGATTGTTGACTTTTTTCATACTTACCATTCATTCTGGTCGGGGATAAACAAAAAATTCATAAATCCATCAACCGAAACCAGGGCTTGTTGTGTTCGATTTGGAGATCTCCATAAAGTGGTGCCATCTTGCCAGATTTCAGTCAAAATCCATTTACCACGGTTGGAATTGCCAAGGTTTTTTGCTGCTTGAAAGGCGGCTACAGTTATTGGATCAATTGATTTTTGTGGGAATAGACAAAGTTTGCCAGCGCTCAACCCCGTTAAATATTTATCTTGTTTCATGAAAAGATTTTCCATTATGTGTAAAAATGTTTGCGGAAAAGACTGTATTTTTTTACAGCTTCAGCGGGGTTAAGTGTATCAGAAAAAAAGATTTTATGATTCTGTTCAATTTAAACGAACTCGACCTTCATAAAAACATATCGTTTTCGGCGATAATGTTAACCGAAAGATTACTTCAAAATTAAGATTTTTAAAAACAAGCAGGGACATTTGCTGAAACGGTGAAACAGCATGCTCCCTTTTGGAAGCATTCCCTCTAGGTTGATTATGGTAATTGTAAGGTTCCGGTTAATACGGTTACCGCCGGGCCGCCAACCTTCACGCACTGAATATCGTCTCGCTCACCAATAACCTCTACCGCAGCCTGGCCTGGGCGCGACATCCAATGCCCTTGCTGTGCAGTGAATTGTTTTGTGTCGATTAACCCATAATGGTATAAAAAGGCTGCCATGCCTCCGGTAGCAGAGCCTGTAAATGGATCTTCAAAAATATCCGGTGGGGGGCTGAAATGTCGTGCGAAGGTTTGACCAACATTTGAAAGTCCTTCAGTACAAAATAGATGGGTTGAGAACCAGTCACTGGTTTCGTGTAATTTGCGGTAGGCCAGGGTGTTAACATTGATCTTTTTTAATACAGCTAAATCTTTTACTGCAATCATTAATTGAGGGGTCCCCGTACTAACGGTTTGAATCGGCACATTAGGTACCAGGTCATCTTCTGTTAATCCAAACACAGGGAGAACTTCCTCGGGGGAATACTGGCGTTTGAACAGAGGTTTTTTCTGAGTCATGGTGATAAAACGAACACGGAGGTCTGGTGCATAAATTTCAACATCAATTGGGCCAATAATTAATTCCAGCTGGATGGTCATTCTTTCTTGAGTGATCGGTAAACGACCCGAATTCGCCAGCGCATACGTGGTAGCAATGGTAGGATGTCCAGCTAATGGGATTTCACTCATTGGGGTAAAATAACGAACTGCAAAATCGGCGTTGGCTGAGGGACGGACAAAAGCGGATTCAGAAAGGTTCATCTCGCGGGTGACTGCCAGCATGGTTTCATCACTCATATCAGCCGTATCAAAAAAAACAGCACATGGATTTCCACCGAGGGCTGTTGTGGTAAAGGCATCCACTTGCATAAAAGGGTAAGTTTTCATTTTTATCTCCGAGAATAATTTGGGTTTTATGAAGTTAAAATTGACTTTCTAACAACAAAAAATACATCTAAAAATCAGATGATACCTGATGTGTCATCAATTCCTATCGATTTGTTTGGATTGATTAGGCTACAGTCTTTTGAAATTGAAGTTCGGGATTTCTGAAATCATCATTTCGAATGATTACATCAGCACGTTGGTGGGGAAAACAGCGCTCGAAATATATCTTTTGACCCGGAATGTAACGAAGTTGATACAGCCGGTTAATGGCTGCTATGCTGCCATGCTGATACAGATCACGCTCTATAGCTCGCTCGATGCTGGTATCGAATTGAATATCCACGAATATTTTAACGTCCCAAAAATCAAATAACTCCGGGCGCATTAAAAAAATTCCATCAACCAGGAGGATTGCATCTTCCTCAGCGGTTAACCACTCCTCCTGCGTTCTGAAATCTTGTTTAAAATTAAACCATGATTTTAAGTAGGTGCGAGATCCTTCAGGTGATAGGGGCTGTAGAACTTTTTCGATCAGTGCCGGGTAATTAAAGGAATCGTAATAATACCCTTCCGGTGATTCTTTTCCCCTGCGGTAACGCTGCTCTTGGGTATTATGGAAATCATCCACTGAAACTTGAATGATTTGGCGTCCTGTTTTTTTTAATTGAAAAGCCAGTTCTTTTGCCAACCTTGTTTTTCCGGCAGCATCAATGCCATCAATTGCTACCCGAACCGGGGAGTTTTGTTTTATTTTTAAGATATATTTGCTGAGTTGTTCGAGCAGCTGAGAACGTAACATACAGGCACCTTTATTTTGATTTGCGTTTACGGCCTTTCCAGAATAACAAAATTACTGTGATTAATGGCCAGATCCAGGCTAATTCGCCAGGGCCATCCCGCCCAGTTCGTTCTGCGGTACGGTGCAGTCGAACCAATTTGTATTCTTTGCTAAATTGGCTTAATTCCTCATCACTGATTTTTTTCGGATTTATGCCTGCTACATAGGAAGCAAATCCTGAGCCAATTAATACTTCACGTAAATAAACAAGCCGGTTTGGGTGATCGGAGACATCCTCGGCGATACCTTCCCATCTACCTTCTGTCAACCAAATTTCGATATTAGGATTATTTAAGATGTTTTTATACCAATCGGAAACAGCCCCAAATCCTGCAGTGACGTAAATCTCCCCATCGATTTGTGCGTAGTTTACCGGGGTGAGTCGTTTAAATCCGGTTTTTCGGCCGATGTGGGTTATGACAACAAATTGTCCGAAAACACTTGGCCATAAGTTGATCCAGTCAGCCAAACCTAATTTCCACATTAAAATCATAAACTTATTTAGTATTTTAAAATAACTTCGTAATTTATCAGGATTATAGGGCGTAATATTGTCTGTCATGTTTTTCCTTGTCCTTTATTGTTCTTATTAATTAATCAAACCATTCATTTAATATGGGGATAACTCGGATCAGTGGTTCTTCATAAGGATGGTTAGTTCGAATTGCGAGGATTGCTTGAGATACAAACTCACTCCTACAATCAATTTCCATCTTTAGTTCGGGAGCACTCTCCATCTTTCCAAGAGTCCCTTGATAGGGTGAGGAACCTGCCAGTGGTCGCCAGTTTCCGGTAACCTGGGTAATGGCAAACACATGATCATAATTTCCAACAAAACCAGCGCCAGCCTTGTTTAAAGCCGTTTGAATGGCTTCCAGTGCTTCTTCCGGAAGATATACTTCAATTTTATAATTTTGAATATCTGAACGATTCATGGATTGTAAAAATATTTTTTTGATGTGTGAGAATAAGGAGGCAGGGGGTATGCTTGTTGTGAGGGAAAAAACCATTCTTTGAGTTTAGAATACCAGGGTTGGCTTATTTTATTTTTATTATTCTCGACAACGTATCCGTACTGAAAACAATAATAAACACAATCCGGTGATTTTGCAATTAAATGATCTCTTGCCTCGTCGGTCTCATACATACTATTCCTCCTTTACGATTTATTATCAGTATAGGAAAAAAGTTGTCCCGATGCAATTGCCTAATCAAGTTATTTAATATTTACGATTGGATTTAACCATGTCAGAAGATTGGATTCCACATTTTTATCACCAAAAATCTGGTAGTAAGCCGGATCTTCCTGGAATGGATCTTCTTTTAATATTTCCGGAAAAGGTGGTGGTTGACTGCCGTAATTTCTTAAGGTATCAATTTGTTTTCCTGATATGGAATCAATTAAATAATAATCACGGTAAAAAATGACCCTTCTGGCTTTTATTGGTTGTATTTCATCCTCTTCGTAGGTTTTTTCTTCTATGGTTTCGGAAGATAATTCACCGCTGCATAAAATAAGTCGAGTGTTTTTAACATTTTTTGCTCGCCAAGTTCGTGGGAATAACCGGTACAATTCCTTATTATTTTCGGCTGTGCTAATTTTATAAGGTGGATTTCCTGATGGAGTAAAGGTAATTGTCGTACGTTCTTCCAGTTGGTCACATATCGGTTGAAAAGCTTCCGGAAAATTGGGATTTGAAAAGGGGTGGAATAAAGAAAATAAACCGGGTAGTAGGAGAACGCTGGCGATATACACAAGCAATACCCTGTGTCTCGCTTTCGATGAAATATAAAACCCTAAACCAAAATAAATTAAAAACAAACCCCACAAGAATGGCAACCAATAAAAATAACTGGCAGTAGATAAAACACCCATTTTTGCGGTATAGTTCGCACCATAAATAATTTCTTGGGTACGGCTGGAAAAACCAATCACCAAACTAATAAATAATACAATAAAAAGAAAAATCAGAATGTTTTTTCTCAATGGATGGAATTCCTCACAAAAGCTTTGGCAAAATTATCTGAATACAGCAGACTATAACCTTTGATTTGGTTGTCATTTGCATCACTGTAAAAAATATACCATTCTTCTCCGTTTACGTTTTCTGATAACTCGATATTCGGATCTTGTTTGCTGAATAATTGTATCCTGCTTTGTTCCAGGATGGTCTTTATTCTGGCTGCCAGCCAAATTGATTAAAATCGATCCGGTTTTCTTCGTCGAAGATAACTCCTTCTGCTTCCAGGTATTGGCGCTGCACTTCCGCGCCATATCCTACTCCCCGTGGGCTGATTTTTCCCTGACTATTGATGACTCGCTGCCAGGGTACATCATCCGGACAGGATGCCATCGCAAAACCTACCATCCGGGCAGTGCAGCGTGGAATTAATCGTGCAATTTGTCCATAGGATACTACTTTTCCCGAAGGGATTTGTTTGACAATATCGTAAATCACATCTCTATAGGTGGGTTTGTTTTCCATTCTTGTTTTGCTTTTTCTGCTTTTAAAATATTTTTTTCGAGTTGTTTTTTTAATCGTTTGGGTAGTAAGTCAACAACTGATTGATAAGAGTGGTCAATCATCTCTGTGATGAGTTCATCTTCCAGGCTGCCGTCAATGATCACGGTGTTCCAGTGGATTTTACTCATGTGATAACCGGGGGTGATGGCTTCATGGACTTCTCTTAAATGAACAGATAAATCGGGGTCACATTTTAAACTTAAACGAAGCGGTTCTGCCTGCCAGGAAATAAGAGCGAACATTTTTCCCATCACCTTAAATACCATTGTATCCGTTCCAAAGGGAAATTCCAGTTTTGATTCAGGGAGATCAAACAAGTATTTTTTTAACATTTCAAAATCCATAATGTTTCCTTTTGTGGCTCAGAATTTTGATTTTGGTTTTATCTGTTAATAACAAATAAAATTGTAAACCATTTTTTGTTTACAATGGGATGTAAGACGAACCAAAGTAAATTAGACCCAAAATGCTTCTTAATTAATAGTATAAGGCCTGTGACGCAGAAAATCTTCTTAAACCAAAAAATCGGCTCACGGAATGTTGGGTAATTCGTTAACCTTTAACTGGTTAATATGATTCTCAGATTCGTTAGAGAAAGAATAGAATAAAGTCTAAGTCCTCTCACGATCTTTGGTTCATGCAGGACTTAACACTAGGCTTATATATTAATTTGGATTAAGTAGGAATAAAAGCGAAGTAGTTATGATTGAAGTTTCGCGATACACACCTGTTGAAGGGTGTCAGTGAAATGAAAACTTAAAGAAATGCAGTAACGAAATTAATCAGCTACAGGGACACTGGCAACTGCGTTTTTGATTTTGCATAAAACTTCTTTGCGGTTGCGTAACATTTCTTTAAACCGGAAGTTATCTGTGTGGGAAATTTCCATTCGTAGATCGGACAAACAACTATCTAACAAATTTTGCAGTGTGAGGCGTTCTTCCTCGTTTAATTGGATTTGCAGCATGATCTGCCTCCTGATTTGAGATAAATACGTGGTTTTGAATACACACGTTGATTAACGAAGGGGTTTGTTAAGGAAAAAACGGCTGTTTTTGAAAAATGTTCAACTTCCGGGCCATTATAAGTATGGCAAAATGAATACAAGATCAACAAGTGAAAAATATCACAATTAAATATGACATTTGTCTATACCAGTTGTCTGACAAGTGCACTGGTTAGATTTCGTTAATGATTATCTTCTACTGTGTTACTTAAAATTCACACATCATTCATGGATCGCGAATGATATTTCCCGATTTGTGCGGTAGTTGGTGTAGTGCCTTCAAGAAGCCAGTTTTACTTAATTGCCAATATGTCTTGTCTTTCTTTCCCTTTAATATCACGAATGGCATACAAAGTGATAATAGAGGATATTTTTCGTTGGCGAAGGTTCTTAACATAGGCCAATACTTTTTCTTGGTTTCCCCGCATGGTATCTTTTAACGCCCATCCCACGCCTTTTAACACCAGGTCGTGGGTATCAAATAAAAGATTTTCCGCTAATTCAAGACACAAATCGGTGTAGTGATCCGTAAGACCAATTTTTCGAACAAATACAACCATAGAAGCGCGTCGTTTCCAAGGATTTTCTGATTGGTTCCACTGTTTAATCAGCTGTGTGGTTTCATGCGGAAATTTAAGCAGCAGAGGTTGTAGAACATTGATACAAAAGTCATCAACCGTTCCCCATCCTTGAAAATGATCGGCAAGTTGATCTAACAACAACACTTGGTTGGATTCAAATAAAGGAATAGATAAATGGAGTAGATATGAAGCAATTTCGCATTGCTCCCCAACATGGCTGGAATAAAGGTTTTTCACCAATTCAATTCGCTCGGGCATGGGCAGTGATAACCAGGTCTTTCTATTATGAACCATCCATTTTCGTAGGTCGTTAGTTTTGATCCCAATCCATTTATTATCTGTGGAAGCAGAATTATGATTTCTTGTTATTAAAGATGTATTTCATAAATCCTCAATAGATTTAATAATCATTTCATATACTTGTTGTGTCGTTTTGATTTCTGTATTCATAAGAATCTATTTTATCAAATGGATCAGTTTTGATAAACATCAAAAGGAAATCGGATTCTTGTTTGAATTGGAATATAATAAACAGGTATATTTGAAATCTTTGAATGTTTCCCGTTCGAAAATTCCCCTAAATGAAACATTTTCTGAATTATGGTGTTATTGCCACTAATCGTTAATGGATGGATGTATATGTGATTAAAAATATTGAATAAGGTTAAATAGGTGAATTGATGGTTGTTGATAAAATTTTGACAAAACAAGCAAAGAAAGAGCGTTGGGCCTGGTATCTATATGATTTTGGAAATTCTGCTTATGCTGGGGTTGTCCTGCTGGCTGTTTATTCAGCTTATTTTAAAGGCCAGGTAGTAGGAGGGGCGCGGGGATCTTGGCTATGGGGGCTTTCAATTGGGATTGCCATGTTGACGGTGGCTTTAATTTCTCCCATATTAGGAACCATTGCAGATTTTTCAGGTAGCAAAAAGAAATTATTATTTATTTTTACTTCCCTCAATATTGTTTTTACTGCTTTGTTATTTTTTGTAGAAGCTGGCGATGTTTTTATCGGAATGTTATTTTTTATTTTGGCAGAAATCGGATACCGATCAGGACAGGTATTTTATAATTCCCTGCTTCCGGAGATTAGTACACAAGAAGATATGGATAAAGTTTCCGGAAATGGGTGGGCAATTGGGTCTGCGGGTGGTGTAATCTGTTTGTTAATTGTGTTGGCATTGATCACAACCATCGGAGGCACGTTAATTGTTCGTTTTTCCCTTGTTTTTACAGCCATATTTTATGCTATTTCAACTATTCCTATGTGGATATGGTTGAAAGAGAAAGCCAAAGGTGAAGTTTTACCAGCAGGAGAAAATTATCTTGGTATCGGTTATAAACGTCTGCGGGAGACAGTCAAAAGTGTGCGCCAATACAAAGAATTTTTAAAATTTATCCTTGCCTTTTTGGTTTACAATGACGGCGTTTTAATGATGTTAAATTTCGCTGCGATTATTGGCGCGGTTTTATTCGGGATGGACCAAACCCAGTTGATTATCATGATGTTGATTGTGCAAGTTACCAGTGTAGCTGGAGCATATATCTTTGGTCTCATTGCTGACCGGTCGTATAGTAAAAATGCGTTAATTTTTTCACTGGGACTGATGCTCGTTTGTGTTGTGCTTCTGATCGTTGTACAGAACTTAACTCAATTTTATATTTTGGCTGGTGTAGCTGGATTTGCTTTAACTGGTGTGCAGTCAGTCAGCCGCAGTGTGGTGGGCCAATTAGCTCCCAGCGGTCGTTCTGGAGAATTTTATGGTCTGTTTGCTGTAGCAGGAAGGACTTCTAGTTTTATTGGTCCAACCATTTATGGTTATTTGGCAGCCTGGGCAGCAGGTTGGTATGTAAGCCAGGGACAGGCAACTTTATTGGCGGAACAAAATGGCCAACGATTGGCTGTTGTTTCCATTGGTGTTTTCCTGGTTGTTGGTTTAGTTCTTCTTTTAAGAGTTAAAATTCCGCGATATAATAAAAATAAGGAAATTTAATAATTTTCCTACTCTTCAAAGTCTTCGTTAAAATCTATAAAAAAAGGACTTGATAAAGAATGAAAATTGATATTCAAAAATATCCTTACCCGAGACGACGTGTATTACGTGGATTGTTAAAAAACTTAATCAACATGTTGTTTTACACAACTTCTGATTTTAAAATCATTGGAAAAGAAAATTTTCCAAAAGAGGGCCCTTTATTGGTGGTAGGGAATCATTTTAGTTTTTTGGACCCATTAGCGGTAATTCAGTCTACCCCGTGGCGTTTGGATTTTCTTGGTGGAACGAAAGCTCCTAATTCACCACAAACGGTTAACTGGCTGCGGCATGTTTATGGCATTGTGCCCGTTTTCCGTGGTTCTGTTTCTAGAGAAACCTTTATTGCATCTGAATCGATATTAGCCCAGAAAGGTGTATTGGCAATTTTCCCTGAGGGAGGAAGTTGGGCATCTGTTTTACGGCCACCGCGTCCTGGGGTTGCTTTTTTGGCAGCCAGAACCGGGGCAAAGATTTTACCGATCGGTCTTGAAGGTTTTGAAAACTATATGCAAAGGTTGAAGGCTGGTAAACGCCCGAAGGTTATTGTGAGAGTTGGGAAACCTTTTGGTCCATTTAATGTGGATGTGCGTACAAGGGAAGATCGTGTAAAGTTAGACGAAATTGGTGATGAGATTATGCGGCATATTTCAGAACTCTTGCCAGCTGATAAGCGTGGTTTTTATTCAGATGATCCGCTTATTCGTGCAGCAGCCAAAGGGACTGAAATTTACCCATGGGAAAATATGCAAGAAGCCTGATGAAGTAAAATTTTTAATTAAGTTTTATTAAAAGGAATTGATCTTAACCGAGATCAACTCTTTTTAATTAAGAAATTCGTACAATTGAACAGTATCTCAAAAATAAATAAAACACCGGAGAATTTAATGTTTCTTAAAAAAGAAGATATTCTTGTCAGAAGTGCAGTTATTGAGGATGCACCAATTCTTACGGCCTGGTGGAATGATGGTAACGTGATGGCACATGCCGGGTTTCCTAAGGGTCTTGGTATCACAGAGGAAGAAGTAAAAGCACAAATTAACTTAAATCATAACCATTTATCACAACGTTGTATGATTGAAGTGAAACGACAAAAAATTGGCGAATGTAATTTCAGGCTAAAAGAAAATGCAGCGGAAATTGGGATTAAGATTTGTGATGTTTCCTATCAAAATAAAGGTTTGGGCACCACAATCCTAAAAATGCTTATCAATTACCTTTTTACTGATAACTCCCTAAATAAATCAATGAAAGTCAAAAAAATTATTCTTGATACAAACCAAAAGAACTTAAGGGCCCAGCATGTGTATGAGACGCTTGGTTTTAAAAAGGTATCCACGAATATAAACGCCTGGAAGGATCAGCTAGGCATTTGGCAGACATCAATAGATTATGAATTGACAATTGATGACTTTAATCGACAAAATAATTAAAGAAGAAAAAATAGTAATTAACACTTACTTTAATGATTCCAGGAACGAACCCGGTTTCTTCCAATTTGTTTTGCTTCGTATAGGGCTTTGTCACTACGGTCAATCAACGTATCCAGATTATCACAGGAACTATCCAGAGTAGCCACACCGAGGCTGATGGTAATATAGGGAGCGGTTTGATTATTCGTGAATGGTTTTTCTGCCGTTACCACTCGTATTCTTTCTGCCACCTGAATTGCTTGCCGGTTATCTGTTTCTGGCAAGAGGATGATAAATTCTTCCCCGCCATAACGGGCAAACACATCCGATATCCTTAATTCGGCTTGTACCCTTTGTACAAAACTAATTAATAATTGATCACCAGTGAGGTGACCATATTTATCGTTAATATATTTAAAGTGATCAATATCCAACATCACGACCGACAAATGCGCTTTGTATCGTTTACTACGTTCGAATTCTGTTAAGGCTAGTTCGTAAAAATGGCGGCGGTTAAAAATGGAAGTTAATGCATCGGAAGTAGCCAATTGTTGTGATTTTTCATATAGTTTTGCGTTTTCAATCACAATGGCTGCGCCATTCGCAAAAAGTTGGGCTGTGTTAGCGTCTTCTTCCGTATAGATATCTGGCTGATTATTGTCCAGAGTCAAGTACCCAATCGTAATGTGGTTTCGGATAAGCGGAATCCCCATCCAGCTTCTGGATCGCTCTTTAATATCCCATTTTTCAAAACGTGGATCTTTGGACGCATCTTTTATAATTAGGGGCTTTCGAACTTCATCGATTGCCAGAATCAATTTGTGATTACTGGGAAATGTGCGATTTATTAATAAACCGGTGTTTTCAAACCCCCTGGCAGCCACAATTTTTACTTCTCCATCTAGTTTTAAGAACAAAGTTGCGCTTTCATAAGACAATACCTTTTTTAAGGAATCGAGGATTTTTCTCAAAACTTCAGCCAGACTTAATTGCGTCGTGATTTCTGTTAGTGCTTCACGCAGGGCATCAGCTTGTTGCTGCGCTTTTTTAGCTTCCATTTCAGATCGGATGCGATCTGTTATGTCCGTAATAAAGCCTTCCAGGACTAAAGATTGTTGATGATTATCAAAAGCTGCTTGTCCACGTTCCCAAACCCATTTTTCTTGTTGATCTGCGGTAAAAATGCGATAAACAAATTCATATTTTTTGTTTACTTGAATGGCTTCTTGAATTTCATCCCATATTTTAATTTGATCCTGAGGATGAATTAAATCATTGTAGGCAATTTTTTTGTTTTCAATCAAATCTTCCGGTTTGTAACCAGTGAGATCGTAACAGCCTTCGCTGACGAAGACCATCGTCCAATTGGGATCATTTTTACAACGGTACACCATTCCCGGTAAATTTCTCAGCAGAAAAGTTAACTGATCTTCACTATGGGTATTTTCTTTTTGTGTTTTTTTGGTTTTGCTGCTGTGTATGTTAAAAAGTGAATTTTCCGAAGAACTTGATGTTTCCGGTAATTCTGCTAAAAAGGGGGAAATTGTGAATTTATATAAAATTTTCCCATCTATATCATGAGAGAAGTTTAGGACAAATGTGTGCTTCTTATTGCTTTTGGGGTGAATCAGGTCAATTTGAGAATGGGGTTTTTTAAAATTTTTATCAAAAAGAGGAAAAAGATCACATACAGTTAATACTTTTAATTTTGTTGAAGAAATTTCCAAAAATGATAATAAAGATTGATTTGCGAACTCAAATTTTTCCTCTTCAGAAATAATACAAACGAATTCTTGAAGGGAATTAAAGAAAGGATATAATGTTTCCAAGCTGGATAATCCTTGAGGTTTTTTCTGATTTGAGTTCATTAATTAAGAGTCTAATGGGTAATTTAATTATTTATTCATAAGTATACAAGGTATCTTTATTATTTTGTATAAAAAATAGCTAAATATATAGGTGATTATGGAGTTTAAAAACGAAGAAAAAAAACAAAAAAAACCATTGCGGCATGTCTTAGGATGGAATCGTACAAGTTATATGTTTTTAAGTGTGTTTTTTGTGTTGTTATTTGTGATTGGTTATGTGTGGTGGCCATTGGTAACGGATTATTTATCGACCTATGATCCAAATTATCCTTTTTGGATACAGATGGATTGGCTGTTATTATTTGACTTTTTGTTGATGTCATTATTAATTATGTCCGGTGCAGATTTAAAAAAAGATTTACCGATTGTTTTGGTTGGATTGGCAGGGGGATTGGTCATTGAAAGTTGGGGTACTCAAACCAATTTGTGGTTTTATTATACGTATGAGCGCCCTCCGTTGTGGATTATTCCAGCCTGGCCAATCGCCAGCTTAGCTATTGATCGGATATATCGTTTCTTACAGTCTCGGTTAAAAACTAAAAAAATAATTTGGTTTAAGGTCTTTTATTGGCCTGTATTTATTGGTTTTTTGGTTTATATGTTATTTTTTGTTTGGCCAACCATTGATAAATCTTTAACAATAATGGCAGTGATTTTATGTGTGTTTTTAATTTTTACGCCGGTAGATTATAAAGCGATGATTTTGACATTTTTAGCAGGGAGCGGGTTAGGTTATTTTTTGGAGTTATGGGGTACTACCCGGTATTGCTGGGTTTATTACACATTTCAAACGCCGCCATTTTTTGCGGTTTTGGCCCATGGTATGGCGGCTGTTGCTTTTTGGCGGGTAGTTCAGTTGTTTCCGATTTTTTTACCAAAAATATTTCAACCTTATGATCATTTCCTCAGAAATATTCGCCGTACCGAAATCCAAAAATATGGAGAAGAATAGTAAAAAAACGCCTTCATTTTGAAAGGCGTTTTTTTATGAAGAGTGGTTATTCTTTTTTTGTTTCTTCCGGTTTGGTGATGCTTTCACCTTCAATATAGGAAGGACGAATCGGCATGATAATCCATAAAATGATATAGATTAAGAGGCCGTGTCCACCCAAGAAGAAGAGTGCAACAAAGATCAATCGGACGATCGTTACATCTAAATTCAAGTAATCCCCTAATCCGCTGCATACACCAGCGATCATTTGGTTATTTGTATTTCTGTAAAGTTTTGAGTTGTTCATTTTAATCTCCTTTGTAAGGATATACGCAGAGAGATCCTAAAAGTTGCAGTTAATAAAAAAATCCTGCGGCAGGGCATTGTAATCTTTCCCTACCACAGGATGATTGTAAGGTTTTACATAATTATTTTTTAAATCGGATCATTAGTTTGTTTTTTACTTGATCGATGCTTTTTATTATCTGCTTGATCAATAATTGAGGTGTTTTACGAGACTTTTTTCCCAATTTCTCAGAAATCTCCGAGGCAACTTTGGGTTGAATGGGTTCTTTTACGATGGACAAATCTGATTCTTCCGGCAGGGTGAATTGAGAGACGATGTCTGCTAATTTTTTCGCCATGTCTGCCAATGTAGCTGTGGCCGCGGTAACTTCCTGAACCTGGGCACTCATTTCCTCAGTGGAAGCTGAAACTTCTTCAATGGCTGCACTGTTTTCCTGGCTTATGCTGGCAATATTTTCGATCGATTGGGAAACAACATCAGAATTACCGGCCATCTCTTCTGTAGCCGCAGTGTTTTCTTCCACGATGGCAGAAACCGAATCCACAGAACCAACCAATTCATCGGCGGCGGCCCGCATTTCATCTGTCGCTTGCCGGACGGATTCTGCTTGTTTGTAGACTGATTGGGCTGCATCCTGAATTTCAGAAAGGGCATTACCAGCCTGATTGGCTTTTTGGACCCCGTTTTCGACTTCACCCGTGCCTTCTTGCATGGCGGTTACTGCTTCGGAAACCGATGTTTGAATGGTTTTAATTAAGTCCGCAATTTCTTTTGTTGCTGCGGCAGACCGTTCCGCTAGTTTTCGAACTTCATCGGCAACAACGGCAAAACCTTTCCCGTGTTCGCCAGCCCTGGCGGCTTCAATGGCGGCATTTAATGCTAAGAGATTTGTTTGTGAGGCAATATCCCGAATTGTTTCCAAAATCACACCAATCTGTTTGGAACGATCACCCATGTCCTTAACTTTTTCAGCGGATATTCCCACTTTTACTTTGATTTTTTGCATTCCAGCCAGGGTTTCTTCCACAGTCAGTGAACCCTTTTGAGCAATTTCAGTAGCTAATTTTGAATCCTTTGCGACGGAATTGGCATTTTCTGTAACTTTTTGAATGTTCTCCATTAAGGAACTGGTTACCTGCGAAGCCTTCATGATACCGGTGGATTGTTCCTGCGCCCCTTGAGCTACACCGTCAATGGCCCGGCTGAGCTGCTCAATGGTTTGGGCAGTGCTGTTAACTGAAGCAGCCTGCTGGGCAGTACCTTGTGCAACTTGTTGAATGGTAACTGTAATTTGTTGGGTAGCATGTCCTGCTTGTTGAGCGGCATCATGCATTTCTTCAGATGAATCACTTAACTGAAGGGCACTTCCTGATAACTCGCCGATTTGTTGGCGTAAGTTTGTTATTAAGGTTCTAAAAGCCAGCCCCAGTACATCTCGTTCTGATTTAGGTTCAATCTCTCCGGTAAGATTACCCATTGCTAATAATTCCGCATTGTAGGCTACTTCGGTGATATAAACCACCATTTTTCGGAAAGCGTTTGCCAGGTCTCCAAATTCGTCTTTTTGATTGATACCAATATCAACTTGAATATCCCCTTGTGCGATCGATTCGGAAACCGTGATTAAATTATTAATAGGTTGTGTAACCGAGCGAGTGATGAAATAAGCTGTAATTAAACCTGCCAGGACTGCAATAATCAAAGTTACTGTGGATAAATTGCGGGAAGTATTGGTCGTGGTTTCCAATGCTTCAACTTGTAAATTTTCCAATTGTAAGCTGGCACTTTCAACAGTTTTCGCTTCTTCCAGTAAAATGATTTCTTCCTGTTTTTGGCTTTCAACTGCGCTGATATAAGTTGTGAAATTGGTTTCAAATTCCTTTACCTGACCAATAATTTCATCTAACTGCGCTGCCAGATCCGGGTCATCTGAATTAAATTTGGCTACATCTAATAAACTGTAGATTCCCGGCAGGAGGTTTTTTACCTGTTTTTCATTTTCAGGGTTGTTCGTAAGGATGTAAGTTTTTTCTTCGTTAATCATTTGTAACATCCATTTTGTTAAACGATTAACATCTTCATACTGTGAGAGTGTATCTTGAATGACTTGTGTATTCTCTAAGTTTTTTATGTCAACCAAAAGTCGTTCTCTTTGATCTAAGCGTAATAAATCAATTAGAATAAAAACCGAATCCGCTGAGGCCACCATATTTTCTTGGGTTGTTAATTTTGTTTGTTCATTGCTGACATAAACATTAAATGCTGTTCTGTAGCGGCTGAAACTATCCTCGATTTGAGTGATGGTTGTATCCGTGAAATCATCCGTTGTGTGTTCTCGTAACAATTTAATTTGGGCTTCCACCTGCATAAACAGATCAAACATTTTTTCACGAGGTGTTTGTAATTGATTGTTAACTTTTACATCCCCATAGATCATATAATTTTTTTCTTGCTGCCTTAGTTCTTGCATATATTCATTAAATTGAGCAGCTTCATCCACCAACGCATATCCCTGATGCAGGTTATTAATTGTTATATTGGAAATAACGGCGACTGCGATGGCTAAAATGATTACAATGCCAAAACCAAGACCCAACTTGTAAATTATTCGAACATTCTTCATGTAAACCTCATAGCTTGTAAAATGTTTTGGAAGGATAAAATTCCACAAGTTCTATTGTGTCAAATCTTAATGGAAGATGGGTATAAACACCGTGAATTATTTGTAAAAATCTTGTAAATATAAAGAAAACCCGTACGTATTACATACGGGTTTTCTTTATATATTATTTACTACCAGATTAGCGTTGAACAGCTTTTATGAGGATGATGACCCCGCCTGCAACCAGTAGGAAGGGCCACAGGTAATTACTGTATTCAAGAATGCTTAATCCGGGTTGACCTAAGAGCAGCAAGCCGCCAAAAGCGCTTAAAATTCCACCGGGGATCAATGCCCATAGATGTGTTTTTGCTGTAAAAAACCATGTCAGCAGGACAATTAAGAACCATCCCGCGGCGAAGGTCAGCATAAAAATCCCACCTTGGCTGGTTTCATTTAAGAGGGCTGCGTTTGTGTTTTCAATGATCAAGGCACTTGTTCCAATGCTTCCCACAATGGAACCTGGAATGATCCAGCCAGCTTCTTTGTTAAAAATGCCTAACCCTATCATTAGCAGACCAGGCAGGATCAGAATGAATGCTCCAAAGTTTACCCATTTTGAAACCAGCAGCAAAATGCCGATCAGGATCAATGCGATTCCAATGATGCCTTTTTGAACAATGTTCTTTTTGTTTGTATGATTTATTTCCATTTTATTCTCCTTGTTTTATCCCTGACGGGTAATTTATTTATCTATAGTAATGATAATAAAAAGGAGAATTTGACAGAAGTGTCATCGGATAGAACTGACTGCCCATAAGATAGATGTTTATCTATGCCTTAAGGGGGATAAGATAGGTATAACTTGAAAGTAGAAAAAAAGACTTAAATTAAATTTAATGTTTGTGCTTTTAAAACAGCTTGTGTACGGTCACGAACTTCCAATTTTGCAATCAAATTGGAAACGTGGTTTTTTACAGTGCCCTCAGTAATAAATAATAACTGCGCAATTTCTTTGTTTGATAAACCATTTGCCAGGGCTGTTAAAACGTCTTTTTCCCTTTCCGTTAATGGTTCTTGTAATACAGCTGGTTGTGTGTTTTGGGGTGTGGCCGCCATTCTGGAAAACTCGGATAAGACTTTCCTGGTGATGCTGGGCTGAATGAGTGCCTGCCCGGCGGCAACTGTCCGTACCGCTGCAGCCATCTCTTCACTGCTAATATCTTTTAATAAATAACCACGTGCACCGGCTTTTAATCCTTCAAAGATGGTTTCGTCATCGTCAAATGTGGTCAGGATGATGATCCCAATCCGTGGGTTATGTTTCAGGATTTCCTGGGTTGCCAAAACCCCATCCATTTCAGGCATACGAACATCCATTAAGATCACATCCGGATTTAGCGTTTGGGCTAATTGAACAGCTTCTTTACCATTCTCAGCTTGTCCGATAACTTTTAAGTCGGCTTCCGTTTCAAGCAATAGCTGAATACCCTGTCGGATTAATTTTTGATCATCAACTAAGAGCAAGTTAATCATTATGGCCTCCCGAAAAGTTAATAAATACAGTTAATTTAAATCCCTGTGGGTCAATTGGCGATGCCGTTAAATGCCCACCAAGTTGTTCAATTCGTTCTCTCAACCCCGATAGTCCAAATCCGGATTTGATCTCCTCTGACGATGATTCCAACCCGTTATCTTGAATGGTAAGTTCGATGTGTTCCATATCTTGAAGCAGGGTTATTTTAATTAACGAAGTATTGATAGTGTGTTTTTGGATATTGGTGAGACCTTCTTGCACACAACGGTAGAGGGTATTACTAATTTTTGGATCGAGATTGGATTGGAGTCCGGTGTGGTTAAACTCAATTTTGCTTTCTGCTGTCCGCTGATAATCATTAATTAATTGCTGAATGGCTTGCACTAATGTTTTTCCATCTAAAGGATGACGCCGCATTACCGCAACACTGTGGCGTACCTCCTCTAATGCAGCTTTTGTTTCCTCTCGGCTGATTTGAATGGCTTCGACCGCTTTTTCCGGTTTTGTGGTTATCAGTTTTTCGGCAGCTTGAAGTTGGATACTGAGGGTGGTGAGATGATGCCCAAGGCCATCATGAATATCTCTTGCCAATCGCACACGTTCTTCCGCTGCGGCAAGTTCTTTTTCTTTTTGTTGGGCAGTAATTAATTTTTCATTCGCTAAAATGAGCTGTTTGTTTAGACTTTCGGCTCGCTCGGTTTGCTCAGCATAACGGACCAAAACCAGGCTTAGGGTGATCACAAATACCATCCCAACCACCAATGACAAACTGAGATCCAGTATCCCTGAACCAGGTAATCCTAACAGTCGTAAGATAAGGATATACAATGCTAAAACAAAGGACATTAAGATGGTTGCCGCTTTGAACTTTAACATCATATAGGTTTGAGCTGCCAACATGAAGAGTAAAAAAATAATGTTATAAAATTTTCCTACCAATGCTGCTAATAAAATTAATACCGAACTTGTGATCAGAAAAATCAGCTGAGCTTTTGGTTCTGAACCAATATATTTTTCCAGGTCATTTGAAAATATATTTAAGAGAAGAACTGCTGTTAATAATAAAATGGTCCCATAAAATGAAAAACTGCCTCGCGCGACTGGTTGACTGAGCAAAAAAATTAATGTGGTGATAAAAAGAATTACGTACGTGGCAATTCTCATTAAATCTTCATTACGTTTAATTTGTCCAGGTTGTTTGTTAACTTTTTTCATCTTTATACGCTCCGTACAATTTCTCATCAATAATTATAGATGGAATTAATTAAATTGGGCATTGTGTTTTGGTTGACAGTGATATTTTTCAAGTTTAAACTAACTCATCTGTTTTTATAAATCCTCATTTTTTGACTGAAAGGGAGTTAAAATGTCCCAAAATAAATTTTTAAGATATGCCATGTTTGGTTTGTTGTATTTTACGCAGGGAACGATTCTCAGTTATTTCACAGCGTTAAATGCCCTCTATTTGCTGGGAAAAGGGGTGGATATGACCCGCATTGGCATATTAGGAACCATTGCGCTTATGCCATTTGTCCTTAAAGTATTTTTGGGCATGTTGAGTGACAAAGTTAATTTATTTGGTCTGGGACATCGGAAGCCGTATATTGTTATTGGATTGGTGATCCAAACCGTTTGTTTAATTTTGGTGCCATTAATTGATCCGGGTCGAACATTTTGGCTGTATGTGGTTCTGGCTTTTGTGCTTCAACTGGGAATGGCTTTGTATGATACGTGTACGGATGGACTGGCTTTGGATACGACCCCTGTTTCTGAGAAAGGGACCATTCAAGGCTTTATGGTGGGTGGACGGGCAGTTGGGGTGATTGTGACTGCTTCTTTGGTAGGTCTATTAGCAGAACAAGTATCCTGGACTGCTGTTTTTCTGGTGTTAGCTTTATTAACCCTCCCGCCATTTTTCTTCTTGTCACAAATTAAAGAAGCAAAACGACCGTTGGAACGCAGCTTTGATTGGTCGGCATTTTCTGCATTTAAGAAGTTGCCCGTGATTGCACTGGCTGTGATTGGTTTCGTTTTTTTCCTGATCATTGCTGGTACCAATCAAATTGTTAATCCGTACTTACAAGATATTTTTAATATCAGTTTAAGCACAGCTGGCTTTTTCACCACGCTGTGGGGTGTTGGTGTCGTGATTGGAAGTATTACAGGCGGCGGTCTGATTAATAAAATTGGAAACAGGAATGCCGTTTTGGCTTCGATGGCTGTGGCCATTGTTTCCATTTTGTCATTGGCGTTTATTTCCAGTTTGCCCTTGGCGTGGATTTTTGTGGCTTTATTTGGGGTGTGTTATGGGGTATATCAAACCGTTTATTTTGCTTTAGCAATGGAATATACCGATCCTCGAATTGCCGCTACCATGTTTTCGATCATGATGGCTGTCACGAATGTGGGCCAGGGTGTTGGAATGGGGATGACGGGTGCCTTTGTGGATATGATGGGTTTCCGCACAACATTTATGATCATGGCTGCCGTGAATGTGATTGCCTTACCATTTTTACCCCTTGTATTTGGACGACGAAAATTACAGTTACAGGCATCTTAAGCATGAAAAAGAATCCACAATGAAGCGTTTAACGAAAAAACGTTCAGATAAGTTCTGGTAAGTGTATTCAGATATTGTTTATGGATTTAACAGTTCTACCGGGGACTTAGCTGGAACCAAAAAGGCGATGGGTTGGGCTTCCTGGTATCCATAACGTTGGTAAAGTTCAATATCTCGAGTCATTTTTGAAGGGACCAAAAGTGTATATTCGGATTGTTTTTCGCGTGCTTTTTTATGCATGGTATGCAGCAAAGAAGCACTAATCCGTTTTCGGCGGTAATTGGCATGGGTGAACATATCGGCAATATAACCATATTTGGGGTGTTCCGTAATGATTTGTGATTTCGCACAAACTTCATTTTGGTAGGCTGCCATGTAGTTATGGATATTTTCACTTCGAAGACTCAACGCGCTGGTGGGATAATCAGGATCCAGTGCGTTTACAGCGGATACATCTTCAATTGTTTTAATTTGATTGATTTCCAGACCTTCCGGGAATGGACGATGTTTTTTTCCTGTTGAAAGTTTGTATTCCATTAAGGTGTTTGTCCAGGCATGTAAAAATCCAAGATTACGATAGGCAGTAAGGACAGGTGACATATTACTGGAAAAAACATTGATCACATATTCTTGTGGATTAAGCCGAAGATAATCACTTATTTGGGCTTTTACTTCTGCTGGGGAGATATCATAAACGTAAAATTCCAGACTGTAATAAAACCGCCTGGGCCAGGGTTGTTGACTTTTACCGGGAAATTGAATCCCGGTAATATGGGGTAATTTTATTATTTTGGCATTATTTTCGATTTGGTATTTATAAGTGATAGATTGAAGAAAAGCTTGAATTCTATGTTGGTCCTGTTCGTTCACGAGCACTCCAATGTGAGTTTATAAGGGGATAATCTTATTATAAGCGATCCACCCCCAAAGATGCCGGCGGACGGCTGTCTTATTTCCTGGATCAGCTTTTTCATCGGTCCAAAATTCAATTTCAGGCAGATCATTTGCACGTACATGAACGCTGTAGACATGATATTGGCTGGGCAATCCAGGGTAAGATTGGGATAATCGTTCATGGATAATTGGTTCGCAGTTTTTTGACAATATCGTAAATTGATTGGGCTGAAGAGATAATTCTTCATCCAGGCAGCGGATCGCTGCAGATAACCATGTTTCATCCGGTTTCATTTTTTCGCTAGGCGGTAAACAGCGTTTTCGTTTCCGTAAGTCAGATAATTCTTGTTCAAGTTCAACTAAAACCAGGTGATCCCGTTGAATGATTACCTGCACCACCGGTAAAATTCGTTTTGGTGGATCGTTTAACAACTTGCACTCGCCTTTATTTATTTCGTGATACAACTGCAAAATGGTTTTTGCATGTCCCAAACCCCATTCTTGAATGGGGATTTGGTTTTTAATCAACCAGGATTTTAGTTCTTCAACGGATAAAAAATCTTTTTTGGTTGACATGTTTATGGGCTTTCCTTTTTGGATGATATTTGTATTGAGTATTTGTTTAAACTTTAGGTTTGGGGTTTGTTTACCAGACGTATCTGTTGAGGCGCAGTACCAGGAATACGTTCAATTATATGCCGTGCTTCCAAATCCAATTTTACTGTGATCACATACCAGGGAATCGAACCCTCAAATGTATCTTCAAGATTGAGAAGTAATGTGTCATTTAGTGATTTAAAAGTGATACTACCGTGCGTGTTTAAGAGATTTAGGATTGCGTCTTTGATAACTTCGTATTTTTCATAATCTATATTAACACCTTTTTTCCCTTCTGGGTGTAAGGTTTTAATTTTTTTTGTCATCCACACCTCTTTTCTTAAAAAAGGACACATTCCTTTAATACTATACTAGATTTATTCATTTTTTAAAAGTTTACCGGAATTAATTATCCGGCTTATTTGCAAAATAACACTTTAAGTAGATCTGGACAAATCTCTCTATGATTTATGAATGGTTATTCATTTTTATCTACTTTGTGAATTGTCGTGAATTAATAACAAACAACCCCGGCATTTGTCGGGGTTGACAATTGAAAAGGCTTATTTGGATTTGTTGAATTCCTGGTTATTCTGCGCTCATATTGGATTCCATCATACCGAACATATTTCCTTCAGTATCCAAACAATAAGCCATAAAACCCACTCCTGGTACAGGCATTTTATCTACAGCAATTTTGCCACCATTTTCCACTACCTTTTTCATGGCTTCGTCCAGGTTTGACACATCAATAGTATTCACCACTGGGGGAAACTTATCATCTCGTAACATTAAACCCCCATCAATACCTGCTTCTTCTCTGCTGCCGGTAGAAACGAGCCAATATTCTTGGGGACCATCCCATTTGGAGATTTCCCAGCCCAATGCAGCCTTATAAAATTGGACTGCCCGCTGCATATCATCAACACTGATTTCGAAATGGACAACACGTGACATTTTAAACTCCTTTGAACAATCTTTTCACTGATACACTATAATAGCACAAATATTCTATTTTTAAAAATTAACTTGGATAGAAAGCTTATACTTTAATTTTTATAAAAAGTTTGTTATGATGGTTTAAATCGGCTTATGAATTCTTGGAGTTTTAAATGAGCCAAAGTGAATTTATTTATCAGGAGAGCAGAAGATCCATTCGACTGGGTTGGAAACGGCCGATTCGTATTGTACATCCTACGCAACATCCTGCTTATGCAGTGAATGCGAGTGCAACCGGCTTATTAATTGATACAGCTTTTGATCAAGGGTATCGGGTCGGAGCAGAAATTTCTGTTTTGATTCCCCATATGAATGGTGAATATCAAATTTTGGTTAAAGGTCAAATTGTTAGAACGGAACGCTTCCCTAATCATTTGCGTATTGCTGTTAATCTGATTGAATAATTCCGTTAGCTTATTGGTGGGTAAAATTTGGGCAATAATATATCAGGCACAAATAGGGGAAGGTTGTTATAATGCTTAACAGGTTTTCGTGAGGTTGAGATAAAAATTGGCCATTTTATTATGAGTATTTTTAAAGAATTCAAAAATCCGATTCGTAAAATACCGTTCGAACAACGGCGGGAGATCATCAGTGAAATTTCTGATAGTTCATCTCCAGGTTTTGATTTCTTTTTGTTGGTGTTTTTATCGACCAGTATTGCAACCTTAGGCTTAATCACTGACTCTGCTGCTGTAATTATTGGCGCTATGTTGGTTGCACCGTTGATGTCTCCCATCATTGGGATTGGTTTGGCTTCAATCATTGGCCGGAATGAATTATTAAAAAATAGTATTTCCGCTGTTCTGCGTGGTGCGCTTTTAGCAATTTTATTATCCGCATTAATTACCTGGGGAAATAATAATTTGCCGTTTGTGTCTTTTCAGGAACTTCCAGGAGAGATTCTTTCAAGAACCCATCCCAGTCCGATTGATCTGGTCATTGCACTGGCAGGTGGTTTGGCAGCTGCTTATTCCTTAACCCAGCCGCAATTATCGGCTGCCCTACCAGGTGTGGCGATTGCTACTGCGTTAATGCCGCCGTTATGCACCATTGGTTTTGGATTGGCTTTGCAGCGTTGGGATGTGGCGGGCGGCGCTGCTTTGTTATTCATTACCAACACCGTGACGATTGCTTTTGCAGCGGCATTGGTGTTTTTTTTGTTGGGCTTTAATCCCTATCCGCTGGAAAGAAATAGGAAAGTACCCCAAAGTTTGCAATTATCTTTGGTCTTAATTCTTTTGTTATTGGTGCCATTAACCTATGTCAGTGTTCAATTTGTTCAACAGGCTACGGAAAATCGTTTGATTAATGATTTGGTTACCCAAGAAATGTCGAAATTAAATAACGCGGAATTGGTGGATTTACGGATTACTCGGGAACTGGATACGATTAAGATGGATCTGGCAGTGCGAACAAACAGTCCAATCAAATATGAACAAGTGGTAGCTTTACAGGAAGCGATTGTGGAAGGACTGAACCAATCCGTTTCTTTAAGCGTCAACCAAATCTTTGCGGAACGGCTTGATCCATTAATCCCCCCTACACCCACATTCACCCCTACCAACACATCCACGGCAACACCGGGACCATCTCCCACCCCAACCAATACCATTACCCCCAGCCCGACCGCCACGGTAACCAATACCGCCACGCTTCAGCCCACACTTACGCCTACATATACACCTACTCCTGCCCAAGGTAAGGTTTTCTTAACCGTTATTCCCGCCATGCGGATTTACCAATATCCCGGCGGCCCGGTGATTGGTTTGTTATATAACAATCAAAATATTACCATTCTTCCACAGGAAGTATTATATGGTGATCTGGTTTGGGTTGAGATCATTGATTCTGAAAACCGCCAGGGTTGGGTTCCCAAAATTTATATTGTTTTAAATACACCCACTCCCACAGCAACTTTTACAACCACCCCGACATTAAGCGAGAGTGCAGCCCAGACCGCGACAGCACTTTCATTAATCACCCATACGCCAACTCCCACGCCATAAGGGCTAAATTCTTCCAAATAAAAACCGCCGATTTCGGAGAATTATACGAGACGTTCTTTATGAATGTGCATTACCTCTTTACGGATTTTGTTTTATTATTTTCGTGAGGTGTTAATTTTTAGGTTTGTGTGCTTTTCCATTATCTAAGACCAGTAAAATTAAAAAATTAGAGGCCGCCAAAAAACAGCTTTCAAAACGCTATAATTGAAACTGATCAGATTGAAACTATACGGTATACTTTACTCAGCTTTTCGGAAAGGCGGATCTTATACCTTTGAAAACAATATTAGTTACTGGTTCAACCGATGGTATCGGAAAACAAACGGCATTGGAATTAGCGCAGGTGGGGCATAAGGTGATTATCCATGGGCGCAATCTGAAAAAATGCGAACAAACTGTGATTGACATTCGCTCAGAAGTGGCAGATGCGAATTTGGATTGTGTGGCCGCTGATTTTTCTGCTTTAAATCAAGTACGGGATTTGGTTCAAGAGGTAACGAGGCGTTTTCCGGAACTTAATGTTTTAATTAACAATGCTGGTGTTTTTTCACCGACTTATCAGCTAAGCCAGGATGGAATTGAGTTAACCTGGGCAGTTAATTATTTGGCCTTGGTGGTTTTAACAGAAGGTCTGCTGCCCCTACTTAAAAAGAATGCTCCTGCTCGAATTATTAATGTCAGTTCGGTAGCTCATCAGCGTGGGCGGCTGGATTTTCAGAATTTGGTGATGGGTGAAGAAAATTATCATGGTTACCGTGCTTATGGTAACAGCAAACTGGCTGTAATTTGTTATACCAATTTGTTGGCCAACCAATTGAATGTGGATGAAGTCACGGTAAATTCTTTACATCCCGGTGTGATTACAACCAAAATGTTAAAAACCGGATTCAACATGACAGGGGATAATCTGAGCGTAGGCGCAGAAACCCCAGTTTATCTTGCTACCTCACCAACTGTGGAGCGGGTAACAGGTGCTTATTTTGATACCAAACAAATCGTTACATCTTCAAAATATACCCATGATGTGGATTTACAGGCTCGCCTCTGGCAGGAAACACTTAAAATGATTTAAGATTTCTGGTTGTATAAGGTGGGGGATGAAAAAATTGACTTTCAAAGAGGGATGGATTAAACTTTTATTGAAAATGATTTTCAATAAGGATTTTTATAATGAAAAATAAAACTGCTTTTCCTCGGTTTTTTATTCTTTTGATCGCTGTTTTAATTTTATCGGCTTGTTCTGGTAATGTGGGGTCAGATAATCAAAAACCGATCATTACTGTTAGTGTTTTACCCCAGCAATATTTTGTGGAACGCCTGGCAGGGGATTATTTCGCCGTGAATGTGATGGTGCAGCCAGGGGAAAGTCCGGAAAATTATGAACCAACCCCTCAACAGATGCGTGCCCTAAGTTCTGCGGCTGCCTATATCAGTATTGGTGTCCCCTTTGAAAATGTATGGTTAGATAAAATTGCTTCGGCAAATCCGAACATGGTCATGGTGGATAGCACGGTTGGTGTGGAGAAACTTCCAATCACGGGACATGATCATGCGGATGAAGATCATGTTGGAGAAGAATTAGATCCACATATTTGGACTTCACCCCGTTTGGTTAAAATTCAAGCGCAAAATATTGCGGATGCGCTCACCCAATTGGATCCAACCCATGAAAGTGAATATAAGGCAAATTTGGATTCTTTTCTAAAAGATATTAATCAACTGGATACTGAGCTTACTGATTTGTTTGCTGGTTCAAATCAGAAAAAATTTATGATTTTTCATCCCTCACTGGGTTATTTTGCAAATGATTACGGATTAACTCAGATTCCAATTGAAATTGGTGGTACAGAACCAAGCGCGCAGGAGTTGGCACAATTTATTAAACTTGCCAAGGATGAAAATGTGCATATCATCTTTGTGCAGCCCGAATTTAGCAAACGCTCTGCTGAAACGATTGCCGCAGAAATAAACGCTAAGGTAGTGGAGTTGTTTGTATTATCACCTGATTGGTTAAACAATTTACGGAGCATTGGTCAAACGATTGCGGAAATGAATCAATAAATGAATTAAAATCGATTCTTCCGGATCCGAGGAAAACAGTTACAATGAAATGGAAAAATTGTGCTTAATTCAACTTTTAAGCAGTTGGAGAAATGGATTGTTATGGATGTACAACCCAAAAAAGAGGTTATTACTATAAAAGACCTATGTGCTGGTTATGATAACGAACCGGTCTTAGAGCATGTCAATTTAACAGTTTACGAACATGATTTTATTGGGTTGATCGGTCCAAATGGCGGCGGGAAAACAACATTGATCAAAGTGCTGCTAGGATTAATTCCACCCCGCTGCGGCGAAGTACGTATCATGGGTTTGCCAGTGGAAAAGGGCAGAAAATATTTAGGCTATGTACCGCAGATATTAGAATTTGATCGAGAATTTCCGATTCGCGTTTGGGATGTTGTCCGGATGGGGCGGCTGCGAAAACGACGTATTTTCCATCCCTATAAACAGGAAGATAATGATCAGGTAGAAGAAGCACTGCGTGCTGTGGATTTACTGGATGAAGCCCAACGACCATTGGGCGAATTAAGCGGCGGTATGCGCCAGCGCGTTTACATCGCCCGTGCTTTGGCATCGGAAGCGGAGATTATGCTGCTGGATGAACCGACTTCCAGTGTTGATCCCCAAATCAGCACATCCATTTTTGAACTGCTGCATTCATTAAACGAAAAAATGACCATCTTGATGATTACACACAATATGAGTGCAGTATCAGCCTATACCAAAACAGTAGGCTGCATCAACCGCACCTTACATTATCACGGTGGTAAAGAACTAACGAATGAGATGCTGGAAGCGACGTACCAATGTCCGGTTGATTTAATCGCCCATGGTTTACCCCACAGGGTATTTCCTTCACATCCAGGAGATGAAGCATGATCCAGTTTTTTGTGGAAGCACTTCAATATGATTTTATGCGGAATGCCTTATTAGCCGGAATTCTGGTCAGTATTGTGTGTGGTGTGATTGGTACCTATGTGGTGGTTAAGCGGATCGTTTTTGTTTCCGGCGGAGTCGCCCATACTGCTTACGGTGGGGTGGGTCTGGCTTATTTTTTGGGTTTTAATCCCACCTTAGGGGCTATCCTCTTCAGTCTGGGAGCCGCATTTGGCATGGGCTGGGTACACCGTAAAACACGTCAGCGGGCGGACACGATCATTGGTGTGATGTGGGCTTTGGGAATGGCGCTTGGAATTATTTTTTTAGATCTTACACCGGGTTACAAAGCGGATTTAATGAGTTATCTCTTTGGAAGTATCCTAGCAGTGCCGACGGGGGATTTATGGTTGATGTTGATTATGAACGTTCTGATCATCACCGTGGTAATACTGTTTTACAAAGAATTATTGGCAGTAGCATTTGACGAACAATATGCTTTGGTGGAAAATGTGCCGGTTGATTGGATTTACATGTTATTAATGGGCATGATTGGATTAAGCGTGGTGATGTTGATGCGAGTAGTGGGGTTAATTATGGTGATCGCCTTGTTAACTATTCCGGCAGCCATCAGCGCCATGTATTTACGAGACCTTAAAAAGATGATGGTATTGGCGAGTGTATTGGGGATGGTATTTACCTTTGTGGGTTTGTTCTTATCCTATACTTTAAACTTAACCTCTGGTGCCTCCATTATTTTGGTGGCAGGGGCAGCTTATTTGGCCAGTTTATTTGTGCAAACCCGCAAACAGAGCGGGTAACGATTGGGCGAAGAAGTCCCGCTTTTATCAGCGGCGTATGACGGCTGGTGTGGATCTGTTGAAGGGGCAAAAGCTGGATTTTTATATCATCCAAAACAGATAAAAATTGTAATATATAAATATATTTTTCCAACTTCCTTGTTATTTTTCTTGACATTCGTTTTCTTTTAAGCTATTTTCCTTAAATATTGATCTGTTTTTGAATCCCCAAGGAATGGTAAAGCGAATGAAGGAGGCAGGGATATGAATTGGCCGCCAATTGATGTTCCCATTTTAGGACGCAGTGGTTTGATAGCTTTAATTGCATTATTGCATATTCCGTTTTTTGTTAATTTTGTAATGGGTGCGCCGGTGATTGCCGTCATCAGTGAATGGCTGGGCAAACGGACCGGAAATCCTCGTTACGACCAATTTTCAAAACATCTGGCAACCATGGCATTTGTGACGGTAGGTGTGGGTGCTTTTGGCGGGATTGGATTGGTTGCGACCAATATAGGATTGTTTCCACGATTCTTTGCAACCGGTGCCGGGATATTCTTTTGGCCGCTGGTGTTAGAAATTGGGGCGTTTTTATTGGAAGCCATCGGGATAGCGGTTTACCGTTATACCTGGGAAAAAAACAAACATAAAACCGGTCACATGGTGATCGGATGGGTGGCAGCGTTTGGCGCCTGGTTAAGTGGTTTTATTATTAACGGTTTGGCATCTTTTATGTTAACCCCAGGCAAATGGGTTCAAAGTAAACAAATCATTGACGCCTGGTTTAACCCCAGCTTTTTGCCTAGTTTTACCCACCGTGCAGTGGCAGCATTTTCGATTACCGGCTTTTTTATGATCATTTATTCCTTGTGGATGGCAGGCCGAAGCAAAACGGATGAAGAGAAAACCTATGCGGAATGGTCACTGCGTTATGCCGGTAAATGGGCTTTGATTGCAACTGCACTGCAGTTTTTCCCCGGGGTATGGTATCTGACTTCTGTGGAACGTGGAACCAGTCTGGCTGCGCCGGAAGGCAGTGTTGTTCCTAAATTATTAAATGGACAATTAACCTTTTTCTGGTTTGGCGGCATTATTTTGGCCGCTACGGCCATTTTATTGGTTTATTTTTTGAGTGTTCAAAACCCAAAACAAGGCTTAAAACCTTTGGGGCACTTGGGTTTAATCCTTTCCGTTTTATTGATTATCACAACAACTGCATTTATGGGTTTTACCCGTGAACGCTCCCGCAAGCCCTATTTGGTATATGGTGTCATTTATGGTAATCAAATGATGGTGGACATGATGAAAGGGAATGCACCAGCCGCGGCACCACCAACGGAAACGAATCAGCCACAAACAGCAAATGAAACCGAAGCCGGCACGGGTGACCCGGCCGCTGGACAAGTGGTTTTTGAAACCGGCATTTGTAAGGCATGTCACAGCCTGAATGGGGATGGCGGCAGTATTAAAGCGCTGGATGGCGTTGGCGACCGCAGATCGGCAGAAAACATCCGGGAATTGTTAGGGGCTCCCCCCGAAGGCATGCCGCCTTTTACTGGCAGTCCGGAAGAAGTAAACAACCTGGTGGCCTTTTTGTCCGGTCTGAAATAGGAGGAAAGAATGGGACCTACAGCAAGCAGTTGGTTTATTGGCAGTTTTGCGATCCTTCATTTTTTGATCGTCAGTGTAGCGGGTTTAGCGCCACTCACCATTTATCTAATGGAAGGGGTCGCCCTAAAAAAGGAAAATCCACATTTAAGAAGATTAGCCAAACAATTAATTACCATTGTGTTGGAGTTAGCCGCCGTGGGAGGTATTTTGGGCAGTGGGGTTGTGGTTTCCTTGATTGGGTTAAGACCCGCTGTCATTACCCTCATCTTTAATATCTTTTTTTGGCTGATTGTTTTACAGTTGGTATCTTATATTGCCGGGTTTGCCTTTCAATTTGCCTATTATTTCACCTGGGATAAAAACAGCCCCAGGCATCGTTTGTGGGGTTTATTGGGGGCGATATTTCCTCTAATCCCGTTTATTGTTTTTTCCGCAGCGATTGCTTTCTTAAGCACACCCGGTTCATGGCCGCAAACAGGTAATATCTGGAATGCCGTTTTTAATCCAGGTATGCTGGTTTCTCTCTTGCATAGGATGGGCGCGGGGATTAGTTTGTTGGGGGTATTAATTATTGTCTTGCATGTTTTTAAGCAGAAAAAGAGTCAGGGAGAAGAAAAAATTTACCACACTGAGTCTGTTAAATTTGGCACCATGCTGGTCATTCGTTCTCTGGAAGCTCAGATAGTGATTGGGGTTGTACGCACATTGTTGGTGCCTCCTGACGAGTTAACCATGCTGATGGGCGGACCCCTGACCTTGATCTGGGTTTTGGGTATTGTGACAGGTGTTCTCGCATGGGCAGCCTTGTTTTACACCTCACGCCAACCGAAAATACCCTCAGGGCGTTTGTATCTGGTTGCTGTGATTTTGCCGGTTATTTTGACTGTAGGTTTGATGAGCGTAACACGTTCCAAAGCACGTGGGGAATTTTCCATCCGCGAGGTGATGACTCGCACAGATACAATTTTGGCCTTGCCTGCTCGTTATCAGGCTTCCGATGTGCCCGACGGGGCAAAGATTTATGCGGAAAGTTGTGGTGCATGCCATCCCGGTTTGGTGGGGGATGCACCCACGCTGGCGCAAGCCCGCCATCCTGATCCGGCTGATTTGGCTGTGTTTTTAAGAGACCCCAGCGCGATCAAGATTCCGATGCCGCCTTATACCGGGGATCAGGAAGAATTAACGGCTTTGATCTCCTTTTTGTTGGATATTCCGCTGGAAGACGTGAATTTGGATCAACCGTCCGCTTTCCTTGGTCTACAGTAATAAATCTTTGGAAAAGCTACGCAGCGCGTATCCATAAGGTGCCGTGCTGCATTAATAAGGTTGTGGTTATATTAAACGATCACATGGGTTGCACGATCCGCTGGTAGGATCGTGTCAAAAACGAAATCAAAACACGAAAGGACAACCCATTGAATAAAAAGACAATTGATGGCGACAATAATAAAAATCCGGATCATAAATTTTCTGGGATTCCGCTGCCCAAACCCTTTTTGATTTGGCAGTCGAAGGCGCGTTTGGAAGCTTTCAAAAAAATGAAGAAAAACCATTCTGGTGCTGTCCGAACCATGCCAGCCCATTTACCCGTTCTGGCGACCTTTGGTGAGGGTGATTTCCCTGTCAATTTAACTACGCGCGGGATTGGCCTGCTTCCAAAATCAGAGGTTATAAAGGAAATTACCAATGACTTGGAAAGTACAATCCGAGAAACAAAAGGAAAACCCTGGCCAGAAACCCTGTCACAGCGATTAACTTCCATCCGCAAGTTTTATGAAAACCCCGATTTATTTGATGAAACCCGGTTGGGTGGTTTGGAAATTTTTGAAGGACAGACCTTAAAAAATTTAAAATCAAATTCGCGGGCAGCTTTGTTATATACGGGTGCTGCTCCTGCTTATGCCAGTTACCAATTTAATGGGGTCGTGCAGTTAATTAATCAAGATGATCCTTGTTACCGGTTTTTGTTAGCTGCCAGAGAATTGTTTGCACAGGATGCGTTTCACATTCATCAAATTTATTATCCCTATGGATATTTGTTTTATCCGGTAGAAATTAAAGACAAAACCCCATTTCCACGGAGGGCACACTGATGTACCAGAAAATACTGGCAGGATTGGATGGATCAGCTTGGTCAAACTACGCGATTGAGACGGCGGTTTCGTTGGCACAAAAAAACGCATTAACACAGTTGATTGGATGCCATGTCTATGCAGCAGAATTACACCGCGAGCGGTTTGAGCAAATGGAACCAGGACTGCCTGAACAATATCAGGCAGAAGAGAAATTAAACAGCCTGCGAGGTACCCATGAAAGCTTAATTACGGATGGAATGGTTTTGATTTCTGATTCGTATCTGGCTCCCTTGTTGAAAAAAGCGCAACAGCAGCAGATTAATGTGAGCGGTTTGATCCCGGAAGGGAAAAACTATGCAGTTTTATTAAAAGAAATCAGCACTCACCAACCCGATCTAACAATACTGGGGGCAATGGGTCATGGCGCAGTACCGGAAGCCCGCTTGGGTTCCCTGACAGAGCGGGTGCTGCTGTTTCGGAAGACTTCGGATTTATTGATTTTAAGGCAGCCCTGGAATTTTAAAAATCGTCCCATTGTGGTTGGAATTGACGGCAGCCAGAATAGTTATTTGGCTTTGACGCGTGCCATCCAGATTGCACAGGCTTACCAAACCTCGGTGGAAGCTGTGGCAGTTTATGATCCTTTTTTCCATGTGGGTGTCTTCCGTGTCATCGCGGATGCTTTACCGGAGGCTGACCAGAAACGGTTTGATTTTCCGGCCCAGGAACAACTTCACGATGAGATCATTGATAAAGGATTGGAAAAACTATATCGTGAGGGATTGGAGCGCGGGGTCTTGCTGGCAGAACAGATGGGGGTTAAAATAAGGATCGAAGTTTTGGCCGGTAAAGTTTATCCGCAGCTTCATCATTATGCACAGATGAGAAATGCCGGGTTGACCGTGGTTGGACAGACCGGTTTGCATTGGGATCCGATTTCGTTAATCGGATCAAATACACTTCAACTGGCGCGGATAAGCAATTCAAATCTCCTGGTGGTTAATCCCTCGAAAAAACAACTTGAAATTCCAGAATTACCAAAACAAGAAGAAGTACCATTAAGTTGGACCCCACAGGCAGAAGAACGCCTGAAACGGATTCCGTTTTTTGCGCGCGGTATGGCAAAACGATCCATTGAAGACCAGGCACGCCAGCAGGGATTGGCAGAGGTAACCGAAGCATTTGTGAAAGAAATGAGATCGATGATGAAATAATATTCACGGGTTTGAAGGTGGAGGAGAAACTGTTTTAGACCCGTACTTCCCCAGACTGCCGGGAGGGCAGTCACGAAAAAAAGCCTGACGATTGACCCAAACGTCAGGCTTTTTGCATTTTACTTGAATCCTGATTGATTGAGAATTTCACACAAAGATACAGGAACACAGAGAAAAAAGGTTGTTTAGGATTTAAGGTCTTTTACTTTTGCTCTCTTCTCCGTATCTCTGAACTTCTGTGTGCGTAAAAAGAAAGATCATTGTTATGTTCTTAACCACCGTATATTTTTTTATACCGTTCCAAATTAACCGAAGCGATATAAGGTAAGTTGCGGCCTTTTTCATCAATATCCAGCCCATAACCCACCACAAAATAATCGGGGATGGAAAAACCGAGGTAATCAATGTCAAATTCCACTTTGTGCCGGTCTGGTTTATCCAGTAAAGCACAGATCTTAATACTGCGGGGATGACGGTCATTGAGTAATTTCCGGACCGTATTGATGGTGTGACCGGTGTCAACAATATCATCCACCAAAATCACATCCCAGCCGGCGATATTGGTTTTATGGTCGGAATCAATGCGCACAAATCCGCTGGAACTGGAACCGGCGTAGGATGAAACCGACATAAAATCAAGCGTCATAGGGCGTTTGATCTTACGCATCAGGTCGGTCATGAACATGACACTGCCGCGCAGCAGGCCAAGTAATAATAATTTCTCTGAATCCTTGTAGTCTTCGGTGATGATTTCCCCCAAATAATCAACGCGTTTTTTAATATCTTCTTCGGATACGATAATATGATCAATAAATTCATACGGTACTTTTGGGGCAGGGATCATGGTTTGACCTCATTAATAATATAGATTTTTTTCATTGGTTTGTATATACAAGCAAGTATAACGCTGCAATTATAAATCATTTTTGAGTGAAGAGTACGGGTAAGATACGCGAGATGTTAGGTTAAGTAAGCGTCAGCAGAATGTGCAAGTTCGGAATTGGTATCAAGAATGTACGTATGGGTAAAGCCGTACTTCTGCTCTTCGAGTCCGCATGGCCAGACTGTTTAACGAAGCAGATACAAGTTTTACTAATGGAAGTCGACGATATGCATCGTCCTCCCGTTGGTGAGATGCAGGACTACGATCTCAAAAAATTTTTCCAACGGGAGGCAGTCTTGATCCGAACCTCTCGTTGGGCGGACTTTTGACAGCGTTAACGAAAATTTCACCAACGGGAGGAGAGCGTTGTGCTGAGCAGTTACAACTCATCTTAAAAATCTTTTTGCTGTTTCTCAGTGGCTTAACTCTTCTTCGAGAGTAAAATTATCGAGTGATACAAAGTTGGGATTTATGATTTTATATGGAATCCCGGGATTAGGCTCCTTTTTCCTCAGGGTCCAACAAAACGATTAAACCCATGGCGGCCATGTTAGCGTATAAGAGGGGCGCGATGAATGGCGCCCCCCTCAAAAATCGCTCAAAAATAATTTTTCCGCCGGCGGTCAGGTCATATCGCACGTGAAAATAAAAACCGAGTACACCGACCACACCCATCAGGATCATGGCGGTGATGTAAGTGACCAGATCGCTGTAATCCGGATGTTGTTTTAGCGCAATCAAAAACGAAACCACTGCTGCAAAGATGGGCACCACCAAAGGTAGCCATAACCACGGGTTTTCAAAACCGGTGCGGGCATGATCTAAAGTGGCGCTGACCAGGGTTACCAGGATGCCAAAACATACCATCAGGAAGTAGGCCTGGGTTTTGCTGTAGGGCATCTTTAAAGTACGGTTGCCGGGTAATTTCAGGATGCCGCTGTTGGTGGGGTGTTCGATCCAGGCGGCGCTCATGCCGAGCACGCCAACCAACACAAAAGCAAGGGGTGCCATGCCGGGCGGGGCCCAGATCAGAAAACTGATATTGAGCCGTTCTGCCAGTGCTCCATAAGGTTGTATTCCGCCGCGGGTCAGATGAAAATACGATCCCATAAACCCAACGACAATACTGGCGATAAAAACACCCGTGGCAATGAGTGAAGCTAAATTTCGATTGCGGTAGGCCAACAGCCCGGCGAGCAGTAACAACACACCTGCTGCGCTACCAAAAATAATCGGAATCCATTCGTTCCAACGGATGGTGCCATTTAATCCATGGGCTAGATACGTATCCAGCCCCATGAAAAGTTCGTTAATGGCTGCGATCAACAGGATTAATTGATCTCTGGAAACAGGCAGCTTTTTAATTCTTCTTAAGAAGGGGAAAACGTCAGCTAAATAATACATGGTTTATTTCGCATTGTTAAATTTTTCTTCTGCGATGGCTTTTAACTCAGACATGCTGTGTAAAATCTCATACGCCCCATGCCACTGCACATAATCGGGACCTTGCATCCATGTCCCAAATTTCGCAGTACGGCCCCAATGGTGCCACAAGTTGAAATGGGTGAAATCAAACGGTTCGTCAAAGGGTGCGTCTGTTAATAAACCAGCGGTTTTTAATTCATCACGGATGACATCACTCTCCACGACAAAGTCGTTGACTGCTTCTGTGGCGGCATCGGCTTTGGTGTAAAACTCATCAATAAAATTCTCATTGTGACATTCTAAACATACACTCTGCATACGGACGATATTATCCTGGTAAGCAGGGCGGCGTTCGCTGATCGGTGCAAATAAATACCAGGCTAAGCGGTCACCGACATCATGCGTGGTGGTGGCGCTGCCAAAACCACTCATGTGGCAGATAGCACAGGTAGCGGCGGGAAAATCAGCCGCGTCCATTGTGCCTGGGTCGGCATCCCAATTCCAATTATCACCACCAGTAGCATAGGCAATACCGTGGGGGGATTCCTGATAAATTTCCCACTGCGGGTGATCCGGGCCAATGTGACAGGCATTACAGGTTTCTGGTTTACGGACCTGTTCGAGGCTGAATTCGTGGCGCAGGTGGCATTTTTGACATTGTCCAACCGATCCATCGGGGGCGGGTTTACCGATATCATGGCAGGTCTTACAGGCAAATTCGGTAATCGCTTCGCCTTCCAGTTCAAATAAGGCGTTGCGGCTTTTGCCCGGTGCATAACTGCCTTCGGGAATATTTTGATACATCGTCAGGTGTTCTTCGCTCATGCCGACTGTGCCATTATAGGCCACGTAAGCTGGCAGTCCATGGCGACTCTGATTAAATTGGGCAACTTCGGCCGTATGGCAAACCTGACACATCTCTGTGGTTGGTGAGTTTAATACGTACGTACCTTCATGTTCAACCGAACCGGGATAACCCGCAGCGACCTCATGACAATCTTCACAGGTCACATCGGCACGGGCCATACTGCTGACGCCGTATTGTTCCACAATGCCGGGGGTGGTGTTTTTGTGGCAATTAACACATTGATTGTTGCTGTTGCTGAGTACGTTAATTTCTTCCGGTTTGGCATCCACAGTGGCTCGATTGACCGATAACATGGCAATGATCACACTCAACACGAGTATAACCACGATGAGACTGATGACCAAAATTCGTCCAACGAGTTGTTTCTTTTGGGTACCTTGCTGCATTAATAACTCCTCTCCCAGAACATTAAAATTAGATTAATCTATTGTAAATTAATTTTCCTTTAATGTAAATAAATAAGACTAAACTAGTCCAATTAAGATAAAAGACTCTGAATTCCGATTTGATTTATTCAGGTACAATTAAAAAAAGGAAGATACCTCATGAAACAAAATATTTACGAATTTATTCTGAATGAATTGGAAAACAAAAAACCGGTTCTATTTGCCACTATTTTTAAACGCAGTGGATCTTCCCCGCGGGGTGCCGGTGCGTTTATGGTCTTATCCCAAGATGGCCGGATGATGGGAACGATTGGTGGTGGAAAAGTGGAAGCTACCATCCGTGACAATTTGGGAGAATATCTGACCAAAAGCCAATCTCAAATTATTCAATTTCATCTATCTGAATCAGATGCTGCAGACCTGGATATGATCTGTGGGGGGAATGTTTCGGTACTGGTAGAAAGCATTTTACCAAATCAAACAGCTTTGATTAAAATGCTGGCTGTGATGAAAGAAACCACCCAAACCCAAACTAACGGCTGGTTGGTGAGCCAGGTACCATCACCAGATGCGCAAGAAGGTTTGGGTGTGAAAAAAGCATATGTTTTACCGGATGGAACTGTTTCCGGTAATTGGGATATTAAAGTTGAAGTTAAAAACCAGCAGTTGATTTCGATAACCCTGCCGGAAGGAAATCAAATAGATACCCAAGGTTATCAGATCAACCGCCAGGCACAATTAATAAAAAAGTGTTTTATTGAACCGATTGGACATTTTAGCAAAGTGTTTTTGATTGGGGCAGGGCATATAGCGCAAAAGTTGGCATTAATCACATCAACGGTTGGATTTAAAACCATCGTCTTGGATGATCGTGCTGAATATGTTTCTAAGGAGCGTTTTCCTTTCGCCGATTCCTTAATTGTTTTACCGGATTTTAAGAGTGTTTTCTCCGGATTAACGATTGACAGGGATAGTTACCTGGTTATTGTCACCAGGGGACATTCTTCAGACAAGGATGTCTTAAGCCAGGCGCTGCGAACCGAGGCGGGTTATATTGGAATGATTGGCAGCAAACGGAAGATTCTAACCACATTTGATTTATTAATGCAGGAAGGTGTATCACAAGAAGCATTAAATAAGGTGCATACACCAATTGGGTTATCCATTGGAGCAGAAACACCTGAGGAGATAACCATCAGTATTGTCGCTGAATTAATTCAAGAACGAGCAAAAATAAAAGATCTAAAAAATAAATAAAAAATTCTACAGTTAACACCAATTCTGCCTACAATAGGATCAGGAAAGGTGCATATTTATGACTTCAGAGCGTTTACAGGAAGCCATTGATTTTATTCAATCGGAAAAGATTGATGAAGCAAAAGAAATTTTATTAGAAATGGTGAAACAACCGTTTCCTTTTGCGGATTCCTGGTATATGTTGATGCATTGTATGCCCACAAAACGCCAAAAAATTTGGTGTTTGGAAGAATGTTTGAGAATCAAACCGGATCATTCCGATGCTTTAACCATGTTAGGGCTTTTGGATCCGGAGCATCAGTTTTATTCCGGTGAGAAGTTTAAACACCAGAAAAATAAAAAGACTGAGTCTGACGAAGAAGAGGAAGTAAGTTGGGTTGTGGTGTTGGCAACGGTTGGCAGTGTTTTGGTTGTCACGGCAGCGGTTATTTTGATTTTTTCTTGATTTCTTATAGGCTATTTTCAGTGAATATTAAGCCATAGGTTCGATTTTCGACGGGGTGATCGACTAGCTTTTTCCAGTGATCAGCGGGGGAAGTTCCTAAAAGTCGAAACCCAAGCCGTTCATAAAGTTGGCAGGCTGTTTTATTTTCACTCGTCGTTTCGAGATATACCCCGGGAATATTTTCTTCAATTAGCTGGTCAAAATAAGTACGCATGAGTTTGCGGCCAATCCCATAACTACGCCAGTTTTGATCAACATTGATATGTAAGTGAGCAGGATATTTTTGCGGGTCTATCACCACATCTTTCTTTTTTCGATTCGCTTTGAATAAATTCCACAAATAAATCCAAGATTTTTTTCCGGTTTTGTAATGACCCCGTAAAAATAGAGCCAAAAATTGCGGCAGCAGTTGTTGGGTAAACATTTCTTTTTGTTTGGCACTGTCCGTGCCGCCGGTCAGGAACCCAACCACTTGTTGGTTGGCCTCCGCAATCCAGGCATGTTCTGGCTCAAAGTCGGTGTAATAACGGTAAAAAAGGTCAAGAAAGATTTTCCGGTCTTCCAGATAAATCTCGATCGGGTCACCAAAAAAGGCCGTGTCGGCCGCGATTTTAAAAAGTGATTCTCGGTCGGCAGGTGTAAATGGCCTGATTGTAATAACGGTATTATTTGCAATCCATTTCATGGGGCAGTTCCGTTTTGGATAGAATTTTTGTTGTTTTTCTTTGCATTTTATTATAAAAGGATTGAGCATGTTGAGCAAATTCTATCGGTTGGGTGAGACGCCAATAAACAAAAGCCCACGGAATAGAAGAATTACAATAAATCAAGTGCCCGACCTCGAGATTTTTGTAATACGGATTGAAAATTTGCAGAATAAAATTTGAAAAGGCAAAACATTTTTTTGAAAGTATATATCTCGGAGTCTGCTCTTTTTAGAACAAAAACCGAGATGATCCTTGCGTAAGCCGAAGACTTTTCAACCCAGTGTTCTTGTTTTTCGTGAAGTCTTTTCATCAAAATCTCGGTTTTGGGATGTCATCCTGCATAGGGATTTCGAGCAATGAATACGTTAGGAAGAACAATTTTGTTTCTTCTATGATAAATGGTGTGCTTTTATTCCGCGATTTGATTAAATAAAGAAACCTGGTTACGGCCTTTTCGTTTCGCTTTGTAGAGTGCCTGGTCAGCGTATCCGATTAAGCCCATCAGGGATTGTTTGGGGCTGTGAATCAGGTCAGCGACACCAATGCTGATGGAAATCGGAAAGGATATATTGTCAATGGTGAATTCTTGAGAATCGACGTTGGCTCGGATCCGTTCCGCTACCTGAAAAGCCTGTTTGATTTCCGTTTGGGGCAGCAGTGCACAAAATTCTTCTCCACCAAAACGGCATAAGATGTCATTTTCACGCAGGTTTTTTTGGATCATATTACTGATTGCTACCAAAACTTTATCACCAAAGGGATGGCCATTTTCATCATTGATATTTTTAAAGTGGTCAATATCCATCATTAATGCGCATAGTTTTTTGTCCGACTTTTGTGATTGTTCACAGATATGTTCGGCTAATGTAAAGAAATAGCGGCGGTTATACAGGCTAGTGAGTGGATCAGTCGTAGCCAGATATTCTAATTCGGCCTGATCTTTGGTACGCTGCTGAATTTCTTTTTTTAATTGATGATTTCTTTGACTGTATAGTTCAATTTTGTAGTTGATTTCAATGGCCCGCAATTGATTAAAGGTGGTGTGATTTTTATGTTGTTCACTTATTTGAAAGGCTTGTTCTAAATGGAAAAATGCTTTTTGAAAATCATTTTGTTGTTGGTAAATCTCTTTAAACAAAAGATGACATTCTCTTTGTAATGGATTTGTTTTTAATTTTTGGGCTCGCCGTAATGCGTTTTCTGCGAAAGATAGAGCTGATGGTACTTCATTCTGGTGCCGAGCTAATAGAGCAAGGTAGAAGTTCGCGCGGATGATCTCGTATGGAGATTGGATTTCCTTTGCAAGGGTAAGCGCTTGTTGAATTTTCCGGGCAGCATTACCGTATTGTCCGGTTTGAAGGAAAACAAAACCCAATGTGTTGAGAGCGTTACTTTGTTGGTTTTTTAGACAATCCAGGTTGCTGTATGTAAGGCTTTTTTGAATATAAAACCGAACCTGTTCATAATCCTGATTAGGCAGGTTGATCTCCGCTATTAATGCATAACAATCAGCCAAACCTGGTTTGTAATTTAAATAATGGTAGATTTCCAGCCCTTTTGAAAGATAAATAAACGCCTGTTGGTAATCTGCTAAAAGTGAAAAGATATTCCCGATGAGATGATAGGCATGGGCGATTTCAAGGCGTGCATCTCCTTTTTCAATCATCTCAAATGCTTTTTGTACGAATTGAATACTATGGGGTATACAACCAAGCTGGCGGTAAATTTTTGATACAATCAAACCGACTTGGATGAGTATTTGTTTATTTTGGGTAAAGTCCTCATGATTTAACAATTCAAAAGCGGCTGGCAGCGCTAGTTCGTATAAACCATTTTGATAATTGGTCTGAATTTGAAGAAAAACCGATTGAATATCAATGGTGGGGGGAGGTGAGGGCGTACGTTGTTTTGACGAATTTTTAAATACCGGCTGCGTTTGACTGATTGACATTGTTTTGGATACCCCTATCCTTGTTGTTAATGATTCCCTCTTAAATTTTTTACCGGTAAATATTAGCGTAATTATACTTTGAATTATGTCAGAAAAGGAAGCAGAATTTATCCCAAATTTTATTTCCATCCTTTTTTTGTGTGGGGTTTTAAGGCGTTTATCAGCAGTCTATAAAATAAAAATCTTCCCTAAATTTGAGAATTTATGAAAAAACACCTCGGAAAAACCGAGGTGTGAGGGGTTATTGTTTTTTCTGTTGTCCGGGGGTAAACATTTCCGGGATCGAATCCGCTCCATCTGCAAATGCATCGGCCTGTCCGCGATAAATTTCCTCCCAAAACTCTTTTGACGCCTGGCGTTTGTTTTCTCGAAACCTTTTTAACCAGTCTGCCAGAGCGGGATCGGCCAGTTCTTGCTGTTCCCAATATTCCAGGAAGGTGATAATGAGATCCGTTAACCTGTCACTTTTCCAGGTTCTGCTTTTGAACCCTTCCCGTTCGTAAATGGCTTTCGCCAGGTCAAACTGGCGTTTTTTATAATCCATGTCAAGATTGTAATGGGCTGCTAGAATTTCATCGGTGATGGTTTCGGCCCATTTGCGATGAAAACGGCAGATGCCGGTATTATCATTAAAAAACTCATATACCATCCGTTCAACATTTGTCCGGCCAAGTTCGTAGGGCGGTAAAAACTGGTTGCCATAAAATACGTAATATTTGCCCATTAATGGCATGGGACTAAACATACCAGGCACCCAATATTGGTTGGGCACCATATAACCACTTTCTCCGTGACGTAAAAACACGCTGTGATTTAAGGTATCAACGCCATATTTTTTATCCAGGTCACGGGAGGCAACCCGGATGCCTTGCCGAAAGACATCACAGCGCGGATCAAATAACAAATTGTCCATCACGGCTACGGCGTAATCCGCGTTTCTTTTACTGTCCGCCACGATATCAAAGTTTTCACTGCTAGAGGCAAATTCAAAAGCCATTTGGTCTATTGGTGGAAATCCAAAATCCTCCGCAGGGATTAACCCTTTATGCAAAATTTCCATAATCCAAGAAACCGTACCGCCAATTTGGATCGCATCAAAACCCATCGCGTCCGCATGATCATTCACGATTTCCGCCGCCCGCTGGTCGAATACACCAATCTGAGGCCCTAAGGCGTGATAAGGCTCGTAATCTTTTTTGTAATGTTCGTGCATTTTTTTGCAGACTACAGGGCAAGGTTCTCCACAGTGTTGGAAGTTTTTAGTTTTAATCGTTTCTTCGTTAAATTGTTTCAGATAATGGTTCAGAATGAAATTTTCATGCTGTGCCAAACGTTCTTCCGAAGACTTGTAAATGCTTTGATAGTTAAAACTCATGATGCGATCATCCATGGTACGCATATTTACGCCAAAGGTGCCGCCAGTTTCAAACTCCGGAAAGTAGCGATATTTTTGTGTGACCGCCAGATCGGTGCGGATGGTTTTATCGCCAAAATGCTCCATAAAATAAGCATCAATTTCTGAGGAATCGCGCAGATCGGGATCCTCCCATTCACCACCAAACACACAGCCCACAATATTATGTTCTTGTAAAAGGCGGGAACCTAAACCACCCCGTCCAGCAAAATCAACAACTGCGCTTAATTCGCCACGTCGAATGGGGCTTGAGCCGATTGCACCTTCTTGGGTATATTTTGCTGCTGGGCCAACCGCAAAAACACGCATTTTGTTGGGCGGGTATTCATCTTTGTAACGGTCAAACAAAGCTTGCTGTAAAGCAAAAAAACCGTACAATGCCCGTCCATCTGGTGAGGCATATCGTGACCAAACGGATTCCGGAATGATTGGTTCCAGCCGTACGTGAACTTCCCCATTTTTATGATTTAAGATTAACACACTAGGGCTTTCACTACGTCCTCGGAGCGCAACATAGTTTACGCCAACACCATGAAAGGTATAAGCGGCTCCCCCCATGCTGGAAACGTAAAAACCATCCCATTGTGGGCTCCAGGACGAAAAGACCAACCGTCTGGAACCTGGAATGGAGCTTCCGGCCAGGAGGCCTTCCCCGAAGGTAAAACTATCCGGATAAGCATTATATCGATACCAACCATAATCGACTGGTCCTAATACTTTTTCTTCATTAATTGGGCGAATATACCAGTGTCCATTATTAAGATGTACCGTTAATTCTCTTTGTAAAACTGGATAGGTCATGTTGAATCTCCTTGCGGAATGTATTACGGGTCCATACTATTTTAACCGCAAAAGAGAAGTTTCTATGTTAAATTTCGTTGAACTTTCAGTAAAACTTTTGTTTTGTAGGTTCAATTTATGCTAACCAAGATACCGTTAGGTGGTAAAAGATAGGGTTGTTTAACTTACATCTACCTTACGATTGATTTTATCGATTGATGTCAGCATAAAGGATGCATCCGTTATTTTAATTTTGATGGCATCCTTTTTACAAATTTCCACACACCGGCCGCATCCCCGGCAGCCATCCCCAATGACGGATTGGTTGTTTTCCATCGTTATAGCTTCCACAAAACAAACTTCTTCACGGGCACAAAGGCCGCAGCCAATACACAGCTCTGGGTCCACCCAAACTTCAACCCCAGGCATACGCCGAACGCTGTCGCTGATTTCCGGATGAAGATCAGGTAAGATTTTAAATAAACAACAACAGGGACAGCAGTTACATACGGTCAATAGTTTTGTACCTGGACCGACCCCCATCCAGATCGAATCCAATTTGTTCCTCCCAATCAGGTGTACCAAACCTTCATCTTGAGCACGCTGGATGTGCTGATGAGCTTGTTCTTTATCTACCAGCTTTCCCAACTTGGGATTAATTTGTAAAACAGCTTCTCCCATGAACAAACAGCCCAAGTCTTGTGGATAATCCTGACAGTCATCTCCCTGACGGCAGATGCAGTTGTTCATAATCCATAAGTAGTTGGCTTGGTCTACAAAATGGTGCACAATTTCAGAAGGCAAAACCATATTCTCTTGCGGCGTGATTGCTTCTTCGATCACAATTTTATCTTTGGGTAAATAAAACATCGAATCGCCATTAAATAAAAACAAATCCATCAGTTTTTTACCGATAATATTTTGTGATAAGGCAGCGATCTTTTTGCGATAGGGAAAATAATGTTTTAGTAAATTTACAAACCATAAAGGACGTGACATGTTAACCTTTAATACAATAAATTGGGATGTGTTTTGGAGATAGGTCTATTATACGTGAAAAAAACTGCTTATTTGATGGAATTTATCTACATTTAATAACAAATTTAATTTAATCTTCTGTAAAACCAACCAATGCCATTGCTTTAGGTCCCGTGTTGATCCCTAAAACTGGCCCGGTTATATTAATAATCAATTCAACCGGTGTAAATACTTCAAGAATTTTATTTTTTAATATTTCAGCTTCTTGCGGGGTGTTGCCGTGTAAGATAGCCAGATGTAATTTTTTAGCAGAATCAATTTGATCAAAAAAACGTTTATATAAAGTATTGATCAGACTATTATATGTGCGGGTAACGGTAACCGGCTCTACCTTTCCGCTGACATGGTTAATTTTGACCAGTGGTTTGATTTGGAGCATATTCCCAACCAATTTGGCGGCATCTCCAATCCGGCCGCCAGTTTGTAAATATTTCACCGTATCCATCGCAACGAGATTCACCAGGTTTTTTCGAACAGATTGGACAGCGTTTAAAATTTCCTGCGTATTCGTTGTATGTTCTCGCAAGCGAGCGGCAGTAAGGACTTGCCAACCCAGGCTCATAGTTGGTCCACGGGAATCAATGGGGGTGACAGGTATATCCATGGTTTCAGCGGCTTTCTGTGCGGCTTGAAAAGAACCACTCATTGCACCGCTGACGGTAAAAACAAGGATTTGTTCCGCACCAGATTGTTTAGCTTCCTGATATGCCTGGGCAAAATCCATCATTGTGGCATGGGCGGAGGTGGGTAAACGTGGATCTTCTTCAAGACGTTTGTAAAACGCGGCAGGTTCAAGTTCAAACCGATCTTTGAACTGCTCCTCTCCCCAGATAACGTATTGTGGGACAATGCGGATTTTATGTTTTTCAATCAAAACTTGTGGAATATCGCATGTGCTATCGGTTATGATCGCAATATTATTTGGTATCATTGACTTCTTCCTGTAAGTATTTTTCCAAAAATATTATAATCTTTTCATCAGGATTTAAGGTTCAAAAAACAGCATGAATATTCAAACCTTACAAAAAACCTTTGACTCACGAACCGAATTATTTTCATTGGATCAATATTCGGCGTATCGTTTATTTAATGGTTTTATTGAAGGTCAAGGTAATCTGGTTGTAGATTATTACGGAACGACCTTATTAATTTACGATTACCAAAAGAAAGATTTTTTGGATAACCAAACGCTCAACTTCATTCAATCTTTTTACTTAACGAAATTGCCATTTCTTCAAACGGTGATCCTAAAAAGACGTTTTTCCAAAGAGGTTGAAGAAAAGCGTGGCGTATTTTTATTGGATGGAAATCCAACTCGTGAGATTACAGAGTTTGGGGTTAGATATGCGATTGATGTTTTATTAAACCAGGATGCGGGATTTTATCTGGATACGAGGAATTTGCGGAAATGGTTGTTGGAATCAATGGCTGGCAAGACGGTGTTAAATACCTTCGCTTATACCGGTAGTTTAGGGGTGGCTGCGGCGGCGGGCGGGGCAAACCGTGTGATCCAAACCGATCTTAACAAACGTTTTCTCAATTTGGCAAAGACATCCTACAGTCTGAATGGATTTCCAATCAACAAAGCCGATTTTCAGGCAGGTGATTTTTTTAAAAATATTACCCGTTTAAAAAAAGAAAATAGTGGTTTCGACTGTGTGATTCTCGACCCACCGTTTTTTTCAACCACGGCTGCAGGCAAAGTGGATTTGGTTCATGAAAGTGTGCGGTTAATTAACAAAGTTCGTCCACTTGTAAACCATCAGGGATATTTGGTTGTGATCAATAATGCTTTGTTCTTAAGCGGCAAGGAGTACCTGGCAAAACTAAATGAACTTTTTGTGGATGGTTATTTGGAAATGGTGCAGCACATTCCCGTCCCGTTAGATATAAGTGGATTTCCGGAAACAAAGGTTCGACCTTTACCAGCAGATCCAAGTCCGTTTAACCATGCTACTAAGATCGTCGTGTTAAAGGTTTTCCGAAAAAACACACATTAACAGCAACGGCGATGGGCATTATTTATCTCATTTTGTGAAATAATTTCCCCATTTTTGACATGATAATGGATTTCTCGTTCGTAAATGGATTCGTACCCCATATGAATATACTGCATCATTTTTCCCTGTGGAACGATTAACCGGCCGGTAAACCATTTTGCAAAAATGGGGGGTGATTCATCCGGAAAAACGATTTGGCTATCTACTTCTTCCAATTTCCCAGGCGTATCAGGGTTTACTTTCCATCCCGAAAGACTGACCAAATATAATTTTTGGTTAATGATTTCCCAGCTTGCGACATATCCACGCCAATTGGCAGTATGTGGAGACATAAAACTGGGATTAAAATTGGTCAGTGTAAAATAATCTTCTAACGGATTGGAAAATAAAGGCTGTTCTTGACCATCAATAAATATTTTGTCAGGTTGTTGTGCTGTCATAGTGAGTTCACTTTGAAGTAGAAGGGATAATTCGGGGCTTGGAAAATCCAAAATAACAACAATAAAACGCCAATTTATCCATAGGTTGGGTAAACTGCATTATTTCCTCCAATTGATACCAGTATTAGAGCAGTGCACTTATTATAGGGAAATTAAGCGTTTTGCTAAATGGTTTGCACAAGCTAGAGAAGAGCTCGTTTAATATTTTTTATTTCCAACATTTGAATTAGGTTTGCCGTTTTGACGTTCTTTTTGTTTTTTTAATTCTTCCCAGAACTGGCTGTCATTTGTCTTTTTGAGGTTTCGAATTTCAGATAATTTTTCCTGTCTTTTATGGATCAATTTCCGGATGAAATAACTGATAGGAAAAGCCAAAATAACCAATTGAATAACTACAAAAACAAATACGGTGCTTTCATTCCCAACAATATTATCCGGTAAAACATAAATAGTTGCATAACGGCGAGGGAACGAAAACTGGTAATTGCCTGGGTGGGTTATATCAAAAATATATACCGGGCGGCCTTTAACTAAAGAAGAATCAAAGGGAATTAGACCACGTTTAACAAACTTCACATCCAGTTTTTCACCTGTGGATTGGTCAATGAGGTTAAACCATGGGTTGCCTTGTGCTTCTAAAATCTGATCAGTGATGATAAGGAGGTCAATGTCTTTTGTGTAAACGGCGTATTCTCCGGTTCTTTCGAGCTGTACCTCAACAGGTGATTGGCGCATTTCAAATTCCATCACATCGGCACGTGTAACTTTTGGAATAATATTTAATTGTTGGGGAATTAACAAAAAAGGAGAACCAACGGTTTTTAATACTTCAGATAAACCGCAAAAAATGCTCAATAAAATGATAAAAGCAATGATTCCGAGAATAATGGCACGGCCACTGGTGGGGCGATAAGATGTTTCTGACATGGTTTTGTTCCTTGTGAGGAAATAGTTTTTCCAATTCAATTTTAATCGATTTTTTGTTTCATAAGTTTAAAGTTTTTTCAGACAAAAATAACTTAATATACCCAGGCGTATGGGGATCAAAAAGAAGTTTACCGCTAAAATCAAATAAGCGGCTTTTTCGTTGTTTACAGTAAACATAAATGGACTTAATAAATCGGGACCGCGTGTTTTAAAAACGGTGGTGACCAGACCATTTAATGGCCGGTTGATTATAAAATAATCGCCCGGTTGAGAAAACCTTGGACTGCCAAACCCGGACATATTTGCAAATTGTTGTACATAATCAGCCATTTCGGGTGTAACTGTGTAGATGAAGGCTGAATCATAGGTGATCGAAGCATTAAACAACAAAAAAAATAATAAAAATCCTTCGATTATTAAAAATGGCAAACTTATCAGAGCAAATCTTCCAAAATTTTGCCGGAATATCCAACCTGCTTGTGATATCGCTTCTCCAATACTGAGTTCTTTAGAAAAAATGAGAATAAAAGCGATTACAGTAACGATATTAAGAGAAAATAAAAACGGTAAGGCGAAAACTGAAAAAAGGACAATGCTTAAAATTGAACCCTCAAACAATGGACTTAGTATTAAAAAAAGAAGAATTAACAAAGCTGAGGGAATTAAGAGCAGCATTTTTGTTAAAAACAATTTTGGTAATAAGGTCAATGGGGACATAATTGCGTCAATCAGGTTGTTTTTACTTCCCGCGAAATATTGTGTAAGCGTGAATAACAGGGTGCTTTCTGCAAATAGTGTCAACAAAAGGAATAACAGAATCCGACCTGTTAACAAGGGCGGAAACATACTACGAAATTGAAACAAAGCCGTGGTATCTCCAAGAATCGCAAGTGCTGCTAAGATCCAGGTTAATGGATGAAGAAAGAAAAATCGAAGGATCGACGGAAAATTCGTCTGTTTTTTTTGCGGAAAGGTAGACGCGCTCATTAAGTTCCGTAATTTCTACTGGTTACAAAAGGTATGAACTACAGTCTACTTTATTTATATTTTCTCCGCATCAGACAAAAAGCTAATATTTCCCTACTCCTTGGTTTAGATTTAATACCAAATAGGAAGACTTATTTCTCTCTTAAAGGAAAAACAAAATTTGCCATAATATCTCGTTCCTGCCAGCCTTGTTTTTGATAAAAATGCTTCTGATAAGAAACTCGATGTTTGGCATTTAATAATGAAAGGCGAACACACCCCCGGCTGCGCGCCTCTTCTTTGATCGAATCCAATAGAGCGGGACCAATTCCTTTCCCTTGGAAATCCGGGTGAACAAATAACTCTGAAACATATCCTTCCAAACCTGTCAGGATCATCATTGGTATCCAATGGGCGCTGATATAACCGATTATTTCACCTTCCATATCTTCATAAACGTAAATGGAGTGGTTTTCCGGGTGGTTCAAACAAAATTTAAGTTCCTGATAAATCTTTTTAAGCGCTTCTTCCACGGATATTTGATTAATGGCGTTAAACCAACCTATTGCGCGAAGCAAATTTGTTATTCCTTCAGCATCTTCAAGCGTCGCATAACGTAAGGGATTCTTCATATTGACCTCTTGAGGTTTATAATTTGGAGAATTGATATTGATAAGGGCATGTTTATTGCAATTTTAATTAATAAACTTTACCTATGGAATGATTTAAATCTATGAACACAAAATTTAAGATCATCATATCGCTAATGATATGTGTAATCAGCCTGTATGTTGTTCCGGTAAAAGCATATACAGGTGAAAACCCATATCAAGTTTATATGCCTGTGGTTTATCATGATACGTATGTTGACCCCTGGATTGGTCCTTATGGCGGCAAGGTTGTATGTATGGCAGCCAATCCCAATAACCCGGATGAAATTTATGCAGGTACTTGGGGAAATGGGGTTTATAAAAGTTATGATGGCGGTCTGCATTGGGCCAGCAGCAATCGTGGTTTGGGTGATGGCAATATCAATTCGATTGCAATTGATCCCCAGAATCCTAAAATTGTTTATGCCGGCACCTATAATGACGAACTTTACAAAACTACAAATGGTGGTGAGTCGTGGTACAAATCAAGCCAGGGTATAAGGAATGGCGATATTATTTATACAATTGGGATTGACCCCCATAATCCGGATATTATTTTCATTGGTACCCGGAATGGTCTGCTTGAAACACCGCCGCCTTGGGAGGGAACATTATACCGCAGCATCAATGAAGGGATTACCTGGACTCCTGTTTTAACCAATGTGGGGGGATCGGATGTGCAGGACTGGCCTTATGACGTGATTGTAAACCCTAAAGACCATAAAATGGTGTTTGCTGCCTATCATGAACACGGAGTGTACCGCAGTTTGGACAGCGGTGATCACTGGCAGGCAGTTAATGGTAGTGATTTGTTTGAACTTTCCGGACGAGCCTTGGTGATCAATCCCCTCAATTCTTCGGGTAATCTTTTGGTATTAGGTACCTGGCATCGCAAGGGCACTTTTAAATCAACTGACAATGGCAATACCTGGGTCAATTCCCCGTTAAATGTTAAGGTCTACACCATGGATCTTGATCCTCAGCAGCCAGCCAATATGTATCTAGTTGATTTTTATGGTGGGGTTTATAAATCGACAAATGCGGGCACTTCCTGGAATTACAGCGGTCTTGGAGAATACGATATGTATACCGTCATGGTAAATCCGGCGCGCCATAATCAAATTTTCGCGGGAACAACTGAAAAAGGCGTTTTTCGCAGCGAAGATTATGGTGCCCATTGGGTTGCCAGCAGCACTGGATTGATTAATACGGATGTGGTGGGATTTGCTGCCATCCCGGGGGAAGCAGACCATTATTTGGCTGCTACCGCCTTGGGCGGAATTTATTCAACAATAAATGGCGGGGAAACATGGGATGAAGTTTCAAATACGTTAAATGGTATTGATTTAACAGGCTTGTATCTTAACCCGGCAAACCCAGACGAGGTGTTTGTTCTTTCCAAGAACCAGGGCTTGTGGACTTGCTTGCTGCCGGAGTGTGATTTGCGCCAGATGAATACAGGATTACCGGTGATAAAGAACGATTCACGCCAATTGATCCCTCGTGATGAATTAGAAGCTGAATTGATGCTGCTTGACGAAACATATTTTGAGTCACACCAGGTGTCCGGCAATCTGTTGTCCTTTAATAAATTAACTTTTTCAGACCAGAATCAGCAATTTTTTTACCTGGCTAGCAAAGGAAATGGTGTTTACCGAAGTGTCGATGGCATCGGAAACTGGCAGCCTGCCGGGTTAGCAGAAAAGAGTATCGTTGATCTTGTTGTTAATCCAGCAAATGAAGCCGTTCTGTATGCCGCTGACGCGGATGTTCCTGTGATCTATACATCGACCGATTATGGTGAAAATTGGACGTTAAACAAAATCCCTACTGGTAAGGTGTACGCTTTGGCAACCACAGCCGAAGAACCTGATACGCTGTATGCCGGTACAGACAATGGGGTTTACAAACGAGCAGCTGATGGAGAATGGGAATCGATTGGGTTGGACGGTATTGTGGTTACTAACCTGGAAGTTCATCCAATGCAAACTGGTCTATTGGTGGCAGCCGCGCAAAATGCTGTTTATTATAGTAAAAATGGTGGTTTCAGCTGGACAGAAGGCCCCGAAGCGCTTTTATCTACCAACATCAAAGCCATCCATTTTGATGAAAATGACCCGACAGTTGTATTTTTAACAACCAATACCAAAGGTGTTTACCGGTTAAAAATTAATTAATTCATAAATTGATCGGGTCTGGTAATCGCACATTGTATCTTACAGCCAGCAAACGCATTAAAACACAAAGCAGGATGCCGGTAAAAGAAGCAAACCCCTGATCAAATCCGAGTTGAATCAATAGAATATAAACCACGCTGCCTACAAGGGAACAGGTGGCGTATAACTGGGTTTTTTTTCCAAAAACGAGCGGAATTTTATTGCAAATTACATCACGTAATACGCCGCCAAATACCCCCGTTACGATACCCATCAGTGTTGCAACAAAAAAAGAGGTATTTAATTGTAGTGCATATTCCGCTCCTAAGATGGAAAACATACCTAACCCCAGGGCATCCGGAATCAACATAGACTTTGAAGTTAAACCCAAAAAACGGGTGGAATAAAAGGCAAGCAAAGCAACGACCAAAGAAATAATGCCGTAGCCTGTCTCTTCAACCCAAAAGACCGGAAACCGCCCCAGGCAAAAATCTCTTAATGTGCCACCGCCAAGTGCAGTGATAAAAGCTACTGCACAGGCACCAACCAGGTCCATGTCAGCGCGTCTTGCTTCAATCACACCTGAAATTGCTCCGGATATTACACCGAGATATGCAATCATAGAAACCAAAAAATCCGACACAATTTACCTTCCTAAATGAAAATCTGCCGGATTATAATGGTTTCGTTGGGGATTGGATAGGTGATAGAGATCCTATGTTACAAATGATATCGTTTATGCATTGGCAGAAGCATGGTGTAATTTATGACGATGCGCGTTAAAACCCTCAAAAGTGAAGATAACCAATGCTAACCAAATGATGCTAAACCCAATCAAACGGTCATGTGTGAAGGGTTCATTATACAAAAATACTCCAATCAAAAATTGAAGGGTAGGGGCTATGTACTGAATAATGCCGATTGTAACCAAAGGAACCTTTGGGGCACCGTGGGCAAACAAAATCAGTGGAATTGCCGTCACAACACCGGATAAAATCAGTAAAAAGGTAACCAAAGGACTGATGTGACCAAATGCGCCGCTGCCATTAAATTCTGAAAACAACAAAAATCCGATGGCGGGGATAAACAAAGCTGCTGTTTCGATCATCAAACCTTGAATAGAACCAAGGGGAGCAATTTTTTTGATCAGGCCATAAAAACCAAAGGAAAAGGCTAATGTTAAGGCAATCCAGGGTAATCTTCCATAGGAAATGGTTAAATAAATAACCCCAATCACTGCAAGACTGATGGGCACCCATTGTAAGGGGCGTAATTTTTCTCGTAAAATGAGGACACCCAGCATAAAACTAACCAGTGGATTAATAAAATATCCTAAGCTGGTCTCAATCACATATCCGGCATTTACACCCCAAACGTAGGTGAACCAATTGCCAGCCAGTAAGATTCCAGCCACTGTATAAATTAAAATGGTGCGTTTATTTAATAACTTAAACAATGATTTCAGTTGTTTTCGTAAAACAATCAAAATCAAAAAAAAGAAAAACGACCAGGTTACCCGGTGCGTCATAATTTGTAAAGCAGGTGCCTCATGCAATAATTTAAAATAAATGGGAAAAAATCCCCATAAGGCATAAGCAAAAAATACAGATAATAAACCTTTTTTCATAATAATAATTCCACTTTCCAACCATCCGGTCGTAATCATACCAGTGTGATTACGAAATGAATAGAGAAACTTATATTTTTTTTAATATACGCGTGACAAAAAAATCCGGATGGTTACGCATTGGTGTGTATGAAATTTCAAATTTTGTTGACTCTAAGAATTGTTCTATGAAGGGCAGTTGGGGTGTGTAATAAAAACTACCGCCAATTTTTAAGGAATCAAGATATTTTTTGTACTTAAGGGCAAATTGATTCGGATTCCCACAGGGATTAAGATGGTTAAATTGAAAATGATGGCTGAAAGCCATGTGGGAAATGATTGTGCCCACGTATTGGGTTGTGTAGAAAAGGTAAACCAATCAATTTTTTGTGTGTTGACCGTGTTTTTACATAATTGATCAATCCCTAAACATGAAATTCCCAATTCGGTTAAGTAATGTATTAGATTAGCCGCAGCTCCACAACCGATATCCAAAACGGGTTGTTTGATTTTTTTGAGATTGATATTCATTATTTCAAGCTGAAGTTTGGGATCATATTCTGCACAAACGACATTTACATTTAGCAGTGCTGGCCGGATTGGTTCCGGTGTTATGTTTTTTAATTGGTGGTGAAGATCATTAAAATGCTGCAACAGTAAAAATTGATAGTGGGTCTTAAAGACAAAATACGAAGTCTCTTGATGAAGAAAATCGCGAATACTGGCGACATATTTTTGATAAAGGGTTTTTAAATCATCGATATTTTGTGTTGTTAATGAAATAAATTGATTGTGTTCTACCGTAAACCGAAGGGTGCTTTCAAGAAATAACTGCACAAATTGATCGAAATATTCGGGTAGATCTAATATCTCGGATATCTCTTTGCGGTATTTGTAGCTGAAATCAATTTCCCATTGTTGTGGGAACGTAAAGGTGGTATCCAAATCATAAACTTGCTGTAATGTGGCGTTTTGATTTTCAAGATACCTTTTTTGGATGGTGGAGACTGTTTTTTCAAATATTGTAGGATTCATAATTCGTATCAATGGAAATTCTACGGTAATTATGAATTAAGTCAAACCAATATAAGATCAAATCATCCCAGTGAAGTGTGGGTTTGGATAACTGATTCAAAAATTTTACGGCGTTGGGTTACCATTCCAGCCAGCCATTCGTGCCATCAGATGCCAGAAAGCTTGTGCTTTGAGTGTGCATTGTAACCCATGCGTATGGGCACAAGAAGGCAGTGATTGACACTCGAAAGCACCCGGGTGGTTGCTGCACCAATCTCCGCACCAACTGCAGCCATCAGTTGCGTTTGGATAAAAATTTCCGTCGGGGTCATAGGACTCAATATCCGCGAAATCGAATAGTAATTTATTGTTTTCGACAGCGTATGTTCTGACCATGTTGTTATTTCGCCATAAAGCGCTGCCGCTGGTTGGGGTACTTCCATCAGTGTGCCCGGTATATAAAATAAACCTTGTTGAGGGGTAATCATTTTCAAACTGGTTCATTATGTTTAAATAAGTCTGCACTTGTGTAGTGGAATAATATGACATTTGGCCGCACCAGGTCCATAAGGAGAAATCAAATGAACCTGGGCTTACGACACTGCGGGTGTGGGTAATGCCATCCTGGGTTTCCCAGTACATTTCGGGGGTGATATATGTTGTTCCACTGTAGTTATTCCCATCATAAAAACCCATAGCGGTCGTATCGGTGGGTAAAGCTAATAGATTGCTGACTTTAATATCCACGTTATATTTAGGATCTTGTTGTTCAAGCCAGCGCAAACCGGATAATATCTGACTGCCGTGAGAAGTGTGTGCGTAATGGACAATATACTGCTTGGCGGCTTCAATCCATTCATCCGGGATTTGTGAAATGTCCGTATGGCGGTGGTCAACGACAATGCTGGTATTAGTACTGAAGCTGTTTAATATCAGCGGAAGATAAACTGTCGTGGTATCCGGTTCACAAAACGCCTTTGCGGTGACAGGTTGTAACTGGAATAGAGCAGATACAACAATAACGAAACCAATAAATAAGGACAGGAAAAGATTTTTTCTCATTCATTCTCCCTTATTAAACCTTCCCTGGTTTGTTTTTTGGCATCCCTGTCTATACAAATGTATTGTACAAGGAAAGGCTTTTATCCCAAAGAATTTGTTAAGCGGGTGAAAGGTGGGTAGATAAAGGGTTTTAAATTAATTCGGATTTTTATTTATGACCGGTATGATTAAAGTATTATTTTGACAATATGAGTAGACAAAGGGATAGTTATGCAAATTATGAAAAAATCGGGATTCGTTTGGCTTGGATTAGTTTTGGTGTTGTCCGCCTGCCAGGCGGTTACTCCAACTAGCACCCCTACGAATGAGGGCACACCCACGATGGATGTTATCTCCACTCGGTCCGAACCAACGGTTGAACCTACGCTGCCTGTTTCAGCGACAAAAGAAGCGGAACCCATTCCGACAGAAGAACCAACCTCCCTCCCCACGCTGACGATCGAAATGAATACAGCCACGGTTGAGGTGGAAAAAACACCTGAAGAACCAGTATCCAATGAATTTATTCTGATTGATCACCGTGCGGTGACTTTATTTGAATCCATTCCGCCGGAATACCTGGAAAAAGCGAGAAACACCAGACTGATATTTTCAGATCGTTCCGTTGGAGCCAATATCAGTCAGGGCCTGGATTGTTTGGCATTGGGGTCTTCGTGGGGCAGCGTTCCTGCGAACTGTAGGCGCGGTTATGTGGATAAAAGTGGAACGACCTGGACATGGAAAACATTTACCAGTGCCGATTTAGCCAATCAACAGGTACCAGCAGATATTCTTTATGATCCCGATCCGGTTATTTATGATCGTTCCAACTGGACATTTGACATTCGGATGGGAGAATGGGACCAATTAATAGCCGATTTTGTAAACCAGATTGTGCCGCAAAACCTGGAGGAAAATGAAATCTTCTCTTTTCAATTTAACTATTTTTCCGTTGCGACGGGTTCCGATATTACCGATCCGGAAACAGGTTTTTTTACGGATCAACCGCATGATGGTTATTACCCAAACCGAGAACGTTGGGATATTTCCGACCTGGAAGAATTGGAAACTCAGTATCCCGATAAACGGTTTTTTTATTGGACGACCAGCCTGGCTCGATCAGTAGGTTCCGAGGAATCCCAAATCTTTAACGATCAGATGCGGGCATACGCGGCAGCGAATGGAAAGGTCTTATATGACTTTGCCGATATCATTTCTCATGATCCGGAAAACAATGAGCCCTGTTTTGATAACCGGGACGGTGTTGAATACTGCTCACAAAACGGGGATTGTGAGAATCATCCCGATGATGGGATAGAAATCCCGGCCATCTGTCAGGATTACACCACGGAAATTGATGGAGGACATTTAGGCAGCGTTGCTTCCGGTAAAATCCGGGCGGCAAAGGCTTTTTGGGTAATGGTAGCGGTGATGAATGGTTGGGATGGATTGGATCAGTTAAATTAATTTTCCTGTAAAATTCATAAAGTGGGAGTATAATCTTGTGAAACACGGCGTAAAAATCGGGCAAGGATTTTTAGGTTAATGGTATCTTAGGAATTCCTGAATGGGTCCATGGATGCATATTATTAGGTAGGATTAAATAATGAAATCTCTTGCTTTTGTGTTTCGGGCTGCTAAAAAATATAAAGCCCCATTAATTGTTACTGTGATCAGCATGTTATTGTTGATCGGTGCACAGTTGTTAATTCCGTGGATCATACGATCCTTGATTAACATCGTCACGGATGAAGGCTTAACGGCAGCTGCTTTTAAACAAATTACTACGCTCACCCTGATTGCTGCAGGGGTGTATGTTGTTAAAGCAGGATTACAGTTTTTACGTTCCTATATGGCGCATATTGCCGGTTGGGGGGTGGTAGCAGATGTGCGCAAAAAAGTATATAACCACTTACAGCGTCTGACCTTAAGATTTTATGAAGATAAACAAACCGGACAAATGATGTCTCGGGTGGTAAATGATACTGAATTATTTGAAGCATTAATTGCCCACGCCATCCCAGATGTGGTTGTGAACATTTTAACTTTTTTGGGCGTTGGCTCTGTTTTGTTTGTTTTAAATTGGAAACTGACCCTGTTATCCCTTCTGCCGGTGCCCTTTGTTATCCTGTCATTAAGAATTTATGCAAAACGTGTCCGGCCAGCATTTGTCTTTCGTCAAAAAGAATTGGGTGAATTAAATGCGATATTAAATGACAATATCTCCGGTATTCGGGAAATTAAAGCTTTTACCAGAGAGCAATACGCTTTTCAATCTGTTGGCCAACGGATTGAGCATTACCGGACATCTTTATTAAATGCGTTAAAGTTGATGGCAACCTTCCATCCATTTGTGGAATTTACCTCATCTTTGGGGGTGTTGGTTGTAATTTATTTTGGCGGCCGTTTGGTTGTCCAGGGTGGACTGCCAATTGCTGATCTGGTTGCTTTTTTCCTCTATCTTGATTTGTTTTACCAGCCTGTACGGAACTTAAGTAACGCCTGGGAAGCGGTTCAAACTTCGTTGGCTGCGGCAGAGCGCGTAGCAGAATTATTGGATGAAGAACCGGAACCACATAATCCATCAGATGCAAAAATGTTAAAACAAAGAGCCGATGGGCATGTGGTGTTTGAAAATGTTGGTTTTGCCTATCAATCTGGTGAACCGGTTTTACAGAACATTAACCTTGAAATTCCCGCTCACAATGTGGTAGCGCTGGTAGGCCCGACCGGTGTTGGAAAATCGACAATGGTTAGTTTACTACCGAGATTTTATGATGTCTCCTCCGGTTCTATTCGGCTGGATGGAGAAGATATCCGTGAAATCAGCCTGGAAAGTTTGCGTACGCAAATCAGCATCGTGCTGCAAGATGTGTTTTTATTTCATGGTACGGTCCGGGAGAATATTCTGTTTGGTAACCCGGAAGCCAGTGAAGAGGAGATGATCGAAGCCGCGAAAGCTGCCAATGCCGACCAGTTTATCAGCCAATTACCCCAGGGTTATGACACGATGGTGGGCGAGCGAGGTATCAAACTATCCGGTGGACAGAAACAGCGTATTTCCATTGCAAGAGCCGTCTTGAAAGATGCCCCGATTTTGATTTTAGATGAAGCCACTTCCGCCGTGGATACGGAAACGGAACTTTTGATCCAGCAGGCTTTAGAACGGCTGATGGTTGGACGGACAACGATCTTAATCGCACACCGTTTATCCACCATCCGCAATGCGGATCAGATTGTGGTGCTGGAAGGGAATCAAATTGCGGAAAAGGGTACCCACCAGGAATTAATTCAACACGGTGGATTGTATCAACGCCTGGTGAACGTCCAGCAGCAGCTGCAGCCTATTGTAGGGGTGTAACCTCACCCCTAGCCCCTCTCCAATTTTGGAGAGGGGAATATGTCCGTTTTAATAATGGGGTTACGCAATTCAGGAACAAACCAGACTCCTTCTCCATGACAGGGAGAAGGTTGGGATGAGGGTGGTCATCCATAGTTGTCAAAAAATTGTAAATTGGTGATAATTAATTTCGGTACAAAAAGGAGAAAGATGATCACCAACGCACGTAAACTTCGCAAAAGGAGTACTCCTGCTGAAAAACACTTATGGGGAAAACTGCGGGGAAAGCAACTAAGTGGTCTAAAATTCAGGCGACAACATCCAATAACACCATATATTGTCGATTTTTATTGTGCTGAAGTTCGTTTAGTAATTGAAATTGATGGAGAGATCCATCAATTTCAACAGGATCAAGATCAATTCCGTGAAGATTGGTTAAAAGCACAAGGATTGACTGTGATCCGTTTTACAAATTCTCAGGTATTAAATAATATTAATTGGGTGCTAATTGAAATTCAAAAAATTTGTTCATCAATCACTGCTATTAACGAAACAGATTGATTTTAAAATTCACCAGACTCCTTATCCCTGTCAGGGAGAAGGTTGGGATGATGGTGGTACCGCTTAAGAAAACCGTTAAGAACAATCGCTGGATAATTCTTTACAATTAGGATGAATAATTGGAGGCCTGATGGTAAAGAAGATTCTGTTTGTTTTTATTCTTATTATTTTGGTGTTTTCACCCAATTTGACCAGCCGCGAGGTGACTGCAACCGGAAATACCTATTATGTCTCCATAAAAACTGGGAATGATGCCAATAACGGATTATCCCCACAGCAGGCTTTTGCCACCATTTCCAAGGTGAATCAGTTAGCCCTTAACCCGGACGATCGTGTTTTGTTTTTCTGCGGCGAAACCTGGCGGGCTGATCCTTTAACTATTGCTGTTTCGGGGGTGGATGGCAACCCGATCACCTTTGGATCGTATCCCGAGGGGTGTTCCAACCAGCCAGTTCTTTCCGGTGCGATACCAGTCAGTGGGTGGCAAAGTTATGCCACCAATATTTATATGGCAAATCTCAACACAGGGGAAAATGTGGGTAAATTTGGTTTGGGGGTGAATCAATTATTTCGTGGTGAGCAGCGTTTGGTATTGGGGCGCTGGCCGAATATTGACACAGCAGATGGGGGCTACAGCACGATTGATGGCCAATCCAACAACCAGATCACGGATGCTCAATTACCTTCCGGGGATTGGACGGGGGCTTCGGCACATATTCGCGGGATGCGCTGGTATATCCTCAACAGGATTGTTACAGCGGATAGCGGTTCGTCATTAACATTAAATGCGGCACCCGGGTGTTGGGGTGGTTCTTGTGCAGGTTGGGGTTATTTTTTAAACAATCACTACAACACCCTTGACCAGGAGGGTGAGTGGTTTTATCAGGAATCAAGCGGCAGGTTGTTTTTATATACCACCACCGGAAAGCCAGCGGACGGAAGTATTGAAGCCAGTGTGATATTAAAGGAGGACGACCGTGCCTGGGGTGGAATCAATTTGGGGAAGGATTTAACGTTTGAAGGTATTCATCATGTTGTGGTTGAAAATTTAGCCGTTGAACGCTGGTACAAACACGGTATTAGCCAACCCACCAATTATGCTCATCAGGAAAGTCATCACATTACCTTGCGGAATAATACCATTCGGGATGTGGATGGCATTGGTATCAGTCTTTCAACCTGGGTTTGGGGTGCGGAGGATGGCCGTCCGGACGGTTGGCGCGGCGGATATGGGCTGCTGGTTGAAAACAATCTAATTGAACGTTGTAATTGGAAAGGGCTTGATACCTTCAGCCGTGAATCCAGTTATATCAACAATACCATTCGTGATATTGGGGTGATGGAGAACCTGGGTGCCAGCGGTTTGGGTTGTTCAATAACCTCTCAGGAGGGGGCATGTACCGAAGATGGGGATGGTTTTCGGATAAAAACGGATCAACCAGCCGATACGGGCCATCATAACTTACTGCAGGGTAATGTGATTGATACGACCGCCTATAACGGTTTGGATATTTTTGGGCATAACAATACCATCAAACAAAATGTGTTTCTGGATACTTGCAATGTTAAAGGAGACTGCGGCGCGGTCCGTACATTTGGCCGGGATAGTTTAATCGGAACCATGGTTTATGATCTGATATTTGATCAGAATATCATTCTGAATGTAACCGGCAACACGGATGGCTGCCGGGATGATTTTGATGCCTTGTTTGGTTTTGGGTTTTATATTGACCATTATTCTCGTAATATTACCATCCAAGACAATACAGTCAGCGGTGCCACGGTACATGGCATCCTGTACCAAAATTCCACCGGGCAAATCAGCAATAATACCTTGTATAACAACAGCCGCACCTATCCTTATATCGGTGCACAAATTTATCTGACCGGATCGCCTACGTTTATTTCATCCATGGGGGATAATATTTTGTTTGGATTGCGCTCACAGGCTTTTACGTTAGGTGCTGCTGATACGAATAGAATTAATTCCGCTGATTATAATTTTTACTTTAATCCGTACCGCTCCGATTCCATTTATGTTTCCGGCAGTAAAACATTAACCGCATGGCAAAATTTGAGTGGCCAGGACAGCCATTCAAAAGAAGCCTGGTATTCCTTAAGTCCGGGTGATCCGCCGCGATCAACCCTATTTGTAAATTCTAAAAATGAAGGGGAGATGATTAATCTGGGTGACCGTGCTTACCGTGATGTGGATCAGCAGCGTTATTATGGCCAGGTTTATTTGCATCCCTACACATCGATTATCTTAATTGATGATGGCCTGGCTCCGCTCTCACTCAGTACAATATCACCGAATATGGTGGAGGCGGGCAGCGCGGATTTTGAAATGACAGTGAATGGGACAGGATATACCGCGCAGAGTATCATTCGGTTGAATGGGATTGACCAGCTTACCCAGTTTGTTTCAAACCAACGTTTGTCTGTCACCATTTCAAGCGCTGATATAACAAATATTAGTGTTTTACCAATCACCGTGTTTGACCCAATGGACGGTGGGTTGGAAACCCCAGCTATCAATTTATGGGTTGTAGAATCGATTTCAAAGATTTATTTGCCTATGGTTATTCGTTAAATTAGGCGATAGGGTCGGGTCTTCATATTTGAGGAATAATACGTCAGATGAATCTGGTTGTGTAAATTTCTAATAGGTATTTAGAACAAATTGATCGTTGATATTTATTTGTGTCAGAAAAATGAAAGTGTATAATATTTTTAATAGGGTTGAAATCCATCATTTCATATAATCATGGGAAACATGGATAAAATCTACTTCTAATGGTTGTCTAAACGAGATAATCTCAGCATATCAAACGTCAGTTTAATTACAGTTGATTTACCTTCAATTCAATTCTTATATTAAAAATAGAACGATCTTCTTATTCACAAAAAAACTTTTTCTTGTCAAAAAATCATACCTGAATAAAATAGGTGGAGTTGGTTCATGGAGAAAACCACACAAGATTTTGATGATCAATTGACACAATTGATATCAGCAAATCAACTATCAACGTTGCTGAAAGTTAGCAACGCGCTGGCTTCATCCCTTGAACTTACAGAAGTATTACAAATAGCGATTGTAAGTATTACAGAAATGCTTGGTATAGAAACTGGTGCTATTTACATGCTTGATGGTAACGAACTTTTCTTAGGTGCTACATTTCCACCGCTGCCATCAGACTTTCCAAATATACTTCGCGTAGCAATTCTTCAAGATCATCCGCACTTAAATACAGCGATACAAACGAAGAATCCTGTTTATCTTAATGATGCTAGAACTGTTCCACTTACTTTTGCGGAAAAGATAGTTGTTGATTCTCGTCACCTTGTTTCAATTCTTTACTTCCCCTTATTATTAAAAGATGAAGTAATCGGTGCGTTTATTATTGGAACAACAAGTGAAGTACGTTCTTTTGTAGACTGTGAGATTGATCTGTGTAAAATATTTTCCAGTCAGGCTTCTTTAGCGATAACAAATGCAAAATTATACAAGGAAACGCAACAAGCGATGCAGGCTGTTATTAATGCATATGATGAAACGCTTGAAGGTTGGTCTCAAATGTTGGATTTTAAAGACCATGTAACAGATGAGCATACTCGTCGCGTTGCTGACCTTACCGTTGAATTAGCAGCAAGAATGGGTTTTCCTAAATCTCAGCTTGAACATATTCAAAGAGGGGCATTGCTGCATGATATTGGAAAAATGGGCATACCCGATACCATCTTACAGAAGCCTGATGTGCTTACGAAGGATGAATTCGTAATTATGCAAACTCACCCTGAACTGGCTCGCCAGCTTCTTTCACAAATTGAATACCTTCAACCGGCATTAGATATTCCTTATTGCCATCATGAAAAATGGGATGGGACAGGATATCCACGCAAGTTGAAAGGTGAAGAAATCCCTCTACCGGCCCGAATATTTGCTGTGATTGATGTTTTTGATGCCCTTACATCAGATCGTCCCTATCGAAAAGCATGGAAGAAGGAAGATGCTTTAAAATATATTCAAGAACAGTCCGGAAAACATTTTTTTCCGGATGCTGTAAACGCATTTTTTGATTTGTTTTCGGATATTCGAAAGAAATAACAACTAAATAAAGTGTGGACAGGTTGCTGGAGGTTATGCAGCATTTACAAGCATTTTTCAGCTTTCGAGTTTTTCTTGCTCCCAAACACGCCGCTTCACGGTAGTCCACATTCTCCCACATCCAGATAACACCAACCGTTATTGGCTAGCATGAGTAACAATGTTTGATAAATTATACTTAATCAATGACCACTCAAAAATCGAGACGACTCACTCCGAGTCACTGAAGTATTTATCAGGAAATTCTGAATTACTAAAGCGAGTTGCGAATTATTTTTGGGCGTATCATCATATAGGTAGTTTAATTCCCCAAACAGTTGAGAACTTTGGTTCAGGTCATTATTTTCCTTACTCCGAGTCTTACTACGAACTTGAAGCGTCTTATGAATTTGCGTTACAAGGTTTTTACCGACATTCGTTAATTGCTTTACGGCTCGTTCTTGAGTTAGGGTTACTTGGAGTTTATTTTTCAGTAGATGATATTGAACACATAGAAGTTCGTCCCTGGATTACATCAAGAGAACCCACTCCTCGTCGCAAGGAAATATTTAAAAAACTCTTGCAACTTCCAAACTTTCAATTCTTCGATAAAAAATTCCATTTACAAGACCGAGTCTTAAGTACTTTCGATAAATTGGATGGACACACGCATACTCGTGGCTACAAGTTCAGTTCAACAAAACTATTAAATCATGCAAACTTCAATAGATTTGAGCCTAAATCACTTCAACGGTATTGCGACCTAATGTTTTCGGTTGTAAATGACATAATTGTTGTCTCATTGCTAAAATATCCACTTGGTATGCAAGACTTACCATTGGATGAGAAGTATGGAATGAATGGACCTGTTGGCGGTTTTCTACAAGATTACGAAGTTGGTTTCATTAAATCACTTCTCGAACCAAATGAAAGAGATGTGCTTCAAGAACTTAGTGATAACGATATTAAAGTGCAGCAAACTATTGATTTTATGAACAACCTTCCTGATTTGACTGAAGAGCAATGGAAAGCACAATTCGAAGAATGGAATAAGTTTATGAAAGACCATGATGGTTCTAATACAAATGTAGGCTAACAAAGCGTGCACTGGATGTTGGTATTCCATGTCATTTTTAAGCATTTTTCCGCTTTCGAGTTTTTCTTGTTCCCAAACACGCCGCTTCACAGCAGTCCACACCCGCTTAGCACTGGTAACGCAAGCCCTGTGGAACTTTGGTCATCATTACGCTTCTCCCACCAGATACAATTTCAAAAGCTTATTCCTGGAAATGGGGATCACAAAACATCAATCGAAGGTTTCCCAGGCGGCGTTTTGTTCACCTATCTGAGTTCCGACTTCATTTGCTGTGATTTCTAGTCTGCCCATTTTGGGTTCTAAACACTGTTTGGTCAGAACAGTTAATTAAACTTCGGACATGTTCAACTAACTGATTTGCCTGGGTGTGAAGTGAAACTCCAGCTTCTTGGCTAGGTGCCGGGTTTGTTTGGATGGAAAAGCTACTTTAAACGTATCTTGGTTTCGCTCACTACCAACCAAGGCAGATTAACGACCAGATTTTTTTGATGAAGTGATTTTATAAAACAAATTACAGATATTTTAACCTTAAAAATTTATCAAACACTATCTTTATATTTGATAAATACAATCCATAATATGTACAATATCAAAAAGTTTACCGGGTTTGGGTATTTATTTTTTGAAATTATTTTTATCCTATAAAATATCTGGTCCCAACCGGAATGATGATCATGGAGGGAAGTATGTTTCTAATTAAAAAATTGAAACAAAATCAGGTTTTAAAATTTGTACGGTTGTTGGTATTGGTGTTGGTTTTTATCGCCGTACCTGTCACATCCGTATTTGCAGATGGAGAAGCAGGAAACGCCCTGTCTTTTGATGGTATTGATGATTATGTGATTTTGGATGAAACCAATACGGTTATGGGCGGAACCAGCTGGAAGGATACCAAAACGGTCAGTATGTGGATCAAGCCGGAGGGTATTGCGACAGCTTGTACGGTTGATGTTGTGAGTTGTGATGCTGTGTTTGGGGATAAACCACGCTGGTGGGGGATGTCCCGCGGTATATTAAATGGGCTAGATCGCATTTGGGTATTTAACTATGACGCAAATATTGATTATATTGGTGTTCAATATACCGCAGGTGAATGGATTCATTTGAGTATGGTACATTCCGGTGGAGTGATGACCGTTTATAAAAACGGACAATTGGTAGGGTCTGTAAACAGCGGTACTACCGCCTCTCCGGATACAGGGGCTATTCCAACTTTACATATTGGCGGAATGATTGTGGGCTCTCGAAACTGGCTTTTTGAAGGGGATATTGACGAAGTACGTTTGTATAATACGGCTTTAACCCAATCCGAAATTCAGAATTCTATGTTTACGGAATTGGTTGGAAATGAACCAGGCTTGGCCGCTTATTACACCATGAATGTACTCAATGGGAATAGTTTGCCCGATGACCGTGTGGATGCATTGGGAGATCCGGTAACTGATCCCCATAATGGAACCTTATTTGGCAGCGGAACTGCGGCTCCGCCCTATATTACGGCTTCCACAGCGTTTGATAAACCCGTCACGATGGATCAATCCGTGACGACCAATGAAGATACAGCCGTGGTGATTAATTTATTTGGCAGTGATCCGCAGGATGATATATTGACATATTCAATCGTCACCCCGCCTGCGAATGGTGTTTTATCCGGTACAGGTCCATCCCGTACCTATACACCCAATCTAAATTATTTTGGAACCGATTTTTTCACTTATACCGTAAGTGATGTTACCCATACCAGCGCAATTGGTGTCATTTCACTAACGGTCAATTCAGTGAATGACATCCCTGTTGCCGATGAAATAACAGCAATCACGCAGGTTAATACACCGGTGGAGATCACTTTAACCGCTACGGATGTTGAAGACACAAGTTTTAGTTTTAGCGTTATTTCCCAACCGGCACATGGCATGCTTGATGTTAATTTTCCTGTGGTAACCTACACACCTGCGATCAATTATGATGGTCCGGACAGTTTTAACTATCGAGTTCGTGATTCACAAAACGCTAGTGATGACGGAACAGTATTAATAACCGTTGAAATACCCAATGATCCACCGGTAGCTGATGACATACCGATCACAACGGATGAAGATATCCCCGTGTCTTTTATGTTAACAGCGACGGACACGGAAGGGGATCCTATAACCTATGCTTATGACACCCTTCCCACCAAAGGAACCTTATCGGGCACATTGCCGAATGTTACCTATACCCCAGACCCGGATGAGAATGGCAGTGATACGTTTACTTATTACGCCAGTGATACTTTCCATGATGGGCCAATTGCTACAGTTTCGATTACGATTAATGCGGTGAATGATGCCCCATTGGCTAATAGCCAAAATGTGGAAACAGATGAAGATACACCATTATTGGTCACTTTGAGTGGTTCTGATGTGGATGGTGATAGTTTTGATTTTGTGAATGTAGGTACCCCGGCTCACGGAGACCTGACAGGCACAGCTCCCAATCTAACTTATACACCAGATGCGGATTATTATGGTGAGGATAGTTTTACTTTCCAAACCAATGATGGGGTATTAAACAGCGCAGACGGTACGATTTCCATTACGGTGAACCCGATCAATGACAGACCGTTAGCGGATGATCAGACTGTTGTGATTAATGAAGATACACCCAGTTTGATTACCTTAACTGGTTCAGACGTTGATAATCCTAGTTTAACTTTTGCAGTGCTATCCACACCAACCCACGGCAGTTTTTCAGGAACCGCACCCAATCTCACTTATACGCCGGATGCAAATTATCACGGTACCGACCAGTTTACTTTCCGAACAAGTGATGGCACACTGAATAGTATAACGGCCACGGTGGATATTACCATTAACCCGGTAAATGACAGGCCTACGGTAGATGACCAGACCCTTCCTCTTGATGAGGATACATCCGTCAATTTCACCCTGACCGGTGCGGATATTGATGGTGATCCGTTTACGTTCAACGTGATCCAATTCACTGGACAGGGAACAATTAACGGTTCAATACCGAACTTTACGTATACCCCGCCTGCAAACTTCAATGGAACAGAAACGTTTTCTTTTTATACTTCGGATGATACGTTAGATAGTATAATCGCAACCATAACCTTTGAAGTTGCCCCCGTTAATGATGCACCTGTTGCGAATAACCAGAATGTTATAACAACAGAAGATACATCGGTTTTGATTACTCTGAGTGCAACCGACGTTGACCTGGATCCACTAACCTATACAGTTTTAACCCAACCTGCTCACGCTGTCTTAACGGGTTCTGGAAATAGTTGGACCTATACCCCTGCTTTGAATTACCAGGGTGCGGATCAATTTACATTCCGTGCAGCCGATGCTGAATTCAACAGTAACACGGCCACTGTATCAATCAATGTCACAGCGGTAAATGATCCACCTACCGCAGATGATCAAAATCTGACAACGGATGAAGACACCTCGTTACCAATCACATTGACCGGGTCAGACCCAGAAGGATCTACCCTGGCGTTTAATTACACACAGCCAGCTAATGGTACAGTTATTGGCACTGCTCCCAATGTGATCTATACCCCGGATGTGAACTTTTTTGGTTCCGATTCATTTACATTTACTGTCAGTGATGGGGTTAATTCCTCGGTTGAAGCAACCATATCGATTACGGTAGATCCAATCAATGATGCGCCAGTGGCGGATGATCAGACGTTGGATACCGATGAAGATACGCCCTTGACCATTAATTTGACCGGTTCTGATGTGGATAATGCTGTGATCAATTTTGTCCAGCTCAGTGATCCGCTGCATGGTGAATTAACCGGAACAGTACCAAACCTGACTTATACTCCCAATGAAAATTATTTCGGATCGGATAGTTTTACATTCCGAACAAATGATGGGGTTGAAAACAGCGCCGTAGCAACTATTTTTATCACAGTAAACGCGGTTAATGACCAACCTGTGGCCGATGGTCAGAATTTGGATACGGATGAAGATACACCATTGGTTATTGTATTAACCGGTACTGATGTGGAAGGGACACCATTGAATTTTGTTTATACTCAGCCGGCTCACGGTACGGTCAGCGGTACGGGATCAAATGTAACCTATACCCCGGATGACAACTATTTCGGCTCGGATAGTTTTACATTTACCGTGAATGATGGTTTCTTAAGTAGCGATGCAGCCACAGTAACGATCATGGTTAATTCGCTGCCGGATGTGCCTGTGGCAGCACCAGATAATTATCAGGTTTACGAAGGGGAGGAGTTGGCTGTCGCAGCACCAGGTGTCTTATTCAATGATGTTGATGGGGATGGTGATCCGTTAACCGCAGAATTGGTTACCGGTGTTTCCGATGGCACGCTGGTTTTTAACGTGGATGGTTCCTTCACCTATACCCCTAATGATGGATTTACCGGAGAGGATCACTTCACCTATTTTGCGAGTGATGGTGTTTTGAACAGTGATACGGTTATGGTAACAATCACAGTTTTGCCGGGTATTCCGGTAACGAGTAATTTCCAAGTGTTTATACCGTTCATTATCCGTTAAAAGTAAAATAAAACAAAAACGCCGTTCGTTTTGAGCGGCGTTTTTTTTGTTTAACAAAAGGGTTCACAAACATTCAAAATGTGTACAAAAAACACTTATAATGTCTCAATAAATACAAATCCGTTTTAATCCTTTGAATTTCCGGAGGGGCAATGGCTTCCAAAAAACGTTCTTTATTTCATCGTAAATCCACACTATTCCGTATTGGTATTTTTCTATTGATCTTAGTTATGGTACCCGTGGGTATTGTTTTGGCAGATGGGGAGGCTGGCTTTGCTTTGTCCTTTGACGGGATTGATGATTATGTAGTTTTGGATGAAACCAACACGGTTATGGGTGGTACCAGCTGGAAGGATACAAAAACGGTCAGTATGTGGATAAAACCCGAAGGAAGTTCCTCTGCTTGTGATATTGATGCTGTCCGGTGCGATGCTGTTTTTGGCGATCGTGCTCGATGGTGGGGTTTTTCAAGAGGCATCCTTAATAGTCAAGACCGAATCTGGCTGTTTAATTATGACGGAAATATAGATCAGATTGGTGTCCAATATACAATCGGAGAATGGATGCATATTGCTTTTGTGCATAGTGGGGGAGTATTGTATGCATATAAAAATGGCGTATTGGTAGGTTCGGTCAATAGTGGAACGACGCAATCACCGGATACCGGGGCTATTCCAGTTTTATATATTGGGGGCATGATTGTTGGTCCAAACAATTGGTTGTATGAAGGTGATATTGATGAGCTGCGACTGTATACGACCGCTTTAACTCAAACTGAAATTCAAAATACGATGTTTGATGAACTGGTAGGCAATGAAACCGGTTTAGCAGCTTATTACACCATGAATGCCTTGAATGGAAATACTTTGCCGGATGATCAAGTAGATAGTTTACATGATGGTACCTTAAATGGCGATTCTGTGCCGTTAGCCCCGTATTTGGTAACCTCAGCTGCTTTTGACAAACCTGTTGTCAGTGACCTTAGTGTGGTGACGAATGAAGATACCCCTGTTTGGCTTACTCTACCTGGCTTAGATAAACAAAACGAACCACTTACCTATAATTATTCTCCCACGCTGTCGCTTGGTGTTTTAAGTGGAACAGCACCAAATTTGACTTATACGCCAAACTTAAATGCAAATGGTGCTGAAACTATTTTTACGTATACGGTTAGTGATGCAGCACATACCAGTGATGTAGGGCGAATTCAAATTACCGTTAACGCCGTTAATGATGCGCCTGTCGCGAACAGTTATTCGGTTACAACTCCAGTTAATACCGAAGTTGCTGTTCCCATGACTGGGTCTGATGTTGATGGACCAACCTTAAGTTTTCGGCTTATAACACAACCAACACATGGTTATCTGAGCGGCAGCAGGCCCAATTATGTCTATACTCCTTTCGCGGGTTATGAAGGACCCGATCAATATACTTACGATGCCTGGGATGGAAGCCTTGCCAGTGGTATTGCAACAATAACAATAAATGTCGGCGGTGCACCTGTATTGAATAATGCGGTGTATTTACCTCTGTTGATTCGGTAGGTAATAGACCCTTTTTTGTTGCTGATTTCCTGTCCAGCCATGCCATTAATTGCCAGATCATCAGAATCTCGTAATGAGAAACGTTAAAAATTCTTTCACGAAATTAAACAAATCATGATATACTTTACAGGTTGAACAGTAAGCAGATCAAGACCATTCATGAAAGTAGATCATCAAGGATTTGCCAGAGTTGGTAAATCCTTTTTTCTTGGCTTTCGAAAAATAAGGAACAAAATGAGCCATTTTGAACAAATACAGGTGAAAGACGAATTACTTCAAGCCATCCGGGCGATGGGTTTTGAAGAACCAACTCCCATTCAAAAACAAGCCATCCCCCCCCTGTTGGATGGAAGGGATATTGTTGGACAGGCACAAACCGGCACCGGAAAAACCGCCGCTTACGCCCTGCCCATGTTAGAACGAATCGATACCACCCAACCGTATGTGCAGGGATTTATCTTAACACCTACCCGGGAATTGGCGTTACAGGTTTCGCGTGCGATGGAAGAATTTGCCAAATTTTTACCGGTACGTGTTCTGTGTGTGTATGGCGGCCAGCCCTATGGAAAACAACTACGAATGCTGCGGGAAGGCGTTCAGGTTGTTGTAGGTACACCCGGGCGTGTGCTTGATTTAATTCACAAAAAAGATGCGCTTGATCTTTCTCAGCTGCGTTTTGCCGTTTTGGATGAAGCAGATGAAATGTTAAAGATGGGTTTTATTGAGGATGTGGAAAATATTCTTTCTGAAACTCCGGAAACATGCCAAAAAGCTTTGTTCTCAGCGACCATGCCGAAAGAAATTCGCCAACTTGCCAATCGTTTCTTAAAAAATGCGGAACAGATTACTGTCTCTTCCGATACTTTGACATTAAAAACCACAGAACAGCGCATTTATTTGGTTCATGACCGCGATAAATTTGCTTCTCTGATGCGCTTATTGGAAGTCGAACCCATCCAGAATGCTTTGATCTTTGCCCGCACTAAGATTCGGACGGCTGAATTAGCAGAGCAGCTGCTGAAGTTCAACTTCCCGGCAGAAGCCTTACACGGCGACCTGACCCAGGTTGCTCGCGAATCAGCCTTAAATCGTTTTCGCAAGGGTGTTGTTAAAGTTTTGGTTGCAACTGATGTTGCCGCCCGTGGTCTGGATATCCAAGATGTTTCTCATGTCTTTAATTACGACCTGCCATTTGATGCGGAAGACTATGTTCACCGCATTGGACGAACCGGACGAGCTGGCGCAACGGGTACAGCTATTTCATTCGTCACCAGCCAGGAAATCCACCGGGTTCGCCGCATTGAAAAAACAACTTCACAACCGATGATCCTTGCTAAACTGCCGAATGAAGCCGACATCAAACAACAACGAATCACTGATTTTGAAGCGCAGTTAATCGAACGAATGGCTGTTGAAGATTACAAAGCGGAAATTGACCTGACTCGGAAATTAATGGGTATGGGATATGAAGCCTTTGAAATCGCAGCCGCTGCCATGCAAATTGCCAAAGAGGGCAAAAAATATCCACCCATTTATCAGGTCGGCCCAGTAAAAGCCGAAGAGATAAAACCCTCCCGTAAGCGGGAAGAGCGTTCTCGTCGGGGAGAATCCGGTGACCGTAAAAAACGCCGTCAGTCCACCAATAGCCACGAACAGGGTATGGTGCGCCTTTCTTTGAGTTTGGGCAAGGCAGATGAGATTAAACCGAGAATGGTTGTGGGTGCAATTGCTAACCAAGCAAAAATTCCCGGGAAAGCAGTGGGAGCCATCACTATCAAGCAGCATCAAACTTTTGTGGATGTTTCTGAACAGTATGCAGAGATGGTTATCAAAAAACTGGATCGGGTTGAATTTAACGGCAAAAAAGGAAATTTTAAACGCTTAGGTTAAGACCTTATCAAATTTATTCCGCAACACGCTCACTTTATGGCATAATGAGCGTGTTATTTTTTAACAGGAGTTTCTTATGATTGAATGGATTGCATTTGATGCGGATGATACGCTTTGGGAAAACGAACGATATTATCGTGATACCCAGGAAAAACTGGGTCAGATTGTTGCACCATATCTGAATGGTGAAAATATTGAAAAGATTTTATACCAAACCGAAATGGAAAACATTCCTCACTATGGTTATGGCCTGAAATCTTTTGGGTTATCCATGATTGAAACTGCGATTCAACTTTCAAATCAAACCATCAGTAGTCGGGAGATTAACCAAATTTTGCATTTGATTCGTGATATGGTCAATCACCCGGTGGAAGTTTTTTCTGGTGTGATTGAAACGCTCGAGCAACTCAAATCTGGATATAAATTGGTTGTAATAACAAAAGGAGACCTGTTGGATCAGGAACGGAAATTAGCTAACTCCAGGCTGTCTAATTATTTTGAATGGATGGAAGTTGTTAGTGAAAAAGACGAGGCGACCTACAAATCGTTACTGAACCGGCATGGCATCCAACCAGAGAGCTTTTTAATGATTGGAAATTCTCTGCGTTCCGATGTGTTACCCCTCGTTAATTTAGGGGCTGTGGGAGTGCATTTATTGCAGGCATATACCTGGGAACATGAAAAAGTAAAAAATCCCGAAGACCATTCTCAAAACTATTACAGTGTAAACCACATCAGCGAACTACCTGGGTTAGTGAATACGCTTAATTCATAAAGTGATTTTGGTTTGTTTTTCTAGTTCCATTTATTCCAATTGAGAAGTACACATTGGGCAGCGCGTTGCTTCAATAGCGATTTCGCTTTTGCAATAGATGCATTTTTTGGTGGTTGGGTCTGCGGCAGGTTTTTCTTCTTTGCGGCGTAGTTCATTAAAAAATTTCACAATGAAAAAAACGACCAGCGCAACCAGAACAAAGTCAATGATGGTGTTAATAAATAAACCATAATTGATGGTCGCTGCGCCTGCGGCCTGAGCCTCTTCCAAACTTGCATAGTTTCCACCGCTCAGATTCCAATACAAGTCTGAGAAATTAACATTTCCTAACAACACACCAATTGGCGGCATGATAATATCATTCACAAGTGACGTAACGATCTTTCCAAACGCACCGCCAATGATGACACCAATTGCCAAATCCAGAACATTTCCTCGTAGTGCGAATTCCTTAAATTCCTTTAACATAGGTGCAGACCCCTTTCTAAGTAGTATTTCTGTAATTGAATTATATCGATTTTATCAAGATTTACCACTGATCATAATATCTGTTTTTTCTATTGACATGTGTAAATGAGATCCTTTAAAGAAAAAACCAGACTGGTTGTTTTTGATTGTCCTGATGTTTCTTAAAGAAAATCTTTACAATTGGTTTTCGTTTTAATTTTATCGATCTTGCATGTTTGGGACAATCACGCACGCACGCAAAACAGCGGCTGCATTGTTTTTCATCACTGAGAAAAGATACAGGGTCGATAACAGAAAGCGGACATTTTTTTACACATAGACCGCATTGAGTACAGAGTGTTTTATTAAATTGAGGAATATCTGCAAAAAAACCAGAACTATTTTGCGGAAGAATCCTGGCCATGATGGGCAAAGCACCGGGTAACTTTTTCTGAGATGGAACCCCAGTATCTTGGTAGTTTTCTAGTTTGTTTTTAAGTTCCAGTCCAAATTGTTCCGCTCTTAATAAATCAGAAATATTCGGACGTCCAACCGCAATCGGTAATTCCTCGTGACTAAAGGAATGCTCCGCAACAAACGCACCACCAGCGACTGTTTTAAATCCTTTTTGGTTTAATAAATCCTGCATTTCCTGCAAAATGATTCCATACCCTACATTCCCATATACACCAACCACAACAGCCGGCTGCCCGTTCCCTTTTATGGTAGATAAATATTCTTTTAAAAAGATAGGGATGCGTTCTTCATAAACTGGTAATGCAAGGAGTAATAGGTCTTCTGTAATTTCACCTAACGGTATTTTTCGCTTTTTGGGGTTTGTGATGTCCAAATAATGATGTTGAACACCGGAGAAGCTAGAGCTTATCACTCGTGCTATCTTTTTTGTTGTTCCAGTGGCTGAAAAGTAAATTGTTTTTACAGAATTTAGTTTCAATTTGTGATCCTTATTTACCAACTGCAAAATTTTAAACCGACTATTCTTTACCCTCTTTGATTGATCGGACCAGAAACAAACCAAATAGATTGGCTATTAACGTAATTAAGAGCAAAACCGCGAAACCCCACACATCCACTACAATCCCAGCAAAACCGGTCAGGATTAATACCACCCCCAGTAAGGTTTGCGTAAATCCTAACATCACCGCCCGGGAAACCGGTGGTGTGATACTGAGTAAAAGACTGTTTGCGGAAACGCCAATTCCGCTTTGACGTAAACTATTGAGGATAAAAGCGGGGATGAGAGAGAAGGAAATAATCATCGGGGAAAGACCCAATGGATGCCCTAAAAGAACAATCAATAATACCCAGATTGTCATCAATAAACCGCACAAGGTGGCTATCTTTAATACCATCTGGTTCGACATCTTTTTGGAAACCTGACCATACAAAATATTAACGACCAAATTTGATATCATTGTTGTAATTAGATAAACACCAACGAAACTTGTGTTTCCCGCAAATTCGCGCTGTATGAACACGGCAAAAAATGGCACCGCAACACTGGAGACAATCATGGAAATTTGGTAAAACACAAAAAGACGGAAATTTTTTTCCTCATTAAAAATTCTTAAACCTGCGCGTACCTGGGCACCAATTTTTCGTTGTGGTAAAACCTCCGGATCAGGTTTCTCTTCCACCCGGTTATAAACCAATAACGCTACGGATGCAAAAACAAAAAACAAAATACTTAAAACCCCGTAATTTTTTGGAAATTTGAGCGGATTGTTTGGGTTTAAAATCCAACGCACAAAAAAACTACCAGCAACACTTAACAGTCCTCCCAAAGCAAACCGCCAGGCGAACATCTCTCCGCGCCTTCTGGGTGGAACAGTTTTGCTGACCACTTCCATGAAAGGCAGCCCTCCCAATCCGGAAGCAAGGCTTGAAATAATAAAAGTAGCAAAAAAGACAACCAATAATGCTTGCGAATCACGAATTAGATTCACAGCAGCAGCCAAAATTCCCCACGATATAATCCGAATCCAGGTTGCCTGCCGGTAAATTTTTATCTTCATCGGTTGGTGTTGGACATATCCCGATATCCATAATTGGGGTAGGGACCAACCAGCTTGAATGATGGGAACCACCAAACCAAGCAGCATCGCAGAATCGGTTAGATGGGATAAAAATGCTACCAATACAAGTGTCGGATCAAATAAGGATGCAGCAAATAAATATAAGACCCCATTCATTACCCCTAATTGAAAATTACGCTTCATCTGAAGCGGTGTGTAATGATCTTCTACCTGATAATGAGAGGGATGAGCTGTGGTGGTGGACATACCAATGTATGATACCACCAACACCGGTCAAATACTTTTGATTAAGATGGAAAACGGGTCTGTTTTACCAATCGTGCTACCCGCTGTGCACCAATGGTAACAGCCGCTGTGGATTGACCAGGAAATACCGAATCGCCCACTAACCAGAGGTTATTAAATCCCGTTCCAGGCCCTCTTACAGAAAATAAGGATTCCTGCGGGCTGCCGCCCACCAGGCCATTGGGGCGACGGGTATAAAACTGAAAAGTGACTGGCGTACCGGGTAAAATAAGGCTGGATTTTGTCCGTATATCCGGTAATACTACTTCCATTGCACTTAAGACACGCTCTGTATATTCCTTTTTTCTTGCTTCATAAGCGTCCGGGTCCTGATTGGCTAACGTCCACCAGGGATGGATGTTGGTGTGGGTTGAAACGGAAATCGCCGTTTTTCCAGCAGGTGCACGATTGCTATCCTCCGCTGGAGAGATGGATATAAAAATTGAATTCCCTTCCCCAAGCGGCTTCTCTGGATCTACGATCACTTGTAAATGAGAAGCTATGTTATTGTGAATAACCGTTTGGTCTGCACCCACATACAGTGTAAATGCACCCCACCCGGATGCTCTATTATTTTGTTTTGAATCAAATTGGGTTTTTGGATCTGTGATGAGTTTTTTTAATCCCGCTGGGGTTAGATTGGCAATAAAATAATCACCCTGGAGGGATAACCCTTTATTTGTCATAACGCCTGTTATTTTTCCATTTTTGGAAATTAATTGGGTTACCTGCTGGCGATAGCGAACTTCACCACCTTGTTGTTGGATCCACTCAGCCAGTAATTTAGAAATTGAACCTATTCCACCTTCGATATATTTTACATCGCGGCGTGGTAAATCCAATGCAGCAGAACCATATAAAACATTGGTGTGTTCGCTGGTGGTTTGGGCTGAAATTAATAACTGGGAATCCAAAAAAGGTTTTAATAGGTGGGATCGTTTCTTGGGTAGGAGATCAGCAATTTTAGAAAATAAATAGGGTGCAGTTCCTAATAAAGCCGGACGAAAAGCCCGAACCAACGTCAGGCTTTCTTGGAGCGTTTGGGGAGGGTAGGGAAAATTTCGAGATGATAACTGCCAGGCTAATGCTGCCAATTTTTCTTGTTTTTTCCAAAACTTTAACGATTCGGGAAAATGGTGAATAATCTCTTCAAACCACTGCTGGCGGCTATGCCATTGGTGAATAGCTTCACCGCCAATATAGGTAATCCAGGCAGGGTCGACATTCATTGTCGGAAACTTTAATCCTAAAGCTTCTTCAATCTGAAAATGCGGTCCGCCCGGGGTAAAGCCTCCCGCCAAAGTGGCACCTGCGTCAAATCGGTAGCCCTGGTGATAAAATGTTCCTGCGCTGCCTCCAGGATAGGTGTGTGCTTCCAAGACCGTAACCTGAAAGCCGGATTTTAACAATAACGCAGCTGTTGTTAATCCTCCCACACCAGCCCCAATCACAATGACATGAGGTGTTTTTTTCATTTCAGGTTCTCAATGAAAAACGGGTAATCCATTTCCGATAAAAAAACAAAAACCTTAATCCCAATTGATTAAAAAACAACCTGGAAATTATTCCCTTTAAACCGGAAAAATGCTCATATTCAATCCGGTCAATCACCATGGTTTGATGATCAGATACCCTTCTAAATTGATGTGTATGCTTCCACGATTTTAATGGGCCTGATGCTTGTTGGTCAATAAACCCAGTTGGATTGACCTCAGAATGGACTGCTTTCCAGCGAAAAGGAATAAAAACAAACCACATTGTAAACTCCGCGACAGCACCCTCAGATAATGGGTCCAAATGATGAAATTGAACCCAAATAGGTGGTGGTGTCAATTTTCTCAAAGCATTGGTACTGGCATGGAAGGCAGATATTTGCGAGAGATTTGTATTTACAAGAAATTTTGATTCAAAAATTTTCATTATGCGGATTTTGGGGCCATTGTCTTATCAGAAAATTTTTCTGGTTTTTGATATATATATCGAAAGATATAAGTTGATAACCAGATTAAAACGACACCAGCAAACATACCGGGAGCGGAAGTGCCAAGTTGGCCGAGTAAGACACCACCAATGGTTGGGGCTACTACGCGAGTTGCGCTTTCAAGAGAAGCGGACAAACCCAAAATACCACCAAATTCTGAGCGGGGGACGGCTTTTGTTAAAGCGGAATTGATAACCGTGTTTAGAACGCCACCTGCTAAAGCGATTGGTGCAAGGATGATTAATAAAACAACAATCGAAGGTGCAAACGCCCAACCCAACAGCGATAGAGCCATCAAAACGGTGGCGCTTAAAATTAACACCCGATCCGGTAGACGATCCGTTAATCTACCGACAACGACGCCTTGGGTTATGACAGATAACAATCCAACATAAGCTAAGATGTAACCTGTGTTTTGTGCATTCAGGTTGAATCGATATTGTCCATAGAGTGCGAAAATGGATTGGAATAGAGAAAAGGCAAAACCATAAAACAGCCTCGTGTGTAATAAACGACCTACTACGGGTCGAGATAAAGCCTGGCTTAAAGATTTTAATGAAATTGCAGGCCGTTTCTGTTCTCGGATTTCTTGTTTTCGTTCTTCTGTTAAGGATTCGGGCAGCCAGAACCAGACCATTCCTAAATTAATAAAGGCAATCCCAGCGGCAACAAAGGCAGGCACTGCATAACCCCATTGGCTTAACACACCGCCGAGCGCAGGGCCAATAATAAAGCCTAAACCAAAGGCAGCTCCGATTAACCCCAATCCGCGAGAACGATTCTTTTCATCCGTTACATCGGTAATATAGGCTTGGGCAACACTGATATTACCGCCAGTAATACCATCAAAAAAGCGGGCAAAGAATAATACAAACAAACTATTAGCAATTCCTAAGAAGATGAAACCCAGTGCACTGCCAAAAATGCTAACCAATAGGATCGGACGTCGTCCAAATTTATCGGATAAGCGCCCTAAGATAGGTGATCCAACCATTTGTGCAGCAGCATAAATGGCAACCAATAAACCAACCACGGTTGGGCTAGCACCAAATGTCTCTGCGTAAAAAGGTAAAAGAGGCAAAATAATACTAAAACCAAGCAGATCAATAAACACAATTAAAAACACAGAAAACAAACGTTTCTTATCATCCATAACCACCTCTTTTAACTTATCTGGAACGGGCTACTTTTGAATAAATTATCTTTTCAATTTTTTCAACCGATTTTGATGGGGCATCCATTATTACCAAGCCGGGCGCACTGGCTCTCACTTTTTCATTGTGATAGGCCAAACCGCCAACGACAATTTCCGGTTGGTCAAAGGGATAATTTTCCATTATTTTGGGCAATTGTTCCAAACGTACGGCATTTTCGACTCTGGTTGCAGAAAACATAATCAAATCCGGTTTGATAATGTTTAATGTATCCAAAAGACGTTCCAGGCTGAGGTCCTGACCAAAGTACTTAACATCCCATCCTCGCCAGCGTAACATGACCACCAAATTCAACAAACCAATTTGGTGAAATTCGCCTGGGGCACAAGCAGCAAAAATAATGCCTTCGCGGGTAGGATGTGCGGATGCTGAGAGCATACTCATTAAATGTTGAATACAAAACTGCGTTGCAAAATGCTCAACAGCGATGGTTATCTCCCCTTTATGCCATGATTCACCAATTTGTACCATGGCTGGTTCAACGACCTGGTTTAGAACCTGGTCCACACTATATAAGGAGAAAGCTCGGCGTAAAATGTCCGAAGCTGTATCATCCCGAAATGAGATCAGGCTTTTATAAAACTGCTCAGAAAGTGTCTCCAATGAAATCGTTGTTGTGACAGTTTCAACGGCCATAGATTCTTGAAGTTCAATTTCAGCCGGATCTTTTCCATCTTCCCGCAGTTCATTTAGGAATTTCACAGCCTGACCAATACTCATTCCGGCATCATTCTGCCGTTTTAACCACCGGAGAATGCGTAAATCATATTCTGAATATAACCGGTATCCTTGGTCACCACGGTGAGGGCTTGGAAGACCGTAACGCCGTTCCCATGCCCTTAAGGTGACGGGTAAAAGGTCCACCATGCTTGAAACGGCTTTTATATTGTAGATCGGTAAATGATCCTTTTCTGAATCGGTAGAAGGATTAAATTTTTCCATATACGTACCCTTTAATATAAAGTTTTCAATAAAGATAACACCCTTTACGTATACATTACAATAAACGTACAGGGTTTGTCCAATGTTGATATTGGACAAACCCTGTGACGACAAACGAAAAGATTTTATGGGGTTTATTAAGAAAGTGGTTCTTTTACTTTTAATACTTCGCGAACGAGTTCGATTCCTTGTTCGAAATTATCTCCTAAATAAAGACCGGGAACCATTTTTCGTACTTTCATATCTTGATCAAAAACACTACCTGCATAAGCCAATTGGGGAGCTGGATCAAGTTGATCTAATTTTTCTTTTAAGCGGCGCATTTCAAAGGCAGCTAATTCAGTCGAAGCGGTCATGATGATCATATCTGGGAATTCGTAACTGGCGTAATCGACCAGGTCATCGATTGGCAAGTCTGGTCCTAAATATTCAACTCGGAAACCCTGACTGCGTAATAAAACAGCCATCATCAAACTGCCAAGTTCATGTTGTTCGGTTGGTGCACATCCTAATTGGACGTAAGGTGCATTTCTGCGGGTTGGATACGCTTGAAGTAAAGACATTAGTTTAGCTCGCAAAAAATTGGAAGCATAATGTTCGGTTGTAATGCGGATTTCACCGCGATACCAAGCTTCACCAATTGCGATTAAAGTTGGACTTAATATACGGACAAAGATGGTGATCAAGTCAAAACTGGCATGCAGTTCTTTCATGATATCCGATGCTTTGTCTTCATCATGATTGATGAGCGCATCGTATAACCAATGGGTATATTTTTCCGGAGTGGCTTTGGGTTTGGAAAGGGTGCGGGTAGGAGCAGCGGGAACTGCATCTGGCCAAATTCCATTTCGTGTCATTTGGCGAAGTTCTGTTACTGCATTGCTGATCGAAATACCACCATCAACACGAGATTTTATCCATCGCAAGACCGCGACATCCCGTTCAGAATATAGTCGGTATCGGTTGTCAGAGCGATGAGGAGAAAGCAAATCGTGACGGCGTTCCCATGCCCGTAATGTTACGGGACGAATACCAGTTTGTACGCTCACGGCTTTTATTGTGTATCGGGGTTCATCTGAAAAATCAATTATAGAGGTCATATATCTGCTCCTTTTTTATAAATCTAATAATTCCTGTCAAACAACTCGTATACCCATATTACACATTATCTATAAGAATCGTATTAATATTTGTATAAGATTTTTATAACCCTTAAGCGAAAGATTGTCAAGCAAATTGATATTTATTATAGTTTTTATCTTATTACCTTTACATTAGTTTCAGGTTAAAATAGACCTATCTCTTTTTAAAAGGAATAATATGAAAACCGTTAGTATTGCTTCTTTGAATCCCGTTAAAAAACAAGCTATCCAGAATGGGTTTTTATCCGTGTTTCCGGATGAGGTTTTCCAATGGCAAACCATCAATGTCCCTTCCGGTGTATCAGACCAGCCCAAAACAAACCAAGAGACTCTTACTGGTGCTATGAACCGCTTGGCTTCCATCCGGCGTTTACAACCTGATTCGGATTTTTGGGTCGCTGTCGAAGGCGGGGTTGAATTCCACGGAACCCAAGAAATGTCCGCTTTTGCCTGGATTGTTATTCAAAACCCTTTTCAAACCGGAAAAGCGCGTTCGGCCAGTTTTCATTTGCCACCTAAAATTACCCAGCTGGTTTTAGAAGGCAAGGAGCTTGGAGAAGCAGATGATATTGTTTTTCAACAATCAAATTCAAAACAAAAAAACGGTGCTGTTGGTTTATTAACTCGTGATCAAATTACACGAACCAGTTTATATGAGCAGGCTGTTATTTTAGCCTTGATTCCGTTTATTAATTCCGGATTGTATAGATAAAGATTTTTACTTATAAGGTAAGGAACCTTGATGATCGTTTTTGCGGTTCAGATAAATTTTGACATCACAAGAAAGTTTAAATCGAAAGTGAAATTAATAGATTGATCGCTGGTTAGATTATTACAATATCAGGTATACTAAGGTAACTTCAGATTTGGAGAAAAAGTATATGGCAAAAGTAAAAATTGTATCGGATAGCAGCGCGTATATTCCCCATGATATCGTAAAAGAACTCGAAATTGAGATTCTTCCACTTACCTTAATTTGGGAAGGCAAAGAATATCGAGATGGGGTTGATATTACCCCCGATGAATTTTATACCCGCCTAGCAACCAGCAGCAGTATGCCAAAAACAAGCCAGGTTACTGTTCATGAATATCAACAAATTTTTCAACGGCTGCTTGACGAGGGTTATGAAGTCCTCAACTTAGGCATTTCTAGTGAAATCTCAAGTTCGTACCAATCTGCTGAATCGGCTCTGACGAACTTTAAAGGAAAACCAGTGGAAATAATTGATACGAAATTGGTATCCATGGCGCTGGCTTTCCAAGTTATAACCGCAGCAAGGGCGGCTCAAGCCGGAGCGACCCTGGCAGAATGTAAACAAATCGCTTTGGATGCCTATGATAAAATTGGCGTTTATTTCACCGTAGATTCCCTTAAATATCTTGCTGCTGGTGGCAGAATCAACAGTGCCAAACGTTTGTTGGGAACAGCCCTGAATATCAAACCACTTTTGGCTATTCGTGATGGAAAAATTGAATTGGTTGAAAGTGTCCGTTCAAAAAAGAAAGCCATTAATCGAATGGTCGAATTGGTTGAACGAGATATCAACGGCCGCAAGCCAGTTCGTATTTCTGTATTTCATGCTTTGGAACAAGAAGCTGCTGAAATTTTACAGGCAGAATTAAATGAAAAATTCCAGGTTGAAGAAGGTATCATTTCTTATGTAAGCCCGGTTGTTGGGGCTCATGTTGGGCCTGGGACAATCTCCATTGCTTATATGGCAGGATAAAAATTCACCTTAATCCGCCAAAAAAATAAAACGCGGTCAAATTATTGATCGCGTTTTTTTTGTAACCAAATCGTAACAATTCTATAACTGAATAATAACTTAATTTTTTTTATAATAAGTTTATTATTTATCAGGGACTAGGATTATTACTTAAGTATGTCTTTATATTCAGCTATTGAAACATTTCCCGATGAGTGGAGTCGGAAAGCCCGTTGTCCAATCTGTAAAGGCATTTTTTTGCAAATTTTTCATTTTCCAAATTCTCCAGATCAAATGCACTGTCCACAATGTGAAGTTGTTTTTACCATCGAACAAAAAGGGGAACATTTATTTTTTGTAAAATGCCCCAATCATTTTCCGGATAGCCTAAAAGATCGGTGGGTTACACGATATGAGATCTCTGAAAAAATTGCGAAATCAGTCAACAATGGACCTTCTGCCGCAGTGAATATCCCTACAGCCAACCCATTAAGGGCTGAAGCAGTTCGCCGGGCAAGAAACCTGGTTCAATTGGGTAACTCAAAGGAAAATGTTCGTAAAGCACTTGCGGCCTCCATGCAGCTTACCGAATTTGCAATTGAGGAAATCCTAACCGATGCTTTTAACGTTTATCAAATTAAACAAAAGAAACAGTTTAAAACCACAGCTATTTTTACCGGAATTATCACTGGTGGAATAATCTTATTGGTCATCTTATTGTCTTTTTGGTTTTGATTACTGAGATTATTCCGGGCTTATTTCGTTTGAAACAAGTATTCGTATCGAATAAGACGGGATCATAAGACTTTCCATTTGGTTTGAATTGATCTGCTCATCGTTTAAGACATCTTTCCAAGCTGAATTTGTTGAAAGGCCAATATTACCCAAAACATATTCCTGATCACTGGCATTCAGCATCACATAGATTGTTTTTCCTGCAAGGGTGCGTCTGAACACAAATATTTTATGTTGAACCAATACCTCTTCATATCCTCCCTCTGACAAAGCAGGATAGATTTTTCGTAAACTTATCAATTTTTTTATAAAACCTGGCAGCGCAGGAAATGGACCATTATTCATTACCGTATTTAAGTCTACTGGAGGGCGAAGCGCTTCATCCGTGTACTGGGTACGTTTTCCGGGAATTCCCCATTCACTGCCGTAATAAACACTCGGAACACCCGGCATTGTGAATAACAAGCCATACAGGGGAAATAAATGATCACTGTTTGTTAACTGGCTGCCAATCCGATTTACATCGTGGTTGTCCACAAAATTATATAAAAACAAATCACGATAGATGCCGCTTGGTCCAAATTGGCGGTTAAGGGCATAAGCAATCTCAAAATAGTTCTCATCATTTAAACTGGAATAAAGTCCTTTGTAACATTCGTAGTTGGTGACTGAATCAAGATGGCCTGTTTTTGCCCAATTTGAATAATTTCCATGAACCACTTCACCCATTAACCAAAAATCCGGATTGATTCCTTTGGTAAGTTTGTTTAAATCCTCAATAAATTCAAAATCCAAACAATCTGCCGCATCAAGGCGTAAGCCGTCTATCTGCCAGGTATCCATCCAATACCGTACCGCAGACAAAAGATATTCCCTCACCGTTGGTTTTTTTAGATTTAATTTTGGAAGACTGAAATGTCCATCCCAAGTGGCATAGGTAAACGGGTCTCCTAATGGACTTTGCCGGTTAAATTCCAGACCTGCAAACCAAGAAGCATAATCTGAATTTTGGCCTTTCATTTGCACATCACGAAAAGCAAAATGGGAGCGCCCAACATGATTAAAGACACCATCTAAAATGATCCGCATATCTCGCCGGTGAATTTCGTCTGCCAGTTTTTTAAATGACGTTTCATCACCTAACCGGCGGTCGATTTTAAAATAATCCATGGTGTCATACCCATGCTTTTCCGATTCAAAAATCGGTCCGAGATAGATGGTGTTCACTCCCAACCATTCTAAATGGTCCAGCCAACTGTATAAAATATCGAGTCGATATTCTACTGGAGATGAAAAATCATTTTTTTTTGGTGCGCCAAACATGCCCAAAGGGTAGATATGATAAAAATTTGATTGTGGTATCCAAGAAGGTGTTTTCATTTTCTGCTTTATACCGAACGGTATAGAATCCTTTCAAAAAAAATTGAATTATGAAAATATGCCGTACATAAATTGATGAACAGCGCGGTAAACCAGGGAATCATCCATTGTAGACGAATCCTGTAAGGCTAAAGAAGCATAGGTAAAAATCATGCCTAAAAATGTAATCGTATAAGAATCTTGTCGGTTTCGCATATTGCCGTGTTGTTCCGCTGCTTTGATAAATAGGTTGCGAATTAAAGTCTGCTGTTGGTTGAGGTAAGGGGAAAAACATTGGTAAGCAATACTTTCCACTGGAGCAAATCGCATTGTCATCCATAATCGAAAAAATACAGGTTCAGTACTGGCAAAAATTAGATAATCATTGGTAATTATTTCTAAAGAAAAAACAAGGTCACCCTGGTAAACACTGTGCGATAACAAGATTTTATAAAAAGGTTCAAAATAGTCTGCCAGAACAGCTTCCAATATACCTTGTTTAGAGCCGAAATAATGGTACAAGGTTGGTTTTGTCACGCCTGCCTGAGTTACCAATTCCTGTACACCAACAGCATCATACCCCCGATCTGCAAATAGACGGCAGGCAATTTGGATTAAATGGCGGCGGTTATCAAACATAAAACCAGTATACCGAACGGTATACTGGTTGTCAAGTCGTAATAATAAATTGAATTTAGAGCACTTGTTGTATCACTTCCAACGCCTGCTGCACCAGTTCCATTCTCGCCTGGTTACCCATATGACCCAAGCGAAAAACTTTATCTGCCAGCGGACCGTAACTGCCGCCAACAACCAGGCCTTTTTCCCTGAATCGGTTGTTTAAATCAGCCCAGCGGAACTTTTCCGGCACTTTGACAGCTGTAACGGTTGGCGACTTAATGGCTTCTTCTACTGCGAATAACTCCAGACCCATTGCTTGAATACGTTCCTGGGTAAAAGCGGCAGTTCTTACATGCCGGTCGAATACAGTGTCCAGCCCTTCTGACAGCAGAAGATCAGCTGCTGCATTTAATGCAGCCACACCATGCCAACTGGGAGTATAGGGAAAGTAATGTTCTTTTTGTGCAGACTTAAATGGCAGTAGGGCATCATAACCAATATAGGCAATGGATTCAATGATCTCCCATGCTTTGGGGCTAACCGATAAAAATGACATTTCGGGTGGGGCTGATAAAACTTTTTGAGACCCGCCTAAGGCCAGGTCAATCTGCCATTCATCACTTAATACGGGGGTTCCGCCCACACTGGCAACCACATCCACATACAGCAAGGGTACTTCCTGCCGCTTTTTAATCTCACCTAATTTTTCCAAGGGGTTTAATGTACCCGATGGTGTCTCGCAGTGAACTGCCGTGATCATCTTTGGTTGAAACTCACTAATGGTTTCTTCGATCATTTTCCAATCATGATAGGTTTCGTTGTATGCAAACCCTACTGTTTTCACCTGAGCGCCCAGTTTTTTTGCCATCTCTCCGATGCCATACCCAAACACACCACTTGCTACAGCCAACACGCGGTCACCGGGCTGCAAACAGCTTTTTAATGCCCCCCACAAGGCTACCATGCCTTCACCAGTTTTGATGACTACCTGGTTTTGGGTACCTAATAACTGTTTTAATTTGGATTCGGTTTGATTATATAGGGATAAAAACTCTGATTCTAAATCTGCAGAACCATAATTTTGAGCATAAGCATTTAATACCGTTTCCGGCACACTAACCGGACCTGGCACCATTGGAATAGGATAACGAATCATACAACCTGCCTGAATTTTGATTTACTTTCTCTTATTATCTCATGTTTTTTTCAGCCTGGGCAAGTATAGGCTAAATTATCAGCAGGGTTATTCACAATTATCTCTTTGAGCCATGAATAGCGATTTTTGTCTTCTACTTTGTAAATTGCCGTGGATTACCTGATTCCTATTGAACACCCAAAACCGATAAACAAATAAAGGTTCTTCAATTCTTATGTGATTACTTTAATTTTTGAAATAATCTAATTAGTAAAACGATAGTTTTTTGGATTAGAGGTATTGATTGAGAAATTTATTTGAAATTCCCGGATTAAATGTTTACTTGCAGATCATTGTCACCTTAATTTCTATACTTGTTCATTTTTTAGCTACCCGGAATAAACCACGAAAAGAATCCACATTGGAAATCATTCTAATTTACACGATTGGTTTGGCGGGTTGGTTTACGATTATCAGTGGTTTTATGGGGCATATGTTATACGCAGATCAGGTTGCTGCATCAATCGGCTGGCCGCTCGACAGCGGTTTTCAAATGGAACTTGGTTTTGCTGCGATTGGGATTGGGCTGATTGGTTTTTTGGGGTTTTGGATCAGGTCATTTTGGCTGCCGTTTATCATAACCAAATCCACGTTTATGATTGGAGCCGGAATCACCCATTTGATCCATATTTTTCAACACAACAATTTATCCCCTAATAATGCTGGCGTCATTTTATATTGGGATTTTTTGCTGCCCATATTTTTAATTGTCTTTTATGTTTTGTTTCAGCGCGAAAAAAAATGATCGAACTATAAAAAATGAGGTATTTTATGAATAACCATTCACCCTTTTTAAAATTGGCGAAACCAGCGCAAAGAGCATTACAAAATGCGGGCATTGACGACTTGGAACAGTTATCAAAATATACCGAGACAGAAATTGCCAAACTTCATGGAATCGGAAAAAACGCTATCCTGCTACTCCGTCAGGAATTAAATAAAAAGGGATTAAGTTTCCAACAAGAATAAAATAACTTCGTTTAACTTTTCAAAAGAATAAAACGTCAACTAATGTATAATCCATATAAAGACTGTTTGGAGTGATTTCATGATCATTAAATTAAAAAATATTTACAAAACTTTAAATTTTAGAATCCAAGCTGAGACAATCAATGAGTGAAATTATCCGGCATTCTGTTGATGGGGACCGAGATGATCGATTGACCATTCCGGAAATCATCCAAAAACGGCGCAGCATCCGAAAATATTTACCGCAGGAAGTAGAAAAAGAAAAACTTGAACTGTTAGTGGCTGCAGCAATGACCGCTCCGACAGCCTGTAACAGCCAACCTTGGGAGTTTGTGATCATTAAGGAGCAAGAAGTCTTACAGAAATTACAGTCAAAACTTCTTTTTGCTCGTTATAATGCCCCAGCTGGCATTGTTGTATGTGGAAACCTTAAAATCGCAAACAATTCAGCGGCCAAACATTATTGGGTTCAAGACTGCAGTGCAGCCACAGAAAATATTTTATTAACCGCGGTAAGTTTGGGACTAGGTTCTGTATGGATTGGGGTTTATCCCTTGCCGAGTGTTATAAAGCCTGTTTCCGAGATTTTGAATCTCCCTGAATACGTTATTCCGCTCAATTTGATTTATGTCGGATATCCTGCGGAAGAAAAACAAAACCGACCACAACTCAGCCAACAAAACCGCATTCATTGGGAGATTTACGAACCTCGAAAGAGGAGAGCAAAAGTAAAAAACGCGAAACTGAATGTTTAGATTTTTTCTGGTAAAAAACAGTATTTACTGAAGAAAGATAAAACCTTAATAAAGTATCGAATTTAGTTCTAAAAGTTTTTTGAAATACATTTGAGTCTTGCGTTATCTTATACTTATCTTTTCAAGCAAATCAAGGAGTTTAATTATGAAATATCGAACTTTAGGTAGAACCGGTTGGAACGTTTCTGAAGTAAGTTTTGGATCTTGGGCAATTGGCGGCACGTGGGGGCCGACCGTAGAATCTGAGTCTCTGGCAGCCTTACATAAAGCCGTTGAAATGGGTGTTAATTTTTTTGATACCGCTGATGTTTACGGGGATGGCATTAGTGAACGTTTGTTAGCAAAATTACGCAGAGAAACGAATGAAACCATCTATATTGCCACAAAGGCGGGGCGACGGCTCGACCCACATATTGCAGAAGGTTATAACCGCCCTAATTTAACGGCATATGTTGAACGCAGCCTAAAGAATTTGGAAACAGAAGCCTTAGATCTGCTTCAGTTACATTGTCCTCCTACCGAAGTATATTATATGCCGGAGGTATTTGGTATTTTAGATGACCTGGTACAGGCTGGAAAAATTCGTTATTATGGCGTGAGTGTGGAAAAAGTTGAAGAAGCGCTTAAAGCCATTGAATTCCCTAATGTACAAAGTGTACAAATCATATTTAATATGTTCCGTCTTCGACCTGCAGATTTGTTATTTGATCAGGTCAAAAAAAGGCAGGTTGGTATTTTGGCAAGAGTACCGCTCGCTTCCGGTATGCTGACGGGGAAATTCAAACCAAATACCAGTTTTGATGAGGACGATCACCGTTCTTTCAACCGAGAGGGAGAAGCATTTGATCGCGGCGAAACATTTTCCGGTGTTCCATATGACCTTGGCTTAAAAGCTGTTGAGGAATTAAAAGCTGTTTGTCCGGAAGGGATGACCTTGGTGCAGTTTGCCATACGGTGGATATTGATGTTTGATGCTGTCACCTGTGCTATCCCGGGAGCAAAACGGCCTTCACAAGCGGAAGAAAATTTTGCCGCTGCTGACCTGCCTGCCCTTTCAGATGAAACCATGTCACAGGTACGAAAAATTTATGATCATCTCATTCGGGAACACGTTCACCCTTATTGGTAAATCATAAACAGGAGTTTTTTTGAAAAAGTGGAATAATCCGGTAACCAAAACCGAAGAACAGAAAATGCATCCGGATGCTTTGGCATTGCTTCATTTTTATCAATTTGAACGGCTTCCGGTTGAAGGCACTTTTTATAAGAGCACTTATCGATCAGTACTGGAGATCAACGATGGAAATCCGATTGGAACGGCTATGATTGGTATGTATACCAATCAACCTGTAAGTCTGTCGTGTTTTCATCGTTTACTCCATGATGAAATCTGGCATTTTTATGGGGGAGACCCATTTAAATTAATACTTTTACACCCAAATGGATCAAGTGAAGATATTTTAATGGGTCCAAACCCTATCAATGGTGAACAACTTCAATTTGTTATTCCTGCGATGACCTGGCAGGCAGGATTTCTTTTACCAGGCGGTCGTTACGCTTTATTCGGATGCACAATGGCGCCAGGATTCACTGGCTCGTGTTTTGAAGCAGCCACAGCTGAAGAATTAATAAAACAATACCCCGATCGATCAGAAGATATTCAACGATTGAGTATTAATGACCATACCACACGAATGCCAAAAGATTTTGCGAAGTAATTGAGAGCCAGCACAATCGGGCTTGCCTGCTTCTTATAAACATAATTGAATTTAAAACATGGTCTTACCTATTAAGGAAAAAAGAATGCGCTCTGAAAAAGAAATGATGGATTTGATTTTATCCATTGCCCGTGAAGATGACCGTATCCGGGCAGTTATTTTAAATGGATCTCGGGCGAACCCTAATGTAAAACCTGATTGTTTTCAGGATTACGACATTGTTTATTTTGTTACCGACATTTCCCCTTTTTGTAATAATCCTGAATGGATTAAACCATTTGGGGAGCTAATGATACTTCAAATGCCTGATATGTTTCCAGAACCTTTTCCTGAGAACTTTGAACATTTCACTTATTTAATGCAATTTATGGATGGAAATCGGATTGACCTGACTTTCTATCCAACATCAAAAATAGAAACCATGCACCGTGACAGTTTGAGTGTCTCATTACTGGACAAAGATGACATCTTTAAGCCATTTCCGCCCGCCAATGAAAATGATTACCTGCCACTACCTCCAACTGAGCAACAGTTCCAACATTGTTGTAATGAGTTTTGGTGGGTCAGCACCTATGTGGTGAAAGGGTTATGGCGAAAACAAATACTTTATGCGAAATCAATGCTGGATCTGATTGTGCGCCCGGAATTGATAAAAATGTTAACCTGGTATATTGGCGTTCAGACCAATTTTAAGGTTAATCCAGGTAGTTGTGGAAAATATTTTCAAAAGTACCTGGAACCGTCTCTTTGGGATATGCTTTTATCCACCTACGCGGATGCTGATTATAAAAACACATGGGTAGCCCACCAGCAAATGTGTCTTCTTTTTAGAAAAACAGCATTGCGCATAGCCGAGTATTATCAATTTGAATATCCCCATCAGGATGATGCCCGAGTGAGCGATTATTTGAACAGGTACCCAATACCGGATTAATTTTAAAATAACACACCCAGATAAAATGAAAAGAAATACTTAACTTTTTGAAGATAACGGGTTGATGGGTGCATTAATTTACCAAAAATCTGATTTACTCTTAAAAGTTGCAAATAATTGATTGGTAAAATTATTTTTTAATTACCTATACTGAATCTAAACCAAAGGTTGATCTTTGTTTCGTAAAATCTCAAGAAGTATAAATTATTAATTTTTTTATTAAAAACAAAGGTTCTTTACCTTAAGGAGATTCCAGGTGAAAAAATATTTCTTAATCACAATTTTGATTTTTGTTTTAATGACAACTACGGCTTGTTCAGAAAATGTTATCCAGTTAAATCCCGATAATGCCGTTTCCAATATTATGGAAGATGATGAAACCAATCCGGTAAATTATCCGGAAATAAACAATAATGCAACCACTAATGAGAATGCTGTTGCATTAAGCAAAACCCACGAAGAATCACAGGATTATGAATGGGAAAATTCCAATGTGGTTTTAATCGAATTTGATAAAACTTCGGTATCCATGGTAGGGGATGGTGTTACGTTGGAAGGCAGCAATGTGGTTATCAATCAGGCTGGAACCTATCAACTTAGTGGTGTTTATGAAAACGGACAAATCGTCGTTAATACCAACGATAAAGGGATTGTTCGATTAATTTTAAGCGGCTTGGATATTCGTAGTTCATCTACAGCACCCATCAACATCATCAATGCAGAAAAGACAATAATTGTGCTGGTTGAGAATACAGAAAACACCATCACCGATGCGGCAACTTACTTGTATGATTCACAAGATGTTAATGAACCGAATGCAGCTATTTTTAGCAAATCCGATCTGACAATTTATGGAACTGGCAGTCTGACAGTTAATGCGAATTACAACGATGGCATTGTTAGCAAAGATGGTTTGATTCTGCACAGTGGAAATATAACCATCACTGCTGTGGATGATGGTATTCGTGGAAAAGACTATGTTGTTGTGAAAAGTGCCAATTTAACACTGAATTCACAGGGAGATGGAATTAAATCAGATAATGAAGAAGATGCCTCACTAGGTTTTATCAGTTTAGAAGCTGGTGCTTATTATATAAACGTAGCTGGGGATGCAATCACAGCCCAAACAAATGTCTTGATTATGGGTGGTGATTTTGACCTAACGACTGGTGGCGGAACAGGGAATTGGATTTCCGAAACGGAATCAGCGAAGGGAATAAAAGCCGGCGTGGATATTGAAATCGAGAATGGTTTATTTCATTTGAATACAGCTGATGATGCATTTAACGCCAACGACAGTTTAACAATCAATGATGGAAAGTTTTATATAACAACGGGCAATGATGGGATACATGCCGATTCTCAGATTGAAATTAACGGCGGAAATATTGATATCACTCAATCCTATGAAGGTATTGAAAGTTCCAAAATCACAATTATTGACGGTCTTATTCATATTCAATCTAGTGATGATGGATTGAACGTGGCAGGAGGAAATGACGGTTCTGGAATGCAGCAAGGAATGGGAATGCCGGGTGGAAAACCTGGGCAGCGTGGTGAGCCAGGGCAGGATACCTTTACCTATACTGGAACTAACTTTCTTTATATAAATGGCGGTACGGTTGTGATTGATGCAGATGGGGATGGTGTTGATGTTAACGGTGCAATGGAGATGTCGAATGGTATCTTGATCGTAAACGGACCAACTGAAAATATGAATGGTGCTTTAGATGTGGATAGCAGTTTTAATATAACCGGTGGAACCATCATAGCTGCTGGTAGTGCTGGTATGGCTGAAGCACCAGGATTATCCTCAAGTCAAAATTCGATCCTGATCAATTTTTCCAGCATTCAACAAGCAGGCACTTTATTCCATTTGCAAAATAGTAATGGGGAAGAAATTGTAACTTTTGCCCCTACGAAAACCTATCAATCAATTGCTTTTTCCTCTCCCAATTTATTATTGGGTGAAAGTTATGCTGTTTACTTGGGTGGTAGTTCAACTGAAAAAGAAGCCGATGGCTTATTTCAAACAGGAAATTACAATGGAGGAAGTGAATATACCAGTTTTAAAATCTCAGAAGTTACAACCATGATTGGTGATCGGGTAAGAAAGTAGGCTGGGGTTTAAATTTAATTCATTAAGAAAAACTCTCCTGAAATCAAGGAGAGTTTTTTTATGAATGTGGGTGAAAAATTTACAAACTTAGGATGAAACTTCATAAATGATCGATTGATTACGCCCGGCATCTTTTGCTAAATAGAGGGCCTGGTCCGCTCGATTAATTAATAGTTCCAAAGTAACGTTTGAACCTTTTAAGAAAGAAACAATTCCAAAACTTGCTGTGATTTTAATTTGCAAACTGCCGACAATAATATCTAAATCCTCAATCGATGTGCGAAATCTTTCTGCCATTAAAAATGCATTTTCTTGATCCATTTCAGGTAACAAAACGATAAATTCTTCTCCACCGTATCGACTGATTAAGTCTGTGCTGCGGCATTGAGACCGTAATACATCTGCCACACTTTTTAAAACCTCATCTCCCACGGAATGACCATGGGTATCATTTACATTTTTAAAATGATCAAGATCCAAAATAATAATGGAAATTGAACGACCATTTTTTTTGTGCTCAGATAGAACTTCCTCTCCGGTGGATAGAAAATAACGCCTGTTATGTAAATTGGTTAATGAATCGCGAACAGCCTGTTCTTCCAATGTATTTTGGATTAATTTGTTTTGCGTAATTTCACTTTGAAGCATCGCAATCCGCAAACGATTGATCTCAGCATCTTTTTTGGCATTTTCCAGCTCATTAATTAATTTCATATTGTCAAAAAACAAATTGAATTCTTGTTTGGAATGCTGAATCTTACAGGCATGAAATTCCTTATGGTATTCCAATGCTTTTTCAAAATCCCCCTTTTTTTCATGTAAAAGGGAGAGCTGCTCATAACATTCGTATTTTTCTTTACTTATTCCAACAGCACTACATGAAGTTAAACAAGATTCTAAATTTTCTTGTGCTTCCTCATATAATTCTCTTTTGATCAAAACTTTACTCAGAAATAATTGATTGATAATTTTGTCGTAAACAAAGTTGATTTCCGTAGCCATGGTTAATGCTTTTTGAAAATAGAGACCCGCATTTTCAAGATCATTCAAGGCTAAATAAGCCTCTCCGAAGGTGCCAAATAAAGAAACTTTTAATTCCTCTAATCCCATCATTTCAACAATTTTTGCACTTTGTTGGGCGGCTTCCAATGCGTTTTCGGCTTGGCCAGCATGGGTATAAGAAAGGGAAAGGTTATTGAGCACAGTAGCCTGGCTGTCCATGTTATGTTGATTACAGTAAATTTCCAAGGCTTGCTGGTAAGTCTTGATTGCTTCATCCGATTTATTGTTATTATCCAATGCAAATGCAAGGGCGTTTAATACATAGGCTTCATTTTCTCGATCTTCTGTTTTTCTCGCTAAACTCAAGGCTTTATTTAAATATTCTAAAGCTTTTGTATTGTCTCCCAGTTGAACATAACTCCAACCGATGGAACGCAAAACACGAATTTCTAAATTGGTGTCGGGCATTTGTTCCAATAATATCAAAGCCTTAAACCCAATCGAAACTGTTTTTGCAAAATTGCCGCTGATATTATTAAGCACACATTGGGTTGTCATGCATGTGACTTTGCCTTTAATATACGAAGTGTTAACTTGTTGGGCTTCGTACATATACATGATCTGTTCACACACATGCCGTGCACGATTTGCATCAATGATCCGTAATTCCCAGGCAATTTCGTTTAATAAATCGATCCGTTTTTGTGGATCTTTGGTTGTTTTTAATTTTTGTTCGAGGTTGAGAATTTTTGTGGTCATAAAATCCATTTTTATGTAAAAAAGGCTTTAAACCCCTTTTTAACACTGAAGCCCTTATATAAAATTTGCAGCAGCATCCTTGCTGCGTTACAAACAAAGAGGTATTTGTTTGTATTATATATCGAAAAGTAAAAAACATATCTTTTTGGAATAAAAAGGTAGAGGACTATTTGCGAAGCAGTTTTAAAAGGATTTTTGAGACCTAATTTTCTTTCTACGCCATGTCCAGCAATTCTTGTCAATCTTCTTTGAGAAGATACTGTTGGCAAACCTGTGTGAAAATGGTAATGTAAAGAAGGCAGGAGGTGGAGATGAGTCTTCAAGTGCAAGAGCCGTGGGAAAT
>PABH01000015.1 GCA_002702705.1 Anaerolineaceae bacterium
CTGCCATGATCATGCTTAATAAGATAAGCATACTTACCACAAATAAGGTCGACTTTCGCATTTCGGTTTTCTCCTTAAGGGTTTGGTTTTGTTTTTAGTAACTGAAAATTTGGTAAAAAACAATGTAACAGCAAGTTTTGTGATCCACCTCCTTAAAAATAATTAACTAAGACCACATGATGAACGAACGATCAACTCTGTGGGTAAATAAAGTTGGCGAACTGGACGGTTCGCATCCTGAATTGAATTAATCAAAATCTCAACAGCCATTTGCCCCATATTAATGATCGGTTGACGGACGGTAGTAAGGGGCGGTGACATGTGAGGAGAAAATGGCAAATCATCAAATCCGACGATAGCGATGTCTTTTCCAATTGTTAAACCTGCTTCGTGTAAAGCGCGGTAACATCCTTGCGCCATTGGATCAGAAGCAACAAATATTGCATCGGGTTTTTGGACTAAAAGGCGTTTCGTTAAAATGTAACCACTTTCTTGAGAAAAATCGCCTTCCATAACCAATTTGGAGTCAAATTTTAAGTTTGCTTGATGAAGGGCCTCTTCGTAACCAGCCAGACGGGAAATCCCAACGGCAGTATTTAAGGCGCAGGTGATGGTGGCTATTTTTTTGTACCCGATTCTGGCAAGATGTAGTACTGCCCTAAGCGCACCAGATTGATTGTCTACATCAACAAAATTGGTGTTTTCTTTATCAATGGGTTCGCCAACCATAACAAATGGAAGGTCACGTTCTTTTAGTGCATTTACCAAGGGATCGTTAATGACAGATGAACTGATAATGACGCCATCAATAATGCCATTGTATAAAATTTTGCGTATCATTCGACGTTCATGTTCCGGTTCCGAAAGCCAGAGCATTACTGAAAAGTCACTAGCGTTGCATGAGGAGCTAATTCCTTGAATTAACAATGGAAAAAATGGATCACTAAACAAGCGAGTAATATGAGTTGGTATCACCAAACCAATCACTTGGGTTTTACCGGCGGCAAGAGAGCGGGCAGCGATATTGGGTTGAAAATCCACTTGCTGGATAACAGAAAGTACTTTTTCACGGGCTGCCGAACTCACATTAGGAGAATCATTAATTACTCTCGAAACAGTTGAGCGGGAAACCCCAGATAATTTAGCAATGGATTCAAGATTCATATAGTTTTGGGAGCGCTCCCAGGTAAGTTTGATTAAAAAACCTGTTTTATTCAGGTTTTGAACGAATTTTAATAAAATGTTAATATGATTTGGGAGCGCTCCCATATATTACAATAATTTTAACGTGAAGTCAATAGTTTTTTGGAAAATGGAGTAAAGTGTGAAATACAAAGCATATCGTGTTTTTGAAACAACGGAAGACCAATTTTCGGGTGAAATAAAGGAAATGGATACGGAAGACTTACCAGAAGGAGAAGTTTTGGTTCAGGTACTTTTTTCATCTCTGAATTACAAAGATGCTTTATCTGCTACGGGAAACAAAGGCGTCACACGGTCATATCCCCATACACCAGGGATTGACGCAGTAGGCATCGTAAAACAATCTCGTTCTGAAAGAATTCGGATTGGACAAAAAGTGATTGTAAGTGGTTTTGATCTGGGTATGAATACGGATGGTGGTTTTGGTCAATTTATTCGTGTTCCCGAAGATTGGGTCATTTTTTTACCTGATGGATTGACACCAATCGAATCAATGATTTTTGGCACAGCCGGATTTACGGCGGCTTTAAGTATTAAAGAAATCCTAGCTTCTGATATCGTAGCAGGAAAAGCTCCGATTCTGGTAACTGGCGCAACTGGAGGTGTGGGAAGTATGGCGGTTATGTTATTGGCACATTTAGGATTTGAAGTTGTGGCTGTGACCGGGAAAAGAGAGCGCTGGGATTGGCTAAAAGACTTGGGTGCTAATCAAATTTTATCGCGAGAGATGTTTTTGGAAAATAACAAGCGACCCTTGTTAAAACAAAAATGGGGCGGGGTTGTGGATACTGTCGGGGGGGAATATTTGGAAACAGCTTTAAAAGCGGCTTGTTATGGTTGTCACGTTACCTGCTGTGGGTTGGTGGCATCAGAAAAACTTGAAATGACTGTTTTTCCGTTTATCTTACGAGCAGTTTCATTAATTGGAATTGATTCGGTAAATGTTGAACGCCAGAAACGAACGAAAGTTTGGCAAAAACTCGCAAATGAATGGAAACCAAAAAATCTAGATTCACTAAAAAATGAGGTGACATTGGAAAATATTCAAACAGAAATTGATAAAATTTTATCTGGTAATCAAACAGGACGGGTAGTGATTAGTCATCAAAACATAGGAAATGAGCAATAAAGGCGAAAACAAAAAAAACGGGTTTGGTAAAAACCAACACCCGTTGTAACGCTTTCAAAAATATTGTAAATTATTTTTTTGTGGACTGGTATAACAAATAAATTCCAACACCAATTAATAAAACCGGCGTCACGGTACGACCGTATTTACTTAAACCCAAGATGATCTCAAAAAAAGCTGCACCGGCTATAAAGATGATTGCACCAATTTTTGCAAGTTGTTTCCCTGTTTTTACCAGGTTTTCGCGATTATTTTGATTACCATACCACCATAAACCCAAACCAAATGAGGTCGGTGAGATTAATGCCCAGGCATAAGCCCAACTGACCCAATGATTTGTGATGGTCTGATAAAAAAACAATAAACCTAACATGGTGAAGATACTTCCAAGGATTACAAGTGGTTCGCCGTGTTTAATGGTTTTTTGATTGGATAAAACAAGTAAAACTGCACCCGGAATTAATATAAAGAATGGCCAAATGTAACGGCCTATTCCGATATTAAATATCTCTCCAACCAAAATCACGAAACCAATTAATACTAAACCTAACCCAATTATTGTTGTGACATGTGATTTTTGTTGATTATTATCTGCTGTGGATAAATCTTGTTGTTGATTGTTATTCATATCAATTTCCTATTTACGTAAAATACCGCGAATTAACATAAATAAACCAAATAGGATGATGACAGCTGGCCAAACAAATTGGGTATCCCATCCGAAAAATGAACTACCACCGAAGATCATAAACAATACTGCGCTTATGACAAGTAAAATCAGACTGGACTGCCATCCTTCTTTAAAATCTTTTGGAGTAATTAATGTTGCCAGGGCGATACCAATTCCAACAAAACCGGGAATAAGAGCCCAAGCAAACTGCCAGGTTTCCCAATTATTCGTCAAGTTTTGATAATATAAAATTCCACCGATGCCGCTAATAATTGACCCTGGGATAGCCAAACCACCGGTTCGGGTGAGAACTGCAAAAAATAGAAATACAAGCCCAACCCCGATGATAATCCAGGGCCAATCAAAGTTGATACTCCAGGCTGGTAAGAACTGGTCTACTAACAATATTCCGCCAATTAAGACCAACAGCAATCCCCAAACAAATGATTGTTTTTTATTTTCCATGGTGCACTTCCTCCAAAATCTAGTTTTTCTCCCGGGTCTACTTACCCTTGAGGTTTATATCAAATAATTTTTATTGATTTTTTTCGTTTAAAACTTAATCGAGAATTTTTGTATCCTCAGTTATTTCTGTTATGGGTAAATTTGAGGTTTGTTGTTTTTCAGGCTGATCGTTTTTATATTCAGTTTGGCCTAACATCAGTTTAGCGAACTTGCCATTGATTTTGCATATCAAATTGAAAAAGTGAAGGATTGCAGGAACTAAAAGTATTCCGACAACAAATAAGCCGATTGCTTCAGAAAAGCTGTCCACAATCCACAAACCAAAATTAATTTCAACAAAAGGGAAAATGAACGGCGCTGCCAGGAAACCGAGCATGATCGATAACCCTGTCACCAGAATTGTAAATTCAACAATCCCAATTGGGAATTTCAGGAACAGATATAACAATCCTTTCCATGTAACCGGGTTTGTAAAGAATGCTTTAATTTTATCCATCAGCCGTTGATCGGTAACAGTAGGTTTTGCCATTGGAGGAATATTTTCTCCTAATAAGTGAATTGCTTGGATTCGTTCAAATGCGATGGCATACCAAATTGCGGGGAATAACAAAACCAAGATAAAAAAACCCACCCAAATTATTAATAATGAGATACCTACTGAAAAACCAACTACCAGAGAAATGAAATAAAATAATCCTAAGGGAAAGGCGAGTAGAAGATAAACTAAGTTTAAATAAGTTTCTTTTTTTGTTATAACGCCAAAATAAGTTTGAAGAACATCGGATTGGTTAGTTTCCATAATTTCCTGCCTGTTTTTGTCTGTTAATACCATTTACGAAAAGAATGGAAAAAAGTTGCAAAAAAGCAGGATATTGAAATTTATAAATATTATTGTTAACAAAAAAGAGGTTGTCACTCTTGGAAAACCTCTTCAAGGCATTGTTTATGTTTACTGCTTGATTAATTCCAATTCGATATTGATTTCAATTTGATCTCCAACCAAAAAACCACCAGTTTCTAAGGTTTGGTTCCAGTTAAGATCCCAATCTTTCCGATTAATTATTCCATTGGCTTCAAATCCTGCATTCGTGGTGCCAAAAGGACTTTTTGATAAGCCGTTAAATTTTACATCTAGAACAACTTCCTTGGTTATATCTTTTATGGTTAAGTTTCCATAAAGTTTTGCTGTATTTTCTGATAATAATTCAACTTTAGTGCTAATAAAATGCATTTCAGGATAATTTTCAGAATCAAAAAAGTCTGGTGATCGTAAATGTTCATCTCGTTGACTTTGTCGTGTATTGATGCTAGCCGTTTTTATTGATACTTCCACTTCAGTTTCCGATGGGTTGTTCTGATCCAAATTAATTGAACCATTGAATTCTTCAAAAAAACCTCTTACTTTCGCAATCATCATATGTTTTACTGAGAATTGAATTAATGAATGAGACTGATCAATTTGCCATGCCATGTTTCTACCTCCAATAATATAATATTAAATAGTTTGATATCGTAATAATATATTAAATTTACATAGATTGCAAATGTAAAAATCATAAAAGATTGTACAGAAGCAGAATCTTAGTTAGATATTTTGACTTTTAATCAATTATTTTTGATTGATGAATGTGATAATCAAGACCATACCAATGGCGATAATTAAAAGGGGGAAAACTAAATTTGCTTGAATTCCTAAGATAGCGAAAAATCCGGGAATGGATAAAATTAGTGCAGCCAATAAATTTATACCGGTTTTTGTTTTTTTATCCGCCTTGAAGGAAAAATAAGCTGCTATTACACCACCCATCGCAGCGACCAATATTGGCAAGCCCCACCAATTGGGAACAAATTTATTGATATTAAAAAAATTGATGGTCTGAACAAAAAACAAACTACCCGTCAAAATTACCGCCAGACCTGAACTAATCAACCAAGGCTGAATCGTTTGAATGAGTGACTCAAGCCCTTTTCCAGCGGGTAAAAAGCCAGTTAGTAATAAAGAAAATCCTGCCAAAATAATAAATATAGGCCAGAACTTTTCCCAGCTTAAATTAAATAACAGCATGGCTGCAATCGCAGCAGGAAAGATTGCCCCCAATATACCCTGTGCAATAACAGCTGTCATGCTTATTCCTCGACGTAGGTCTTGGATAAGATTGGATAAGGAAGATATGGCTGGAATCAGTATAAATAAAGCCCACCAATTTTGAATCTCGATCAGATTAAGTCGCTTAACAAGAAAAACAACACCAATCAGGATTAATATGATGGCGCCTGTAATGCTTTTTTGTGGATCTCTGTTTTTATTTTCCATGATTTTCCTTATTAATTTGAAGATATATATTCCAATTATAACGAATGTTAAAATTAAAAAATAATGAAGTTAAAAAATTAATTTCTAAAATAGATGGATTTGATAATAAAACAATCCGTATAATGTTATTTGCTGATTATTTGGTTTGATGAGTTTAAGGGTTGTAAAATGAAATGGGTAAATTTAAAAATGAGGTAATGCGATGAAAACAGTTGTGATTACGGGCAGTACACGCGGTATTGGTTTTGGTATGGCAAAAGAATTTTTACGACGTGGACACCAAGTGGTTGTCAGTGGAAGATCAGATTCTTCCGTTGCAGATGCGTTAGCCGAACTAGGAAAGGAAATTAAACCTGAAATGCTGGGTGGCTTTGCCTGTGATATGGCTGATTATGGACAGGTAGATAATTTATGGAAATTTTCTGAGAACTTATTTGGGAAAATCGATATTTGGATTAATAATGCCGGGATTTCCCATCAGTCTGCAAATTTTTCAGATATTCCTTATGAAGTTTTCTCAACTGTTATCCAAACCAACTTGATTGGTGTCATGAATGGAGTTCAGATAGCTCTCCAACAAATGAAAAAACAGGGTTTTGGTTTTATTTATAATATGGAAGGTTTAGGTTCGGATGGTAGGATCACTCCAGGATTATCAATTTACGGAACAAGTAAACGCGCCTTGTCTTATTTTACGGAGTCCGTGGTGAAAGAAAATGAAGAATCTCCAGTCAAAATTGGTTTTCTGAGTCCGGGAATGGTGGTGACGGATTTGTTATTGGGTGATATGGACCAGCGAGGAGAAAAATGGCAGCGTCAAAAAAAGATATTTAATATTCTCGCAGATCGGGTAGAAACAGTGACACCTTATCTCGTGGAGCAAATATTGGAAAATGAAAAACATGGTGCAAAAATCGCATGGCTAACCACACCAAAAATAATCTGGCGATTTTTAACAGCACCCATAATCAAACGAGATATTTTATGAAAAAACGCCCCAACCGGGGCGTTTTTTCTTATAAAACTTGTTTTACATTTAAGAAATGATCATTTTCCTCATTTGCTTTTTGGATTGAATCAGCAGAACCCAGAACAACAATTGACCCATTTTTGTTTAGATTTTCCAAAATCTCACCAAAGCGATGAAAATCTTCTTCTGTTGAATTAAGGATTTGATCCCGAATAATCTGACGTTCTTCATCACTGATGCCCAGAAGATATCTCAACATGGCGGTATAACCCTTTGCATCTGGCAGCATATAAGAATCCACTTCACCAATTGCACCAATAATGGACTTGGTTAATTCTGTTTCGCCGAGGTTTAAATTCTTTAGAAAATTTGCGGTCAGATCATAATTTTCGAGAGTCTCCAAAATGTTGGGATCCCGATAGGATAGGAAATTATAAATACCGGACAAACGGTCGAAACTGGAAAAACCACCATAAGCACCACCTTGAACGCGAATTTTTTCCCACAACCATGTGCTTCGTAAATATTGGTTAATCACATTGATCGATCCATTGTGCTGATAACCTAATTGATAAAGATTGGCTCCCTTGCCCACATAATTTACCTGGGAAGGAATAGTTAAACCTTCAGATGTTTCCATTTTCTCTGGCTGCCAATATTGTAATTGAGTTGGTTCGTCCGGTAATTTTTTAAGAAATTCTAAAAGCGAATTCAAGATGGGTGTTTTTTCCGCGGATTCGATTGTGAAATTGCAGACCAGATTGGATTGTTGAATCAATAAGTTGCGAATTTTATGAAAAGTAGTTAATATCGCATCCCACTGTTGGTCGAAGTTATCGGCTAATTTACGTATAAAAAATAAATAATCAATTCCGCTCATTTGTTCGGTGACCCAAGCGGCTTCATCATATTGAGCTTTTAATCGATTATTAATTACACGATGACCAGATGGGATTAACCCTGCTTCCATACTAGATTTTTCTTCTAAAACCATTTGGCGAATTCGTTCCTTATTGGAAAAATTTGCGGAGGTGAGAATGTCTAATAGTATATTCAGCAATTTATCGGTTTGATACGCCTTGGTTTTTCCACGCAGGAATAAATAGGCAGCTGTTTCATCCGGATTTGATTTTTTCGATGTATATAAATTGTAATAAATCCCACCCGTTTCACGCCCAATCCGTTGAATTAAACTGACAAAATCTTCTTTATCAGTGCCGGTTTGAAGGAGCGCTTTTGAAAATAACCGCATATATGGTAAATATTTCTGAGGCAGTGTTTTCAGATCAAATCCTAAATTCAGATAAAGAATACCGCTCGTGAAAAGATCATGATAGAAGACCTTACCTTTATCTTCCTGGATAATCTCAATGGGTAGGGTACGGGACTTCGGTTCAAGGTCTTCGCGTCTTAAAATAGGGATACTTGCCAAAGCTTCCGCTGAATCGGGAGTTTCTTGTAATTGTTTTAAATAACGTGCATTTTGGATAGTTTTATTAATTTCCTCTTGTGTCATGGCGTTTTTGGTAGCCAATAACCGGTTACTCTCTTTTTCTTCTCGTTGTTTGGCCAGGGTTGTATCCGGCTGCATAATGACTGTGGTGCGGTGGGTATTATTAATAAAATATTTTTGAATTAATCTTTCAAAGAATTTATCTCCTGATTCCAACTTCTGTTTAATCGAAGATAAGGGTGCTTCAAAAGCTATTGGCGTGATTGGATCCCGGTCATACAACCAATTGGTTAAGGATCGCAGCATGATGGCAATTCCGCGTGGAAATGAGCCAGTATTGTTTTCCCGTAAATTGAATTCAATGGTATTTAATGAGGCATCAATCGTATTTTTATCAATTCCATTTTTTGCAATTTGTTTTAAGGTTTCCAGAATGAGGGCCCCTACCAGGTCAAGGTCTTTACTTTGGATCCCTCGCATACCTGTGGAAAACATCATTTGACGGTATTCCTTACTTAAACCAGAGCCAACCAAATCTTCTCCAAGGCCAGATTCAAGTAATGTTTTTCGCAGTGGTGAAGCAGGGGTACCAATCAAAATATGATCCAAAATTCCCAAACCCAATACCAATTCTGGATCATCTCCCTCAGGTAATAACCAATTAACGGTTAGATAGGATTTACCAGATTCACCGGATTCACCAGCGTCGTACGGCAATACTTTTCGAAGTGGTTTATCAAAGTGAGGTTGTAAAGGTAAGGATGAATTGACAGAAATGGCATCAAAACCAGATAAATAAACATCTAAGAGCTTTAAGCGTTGGGTTGGATCATCATCCCCATAAAAGAATATTCTGGCATTGGAGGGGTGATAAAAGGTCTCGTGAAATTTTTTAAATTTATGATAGGTAAGATCAGGTATGACCTCCGGGTCGCCACCGGATTGAAGCCCGTAGGGGGTATCAGGAAAAAGGGACATTTGACTTTCGTCTCCTAAGATGTCATCCGGAGAGGAATAAGCCCCTTTCATTTCGTTAAAAACTACACCTTTAAATTTCATAGCGTCTTCCACATTTTCTAAGGTGTAGTGCCAACCTTCTTGCATTAAGGTTTGTTCTGAGATCAAGGGATAAAAAACTGCATCCAGGTAAACATCAATCAAGTTATAAAAATCTTGCAAATTGGTGCTGGCCACAGGATAACAGGTTTTGTCAGGATAAGTAAAAGCATTCAAGAAGGTATTGAGCGAGCCTTTGATCAACTCGACAAATGGTTCTTTCACCGGATATTTTCGGGAGCCACATAGGACAGAGTGTTCCATGATATGGGGTAAGCCGGTTGAATCATCAGGTGGGGTGCGAAAAGTAATACCAAATACTTTATTTTCATCGTCATTGGAGATTGACATTAATTCTGCACCAGTTTTTTTGTGTTTGTAAATGGTGACGATACTATTAATTTCGGATACTTTTTTTGTTCAACTTGAATAAAACCGTGTAATTCGCTCATTGGTTCCTCTTTAAATCTATATAATTCTTCATTCTTTATAACACAACCCTGGTGTTCTGAGGAATGAGAAAGTTGGACAAATTTATGAATTTAAAAAAAGCTAACTTTTTAGGTTAGCCTTGAGAAGGTTATTTGGATGACTTAGGCATTGTGGCAAAAATATAATCCCAAAGTGGGGAACTGACCCCAAATAGTTGATCGGGATATTTATAATGATGCTGCATATGAAAACGTTTGATCTTTTTCCAGATTCCTTTACGCATAGGAAAATGGTGCGTGGCGTAGTGCATCATGTCATAGATTAGGTAACCTGTTAAGAAACCTGCAAAAGTAGGCCCGACCCAGGCTGGTATTTTAAAAACCAAAACAAAAATCAGCCAAAAAAGGAAATAAAATACAAGCGCTAAAGGGATTGCTAAGGCGGGCGGCATGACCAGACGGGTTTTTACTTTGGGTTGGGCATGATGTACACCATGAAAAAGAAAAGCCAGGCGCTCTTGCTTTTTTGTTTTAGGTTTGAAGTGAAACAAAAAGCGGTGTAAAACATATTCTGCCAGCGTCCATAACACTAATCCGCCGAAATAACCAACAGCAACATAACCAACTGTATTATTAACCTGAAAAGCGATAAAACCACGATAGAGTGCATAAAAAATGACTGGAAGCCAAAGGATTAATACAGTGATCGGACTAATATGTGTAAAAAACTCTAAAAAATTCGACTTAAAAAGCCGAATGGGCTCTTCACTGTGATCGAGTTCAACCTGGTGCATGGCAATTCTCCTAAGCAATTAGCGTAATTTATTTTGCCAAAAAAGCAAACAGAACACTTAAAAGGTAAAGCAGGAATAGCGGTAACATTAAAATGCCCATATTGACAGGATCAACGGTGGGGGTAATGGCTGCAGCAATTACCGCGATGATAACTATTGCGACACGCCACTGTTTTAACATCACTTGTGGGGTCACCAAGTTAAATTTTGCTAAGGCAAACACAAGGATTGGTAACTCAAAACCAATTCCAAGCCAAAAGATTAAACTCGTAGCAAATTTAATATAACTGGCTAAGCGGGGAGTTGTAGGCACCCCCAAAAAAGAGATCAGGAATGGAACTGCTGTTGGTAGCATCACATAATATGCAAAAGCTACACCACCCAAGAAAAGAAAGGTAGCAACCGGTAACGTAATCCAAATCCAGCGTTTTTCGTTCTTTTTTAAACCAGGGGCTAAAAATGCTAATATTTCTCCGATGATAACTGGAAAGGCTAGTGTAAACCCTGCTAATAAAGAAAGACGCATAAAAACAGAAATATTTTCCGTGATTTCAATCGATTGTAAGTTTTCTACTCCCCCAATTGGAATGGTTATAAAATCCAATAAATAGGGCACTAATGCAAACCCTACCAGGGTAGTAATTGCCATAGCAATTGCAGCAACAAATATTCTTTTTCTTAATTCATTAAGATGGCCCCATATAGATAATAAGGGCGAAGTTTCAGAACTCATACGGTTTATAAATCTGTGCTTTCGTTGGGAGGATTTTGTGAGACTTCGTTTACAGGTTCGGTTGGTTCATTAACCGCTTCGTCTGTTGGTTTATTTTTCAGGATGGAATTTTCGGATGTGTTATCCGGGTTTATATCTTTTTGATAGGGCCTTGGTTGAGAGGGGGTATATGTTGCGGAAATATTCCCAATATCCTTAAAAGAATCGCGGGTCTTTTTAATTTCTTTAATATCTTCTTCAAGTCCTGCTTCCCTTACCAATCGAGTAGGCAGTTCACGCAGTTCTTTTGAAGTGTCCATAATGGTCGTCCAGAGGGGGGATTTGACCGCTTTACGGATAAATCTCCCCAATTTCTGGGCTGAGTCAACCATTTGTTTCGGGCCTAAAACTACGATCATAATAATTAATATGAAAGCAATTTCCATTGGGCCAAAATTTAAAAAATTCATAAGGAATAAATCCCTTTAAGCCAGTAATAGGTTTTTATCAATTTATTTGTCTTCGGTTTGATCTTCTTCGTCTTTTTTATCGCCTTGTAAACCGTCTTTAAAAGATCGTATACCGCTGCCAAGTTCACCACCAATTTTACTGATGCGCCCCACACCGAACAATAAAATGATGATTCCCAGGATAATTACTAATTCTAATGGTCCAAATCGAATGGGCATGTTTATCTCCTTTTTACAACACTATTAATTGAATCTATTATAGCACTAAACATTATTGGAGGATTAGTATCTTAATAATCCTTCATAATTTGTTATTAATAACTTAATTCTTTATCAAGAATTTTACCAGTAACTGGCGTTCCAAAGAACAAAGAAAAACCAAAAAGAATTAAGTTTTTGTTTCCTGTTCGACAAAAATCGTTTGGGTTGGAAAGGCAAATTCTATATTTTCCTTGGCGAAACTTTCATATAGTTGAATAAGGATTTTTTCTTGTGTATCCAGATGAAATTGCAGATCAGAGGATTCAACATAATAAGAAAATTCAAAATCTATTGAAAAATCACCAAAGTTTGTCAGGTTAGCCCGTTCAAAGGTGATTGATTCAAAGGAAGAGATGATATTTTTGATGGTTTCCGGAATGGTTTTTAATTGACTCGGTGAGGTTTGATACGTTACGCCTACTTTAATTCCCACGCGCCGTCGATCCATACGTTTAAAGTTTTGAATTCGACTGTTCAGAAGATCAGAGTTTGAAAATATCAATTGCTCTCCGGAAACACTTCGCAGGCGTGTGCTTTTGAGACCAATATGCTCAACAGAACCTGAAAAATCTCCCACTGAAATAAAATCTCCAATCATAAATGGTTTATCAAGGGCAATCGTAACGGAGGAGAAAAGATCTTCCAAGATGTTTTGAACTGCTAACCCGACCGCAATACCGCCAATCCCTAGACTGGCAATTAAAGCGGTGATATCTATCGAAGGAATGCTATCTAATACAAGTATTAAAATCACACTCCAGATAAAAATTTTTCCGATGGTATTGATGATACTTAAATTCGTTTTTTGCCTGCCATTTGACTGGTCAATATTTCTTTCCATAAACCAATATTTAAAAGCAGCCGCTGCCCAAAAACCAACTTGCAACCATAAAGTGATAATCATGATTACATTAAAGGTTTGATTAACATTTTGGGGTAACTTTAAAAATTTACTACCAATGTATATGGATAAGATTAATAAAAATAATGTTTTGGAGTTATCGATAATATTCCAAATTAAATCATCTACAGCTGTATTGGTCTTTGTTACCATGTTTTTTAATCGCTGAGATACTAAACGAAGAAAAATCTTTAGTAAAATATAAGTGAGGATCGCTATCCCCAAGCTGATAAACCAAAATAATACCGAATTCCCATAAAGTACTAAATTTAACATTTATGCCCTCCAAATTTATTGTAGTATATATTTTAACATATCGATTTTTTTATAATGGATGAGTGATTTTTTAGGAGAAGATATGTCTATCCAAAAACGATTTCCTTTTGCGCATACATTTTCTATTGTGGCTCGAGACCCTAATACTGGTCAGATGGGAGTAGCGGTTCAATCCCATTGGTTTTCCGTTGGTTCTTTGGTGACTTGGGGACGAGCCGGCGTAGGTGTGATTGCTACACAAGCAATGGTAGAAGTAAGTTACGGTCCATTAGGTCTAGGATTAATGGCTGAAGGGAAGACAGCATCTGAGGCATTAACTTGTTTAAAAGAAAAGGATTCTGGAAAAGCAATCAGGCAGGTTGCTATGATCGATGTTCAAGGAAATGTGGCAGTTCATACGGGTGAGCGATGTATCCAATCCGCCGGACATAAAGCAGGTGAAAATTATTCCGTTCAGGCGAATATGATGGATAATGAATCCGTTTGGCCTGCTATGGCGGAGGCATTTGAAAAGAGTTCGGGAACTTTATCCGAACGTTTATTAGTGGCATTGGAAGCGGCACAATTTGCTGGAGGAGATGTACGTGGAAAACAAAGCGCTGCCATGTTAATTGTGGATGGTAATAAAAAAGAAATGGAATGGGAAGGTGTTTTATTAGATTTGAGAGTGGAAGACCACCCAGAACCTATCCAGGAACTAAGGCGTTTGGTTACCTTACATAATGCGTATGAATTAATGAACGAAGGAGATGCATGTTTGGGTGCTGGAAAAACCAATGAGGCTTTAATGAAGTATGAGAAAGCAGCAAGTTTGGCACCACAAATCCTTGAATTGCCTTTTTGGCACGCGGTTACAATGGCAGAAATCGGAAAAGTGGATGAAGCATTACCAATCTTTCACCAGATTTTTGAAGCGGATCTGCAGTGGAAAAAATTACTTCAACGTTTACCGGAAGCGGGTTTGTTTAATGTAGATCGCAGTGTATTGGATCGAATTTTACAGCTCGTGTAAAAATTGGTTATGAATGATTGATAAGGAAAGGGTATAATAATACCAACTTGGATTGATATTTCACTTTTTAAGCAATAGGTCTTTGGAGGAGAAACAAACATGGCGAATGAACGTCCCATTCGGGTCATGCTGGTTGATGATCATGCCGTAGTACGCAGTGGCCTTGGGGCATTTTTATATGTATTTGATGATCTGGAGCTGGTGGCTGAAGCCAAAGATGGCAAAGAAGCGCTTGAGTTATGTGAGACAGTCCAACCGGATGTGATCTTAATGGATTTAATTATGCCAGTTATGGATGGTGCTGCTGCAACAAAAGCCATTCGATCAAGATGGCCAAATATTCAAGTAGTCGCCTTAACGAGTTTTAAAGAAGATGATTTGGTACAGGGAGCTTTACAGGCGGGTGCGATTGGGTATTTATTAAAAAACATCTCTGCTGATGAATTGGCAGGGGCCATCCGCTCTGCATACGCAGGCAAAGCAACATTAGCTCCTGAAGCAGCGCAGGCATTAATTCATGCAGCCATACGTCCGGAAAAACCGGATTATGGATTAACTTCAAGAGAAAATGAAGTGTTGGTTTTAATGACAGATGGATTAAGTAATGTGGAAATTGCTGAACGATTGGTTGTAAGCAGATCTACAGTTAAATTTCATGTAAGCAGTATTTTGTCCAAACTAGGAGTATCCAGCCGAACAGAAGCAGTTGCGCTGGCATTACAACAAAAATTGGTGGTTAAGTAAAAAGAGCCGCTCAGATGAGCGGCTCTTTTTTTGTATTTTGGTTAGAAGAGGCCGAGCACCTCGCCAGTATCCGGATCAAGATCGACATCATAAAAAGAGGGGCGCGTTGGCAAACCTGGCATGGTCTGCATTGTTCCTAAGAGCGGATACAAAAATCCAGCACCAACTGAGGCGCGAATATCTCGCACTGGAATGCGGAAACCAGTTGGTACCCCTTTTAATTTAGGATCATGACTAATGGAGAGATGTGTTTTTGCCATACACATTGGGTTATGTGAAAAGCCGAGGCGTTCATATTCGGCAATCCGTTCTTCTGCTTGAGGAGAATAGTCAACCCCATCGGCACCATAGATTTCTCTGGCAATCGTTTCGATTTTTTCTTTTATACTGCTTTCGAGTGGGTAAAGGAATTTAAAGTCATTTGGTTTTTCGGCAGCAGCAATGACCGCTTTTGCTAAAGCGACAGCTCCTTCTCCGCCATATTCCCAGTGTTCTGAAACCACTGCATCCTCTGCGCCACCAATTTCCACAGCAGCTTTGCGGACAAGATCAGCTTCTGCTTGTGTATCTGTATAAAAGCGGTTTACAGCAACCACAACTCGCACACCAAATTTTTTGGCGATTTTGATGTGGTGTAACAAGTTAGGTAAGCCTGCTTCCAGCAGTTCTAGATTTTCGTTTGTGTAAGCAAAATCGAGCGGTTTTCCGGCTTTGACCTCAGGGCCACCCCCGTGCATTTTTAAAGCGCGAATGGTTGCGACTAAAACAACAACATCCGGAACAAGGTTGGAATAACGGCATTTGATATTAAAGAATTTTTCCATGCCCATATCTGCACCAAATCCTGATTCCGTGACAACATAATCAGCAAGTTTTAATGCGATCTTATCTGCCAGGATGGAACTATTTCCATGAGCAATGTTCGCAAAGGGGCCAGCATGCACAAATACAGGCGTACCTTCTAAGGTTTGCATTAAAGTGGGTTTGATGGCATCTTTCATTAATACTGTCAAGGCGCCTGCAACCCCCAGATCATCCACATTGATTGCTTCGCCTTGTTTATTGGTGCCAATCACCATTCTACCAAATCGTTTTCGCATGTCACGTAGATCCGTGGTGAGGGCAAGCACTGCCATAATTTCACTTGCTACGGTAATATCAAATCCGGTTTTTCTGGTAAAACCTTTTTCACTGGGGCTTTCCCCTACGGTAATCCCACGTAAAAAGCGGTCATTGGTATCAATTACTCGCCGCCAGGTGATTGAATCCGGATCAATATCTAAACGAACAAATCGACTGCGTTCTTCGGGTGTCATTTCATCCGGGTCGGTTTTATCGATACCTAACTTTTCAAGGCGTTCTTTCATATTGATCGCGAAATGGCGTTTCCCCTGTTTGTCTTTTGGGAATAGACGGCTATAAAGCTGATCATCGGTTTGAGTGGCTTCATGGAACATGCGGGCGTCGATTGCAGCGGCAAGCAGATTGTTGGCAGCTGTGATGGCATGAATATCACCGGTCAAGTGTAAATTAAATTCATCCATAGGAACGACTTGGCTATATCCACCACCTGCAGCACCACCTTTAATACCAAAAGTTGGGCCCTGACTTGGTTGTCGAATACAGGTAATAACAGATTTGTTTAAATGTGCTCCCAATGCTTGACTCAAGCCGACGGTGGTTGTGGTTTTTCCTTCACCTAATGGGGTAGGAGTAATGGCAGTCACGTCAATATACTTCCCATTTGGTATATCTTTTAACCTTTCCAAAACATCCAGTTTGACTTTAGCTTTGTAATCCCCATATAATTCAATTTCACTTGGTAACAAACCAAGTTCCTCAGCAACAACGCTGATCGGTTTCATTTCTGCAGCCTTAGCAATTTCAATATCTGACGGAACTGGTGTTACTCGTTTTAATGGAATTGGCGTAAAAGCACGACCTTCTTGGGACTTTGCACTCATAGAGACACTCCTTTCAAAGTGACCATAATAATGTTGATAAACGGTAGATTTTATTGTGAAAACAAAAATGGATACCAATAATGGGTAATTCTATTAAATGTCAGACAGCTTAAAAAAGCAAGTGAAAAGATTAACCATTATGTGATAAATTGTGAATGAATTGAAAATTTAATATTTTTTTAAAACTTTCCATATCCATCGGTGAACTGAATGTATGCTGGAAACTGGTTCAGCATACATTAGAATACAGCCACCTTCAACCATAGATAATCCCAAATCTTTTCCTACCTGGCTGGCTTCTGGGGATTCAGAACCTTGCTGCAGCCAAACATGTTTTATATCGTGTTTAGCCAAATCTCTTAAAATATCGGGTACGTAATTTGGGGATACGCTGATTACAGCACCTTCCGGCGTTGGAGAAAACTCATCCAAAGATTTAAAAACCGGATCTCCGTCAATAGATTCCAAATCCGGATGGATGGCAACAACATCATAACCACGCTGTTTTAATTCGCGGTAAGTAGAATTCCCAAATTTTTGAGCACTGCGGGAAACACCGAATACGGCGATCCGTTTTTTTGAAATAAAGTCCGCTTTTGTTTGATCCATGATTTTTTCCTTTTTAAATTAAGAATTAAATTGAAATTAATTAATTTTTTTTCTAAAGTTTGTGATTATTTTTGTGACGACATCTGGGAACTTATTATGATAAAAAAATGTAAATAAACATGTTGGACAAGCACCTAATAATTTGACACTTTTTCCTCTATTTCTTAATTTATATCACAAATTGAAATCTTGGATTGGGAGAATTTTAAACAAAAAAGACCGCAAATTGGTTTGCGATCTTTTTCTGATTAGTAGGGCGAGTGGGACTTGAACCCACAAGGTTATTCACCGGCGGATTTTAAGTCCGCTGCGTCTGCCATTCCGCCACCGCCCCTAACCTTCCTTAATTTTATCTCACAATTAGTATCCGTCAAGGTTGGAGAATAAAATTGGATTAAGTTTTATTAGAATTATATTAAAACCTTGACAAATTTAAATCGGTTATGCTAAGATTAGCAGGTAACAAATCTATGAAAGGAAAGGCGCATGTTAAATGAATAACCAAACCATTATCATCACTCAAATTTATGTCAGTAGCGCTGCCGGTTTTTCCGGTGGAGTTAGCGTTCCTTGTCGTATTGCGCCTGTTCGTCGTTAGCTTAGTTAAGTAAACAACGGCCACGGGTGACAATCGGAACCCGTGGCTTTTTTTATTCTTTATCTGTGATCCAGATAAAGCCACGGATTCTAAAAAAATCGGTGGCTTTTTTATTTGCAAAATGTTAAGGGCTGCCACGATGGAAGAAGAAATTAGATAAGAATTGTTTTTAGGCGTAATGCCTGGTCGGTAAGAAAATAAGTACCTATAGCTGAAAAGCAAATAGGAGGCCTGAAATGTTGAGTAATTTGATGATTAGTGAAGATTCGCATCGGATTGATTATTTGAATCACAACCTGATGGGATCAGGCCGCGCTTTCGGAGTTTATGTTCGTGGTAAGAAGGCAATAAATCAACCTTATAGCGCTGAAGTAAAACATCGGTTATATGCCAGTTTGGATTATGTCAATCGCTACTTAAATGAAAAAGAGTTAGCAGCAATATATATTGATATAGCCAATCATCATTACAATTATTGTGCTGCTTTTTTCAAACTGGTCAAAGATATCAAGAAAGGTTTATTTAACAAAGTGTTATTCGCTGACCTTGATGAAATAATGAATGAAGAAGAATTAGCAACGGTTTTATACCAGTTAGCTGATGATAATGAAAATCTGGAAATTATTGACTTAAATGGCAATATTTTTCAGGCTCCAAAAATGCCGATTAATCACCTTTTAGGCGTGTAATGATGGCAGATTGGAAAATAGAGGAAATTTTAGACCGGGGAATGATTGATTAACGAGAAAGTTTATCTTTCGTTCCCTGGCTGAATTATTATTAAATTACCAGGCAAACTAATATGGAAAAATCATTATTTGAAACACAAGACTACCAATTAACTGAAATTGACATCGAAAATGATCCAAAAGTCGATTCAGTTTTAACAAACAACCTAAACTATGCGAGATTATGGAGTCAGGGTTTGATAAAACCACTGTCTGATTTTCAGTTATCCAAAATTTATGAAAAAATTGAAAAAAAGGTGGACGCCGGGCACGTAATTCATTTTGCTGTGCGTGAGAAAACTGGCGGTCAATTAATAGGTTTTGTTCAATTTAACCAAATTTTATGGAATCATGGGGTGGCACGATTAAAGATTGGGGTTGGTGATGAACACCACTTGGAATCAGCGCTCCCACAACTTTTGTCACTTTGCCTGGAATATGCTTTTCATGAGCTTAATATGTACCGGCTAGAGATTGATGTGCCAGCCTATGATGTGAACTTATCTCAGGCTGTAACCCAGGCAGGATTTAAAAAAGAAGTTACCAACCGTGAAGTGATTTATCACCTGGGAAAATATTGGGATGAAATTGGATATGGCATCCTTAAACCGGAATGGCAATAATTTAAAAGGAAAAACTATGGATCAGAAGCTTATCCTTCGTGGCGAAAAAGTTCATTTGATACCTTTTGATATCAAAAGAGATGCAGAGAAGTTTGTTAATTGGCGAAGAAATAGTGAGTATTTGCGATTGATGGATGGCAGCCATGCTGTTCAGTTTTCAAAAGAGAAAATCAAACATTGGTTGGAAGAGGACGCAGAATCTAATACGTTTGTTTTTTTTATGATCAAAACAAACTCAGAGGAACGGATTATTGGTGAAATAGGTCTATCCGATTTTGATGGAAAATTCGTAAATGCCTTTGTTGGTATTTCCATCGGTGATCCATCTGATTGGGGTCATGGTTATGGTTCTGAGGCCATGCGGTTGATACTTAATTATGGTTTTTATGTGATGAATTTACACCATATCTCATTAACGGTTTTTGAATACAATCCCAGAGCGATCCGTTCTTATGAAAAAGTTGGTTTTAAACATGAGGGGATACAACGTCAGTTTCTTAACCGGGATGGCCGTCGTTGGGATATGTATCGAATGGGGATTTTACAGACTGAATGGGAAATTAAATAATAAACTACAGAAGGTAACATGATAACAACACAGCAGAAAATTAAATTACCAAATATCGATGGATTTCAAACAAGATCGTTTGAAATGGAAAAAGATTTACCTTCCTTGGTAAATTTACTCAATGTAGTCGCAGAATCAGAACACACTGACGAATATTCCAGTGTAGAGGAAGTACGCAATATTTACCAACATGCGGCCAATTGTGATTTCACAACGGATTTTGTCGTTGTGGAAGTAAAAGATCAGTTGGTTGGTTTTCAGCGCGTTAGCTGGCGTGAATTACCAATAGATGATCAACTGATTTATGTCATGACTGGTTCAGTTCATCCTGATTGGTATAACCATGGCATCGGAACAGCATTAGTCGATTGGGCCGAATCCCGTTTGAAAGAAATAAGCAAAAACCATCCACAAGAAAAAAAGAAATTTTTTCATTCCAATGCATGGAAATCAGCAGAACACCGCACCAGGTTTTTGGAGAATAGAGGGTTTGAGCCGGAACGTTATTTTTATATTATGGAGCGAAAAGATTTAAATGGTTTACCTACCGTAGTGCTGCCTTCCGGCATCGAGTTAAGATCGCCAGCTTCTGAAGTTGATTGGCGAAAAGCAGCTGACTGTTTGGATGAGGCATTTAAAGATCATTGGGGATATACAGCGAGTACAGAGAATGATTTTCAGCGAATGATTCATAATCCACATGTTAGAATGGATTTAACCCAGTTCGCCTGGAAGGATAATGAGGTGGTTGGTACTTTAATAGTGTATATTAATGAAGAAACTAACCAAAAAACAAATACAAAACAAGGATGGACAGAAGATATATCCGTTCGTAAACCCTACCGTGGACAGGGAATTGCAAAAGCGATGATTTTTGCTGCAATGCGGGCTGTAAAAAATGCAGGCATGGAATCTGCCATGTTGGGTGTTGATACCAATAATCCGAGCGGTGCGTTATCCATTTATGAAAACTGTGGTTATGAGCCGATTCGAACATCAATCTCATATCGAAAACCATTAATATCTTAATAAAAATAAAGGTTTTTTGTGTGATACAAACATCGCTTATGATATACTTTTTTTATTAATAGGATGTATTTTAAAGGAGAAATAGCGTGGTAAAACCGAACATTAAAGCCATAATTTTTGACATGGGGGGAGTTATTTTAAGAACACAGAATCGTGAACCACGTGAGAAATTAGGCCAAAAATTCAATAAGAGTTATGAAGAAATGGATCATCTCATTTACGGGATTGATTCCGCACAAAAAGCCACTCGGGGAGAAATTTCTGAAGATGAACATCGGGAAAATGTCTTGAAACAATTTGGTTTATCGATGGAAGATCAGGATTGGTTTTTTGGAGAATTTTGGCGTGGGGACATAAAGGATCAGGTGCTGGTAAATTATATTTATGAACTCAAAAAGAACTACACTACCGCATTACTTTCCAATGCATGGAGCAGAGCCCGCGAAGATATTGAACCCAGGTATCAATTTTTAGATGCGTTTGATTTTTCGGTGTTTTCTGCAGAAGTTAATATGGCAAAGCCCGATTCGCGCATCTACGAATGGGTATTAGAACAAATTAATGTCAAGCCGGAAGAAGCGATTTTTGTGGATGATTTTATTGAAAATATCCACGCAGCCAATCAGCTGGGTATTCATGGCATCTTGTTCAAATCGACAGACCAGGTTAAGGCTGATATACAAAAGTTGATATCATAACGTTGAATAATTTCAAATTTTAATTCCCACAGCAATGGCTGTGGTTTTTTATGTGGAAATTTTATTGTGACATTTAGATTGCAAACCCAAAGCTTTTCAAAAAACGCAAAATATTTTTTAACAGCCACTGTTATTAATGGAATCATCTTTAATACTTGGCTTTTATTTTTTAACTTTTTTATCCTGGCCAAAGGATTTGATAAAGAATTTTTGGGATTAATTAACTCAATTCCATCCATTGCAGGTTTGATATTGGGTATTCCATTGGGCATGCTTTCTGACCGAATCGGAAGAAAAAAAGCAATGTTAATTGGATTGGGTTTATCTACCGTTGCGATGGGTTTGCAGGTTATTGCACAACAGGGATGGCTCTTAATTGGGATGGCATTTATTGGTGGAGCAGGCAATTCTTTGTATTTTCTCAGCCAGGCTCCTTTTATGATGAAAGAAACCGATAAAAATAACCGGTCATTAATGTTCTCGTTAAATTTTGGATTAAATACACTGGCTGGTTTTGTTGGTAATTTATTTGCAGGCCAAATGCCAGCCTGGTTTGGAAAGTTTTTGAAGGTTCCTGCAGATAGCGTTACAGCCTATCAAGCGGTTTTATTGGTAGCAGTCTTCTTTGGATTATTTGCCTTGATCCCCATACTTTTAATTAATGTTAAAAAAAGTTCCGTCGTGATGGTTGATTCACCAAAAATTAATCAATGGCGGGTATTAAAATCTGCTGTAGGGAAACCATTAACCTGGAAATTGATTTTACCGGAATTGTTGTTAGGCTTTGGTGCTGCGATTACCATTCCGTATATGAACTTATATTTTTCAGACCATTTTTTGATTTCAAGCCAGCGTTTGGGGGTGTTATTTAGTCTTAGCTCCTTGGTCGTAGGGATAGGATCAATTATCGGACCGAGGTTGGTGAAGCGATATAAAAGTAAAATTAAAGTCGTTGTATTAACTCAATCCTCCAGCCTGGTATTTTTATTAATCCTTGCATTTTCTCCATTTTACTGGCTTGCTGCCATAGGGTTTTTACTGCGTGGAATGTTAATGAATATGGCTGTTCCTTTATATAATGCGTTTTGTATGGAAAATATTCCCGAACATGAGCAGGGGGTCGTTAACAGTTTGATTAGTAACGCATGGACGACTGGCTGGGCGGTTGGGCCATTTCTTTCCGGATTAATTCAGATACGTTTTGGTTTTTTACCTTTATTCCTTACGACGGCTGTGATATATTTGTTTTCGATAACAGTTACCTGGTTGTTCTTTGGAAAATTTGAACAAGTTCAGGCCCTAATGGAGTAAAGATTGGTTTTTCAAAATGATTCAAAAAAGACAATCAGATTAGGGGTTATCAGTGATACACATGTGCCGGATCGTGTAGGCGAATTACATCCGGATGTACTGCGAATTTTTGTTGAAAATCATGTTGATCAGATTGTTCATGCGGGGGATGCCAGTTCTATGCAAGTAATAAGATCATTAGAATCAGTCGCACCAGTGATTCATGTGTCCGGAAATCGTGACTTTTTGATGAGGAAGGAAAATCAACTCGTTTTATATCTAACAATTAATGGTGTGAAGTTTGGGGTAACTCATGGTCATGGTGGTTTTTTACCTTATTTTTTAGATAAATTTCCTTATATGTTAGAAGGTTACAAATTCGAAAGATATCAAAAAAAATTGGATAAAATTGTTGGCGATGTGAACGTTGTTATTTTTGGTCACACACACACTTCAGAAAACCGGTGGGTCAATGGCAGACTTTTTTTTAACAGCGGTTCTGCATACGACCGGGGAAAAGATCGCCGCGGTCCATCAGTGGGCTTGATCACTGTAGATCCGCAGGGACAGGTTAAATCATCCATTATTTCGTTAGAATTTATGAAATGGGGTAATGGAAAATGGGAAAAACAAACTAAATCACCATTTAAGCGATTTAAATCTTGACCTTCCTTGTCGGTTTTGCTATAATATCTGTTTGCATCCCGTCAATATGATGGGCTTATCGGGTTCATTTACAAAAATGGGGATGACAACGCCAGGAGAAAGATATGTCTTTTTTGCCAGTAAAATCTTACGCGCGTATACCAAAAATTTTTGACCTCCCTCAATTAATTGAGGTTCAGTTAGAGTCGTTTCAACGTTTAAAAAGTGAAATGTTGATCGATTTATTTAATGAAATTTCTCCCATTGAGTCGTATAACAAAGGGATGCGGTTATATTTCCCCGGGCATTCTGATGAGGCGAAACAATGGAAATTGAAATATTGGTTTGATGCACCCAAACATTCTGTTGAGGATTGTATTGAGCGTGATCTGACCTATGCCAGTCCATTGTGGGTTTCTGTCTTATTGGCTGGTCCGGATGTACCGGAACCAATTAAACAAGATATTTTCTTAGGTGAATTTCCTGAGATGACTGATAAGGGTACCTTCATTATTAATGGTACTGAAAGGGTTGTTGTTTCTCAGTTAATCCGTTCCCCGGGTGTTTATTTTGAAGCTCCGGTTGACCGAGCCACGGGTTACCGCCAGGCAAGTGCCAAATTGATCCCAGATCGCGGCGCTTGGATGGAATTTGAAACCCGGAAAAATGATTATTTAATTCTTAAATTTAACCGCAAACGAACCGTTCCGATCACTATTTTCTTGCGAGCATTATCTGCCATTGATGATGGGATTATTGATGGTCCGTTGAAAACAGGTAGTGATGAAGAGTTATTAGCTTTATTTGATGATGTGGATAATGATCCGCAGCGTCTTTTCATTGCCAATACGATCAAGCAAGAACCCGCCTGGGATTTAAGCAGTGGTATGACGATTGGGGAAGCGGCATTGGTCGAATTCTTCAAACGTATGCGCCCTGGTGACCCGGCGACCATTGATAATGCTCGAGAATTTTTACAGGAACAAATTGTAGACCAACGACATTACGATTTAGAGCGAGTTGGTCGATATAAATTAAATCAAAAATTGGATCTGACCGACAAGATTCCCGTGACCCACCGAACCATTACTGGTTGGGATATTGTTGCACTGGTTCGTCGATTGATTCAAATCAATAATCAACAAGAAGATAAAGATGATATTGACCACTTAGGCAACCGCCGTGTGAAAACCGTTGGTGAATTAATCCAAAACAAACTACGAGTTGGTTTGCGCCGAATGGAACGTGTAATTAAAGAACGTATGTCTATTCGTGACCAGGATCATGTTTCTCCAGCCAGTTTAGTAAATATTCGACCAGTTGTGGCTGCTTTACGTGAATTTTTCGGCTCCAGTCAATTATCTCAATTTATGGATCAAACCAATCCATTGGCTGAACTGAGACACAAACGAACTTTATCCGCGTTGGGGCCTGGTGGTTTGCGCCGAGAACGAGCTGGATTTGATGTCCGTGATGTTCACCACTCTCACTATGGACGGATTTGCCCGATTGAAACACCGGAAGGTCCAAACATTGGTTTGATCGGTCGTTTGGCTTCATTTGCCCTGGTGAATGAATACGGTTTCATTGAAACACCGTACCGGCGTGTGGTGAAATACCTGGATAGCAATGATCCACGTTTGTTAAATCGTATTATAAAAGAAACACTGGCTGATCCGGAAACCGGTGAAGTCATCATTAGTGAAGGTGAACGGATTACCGAAAAAATGATCGATGCGATTGCTGCTTTGAATCGCAAACGTCTTCCTGTAGTTCCGTTTGTTTCAAAAGACGTAGAATATCTCTCCGCTGATGCTGAAGATAAATTCGTGATTGCACAGGCAAACTCGATATTAAATGAGTATTTTGAGTTTGAAAATGAACGAATTTCCTGCCGGCACCATTCAGATTTTGTTATTTCAACACCAGATAATATTAATTATATGGATGTGGCACCACATCAAATCGTGGGTATCAGTGCCTCATTAATTCCATTCTTGGAGCATGATGATGCTAACCGGGCATTAATGGGTTCAAACATGATGGCTCAAGCGGTTCCGTTGCTCCGGCCTGAGATTCCCACCGTATCAACCGGTGTGGAAAGTTTTGCTGCCATTGATTCTGGTCAGGTGTTAGTAGCTGAAGAAGATGGGGATGTGGTTTCTGTTACAGGACGTGAAGTTGTTGTACGTGGTTCTAACGGTTTAAGAAATTACTTGTTGCGTAAATATCAACGCTCTAATCAGAGCACCTGTGTTGACCAACGACCTGCTGTTGTCAAAGGTCAGCGGATCAAAAAAGGTGATGTTTTAGCGGATTCATCTTCCACTGTTGATGGGAACCTGGCATTAGGGCAAAACCCGGTGGTTGCTTTCCTTTCTTGGGAAGGTGGCAATTTTGAAGATGCTATTTTAATCTCCGAACGATTGGTTCAAGAAGATCGGTTTACTTCCGTCCATGTTGAAAAACATGAAGTCGAAGCGCGAGATACAAAATTAGGTCCGGAAGAAATTACTCGCGATATTCCGAATGTTGGTGAAGATGCTATTAAAGACCTCGATGAAAATGGAATTATCCGTATTGGAGCAGAAGTCGGTCCGAATGACATCCTGGTTGGAAAGATCACACCAAAAGGTGAAAAAGAGCTTACACCTGAAGAACGTTTGTTACGAGCAATTTTTGGTGAAAAATCACGAGATGTGAAAGACACATCCTTACGAATGCCGCATGGTGAACGTGGAAAAGTGGTGGATGTAAAAGTCTTTACCCGTGAAGATAATTCTGATCTGTCCGCTGGTGTGGATATGATGGTACGTGTTTCGGTCGCTCAGCGAAGAAAGATCACTGCTGGTGACAAAATGGCCGGTCGTCATGGAAATAAAGGTGTTGTCTCCCGAGTAGTACCGGTAGAAGATATGCCATTCCTGGAAGACGGAACACCGGTTGATATTATTCTCAATCCGCTGGGTGTACCAGGTCGTATGAATATTGGTCAGGTTCTGGAAGTTCACCTGGGTTGGGCTGCATTAAGACTTGGATTCCGCGCCGTAACCCCCGTGTTTGACGGAACAAATGAACATGAAATTGAAGCTGAATTAGCCCGTGCCTGGATGATTGATCAGGCTTGGGAAGAAACAGCCCAAAAAGCTTGGGAATGGGTCAAAACACAGGATTACACCCCTGAAATGATCCGTGATGATGATGAAGTACGGTTGCTGTTTATGGAAGAATGGTTGGCTGATAATGGTTATGATATTTATCGCTTAGCTTCCGATCGCTCTTATGCCCGCCGAGCCGTATTGGCTGGTTGGTTGGCTGATCATGGATATGATGCAAGTCAAATTTTGGCTTTTGAATCAGCGGAAGCATATGATGCCAAACGATCCTCCTTACAAAATGATCGCGCTGTCATCGCCTGTCTTAAACTTTGGTTAAAGGCAGAAGGATATGAAGGTGACGATCTTACCGATGAAAATGTCCGAAAACACGCTGAAGATTTTATGAGAGATCATAACCGTCCTATGCCGATTTTAGGCAAAATGACGCTGCGTGATGGAAAAACTGGTAATGCCTTTGATCAACCTGTTACAGTAGGTGTTATGACGATGTTAAAATTACATCACCTGGTTGAAGACAAAGTGCATGCCCGTTCAACAGGACCATACAGTTTGGTTACACAACAACCTCTGGGTGGTAAAGCACAATTTGGTGGTCAGCGGTTTGGTGAGATGGAAGTGTGGGCGTTAGAAGCTTATGGTGCTGCGCATACCCTTCAAGAAATGTTAACCGTCAAGTCTGATGATGTCCAAGGACGTGTTGCTACCTATGAAGCGATTGTGAAGGGCGACCAGATTGAAGAACCTGGTTTACCCGCTTCTTTCCGCGTATTAGTGAAAGAATTACAAAGTTTAGGTTTGTCGGTTGAAGCAGTCATGAATAATGGTGAAGCCGTTCGGTTTGGTAAAGATGAAGAACGGGTGAAACCACCAAAAATGGAGACCGGCTTATTGAGTATTGGGAAGGGCGTCGGTGGCTTGGGATAAACACCATTCCTTGACGGTGCATTATGCACATGATATAATCATCCCTCGTTGCCTATGGGCAGATTTATATCTGTCATTATAACGGCGTGTTGTCGAGGCCATCATTGTAAAAAAGGATGGCCTCACTTAATGAACTAAACCTTTTATATATCTTAAACGGAGGCAAGAAAACGTGCCAACAATCAACCAATTGATCCGAAAAGGTCGTCAAACGAAAAAGGTTAAGAGTAAATCTCCAGCATTGCAATATACGTTGAACTCAATGAAGCAGAAACGTACGCGTGTGGAGAAAGGTTCTCCTCAGAAACGTGGTGTTTGCACAGTCGTGCGTACCATGACTCCTAAGAAACCTAACTCAGCTTTACGAAAAATTGCTCGTGTTCGTTTGACCAATGGCCTAGAAGTGACCGCCTATATTCCAGGCGAAGGTCACCAACTACAAGAGCACTCTGTAGTATTAGTGCGTGGTGGTCGTGTTAAGGACCTGCCAGGTGTGCGTTATCACATCGTGCGAGGAACACTCGATAGTACTGGTGTGGCAAATCGTGGGCAGGGCCGTTCTAAGTATGGTTCTAAGAAACCAAAGAAATAAGAAAGAATCAGAACGGAGAAATAATTTATGCGTCGTACAAAACCTGAAAAGAGGATAACTCCTCCTGATATCAAATACGGCAACGTTGTTGTGCAAACCTTCATTCACCATATTTTGAAGAATGGCAAAAAAAGCGTTGCGCGTCGTTTGGTATATGATGCCTTTGATATCGTAGGCGAAAAAACCGGTAAACATCCGGTAGAAGTGATGGATGTTGCATTAAAGAACGTTGGTCCTTTAATGGAAGTTCGTCCCCGCCGTGTTGGTGGAGCTACTTATCAAGTTCCTATGGAAGTGTCTGCTGATCATCGAGTTGCTCTGGCGATTCGTTGGATCATTGCTGCTGCCCGTGCTCGTTCCGGCCGCACATTTTCTGAAAAGTTTGCTAATGAAATTCTGGATGCTTATAACAACCAGGGTGCCGCAGTTCGTAAACGTGATGAAGCACACAAAATGGCCGAAGCGAACCGTGCCTTTTCTCATTATCGAGTATAGTGCAGGGTGATAAGTAGATGACTAATCGTAACTTTCCATTAGAAAAATGCAGGAATATTGGTGTTATTGCCCATATTGATGCAGGTAAAACTACCACAACGGAACGTATTCTCTTTTATTCTGGCAAAACTTATCGAATCGGTTCTGTTGATGATGGTACAACCGTTACAGATTGGATGGCCCAAGAACGAGAACGGGGTATTACAATTGTATCGGCTTCTGTAACTGCAGAATGGAAAGACTATCAAATCAATATTATTGATACACCCGGTCATATTGATTTTACTGCAGAAGTACAACGATCTTTACGCGTCCTGGACGGTGGAGTTGTTGTATTTGATGCTGTTCAAGGTGTAGAACCCCAAAGTGAGACCGTTTGGCGTCAAGCTGACCGTTATCATGTTCCGCGTATTTGTTTCATTAATAAAATGGATCGAATTGGTGCTTCTTTTGAGAACTCGATCCAATCCATTGTTGACCGACTCGGTGCTACCCCGATAGCAATGCAGATTCCCATCGGCAGTGAAGCTGATTTTAAAGGCGTAATTGACCTGGTGGAGATGAAAGCAATTATCTGGGAAGACCAGGAGGGGCGTGAACCGCTCGTGCGGGAAATTCCAAGTGAATTGGTCGAAGCTGCTTCAATTGCCCGAGAACAAATGTTTGAAGGTGCTGCTGAAGTGGATGATGCTTTGATGGAAAAATTTCTTGAAGGGCAAAATATCACAAATGAGGAATTGAAAGCTGGTTTACGTCGGGCAGTGATCGCTAATAACGCGACTCTCGTATTTTGTGGTTCTTCCTTAAAGAACAAGGGTGTTCAACCAGTTTTAGATGCAATTATCGATTATTTACCTTCTCCCTTAGACGTACCTTTAACCAAAGGTGTGACTTTAGATGGCGAGAAGGAAGTTGAGTTACCAGTTTCTGACGAAGCTCCTTTGCGCGCCCTCGTGTTCAAGATCGTAGCCGATCCATACGTGGGACGTTTAGCGTACTTCCGAGTGTATTCTGGAACGATGGTGGCTGGACAAACTTACTATAATCCAGTTAAAGACAAAAAAGAACGTGTTGGTCGTTTGATTCGTATGTATGCTGATCGCCGTGAGGATGTTGATATGATCCCCGCTGGTGATATTGGCGCTATTTTAGGCCTAAAGTTTACATTCACTGGTGATACATTAACAGTTAAGGAAGATCCGCTCGTATTAGAAAATATCTCCTTCCCTGAACCGGTGATTAAAATTGCAATTGAACCAAAAACATCAGCTGATCAAGACAGAATGGCACATGCCTTAGGCAGACTCGCTGAAGAAGATCCGACATTTCAGGTCCGAACAGACGAGGCTACCGGCCAGACAACGATTGCTGGTATGGGCGAGTTACATTTGGATGTTTTGGTCGACCGCATGATGCGTGAGTTTAATGTAAAAGCGAATATTGGTCGTCCACGTGTTTCTTATCGCGAAACCATTCAAAATCCGGTACAAAATCATTCGTATAAATATGTCAAACAATCGGGTGGTCATGGACAATTTGGCCATGTCGTCTTTGATGTCGAACCCTTAAAACAGGGTGATGGCGTTTTGTTTGAAGTAAAAATTACTGGTGGTTCTGTTCCCAAAGAATACTTCCGAGCCATTGAAAATGGTGTTAAGGAAGCAGCCGAATCCGGTATTTTGGCCGGGTATCCAGTGACGGATGTAAAAGTTACGTTGGTGGACGGCTCCTATCATGAAGTGGATTCGAGTGAACTGGCATTTAAGATGGCAGCCGTATTTGCTTTCAAAGAGGCAATGCAAAAGGGACGTCCTGTTTTGCTTGAGCCGATTATGAAAGTAGAAGTGGTGATGCCCAGCGACTATTTAGGTGATGTATTAGGGCAACTAAATTCACGGCGAGCAGAAATTTTAGGAATGGAAATCCGACCTGGAAATGCACAAGCAGTACGTGCAATGGTTCCTTTATCAGAAATGTTTGGTTATGCTACCGAATTGCGTTCAGGAACTCAAGGTCGTGGAGTCTTTTCCATGGAATTTGATCATTACGCGCCTGTATCCGAATCAGTTGCGAGTAAAATTTTAAATTATTAAGAAATAATCATTTGATTATTTAGGAGCTTGGATCAGTTATGGCTAAGGAAAAGTTTGAACGAAATAAACCCCATCTCAACGTGGGAACAATGGGTCACATTGACCATGGTAAAACAACATTAACAGCAGCGATCACGAAATACTGCGCAATGTTGGGCGGCGCTGATTTTCGCGCATATGATCAAATTGACAATGCCCCGGAAGAAAAAGCCCGCGGTATCACGATCAATATTGCTCACGTCGAATATGAAACAGAAAACCGACACTACGCACACGTAGACATGCCCGGTCACCGCGATTATATTAAAAACATGATCACAGGTGCAGCCCAGGTTGATGGTGCGATCTTAGTCGTGGCAGCGCCAGATGGCCCAATGCCGCAGACCCGAGAACACGTATTGTTAGCCCGCCAGGTGGAAGTGCCGAGTATCGTAGTTTACATGAACAAAACCGATCAAATGGACGATCCCGAATTGTTAGAGTTGGTTGAACTCGAACTGCGAGAAATGTTAAGCGAATACAAATTCCCTGGTGATGACTTACCAGTCATTAAAGGTTCAGCCTTAAAAGCATTGGAAAGTGAAAGCACTGACCCGAATGCACCAGAATACGCCAGCATCAAAGAATTATTGGATGCGGTTGACAGCTACATTCCACAGCCGGAACGTGAAATTGACAAACCCTTCATGATGGCGGTGGAAGATGTGTTCTCGATCAAAGGTCGTGGAACCGTGGTAACCGGACGTATCGATCGCGGTATCATCAAAGTGGGAGACCCGGTAGAAATCGTTGGTTTACAAGAAAAAACCTTAAGCTCAACCTGTACTGGTGTGGAAATGTTCCACAAACTGTTAGATCAGGGACAGGCTGGAGACAACGTAGGTTTGTTACTGCGCGGTATCAATCGTGAAGACGTAGAACGTGGTATGGTAATTGCCAAACCGAAGAGCATCACACCACACACTAAATTTGACGCGGAAGTATACGTGTTGAAAAAAGACGAAGGTGGACGCCATAAACCATTCTTCCCGGGATATCGCCCGCAGTTCTACATCCGGACAATGGATGTAACCGGACAGATCACCCTGCCGGAAGGTGTTGAAATGGTTATGCCTGGTGATAACGTCAATATGGTCGTAGAATTAATCGTACCAGTTGCGCTGGAACAAGGTCAAAGCTTCGCTATTCGCGAAGGTGGCCTGACCGTAGGCGCTGGCGTGATTACTAGAATCATTGA
>PABH01000016.1 GCA_002702705.1 Anaerolineaceae bacterium
ATATTATGAGCAAAATATCCATTGGCGAAGTATCTAAAATATTAGGCGTGACACCTAAAACTATCCGTTTGTGGGAAGAACAGGGTAAAATTCACCCTGAAAGAACACCAAACGGACACCGCCGTTATGATCGAAATGAAATTATTCGCCTGTCTAAATTTTACGGAAAAATCAGAAATGAAACCGAGCAAAACGAAAGACGCACTATCGCCTACGCTCGCGTTTCAAGCCATGACCAAAAAGAAGATTTGAAACGTCAAATTGAATTGCTTGAATCATTTTGTGCCGCTAACGGCTGGCAATACGTCATTATCCAAGACCTCGGTTCGGGATTGAACTATGATAAACGCGGACTCAAAAATCTGATTAAGCAAATTTGTGATGGCGATATTGAGCGTTTGGTTATTACTCATAAAGATAGACTCCTTCGTTTTGGGTCTGAAATCATCTTCTCTCTCTGCGAAAACTATAATGTGGAAGTGGTTATTTTGAATAAGGGTGAAATACAACCATCGTTTGAAGAAGAATTGGTGGGTGATGTGCTTGAAATCATCACCGTATTTTCTGCAAGACTCTATGGCGTAAGAAGCCATAAAAATAAAAAGATAATGGATAATCTCAAAGGGGTGGCGGATGACATCAGTTCGTAGGATTCAGCTTGCCTTGACAGACGAACAAAAGGCGATTTTGGACGGTCAGTCAAAAATATGTAACTGGCTTTATAATCATCTGCTTGAAAAGGCGAATTCTTTGCGATTTGAGTATCGTGTGACGCAAAGTGAAGACGTGGCAAGACAACTTTATACTCAACGCGGACTGCGAAATATGATTCCCGATGTCAAAACCTACAATAAGTTTCTTTGCACTGTACATTCCAGCCCGCTAAAAAATACGGCTTTGCGATTAAGTGATTCAATTCAAGATTATCAAGATGGAAAACATGGGAGAAGAAAAGGAAAGCAAACGGGTTGGCCGCATTTTCGCTCATGGAAAAAGAAATGGTTTTCCTTACTCTACGATGAGCCAAAAAAAGGTTTTTTGGTTGAAGGAAAAAACTTAAAGGTTAGTTTAGGACAAACAGAAAACGGAAAGCGTATTCGTGTTGCTCTAAAATTATTAGAATCATTTCCTTCAGAAATGGTAGGAAGAATAAGAAATTTGAGAATCACCAGAGATGGTAGTAAACGTTATTTTGCAGTTTTTACCATCGCCGAAAAAGTGAATGTTTCTGTTTCAGACATCAACAAAAAACCAAAGATAATTGCTTTCGACCCCAATCACAAAAACCTTGTCTACGGAGTTGGAACAAATGGCAATGCGGTAGAAATTCATAATTTAGCACACTTGAAGCGTATGGATACTCGGATTGACGAATTAAAATCGCGCCGAGATAAATGCAAGAGAAAGTCGGTTAAGGTCACTCGTGATGATGGTTCGTATTTTTGGAAATCGTCACGCAAGTGGGCTTTTTTTAATGCAAAATTGGATGAAGCATACAGAATACGCCGAGAACAAACTAAGACGTTTTTGTACACGTTATCCAATCAGATTTGCAAAGAGTACGATGTAATTTGTATGGGCGATTATACGCCCAATGGCGGCGGAATCACGACCAAAATGAGACGTTCCATGAACAACCAGTCCCTTATTGGACGGTTCAAAAAGACACTTGAATGGGTCGCTTTCCGGTCTGGTAAACTATACATTGAATACAACGAAAAAGGCACGACAAGGACGTGTTCGGAGTGTAATTTTGTTGTAAAAAATGGGATTTCTCCAGATGTTAGGGAATGGACTTGTCCAAATTGTGGTTATTACCACATTCGGGACGAAAACGCCGCAAAAAATGGGTTGGTCAATACAATCCAAGACAAAAATTTATTGCCATGCTCAGGCCATATTCCGGCAGTATCGGAACGATGGGTTTGGTGGGTTACATCTAGTGGTGTGCAGTCTGCACTACGGGGGTGTGATGGTTTGGTAATCCCAAACACCGCCAAAAAATTAAACAGACGAAATGCTAATTCGTCTATCCAAATGTGTGTGTAGATTTTTCCATATTTGGAAGAGCGGCAGTGATATTATCAGGGATATCTATAAAAGGTGCTGGAGAATAGTAGGCAATTTCAAATGTTTTACGAGCTCGTTTATTCAATCGAAGAATTGTCTCTTCAACATGATCAGGAAATTCTGCCAAATGAATTGATAATCCTTCCAGTCCCACCCATTCAATCCATAATTGTTGATATGGTGATCGTTCGACCTCTGCTTTTGCTAAACCAGTTTCACCTAATTCTGCACAATCCTGTAAATAATGTTCATAATTATCCAGAATAATACAATCGTCAAGGTAGCTCCAGAAAATTTCATAATCCGCTGGGGTTTGTATATAATGCTTTTTTGTTGTTGAACTATCATAGGCTGGCTCAAAAATACGAATCTCTTCTAATTTTCCCTTTGGTGTTATCAGGGAATTATGCTCCATCTTTGACCCATTTTCATAAAATATCTCGCTTTTAAAATGACAATTTGGATGTTCCACACGGTAAATCGGGCTAAAACGGATGATACCAATGCGGTCCTTTCCCAAAACTTCAAAAGCCTGTTCCTTTGGAAACATAATTTCATACATCGCAAAGGGCACTTGATCATGCTCTTCACCTTGTATCACTGCCATCATTCGTTCTTTCATTGTCATTTTTTTCATGGTATCAAACCTTTTTTCATTCTTCATTTTTAAATGATTAAAAATAGAAACACCTGTTTTTTGATTTTAAAACTTGTGGTAGTAAATTTATCTGCATATCTTCGGAAATAACCTATCAAATCTCTGAAAAATTGTGTAGGATGCTATTTCTAAAACCTGTTTAAGTAATACTAACAACATGGTCAAAAAATTATCTCTTCGTCAACTTTCAGAACCGGAAATCTTTGAACCATATCGATACATTCCGGCAGATACCGCGAGAGCCGATTTTATCTGCCAGGTTTATTCCCATACACTACACGAAACTTATCCCATCCATTGGCTCGAATATTACGAAATCGCTATTATATTAGCTGGAAAATGTATCCACGCTGTCAATGGAAAACAATACCCCATTGAACAAGGCACCTTGTTTTTATTAACTCCCGCAGATTTTCATACACTAATTATTCCCACTGGATCTCAAATCACCATTATGGGGGCAATGTTTGATGAAGGGGCATTCGATGACCAACTGCGACAATGGATATTTTCAGATCCTCATGATTTTAATATCAAGTTATTGAATCACGAATTGGAAATTGTTAAAAACGCTTTCCAAGTCATGGTTAATGAAAATCAAAAACATAATCTGGGAAGTTTTCGGTTAACTAAAAATGCACTTGAACAAGTACTTATCTATTTCGCTCGAGTCAATAAAAAACAAATCGAACAAAGCCAGGATCGTAAATATTCCCAAAGCATTCCTTCCAATTCTATGCATAATGCCTTAATGTATATCCATCACCATTTTCGACAACCACTTAATTTAAAATTAGTTGCTTCTCAAGCCAATCTTTCTTCAAATTATTTCAGCGAACGATTCCATGAAATAACGGGGTTAACATTTCAACAACACGTACAAAATTTACGTCTACGATTTGCAGCGGGATTACTGGCTGCCAGCAACTTACCCGTAGTTGATGTTATGATGGCATCCGGATTTAATGATCCTTCTCATTTTGGAAGAACCTTTAAAAAACAATATCAACTAACACCCCGCCAATTTCGATTAAAAAACCAGACCGATAAATTATAGGTGCAATTTTTTTCAAAGGATGAAATACATAGACAACCTGTTTTTTCCATTTCCACTTAAGCTACAATGGATAACAAAGGAGGATATTATGAAATACCGTCGTTTAGGAAAAACAGAAATGCAAGTATCAGTTGTCGGTATTGGTGCATGGCAATTTGGAGGCGAATGGGGTCGGGAATATACCGTTCCGGAAGTAAAGGCAATTTTAGAACGAGGCCAACAAGAGGGTATCAATCTGATCGATACCGCCGAATGTTACGGTGACCATACATCGGAACGATTGATTGGTGAAAGTTTACCCGGCAAGCGAGAAGATTGGATCATTGCTTCCAAATTTGGACACGAATTCCACAAAAATTTCAGCCGTACCGACCGGTTTGATCCGACTTCTGTCCAACACCAGTTAGAAAAATCACTTAAATCTTTAAAAACCGATTACATAGACCTTTATCAGTTCCATTCTGGTCCGGATTCCGTCTTTGACAATCAGGAATTATGGACCATGTTAGATAAACAAAAACAAGCTGGGAAAATCCGCCACCTGGGCATCTCTATTGGCTCTAATACCAATATCCATCAAACCCGTTCTGCACCAGACGTTGGTGCTTCTGCAATTCAAGTTGTTTACAACCGACTTGATCGAGCACCAGAGGAAGAAGTTTTTCCTGCTTGCCAGGAACTCGACTTAGGTGTTCTGGCACGGGTACCATTGGCTTCAGGTTTTTTAAGCGGCAAATATAAACCTGGTGATACCTTTGATAATCCGAACGATGTACGATCCCTAAGAGATGCCGAAAAAACAAAGGCTGCTTTGCAAGAAGTCCAAAGAGTTCGCGACGAAGAAGTGCCGGAAGGAGTAGATATGGCTTCCTGGGCTTTGGCCTGGTGTCTTCGCCATCCTGCCGTGACCACTGTCATTCCTGGCTGTAAGAATCCTGATCAAGTCAGCTCAAACGCCAACGCAGTAAATTTAATATAATTTACAAAAAATGTGATCGGGTATGTGGTTATCCCGATCACATAACATTAAGTTTATAACCAAAACCCCGCACATTTTGAATTACATCATAATCCAAACCTGCAGTTAATTCCTTGCGTAATTTATAAATATGCCAGAACGCCAGGCTTTTCGCTTCTTGTTTGGAGAGAGTATATCCTTGGGCTTCCTGCACCAAATTGGTAAACGATACCGCTCTTGGAGCATGAATCGCCAAAACTTTTAAATAATTAAAATTCGTTGTCGTTAAGTGAAACTCACAAGAACCACTTACAAAAACCTGACGAGTTTCCAAATCCAAAATAAAATTTCCCACCTGCAAAATTTGATCTTTATGGGAATCAGGATTTGAAGATAAAATATCGTTATGGTTTGTTGTATTCTTAATTACAGCCAATTTATCCATTAATTCCTGAAGGCGTTCTAAACATTCTTCTTTTTGTTTGGACACCTGTTGTTTTTGGGTTAGTTCATCCAATCGCTCCAGAAGAAATTCATCTTCAAATGGACGCAGCAGAAAGTCCCCAACCTGGTAACGAATCGCTTGAATCATGATTTCCGGGTTGGAATGGTCGGAAGTTAACACTATTGATAAGGCTGGCTGATCGTTTTTCAAAAGGTCTATCATTTTAAATAATTGCTGCTGGGGCAATCTTAAATCAAAAATTGCAATTTCAAATTCTTGCTTTCGAATACACGCTATTGCATCCTGCTCATCGCGTGCAATTGTGACCCGATATCGACCATTATTGAGGGCACCACTTAATCCCTGTGCGTTTGTCTCATCTGGATCAAAAATCAAAATATCTATATGATCTTTCACACCCCACTCCTTTAGGGCTCAAAAAGTATTTTATTTCTTCTTTGAGGAGTTTTGAGTGCTTTTGCCGTCTCGTTTTCCCCCAAATAATGAAACCCTACCCAAGGTTAATTATCTTCATTTTGGGTAACTTGTCAATTGACCATAATCATTTATTGTTAGAACTTAAAAAAAATTGGTATAAATAGCCTATTATTATTTTGAATTATACTGGAATATTTTGATGAATTTCTTTGGTAATTCTTAGTTTTTTATACAAGTCAAATTCTTTGACTTTTTTTAGTTTTTGACCATAACTGAGTTTTCCTGCCTATAATGTGAATACCTAATGCGACGAGGAAAACATTTAATTACATGACAACAAACAAAGCAACTAACTTTGCTGAAATAGAACTGGTTTTAGAAAACGCGAACAGGCTTTTGAATTTAGAACCTAAACGAGCTTTTTCACTTGGAAGCCAATTGTCAGATCAAATTCAGCAAATGGAGCACAAAACCAACACGATATTATTTGCCAAAATTCAATTATTAATCGCTGAATGCCTTTATCAATTTGGTGACCACAAAGCAAGTTTAGAAAAAATTGATTTTGCATTAAATTTATTTGAAAAGTTTAAACAGGAAATATTCATCGTCAAGACACTGATTTTATTAAGTAAAGTTTTAAACCAACAAAATCAGTACAGCGTGGCTATGGATCATCTCATCAAAGCATTAGCAATTTGCCATCGCTTAGATGAACCTGCTCTATTGGGAGAAATATTATTCTTTAAAGCGAGTGTACATCTATCGGTTGAAAATTCACAACAAGCCCTGATTGAGCTTAATAAATGTTTTCAGATTTTTTATCTTGAAAATGATAAGGAAAAACAACACACTACCCATTGTTTGTTTGCCTGGGCTTATAAATTAGAAAATGATCTTGAAAATTCTCAAACTCATCAAAACAAATGTACCGGAAAATTATTAAATAATGTCTTTTTATATGCCATTAATCTCTATTTACTGGGTGATGTGGAAACACATTCCGGTAATTTAGAAAAAGCAAAAGAAGTATTTTTAGAAAGTATCAAGGTAAGTGAACAACATGGATTTAAACTTATCCGATTAAATGCACTAACTCGGTTAGCTGATTTATTTTACCAACAACAAAATTTATCTAAATCGCTTCAATATGCATCCGAAGCCTGGGAGGAAGCCCAAAATTTATCTTACCAGAATGGTTTGTTAAGATCACATCATACACTTGCGTTAATATACGAAACAAAAAAGGATTTTGAAAACGCTCACCGTCATCTAAAATCATATGTTCAGTATTACCAATTAATAGACCAAGAGAAAACTAAACTTAAGCTAAAAACTATCGAAAACAATTATCAAAACAAGTCCTTGCAAAATGAGGCACGAATCATCGAGCAGAAAAATCAACAACTTGAACAAGAAATTAAAGAAAGAAAATGGATTGAGGAAGCACTACGAGAAAGTGAAGAGAATTACCGCCAATTAGCCAATCTTGATCCGTTAACGAATTTGTATAACCGTCGATATTTTTATGAACTGGCAAATAATGAGGTTTTACGATCCAAACGGTATAACAATCCGTTGACGATGTTAATGACCGATATTGATCACTTTAAGAATATTAATGACCAGTTTGGACATCAAATAGGGGATGAAGTTTTAGTATGGATGACAAAAAAATTAAAGGAATTGCTTCGGGATGTGGATATCACTGCCCGATACGGTGGGGAAGAATTTATTATTCTGCTGCCAGAAACAGATAAAAATAACGCAAAAATCGCAGCGGAACGGTTACGTCTTTTTTTTGCACAAACCCCATATCATGAATTGAATCCAACCATTCAGATCACCCTTAGTATTGGGATGGCTTTTCTAAATGATAACGAGAAGTTGGACGACTTTATCAATCGCTGTGATCAGGCATTATACAGAGCAAAAAACAACGGCCGAAACTGCGTTGCGGATTAAGCATTAACTTTTTCGAATAAATGCCGCAATTTGCTGCACGGCTTTAACAGCTTCCGGAATACTGGGTGCATAGGCTGGATAAACATGTCCCATAAATGGCTCAATTACCAGTTGTGCCTGGCCACCAGCCTGTTGGATTTTTTCTACCAGACGGGTAGAATCATCCCGTAAAATTTCACTGCCACCTACCTGTACCAACATGGGTGGTAGTCCGGAAAGATCGGCATACAACGGGGAAATAAGTGGGTTTCCCCGATCATACGATCCCGCATAATCCAACGCACATTCTTCCAAATTTTGCCAGGAAAGCAAAACGTCTTCCTCTGCCAATTCTTGAATGGCATCTCCTGTACCTAATAAATCAGTCCAGGGGGAAAGTAAAATGGCACTAGCTGGCAAGGGATAACCGCGATCACGTGCGGCAATTAATGTCGCGAGTGTCAAACCGCCTCCAGCAGAATCGCCTGCAAAAACAATTTGTTTTGGGTCATAACCCTGATTTAGTAACCAACGGTATGCGGTTAGTGCATCATCCAAAGCAGCGGGAAAAGGAAACTCCGGTGCCAAACGATAATCAATCATTAAAAATTGGGCATCACTCTCATTTGCAAGAAGATGTAAAAAACTGCGATGCAACACTGGCATACGGGTCACATACGCACCACCATGCAGATAAAATACCACCTGATTAGAAATTTCATCATCTGAAACCACCCACTCTGCCGGCACCCCACCTGCATCTACGGGTTTTGGAATAAGATGTGCGGGGCTGGGCATACCCTTTCGCATACCATCCAAATACCCTCGTTGTTTTGCTACTTCGATTATTTCCGGTTTATAAAACAATTTAAGTAACCCATAAATGATCCGAGAACGTAGGCTGGGTTTAAAAACTTCCATCCACTCCAACCCCCCAACCACACCCAAGAGAAAAAAAAGGATCAATCGATAATTTTTAACCAGCCTTTTCATTTTTATACTCCCTGAACACCTTTAATTATACGTTTTGTTCAAACTTTACCCATTTCAGGGTTATACAACAGGCTTTTTTATAGATCCCAATAAACCAATGCCGTCCGTACACCTTTTGGCCATTCTAAACCCTGGTCTGTTTTTTTTAAATTGGAAGATAACAGGTTCGTTAAGTCATAGTCATAATGAGTTTCGTTTGTTATAGCCAGGCGTTGTTTGATCTCTGATAAAGCAGCTTCCATGTTTTCACAAACCCAAGGCTTCCACCAACCTCGGTCTTCCATGATAACATTTGGAAATATTCCCATCGAAAGAAGAATATTGTAAGCAATTTGAAAATTTGGGCTGTCATAGGGATGACCAAATACCAATCTAGCTGCCTTTGCCATCACTGCGTTCGGATCCGGTGCTCGGATTAACAAAATACAACGTTTTAATGCTGTTTTTTGCATTGCATTTATAAAGTTGGGTAGATCAGGGGCACCATACATGGCGTGTGAACAAAAACATATATCATACTGACCCAAATTATCCTGTGGCCAACTTTGATTGATTACATTAATGGTCTTGAAACCAGAATCGTTTACACGATCAGTTAATATCTTTAACATACTCATGGAAGGATCTAATGCGGTGACATGAGCACCTTGTTCTGCCATCAACAACGCCCAATCTCCCGTACCTGCCCCAATATCCAAAATAGAAGCTTCTGGAAAGTCCTTCAATGTTTGGAGCACAAACTGACGGCTAGAATCATTACCTGCCGCCCAACGTTTTCTTACCCTTTCCCTGAAATGGTCTGCACGACCATACCATGTATCCGATTGATATTTTTGATGACGTCGTTCTTCATGAACTAATACCAAATCAGCCCACAATTTTGTCCAATTCGTAATTTTTTCCAACAAAACCTCATTCTACTTATAATTTTTATTTATAAATCGCCAGCAATTTTATCATCATGCGGATCACCCTGTCTAAGGTATCTTTTTCTATCACGCGAACGGTATCCTCCAGACGATGGTAAGCCTGTTTTGCCATTTCAGATCCAGAAGTTTCAATGGAAATAGCAGGAATTCCGGCCCGCAAGAAACTGGAAAAATCACCATTCCGGTAAATATAAAATAAATCACGGGCATCCGGTGCTACGCGATACAATAAGTCAGCCAGCTTTTTATCGCTTTTAAATAGTTTAATACGTCCAACACCACGTACCACTCGAATCAATTTTCCAGCGCCTACTTGATCTAAAACAACCACCGGAATTTTTAAATCGTTCTTCTTCATTTGATGTGCAAAAGCCTCTGCCCCATACATTCCGGTCTCTTCAGCATCGGTGAATAAGAATCCAACATGAAGGTTTTCTACCGGATTTTGATGTAAAAAATCTGCCAAAACCATTGATACGGCAACACCCGAAGCATTATCAACTGCACCTGGTACAAATTGATTTTGATGAGTTAATTGTTCCCAAACGTCCATACCCAACAAAAATAGAGCAAAAACCACCATTAAGAAACTAAGGGCAGTTATTACTTCAGAAGGCACTTGAAAACCAACCCAAAAAAACAAAGCAAAAAACACAATCATCCAGGCAATTCGCTGCATTATAACAAAAAGATTGGATTGAAGGTTTCGACCAATTTTTGAAGTAACAGGGTTTTGGCGTGCCGTATCAACATGGGCTGAGAGGATCAAATCAAGTTTTTCCAATGGGATCGTCTTTGGCAAAGCCAATAAATTAAACGATTGATCAGTAACAGCACGTTTACGTTGCATCATTTGCCATAATTCGGGTAATGCAGCCACAACAAAAGGTAAGGGTAAAACAATCAGAGGTAGGTTAATTAAACCCCAGGCAGCAACCACAAAAAACAATGCCACAATGCTGTAATAAGGACTGAATTTTGAAAACTTTGAGAATAAAAATTCTTGTTTTTCACAATCATAACCCCAGGATAATAAATGATCTTGCAAATAATCCATTGCTTTTTTTACTTCTGGGCTGCCTGCTGGACGAGGACCAATTTCGTTTACCAGGTAGTTGATAATCTCCCAGGCTTGAAGCGCTTCAACAGAATAACTATTCTTCATTTTTAGCCACCAAAACAAATCTTTTTAAATCATATTGGTACAATAGGTCATCTTGTTCAAAATCTGCAATGATTTTCATTCCCAATTTATTAAAATTTTCTTTTTCAGCTAAATGTTCATCCAATCCCTGATTAACTACCAAAACCACCCCTTTGGGAGCTAGACTTTCGCGTACCGATTCTCGTAAATTTAATGGATCAAATTGACCTTTTGGTAAACCCCACGCCAAGTGATCCTTAACAAAGACAAAAGGGAAAAACATACAGATCAAGTCAAAATGATGAGGAACTGTTTTAAAAGCTTCTTTTTGATATGTTACTTGCAAATCACGGAGATGTGCTCTGGCATAATCCCAACAAGAATAAAAACTGCTGAAAACCCGGTACGGGTCTACCTCATAACCCGTTAAATTAACCTGACGAGGTGTATTAATCCCATACCATGTTAAACCTGCATATAGGGCCTGTACATAAAACCAGTGCGAGGGGCCAATATCTGCAACATTCAGCGTGGCAGGCAGATTAATTCCAGCTATATCAAAAGCATTTTCCAACATAGACAAATAAAATAAATTTTCTCGAAAATTAATCCGGGTAGAACACGCTGAAAAAAGCTCTAAATGATACTGATTCAATAATCTTTCCGCTGTTTGTTCTGCTTGCTGTTTTTTAACCCCGCTATGAAAATCAAACAAATCATCTTTTATTTGATTTTCAAAAATTAATCCATTACGCCTCCACCGAACCCATTTTCTTAGCTGAAAATCCAGCGTATTCCGCCAATTTTGAAGGGTTTGCCAAAGCTTATCCATCCCTTGATTCTAGCCTGTTTTACAAATTTTGTCATACAAAAAATCTTTGTGGTCTTTTACGGCAAAGCAATTCCTTAAAAAGATATCCGCCATGAATAACAATTCTTAAAAAGCTACTTTGTTATTACCTTGATTTATTGTTAATATCTCCCAACAAATCCATAAACTGTTCCACAACTTGGGGGTCAAATTGTTTTCCGCTAAGATTAAGTATATGATTTTTCACTTTCTCGTCATCCCATGCTTTTCGATAAGGTCTATCGTGCGAAAGTGCATCCCAAACATCAATAACAGAAAATATTCTTGCCGCAAGTGGAATTTGCTCACCTTGTATTCCTCGCGGGTATCCAAGACCATTCCACCATTCGTGATGGCAATAAGGGATGTCTAATGCCTCTCTTAAGAAAGGAATTGGAGATAAAAGATTAAATGCATAAACCGGATGAGCCTTCATGATTTTCCATTCCTCTGGAGTGAGCGGACCAGATTTTAATAATATTTCATCAGGAATTCCCATTTTTCCGATATCATGCAAAATCGCACCGCGCCGCACATGTAATATTTCATCCTTTTCCATCCCCATTTTTTGACATAATTGCACTGTCATATTTATCAATCTGCGGCTGTGATCTTCCGTTTCCTTATCTCTTAATTCAAGTGCTTTCGCCCATCCTTCCAACGTAAGATCATAAGATTGGCTTAATAAGATATTCGAACGTTGTAAATTTGTCACCAGAGCAGCATTATCTAATGCAATCGCAGCTTGTCCGGCAATCACATCCAAAAATTGCCAATCCTTTGCCTCCATATTAATCTCAGTGTTTTGAAACACCTCCAATACGCCTTCCACTTCACCATGTGAGATTAAAGGAAATCCAGCAAAATCAGCAAAGCCCTCCGTTTTAATAAATTCCATGTCTGGTTGAGATAACCATTCTCGGTCCGAACAATAAAGAATCTTTTTATCCAAAGCCACCTGACCTGCTAAACCTTCTCCTATCTCAAGTTTGGCTTCCTTCCAGGATTTTTTAAAACCCCGATCCAGTAAATTTATTAACTGTAGAGATGCACGGTCAAAACGCCAGATTGATAAACCATCAAATTTGTATAAATTCTCAATCTGATCAAAAATTACTTTTATGATTTCTACCAAGCTTGAGCCACTGTTAATAGCAAGGTCAATTTGATGCAAGGCATTTAGCTGGCTTAATTGTTTTTGAATTTCTTGTTCTGCAATTATTCGTTGAGTAATATCGCGCCCTTCAACTAAAATAGCGTTTACTTTCTGTTTACTTGAAAATATTGGTTTAAATGAACCATCCATATAAATTTGTCGATCTTTGTACCCATAGTTAACAAATTCTATTTGCACAAATTCGCCTTCGGCACATCGTTCCACACAATTTTTAATTTTGGACATTATGATAGGATCGACATTAAACCAATCCGTTTCCCAAAAATAACATCCAATAACATCCTGAGCGTTACGATTAATAAACGACAAGGCGGTTTGATTAACTTTTAAAACTTTCCCCTGTGTGTCTAACAAGGCGATAAATTGGACGGCACTATCAAACAAAGTAGAAAGTTGCGCCTCACTGGATGCCAAAGCAAACAAAGCCACTTGCCGTTTCTTCTCGGCTTGTTGTGTACGCCAAATGGTGAAAGAAGACCATATACCAATAAAAACTAACAAAATTACAATCACACCATACGTTCCACGGCGAACCATACCTAATGTTTTATCTAAATCATCCAGATACAAACCATTCCCAATAACCCAACCCCAAGGTTCATATAATTTTACATAAGATAATTTCCGTCCAAATTGATTTGGGTTTTCGCGCAGCTGCCATTTATATTCTAAAAAACCATCTCCATTTTGTTGAATTAGTTTATTAAACTCAATAAAAATCTTAGTACCATTAAAATCTTGCTCATCGGAAACATCTTTACCCACCAAATCAGGCCTATAAGGGTGCATTAACATCATGGGTTGAAGGGTTTGTACCCAAAAATAATCCGAATTTACTGGGCCATACCTTAATTCTTGCAAACGATTCAAGGCACGCTGTTGGGCTTCAGTAAGGGTCAATTCCCCTAAAATTACACGATGGTTATAATCCGAAACCAAACTAATCGCTAAATTATTTAATTCCTGAAGGTTTTCCTTTTTTGACTGAATTAAATTTTCCTCAAACATCGGAATTAATAAATACAAAATCAACCCACCTAAAATTACAACAATACCAATCGTAGGCATTATGTACCCTAAAAATGATTTTAGGAAAAAAAGGTCATGGTTTTTCTTTTTCATCATTTTTCCAAAATTTTATGGAAACCTATTTTAAAATATAAAAACAGGGGGAATTTAATTATCGCACAAATCACCAATAAAAAAAGTAAAAAGTGTCCACACAAAAACGTTGACTCAACTTATAAAATTTGCTATGCTATTAACACGTGTTACTGACACGTGTTACCTGGGAGAATGGTATGGAAACCCCAAAAAGAATAACCAGTCAGGATGTTGCAAAACGGGCAGGCGTCTCGCGTACTACTGTCTCTTTGGTGTTAAATAACAAACACCAAAGCAGCCAGATTAGTGACAAGACAGTACAAAAAGTGTTACGTTCCGCCCACGAATTGGGATATGTGCCAAACGCCGCTGCTCAGGCATTGGTACGCAAAAAATCGGGGGTGATTGGTTTGATCTTAACCCGCGCACATCAACAAATCAATTCAGACCTTTACCTTAACCAGGTTGTGAACGGGTTATTGAATGTTTGTCATAATAACAATTTCCGTGTTTTATTAGATGTGATTGAGGATGATGATGAAATCTCCACCATTCAACGCATTATACAAGGACGTCAGGTGGACGGTATCATCTTTTTTGGACCCCGCACGAATGACAAAACGCTTTCTTTACTTTCAAAAGCAAACTTTCCAACGGTCTTAATGGGCGCGTTACCAGATTCTAATTTTTATTCAGTTGATGTTGATAATCTGGCCGCTGCCCAAATGGCAACGGAACATTTGATTAAACTCGGGCATCAAAGAATTGGCTGTATCACAAATGCTACTCCCAGTTATACTGCTGCAGCCGACCGTTTACAAGGTTATAAACTCGCCCTTTCAAAACATAAACTGCTGGCAGATGACCGTTTGGTGCGCTTTGGGGATTTTGATCCTCAAAGCGGATATCGAGCCATGCGCGGTTTGCTTTCGGTTAATCCGAGACCCACAGGAGTATTTGTAGCAAGTGATGTGGTCGCTTTTGGTGCCATCTCAGCGATAACAGAAGCTGGTTTAAGAATTCCAGAGGATATTGCTGTAGTTGGTTTTGATGACGTGCCTTTATCTGCTTATATTACCCCCCACCTGACAAGTGTGCATCTACCAATATATGATCTGGCAGAAGAAGCCGGATTAATGAGTATTCAATTAATCAATGGAGAAAGCCCGGAAAAACAAAACCTTAGGTTAAACACGTATCTTGTCGTTCGTGATTCCTGTGGTGCCAACCGGAATAATTGAAAAGTAAGAATTAGTGAGGTTCTTATGCGATTGAAACCAATAAAGCGATTGACTTTTGCTCAAAACTTTGTTATTCTATTTGTAAGACCTTGCATGAAAGCACTTTCATAAACAGGACCCGTTCTATGCCCCCTAAATCTTCACCCACAATTTATGATGTCGCAAAAACAGCCGGTGTTTCGATTACCACCGTCTCTCGGGTGTTAAATGCTTCTGACAAAGTAAATGAAGCCACTCGGAAACGAATTGTGGATGCGATTGATGCTTTAGGTTTTGTTCCAAAGGCAGAAGCAAGAGCACGGGCTTTACGGGCAGCCGGGCGAATTGGGGTATTAACACCTTTTTTCACTGCACCTTCTTTCGTTCAACGATTAAGAGGGGTGTCTGCAGCGTTATCAGATACGCATCATGAATTGATTATTTATACGGTTGAAACTACAGAACATTTGGATGGTTATTTAGCTTCATTGCCACTCACGGGTAACCTGGATGGTCTCATCATTTTATCAATGGAAGTGGATGAAACAGCTGTAAAACGATTGAATGAACATGATTTAAAAACCGTTTTGGTTGAATACCCAGTACAAACTTTAAGTAGTGTCGTCATAAATGATATTGCGGGTGGACGATTAGCCGCTGAGCACTTAATTGATAAAGGACATAAACAAATGGCTTTTATCGGTGTAGATCGTTCGCCCGAGTATGCTCACAAACCGATTGGATTACGGTTAAAAGGTTTTCAAAAAACATTACGGCAAGCAGAAATTGATCTGCCTGATAATCGGGTCATCCATGCACCTTTTGAACTTGAAAGTACCTATCGTTTGGCGTTGGATTTACTGAAACAAAATAATCCCCCTACGGCTATTTTTGCCGCCACCGATTTACAAGCGATGGCTGTATTAAAAGCAGCTCGTGAAATTGGGCTGAATACGCCTGAGGATCTGGCAATTATCGGATTTGATGATCTTGATATGGCCAGTTATCTAGGGTTAACGACGATTCGTCAACATCTTGATGAATCCGGACGGATTGCAGTAGAGCTACTCCTAGCCGATCTTGCCAATCCGGATCGTTTACCGAGACACGTTGAATTACCACTAGAAATTATTCAGCGTGATACAACGTAATTTATCGAAATGTGGAAATCCACAATTAAAGGAGGTGGTAATCAAAAATTTCTGGTTCGTCTGTCGTAACAAAACTTTTAATCCATTTTTTCTGGAGGAGAAATGAAAAACAAACTCTGGCAATTAATTGCGATCCTCGCAATCGTGGCAATGGCTTTATCTGCCTGTCAATCTGCCGCAACGCCAACTGAAGAACCGATGACGGAAGAACCAACTTCCGCACCGGCTGATAGTATGGATATGTCTTATCTGGAACGCGCCATGGCTGGCGAATTTTCCGGTACTGTTGTCACAATGGCAGGTCCTTTCACCGATGAAGACGCTGTGAAATTTAACAATTCCATGGCTGACTTTGAAGAAAAGACCGGTATTGACATCCAATATGAAGGCTCTAAAGAATTTGAAGCCTCCATTTCTATTCGTGTTGAAGGTGGCGACGCTCCCGATATCGCAGACTTCCCGCAGCCTGGTCTTTTAGCCAGCTTTGTGGATTCCGGTGATGTGGTGGATATGAACCAATACTTAGACATGGATGCCCTTAAAGCCAACTACAATCAATCTTGGTTAGACATGGCCATGATGGATGGTCCTGATGGCGAAATCATGGCTGGTGTCTGGCAGCGTGTGAACGGTAAATCCCTGGTTTGGTATCCAAAAGATGATTTTGATGCCGCAGGTTACGAAATCCCCACTACCTGGGATGAATTGGTTGCCCTCTCACAACAAATCGTTGATGATGGTGATGCCGCCTGGTGTATCGGTATTGAATCCGGTGCCGCCACCGGTTGGCCTGCCACCGACTGGATGGAAGAGTTAATGCTGCGCACGACCTCATTAGAAAACTACGATAAATGGGTCACCGGCGAATTACCCTTCTCATCCCCCGAAGTAAAACATGCTGCTGAAGTTATGTCCGACCTGTGGTTTGCCGATGGCTTTACCTACGGCGGTCGTGCTGCGATCACCACCACATTCTTTGGTGATGCCCCATTACCCATGTTTGAAGACGAACCAAAATGCTGGTTACACAAACAAGGTAACTTCATCACCTCCTTCTTCCCGGCTGGTGCAGAAGCTGGCGTAGATTACGACTTCTTCTATCTGCCTGGTATTGATCCTCAATATGGTAACCCTGTTTTGGTCGCTGGTGACATTATGGCTGCCTTCGCAGATCGTGATGAAGTTAAAGCCGTCATGGAATACTTCACCACTGGTGCTTCCGTCGAGGGTTGGGTTAAAGCTGGTGGCGCTATCAGCCCCCATCAAGACTCCAGCTTAGATTGGTACACCAATGATGTTGACCGCGGTGTTGCCGAGATCATCCTCAACGCTGACTCTGTCCGCTTTGATGGCTCTGACCTCATGCCCGGTGCTGTTGGCTCTGGTTCCTTCTGGAAATCCATGACCGATTACATCTCTGGCACAGTTGATCTCGATACTGCTCTGGCGGAAATCGACGCTTCCTGGCCAAAGTAAACTAGTTCTTTGAAGGGGTGGGCGCTTGTCCACCCCTTTTGCTTATCGCTCAACGCTATCCCATTAAAAACCCAAAAGAGGAGAAACAATATGCTGAGCGGACCTTCTGGAAAACGCGGAAATGTCCTGAGTTGGATCACCGATACCCTAGGACGCATTATCATTGCGCTTATCGTTCCTATCATAACTTTTATTGTATTGTGGCAGGGATTTATATTCCTGCGAGACAGTAACGCACCCAAAATGATCATTGTTTTAGTTGCTATCCTGTGGGGTGTTGGTGGGGTGGCCTTACTGTTTTATGTTACCAATTGGCTGATTGAGCAGCTCCCCGATGAATGGCGCAGCCGTTTTCAACCCTTTTTATTCATTGGACCTGCCATTGCCCTTTTATTTTATTTTTTGGCAATCCCGACTATCCGTACATTTATCTTAAGTTTAAAGAGTGCTAACAGTAATGAATGGGTCGGTCTCCAAAATTATTTATTCACCTTCACAGATCGTGCCATGTTAGAAGCTTATCGTAACAATTTGTTGTGGTTAGTGATTGGTACGAGTTTATGTGTTTCATTTGGTTTGTTAATTGCAGTCTTGGCTGATCGCAGCAAATATGAGAACATATTCAAAGCGCTTATCTTTTTACCAATGGCAATCTCATTTGTTGGTTCAGGCATCATCTGGCGTTTTATTTATTATTATGCGCCTCCTGGGCGTCCCCAAATAGGTGTCTTAAACGCAGTGGTGACTGGATTAGGAGGTGAACCGCAAGCCTGGTTGACCTTATTGCAGCCCTGGAACAACTTTTTCTTGATCATCATTATGATCTGGTTACAAACCGGATATGCAATGGTTCTTTTCTCAGCCGCAATTAAAGGTATTCCAGCTGAATTATTAGAAGCTGCACGAGTTGATGGAGCCAATGAGTTTAGTATTTTCTTTAAAATTACCATTCCGTATATCATGGGCACCCTCATCACCGTAACCACCACCATCGTCATATTTACGCTGAAGCTGTTTGATATTGTTATTGTTATGACAGGAGGTCAATACGGTACGCATGTAATTGCCACCCAGTTTTACCGGCAGTTCTTTACAAATCGAAATTTTGGCGTCGGTTCTGCAATTGCTATTGTTTTGTTAATTGCAGTCATTCCAGTGATGATTTATAACTTACGCTCGTTCGGAGAAAGGCAGGCATTCAAATGAGTAAAAAAGCCAGTCAGAAAAATCAAAAAAAGATCTCAAATATCCTTGTAAATGGAACTTTGATCTTAATTGTATTACTGTGGACAATACCTACCATTGGTTTGCTTGTTAGTTCATTTCGAACACGGGATGCAATTGCCACTTCCGGCTGGTGGACTGTTTTACCCCACCGAGAATGGACGACAACTTCCCAAATCCAATTGGATGAAGATACAGACTTAAATGCACCCATTGTGGTAAATGGTGTCGCGTATGAAGATGATGCCCTACGTGATGGGGTTGCGCTGGGAGATGGCACACAGATCAAATGGCAGTCCCGCCGTAATCGCATTATTGATGTCCAAGAAAAAGAGTGGGCGATTAATTCGGAATATACGCTTCAAAATTATAAAAACGTGATGACCGGGAAAACCTACGAATATGTAGATAGTGAGGGAAACGCAAAAACAGAACAGGGAGATGATATGAGCAATTCCTTCCTGAATACGGTTGCTGTTTCCATTCCTGCCACAATCATTCCAATTTTGATTGCAGCCTTTGCTGCGTATGGTTTTGCCTGGATGAAGTTTCCCGGTAGAAAATTTCTATTTACAACGGTGGTTGCGTTATTAGTTGTACCGCTCCAATTGGCTCTTATTCCAATCTTACGAGACTTCGTGGCACTAAATCTCAATGGTACATACCTGGCAGTATGGTTGGCACATGCGGGTTTTGGATTACCATTGGCAACCTATCTTTTGTATAACTATATTAGTAGTTTGCCACGAGATATTCTTGAATCAGCTTTCATAGACGGGGCTTCACATTTTACCATCTTCACCCGCCTTATTCTACCGCTATCCGTACCAGCCTTAGCTTCATTTGCCATTTTCCAATTCTTATGGGTTTGGAATGATTATTTGGTGGCATTGGTCTTTATCGGCGCCAAACCTGATGTTCAGGTCATGACCATGCGTTTGGCTGAGATGGTAGGATCTCGTGGACAGGACTGGCATGTACTCACTTCAGGTGCATTCATAACCATGATTCTGCCGCTCGTTGTTTTCTTTTCACTACAAAGATTCTTTGTTCGTGGCCTTATGGCCGGGTCCGTTAAAGGGTAGAAGGTCTCCTGCGTTTCTTTTCTCTTGGTTCCTCATCCAGGTGTAAAATCCTGGATGAGGAAAGGCAGGTGCTAATCTTTCACTAACGGCGAAAAAATTACTTAATTCAATGGGAGGATAGTTTGTGAAATACAGAAATCTTGGAAACACGGGGTTACTTGTCTCTGAACTGGCCTTAGGCACCATGGTCTTTGGAGAAAACAGCCAACGCAGCACTCCTCCGGAACAAGTAAAACCGATTATTGATCAGTTTTTAGATGCAGGTGGAAACCATATCGACACCGCCAATGTGTATGCCGGCGGCCGTTCTGAAGAATTGGTGGGTTCTGCCATTCAAACGAACCGTCATAAAATTATCTTGGCAACAAAAACTCGCTTCCCTATGGGCTCAGGGCCAAATGACAGTGGACTTTCGCGATATCATATAATTAACAGTGTAGAAGCCAGTTTACGCCGCTTAAAAACTGATTATATCGATTTATTGTACATGCACTGTTGGGATCCCATCACACCAATTGAAGAATCACTACGTACCTTCGATAACCTGGTAAATAGTGGTAAAGTGCGTTATATCGGTGTTTCAAATTTTAAAGCCTGGCAGTTGATGAAAGCCTTATGTGTCAGTGACGCAAATCACTGGATCCGTTTTTCAGCTGCTCAATATCAATATAGTTTAGTGGAACGCAACATCGAAAATGAGTTTTCAGATCTCTTCCTCAAAGAAGGGCTTGGATTGGTTCCTTGGGGACCTCTGGGCGGAGGATTTTTAACGGGAAAATACAAACAAAACCAAAAACCACAATCCCCTCAAGAAGGACGCATTGCCGTAACCCCAAAAAATGATGAGGAAGCGTGGGAAAATCGCAGTCGGGATAAAAACTGGAAAATTATCAATCAGTTACAAATTCTAAGTCAAAAATATCAAGCATCGGTTTCCCAAATCGCAATTGCTTGGTTAAAACAACAACCAGCAGTAGCTTCTGTTATCGTGGGTATTCGTACTCAAGAACAATTAATGGATAATTTAGGAGCAGCAGACCTTGATTTATCCTATGAAGATATTACCCTTTTATCTGAAATCAGCAGACCGGAAACACCTTATCCTTATGGGTTCTTAAACAATTATGGAAAACGAGGATAACTTTAATGTGACCGTTTTTACATACCATAGTACCTGATAAAATTAATCTTCATTTAGTTAACTATAAATCATTACATTATATTTTTTACACCGGTTTGATTAAGCTAATTTTAGGTCAAATTTGATTATAAGCATTAGATCACCACAAATTTTGGTGAAAGGATAAAATATTTAGTATGTCATTACAGACACCCTGGTATAAAAATGCGATTTTTTATGAAGTAAACGTTCGCGCCTATAAAGATTCAAACGGTGATGGACATGGCGATCTCCAAGGATTGATTCAAAAATTGGATTACCTTAAAGACCTTGGGGTAGATTGCCTTTGGTTGATGCCCATTTACCATTCTCCTTTAAAGGATGATGGTTATGATATTTCGGATTATTATAATATTCAGGAAACTTTTGGCGATATTTCCGATTTTAAATTATTGATTAACGAAGCCCACCAAAGAGGTATTCGTATCATAACCGATCTCGTAATGAACCACACCTCCGATCAGCACCCCTGGTTTCAGGCTTCCCGCTCTTCAAAAGATTCACCTTTCCGCGATTATTACGTATGGAGTGATGATAATACAAAATATGATTTGACCCGCATCATTTTTTTAGATACGGAAGAATCAAATTGGACTTTCGACGAAAAAACAGGTCAATATTACTGGCATCGGTTTTATTCTTCACAACCTGATTTAAATTTTGATAACCCCAATGTACGCCAGGCAATGAAAGATATCATGAAATTCTGGCTAGATATGGGAATTGATGGTTTCCGTGCCGATGCAGTCCCATATCTATTTGAACGGGAAGGTACTATTAATGAAAACCTGCCCGAAACCCATACTTATTTAAAGGAAATTCGCGCTTATCTGGACGAAAATTACCCGGATCGAATTCTTTTGGCGGAAGCAAATCAATGGCCAAAAGATGTACTTGCGTATTTTGGTGATGGCGACGAATTCCACATGGGGTTTCATTTTCCTATTATGCCTCGTATTTACATGTCTTTACGAAAACAAGACCGAGAATCATTGGTATGGATTATGCGGCAAACACCGGATATCCCGGATAACTGCCAATGGTGTACCTTTTTGCGTAATCATGATGAACTCACTTTAGAAATGGTCACAGAAGAAGAACGGCAATGGATGTGGAAGGAATACGCCCCCAATCCACGTATGCGTTTAAATTTGGGCATTCGGCGACGTCTAGCACCGCTATTAGAGAATAATCCCAATAAAATCCATCTAGCCAACGCCATCTTGTTTGCACTTCCCGGAACACCCATTATTTATTATGGTGATGAAATTGGGATGGGTGATAATATTTGGTTAGATGATCGAAATGGAGTTAGAACGCCAATGCAGTGGGATGATTCCAAAAATGCGGGGTTTTCTTCTGCCAACCCTGAAAATCTATACGCACCTGTTATACAAGATGAAACATTTGGATATACTAAAATTAATGTAGAAAATCAAATCAACAATCCCCTTTCTTTATTAAATTTCATGAAAAAGCTAATTTACTTAAGAAAAAATAACTTAACTTTTTCTCTTGGTGACTTTCAGTGGCTAAACATAACAGATCCCGCAATTGTCGCTTTTTCACGTTCCTACCAAAATGAAACTATGGTCGCTATCAACAACCTCTCTGATCAAGTAAAATCCGTACAAACTTCACTAGATGGAGTTAATGGAAAACCATTGGATCTCTGGTCCACAATGCCGCTTCCCAATTCTGAAGATGGTCAAATTAATTTAACCTTACAACCTAATCAATTCGTCTGGCTTAAGTACACATCCAGCCAGTGAGGTAAACATGTTAACAAACCAAGCGGATTTATACCAACAACAGACCACCTGGAATCGAATGTTACCGCGGATAAAAAAACATTTTTCTGCTGACATTAAAAGAAACAAAACAATGTGGACAGATTATTTTGCACGATTAGAAGGGTTCTTCCCTCCCCTTTTCCAGCGGTATTATTTTCTTTATGGGGGGGCATATGATTTTTATTATCATCTCGAAGATCTTTTAATTAGTATCACCTCAGCTTGGAAGGAACGCTCTCCTGCTTTAAAAGCTTTGGATCAAAATCGTCTGGCAAACCCCGATTGGTTTCAATCAAACCAAATGCTTGGTGGGGTATGTTATGTTGACTTATTCGCCGGTGATCTATCCGGTATCAGTGAAAAAATCCCCTACTTTAAAGAGTTGGGTTTAACTTATCTACACCTCATGCCCCTTTATAAAGTGCCGGAAGGTGAAAATGACGGTGGTTACGCCGTCACCAGTTACCGTGAAGTAAATCCGGAGTTAGGCAGTATGCAGCAATTGACTGATTTGGCAGAAGAACTGCGCCTGAATGGCATTAGCCTGGTTCTTGATGTAGTTTATAACCATACAGCGGATAATCACAAATGGGCGATCAAAGCCCAACAGGGTGACCCCCAATACCAACGATATTATTATATGTTTCCAGACCGTGTAATGCCCGATGCCTATGAACGAAACCTGCGGGAAATTTTTCCAGAAGAACATCCGGGTGCTTTCACGTTCCAAGAAAAAATCCAAAAATGGGTTTGGACGACCTTTCATTCCTACCAGTGGGATCTCAATTACAGTAATCCCGAAGTATTTAACCGCATGGCAGATGAACTACTCTTCCTGGCAAATATAGGCGTAGAAGTGCTGCGGCTAGACGCGGTAGCTTTTACCTGGAAAAGATTGGGCACCAATTGTGAAAATTTGCCAGAAGCACACTTATTAATTCAAGCATTTAATGCGATTGTGCAGATTGTAGCACCAGCCATGTTATTTAAGTCGGAAGCGATTGTTCATCCGGATGAGGTTGTTAAATACATTCACCCCGAAGAATGTCAACTTTCTTATAACCCATTGCTAATGGCACTTTTGTGGAATTCATTAGCTACGCGCAAAACGGATTTATTAACCCAAGCCTTACAACGCAGACACACGCTTCCACATGGAACTTCATGGGTGAATTATGTCCGCTGCCATGATGATATTGGGTGGACTTTCTCGGATGAAGATGCATCTGAATTGGGTTATAACGGTTTTTACCACCGCCAATTTTTAAATCAGTTTTATACCGGGCGCTTTGAGGGTTCGTTCGCGCGCGGTTTACCGTTCCAGGAGAATCCACTTACTGGTGATCTGCGGATATGTGGTACTTGTGCTTCCCTTGCTGGTTTAGAAAAAGCTTTGACCATAGAAACTGATAAAGAAGTTGATTTGGCAATTAAAAGACACCTGTTGATACATGGGATTATCCTTACAGCTGGTGGAATTCCATTACTTTATCTAGGAGATGAGGTTGCCATGTTAAATGACTACAGCTTCAGGAATGATCCTGAAAAGGCACATGATTCGCGTTGGGTCCATCGCCCTGAAGCTGATTGGGATCACTATGAAAAACGCCATAAAAAAAATACAATCCAAGGGAGAACGTATCAGGGGCTGCAAAAATTAATTCAAATTCGCAAAAATACCCCTGCCCTCTCCGATGGTGCACTGGAAGCTGTGGATACTGGCAATCAGCATTTGTTGTGTTTTGTTCGAACAAGCGAAAATAAGCGGGTTTTGGTCATTGGTAACTTTAGTGAACAGCGCCAGCCATTTTCCGCCAACTTACTACGTCTGTATGGCTTAGGTTATCACTTCCGTGACCTACTCAGTGGTATATTGTTTGAACTGACAGATCTCAGCCTGGAACCATTCGAACTTAAAATCCTCAAACCCATTAACGGCGAAGAAAATTAACCCTGCAAATTTTTTTTCAAACCCAAAAAAGAATTATAACTATTGAGAAAGACTCATACTTTTTTAGTGAAATCATGTAAATAATTTTTCTTAGTGAAACTGAACAAACCCTATAAGTAAGTAAACATTTTATCTCATTTTGATTAAATCCCCTGTTCCTCCTATAATCAAAAAGAGCAATTATTGTTAAAGGGAATATAAATGAATTTAATAAAAAGAATATTGATCACATTTTGGTTGGTTTTATCCTTAGCGGGAATTATTGCCAGTTTATATGGAATTATACAAATCTGGCGAATCCGTCCGGCTGTAACTAGCAACATCAATGAACTACTGACGGATGGCATTAATGTTTTGGGAAGTACAGATGAGGCAATCCAGATCATAAATCAAGCGCTTACAAATGTCGCCAGCAGCCTTAATGACTTGGAAAGTTCAACGGTTCTGATAAAAGAATCGATTAATAATACTGCCAGCATGAGCACTACCTTCGAGGTTCTTTTAAAAGAAGATTTTACAGTAATGGCCGAAAACACACTGATTGCCATTCGGAGTTCGGAAAAATCTGCTACCGTAATTGATGCCACCCTAGAAGCCTTATCCAAAGTACCGTTTTTTGGTATTCCATACGACCCTGAAACTTCCCTAAGTTATGCACTCGGAGAAATTGCTAATGAGATGGAAGATATGCCACAAATTTTGGCAGAACTCTCCAGCTCAATGGATAGTACAGCAACCAATCTTGTTTCGCTCGAAAGCCAAATTACCGATGTAGAAGATAATCTGTCGGATATGCAGGGCACAATGGATGACGCCCTTGAATTAACCAAAGAATACCGCACTTATGCAAAGGATGCAAAATCAAACCTGGAAAACCTACAAAACAATGCTTCACAATGGATTACCAATCTCAGTATTGCATTGACAATTTTTTGTATGATACTTGTAAGTAGTTTAGTTGGTGCTATTTTTCAAGCGCGAATTTTACTAAAACAATCTTAAATTTTAATTTTAACCCTCTCCAAGGATCGCCCGACAGGTTATATTGTCGGGCATTTTCCAAAGAGAGGGTTTAATTTAACTATCCCACTTCCCGAATATCCACAATATGCTGATCGGGGATCGATTCAATGACTTGGCGAACGGATTCCATACTAACACCGGGGATTTTTAACACGGCATCGTAATTTTCAGGGTGATTTGGTGTTGGAAAGGTGCCAATACCCATCACACCCCAATCCTGATCGGCAATACTGGAAATCAACTTAGCGAATTCAGAATAACCGCGCTTTTTTGCAGGCATCCGTACTGTAACGCGAATACCTGGCGTTGGTAAACCCAACATTTCTTGGTAGGATCTTAACAAATCGATTGTGGTAATCATTCCTACAACTTGATTTTCTTCATCCACCACTGGTAAACAACCAATATTATGTTCTGATAACAAATTGGCAGCAAACTCAACCGTTGTATTGGGATCAACTGTAATGATCTTCTTGGCTTTGATCATCACGTTTTTCACTTTCACATCGGACATTTTTCGGGAAATTTCCCAAAAATCAAGACTGTCAAGTGTATCCATATTCATTGAAAAATGGGTATGCGTAATCAAACCCAAGAGCTTTTTCCCATCACTAACAACTGGCAAATGTCCGATTTCATTTTCCACAAATACACGTCTTGCTTCGGTAATTAACGTATCCGGAGAAACCATCACCGGGTGGCGCGTCATACAATCACGAACTAACATTCATTCACTCCTTTATCGTAATCACTGGCTCAAACGAGCGCAGAGTCTCTTCCGGTAAATGGCAAAAGATGTGATGCCCATTCCCCATATCCTGCCAGGGTGGGATTTGGGTAACACACGCATCTCCACCATCGGGCATTAATTTTCGACGCGGACAACGCGTATGAAAACGACAACCTGTAGGCGGATCAATTGCACTAGGTACATTTCCTTCCAACCGGATCCGTTTTTGTTGTGCATTTGGATCAATCACCGGCACAGCTGAAAGCAGCGCTTCCGTGTAAGGATGGAAGGGAGGTGAATAGATGGCTTCTGATGGACCCTTTTCCATTACTTGACCCAAATACATCACCATTATTTCGTCCGAGAAGTATCGCACCACACTTAAATCATGGGCAATGAATAACATGGTCGTACCATATTTGTTTTGAATTAACAACAAGAGGTTTAAAATAGCAGCTTGAACCGAAACATCTAAAGCGCTAACAGGTTCATCACACAATAAAAGATCCGGATATGTTGCTAATGCTCTCGCGATTCCGACCCTTTGTTTTTCACCACCACTTAATTGATGCGGAAATCGATCATAATAATTTTCACCCATACGCATCGATTTCAGTAATTTAATTACTTCTTTTTTCACATCCCCTTTAGGAACCACTCCAAATTTACGCATCGGGCGGGCAATTTGTTGACCAACTGTGTAGGATGGGTTCATGGTGGAATCCGGATTTTGGAATACCATTTGTAATTCCTTTAATACCTCACCACGCCGATGAGATAAAGGTTCTGTAATCTCCAAACCCATAAAACTGGCATCCCCATCGGTCATTTTTTCTAAACCAATTAAGGTTTTGATGAGGGTACTTTTACCACAACCGGACTCACCCACCACACCCAAAGTTCGACCCCGTTTTACTTCAAAGCTGGCATCTTCCACAGCCTTAACATATTTGGGCGGGTTTAGTTTTAACATATCTCTTAAAGATGATCCTTGAACTTCATAATAGGTCTTTAAATTGTCAACGGATAAAATTGTCTCATCATCCACTTCGGTTTTTTCAACAATTTCAGTATCGTCAGGTTCCCATTCAGATGGATCAATATCTTCCGCAAAGTGACAGCGCACCCAGGTTTTATTATCCAAAAGGCGGAATTCCGGTTTTTTATTACGACACAAACTTTGAGCATAATCACAGCGAGGGTGATAAACGCAACCCTCTGGTCGTCTATTCGGAGCCGGAACCCGGCCTTGAATAGGATACAACCTGCTGGAGAGTTTATCTTCTCCCAATTTCGGTATCGCTCTTATCAAACCTTGGGTATAGGGGTGTTTAGGAGACCGGAAAATATCCTCCACCTCGGCAAATTCTGCCATTTTTCCGGCATACATCACCGCGACCTTGGAACAAACCCGCGAGATAACACCTAAATTATGGCTAATATACATAATAGCCGTATCAAATTCCTTCCGAAGATCACTGATCAGGTCTAATACTGCCGCTTCGACAGTCACATCTAGGGCCGTGGTCGGTTCATCCATTATTAATAAAGCAGGATTGTTAAGCAGCGACATAGCAATCACAACCCGCTGCTGTTGACCTCCAGAAAGTTGATGTGGAAAACGCCGTAATACATCTGTTGGATCAGGCATGTATACCCGATTCAACATCTCAATACAGCGTTCTTCTGCTTCAGCCGGTTTAAGTCCTTTGTGCACGGTGAGCACTTCTTTCATTTGGTCACCAATTCGCATAGAAGGGTTGAGTGCTTTCATTGGGTCCTGATAAACCATCGCAATTTGGTCACCACGTAGACGTCGTAACGCTTCAGATGACTGGTTGACTAGATCCTGTCCTTGAAAGGTAATGGATCCTCTTTTAACATAACCATTGCTGGTTAAGAAATTGACTACCGCCCAAGCAACCGTGCTTTTACCACAGCCGGATTCCCCAACCACGCCGACAGCTTCACCACGATGGATTTCAAATGAAACATCCTGTACCGCTTCAACTTCGCCACCACGCACCTTATAGGCCACGGACAAATTATCTAATTTAAGTACAGGCATCTTTTCTTTGGTTTTTGTTGAAAAATCTGTCATAAAATCCTCATTTCTGATACCTGGTAATTTCTTCTCGTAATCCATCGGCAAATAAGTTCAATCCAATCACCAAGGAGGCAATTGATATGGCTGGCCAAATCACAGCCACTGGGTTTGAGAAGATATTCTTTCTGGCTTCATTCACCATATTTCCCCAATCAGGGTCTGGTGGTGGCAATCCAATACCCAGAAAGCCCAAAGTACCGATCATAAAAATGGCATAGCCAACCCTTAACATGGCATCCACAAAAAGTGGGCTAAACACATTAGGCAATATTTCTTTAAACATAATGTACCAGGGTGATTCACCACGGGTTTCGGCTGCCCGGATATAATCACGAGTACGAATATCCAACGCCAAACCACGTGCGAGTCGAGCTACTCCCGGTGCACCCGTAACCGTGATAGCCAAAATAACTACCACATCACCACGTCCAAGCGCAGCAATCACTACCAAATACAAGACAATCACCGGAAAGGCAATTAATGCATCCAATATCTGCATGATGATTTGGTCATACCAACCACCACGATAACCCGCATTAAGCCCTAAGAATGTACCAACTAATAAGGAACCAAACACACCCCAGATTGCCACACCTCCTGGAATAATGCCCCCATTTGGTAAACGAGTCTTTAATAGAATAACTTGAGTGCCTTGCATTAAGCGAGAAAAAATATCACGCCCAAGATGATCCGTTCCAAGAATATTCGTACCGTTTGGATTAAGATTTTGAACAAAATTAGATGCATTTGGATCAAAGGGTGTCCAGAATAATGAAACTAATCCCAAAACAATCCAAAACAAAACCATTAATAAACCAATTGTAGCAATCCTCGAATTGAAAACCATTCGGAGGTTATTCCAAACCCGGTCAAAACGTGCACTTCTTGTTCGTTTTTTTGTTACCATTTGTTGTGAAACCATATAACCTCCTTTCTATGAATAACGAATCCGTGGATTTAGGACCGTGTATACGAGGTCACCAATAATTCGTGTCGCTACTGCAATTAATACTGTTACCATCGCAGCCGCTTCTACTGCATTAAAGTCACCAAAAATAGCAGAATCGTAAATGTATTTCCCCAATCCAGGGAAACCAAAGATGGTTTCTACCACCACCACACCACCAATCAACCAGTTAACATGTAACATAATAACGGTGATCGGTGCCATTAACGCATTTCTAAGTGCATGTCTAAAAACAACTCTTCGGAAAGGCATACCTTTAATGATCGCTGTTCGTACATAAGCTGATTGCATCACTTCTACCATGCTCGTTCTTGTCATCCGAACTACATAACCCAGTTCCACAGCGGTTAATGTTAACACTGGTAAAACCAAAATCTTTGGGTCAGCAAAAATCGCGTCTGGCCGTAAGAACACAGCCACAGCCGGGAAAAGATTTAACCAGATTCCGAGAATCAAGATTAGAAAAACACCTGTCACAAATTCCGGTGTTGCGGTAAATCCTAAACTAAAAATTGAAATAAACCTGTCTATAAATTTTCCTTCATTCACGCCGGCCAAAATACCCAACAGCAATGCCAATGGCATCACAACCAAAAAGGCTACGCCAGCTAAAATCAGGGTGTTTTTAATGCGGGGTAAAAGAGTCACAGTTACTGGTCGTCCGGTTTGCAGTGAAAGTCCTGCGTCACCGCGCAACAAACCTTTTGAAAGCGGTATATAACGCTGCGGACCATCCCCCTCCTTTCGCATCCCTGCTTTTGTTAGGATATAAACTTCTTGACCCTCACCTCGTACCCAATAAACAGCGTTATTGTTAGTATCGAGTCCCCAAAACACTTCCTTTTCGTCACCGGTATCTTCATCCACCACTGTTGTCCAGGCGTTCACTTGCTCTGTAATGGTAGATCCGTCTGGTTGGCGAGTCAAAGCGTATAGTTCACCGTCCTCCAGTTTCCATCGTGTCAACTGTCCATCCACATTCGCCCACCATTCGTCTTCTCCGGTGGACTCGTTTTTGACTGTCTCCAATGGGTAACCCACCAGATTACTGACGCGCCAATCATTTCCTGCCAACCAATTGATGTATCTCAAATACGCGGGCTGATCCAGGCCTAATTGTAGACTTAACGAATTTCGCTGTTCTTCTGTTGAAAAAACCCCCAAAATACGAATCGTGATATCACGTCCGCTCGCTTCCAACAAAAAAAACAAAGCGACGGAAACCAGGAGCATGGTCACAATCGTTGAAAATATACTTCGCAAAATAAATCGTGCCATAGAAACTACTCCATATAGATTATGTTAATAATGCCAAAATTAAGGTTGGATGCCGGTGTTCTAACCGGCATCCAATTCTATTTTTTTACGCTTCTTTCCAAACTTCATAAAACAGATCGTAATCTGTTGGATGAGCGTGAATGTCTTTCACATTGGTTCGAGCCAAACGCCAAACACGTTTCCAAAAAGCATTAGCAATCGGCCCACGTTCCTGGAAAATATCCTCTAACTGACACATAATTGCACGGCGTTCTTCTACATCCAGTGTTTTTTCAGCATCGGATAACAAACTAACAAATTCATCATCAACCCAACGAGTTTCATTCCAGGCAACCGGGTCACCATTTTCATCAGCTGTATAAGCTAAAGGTAACACCATAATGCCAAGCGGACGGTGCGTCCAGGATGTTATTCCAAGGTCAACTTCAGTCCAACGATCCCAGAAACCACCCGGATCAGTGATGTCTAATTCAATGTCAAAACCGCCAGCAAGTGCCATTTCTTTAAAAGCTTGGGCAATTTCCGGTTCGGATTCATCATTCTTGGTTGCAAGAGTTACCTTCAGACCATCCGGATATCCGGCTTCTGCTAGTAATTTTTTAGAACCCTCAGGATCATATTCTGGAATCGGTTTTTCACAATAAGCCGGATGAACAGGTGCAACATGGGCATCAATGGAAAGATCTCCTTCACCATAATATCCAAGCTGCAAAATCTTTTCACGATCCTGGCATTTTTTTAAAGCATTCCGAACCCGAACATCATTCCAGGGCTCTAAATCGACACGCACACGAGTCAGGTAAGCCTGAGAAGTACTCGCGGCATCAACTTGGATTTCGGGCATATCTTTCAATGCTTGCCAATCACTGGGACGTGGCTGGAACATGGTGTCCACCTGTCCGGATTGTAAAGCTGCTACTGCAGCATCTTTATTAATCGAAACATAAATTATTTCATCTAAATAAGGTAAAGGCTGTCCATCTGCACCCATTTGCCAGTAATCCTCACGGCGTTTAAATACGGCACGTTCACCTTCGGCGTATTCTTCTAAGGTAAATGCACCAGTTCCTACCGGTTGCTGGATAAAATCGCCTTGGAAATCACGATGTAAAATGATGGCGGGATAATGGAAAAGATGTTCAGGAACTGCGATATTTGGTGAGTTCAAGTTAAGCTGAACGGTGTAATCATCTACTTTAACCACATCTTGCGGACCATTCAAATAAGATAACAGGCCTAACATTGATGAGCCAACATCGGGATTTAACCACTCACCAAAACTGAATATAACATCATCAGCTGTAAGTTCATCTCCATTATTGAATTTAATACCTTTTCGTAGGTAAAGAGTCCAGGTTAATAAATCATCACTGGCTTCCCATTTTTCTAACAGATAGGGTCTGGTGATATTATCAGGACCAGTAATTGTTAGATATTCACTGATCTGGCGCATGACATTCGCACTTTGAGTCCAACTTACCCGGGCTGGATGATCAATTAATTGTAATTCCATCGCACTGGTTAATGTGCCTCCGCGCTGAATATTGCTCATAGCTTCTTCAGCTGTTGCAACGGCTGTAGCTTCCGGTTCGGTACCAGGGGCAGCACAGGCTGCCAAGGTCGCTGATAAACCTAATAAGGTTGAGAAGCGTAAGAATTCACGGCGAGTAACCTTACCGTCTACAAACTTCTGGTACATCTCCGGTATATAAGGATGCACCTTTCCCATCATTTCTTTTGTTACTTTCGGTTCTGACATGTTCTTCCTCCTAATATTTCCTAATTTTTAAACCGATACCATTTGATAGTGTCTTACTTTAAAGCTGGAAAGTAAATTAATATTCCATAAAGGCGGTTATAGCTTCATAGAAATTAAAAACTTTTACGAGAAACAAAAATTTTGTTTTCAATTTTTATTTCAAAAAAAAGAAACTTCAATTTATTTCGTTTGACAGCAACAGCTGTTTTATCAATTCATCCAAAACCAAGAAAAAAGCAGACCCCCCGGTGATTTCGCTGTAAAAGCTTATCCCTTGACCAAACTTAAACTTGAAGCGCAGACTGGTTTTTATTCAGTCATTCATAAAAACATGGGGAAAATTCACCTCCTCTGGTTTTTTTTTATAAGGATATTTCATTATACCATATTGGGTGATACTCACTACGCATACCGCATTGCCTTAATCAGGGGCGTACCGTAAAGTTACGCTGAATATAGTTGTGTGTGTCAAATTAATGGCACTTGCTCCGTCCTTCATCCATCACATCTCCCTCAATGTTTACGAATTGCCATTCATACTCTGTTTTGTATAAATTCAAAAACAAAACCCCAAATTGACCAACAATTTGTTTTTCACTATAAGACTTTATTTCTGCGAGACCACGTGAACTTGCCCCACCGGTTCCAACAATAAAAGAGCGCATTCCGCTAACTTCATCTACCTCTCCTTTTTGGTTTAAAGGCTGAACACGTTCATAATGATGATCATGGCCGCTTAACACTATATCTGCATCTGCTTCATACAATAGATCCCAAAACGTCGAAATCCAATAAGTTTCTCCTGCCAAGCCTGATGACCAACGAGGATGATGCCAGAAAGCCAATGTACATGCCGACTGCGATTCAGCCAAGACCTCTTGCAGCCATACGGCTTGTTCAGATGTTGGTCCACATGGAACAGCACCACAATTTGTATTTAAGGAAATGATAAGCCAATCTCCTAATGAAAAAGAATAATATCCTTTGCCAACCTCACCAGCCCGCTGTCCAAAATAAACATAGTAACCTTGCAACGGGTCGCTATAATAATCATGATTCCCCGGAGCTGGATATATTTTATTTTTATATTTTCCCCAGGCAGGATCAAAACATTTTTCATACTGCCATAAATAACCATCCTCATTATTCGGATCACCCAAAATCAATACTGCATCCAAATTTTCCGGCAACAAAGCGGCTGTTAATTCAATCCCTTCCTGTCCACAAATGGAGATATCCCCTACCGCAGCGATCCGAACAGGTGATGGTGTGGACATATAGGTTGGAACCAAAGTCACCGTGGGACTAGGAGAGGGAGTTTGGGTTAATGTAGGGTAAACCGTGGTTATTACAGGCGTAGTCAATTGATAAACCTTGGTGGGGGTTCGATTAGGAGTCGATGTCTCACTGATATCAACTGAACTTGAAAAACAACCTGTCATCCCTATTAATAGGATAAACCAAACAAAAAATCGAAAAAATGACATATAGTATTGTAACATTTTGAGTTAATTGATAAATTGGCTAAACGTCTATAATTAAAAATATCCTTTTATCCAAATACATAACACAAATTTTGTCTTTTTAATTTTTTTGAGCTATACTCAATATATACCATGTTCGATTTAATACTAATCTATTAATATCCACAATTTATCAGGGAGAAACGACAATGGAAGAGAAAAAAAAGAATATTTTCCAAAAAGCTGTTGATTCGATTAGCAGCCGCGACGAAAAAGAAGCCATGAAATCTGCTCAAGCTGAAGCTGCTAAAGCCAAAGCAAAATTGGAGGAAGTAAAAAAAGAAGCAGAAGAAGCAAAAATTGAAGCGGCCAAATTACGTAACGAAGCCCGGCGAGAAGAAATGAAAGACAAATTGGCTGAAGCTGCGGCGGCACGAGCAGCTGAAAAAGAACGTGCAGAAGCCGAAAAAGTGGTTAAACACGTATGGACCAATGAAGATACCTATGCCAGTCTGGCTTTTAAACATTATGGTTCCATTCAAGAACCCTATTGGCGTTTGATTTACGAGCACAATAAAGATATTATCGGTGACCATCCCAACAATATCCGCACCGGCCTCGAAATTGAAATTCCTCCCCTTCCCCCAGAATTAGAAAAATAAGAGTAAAGAATGAGTAACCAAAACATCGATCTGGTCGAAATTTTCCAAAGTGTAACCGCCGCCTTGAGCAACAACAAACAAGAACTTAACCAAATGGATGAATACAATCAAGATCATGGCGATCACATGGTGGATACATTCAAGACCATTACAAAAGCTTTACAACAAAAACAAAATGAACCGCCTGCTAAGGCTCTTTCGTATGCATCCAATCAATTAAAACAAGAAACCAGCAGTGGTTCCGGAAAATTATACGCCCAGGGTTTGGAACAGGCTGCACAACAAGTACAAGGCCAAAACTTAAATCCAGAGATGGCAATGCAGTTATTAACCACTCTGATTGGTGGTGGGAACGCTACCTCCACCGTCGCACCCACTCAGCCTCCAACCAACCAAGAGCAGGCTGGTGGATTGTTTGGTTCTTTATTGGGAAACCTAACTGGTGGAAACCAAAACCAGCAGGGTGGTTTAAGTGACGGTTTGGATATGGGAGATTTGCTCACCGCAGGAATGGCATTTATGCAATCCAAAAGACAAGGGGAAAGCAACTTAGAAGCGCTCATGGATGCTGTAACTGCCGCAAATGGGATGGGCAGCCAACCTCACCGGCAAAAATCCACCCAACTTGTTACCCAATCCTTTCTTAACGCACTACAAGGCTTTGGGAAAAAATAAGTATTAATTTATTTCCATATAAAAGAACATGGCTCATATAATAAGCCATGTTCTTTTTGTATCCCATAGAACCACCCACCCACTGATTCAAATTAAGTTTTTTTTGAAATACTTTACGCTTCAAAACTCTTAATTACCCAATATGGTTAGCTGAACGAAAAATGGATCAGTATTTTTAAAATAACAATATCGTTTTGCTCAAAAAAATTCTATCGGTTTTTGTAATACAATTGAATTTTGAATCAAATGTCATTTATTCTATTCGCTGCTCCTTAAAACCAATTAAAAAATGTTTTCTCTGATAAAATTACATCGTCTTTATTTAGCGTTTTTATAAAACAGCCTGTCCGGCTGATTACATGACTATTTCAAAGGGTAAAATTTTATGTTTAAAAGCCAAGAAATCACCTACCGTGACGTTTTAAAAAGTGTCCAACTATCGAATAATTTTGTTGATGTTATTATCGCCAAAGAATTTGGTCCGCGGATTGTTCACTTTGGTCTGCGTGGCCAACCCAATATGTTTTCTTTAAATGAAGAGCAGCTGCATACCTTCCGGGAGAGTAAACAATATCAGATTGTTGGTGGTCACCGACTTTGGACAGCTCCTGAGGATTTAAAAAGCACCTATCTGCCAGATAATTTTCCGGTAACAATCGAACCGATTGCCAATGGAGCCATTGTCAGCCAGCCAGCAGGTGAAATAACCCCCTTTTATAAGGCAATGCAAATCGAACTTTCTGAAAAATACCCCTTGGTAACCATGACACACACTATCCGCAACGATGGAATGTGGTCGATCAAAATGGCCCCTTGGGCGCTTTCTGTCATGGCCCCAGGTGGTCTAGGCATCATGCCCCTTCCACCACGGGGTAGTCACAGTGAAAATTTACTACCGAATGGTGGTTTGGTTTTTTGGCCCTATACCAATTTTGCAGACCCTCGCTGGCGCTGGGGTTTTGAAAATATCTGCGTACAACAAGAACCTTCTATGGAAATCCCACTTAAATTCGGGATGGCTGCAAACATCGATTGGATCGGATATGCAAACCACAATGCACTGTTTGTAAAAAAAACCTCTTTTAAGGAAGGTGCTGAGTATCCAGACCGTGGAACGCCGTATCAAATTTTCTTAAATCACCGAATTCTAGAAGTTGAAAGTATGGGACCTCTTACCGTTCTGGAACCAGGGCAAACAGTAATCCATACAGAGACCTGGGCCTTATTGGAAAATGTGGAATTTCCTATCAATGATACGGTGATAAAAGAAGATTTACAGCCGCGGATTGAGCAAGTTTTTAACCAAAGTGCTGCTTAACTATTCCCGAACCGTATAATCTCCTTCTAATATCCACTTATACGATGTTAATGCCTCTAACCCAACCGGACCACGGGCATGTAATTTTTGTGTAGAAACTGCAACTTCTCCACCTAAGCCAAGCTGTGCTCCATCAGTAAAACGGGTACTGGCGTTTACATATACGGCTGCGGAATCCACTGAGCGCACGAACTTGTTTATATTTTCCTTTGTTTCAGAAAGAATTCCGTCTGAATGAAATGTACTATGCTGCCAGATATGATGGATTGCTTCATCCACATCTTCCACCACTTTAATCCCTAAAATTAGAGCCAGCCACTCCTGGTCATAATCTCCTTCGACCGCTGCCACCAAACCCAATTCAGGCTGAATTCCTAATACAGCAGCTGAGTATTCATCCAATTTCATTTCCACAGGATATCTCTTAAGCCGTTCATAAAGCATTGGCAAAATCGTATTAGCCACATTCTGATGTACTAGCAGCGTATCTAGCGCATTACAAACCGAAGGCCGCTGTACCTTGGCATTTTCTACGACATCTACTACCCGCACCAAATCGGCACTGGCATCCACAAATAAATGACAGATTCCAATTCCGCCTGTCATAACCGGCATGGTAGCTTCCTGTTTGCAAAATTCTTGTAAACGGTTCCCACCGCGCGGAATTAACAAATCAACATAGTTGTCCATCTTGACCAATTTATTCACATACCGCCGGTCAGGATCATCAATAAATTGCACTGCAGTGGTCGGGAGTTCAAACTTAACTAAAACTTGATGGATAACTTCTACGAGAGTTAGATTCGTTAACCGCGTTTCTTTACCACCACGTAATAAAACCGCATTTCCTGATTTTAATGCAAGTGCAGTTATATCCACAGTAACATTTGGACGAGCCTCATAAATTACAGCTAAAACACCTAATGGAACTCGCTGCCGTTTTGCTCGAATACCATTTGATAATGTTTTTTCTTCTAATACTTTTCCCACAGGATCAGGTAATTCAATTAATTGGCGAATATCTGCCATCATACCCTGGAGACGCTTTTCAGTTAATAATAAGCGATCGATTAATGCCTCTGAAAACATTTTTTCTCTCGCCTTCAGCACATCAGCTGAGTTAGCTTCTAATATCTTTTCCCGTTCAGACCATAGAGAGAGGGCTAACGTCTCTAAAAATTGATCTTTTTTTTCATTAGAAAACAATAATAACTGGCGAGCTGCCAAACGAGCATCTTTTCCAATCTCGGTTAAGTCTTTTTCCATCATTTGTCCTCCTAAACCAATAATAAATTATTGTGATGGACAACCTCCATCCCATAACTGAAACCTAACACGCTTTCAATTTCCGTTGATTGAAGTCCTTCTATTTTTTTTAGATCATTCAACGCATAATTAACAATTCCCAAACCCACTCGCTCTTCTGCTAAATTGCGAATTACAACTGTATCACCGCGTTCAAATTGACCAGTGACTGTGCGAATTCCGACGGGTAACAAGCTGCCTCCCTGCCGCAAAGCGGATTCAGCACCAGCGTCAATTAAAATGGTACCAGTGCTATTTTGCATTTCAGCCAGCATATATCGTTTTCGGCTTTCCAGACTACTGCACAAAGCCGGAAAATAGGTGCCTGGTTTTTCACCTGTTACAATCCTAAGCAAATTCTCTGGCTTTCGACCATTCGTGATGATCACATTTGTACCAGAGCGGCGAGCCAAATCTGCAGCTTGGAGTTTGGTTGCCATGCCACCAGTCCCTAAACCGGAAACGCTCCCGCCGGCAGCAAGCCATAAATCTTGTGGAATTTCCGTTGAATCCACCACCTCAATGTGTTGCGCGTTTTTATCTTTCCTAGGATCAGAAGTATACAAACCATCCTGATCAGTAAACAATACCAATAAATCAGCATCAACCACATTCGCCACCAAAGCGGAAAGATTATCGTTATCCCCGAGTCGAATTTCCTCTGTACTGATGGTATCGTTTTCATTAATCACTGGAATAACATGGTATTGGATTAATGCCAATAAGGTATTTCGTGCGTTCAAGTATCGCCGTCGCAGGGTTAAATCTTCTCGAGTCACCAGTACTTGCCCTACTTTTTGGTTGTAATGTCCAAATAATTGGTTATACAGTTCCATTAAACGCGATTGGCCCACTGCAGCCAGCATTTGTTTGGCAGGCATATGTTTAGGCACATCCGGGTAGCCGAGCATGGAACGTCCTACAGCCATAGCTCCCGAACTAACAAGGATCATTTCATGCCCTTGTTTTTGTAATACAGCAATGATCCGAACCATCTCTAAAACGTGTTCGATGGATAAATCGATATTTCCCTGGGTTAATGTGGAGGTACCCAGTTTTACAACAATTCTATATTTCTTCATGATGTATTCCTTCGGCGAAAGGTTGATTTCTAATCATACTCATTTTTTCATAAATTGCAATTGATTGGTTAAAAAAATTTACTGTATAATTAACTCACTAAAATATTCTTAAACTAATGGAAAATAAAAATGGATCGAAACGAACAAAATAACCGGATTAAAGAAGCGATACATATTGCCAAACAGGGTGATCTTCCACGCGCGAGAGAGATGATCACCGAAATTGTGGACCATGACCCAGAAAATGACCAGGCTTTGTTGGCCTATGCTTTTATCGCACCGAACAAATTGGAAGCCGAACAGGTTCTGGAAGAAGTTTTAAGGATCAATCCAAATAATATTACTGCATTAAAACAACTAGCCAAACTTCGAAACGATCCAAGTTTTACACCCCCAACAGAAACAACCACAGTTTCACCTTTTACGGAAATGCCTAGTCAAACACCTGCATTTGAACCTGGCACCTATTTAGATGAACAAACTACTCCTAAAGAACCAATTTTAGAAGAAACAGAAACTAGCAAAGTTGGTATTTTTCAGGAAACTGCTCCAGAGAGTTTACCCTGTATTCAATGTGGAAAACCAACTACAAGTAATAGTAATTATTGTGAAGATTGTAAACGTGAGATAAACCAAAAACGCCAGGCCATTGAAAGCCCGCTGGGAGGAATGACTGCTATGGAACTTGAAAAAAAAGTAGACCAATTAATCGCCATTCAGGAAGAACAACAGCAAGAACTTAGAAAGATTAGCCGCGCAGCCCAGTTATATTTTTGGCTGACGATCATCGGGTTTGTCCTTTCATTAGGATATGTCTGCATCATGGTCTTTGGTTTAACATCCTTAATTGGCGGCAGCAGTGGATTTAACTTTCCAACACAGTAGAGGTTGATCCACCGGAATACCTGTATGAAAAAGTGATTTCTATCATAGAAAAAATCCTTCCGAAGAATAGTGCGGAAGGATTTTTTGATTATCCCAAAGCAAATTTTCATCCCCACAGCAAACTGTGGTGTAGCTCATTTTAGACCAGAATGCAAAAAACTCTGGATAAATCGTTTTTGGAATATAAGAAACATAATAAATAACGGTGCAATTACCATCAAGGTAGCTGCCGATAACAATGCCCACTGCGCACCAATTTCACCCAATTGGGTAAACCGCACCAAACCGGCAGTTAGAGGACGGCTTTTATCACTGTTGGTGATAATCAACGGCCACAAAAATTCATTCCAGTGCCACGTGGCAGAGGACAAGCCAAAGGCAACCAAAGCTGGAACAGACGGGGGTAAATAAACATTTAAAATCAACTGCCACCAGGTACAGCCGTCCATAATACCTGCATCTACCAGGTCACGCGGTACTTCCAAAAAAGCCTGCCGCATTAAAAAAGTACCAAAAGCAGATCCAAAATAAGGGATTGCAATCGCTAATCGGGTATCAAAAATGCCCAACCAGCGAATAGTAGCAAAGTTAGGTGCCAACAAGGCTGAGGTAGGGATCATCATTTGTAATAAAATAAAAAAGAATAACCAGCGTTTACCAAAAAACTTGTAATTGGCAAACACAAACCCAGCCAAAACAATGGTGACCAACTGAACAGCCAGGATCATCAACACAATAATTACTGTATTAATATAATATTGACCAAATGGGGCTAAAGACCAGGCGCGAATATAATTTTCAACCGACAAACTGGAACTAAACCAAACATCACCGCGGTTGATGGCATCATTAGCTGGCCGAAAAGAAGCAATTAATGCCCATACGATTGGGATAGACCAAAATAGAGCCATACCCGCTGTGATGAATGTAATTACACCTGATCCTAATTTTTTAAGGAAACGGGTCGAATTATGATTCTTAGCATTCATCTTACCCTTCCTTTCGTTCAGACACAATAAAATTGGTAATTGTAAAAGCCAACAAGATAATAACAAAAATGACTGTAATTGCAGCAGATATGCCAATATTTTGATATTCAAAACGCTGCTGCCATAATTCAAATAACAAAACTGTACTTGAACGGCTTGGCCCCCCACCGGTTAAAACAAAGATATGATCTACCGTTCGAAACGCATCAATAAACGCAATGGTTGTAATAAACACGGTAGTCCTACGCAACAGAGGAAATGTAATCCGCCACAATACCTGCCAACCATTTGCCCCATCCAAAGCCGCAGCTTCATATACATCAGAAGGTAAATTCTGAATACCTGCCAAATAAAAAATCATATAATAGCCGGAATTTTTCCAGATTGCGACAATGATCACAGATAACAAGGCTAAATTGGGATTACCGGTCCAGTTTTCAGAACCACTATACCCTAAAAAACCCAGTGCTGTATTAAAAAGACCATAATCGGGAGTGAAAAAAAACAACCAAATGGTGGCTGCACTGACCATGGGCAGGACCATTGGGTGAAAAAATGCCAAACGAAACAAACCGATCCCCCTAAGTTTGCGGTTAACCAATAGTGCAAACAAAAAACCTAATAAAATACTGATCGGTACGGTACCAATGATATAAGAAAAAGTGTTTTTAATGACTTGTAAAAAATATTGATCCGTAAATAAAGTAATGTAATTACCCAAACCAATGAATGTTGGTTCCCGAAAGCGAACAATATTCATGCGCTGCAGGAAAAAACTTTGATACAGCGAAAGTAAAACTGGCCAAACCGTAAATACGGCGACAAAAATAGCAGTTGGAGCCAGCAGAATATAAACTAAGGGGTTAAACTGTTTACGAGCGGATCGAGAGCGCAAGACAGATTCCTCCACAAAATTTGAGGTAACCGGATATTTGCAACCCGGTTACCTCGGAAAGTTTTATTACGGACAGAAATCCACTAAAGCTGCTTCAGCCTCGGATTGAGCGGCTGTCATTGCGTCAGCAGCACTCATCTCCCCGTTAATCGCTCGTTGAATATAATCATGGAAAATACCACGAACCTGACCCAGATTTTGCAGTGCTAATTCTGCGCCTGCATATTGTAATGCATCCCGTGTAGCAAGTGCCTGGGGCACATCATTTACGTAAGTTTGCATAACATTGGTCTCATAAGCACTGAAACGATTTGCAATATAACCAGTTTGAATACTGTAATCTGCAACGTATTCAGGGCGAGACAAAAATTCAATGAATTTCCAGGCCGCGTCTTGTTGTTCTTGAGGCGCACCGTTCAGAATATAAAAGTTTCCGCCGCCGGGAACACTGGCATAAGTATCTGCTTCTTTACCAGGATAAGGCATGACACCTACTTCAAACTCCGCTTGATTTAAGATACTGGTTAAACTTCCTGAGGAATGTGCAACCATGGCCGTTGTTCCACTGGCAAAATCTGTTGCGGATGTCGCCCAATTGGCCTGAACACCGGCTGGCATTGCACCATATTCTGCAGAAAGATCAATATAGAATTGAACCGCGTCAATAACTGCAGGATCATCAAAAGCTACATGGCAATCATCGATAAAAATATTCTGACCAGCTCCAATCGCCAAAGGTTGAAAAAGCCAATAAGGCCAATCGGAAGAAAATTGTAATCCCCAGTTGGTAGAATCTCCATTATTAACGGTTAGCGCTTGAGCTGCTTCTGCCCAACTCTGCCAACTGTTAGGAACGGCTATTCCAGCTTCGTTGAACATATCAACGTTGTAATACAAAACAACTGCACTGCGTTGGAATGGGATGCTCCACAACTGATCATCATAATATGAATTTTCCAGGAAAGCGGGTAAAAAGTCGTTAATATAGGCGTTTCCATCTTCCATGTTATTGATATAACCATCCATTGGAACAATATAATCCGCATTAATCAAATCATACAATGCAGTCGCCAACATAACCGCCATCGCGGGAGGTTGTCCCCCGCCATCAATAGTGGTCTGAATGGCGGTCTGCACATCTGCGTAACCACCTGAAAACACCGGTTCGACCGTGATATATGGATACTCAGCCTGAAAATCTGCGATATATCCATTTAAAACATCCGTAATCGGAGCATCAACAGCAATCGGGTAAAAAACCTGTATCGTGACTGGATCCATCTCCGTTTCTTCAACTGAGGCAGTATCCTCACCGGAAACAACTTCTTCGCTCGAGGTTGTTTCCTCAACTGGATCCGGTTGATCCTGAACTACGGGTTGGTTGGGAGTCGTTGTTGAACAAGCAGCTAATAAACTGATTAACAACACTCCCAAAATGACAAAATAACTTTTTTTCGTACGCATTTACTCTTCTCCTTTTTTAGGAACACACTTAATTGGAACGAATTGTTCTAACTGTATTTAATTCAACAATATTTGAGTTAAAGCAGATTTTACTGAAAGTAACCGGTGAATTATCGACAGCATAGATTATGGAACGAACACTGAGAATAGGAGTCCCCACTGCTAACTTAAGGAATGTTGTAGTTTCTGTGGTTACAGCGGCCGCACGGATTTTTGATTGAATTTGATGAAGGGGGGTCCCTACATTCGCGGATAAAAAGTTCACCATATTTCCGTCAAATTTTTCCCAATCAATCTGGTTACCTTCAATTAATGGTGAAATATAATCAGCCACTAAGATAACAGGTTGTTCATCTGCCTTGACCAGACGATTTATACAGCGAACCGCAGCATCTGAGGGCAGTTTAAAAACCTCACAAACATCCTCTGGGGCAACTATGAACTCATTAGAAAGCGTTTCAAAGTTTGGAGTGTACCCCCCATCCTGAATAATTTGTGCAAATGGAAAAAAATCATTTAATGAGTCTTGGATGACTGGTGATTGGGCAATAAAGGTCCCGATGCCATGCCGCCGGACAATCACACCTTCGTTTTCTAAAGAAATATAGGCTTCCCGCAAAGTATTTCTACTGACACCTAAGGTTTTTGCGATGGCAGCTTCTGAAGGCATTTGATCATTACGTTTTAATTGGTTTCGTGTAATGTAGTTTAATAACGCAGTTTTAACTTGGGTTAATCGGGTATTGGGGTTTATAGTCATGAAAGAGGCACTCCATTTTAGAGGTTGGACGTCCTACCTATTTTCAGTATACTCACTTTTTAGCATTCGTCAATAAGCAATTTTTTTCAAGATCTAATTGATTCACGAATTGGATATGGAATATATAGTTTATGCTTGACATTCTATAAAGTGCCGTTTATATTTAAGCGCGCTTAACTATTAAGAAAGGTAAATTATTTTGATTAGTCCATTTTTGGAAACCATGCGAGACTGGATTGAAGTTTTTATGCGGCGTTCGATGCACAATTTCATCACATATGCCAAGGAAAAAAATCTTTCCATGTCCCAAATTAACGCCTTGTTTCATATTCACCGTAAAAATTCTTGCAGTGTATCGGAAATCAGCGACCACTTAGGCATTACCAACGCCGCCAGCAGTCAGATGGTGGATCGGCTGGTGCAGCAAAAGATTATCATCCGCACAGAAGACCCAAATGACCGGCGAAACAAGATCATCCAACTCACCGACCATGGGCACGAAGTGGTCATTGAAACCATGCATGCCCGACAACGCTGGTTATCTGATTTGGAAAGCCTGCTGAATGAAAAAGAAAAAGAACAGGTTATTACGACATTAAAAATGTTAACTGAAAAAGCCAAACAGCTTCACGACCCTTGTGAACCAAATTGTTAGCTGTTTCTTAAACAAAGGAGTTTAAAAAATAATGGTACGTCTGGCTAGATATTTAAAACCATATTTAGTGATTATTTTGATCGCCATTGTCTTGTTGTTCGTTCAAGCCAATGCCGATCTCGCACTGCCGGATTATATGTCTCGAATTGTTAATAACGGCATTCAACAAGCCGGGGTGGTTAACGCCGTGCCTGAAGCGATCCGCGCCAGCCAAATGGAGAAATTAACATTCTTCATCCCAGAGGAAGATCAGGAGATGGTGTTTGACAATTACACATTAATTGATCAAAATTCCCCCGACTACGCGAAATATTTAAAAGACTACCCGGTATTAAGTGACCAACCCGTGTATGTACTCAATGATATCGACCAAGAGCAAATTGACAAGCTGATTCCCGTGATGGGTAAGGCAATGTTAATCGTTTCCGGCATTCAGCAAATGCAGGCTAATCCCGATCAGGCTCCCCCGATGGGGAACAATCTTGGATTTGATCTCAGCAAGTTGCCGCCGGGAATGGATATATTCGATGCATTAAAGATGATGCCTGCCGCTCAAACTGCTCAAATCCAAGATAGCATCAATCAGCAGTTTGCCAGCATGGATAAAAACATGATTAACCAGATGGCGGTTACTGCTGTAAAAGCAGAATATGAAGCCTTAGGAATGGATACGGGAAAATTACAAACCAACTACATCCTCAATACCGGATTGATCATGTTATTAATCTCACTGATTTCCGGTATCAGCACCATTATCGTTGGTTTATTAGCTTCTCGTACAGCCGCAGGTTTGGCAAGGGACTTACGTAAAGATGTGTTTAAGAAAGTGGAAAGCTTTTCTGGTGCGGAATTTAATAAATTTTCTACAGCTTCTCTTATTACACGATCCACCAATGATGTCACCCAGATCCAAAACGTAACCGTCATTATGATGCGTATGGTTTTTTACGCGCCTATCATCGGAATTGGTGGCATCATCCGTGCGGTAGGTAAAAGCCCAAATATGTGGTGGATTTTAGCCGTCGCGGTCATTACCTTACTGGGGCTAATTCTGATCGTTTTTTCGATCTCTCTTCCAAAATTCAAACTGATCCAGAAACTAATTGACCGTATTAATTTGGTTACCCGTGAACAGCTTTCCGGTATGCTCGTTATTCGTGCTTTCAACAAACAGAAGATTGAAGAAAAACGCTTTGACCAAGCCAATATTGACCTCACTCAAAACAGTCTTTTCATCGGAAGGGTGATGGCAACTATGATGCCTGTTATGATGTTAATTATGAACGGCATTACGGTGTTAATCATTTGGGTGGGCGCGCAGCAAGTAGCCCAATCGGTAATCCAGGTTGGGGACATGATGGCATTTTTACAATATGCGATGCAAATTGTGTTTGCCTTCTTAATGATGTCCTTCATGTTCATTATGCTGCCGCGTGCTTCTGTCTCCGCGGGACGTATCGCTGAGGTATTGGATACCCCATTGGTAATTACAGACCCCGTTCAACCTAAAGCTTTTGAAAAACCGGTTCATGGCCGGGTGGAATTTCGAGATGTTTCTTTCCGTTACCCCGATGCGCTGGAAAATGTGCTTTGTAATATAAACTTCACTGCACAGCCCGGTCAAACTACTGCCTTTATTGGTTCAACTGGTTCCGGAAAATCAACCATTGTTAATCTAATTCCACGGTTTTATGATGTTACCGAAGGTGGAATTTACATTGATGGAATAGATATCCGTGAAGTCCCCCAACATTCCCTCCGGGACCAGGTTGGATTTATTCCTCAAAAAGGTGATCTTTTCTCCGGTACCATTAAGAGCAATTTACTGTATGCCGATGAAGACGCTGCGGATGAAACTTTAATCGAAGCAGCGGAAATTGCACAAGCCAGTGAATTCATCAATAATAAACCGGAAGGTTTTGATACTGAAATTTCCCAGGGAGGCACCAACGTTTCCGGCGGACAAAAACAACGTTTAGCTATCGCGCGTGCTCTGGTAAAAAGACCACCTATTTATGTTTTTGATGACAGCTTCTCTGCGTTAGATTTCAAAACAGCTTCCAATTTACGGAAGGCATTAAAAGAGAAAACCAGTGACAGCACCGTTTTAATTGTTACCCAACGTGTTGCCACAATCAAAAATGCAGATCAAATTATTGTCCTCGACAATGGTGAAGTGGTAGGCAAAGGCACCCACAAAGAATTAATGGAAAACTGCGAAACATATCAGGAAATTGCCTATTCACAATTGAGCAAGGAGGAATTAGCATGAGTGTACCAAACAATAACGGTAAAGAAAAAACAACCACTCCACGCCGTGGTGGACCAGTTGGCGGCGGCCACGGTCCAATGGGGCGCGGTATGGGCATGATGAAAGGTGAAAAAGCTCAGGATTTTAAAGGTTCAATGAAAAAATTGATCCGATATCTGGGGAAATACCGCCTGCCAATTCTTTTTGTGATGATTATATCCGCTGCTTCCACAGTATTTGCCATCCTTGGACCAAAAATCCTGGGTCGGGCAACGACTACCCTCTTTGAAGGGGTTATGGGAATAATCACGGGTACTGGCACTGGCATTGACTTTGATACCATTCGTAATATTCTACTTTTAACGCTGGGTTTATATGTTGTATCGGCTGTGTTCAGTTATATCCAGGGATGGATTATGACGGGCATCTCCATGAATATCACCTATCGTTTCCGGCAGGATATCGCAGCAAAAATCAACCGTATGCCGTTGAAATACTTTGATAAAACCAGCCAGGGTGAAGTGCTTTCGCGGATTACTAACGATGTGGACACGGTCAGCCAAACCCTTAATCAGAGCCTTTCACAAATCATCAGTTCGGTTATCACCGTCATTGGTGTGACAATCATGATGTTTACCATTAGCTGGCAAATGACGTTGGTTGCGCTTCTAATTGTCCCATTATCCATGGTTATCATTACATTGATCGTTAAACAGAGCCAAAAATATTTCAAACAACAACAAGACTACCTTGGCCATATTAATGGTCATGTAGAAGAAATGTTTGGCAGCCATGTTGTCATGAAAGCCTTCAATGGAGAAGAAAAAAGTGTAAAACGCTTTGATAATCTGAATGACACCCTATTTAGCTCGGCATGGAAATCGCAGTTTTTATCCAGTCTGATGATGCCTATCATGAACTTTGTTGGTAACCTGGGTTATGTCGCCATCTCAATTTTGGGTGGCTGGCTTGCAATTCAAGGTAGAATTAGCGTAGGTGATATCCAAGCATTCATTCAGTATGTACGCTCCTTCACCCAACCCATCACCCAGATCGCCAATATCTCGAATGTGCTACAACAAACCGCCGCCGCAGCAGAACGGGTATTTGAGTTTCTTGAAGAATCGGAAGAAATTCGTGAAACCAGCACACCGATTCAACTGGAAAATGTGCAAGGGAAAGTTGAATTTCAACACGTCAAATTTGGTTATGATCCTGATAAAATCATTATCAAAGATTTTTCCGCCGTTGTAGAACCTGGTCAAAAAGTTGCTATTGTCGGGCCAACTGGTGCAGGTAAAACCACAATGGTTAAACTGTTAATGCGTTTTTACGATGTTAACGAAGGTGCGATCCTGGTAGATGGCCACAATATTCAGGAATTCAGCCGTGAAGATCTGCGTAAGATGTTTGCCATGGTTCTGCAAGATACCTGGTTATATAACGGTACGGTGATGGAAAATATCCGTTACGGCCGTGCTAATGCGAGCGATGAAGAAGTCATTAGGGCTGCAAAAACAGCTCAGGTCGATCACTTCATCCGTACGCTTTCAGACGGATACAACTTAGTATTAAATGAAGAAGGTACCAATATCTCCCAAGGCCAAAAACAACTCTTGACGATTGCTCGCGCCATTCTGGCTGATCCCAAAATCCTTATTTTGGACGAAGCAACCAGCTCAGTAGATACTCGTACGGAAGTCTTAATCCAAAAAGCGATGGACAACCTGATGAAAAATCGCACCAGCTTCATCATAGCCCACCGCCTCTCTACCATCCGTAACGCTGACATGATCCTCGTCATGCGGGATGGCGACATTGTCGAGACCGGCAACCATGAAGATCTTCTCGCAGAGGGCGGTTTTTACGCCGAACTCTACAACAGCCAGTTTGAACAAAACATGGTGGCAGCGTAATATAGTTAAGGGCGGCGCACAAAATGCGCCGCCCTTATTGTTGAAAAGTACCTTACGCATTAAAAACAAAATCGTACAGTTTTTGGTTAAGTATTTAAATTCGGTTCGAAGGTATGGAAGTAGGGTATCCTCATTGGTGTAAAATCAATATGGGAAGCTGAAGGATGTATTCGCGACAGTGATCATTGTGATTAATATAGCATTCAGGAGCGCTCCTAGCCAGATCGTTCCGGTCAATCGGTACAATTTTATATTCAAATAACCAGCGATCCCCAGGATCGGCAAAAAGGGAATTAACAAAATCGGCACGAGTGCTCCGGCACCGGCCAATAATGAGTCTCCCCTCAAGAGCAGCCCCCAAAATGTAAATGGATTAAACAGTAACGGCAAAAATGAGATCGCCAGGAACAATGCTGGGGTGAGCATATTGAACAACACAGACATCAAGACTTGCTTTCGTTCACTCCAGTTTGCAAAGGTATTGCGGCTGATCATGATGCTATTAACAATGGAGAAAGCCAGAAAGAATGGAAGATATTTGATTGCAACCCAGATTTTACTGGCGCTGAACACACGCAGATCAAAAGACCAGATACGGAAATCAGTTTGGTAAACATAATCTGCAAGGAGTGAACTACCGCTATGCTAAAGACATAGCGGCTTCCGGTTTCAGCGAGGACTGCCAGCTTTTCAAGGCTGGTCTTACATCCTCTCCACCAGCGTAAGTTTGGGCAGTTCCCGCCCTACTTCGAGCCAAATTTTCGAGGTTAATTGCCGCGTTAAAATCGCGGTCGTGGTGTACGCCACAAGCAGGGCAGTTCCATTCGCGCACACTGAGTTTGAGTTCCGGCAAAACATGATTGCAGTGCGAGCATGTCCGACTTGACGGGAAAAATCGGTCTACAACATCAACCATTGTCCCGTACCATTGACCTTTGTAGAGTAATTGCCGTTTGAACTCACCCCACCCTGCATCCGAAATCGCTTTAGCCAACTTGTGATTTTTGACCATGCCCTGCACGTTTAGATTTTCCATACCAATCAGCCCATAGTTTTTTACTAACCAATGGCTGGTCTTGTGGAGAAAGTCTGATCGCTGGTTTGCAATCTTTTCGTGCTGTCTGGCGACCGCCATCCGAGCCTTCTCTCTACCACTTGACCCTTTTATGCGCCGAGATAATTGGCGTTGTAACCGTGCTAATTTCTTTTCGGATTCTTGCAGGTGTTTTGGTGCGGGGATTTTTACCAAACCAGAAGTCACCACAAAATCCTTCAAACCCAAGTCAAATCCAACAGCATCATCCGTTCGATCAAATTTTGGTTCAGGTATTTCCAATTCGACCTGCACGCTGGCAAAATAGCGACCGGACTTGGTTTTCGTCACGGTCACGTTTTTTACTTTGTCTTCGCACGGGCGGTGGATGACAGCCTTTACCTTTCCAATTTTCGGAAAGTCAATTTCGTTTTCGCCTACGAAAACATACTGCATATATCGCACAGACTGCTTGCTGTTTTTTTTGTGAAACTTCGGAAATTTAGCGCGTTTGGTGAAGAAATTCTGATAGGCTTGGTCAAGGTCTTTTAGTGACTGCTGAAGCACTTGTGAGTGTGTTATCTTCAACCAGTCGTATTGCGGGTCTCTTTTCATTTCCTTCAACACCTTTGCGTTGTCATAGTAACTAAGCCCCTTTTTCTTTTCATCTTTATGCTTTTTGTAAAAGTCCATGCATTCCG
>PABH01000017.1 GCA_002702705.1 Anaerolineaceae bacterium
AATGCACTTAAATTTAAAAACTCTTCAAAAAATGGCAAAAAATGGGTGTTTTTTGCTCCAGTGCAAATCTTTATGCACGCCAGTGCAGATCTTTATACTATCCAGTGCGAATAGGTATGGATTCCTACAAACAACAAAGGGGAGCCTCCGCTTTCAAGGATATCCCAAGTTCGATTATTATGTAAGATAATATTCATTAAATTACATAACAACGAGAAATTTTATTCGCTCAACGGAACCGGATCGTTGGTTTTTAGATGGTTTCGGATATACCATGGTTATGACAAAAAAATTAATTAACCGAGGCGAGATAGCGTTTCCGTTTTAGTACGCTTTGTTTTATAATGTTTGAGTTGTTTACTTTCAATATTATTTTATAAATGTAATTCGTAGGAATTTACAATGCTGCAAATATTTTTTATTTCTATTGTTTTTATATTTCTTATTTTTGGTTTAGGCCTATTTTTCAAATGGTTGATTCCAGGAACATTTAAATCTACATTTGATTGGTTTGATCCTTTTTGGATTGGTTTCGCGATTTTAATTGCTTTCCTCCAGCTGTGGCACTTCGCCTTGCCAGTCAATACGTATGCCCTTTTTGTGGTAACGATTGTGGCAGTTTTGGGCTGGTTTTCAAACAGAAAACAAGTTCTAAAAAATCTTTCCTTAAGATCCGCTCTGGGTCTGATTGGCCTTATCCTGGTTTTATTGGTCCTTATCAACCAGGTTCTTTTTTCTGAAGCCAGTTATGATCATGGTTTATACCATCTCCAGACGGTTAAATGGTTTAATCAATTTCCGATTGTGCCTGGACTCGGTAATTTACAACACCGGCTTGCTTTTAACAGTACCAATTATCTTTATGCTGCGTTGTTAAATACATCCATTTTTCACGGTTATAGTTATTTTGTTTCTACTGTTATTTTGGTCGGTTTGCTGATTTTACAAAGTCTTGTTTCCTTGTTGGGTTGGATCACAGCCCCTCAATCAGCCTCCAAAACGCGTCTAATGTATATGATTCTTTTACCAGTCATTTTGTGGCATGTCAGTACGCAGCCTTTGGCAGGTTACCCCGCAGATATGACCATCTTTGTTTTTCAGATTGTTATTTTTGGGAAGTTGTTATCTTTAAAGGAAGAAGAACCGAATTTACCCTTGTTCTGGCAGATTTTGATACTGACCGCAGCTGCCAGTACCGTTAAATTGAGTTTCATTCCATTTGGTGCACTGGTCGTTCTGACAGCAGTATATCAGGTTTATCATTACGTAAAAAGCAGCCAACAGTTGAAGCAATTTGTACTCGTTTCCCTTGGTACAATATTTTTGTGGGGTTTGCCCTGGTTGGTGCGGAATATTTTTCTCAGCGGTTATCTGCTTTACCCCAGTCATTACATTAAATTACCTTTCCGGTGGACAATGCCTGCCTTTTTGGTAAATGATTTGCAAGCCGGCATTTCTTTATGGGCTAGAACCAACTCTGGTCATTTGGTCTATACAGCGGATTTGAGTTGGTTTCTGCAGTGGTTAAAACGATTTGTTTTTGAACCACGCGGAATAATTTTCCTCTCGTTGCTTTTACTGCTATCTCTTGTTGGTTTATCTATCCGAAAAAAATCAAAAAGAATACCATTAAATTCGTATATTTTTCTGCTGCCACTGACTGGTATTTCTATATTAATCTGGTTTTTGAGTGCTCCTACCTACCGATTTTCAGGAGCGGTGATTTGGTTGTTTTTCATCGTAGTGTTTTTGATGCTTTATGATTGGGTGCTGTTAAACATTTCAACAAAAACAGCAGCCAATCTAACATTGGTTTTGGTCCTATTTTTATTCTTCTTTTTACAAAATGGATTTTCCAAAAACTTTAGTTTTTCCAACTTGTTCGTGGTGGAAAATGAAATAGCCATTGCGCAAAATCAGCAGCCTGTTGAAACAAGTATTGTAAAAACCACAGCGAGTGGACTTGAAATTAATGTACCCGCTGAGGGTGAATTGTGTTGGGACTTACCTCTCCCCTGCACCACGCCCAATGATTTCTTATCAACCCTGACCCTGATTGATCCAATGGATATGGGTAAAGGTTTTTATATAGAACATTCAGAGTGAAGCAGGTATCGTGAAAATTTAGGCACTACCCACTTAGAGGGAATGCCAGGACAAAAGATTGGTCGTAAACCTGCTGAAGTAAACAAAATCATAAACTACACGAAAAATCGCGTTATTTTTGGGCAAAAAAAGGTTTTTAATCCTTTTTCCAATTCAATTTGTAATCTTCAATATACTGTTTCAGTTTGATTGGATCGCGTCCTAACAGGCGTTTGACTTCACCGGTAACCGTATCAGCCATCCCTTTGCGTGTATTGTTGTATAACCAGGTTTGGATGACCGCAAAAATTATCTTGGTTCCCCGTTGTACCAACCGGATAAAAAACTTAATTGGAGAAGGATTGGTATAGGTAATTTTCCTACCAAGCACTTCACTAAACTGTTCTGCCACCTGGTAATAATCTAAAGCTTCGCTGCCAGTCAGATCGTAGGCCTGGTTTTCATGTCCGGTTTCCGTTAGCGCAACAGCAGCTACTGCGCCTATATCACGTGTATCCAGAAAACTGGTTTTTGCACTCCCAACCGGAACCTCGATAATGTCTAAATCGCGGATTTCTGCCCGGTGTACGGTATTCAGATTCTGCATAAAAAAGCTGGCTCGTAAGAAGGTATACGAAAGCCCTGATGCTCGTAACCACAGTTCAACTTTATAATGCGGCACTACGGTGTTGCTTTCGATTCCGATCAAGGATAAAAATACAATATGGATTACCCCGGCCGCTTTTGCTGCTTCCAATGCGGGTACCATCATTTTTTGAATATCTGTAATTTGGGGTGGTCTTAATAAGAACATTTTTTTAATCCCATGAAAAGCAGCTTGATACGTTTCCGGTTTTGCAAAGTCAAAACCAACGGCTTCCACCCCTGCCCCAAACCGTTCGTTAATTTTTTCAGGAAATAGATCAGCAGCACGAACAGAAATCCCCTTCGCCTGTAATTCTTTAACCACTTCACAACCAACATTACCTAACGCACCAATTACCAATATTTCTGCTTTCATTTATCTATCCTTATTAGCCTGCCACTATTGTCTTGGAATTACCTTTAATCAATGATTTTGAGATTATACAAGAGAACAACTAAATTGACAATATATAGACCGTTCGTTATAATCACTATACCGTCATAATTATTTTTATGACAAAAATGTCAAATGATAGGTTTTTGGGTTAAGGCAGTGGCAAATTCGAGTTTGGAAAAATTAAATCAAATTTCCTGCCAACCAATCCTAAGCCTATAACCTGAAGAAAGGACTTGAATAATATGGCAGATAATACAACACGTGAGAAAATAATCCAAACCGCCACTGATTTGATTGAAAATCAGGGTTATCATGCTACTGGTATTAATGAAATTGTGCGAGAAAGTGGTGCCCCTAAGGGTTCGATCTACTACCATTTTCCTGAGGGAAAAGATGGTATCACAGCGGAAGCGGTGCGCTTTGCTGGGGAAACCGTAGCTGATCGGATTAGGGCAAATTTATCTGTAAAAATAGATCCCGCGCAATCGGTTCAAACATTTTTAGAAACCATTGCTCATTATGTGGAAGTATCCGGTTTTCGTTCTGGTGGTCCACTGACTATTGTTGCTTCAGAAACAGCGACCACCAATGAGAATTTAAATCAAACCTGTCGTGAAGCATACGACCGAATGCGGGCGGCATTTTCGGAAATATTTTTGGCGAACGGTTTTTCAAATGATAGAACCGAAAGCCTGGTGTGGATGATTACTTCGGCAACCGAAGGAGCAATCATCCTCAGCCGGACTTATCATTCAGGGGATCCCCTGCGGATAGCCGCGAAAGAATTAGCGGTTTTAATCCGAAATTGTGATCATTAAAGTTAATCAGCAGTAAAAAAACAAATCACATTACTTGTATCAGGAGAAATGATGAATACAAAAATTGAAAATCCCAAAAGATCGTCTTTAAGCAACGAAGTCATTCCAAGCCGGATTTGGCGGGTTGGCTGGGTGTTAGTCGTGGGCGGCTGAACCGTGCGCTGAGTGAAGTACAATGAACTACCCCGCTGCAAGCGATACTGTTGGCGAATTAGACAGAAGCAAGCAACGGGGTTTTTATTTTGAGGTTTTTATAAAATGACTTGATTCGCATGGACGATACGAAAATCCTGTTACTTGATCGTGCCGGGTTGGAACATCTTGCCATGACTGGCGTGTAAGATCCACCTTGTAACAAATTGGATAGCTTTACTGTCACCTAGGTGACAGCAAAAAAAGGCATTCAATGGTAAAAATTGAAGTCTGTAAAGACTTCAATTTTTATTAAGGAACATTTCATGTCTCATGCTTCTGTGGAACAAATTCTGGGGAAAGCGATTCTCGATGCCGATTTTCGCGATAGCCTGCTATGCAGCCCGGAGCAGGTTTTAGCGGGTTTTAACCTGACGAATTATGAAAAATACTATCTCAAACGCATGGACGCCGAAACGCTCGATCAACTAGCAAACCTGCTGATCGAGCGGGATATGCAATGGCGCGGGGAAATATCATCGAACTCGTTTCACTAACATGCGGAGTTTCCATTAACTCAAAAAAATCAAGTCAACCCTATTCATCAGGAAGAGGAGTAAGCAAGATGAACTTGTTATCGTCCATTCGAATAATCTTCCAGAATCGTTTTTGTATGATCAATGTTTCTGGGCAATGGTTGCGATTTATGACAATTGCGCTGGCGGTGACTATCAATCTATGGAATGTCACGCCGGCGCAAGCCGCTACCATCACCGTCACTAATGCCAACGATAGTGGTGCAGGAAGCCTACGCCAGGCAATCGCTGATGCGGCAAGCAGCGATATTATTACCTTTGCGGGTGATTACACCATCACCCTCGCCAATGAATTGGGAATTGGTAAAAATCTGACGATTTCGGGAGCGGGGCATAGCGTCACCCTCAGCGGTAACAACACCGTACGCATTTTCAACATCTCTGGCGGCGGGCTGACGCTGGACTCTCTAACTTTGACTCAGGGCAAGTCAACGGCTACCAACTGTATGGGCGGAACCTTTTCCTGTGGCGGAGCCATCAATGTACAAAATGGCACAACGGTGACCATAAGCAACTCGACTCTTTCCAATAATTTTGCCGACTATGGCGGTGGCGCAATTGCCATTTATCATGGTACGGCAACCATTAAAAATAGCACCTTCTTGGATAATACGAATTCTTTGAGCAGTGGCGGCGCCATTGATTCTTTCTATGGCAACGTCAACGTAACAAATAGCACCTTTAGCGGTAATACATCTAGCGGCAATAGTTTCAGCAGGGGAGGCGCAATAGGCATAACTGCTGGAACACTAACGTTGATCAATAATTCCTTTGTCGACAATGTCGCATCACGCAACGGCGGTGCAGTCAGCGTCGTTGGGACCCCAACCGCCACAACAGTCAAGAATAATATTTTTGCCAATAATGGCGCAATGAATTGCAACTATAACTTGGGGGGCTTGAATAACCTTGCAACCGACAGCTCTTGTGGAACAGGCTCAAGCGTTTCTTCCACAATTCTGCTTGGGACTCTGAGCGACTATGGAGGCCCGACCCCGACCATCCCGTTGTTGCCCGATTCTGCTGCAATTGACGCTGGAGACAGCCTCACCTGTGCCACCGCTCCGATCAGCAGCTTGGACCAACGTGGCAAAACACGCCCGGCAGCCTGTGATATCGGCGCTTTCGAGTCCCAGGGTTTTAGCCTCAGTAAGGTTGGTGGCGATAATCAAAGCACTGCCATTGAAACTGCTTTTCCGTTGCCGCTACAAGTGGCAGTGAGTGAAACCGGCGGCAACAATTTACCCGGCGCGGTTGTCACCTTTACTGCCCCCGTTTCTGGTAGCAGCACCAATCCGACTACCTTTACAGCGACTACCACCGCCACGGGCATTAGTTCCGCGACTGTTACTGCCAACAGCATTATCGGCGGACCTTACACGGTCACTGCCAGCGCCCCCGGCGCAACCAGTGTAGATTTTTCTCTGACCAATGCCTGCGTTGGTAGCGCCGTCACCATTACAAACGATAGTGACAGTGGTGCAGGCTCACTGCGCCAGGCTATTACCGATGTCTGCGCGGGCGGCACCATCACTTTTGATGGTAATTACACCATTCCCCTCTCCAGCGAATTGGCTACTAACAAAAACTTGACGATTGACGGCGCAGGGCATACCGTTACCATCAGTGGCAATAATGCCAGCCGTATTTTTCACATTTCCAGCGGAACTCTTATATTAAACAACTTGACCTTGGCGAACGGCTATGCAGGCAATGGTGCGGCAATTTATATGGAGATGCACACCGGGCTTAGCATTACCAATGCTGTCATTCATGATAACAAGACACCTCCTTTTCCAGCCTATTACACCGGGGGGGCAATTTACGGCAATTATGCTACCGTGAATGTCAATAACAGCAGTTTTTACAACAACTACGCCAGTATATCAGGGGGGGCAATCCGCCTTGACCATAGCAACATGAACATTACCAACAGCACATTTTACAATAACAGCACATCCAGTTATATTGGTGCCATTTCACATTGGGGCGGCTCAATTAGATTGACGAATAACACTTTTGTGGGGAACTCGGGTCCACAAGGCGCCAACATAGACATCGGCGTTGATTGGGGTACTAGCGCAACGCTGAATAACAATATTTTTGTCAGTGGAGGCGGGCGGAGTTGCACATGCGATAACTTTAACAGTTGCCCATCTTTCGGTGCAAATAATTTTTCCAGCGATGGAAGTTGCGGGGGCGCGACCATCATTCCATCTTCGCAGGCTGTGTTTGGTGCGTTGGCGAATTACGGCGGCTCTACACCGACTATGCCATTGTTGCCGGGCAACCCGGCAATTGACGGCGGCAATGCAGCATTTTGTGCGGGGCTTCCCAACGGCGACTACGATCAGCGTGGTGTCGGACGCTGGGGAACATGCGATGCGGGTGCCTTCGAGTCACAGGGCTTCACCTTCGACAGCCTGACCGGCACACCCCAAAGCACAGTCATCAATACCGCCTTTCCCATTGATCTCGGCTTTTCCGTCATCGCTAACGCCAGCGGCGAACCGGTCAACGGCGGCGTGGTCTCCTTCTCCGCGCCCACCAATAGCGCCAGCATTACCAACACCGCCTTTGATCTCACCATCGCCGGCGGCGTGGTTTCGCAAAACGTAACCGCCAACGACACGACAGGTGCCTACAACGTCACTGCTTCAGCAGATGGGGCAAGCGATACCTCCTTTGCCCTCACCAATCTGGGTATTTATGCTGTCACCTACGCCCATAACCCAGCAGGTGGTACAGGTGTCCTGCCTACGCAGGGGGATGTCGTCACAAACGACACCTTCACGGTCGCTTCGGGCAGCGGACTGACTCGCACTGGCTACACCTTCAGCGGCTGGTACGACGGCATGAACACCTACCAACCCGCTGACACGTACACCATGGGCACAACCAACGTTACCCTAACCGCCGAGTGGACAATCAACAGTTACACAGTCACCTTTGACGCCGCTGGCGGCACACCCATTCCCGACGATCAGATGGTTTCTTTTGGTGCGAAAGTCGCTGAACCAACCGAGCCGACCCAAAGCGGCTATGTCTTTGACGGTTGGTTCAATGGCGCAACCGCCTGGGACTTTGCCATTGACACTGTTTCTGGCGCAATCACCCTGACCGCCCGCTGGACAAAAGACATCACCCCACCTGATACTGAAATCGACAGTGCTCCGCCAACAGCCACTAATAGCCCGGATGCCACCTTTACCTTCTTGAGTCCAGAAAGCGGCGTCACTTTCGAATGCTCGATTGATAGCGCGCCTTACAGCGACTGCACCAGCCCTCAAGATTACACCGGCTTTGCCGATGGCCCCCATACATTTGAAGTCCGCGCCATCGATGCCGCCCTCAACACCGATCCCACACCCGCCATCCATTCCTGGATGATTGACACAACCTCGCTGTCGGTTTCAATCGAGCAAGCCGCCACACAGTCCGACCCCACCAACGCCAGCCCAATTTTGTTCACGGCTACGTTTAGCAAACCCATTGACCTTGCCACCTTTGCCGCCAGCGACCTGACCTTCGGCGGCACGGCTCCAGGCACGCTCGCGGCAATCATCACCGAAATCGCCTCCAACGACGGCACTACCTTCGAAATCTCGGTTAGCGGCATGACCGGCACCGGCGCGGTCAGCCTCTCGCTTCCTGAAAACCTGGTGGCAGACCTGTCCGGCAATCTAAACACCACCAACACCAGTATCGACAACCAGGTAACCTACGACGTAGATATACTCACCGTCGCTAACCTCGATCTGGACGCTGAGTACACAGGCAATGGGCCAAAATTCTTTGGCATCACCTTCAACAAACCTGTTTTCGACCCGCCTGACAATAGCGCCCCAGATGACGTCACCAACCCCTTCAACTACCTGCTGATAGAGAAAGGCATCAACGGTCAACCGGACACGCTGTCTTGCAGTGGTGGGCTGGTCGCGGATGATCATCAAATTACGGTCAGTAGCGTCAGCTACGATGCGATAACCTATGAAACCAGAGTTACCTTGTTTGGTAACTTGCCGGCTGGCTCGTATCGTCTGTTCATCTGTGGCACCACTTCAATTGTGGATTTGGCGGGAAACATCCTCAACAACGGGTATGATTACATTTTTGATTTCTTCGTCGTGAGTGCCCCCTCCGCTTTACCCAATACCGGCTTCGCGTTTGGACACGTAACGCGCGTGCCCGAACAGCCCACCGCTAAATCTTATGCAAACACAGACCTAACCCTCAGTATTCCCACATTGGGAGTCAAAACCACTATCGTCGGTGTGCGCCGGGCTGAGAATGAATGGGACGTCACCTGGCTCAACCAGAGCATCGGCTGGCTGGAAGGCTCCGCCTACCCCACCTGGGCAGGCAACTCCGTGCTCACCGGTCACGTCTGGGATGCAGATAACACCCCCGGCATCTTCGCCGACATCAAAACCCTGAAATACGGCGACCAATTCCAAATCCACGCCTACGGGCAGACCTATACCTACGAAGTGCGTGAAAACCGCACGGTCGGCACACGCGGCATCAGTACCGTCTTCCAAAGCGAAGAATACGACTGGGTCACCCTCGTCACTTGCGAATACTACAACCCCCTCACCGGCGACTACACCTTTCGCCGCATGGTGCGCGCAGTACTGGTGAGTGTAAAATAGCGATACTCTGCTTCAAAAAGGGGATGTCAGCACACAAGGGCTGACATCCCCTTTTTCATCTATCTTTTTCTACAGAATATTTTGGGTCCATCGATTACGAGCTAAGTTAGTGAACTATACATGTCATTTTTCGTATCTGTTATTTCGCAACTTTATATACTTATCGCGCACAACCCCTTTCGCAATACGATTTGTACCCAATCCTTTTGCAAATGAGACCCCGAAATGGAGTCTTTTCATGCCGATCAGGGCGGAAAAAGAATGACGGATAACCAAACCGGTTTTCCCCTATAATTGGAAACAGAATCATTCATCGGACAAAAGAGGGCTTTTGATGTAGGTTGTTCATGGGACCGGTTTTTGGCCTGGGAAGAGGATATTAACGCTATGAGCCCAAGTATGTAGCCCAGAGACAGTCTCGGTATGTACGTGTGCTGGTACGCCGGATGATACGACGTTACCTGGATAATTTCTTTTTGGCTTGGACGGGCTGATTTAATTCCGCTTTTTGATCCGCAAGATAGTTACCAGCTCCAACAGGCGATTACATTGGTTCAGGTTTGTCAATGACCGGGATAGACTTTACCAGGGATAGTCGGACGATGTGTCTCAGAATGCTCTATCGGTTTTTATTTGTGCCCTTATCTTTAGTATCATTTCTTTAATTGCTTTGGGGAATAGCTACTACGATGAACTACCCCGCTGCAAGCGATACTGTTGGCGAATTAGACAGAAGCAAGCGCTAAAAAGGGAGAACATCTTGTTTGCGCATGGGAAGCGCCTTAAAGCCATTGAGCTATTCGAAAAATATTGGTAGCAGCTGCTGTAGCAACATGCTGGAAGTGCGTTTTTGCTAAGCCAACATAGCGAGATTTACGCAGCCC
>PABH01000018.1 GCA_002702705.1 Anaerolineaceae bacterium
AACCGGCTTCTGGTTCTCTTTGATATAAAGCCATACGAAGCGCATTTTCAACCAGGTCGGTATCAATTGAATCTGACATACTCCAACCAACGATCCTTCTCGAAAACAAGTCCATCACAGCGGCCAAGTACAACCAGCCCTCATTGGTTGGAATATAGGTAATATCAGCTACCCATTTTTCATTAGGCCGATTGGCTGTAAAATCGCGGTTCATTATATTTTCAGCAATTGGGTTTCCGTGCTTACTATGAGTCGTTCGGGTCTTTTTGTACTTTCGTTGACCAAATAACCCTTCTTTTCGCATTAACCGCGCAACTCGATTCCGACTGCAGTGGATTCCATCACGTTCTAGTGATGTTTGAATACGCCTACTCCCATAAATACGTCTGTATTTTGCATGAATCCGTCGAATATGACGTATCATGATCTCTGCAGCCTGCTCTCGATCGCTGGGTTTACGTTTTTGCCACGCATAATAACCACTTCGAGAAACACCAAATACCTCGCACAACAGCCTAAGGTCGTACTTTCCCTTTAGTTTCTTGATGGCCTGGTATCTCACTTTGACTCTTGCGTGTAAATCTCGAGTACTTTTTTTAGGATTTCTTTTTCCTGCCGCAATCTCAGGTTTTCGCGTTCCAGTTGTCTGATCCGCTGGTCGGTGTCCTGGAGCTTGCCATTCCCAGGAAACACTTCTTCCGACTTTTCTGCTCTTGCCAACCGATCAATCCATTTTGATAGTATTCCACCGCTAATCCCCAACTCCCGTTCAACCTCACTCATTGACCGTTCACTGTTTTTGTACATTTCGATGGCTTCTATTTTGAATTCTTTGCTGTATTTCCTTCTTGCTGTTTTCATCTTTACTCCAAGTCTTTATTATAGATTTCTCTTAACTTGGTGTCTACTTTTTTAGGTCCAGTTCAGATGAGAATAATCAAAACCAATGGAGTATATACAAATTAGGTTTATTAGGAGAACGATTGGTTGCTTTTAACCATAATTCCTTATTAGAAAGATATGAAATCGTTGTATTTAACGAAAACGGTGTTGAAATTAATTTTCATATTTCTTCGCCAAAGCGAAACTATTTAATTGATACGGATGGGGAATATCTTTATTATTATCGAGACTATGCCATTTATGCTTTGGATTTAAATGGAGTTGAGACATTAAATCATCCGCTTCCGGGATATTATTTTGACTATTCCAGAGATCGTATTTTCAGAATTGATCAAGACTTTTATGTTATTGAAGAAAATAATGGATATACTTTTAAGACAACAAAAGGTGTAGAATCCGGATTAGTAAATTTAGATTTTTCAGCCAATAGTTTTCGGAAAGTGTATGGTTTGGTTGAATTTAATGGAAAATTAGCTGTAAATATCTTTGGGTACAATTCCGGTTCCGGGTCGTTACTTGGTGTTTGGGAGTTAATTATTACGGATGGATCACAAGTAAATACGACAGACCAAATAGGAGATGGGCTGGATGTTTTTGGCATTCAAAATTTTGGGGAATATCTCTATTTCTTAGGTCGAAATAAGGAGTCTTTAGAATTAAACTTATATCAGACCGATGGCACTATATCTGGAACGAATATTGTAAAAAATTTTGGAGTTTCCACATGTTCTAATTTTGGATATACAAACAACGACACAACTGCTCTTAAAGATGGCATATTTTATATACCCTTAGATAAAACAAACGAAACCGGTAAAGATATTGGTTGTGAACTATGGGCGTACGATTTATTATTCCATAAATTATATCTTCCTTTTACAAAAAACTAATTCACAAGTCCAAAAAATCAAATAAACACATCTACAACCAGCGCCAAAAAGATAAAAGCAAGGTACATACTGGAATAACGATACATTTTATGGGCAACCTTATTCCCTTCTTTGGTGAGCACCTGCCAGGCTGCCCATAATATCCAGGCACCCAATATAGCAGCGGATATCAAATAAACACTGCCACCAATATCAAACAAAGGCATTAACAAGGTTAGCAGAACCAATTCAACCGTATAGATCATGATTTGAATTTTTGTTTTTCGAACACCCTTAACAACGGGTAACATCGGCACACTCGCTCGGGCATAATCTTTACGGCGCACCAATGCCAAAGCCCAAAAATGCGGGGGCGTCCAGAGAAATACGAGGGCAAACAAAAATAATGAAGGAATATTGAGGCTGCCTGTCGCCGCTGCCCAACCTACCAAAGGAGGAATAGCTCCCGCACCGCCGCCGATAACTATATTCTGAACCGTAGCGTGTTTTAACCATAAACTATAGATAACAACATAATAAATCATACCAGCAACAGCCAAAACAGCGGAAAGAACATTAACAAAAATTACATATAGGAAAAAAGATACGATCAATTCAGAGATACCCAATGCAAGCGCTTCAGCCGGCTGCAACCTGCCGGAAGGAACGGGCCGATTTGATGTACGCTGCATGGAAAGGTCAATTTCACGATCAATGTATTGATTAATGGCTGATGAGCCCCCTGCAGCTAATGCACCTGCTAAGAGAACCCAAAATGTTAACCACAGCGAAGGGATTTCTTTTCCACCCACTACCATCCCAGCATAGGTTGTAACCAGTAACAAGATGACGATGATTGGTTTGTTTAATTTTAAGAAATCCTTGCGGCGTATGGGGTCATTAAAGATAGTGTTTTGGTCTTTTACAGCCTGTGGGTGCGCTCCAAAAGAAGCCCATAATACCAGAACAACCAAGGCAACAAAACCTACACTACTTAAAGAGTGCAGCAGCACCAATTCAAACGGAAACATCTCAAATATTTGATATGCACCCAAGAAAATTTGTCCGATATATAATACCAACATGGCGGAAACCGAAGTTAATATGAATGATTGGTGTCGATAAAAAGTCCAGGTATGCTGCACCACTTTGGTTAAAATGATAAAAACAACGACAACCAACAATCGATGCGCCATGGCCAGTATAGCTAAACTATTATTGAAGATTTCCCCTGAACATACGGGAAAACCCAAACAGGCAGCTCCTGCATCATACTTCGTTACCAATCGGCCTACCACGGTTAGCGCTAAGGTTGAGAAAAACAAAATTACAATCCATTTTCTTAAGTCTGTTTCATTCATTTTTCGCTGAAAATTCTGGATCGGATATATCACCGCTCGTGTAAATTTTTTTAATAATTTTTTCATTATTCACCTTTATTTTCTTGCTGATTTTGTTTTTTTTCTCCCAGAGTCTTCCGAATAAAAGCCGGATACCCCCCTCCTAATAAAGCCGCAAAAAAGAACCATTGGATGGCATAACCTAAATGAGGCCCTTGTGTTATTTCAATTTCTTTAAAGGCTGGTACAGGATAACGCTCATTCTCATTCGCTGTTTTTTCAATATAGATTGATTCAATTTTGTATGGAATCTGTTCCGATAATTTCTCTAAATTTATATATTTCCAATATCGAATTGTTCCATCGTCTTCTAAAGTACCAAGTCCATTTTTGAAGGTTGTGTCCACCAAACCGAGTCGTATCACACCAGATATGGAAACATTACCTTGGGGTTGGAATTCTTTTATTTCAGATTCTGAAAAATCTAATGGTATCCATCCTCGATTCACAATAACCGCAGACTCGCCATTATTGATGATAAGTGGAGTCAAGACATGGTAACCTGGCAAACCATCATAAACTTGATTTTGAAGGTACACTTCATTTTTGAAATCATAGACACCATTAACCAAAATTTCTCGGTATTCCATATCAACCAAATTAGAATCTTGTACATCAATATTTAGGTCCACCGCAGGTGCATTTATTTGTGCCAGATAATGTTCGTTAAAAGACTGGCGCCACTTTAATCGGTCTAGCTGCCAAATACCAAGCCTTACCATTACCCCAACACCAATTAAAACAAGGATCGTAGTAAGAATCCACTTGAAAGTTAATAGACCTTTCATTCGGACCCCAAACTTTCATTCTGACCTTTGATGGGAAAAACCACCACAGAAAATAACCATAACAAAACAGCGGAAGGAATCCCAATCGCTATGATGCCCTGGATCCTTATACCAGCTGTCAAACGTGACCGAACTTCCAAGCCCAAGTTATTCGATGGTTGAAAAGTACATGCCAGATTATATTGGATTGGTTTATCTAATGAAAGTTTTCCAGATGCTCCAGCTGGCACCCAAATAGGACCTAGCTGATGGCTGGTCACATCCTGGTTCACCACAATAATGGAATCGCCTTCATAAAAAACCATGGAATCCGGAATGGATGGTACAGGGAGACCTTGTTTTACTCTTTCCGTAGTTCCTTCCGGCACTACAATTTCGTAAACTTGCGGTTCACGCCCCGAATCTCCTGCCATCAATTTGAATGTTCCTTCGCTAATGACTGCACCAAACAGAATTGAAATTCCAAGAGAAATTAGGAATCTGATAAATAATTGTTTTCGAAAGGGCGTTGATAACATTTTATTGTTTTCTTATTAAGTGTTGTAAATCGGCTACGATATCGTCAACTGACATATCATATAAATATGTCATCATTAATTCACCTTCTGGGTTAATCAGATACAATCTTGAAGTATGATCTACCAGATATCCAATCGCAGAATCTGTTTCCTGAATCTCTCGATAAACTCCATAGTCCTCCCAAACTTTACTTAATTTTTCTTCAGTACCACTTAATCCATAAAAATTATCATCAAAGGAAGATAAATATCGGCCTAGTTGGTCTGCGGTATCACGTTCAGGATCGACGGTAATAAAAACAAATTCTAACCAATCAGCGTTTTCTTTTAATCCTTGTTTAACTTGTTTCATTTCAAACAAAGTAGTTGGACAAACATCCGGACAAAAAGTATACCCAAAAAAAATCATGACAAATTTTCCACGATGTTCACTTAATTGAAATTCCCCACCCTGGCTTGAATCCAAAACAAAATCAGCCGCTGGAATTGGGGGATCAATTATAGAACCGCGAATTGTATATGGTTGGGATAAAAATACCCCAAACACTAACCCCACCACCAAAACACCAGTCACTAATGCCCAGAAACCCCAACGACCCATCATATACCTCTATATCAATCCCATCAAATACAAAGCTGGATAATAAATTATCCAAACCAAGTCAATAAAATGCCAATAATTTGCACTGGCTTCCACCGCATAATGTTTTTCGGCCGTATATTTCCCTTTAAGTCCATTGCGGTAAACAATTAATAGAAAAATAATACCGGTTAATACATGGAAGGCGTGCATACCTGTCATCATATAAAAAACCGCCCCCTGTGCACCTTCGTTGACCTGAAAATGTGCCGTCTGCCACTCCACGCCAACCACACCAGCCAAAAACAGGATACCCAAAACAATCGTTACAATGATCGAACGCTGAAATCCCTTTTGATTTCCTTTTGATATCATCACTTCAGCACGATTCATAAAAAAGCTGCTAACCAATAAAACTACAGTAACAATCAGACCCAAAGTTTGTTCTAATTCCAATCGTCGATTTCCCAATAAATAAAACCGGGCAACCAACAACCCGCCAAACATAAACGCATCCGAGGCAAAAAACAACCATAATCCCAGTCGGTTTATTGCTAGCTTCTTTTGATATTGGGCTGAAGAAGTAATTGAACTCATTCGTGACCTCCTTCATCATTGTCAAACAAACGATTAAAGTGCATAAAAAACTGAAGCACCAATAATCCTTTTACGATTGCGATTACCCATAATAAAATCTGTGGAACCTGATTGGTTCCTAAAAAATATTCAATCGCCGTTAGGACCAAAAGACCGGTAAAAACAAAGATTCCTCGTTTTAAGGGATTCATATTTTTTTCTCCTTCCTTAATCCGCTTGTCCAGTCTGGTTAACCGGCAAGACATAATTTGAACCTTCTAAACCATAATCATATGGCTCACCCACGACTTCGAAAGGCATCCCTTTGTAATTATGCACAGGCGAAGGTGAAGGAAGGATAGACCATTCTGGTGACCGGCTTTGCCAAACATTACCTGTTGCCACCTCTCCTCGTTTAGCACTGATAATCAAATTGATAAAAAATATCAGGACCGAAACACCAATTAAATATCCAGCAATAGTTATGATAAGATGCGAAGTATCAAAACCTAATGTTGGATCATAGTCAGCGATTCGGCGGCGCATACCCAACATGCCTATTTGCATCTGACCAAATGATGTCACCAAAAATGCAGGCGTCATCAAATAAAAATGAATTTTTCCCAGCGTATCATTCATTTTTCTTCCCGTTATCTTTGGATACCAATAATAAATTGCAGCAAATATGGGGAAGATAAACCCGCCAAACATGGTAGCGTGAAAGTGGCCGACAATATAGTAAGTATCATGTAGATGCAGATCCGTAGAAACTGTTCCACTAGGAGGACCAGTTAACCCACCAATTAAGAATACAATAATTGCTCCTAAGATAAACAACATTGGAACTGGAAACCGCAGTTTTCCTTGCCACAACGTGGCTACCCAGCTAAAGAATTTTACTCCGGTTGGTACAGCTACCAAAAGCGTACTATACATAAATGGGACCCGTAAATATTCCTCAATACCGGAAGTAAACATATGGTGCCCCCAAACCAGATAACCTGTTAAGGCAATTCCCATTGAAGACATTGCTACCCATTTGTAACCAAAAAGCGGCTTTCTTACAAACACTGGCAGCAATTCGCTTATGATTCCTAACCCAGGCAAAACAAAAATATAAACCGCGGGATGCGAGTAAAACCAGAATAAATGTTGGAATAATATTGGATTTCCACCATTACTTGGCGTAAAAAAGCCCATACCCAATAACCTTTCAAACATCACCAATTGAAAAGAAAGTCCAATCAATTGTGTTGCAGTTAAGGAAATAATGGATGTGGCTAAAACAGCCCAAGCAAAGATGGGCATAACAAATAATTTCATGCCTTTAACTCGCATTTTTAGGGTTGTTACAATCAAATTTAAAGCACCTAAAATGGAAGACCATCCAACGATGTAAACACCAGCAAAGAATAATTGGATACCCATTGGGCCGCGCACACTAAGGGGCGGATAGGCTGTCCAACCGGTTTCAAAACCACCGAACAACATGGCACTTAATAAAAGTACGGTAGCAGGGACTGCAATCCAGAAAGAAAAAGCGTTTAGTCTAGGAAACGCCATATCTTCTGCACCAATCATTAATGGAACCACATAATTCCCCATAGCAGCAACACCCATTAAAATTGAGGCAATCAAAACCATGCCATGTAAACCAACCAACGTATTGAATTGGACAAAATCCAAAATTTGCAAACCAGAAGATGCTAACTCAGTCCGAAATATGAGTGCTAAACTGCCGCCAACAGATAAAAGAACCATGGATAAAATGCCATACTGAATGCCTATCACTTTATGATCAAGGCTGAAACCAAAATAACGTCGTATTCCTTCCGGCTCAGTCACATCATGAGCCTCTGGCACATCTTCCCCCATAGCCATTTTCCACCAGCCCGAAAAACCACCAATACCAATCATAAAAAATATAGCCCCAATAAAGCCACCAACGACCAAAGCAGGTTCAGTTTTCCAGGATAAACCCATGGCCAAACGAATCAAACCCAATAAGCCTGCCCCAATCGCTGAGCCAAGGATTTGAAATATTAGTGCTCTAATCAACCCAATCGACCAAATTTTACGCATTTTCACCTCTCCTCTTCTTTATTTTAATGATTGGATAAAACTGATCATATTTTGAATTTCTTCTTCTGAAAAAAGATCAGCATAATTAGAAGGCATCACACCAGCAGGAAAACCCTCAGGCACATCAAAATTAGGGTCAACAATAGCCGTGTGCAGATAATCTTCATTCACTTCTTTGATGGATCCATCCAGCATTACATTCTCACTGCCAAACAAACCCGCCCAGGTTGGCCCCACACTAGGAGAACCATCCACACTGTGGCAACCAAGACAACCATTATTTTCTACCAGACGTTTTCCTTTACTAACTGGATCTTGTGGCAGGTTTCCAAGTTCGGAGTCAATCCAATCCGTAAATTCTGCATCATCCACGACAATAACGGGACTATTCATATATGCATGTGCACCACCACATAACTCTGCACACCGAACTGTGTATTCACCTTTTTCTGTAGGGGTAAATCTTAATTCTTTAACAAGGTTTTCTCCCGGCAGAACATCTTGTTTTACTCGAAATTCTGGTACCCAAAATGAATGGATTACATCAACGGATGTCATAGAAAGTTTTACTTGTCGGTCAACCGGTAAATATAATTTATCTGAAGTGATCCCATAATCAGGATAATCAAAAGACCAATACCACTGCCCAGCAGTAACATCCACATTTAAAGCCTGAGGTTCAACATTTCTTGTTTCTGCTAACGAAATAGCTCCAAGATAGGAAAAAAAGATTACGGTTCCCAAGGGTAATATCGTCCAAATAATTTCAAGTTTATTATTTGCCTTAAAGAATTTTCCAAAACCTTCATCTCCTTTTTTCTGCCGAAATACGATAATGCTGTACCCCATAAAAACGATAATTAAAGAAAATAAAAAAGAAATCATCATAATATGAAGGTTAAACATTCGGTCAATGGTGACAGCTTGTGCACTTGCTTGGGCGGGTAATAACCCAATTCCTTGCAACAGCGCATATGTGCCAAACGTTAATAAAATCACAAGGATCACTACAATAACAATATGCTTCATGTTACTTTTTCTCCTCAACCACCTTATTTTCTTTTTCTGAGTAATCAGGCAATTTTTCAGCTGAAAGAGGAAGCTGTAAATATTCAGTTACTTCCTCAGGTAACAAGCTTCTTCGGTCATATACCACTACTGAACCATTAGATAATAATGAAATTAACAAAACCTTGACCGTAAACTGACTACGCACAAAATAATTTAAAAACTCTTCCTTTTGGATTTTTTGATCGTCATGATCTAATATAATCAATTCAGGTTGCCATTCATTCAGTAAACGCAATGTTTCCGGCATAGAATCAGCCTGAATAATTTCAAGTTGATTCGCATCTTGTCTAGTTTTTAATAAACTTATGATCCCCGCTCGAAACATACCATTTGCTGATACGATCAAAACTTTATCCAACATACTGATGCGGCACCCTTTCTTTAGATTAATTCAGTATCCGTATAAAGTATATCCAATTTGTCCGTTTATAAAATTTAATATATAGGTGATTTCCATTTCGCAATAAGGTGATATATTTATCACCTATTTATTTGATTATTCCCCAAGCTAGGCCTTTTTCGACTGCTTCATTGCGACTGTTTACTTTCATTTTTTCATAAATATGTTTCAAATGAGTTTTAATTGTGTTTTCGGAGACGAACAATAATTTCGCAATCTCTTCTACTTTCATATCTTTATGAAGATATTCCAATACTTCTGTTTCTCGTTGAGATAACAAAGCTTCTATTGGAAAAGAAGATTTATTACGTACCGCCCGAAATAAAACACCCATTAAATCATTTGATAGAACATAACCGCCCTCATAAACTTGTTGGATTGATGAACATAAGATGTCAAATTCTTCACTCTTTAAAATATATCCATTTGCTCCGCTATTAATCCCTGCAATTACATCTTTTGGATCATCAGAAATGGATAAGATTAAAACTGGTGTGGAATCCCCCTGATCCCTTAAAGTTCTTAAAGCTTTGATTCCACCCATAACGGGCATAGTCAAATCTAGTAAGATAACATCGACTGGATGTGTTGATATCATCTCTAACGCTTCTTCCCCGTTCGAAGCTTCACCGATAACAAAAAACTGATTTGTCCCGGAAATTAATTGAACAAGTCCTTTTCGAAACAAGATATGATCATCAACAATTAAGAGATTAATTTTTTTATCCATAGGTTAATTTTACATCTATTTTTTAACTTATTCAAAACGAGCGATATCAAAAGAAGAAACCATCTTTGCCCAACCCTTTGACAAATGTTTTTTAAAGTTTTATTAAAGACAAACGAGCCCTCAATTGAATTATGATCAATAAAATTCATGGAAGCACCTGATATCAAAAGAGGCTGTCTAAGACAGCCTCTTTTGATATCAGGTCATTTTTTACTTAAGGGTCTTGATATATGTAACAACTTGCCAAATTTCATCTTCAGATAAAACGCTTTTATGTGGGGGCATGGAAGAATTATATGGATCCATAGCACCACCCTCAGCGATTCGATAGTACAAATAATCATCCCCAGCCTGTCCAACTAATTTGGTTAGATCACTTGCGGGTGGATTCAATGCCTGTCCTGCTGGGCCATCGCCCATACCGGATGCTCCATGACAAGATTGACACTTTGCTTCATAAATCGCCATACCTGCAGCTTCAGCATCCGCATTGCCAGTATAAGGGTCTGTTTTTCCAGCATAGTCTGCTGGAACATTGTATTCAGCTGAATTTGTATCCCCACCGCCACATGCAGATAGTAAGACTGCACTAAGTACCAAAATAACAACCACCATACTTAGAGTCTTCTTCATATTGTTTTCCTCCTATTGGAATTTTGTTAGATTCACGTTCAATTTTCATTATATATCCATTTTTTTAATAACATATCTTTGTATATAAGCTTTTTTTCAAAAATTCCTAATAAGATTGTAATTAACTTTTTTACGTTTTCTTTACCACAATCTTTGACAAATAATGTATAATTATCCAAATAAATTATTTTAGAGGTGAATACAAATGTTTCGTATTAGTCGTCGTTTGGATTATGGTGTGCAATTAATGGTTGCGTTAGCGAATGAAGACAAAAACACGCCCAAACCTACAGCCCAATTAGCAGAGAGCTTAAATATACCTCTTCCATTTTTACATCAAATTGGTCATACATTAATGCAAGCAGGTTTAATTAAAGCAAGCCCCGGACCTCGTGGTGGATTAAGGCTAAACCAGGAAGCTGAGGAGATCACATTATTAAGGATCTCCGAATCATTAGAAGGCCCAATTTGTTTAAATTCATGTCTTTCTGCTAGTGAAGAATGTGAAAAATATGAAGAATGTTCATCCAAACATATGTGGTCAAATTTACAAGACCAGATCATAAGTTATTTAGGTCAGGTAACTCTCGCATCCTTGTGTGAATATTCATTAGTGGAAGAAAAAGAATAATTTTTGTTTTTACTAAATCATAACCACCCGTAAAACGGGTGGTTTGCTCTGAGGCTAAAAGCCTCTGTTACCGGCCAGCGCCTAAAGACGCTGGCTTTCACTTTG
>PABH01000019.1 GCA_002702705.1 Anaerolineaceae bacterium
ATCATTTTCTCCCTCCGCGGATCTTTTTTCCGCTTTAGGGTAACATTCTTTTTGAGCCAACGTTCCTATTTATAGTAAGATTAATTGTGAGGCAATTCGCGGTATATAGGAAGCGATTTTCGTATGCTATAATTTTAATAATTGCATTAGAGAGATTCGTTAAAATAAGAGCGTTTATGTGAAATAATAGTTGGGTGTACACATAAATATTTTTTCTCTCAATTTTTATGTGTACTTGCAGATCTTCAGTTTGTCGTTGGTCCTGATTTTTCACATTAATTAGAGCTCTCTAATCACATCCATTTTTATAAGATCCTAGAGATAAGAAATTTTTGAAAGATAATAATGCAAAAACATATTTTGGTTGTAGATGATGATGATCTCATGCGGCGTAGTGTGGCATTTAACCTGGAACAGGCTGGTTATCTTACCAATAGTGCAGCCACGGCAGAAGATGCACTGGAAATTTCTACTCGAATTGTACCCGATTTGGTTTTGCTTGATATTGGTTTACCAGGTATGGATGGGTTGGATGCTTTGCGTATTTTTAGGGAAAAAATTAATGCCCCTGTGATTTTTGTCACGGCTCGCAGGCGAGAGTTAGATGAGATTTTAGGTTTGGAAATGGGGGCCGACGATTATATCACCAAGCCGTTTGAGATGGGTTTATTGTTAGCACACATCAAAGCAGTTCTAAGACGTTCAGGTGAACCGGTTAGTGCTGCTCAACAGATGGAGATAATTACTGTTGGGGACATAACCCTGGATCCAGGAGCCCATACAGTTAAGGTTGCTGGTAAGGAAATTGAAATGACCCATCGTTTGTTCGATCTTTTACACACCCTTGTGTATCATGTGGGACAGGTGATCTCCACACGAGATTTACTTGCTTCAGTTTGGGGTGCAGAATTCATAGGGCAACCACAGGTGGTTTATGTACATATACGGTGGCTTCGGGAAAAGATTGAAACAAAACCCGATAAACCGGAACGAATATTAACAGTACGTGGTGTTGGATATAAATTGGTTCCAAAAGAATCCTAATGTTTAAAACCCTACGCACTCAGTTTATTTTTAGCCATATTTTACCTTTATTGATAGTGATTCCTTTGATGGGACTTTTAATCATTTATATGATTGAAAGTCGGTTTTTGATACCGTCCATGTTATCTGAACTGGAAAATAATGCCTTACTTCTTGGAAAACTTATTGGACAAAATGATTTGCTTTGGAATGATGTTGATTATGCAAACGAATTATTGAAAGAGGTTCCAATTACTAACCAGGGAAATTTAATGTTGCTGGATCGTAATGGATTTGTGATTGCTTCAAGTAATTCGGATCGTAATGATCAGCTCGGAATGCACTTTGATCTTTCTGGTTTATATGATCTTACACAGGATGAGAATACCGTTACTGTTCGTTATCGTAAAAATCTGGATGGGGAAATCGCAGACGCTTTTGCACCTGTCCTCAATCCCAATAAAGAATTATTAGGATATATTCGCCTTTCATATCAATACGTCACATTTTCCGATCAGCTTTATCAATTAAGATATTTGCTAAGTGGTATTTTACTGATCTCATTGATTCTGGGGGCCGGAATTGGTATTTTGTTAGCAATTAATGTTGGTAATCCTTTAAGACAAGTTACTCAAGCTGTGTATGCCCTTGCTAATGGAGAGCGAAATGAACCGCTTCCTGAAAAAGGCGCAATGGAAACACGGCGTTTATCGAGTGCTGTAAATGTTTTAATGGATCGATTACGCGGGTTTGAAGCGGCTCGCAAACGATTATTGGCTAATCTTGTACATGAAATTGGGCGGCCATTAGGCGCATTGCGGATGGGAATTGAAGCACTTTCACATGGGGCAGAACATGACCCTGATTTTTTTGCGGAACTCTTGACCGGTATGGACCAAGAAACGCGGCGTTTACAAAAACTTTTGGATGACCTTGCCAGTTTGCATGAACAAGTATTGGGAGTACTTGAACTTGATTATGAGGAAATTAACCTGAATGTTTGGATGCCGCAAATGCTTGCTCCATGGGAACAGGTGGCTGCAAAAAAACGCATAAATTGGACATTAAACCTAACTCAACCATCATTAATTTTACAAGCTGATCCACTCCGACTTTCCCAGATTATTGGAAATTTAGTCAGCAATGCCATAAAATTTACCCCTTCTGGTGGTTCGATTTCTGTAGAAGTTGGCGCTGAAAATGATTGGATTTCCATAAAAGTGAATGATAATGGGCCCGGTATACCATCTTCTGAGCAGGAAAATATTTTTGTCCCTTTTATGCGTGGAGGGCAAGGCAAACGGTTTCCCCAAGGCATGGGTTTAGGTTTAAGTATTGTGCGTGATCTGGTAGATGCTCATGGTGGAAAAATTATGTTAGAAAGCGACTCTGCATCGGGTACGACTTTTGAGGTCTGGTTACGAAAATCCCCAAAAATAAAAATATAATTGTTTTTCCAAAAACAAAAAACAATTTTCTTTTCCATATTAATGAGATTTTAGTCATTTAATGTTCCCTTAACGTTTTTATTAGTTTCTGGTAAAGACGACAGAGATAATTGCGGGTATCCTAAATATATAAACATAGAAGACAGTTTGGAGAAAGTCATGGTAAATACACAAGAAAAAATTTCAGATTTAATTAAAGAACTTAGGGATGAGAATCCATTAAATAGAAGAAACGCCCGTATCAGTCTCGTACAAATAGGTGATGAAAGTTTACCCGCTTTACTGAAAGCCCTCGATAGTCCAAGTGAGTATACGCGATTGGAAGCAGTACGTGCGATGAGATCTTTTTGGCAACCTTTGACAAGTGAGGCTCTTGTTCGAAAACTTATGGATGAAAAAGTAAGTGTACGTCACGCAGCAATGGAAGCACTGATAAGTAAAGGCCGTAATTCGTTACATCCAATTTTGGTGGAATTTACAACCCATTTTTATTCTGCAAGATTGAAGGAAGGTGTTTATCATATTTTGCATGTTCTTAAAGATAGACACTTGTTAAGGGCACCCGAAATTAGGCTATTCAATGCTTTGAAAAAGCAAGTTATTCCAGCTTTTAATTTTAATCCCAATATAGAAGCCGCATGGTTAGCTGAAAAAGCGCTTGAGGCTTTAGAGCATGAGTCGGATCGTAAATGAAAAAAACAGCCCCCAATTCCTTGAAATTAACGCGCGAACAGTTAATTACTATTTTCTGGTGGCTCGTCTTTTTTGTTTTAACAGGTTGGAATGTTTGGCTATTATGGCCAAATATTACCCTTCCAATTATTTTAGTAATGTTTGTTTTCGGCTGGTTAAATATTAGAAAAGATAAATTTAGTTCTTATATTTTAAATGCTAAAAATGATAGGATGTATCATTTTCTCCCGGAATACTCTGAAACAACCTTTAAGGATGTATTTGGATTAGATAACTACAAGCGTGAGCTGACCGATATAATCGATTATTTAAAAAATCCCTCAAAGTACAATAAACAGGGGTTATCTATACCCGTAAAAATTTTGTTTTCAGGTCCACATGGAACAGGCAAGACTCTAATGGTTTACGCTGTAGCAGGGGAAGCGAAAGTCCCACTTTACAAGATGAAAGCAGTAGAAATTGTTCAATTGTTTGATGAATCAGGAGTTGCTGGTATACGTAATCTCTTTCAGCAAGTAAAAGCAAATGCTCCGGCAATTTTGTTTATTTATGATCTGGATCGTATTGAAAAATTATTTGGAGAAGGAAGCTCAAAGGATAAAAACATACGGGCTATCAAACAATTTTTTTTTGAAATAGAAGGGTTAGAAAAACAGTACGATATTGTGTTCTTTGCGGCCGTTAGTAATCCTGATTTGTTCGATTCTAAGTTGTTTGTATCAAGTTATTTTGACCGTCAGATTCGTATGCGCTTACCTATTCGGAGTGAACGAGAAAAAATTTTAGAGCAACAAAAACAAACCATGAAACTAAGTAATGATGTTGATTTAGCATTGATATCCCGTTCGACAACTGGATTTAGTGGTGAGGATTTAACGAAACTTTGTCAAAAGGCCAAGTTGAATGCTAATCATGCAGGATATGAATCGCTTAGAATGATTGATTTTGAGGAAGCGCTTGAGCAAATTGTGTTTGGTTCAGGTCATAATGCGATTATGAGCGATCACGATCAATTTGTTGTAGCCTGTCATGAGGCTGGGCACGGCATGATCGCCTGGTTATCTCCCTATGCAGATTTGGTGCAAAAGATAAGCATTTTTCCAGATGAACTTTCAATGGTATGTCCCGATGTATATTATAGTATCTCGAGTTCTAACTTGAGCCGTGAATACTTACTGGCAAATCTACGCGTAATGCTTGGTGGAAGAGCTGCAGAAGAACTTCTGATTGGCGATGTCACAACGGGATCGGAAGGAGATTTGTTAGCGGCAACTCGTTTGGCCAAGTATATGAATACTCGTTGGGGAATGGGGGGATTAGGTTTAATGGCAATTCCCACTGAAAAAGAATCCAATATGATGGGCAGTGATATATATTCGATCTATCCATGTAGTGAAGAAACGGTCGCACTGCTTGACCGTAGTGTTCAGCAGTTATTAAACGAACAATATGACGTGGTAAAAGAATTACTAAAAAAATCTCTAGAGCCATTAACTACGTTGGTGGAAACATTACAACGTGATGAAATTTTAGATTATGAAGATCTGATGGAAATTATAGGACCAAAGGTTTATGGGGAAGGTTAAGAAAATTATTTCCAAATTAATCTTCGATATAAAGCAATCCGATTGATTTAATATCAAACCCTTCCGGCCAGATGGTTTCCGAATTGTATTTCGCATTATAAAATGTGGAATCATCTAATAATGCTCCACTGAGATTAGCGCCGCGCAAATCGGTGTTATCCAAATTGACACCTTTCAGCTTTGCATCACGCATATCACAGTTTTTAAAGTTGGCACCATCTAATACGGCGTGTTTAAAATTCGCTTCTTTTAACAACGCGCCTTCAAAATTGGCGTTGGCTAAAATGGCCCGCCTTAAACTGGCTCCTTCCAGGTTGGCGTCCTTTAAATTTACACCAATCAAATTAGTGCCAAATAATTCCGCATTTTTTAAATTTGCTTTTTCACCATCGGGATCACCTGCTAAAAATTTCTGATGGTTGCTGAGAATTTTATCCAGTACTTCAAAATCAACTTTCATGTGAATCTCCTATCAAACCGTTAAAGGATAAAGGTATTATAGAAATTATAGTACAAAATAATATTTTTGTACTAATATATTGTGATATTATCCTTGTAATTAATAAAATAGCAGGTTTTTAATTTGGATAAAATTGAAGGAAAAATTATTATGGCTTGATGATCGTTAGGGAGTACTTATGCTTTCAGCACAGCGAAAACCAAAAAATTCTTCCAATAAACCCACACCCGGTGAGCCTTCTGGGGGGTATCCATCGCGGTTTGCAGAACGTAATGCATATTGATTATCAATCAAGGAACCACCGCGTAATACCTTTTTGTCACCATCTGTCGGTCCTTGTGGGTTAATCCAGGTGGTATCACTGCTGTAATAATCTTCGGCATACCAGTCATTGACCCATTCATACACATTCCCCGCTAAATCCATTACACCAAAAATGCTCATGCCATTTGGAAAGCTACCTACCGCACTAGATCCGCTCTCGTTATCTTTGTTTTGATTATAATTTGCCTGGTCCTCATTTGGTTTATCATCTCCCCAGGGATAAATCCAGCTATTTGGTCCACGAGCTGCCATTTCCCATTCCGCTTCAGTTGGTAATCGTCGGCCAGCCCATTGGCAGTAATTATTGGCTTGGTACCAGTTTACAAATACAACCGGGTGGTTTTGGTACTCCTCTTTATTAAAATATTTCAGGCTTTTCGGAGGATCACAATTTCCATCCTTTACACAGTTTTGGAATTGGGCATTGGTTACTTCAAACTTATCAATCCAAAATGCATCCAGGGTTACTTCGTGGGCCGGTTTTTCATTTGTCTCACGATCACTGCCCATCGTGAAATTACCTGCCGGAACATACATCAATTCCATTCCATCCACTGGGCTGGTTTTTGTAGAACCGATGTTTATGGATGGTGTTGGGGTAACTTCTATCGTTGGGGTTAGTGTTTGGGTATGGGTCGACGTAGGGGATGGCAGGGCGGTGGGGCTTATGGCAAGCGGCTGTAAAGCTTGGTTGGTTTCTTTAGGTTCACGTAATAAATTTCCATTAGGTGCGCAGCCTCCAAGACCAATTATAAAAAATAAACCAATTGCCAATAAAAAACTTTTTACCGCTATACTCTTATGATTAACATTCATCTGAGAATTACCTCTTATGAGATACAAGGATTAATAAAAAATAAGGATAAACTAGACTATAATTATACAAAATCCACATCCCGATCAAAATGAAACGTATCAAATTAAAGAAAACACCCCGGTTAAGAAAAGCTTCTACCGGGGTGCTGTTTTTAATCAGGAGTTTTTCAGGATTCTGTGGTTGCAGGAGCATCCGTGTCCGTATACTGTTTGTGAAGTTTGATGGGTTCGCGGGCGGAGGATCGCAAACGCAGATTGAGCATTTCCACAAATACTGAAAAGCCCATCGCAAAGTAGATATAACCCTTGGGAATATGCTGGTGTAAACCTTCTACGATTAGGGTAAACCCAATCATTAATAAAAAGGATAGGGCTAACATTTTAACAGTAGGGTGTTTCTCGACAAAGTTACTGAGGGCATCGGCGGAAAAGATCATTCCGATAGCGGCAACGATGACGGCGGCGATCATTACAGCCAGTTCATTCACCATACCGACAGCAGTGATGACGGAGTCCAACGAGAAAACAACGTCTAAGATCATAACTTGTAAAATGACGCTCCAAAAAGTAGCTTTTACCTTTGTGGATGCATGACCTTCTTCGCCTTCCAATTTTTGATGGATTTCGCTGGTGGCTTTACCCATCAAGAACAGACCACCGATCAGAAGGATCAAGTCTCTTCCAGAGATTTCAAACGTCAAAATTGTAAATAAAGGTTCTGTTAATCCGATGATCCAAGAAAGGGAAAGCAGCAAAAGGATGCGGCTGATAACAGCCAATGCAATCCCGGTACGGCGAGCTTTGGGCTGTTGCTCCAAAGGTAGTTTGCTTGCTAATATGGAAATGAAAATAACATTATCAACACCGAGTACCAGTTCCAGTGCTACCAGGGTTAAAAAAGCGATCCAGATTTCAGGGTTTGTGATCCAGTCCATTTATGGGTTTCTCCTCTTTTTCAAAATTACTTACTAATTGTAAAAGAAAACCTCAATAATAAGAAGTATATATTTTTCAAAAATACTAACTTTTTTCTGCAGTTTTAAATTCTTGTTCATACTATAATAAAAGAAGACGGTTAAATAATAGGAGGGTTGTATGGGAATTTCTGTTGGATATGCTCAAGCAAAAATCACACCAGATATAAGCAAAACCATATATCTTGCTGGTTTTGACCGTAACCGCCAGGCAGAAGCAATTCATGATGATCTTTGGGTGCGAGTTACGGCGTTAAAATCCGGAAAAACCGCCTGTAAAGTGCTGATAAGCTGTGATTTAATCGGATTGGGATATTTAACCTGTCAAATAATTCGCAATTTGATCAACAGCGAGGTGCCTAAAGCGTCTATCCTTATTTCTTGTACCCACACGCATCATGGGCCGGATACACTGGGTTTGTGGGGACCGGATATGTTTACAAGCGGTGTGGATGAAGCTTATTTGGATTGGGTAATCAACACTGTAGCAGAAACTGCTTTATTAGCACTTGAACGATTATCTCCTGCGAAAGTACGTGTGGCGGCAGTAAATGTACCGGGTGTAGTGAAAAATATTCGTGATCCATTAATCGTGGATGATGAATTCATTATTACCCAATTCCAGGATTTGGAAGGTGAACCGGTCGTGAGTTGGATAAACTTTGCCTGCCATCCAGAAACTTTGTGGAAATCTAACCCACTTATCACGGCGGATTATCCGTTTTTTTTACGACAAGCTGTAGAAGAACGTCTAGGTGGTGCGGCTGTATTTTTCCCTGGTGCATTGGGAGGAATGTTAACCCCGGATGTCAATGAACACAGTTTTTCGGAAGCGGAACGAATTGGAAATAAGCTCGCTTCCAGGGCTGTTTTAGAAATTGTTGGAGCGGAATGGTTAGATGACCCAATAGTAAATATGGAATCCCAAACGATTCATATTCCAGTTAAAAGCCCATTGTTGGAGGAAGCTATGGTAAATGGGTTAATCAGTGGTGTGAATTGGGTCGATGGATATGTGGAGACACGGGTTTCCCTTTTGCTATTGGGGAATATGGCGTTGGTGGGCGTTCCAGGTGAATTGCTGCCAAAACTGGGATTGTGGATTAAAGACTTCTTGATAACGCAGAAGGTGGCGACTATCAGCGGAATAATTGGTCTGGCAGATGATGAGATAGGATATATCATTCCTCGGGAAGATTTTGTTTATCCGGTTGACCCATTTAACCCCGGGCAGCATTATGAAGAGACCATGTCAATTGGTCCGGATACCAGTGAGCGGGTTCTTGAAGGAGTGAGGCGATTGGTAAAAAGCTTTAAAATGGTAATGTAAAGCCCATAGGTTTTTTTCCAATAAAAAAATTAAGCTTGACTTAACAAATGTTCGTTCGTATAATCTTTGACAATGAAACTTTCTTTTATCCAAATCACAATGATTACATCTGACAAGAAGGCAAAGACCAACAATACGTAATTTGTCTGGTAATTTTGTCGTTTTATTTTTTTAACTCAAACCTCACCAGACACGGTGAGGTTTTTTTATTTCAGGATCAATCAATGAATCAAATTGAAATTAAAACCAATAAGAAGACGAGCAAGAAGCGAAAACCAATTTCTCCATTGGTGAGTTTTTAATTTTCTTTAGGTTTTTAATATTATTCCTGGAAAAAGCTTACCAAAACGGTGAGCTTTTTTATTTATTTAGAAAGGAAAATTATGCGTATAGGTATATTGTTTTCAAGGATACGAAAAGAAGAAAAGTTATTAGTGGATAGTTTTCAGTCGCGTGGTGTAGATTATGAAATGATCGATGTTCGGGATGTTGTGTTTGATTTACACGATCCGCAACCCTGGAAAAAATTTGATGTATTTCTTGACCGCTGTATTAGCCATTCACAGGCCCAAACCGTGTTAGAGATTTTTGAGGGTTGGGGGATTCCCTGCGTAAATTCAGCTCATGTACTGCGGATTTGTGGTGACAAAAAAAATACCACCTTAGCATTAGCCAGCCAAAATATTCCAACCCCGTCTGTACGGATAGCATTAACCCCGGAGTCGGCTTTATTGGCGATTGAAGAAATGGGATATCCGGTTGTTCTTAAACCTACGGTTGGTTCGTGGGGGCGTCTATTGGCTTTAATAACCTGCCGTGAAGCAGCCGAGGCTGTCCTGGAGCATAAAGCCACCCTCGGCTCTGTCCAGCATTCCATTTTTTATATTCAGCAGTATATTGAAAAGGGCAGCCAGGATATTCGAACCTTTGTGGTGGGAGATGAAACGATTTGTGGTATTTCCCGCACCTCGGATCATTGGATTACCAATACGGCTCGCGGTGGTATTGCCGCGAATTATCCCATTTCACCGGAAGTAAATGAACTTTCACTGAGAGCAGCACAGGCAGTTGGTGGGGGCATTGTTGCTGTGGATTTAATGCGGGATGCAGACGGGAAATTCTGGGTAAATGAAGTTAACCATACGATGGAATTTAAAAATAGTGTGGAACCGACCGGTGTGGATATCCCCGGTAAAATGGCTGATTATGTCATCGCCTATGCCCAGCAAGGGTCATAAGATGCCAATTCAGCTTGAAATCGTTTAGAGGAGTAGAAGATGAGTGTTCAGAATTTTCAAATTATTGAATCAACATTAAGAGAAGGGGAGCAGTTTGTTAATGCATTTTTCACACAGGATCAAAAAATAGAGATCGCGCGATTATTGGATGCCTTTGGAGTTGAATATCTTGAATTAACCACGCCCCAGGCATCTCCTCAGAGCGAAAGAGATTGCATTGCAATTGCTAAATTGGGTTTACGGGCGAAAATTGTGACCCATACCCGCTGTACTTTGGCTGATGTGCGTCGGGCAGTGGAGACCGGGGTGGATGGTGTGGATGTAGTGATTGGTACATCTTCCCAACTTCGAGAGTTCAGTCATGGGAAAAGTGTACCTGAGATCATTCGACTGGCGGAGGAAGTTTTTACATATCTCAAAGCGCAAAACGTTGAAATGCGGTTTTCCACGGAGGATAGTTTAAGAAGTGACCCAAATGATTTATTTGCAGTTTATGAGGCAGTGGATGCCTTAGGGATCAATCGAGTTGGGATTGCAGATACGGTTGGAATTGGAACCCCCATGCAGGTTTTTCGTTTGGTATCGGAACTTCGACAGCGAGTGAATGCGGATATTGAATTTCATGGACATGATGATACCGGTTGTGCGATTGCCAATGCACATGCCGCTTTGGAAGCAGGGGCTACTCATGTGGATACCAGTGTGTTGGGGATTGGCGAACGAAACGGGATCACATCCTTGGGTGGTTTGATTGCCCGGTTATATGCCATTGACCCGGCTTTGGTGCGAAAATATAACCTGCCCCTGTTGGTAGAACTGGATCAGCGTATTGCGGAATTGGTGGAGGTGGATATACCTTTTAATAATTACATCACGGGTTATGCCGCCTTTACCCATAAAGCCGGAATTCATGCCAAAGCCATTTTAAATAACCCATCCACATACGAGGTTTTGTGTCCGGAGGATTTTGGTATGAAACGGTATATAAATATCGCCCACCGACTAACCGGTTGGAACGCGGTGCGTTCGCGGGCAGATCAATTGGGTTTGAAATTAAGTGATGCCCAGGTAAAACACATCACCAATGAAATAAAAATATTATCGGACGAGCATCCTCTTACATTAGATGACGTGGACGCACTGCTGCGTAATGAAAATCATCGCAGACCTGAACGATCCCAACAGCCGATTACCGTGAAAGCATAAGGACAAAATCATGGGACAAACTCTGACAGAACAAATTTTTTCTCATGCCGCTGGGCGGCCAGTCGTACCCGGTGAGCTGGTGGTGGTGCAGCCGGATGTGGTGATGAGCCACGATTCGTTAACCCCCGGCATTATTGATATTTTACAAAATGAATTCGGTAAAAATGAAGTGTTTAATCCGGATCAATTGGTCTTTGTTTTTGATCACGTTACACCTGCTTCAACCGTAGGCACAGCAGATGGACAAAACCGGGTACGGGCTTTTGCTAAACAGCAAAATATTCGGTTGTTTGATATAGGGCGTGGTATCTGCCATCAGGTATTGGTAGAGGAAGGGATCGCCCAGCCAGGGCTGATTGTCTTGGGAGCGGATTCCCATTCCACCAGTTATGGTGCAGTTGGTGCTTTTGGATCAGGTATGGGCTCAACTGACGTTGCTGTGATTTGGGCTACCGGGAAAACCTGGTTAAGGGTGCCTGAGACTCTGCGTATTCAGGTATCCGGGCGGTTTCGGGAAGGGGTTGGTCCCAAAGATTTGGCTTTGTATATTGGTAGGGTTTTAACGATTTCCGGTGCTACATATCAGGCCATCGAATATCATGGTTTGGATTGGCTGCCGCTTTATGGACGCCAGACTCTCAGCAGTATGGCAGTGGAGTTAGGTGCAAAAGCAGGCATTTTCCCCCCATCCGGCGAGGTTTTTGATCGTTTTCAAACACCCGAATGGTTATTTGTTGATCCGGATGCTCATTATGGCCAAACCATTGAGATTAATTTAGAAGATCTGGAACCGCAAATCGCCCTGCCGCATGCCGTCGACCGGGTGGTGGATTTGTCTTCTCTGGTTGGAACACCCATTCAGCAAGTGTTTTTGGGCACCTGTACTAACGGTCGTTATGAAGATTTGCGCCAGGCAGCGGATATTTTAACGGGTAATCAGGTTTCCGAAAAAGTGCGGTTTATCGTCACCCCCGCTTCGAAAACCGATTTACAACGTGCGATGGCGGATGATACGATCAATATATTGGTCCAAGCTGGTGCTGTGTTAACCACTCCAGGCTGTGGGGTTTGTATGGGACGCCACCAGGGGACTTTGGGTAAAAACGATGTTTGTCTTTCTACCGGTAATCGTAATTTCCGAGGCCGGATGGGTGACCCTTCTTCATCGATTTATCTTGTATCACCAGCAGTGGCGGCAGCCAGCGCGATAACGGGTGTGGTCACTGACCCGCGTTACTTAGAGAGATAGGAGAAAGATATGGCTCGAATATGGAAATTTGGATCTGATGTCGATACGGATCAGATTGTGCCGGGTAGATATGCACCCTATATGCGCCCGAATGAAGATGTGGGAAATGCAGCCTTTATTGAAGCGAATCCGCTTTTTAATCAACAGGCAGTACCCGGAGATATTATTGTCGCCGAAAATAATTTTGGCTGCGGTTCTTCCAGGGAATATGCAGTCACTGCTTTGTGCCGGCGGCAAGTGGGCGTCATCATTGCCAAAAGTTTTGCCCGCATTTTTTATCGTAATGCAGTCAATTTGGGTTTGGTGTTAGTTGAAGCGCCGCAGGTGGTGGATCAATTATCAGACGGGGATATCTGTGTTTTGGACTTAGATCAAAACCGCATTTTAATTCGGGATAAAGAACTCGTTTTACCCGAGATTAGCCCTTTTGCGCGGGCGATTGTGGAGGCGGGTGGTCTGGTCGCTTATATCCAACGACATGGTTTTTTGCCAGGGGAATGAGGTGAGTGGATTGAAAAAAATCTGTGTAATTCCGGGAGATGGCATCGGACCTGAGGTGATTCCGGCGGCAGTACAGGTTATGGAAAAAGTCTTACCGGATTTGTCGATTATTGAAGCGGAAGCTGGGTGGGGTTGCTTTCAAAAACATGGTATTTCGGTTCCGCAGGAGACGCTGGATAAAATCCGGGATTGTGGGGCCGCTTTGTTTGGGGCAGTTTCTTCACCATCCACAAAGGTGGCGGGTTACCGTTCTGCTATTTTGACCATGCGTCAGGAATTGGGTTTGTATGCTAATCTACGCCCGGTGCGCTCCTTACCCGGAGTGTCTTCCCGTTCGGATGTGGATATGATCATCGTACGGGAAAATACGGAAGGAATGTATGCTGGAATTGAAACCCTAAACGAGGGGCGTGCGACAGCTACCCGCGTGATTACCAGAGAAGCATCGTTGCGGATTGCAGGGGAGGCGTTACGTTTGGCGCAGTTATTAGGCCGAAAAAAACTAAGTATTGTGCATAAAGCCAATGTGCTGCCGATGACCGATGGTTTGTTTCGAGACAGCGTGTTGGAGGTGGTGCGGTCCTATCAAAAAGAAGGCTTGGATATCCAGGTTGAGCAAGTTTTGGTTGACCTGGCGGCATTCCGAATGTTAAGTGCACCACAAACGTATGATGTAATTGTGACCACCAATTTGTTTGGTGATATCCTTTCTGATGCGGCTGCCTATTGGGGAGGCGGCATGGGGCTGGCCCCATCATTGAATGTGGGTGATGGTTTGGCTTTAGCGGAACCGGTGCATGGTTCTGCGCCGGATATCGCCGGAAAAGGGATTGCCAACCCCATCGCAGCCATTTTAAGCGCGGCTTTGTTAGTGCGTTTTACCTGGCAGCTTCCGGAAACTGCGGCAAGGATAGAACGGGCAGTTGAGAGGTTTTTGGAAAAAATAAAAATTGACGATCCTTCTGAATTGAAATCATTGGAAAGTACCCAAAATTATCTCGAAGGTATTTTGGCTGAATTATGAACTTAGGAGTTAAAAATGGAAAATATTATTTGTGTAGAATGTGATGCGGAATTTTCTGTTAACGAATCGGTGGAAGAAAGTGAAATTCTAGTATGCCCGGATTGTGGTGTTGACCTCGAAGTAATTTCTGTCAATCCATTAACGGTCGATCTGGCACCAATGGAAGAGGAAGACTGGGGCGAATGATTTTTTCATTCTTTTAAATACCGATCAAAAAATTCAATGGTGCGGGTCATGGCACTACTGAAGTAATTGGATAGATTGTGGTTATCCCCTTCGTAGGTGTACAGTTCCACCATACCGTTCACATCTAAGATTTCCTGATATAACAGCTGAGAAAATTCAAGCGGAACATCTGTGTCGGCGGTGCCGTGGTGCAGCTGCAGTGGGCCTGAAATATCTGAAACATAGGTATTGGAAGAAACGGCATCCCAGAAAGCAGGATTCACTTCCGGTGAACCGTAGGTTTCGGTCCACTCCTGGCGCCAACTGCGTGCAAAGCTGGGTCGGGTGGGCTGCGGTGCAGAACTGGGGCGGCGCCATTTGGTGATCAGGTCAGGGTAAGAAGCCACCACGCCAGCCCATATCACACCGGCTTTAATTTCGGGTGAAACCACCATCGCACGCAGAGTCAGGTAACCGCCCAGGGAATGGCCCCACATGCCAATTTTATCAGGATTTACCGCCGGGTACTGCTGCAAGCTGCTTACGGCGTTTAACACATCCGTTATATACCCCGGATCGCCGTACGCGCCGCGTGCTTCCCCTTCGGAGCGATCATGGCCGCGGTAATCAATACGAAAAACGACATATTGGCTGCGGGCCAGCCAGTCCACATACGCGATGTAACGTTCTGTGGTCCGGTATACATCAGGTGGTATATAACCGTGATTAAATACGATGGCTGGCCAACCATTTTGCGGCGGCTCACCGTTGGGGATGGTTAATAAACCGTATATTTTTAATCCTTCGGAAAGATAATAGGCATAAAACCGTTTATAGTTGGACCCGGCTTCCAATTCATTCTCTATCACAATCTGGCTGCCCGGGAATGATTTTTGACGCAAGGCTTCAATGCTCATTGGGTGGGGTGTAGGAGTTGGAGTGGAGGTGATGGTAGGGGTATGTGTTGGCTCTGGTGTGGCGGTGAATGTGGAGGTAAGTGTGATCGTGTTCGTATGACTTGGAGCAACTGGTGTGTCCGTTGAACTGTTTTGGGTTTGTGCCATGAGTGAACAGCTCATCAGCAAGGTTGAGATGATAAAAATCAAAAACAGCTGCCTGAATCGTTTATTTTTCATGTGTTTTATTTTAAGGACCATTTTCAAATGAACAACCCTTTGTGTCAGCTATTAAAATTTGCGTACAATAAATCAAAGAAGAAATGGTAAGATTTATCTTTTCAAACAAATAGCCTCACACCTTTTGTAAAAAATCCAATAATCTGGTTGGTAATTAATACTTTATGTATATAATTTTTTCTTAGATTATCATCTGTTTGAAAGGCAAAAAAAATTATGCGCCAAATAATTATTAAAATTTTTCCTGAAAATATTAATAATCACTATCAAGGTCAAAAAATAGCTTTGTATGTTTTTTATCTGGTGACTGCTTTCACTCTTTGGCGAAGCCAACATCATTTATTTTCAGCCGACGGTGGGGCTCAATCCATTGCGACCATTCCACTCGATTCATTTTCGAAGGATGGGGCAGCAGCAGTAATTGGCGTGTTTGGATTATGGGGGCTGTCTCAATTAATCATTGGACTACTATATTTGATCGTTTGTCTGAGATACCGTGCTATGCTGCCATTGATGTATTTGCTGATGTTTTTTGAATATTTTGTTCGCGCAACTTATTTTCCTGCTTTTAAACCTATTCCCACATCAGGAACTGCTCCAGGTGCAGTTGGGAATTTTCCGTTGATCATTATCTCCCTTATTATGTTTGTGTTATCTCTTTTACCACCAAAGAAAAAAGTCGTACAAAGCTTGGAATAGAGTTTGATGGAATGCTAGAAAACGTTAACGATCATCATAATTAGCCTGCTATGGGTTAAAGGATTAACTAAGTGGGGAAAATAATATTCGTTTGTTTGTGAAATCTATGACAATTGCGATAAAAATATTTGACTTTTAATTTTGGACTGGTAAGATGAAATTAAGTTTGGGCGCCTTACAGCTTCATTTCTTTTTTGCCCTTGGGATCAAACACAAATTAAATCAATTGAGGTGATCATGGATGGATTGACTTCAGCCGGCACACGTTTTCGGGCGGCTTTGGTTTCCGAAAAACCCCTGCAAGTTGTGGGGGTTCTCAATGCCTATACTGCACTGTTAGCCCAACAAAGTGGTTTTCGTGCAATTTATCTCTCCGGTGGTGGAGTAGCAGCGGGTTCTTTGGGTGTACCGGATTTGGGTATCACAACACTGGATGATGTCTTAACCGATGTCAGACGTATTACGGATATTACGGATTTGCCCTTGTTGGTCGATGTAGATACAGGTTTTGGTGGCGCTTTTAATATAGCCCGCACAGTACGTTCTTTAATAAAATTTGGTGCAGCTGGTTTACATATGGAAGATCAAGTGCAAGCAAAACGCTGTGGACACCGTCCCGGTAAAGCCCTTGTGGAAGCTGAGGAAATGGTAGACCGAATCAAAGCTGCTGTGGATGCTCGCAGTGACCCTGATTTTGTAATTATGGCACGTACGGATGCTTTGGCTGGTGAGGGTTTGCAATCTGCATTGGATCGCGCCAGTATGTATGTGGCTGCTGGAGCAGACATGATTTTTGCGGAAGCGGTGACAGAGTTATCTCAATACCGCGCCTTTGTGGATGCGGTAAACGTACCTATTCTGGCAAATATTACCGAATTTGGTAAAACACCGCTGTTTACCACCAAAGAATTGGCAGCAGTTGGAGTCAGTCTGATTTTATATCCCCTTTCCGCTTTTCGTGCCCAAAGTGCAGCCGCTCTATCGGTATTTACAGCCATACGCCAGGAAGGTACCCAAAAATCCGTATTAGCACAAATGCAAACCAGAGCAGATTTATATGATGTTTTGGATTATCACCGTTATGAACAAAAATTAGATCAACTTTTTTTACAGGAGAAAAAGGAATGAGTGAGCAAGTTTTAACAAAGCAGGAGCAAAAAAAGAAGAAATCAGTACAACTTTCCGGTTTACCAGCCGGATCAACCGCTATCTGTACGGTTGGGCGTGAAGGTAAGGAATTACGTTACCGTGGGTATGATATTAATGATTTGGCAGAATTTGCAACCTTTGAAGAGGTCGCTTATCTTCTAATCAATGGTGAATTGCCTATAAAAAATGAATTGAATCGTTATCGTCGGAAATTAAAAAATTTACGCGGATTACCAGCCCCGGTTAAAGCAGTGCTTGAACAAATTCCTGCTGCTACTCACCCGATGGATGTAATGCGGACAGGAGCATCGATTCTGGGATCAGTTTTACCTGAGCGAACAGATCACACCCCGGAAGGTGCCCGCCATATTGCAGATCATCTTCTGGCGATTTTCCCATCAATGTTATTGTATTGGTATCATTTTACCCATCATGGCCGTCGGATCGATGTGGAGACTGACGATGATTCAATTGCTGGTCATTTTTTGCACCTTTTGCATGGTCATAAACCAAGTGAATTATATGAACGAACATTGGATATTACTTTTACTCTCTATGCTGAACATGAGTTTAATGCTTCTACGTTCACCAGTCGCGTCATCGCTGGAACAGGAACGGATTTATATTCCTCCATCACCGGTTCGATTGGTGCTTTGAAAGGATTTAAACATGGCGGTGCGAATGAAGGGGCTCTGGAAGTTATCGAAAGATACAAATCCGCAAATGAAGCTGCAGAAGATGTAAAACGAATCTTGCGTAATAAAGGTATCATCCTTGGTTTTGGCCATCCCGTTTACACCATCTCCGACCCAAGGGCAAAGATCTTAAAAGAATTATCCTGTACCTTATGTAAAGATTTTGGTGATGAGACCATGTGTGATATTGCAGAACGGATTGAAGAGGTGATGTGGAACGAAAAGAAGATGTTTCCAAATCTGGATTGGTATGCAGCTGTAACCTACAATGTGATGGGCATACCAACGGCCATGTTCACGCCGTTGTTTGTAATGGCACGTACTGCTGGTTGGGCGGCGCATGTGATCGAACAGCGCCAAGATGGACGGATCATTCGTCCCTCCGCAGAATATACAGGACCTGAAACACAAGAATTCATTGCTTTGGAAATGCGGGAATAGAAAGGAATTCAGAATGGGTGCTGGTTTCAGTAATGTCCGGCCGGAGGCCGATCTGGTTTTGCAAAAAATCGCAGATTATGTATTAGAAAAAGAAATTACAAGTGTGGAAGCTTACCAAACTGCACGATATGATCTTTTGGACACCCTTGGCTGCGGTTTGGAAGCTTTGTCCTATCCGGCCTGTACCAAGTTGTTGGGTCCCATTGTTCCTGGTACGGTGGTACCAAATGGCGCACGAGTGCCCGGCACCCGTTTTGTACTTGACCCTGTTCAGGCTGCATTTAATATTGGGGCTATTATTCGCTGGTTGGATTTTAACGATACCTGGCTGGCAGCTGAATGGGGACATCCCAGCGATAATTTAGGTGGAATTTTAGCAGTTGCAGATTGGATTTCTCGAACCCGTGTTGCAGCTGGAAGGCAACCTCTCTTAATGCGTGATGTGTTAACCGCCATGATCAAAGCCCATGAAATTCAAGGTGTGATTGCTTTGGAAAACAGCTTTAACAGGGTGGGTTTGGATCATGTAATTTTGGTGAAGATTGCCAGCACAGCAGTGGTGACTGCCATGTTGGGTGGGAACCGTGAAGAAGTGATCAATGCCCTCAGCAACGCCTGGATTGATGGGCAGGCTTTGCGAACATATCGCCACGCACCAAATACTGGTTCACGTAAGTCTTGGGCAGCAGGTGATGCTACCAGTCGAGCGGTGCAGCTTGCATTGATGGCTTTAAAAGGTGAAATGGGTTATCCCTCCGCATTAACTGCAAAGGGCTGGGGATTTTATGATGTCTTATTTAAAGGGAAAACCTTTACTTTTCCTCAAGAATTTAGTTCGTATGTGATGGAAAATGTGCTGTTTAAGATTTCTTTTCCAGCTGAATTTCATGCTCAAACCGCTGTAGAAGCAGCGATTACTTTACATCCTCATGTAAAAGACCGATTACCGGAAATTGAAAAAATACAAATTACAAGCCATGAATCGGCCATCCGTATCATCGACAAACAAGGTCCACTCCATAATCCGGCTGACCGTGACCATTGTTTGCAGTATATGACAGCCGTAGGACTGATTTATGGAGACTTAACAGCCGCTCATTATGAAGATGAAACGGCAAGTAATCCGCTGATCGATCGTCTACGAGAAAAAATGGTGGTGGTAGAAGATAAAAGCTACAGCGAGGATTACCTGAACCCGAAAAAACGGTCGATTACCAACGCCGTCCAAGTATTTTTTGTGGATGGCACGCAGACAGAAAATGTGGTGGTGGAATATCCTATTGGTCACCGCCGCCGCCGGGCAGAGGGTTTGCCGATGCTGGTGAAAAAATTTAAGACCAATTTGGCCCGACGCTTCCCAGAAAAACAAGTCCAACAAATTTTGGAACTAGGGCTAGATGACTCACGGTTCGGGAACACCCCGGTGAATGAATTTATGGATTTGTGGGTAATTTAAAGATTGTTTGCATTCTGATGGAGTTCCAGTTATATTTATGATTACACTGGAGAAATAGTTAAATTTGAAAACACAACCACCTTCCAATCCGATTAAACCGAAACCTGTTCAACGTATTCGCCAGACAGCATTGATTATAGCTGGCGTGTTAGTCATCTTTTTTGCCACCTTTAATCTCTTGTTTGATTTGGGTGTTATATCGCAAGAAGATTTGGACACCTTGCGAGTGCGGATCTTATATACAGCTACTCCTCCGGTAGTGGTGCAGTACCGTCCAGGTGCAAATGAGACCACCATGGGGGAAACACCGCAGCTAATCGATATTATTCCGACCAACACCCCGCAACCAACTCCTGTTTTGATTACAACGGAAGATAGTGGTTTTTTACCGCTGCAAATCGAACAGTTGGAAATTGAACAAAGCCAACAAGAAAACACAAACAATGAAACTCCGCTGGTTGTTCCAATCGAATTAATTATTCCTTCCATAAATCTGGATGCACCCATCATTCAGGCTGAACAAGATGAGATTATAACGGATGGTGTCACGTATGCCCAATGGCAAGCCCCTAACGAATTTGCAGGTGGTTGGCACCGTGATTCTGCTGGTTTGGGCCAGATTGGGAATACGGTTATCAACGGACACCATAATATTAATGGAGAAGTATTTAAAGACCTTGATAAATTAACCGAAGGTGACCGAATTTCAGTGTATGGTGAAGATGGAAACCGGTATAGCTTTTTGGTTACCAATGTAATGATCCTGGAAGAAAGAGATGCCCCGCTAGAGCAGCGGTTAGAGAATGCACGCTGGATTTTGCCCTCTGATGATGAACGGCTGACCTTGATCACCTGTTGGCCATATTATTCAAACACTCACCGCCTGGTGATTGTTGCCAAGCCTCTAGAAACCGATTCATTCAAACATGCTCAGCTGGGTGATTAATTATAATAAGCAATAATATTCTTCTATTGCCTTTATTGTTAATGACTTCGATCCAGTACACTCAAACGTACAAAGGAAAACTTTCTGAATAATAGTAAATTTTTTAAATTAGTAAAACTTATGAAGGATGATACTAACCAACCAATAAAATATTGTATAACCTTTAAAAAAATGCTCGGTTTGTAAATATAACCAATTTCAAACATACACGTCAAAAAATTACTTTTAATGTGACAATTTTGCTGTTCGCCCCATGATTATTTAAGAATATGACCTGTTTTTTGTTTTGGTAATAAAAACAGTTAGAAACTGGTTTGAAAAGGGGTTGACTTTTGTCAATTATCGTGCAATAATAAGACCAATATAATCTAAATAGTCGCAGTACAGTTTGGAGGCTATGAAACGAGCATAATTGGTCGCTTCTTCCTAATAATAGGAAGGGTGCTCGTGGAGCCAAGTAGCGAAACCGGCCGAGTTTTTGGTCGGTTCTTGTTTCTTAAACCTTAACAGTTTTTATAATTATTATTTTGAGGCAGTGAAACGAGTATTAATTTGGTCGCTTTTTCCTGATTGGGAAAAATACTCGTGGAGCCAAATAGCGAAACCGGCAGAAAAACTGCTGGTTTTTTTTATTTTTAGAAGGAGGCGCAATGGTAGCAGATTTAAAGGACACAACTACCCACACAGAAGTCCAAGCTCTCGGTTTAGATCTGGATGAATCATTAAAACGGAATAAACGGGTAATGATTATTGACGATGACCCAGATACGGTAGAACTACTAAAACGAATTTTGCGTCTGGCAGATTTTGATGTTGCTTCTGCTCGGAATGGTATTGAAGCACCAGTTATTGCAGAAAAAGTGGAGCCGGATGTAATTTTATTAGATATGATGATGCCTGAAGTGGATGGGAAAGAAACATTCCGCAATTTGAGAAAAGTCACTCGTGCACCAATTATTGTTGTTTCTGCTTTGTCCAGTAAAGAAATGATCGTTGATTTATTAAATTTAGGCACAGATGATTATGTGACCAAGCCTTTTCATCGTGATGAGATAGTTGCTCGGATTAATGCGGTATTACGGCGAAGTAAACAAAAATCAGTTTTTGATGGTGTTTCCATTCCTGAAATAGGTTTCATGATTAATTTCTCAAAAAGAGAGGTTCAATATAATGGTAATTTTGTACATCTATCACCCAAAGAGTTTAACTTAGTGCAATTATTAGCCCAAAATCTGCCTCATGTCGTTCAATACGATGAAATTGCAGAAGAAATTTGGGGAGAAACCCAATCAGACGTTAAAAATAGAATCAAGTACCTGGTTCATTTGATCCGAAAGAAATTTTCCGCGATTAATCCTGAAATCGAAGTCATTATCACAGTTGATCGATTTGGATATCGTTTGCGCACAGAATGAATTAATTAATATTAGTTGGAAGGAGAGTTTATTATGTTTTTCAATAATTTACGTTCAGGATTAAGAACTGCTTCTCATATCAGTTACTTATTGGGGGTTCTCAGTATCGTTTTAGCCTTGTCTTTATCTTTGGTTAACTTCCCCGTAATGGCACAAAATATCAGTGGTGCTTCATTGGTAGCGAGTGGGGGTTGTAGCGGTGGTTGTAACGGTATTAGTGCTACTTTTACGAACCATGGCTCGGGTGACATGACAGAAGCTGTGGTTTATGAAGTCCAATCTCGTGTTAATGGTGTTTGGATCGTTGTGGATTCTGGCACGTTAGGACCCTTAGCAAGTGGAGAAAGCCAGACAGTTTCATATAACCCTAACAATGTTTCCGGTACATATCGTTTCAAAGCATACCAACCAGCAGGCCATCCTGGTTCGGGTGTATTGTACTCAAGTGCTTGTAAATTTGAATGTGTATTGCCATCACCAACACCAGTGACGCCGACTGCTACCCCCGTTACCCCAACATCAACTCCGGTGACACCAACCTTTACACCAACCTTTACTTCTACACCGGTAACTCCGACTGCTACGCCCATTACACCTACATCGACACCGGTAACTCCAACATCAACACCGGTGACACCAACCTTTACACCCACATTCACATCAACCCCTGTGACAGCAACCCCACAAGAACCAACCCCAACCCCACAGGAACCGACTAATACGCCAACATTTACTTCGACACCGGTAACACCGACAGCTACACCCATTACACCTACATCGACACCAGTAACGGCTACGCCACAAGAACCAACACCAACCCCACAGGAGCCTACCTCTACGCCACAAGAACCGACTCCAACACCTCAGGAGCCTACATCAACCCCTGTGACTGCTACGCCACAAGAACCAACGCCTACCCCACAGGAACCTACCTCTACGCCAAGCAATCCTACGGAGACCCCTGTTGTCACAACCACTCCGGTTACAGCAACACCACAGGAACCGACTCCTACACCACAAGAACCTGGAACTACACCTCAGGAACCTACTAAAGTAGTTACACAAGTTCCGCCCACCAAAGTTCCAACGTTAGGTGTTCCATCCGTGGTTGACCAACCCAGTGTATTGATCCCAGTTACTGGTGGTGATATGTCCCCTGTTTCTCCATTGGAAGCAGCTCAGAAGGTCGCCTTTAATCTCGGTTTGGGATTTGTCGGATTAGGTCTCGTACTGCAAGGACTTCGTAGACGTTTCTAAGCCGCATAATAAAAATATATATTGATCGATAACGAAAAGAATACCTCCGTAGTGGGGTATTCTTTTTCTCTAAAAAATCACCTTATTATTAAAATAGAAATTTTACACTTTTATAATATACAAAAAAGGTAAATAATATCTTGTATTTTTTTAAAAAAGTGCTACGATAGAATTTGTAGTTTCAGTTTTGTTTTTCATTGCATTTACAGTTTATTTTTCAAGGTTTAAGGAGATAACCGTATGAAAAAATCATTCCGTATTTTTAGTGTTTTGCTCTTAATGAGCATGTTGTTGGGTTTATCTAGTACGGCAGTATTTGCTGAAGCTGAACAGCCCCAAAAGTGCCCAGAATTCACCGTGGGTATTTCCCACGGCATTGATGGAACCAAATTGGGTTTATCTCAGGAATTACCAGTGCTGGTAGAAGTTTATTTGGGACCGAACCATAAATTGTTTAAAACGATCCCACTCAGTTACAAAGAGATGTATACTGGAGTCTTTCCGCGAGGAGAATATTTGATAAAGTTCTATTCGGTTGAATTACAAGCTTATGTAGATCAACTGCAGGTAGGGCCGGTGGTATTCCCAGGTTGTGTTGGCGTGGGTATTCATGCTCGCTTCCGCGATGGTGCTCCAGTAACCCTTGTCATTGTTCGAGATATGTATCCCGAAGCAAATTAATTAATATTAGTTTTTACAGAACCGCCGGGAAAATCTCGGCGGTTTTTCATTTAAGCAAAACCATATACTGCTGGAGGAATTTATTCCAATCCATTAAGAATGCCTCTTGTGTTGCGGCCCGCCCACCTTGCTCTTCGATCTTTTGATAAATTAAACAGCCGACTCTATAAGTGAGCCGCTGGGATCCAAAACAACTTTCCAGATATTCCTCCTGGGTGTGTGGTTCATTTTTGTCCAGCCAGTTCCAGACATCCAAGAACGCGGATTTGTTTTCTTTAATCTGGTCAGAATTTGACAAAACCTGGTAATCTGGCTCGTCCATAAGCCTGTGCTGCAGACGGAATTGGTACGGTACGAAAACAGCGTACCCTTCGTTTTGTGTCCACAAGCTAAAATAGTTTTTCCATTGCGCGGGTGTGATTACTTCATCTAAATTTGGGATGTGGTGATAACGTTCGTAGATCACGTGTATACATTCGTGAATAATGTAAGCAAGAAATTCGAAAGGCTCATTAAGATATGAAACACAATTAAGGTTTAAACAGACTGCGCCGTTAAAACCGATGCCTTTGTCGTAACCTATGATCGGATAGATAGGAATTTTAAGATTTTCATCTGGAAAAAAATCCAGTAGTGCTTCATGAACAATATCTGACCAAGCATTTTGATTTGAACGTAAGGTTTCAAGGAAGGCTTTGATTCTCATCGTGTTTTTTGCGACGTTATTCAACCCGTAAAAGTTTGATTGTTTTCCTTGTAACGCATTGTTTATATCGTTGTCTGTCAGCGCTGATGAAAACTTTTCTGCATGCTTGAGGACAATTTGGTAAGCAGGGTGTTCAAAAATATCCTTCTCAGAGGTTTTTCCTTCCAAGTACGCCAGAAAAAGTTCTGCTCCTGATAGGTCGAAATACATCACCGCTCACCTTGGAAAAAATCCGTTTCAAGTATGGCGTACACGAATTCATCAGCCCAACTATTATTAAACCAGCGAGTTTGGCGCAGGTGTCCCTCCTGCTTCATACCGATTTTTTTCATAACATTTATGGAGGCTGTGTTTTTTGCGTGACAGAAAGCCACTACACGATGTGCGTTTAATTGGATAAATGCAAATTCTAACATTTGGTATGCTGCTTCTGACGCGTATCCTTTTCCCCAATCTTCCACCCTTACTGTCCAACCAATTTCCCATTCTCTAATTTCAGGATTTTGGCTGGCTAAAGAAATCCGTCCAATAACCTTATCCTCCGGTGGTACTGTGATCGCTAGTTTGTAATATGTGCGTGGCGTATTGCATGAATCTTGAACTGCACGGTTCAGATATTCTAGGGCTGCTTCACGATCCACAATACCTTTTTCAAATTGTCGCATTTCTTTTTGTTTTTCATAGCTTAGAAAAGTATCTAGATCGTTGAGGTGGAATTCCCGAATCAATAGGCGAGGTGTGGTGATGTTCATTTACTCTCCAAGTGTATTTTCTTTTGTTAATTATAAATGAATAAAAAGAACTCTCTTATATTTTACGGCCATCCATAATTTCTTCCATTAGAACTCTTGTAAATTCACCACAAATTCGTTAGTATTAATCCTATATCCTATAGGATTATTCGAATGCAGCCCCAACAAATTTTTCAAACCAAAGAAGAATATGCGTATCAAATGATTCGCCAGGCGATTCTTACCTGTGAATTTAAGCCGGATGAAAAACTGGTTATTGATCATTTAGGCATTCAGCTGGGTATCAGTCAAATTCCGATTCGGGCGGCCATGCAGCGCTTGCAAGCAGAGGGATTGGTGCATATTATTCCCCACAGCGGGGCGGTGGTTTCACCCATCCGACCGGAAAAGGTTGAGGAGATATTTTCTCTTCTGGAGGTTTTGGAACAAACTGCTTTTCGTTATGCTGCTGAAAAGATTACACAAGTTGATCTGGTGTCCTTACAAGAGTTGGTGAAAAAATTGGATGCAGCAGCAGATCAAGTCGATTTTAAATCTTGGGTAGGATTAAATATCCAATTTCATCGCCAGATTGCAGAAATTTCAGATATGCCACTCCTGCTGGAATTCACCCATCGCATTTTGGATGAATGGCAGCGTTTAAGTAATTGTTATTTTCAACATTTACCGCCTTTACGTTTGTTAGCGGCACAGGCAGAACACCATCAAATTGTATTAGCTCTTCAAACGAAGGATGTAGAACGACTGCAGGAGATTGCTGTTACCCATAATCGTCAGGCAGGGCAAGCCTACCAAAACTATTTTCCCACGGCAAAACAGAAATCATGAAAAAAATTCAAGCCTTAATAGCGAATATCCGCCCAAATCGAAAAATAGAAGGCATTTCAGCGGTTCTTCTCCCGTTTACCGAGCAGGCTGAAGTGGATCTGGTTGGATTTGAAAAACACGTAGAGCGTGTGTATGCGGCTGGGTTAACCCCGGCTGTGAATATGGATACAGGTTATGTAAATTTATTATCCGTGGAAGAACGGTATAAAATATTGGCGCTCACAGCCCGTATTAGTGCAGGCAGAAAATTTGTTGCCGGCGTTTATGTGGAGGGACAGCCGGATGACCTAACATTAGCTTATCAAGCAGGGGTGGATCAGGTGGCCTCTGCGGGTGGATTGCCGATCCTCTTTCAATCGAATGGGATGAAACAGCTTTCCCCAGATGCATTAATTGTGCTGTTTGAGCGTTGTGCCAAAAGCTGCGGTGCTTTATTGGCTTTTGAATTAGGGGAAATGTTTGCCGATTTTGGACAGATTTATTCCCTGCCAATAGTTTCCGAGTTAATGAAAATCCCGGAAATTCTGGGATTAAAACATTCTTCTTTGCGACGTGATCTGGAATGGGAACGAATTCAGTTAAGAGATCAGCAGCGTCCTGATTTTAGGATTTATACCGGTAACGACCTGGCGATTGATATGGTCATGTATGGTAGCGATTACCTGTTGGGTTTATCCACCTTTGCACCGGATTATTTTGCCAAACGAGATGCCTATTGGCTATCGGGGGATGCCCGTTTTTATGAATTAAACGATGTTTTACAATATCTGGGAAATTTTGCTTTCCGCCATCCCGTCTCTTCTTATAAACACAGTGCAGCTCAATTTTTGAAACTGCGTGGCTGGATTAAAACAGATAAACCACATCCGTTGGCGGTAGCTCGGCCAGACTCAGATATTGTTATTTTGGAACAGATATTAAAAAGACTGGAAAGTTTATGAAAAATGTTAATCGCCTCTCGACGATAAAAACACCTGAACAATTTTCCGCCTTGATCCAAAAGCTGGGAATAAACCTGGGCTTTGATGAAACCTTGGCGATCGGGACTGAATCACCATTTGTAATGGATTATCGGTTAAAGGATGGTCGGACCATAGGCAACCGGTTTTGTGTTCAGCCCATGGAGGGTTGGGATGCAATGGAAGATGGTACTCCAAGCAACTTAACCCGTCGCCGCTGGTTGAACTTTGGAAAAAGTGGGGCGAAACTAATCTGGGGTGGGGAAGCCGTAGCAGTGATGCCTGAGGGACGCGCCAACCCAAACCAATTGATTTTAAATGAAAATACCTTACCCGCTATTCGCGGCATGAGGGAGGATTTGGTAAAAACCCACAGTCAGGCGTTTGGAGAAACTGCTGATTTGTTGGTAGGGTTACAATTAACCCATTCCGGACGATTTTGCCGCCCTGTGGATAAGAAAAAACTTGCCCCACGTACTCTCTACAATCATCCTCTTCTCAATTCAAAGTTTGGTTTGGAACCCGACATAACCGTTCTCACAGACCAAGAAATCCGAATGATTATCCAGGCTTATATCCAGGCTGCACAGTTGGCAGAGTTGGCGGGTTTCGATTTTGTTGATTTAAAACATTGCCACGGTTATTTGGGTCATGAATTCTTAAGCGCAGTCGACCGACCAGGCTCCTATGGTGGCAGTTTTGAAAACCGCACCAGTTTTTTACGAGAGATGGTGGAGGGTATCCACTCTGCTTGCCCGGATTTGAGGATTGGTGTGCGGTTTTCCGCTTTTGATTTTATTCCCTTTGAAAAAAATCTTGAGGGTGAAGGCCGACCTGTTGACTATGATGGTTTTTATCCTTATGCCTTTGGGGGTGACGGCAGTGGAGTTGGTGTTGATTTGTCGGAACCCGAGCAATTTTTGACCTTGTTGGAATCATTAGGTATCGAACTGGTAAATATCACATCTGGCAGCCCATATTATGTACCCCATATTCAGCGCCCAGCGATGTATCCCCCTTCAGATGGGTACTTACCTCCAGAAGATCCTTTGGTCGGTGTTGCCCGATTGCTCTCTGCAACGGCATCTTTAAAGAAGAACCATCCTGGTTTATTAATGGTAGGGACCGGGTATTCTTACCTCCAGGAGTGGTTGCCGTTTGTTGCCCAATTTGCTCTTCGAACCGGAGATACTGATTTTATCGGTTTGGGACGAATGATGCTTTCTTATCCTGAGTTTTGTGCTGATGTGTTGGCGGGGAAACCTTTGGATCGAAAAAAGATCTGCCGTACCTTTAGCGACTGCACCACTGCTCCCCGTAATGGGATGGTATCTGGATGTTATCCGCTGGATCATTTTTATAAAAATCGTCCGGAAGCAAAACGATTAAAGGATGTTAAATGAAAAGGATCAAACAAATATTATTGGTTCACAGTGGTTGGTTCCACCCAACTTTGCTCGCACGTTGGTATTTTAAACGTATTCTAAAAGGAATGCCTGGATATTGCTTGACCACAGTGGATAGTTTGGAATCGGCGGCGCAGCTTGGGTTTGAAAATTTTCAGGCTGTGGTGGTGTATCTTCATAAAGAAAAAGTTTCATTAAAGGTTTTAAATAAATTTTCATCTTATATCAGCAAAGGCGGAGGTTTGGTTGGGGTGCACAGTGCCACTGCTTCCTTTAAAGAAGAGGATTTGTGGTTTCAAATAATGGGGGGACGTTTCTCCGGGCATGGGCCAATTGAGACGATCCATTACCAAAAATCTAAAGCAAGTGAATCTGCTTTTCGGGACGAATCTGATTTTTGGGTCGTTGATGAATTATACCGGCATGACCTTCAGCCTGGGGTACAGCCCATTTATGAAGCGGATTACGAAGGTGAAAAACAACCAATGGTCTGGATTTATAATTACGGTGAAGGGCGTGTCTTTTATGCCTGTCCGGGCCATAAAGCTGCCGTTTTTCGCAATCCGGTTTATCGCAGGGTATTAAGAAAAGGATTGGACTGGGTATGCAGCCGCTGAAATTGGGGCTGGTAGGCTGCGGGGATATTGCCGGATATACGGCTTTATTGAGCAAACTGGTTCCCCGTGTACGCCTTGTCGCTTGTTGTGATATTAACAGGCAGCGGGCAGAACAGTTTGCTCGACGTTTTCGGATTCCGATGGTGTTTACAGATTATGATCAGTTATTATCACAATCCAATTTGGATGCGGTTTACCTGGCGGTGCCGCATCATCTGCATGCGCCAATGGTAAAAAAAGCAGTTGCTGCCGGAAAACATGTTTGGGTTGAAAAACCATTAACCCGTACCTATCCCGAGGGCATAGACTTATACAGCACTGTTCAGGATAATGGGGTGAAAGTCGGTGTTAATTACCAGTACCGCTACGATCCTGGTTGTTTCCGCTTGGCACAAGCCATTCAGCAAGGCTATTTGGGGGATGTGTTTCATGTTCGGATCAATGTACCTTGGTCTCGCCAGGAAACCTATTTTTCCGGTGCGGCCTGGCATGCTTCGTTTGAACAATCTGGCGGTGGCACCTTGCTGACCCAAGGCAGCCATTTTTTAGATGTAGCAATGTGGGCGTTGCAGCAAAGACCCATTTCGACAGAAGGAATTACCCGTCAGGTGAAGTTTAAGGATGTAGAAGTGGAAGACCAGGCATTGGGTCTGGTGACTTTTGAGAAGGGCACCACCTTACAAATTCACAGTACAATGTCAGCCGCAGTGGAGGGTGCTGTATCCATAGAATTTTATGGAGAAAAAGGAACAGCCCATTACTCCAATCGTCCTTTTCCAAATGTCCGCTTTCTTGGGGTGAAACCACATGCTTTTCGGTTACCGCGTTTTGGGGTTCATGCTTTGCAGCGAAGTTTGATTGGATTCTGTGACTGGGTAATAAATGATATATCTTATCTTACCCCAATCGACCAGGCTTTACCGGTTTTGGCAGTTGTGGATTCGATTTATCAATCTGCCTTATCCGAGAAAAAAGTAAAAATTTCGGATTTAACCTTCTAATATTATTCAGGAGAAATTATGAAAGATTCTGAAAAATTAACTGTGTGGCAAAAAATTGGATATGGCCTGGGTGATATTTATGGTGGCGGATCCGGGACATTGGTAAGTTTTTATTATCTCTACTTCCTAACAGATGTTGTGCGTATCTCACCTGGTTTGGCAGGAGTAGTGATTCTGATTAGTAAAATTTACGATTCTGTTACCGATCCGTTTGAAGGGATGCTGGCTGACCGAACCCGTACTAAACTGGGTCGGCGTAGACCATACTTGCTCGCAGGAATCCCACTGGTATTTTTATCCTTTTTTGCCTTGTTTTACCCAATCAATTATTCGGCAGAAAGTTCTCGTTTTTGGTATGTTATTTTTTCCTATCTATTCTTTTCGACAGTAGTCAGTATTGTTATGTTAAATTACAACGCTTTACATTCTGAACTGACCCTGGATTACAATGAACGCACCTCGCTTAGTTCAATCCGAATTTTATTTTCTACGGTTGCCTCGATTGTTGCCGCATTGGTTCCACTGGAGATTGTGAAGGGGTTTGCGGATGTTCGCCAGGGTTATATCACAATGGGATTGGCTTTTGGTTTGTTTTTTGCGCTACCCTACATTGCTACTGTAGCCGCCACCCGAGAGCGCAAAGAATTTCAGAAACCACCCGAAAAATTTAACTTCAAGAATGATTTTTTCATTCCGTTCAAAAACAAGACGTTTATCCGGGCGTTGATGATGTACTTGTTTGCTTTTGTCGCTATTGATACTGTTTCAAGCATTATCATTTATTTTATGAAATACTTCCTCAACAGAGGGTCCGAAGCAAACTATGTCAGTGGAACACTTCTGGTAGTTCAGGTTATCTCTCTCCCATTGTTTGTTTATTTGAGTAAAAAATTCAGCAAACAACGTGCTTTTATGATTGGAGCAGTGATCTGGACAGTCATGATGGCAATCAGTTTGTTAATCCAACCCGCTCAACCTAATGCAATTGTTTATATTTTTGCGGCTATTGTGGGTATTGGCACCGGGGGTGTTGTGGTGTGTATGTATGCCATTTTCCCGGATATTCCCGATGTGGATGAGTTACACAGCGGTCAACGTCGGGAAGGTATTTTTTCTGCCATGATCACCTTTATGCGAAAGCTAAGTTCGGCTTTTGCGATTTTTCTTGTTTCACAGGCGATTCAAATTGCGGGTTATATTTCTCCCGTACAGACCGTGGTGGACGGAGTTACCAAATTAATTGAACAACCACAACCGGATTCGTTTATTCTGGTATTGCGGATGATGTTTGCTTTTGTACCGATTGTTTTGGTAGGCTTGGCTGCTATATTCGCTAAGCAGTATCCGCTTACACCAGAAAAGCACCAACAGTTGAATAATTTATTGGCTGTGTTAAGGAAGGACCAGCCTTTAACCCCGGAACAACAAGCAGAACGTCAATTATTAAAAGAAGAATTGGTTGGATAACATGCCTCACGAATATACTTATCAACTTACATTACCCGAGCCAAGCGAATATCCTAAAACATTCCAGCCAGATTCCTTTTCAACAGAATGCTTTGCCATGAATTACGAGGATCGCCGGACAGCGTTTTTTGAATTTTTGAAAAATAATCCTGCACGAGACAATTTTAAAGCAGCTTTTCATGAAGTGGGGAGAATGGCAGCTGGAGATAATCCTCATTTAGGAATCTTGCAAGCAGCGTTGGATTATATCAATCAACGCAGAGATTGTGCAGATTTTGTGATGCACAGCATCATCAGGCTATTGTATCAATTTCCAAATCACCCAATACTTCCTTATGATTTTTACAAAGAGGCTGAATTGGTTGTATTAGGTTTTAAGTATTGGCCGGATGAACCAGGGTTTGATTCAATGTGTACCTGGACAGAGAATCATCATATTCTTTTTGCCTCGGCAGCTTATCTGGCTGGGCAGCTTTATCCTCAAGCTGAGTTCACCAACTCCCGTCAGAGTGGTGAACAGAAAAAACGCGTTAACCGTGAGCGTATTCTACGTTGGTTAGATTTACGTTTTCAGACTGGATTTAGTGAATGGCTTTCACATGTATATTATGACGAGGATTTGGCTGCTTTAATTAACTTAGTTGAATTTTGTGATGATTTAGAAATCGTGGAAAAATCCAAAAAGGTAATAGACTTAATCTTGTTGGATATTGCAATTAACAGTTTTAAAGGTGTCTTTGCAAGCACTCATGGCCGTTCTTATGAATGGGTCAAAAAAGATCCAGCTGAAGAAGCAACAACAGCGGTCAGTAAACTAATGTTTGGCCGGGGTATCTTTTCCATGTCAGATAATATGAGTGCGGTCTTGTTCGCGCTCAGTGAAAAATATAAACTACCAGTTTTTATATTTCGCGTAGCAAATGAAGATCCTGTAGAATTTAACAATCGGCAACGGATGGGAATTCGTTTGTCCGAGCTACACCATTGGGGGCTTGATCCTGACCGCATGGAGGATGGGATGGCTTTATTGACTTTAGAAGCATATTTACATCCTCGAACGATTACAGGGTTTGTAAATATGTTGGATGCTTTTAAGTGGTGGGACAATGAGTTTTTTTCTCCTTTTGCTCCCTACCGTGGTTTGTTGAAGATGGCGAAACGTTTAAGATTGTTGCCACTTCTGGCGCGAGTTCTTGAAAAAGATATTACCCGAAATACGCGGGAGGAAGTCAATCTGATTACGTACCGGACCCGCTATTATCAATTATCGACTGCGGTGGATTATCGTAAGGGATACGGCGGTGACCAGCAGCATATCTGGCAGGCCAGCCTGGGAGGAAAAGCGGTTTGTTTTACAACCCACCCCGCTCGACTCTCCGGACGGGTAGAAACTCCCAACTATTGGGCTGGTTCGGGTTTGTTACCCCGCGCAGCCCAATATAAAAATGTGACAGTGGTTCTATACAAGTTAAAATCAATCCCAGCGTTGTATGTGCCAGTCCGTCATTTTTACACCCATGCTTGGTTGCCAAAAAATGAGTTTGATGAAGTGCTGCATGATGGACATTGGGTGTTTGCCCGGAAAGGCAAGGCTTATCTTGGGTTATATTCATCTAATCCAACTTTTTGGAATATGAATGGTATTTCGCCCGTCCCTGGGTTGGAGATAAGCAAAGAACCCAATAATTTTGGTAACGAGATCGTCGCATTAGGAAAACGACAGGTCTGGTTATGTGAATTGGGTGATGAAGAAAAATCGGGTAGTTTTACTGATTTTTGCCAGTGCCTAAGAATGGCAACTCCCCGTGTTTCTGGGTTGTCGGTGACGTATCAATCACCGAGTCAGGGATTGGTAAAATTTGCCTGGCAAGGTGATTTTATAGTGGATGGAAAAACAATCCCACTGAAAGAGTTTCCTCGTTATGATAACCCGTATGGTTGTGTTCCCTTCGGTTCAAAAGAGATGGTATTTGAGGATAAAGAGGGAAATTTCACTTTGGTTTTGGATTAATAAACCATCCAAAAACTTAACGCCATTGTTGAACTAAACCCGATAGAAAAAGATTGATTAGAGAAAGAATTTTTAGTATATAATCTAATTGTTCGAAAACCGAAAAATGCTAATTAAATAAAACCGAGGTGCACCAAATGAATAGAAATGCCTACCGGATGACTGCTTTGGCAGTGATCCTACTTTTTGTTATCCTGTTTTTACCAGGATGTCAGGAAAAAGCCCCTGTACCAATCAAACCCGATCCGACAAAGACCACGGAAGCGGTCACAGTTACGGTAACACAGACCCCGCAGCCGACTCAGGTAAAAGCCGCATTCGATACGCTTGTTCCACCAGAAATTCCGGGTGAGTTAATTTACATTCCTTTCCCGGTAACGATCAATGTGGATGGGGATTTATCAGATTGGGAAGATATACCTTCCAGTTATGTGGATAGAGGATCAAACCTGCCTTCTTCTCCGGAAGAAAATGGATCCTTTACTGTTTCGATTGCTGCTGACATGGAGAATTTTTATATTACCATGTCCATGCCGGATAAAAATATTATTGCAGGGCAGCATGGTACAGAATTTTGGAATGAGGACTCAATGGAATTTTATTTGAATACCACGGATGACCTGAATACCAGAAGTTATGCCCCCGGAATTTTTCAGGCAAATATTAATGCTGCTGATATTGGAAATACCGATCCAAAAGCGCTAACGATCAGTGGGGTCAACCATGCCGATTTTGATATTCAAGGTTATGTTTTCAAAACGGAAGATGGATGGGGTTTTGAAGCCGCCGTACCTTTGGATGGTTTGTTGGAACCAAAACACGGAGTAGAGATTGGTTTTCAAGCGCAGATCAATGGCGCATCGGAGAAGGATCGCGATACGAAATTGATCTGGTCCAAAGCCGATACAACCGACCAATCATGGAATTTACCGATTTTATTTGGACGAGCTTTGTTTTTTGAACTTGGCCGCCAGGATATTCCCCAACCAAGTTTAGTGCAAACGTTGCCTACAGAAATGCCCGAGCCAACCCCAGTGGTGATTCCATCCATGATCAGTGTAAACCAGACGGGTTATTTTCCCGAAGGTAAAAAGATGGCTTCCATCGCGTTTGGCGTCTTGCAGCCTGTTGATTGGCAGTTGGTAAATGATAAAGGGGAAGTTGTATTAACAGGCAAAACGGATATTTTTGGAAAAGACAAATCGTCCGGGGACTATTTGCACCGTATTGATTTTTCGGCGTATACCAAACCAGGTACCGGTTATCAATTGTTGGCACATGGCTTAAAAAGTGTCCCTTTTTCCATCTCGGATGAAATTTACTCACCATTAACGAAAGACGCATTAGCCTATTTTTATCATAACCGCAGCGGTATTCCGATTGAGGCGGACTATGTGGGTGAGTTATGGTCCCGTCAGGCAGGGCATATGACTGATAATGCCGTTACCTGCTATCAAGGCAAAGATGCGGCGGGTAATACATGGCCGGGTTGTGACTACCAGCTAAATGTACGAGGTGGTTGGTATGATGCTGGCGATTTTGGAAAGTATGTTGTTAATGGCGGCATTTCGGTTTGGACCTTACAAAATCTGTATGAAAGATTCCCAGGAGTTTTCCCGGATGGTTCTCTGAATATCCCGGAAAAAAATAATGGTATTCCCGACTTGCTGGATGAAGCGCGCTGGGAGATGGAATTTTTATTGGCAATGCAAATCCCCGACGGACAGCCGCAAGCCGGGTTGGTTCACCATAAAATGCATGATTTAGCATGGGAACCGGTTCCTAAACTACCGCCGAGTGAAGTTAATAACAACAGCGATTTTTCACAAGAGGGGATTGGGCGTTATCTTTATCCACCCTCCACAGCTGCCACGCTCAACCTGGCTGCGGCAGGTGCCCAGTGTGCCAGGATTTGGGAATCGATTGATCCTGTCTTTTCAGCACGCTGTTTAGAGGCAGCGGAAAAAGCCTGGACCGCTGCAGAAGCTAATCCCACTTTGTTTGCTGGGAATACGCCTGGCACCGGTGGTGGTAACTATGATGATACGCAGGTTAAAGACGAATTTTATTGGGCTGCGGCTGAATTATTTATAACGACAGGTCAGGAAAAATATAAAACAGCCGTATTAAATTCCGAATTGTTTGGCGACGCAAATTCTTTTGATTGGCAGTACACTGCACCATTAGGTACTATTTCTTTGCTGATGGTGGAAAATGATCTGCCGGAAACACAGATTAATGAATTAAAGGCAAGTGTTCTATCCTTTGCAAATGATATGCTTCAACGACAAGCAGAGGATGGGTATTCGGTCTTGATCAAGGGTGATTATGTATGGGGCTCCAATGGAACAATTCTGAATAATATGATCTTGATGGGATTAGCCTACGATCTTTCCGGTGACAGCCAATACCTGGAGTCGATGCGAACCAGTATGGACTATATCATGGGACGAAACCCGGTTAATACCAGTTATGTCACGGGTTATGGTACATACCCCATGTTGCATCCCCACCACCGTTTTTGGGCAAACGATCCTGGCAATGGTTTTCCGCCGCCACCTCCTGGCGCAGTCTCTGGTGGGCCAAATGCCAACCCTAGTGATGATGTGGCATTAAATGAGGGCCTGATGGACCGTCCGCCATCCAAACGATACCTGGACGATATTGGTTCATTTTCCACCAATGAGGTGACGATTAATTGGAACGCGCCTTTAGCCTGGGTGGCAGTATATCTAGATCAGATGAAGTAAAGCGAGTAATACATAAGGTGCGACGCACTTAGAAAAAGACGCTATCTTTTTACCCAATTCGTTTTTGATGCAGTTCGATCGATATCAAAAAAGTGCGTTGCACCTTTCAAGAATAAAAACGAAAAACCGATCTACATGGAAGAATATTCATTATTCTTCCTCACCAAAATCAATTGACTGAAGCTCATTTTCGATGCTGTCGATTCGGCGTTTATCTGGTTCAGGAGCGTAGATGACACGGGTGGTGGCTGGGGTGGAGTGTCCTAGAACGGCTTGTACATTTTCCAGCGAGGTGCCATTCTCAATTAGGGTTTTGGCATGCCAATGACGAAAAGCATGCGGGCTGGTAAAATGTTTTTTGCTGTCCAAACCGGATAATTCGGCCACTTCCTGCACAATACGCCAGGCGGAAACGCTAGAAATTGGTGCGCCATAACCTTTTTTGGCGTTCTTAAAAAATGAAGTAGAGTTCTTGCGGCGTTTGTTGGATTTTCCATGTTGGATGAATAACCAGGGTGAATTATCATCTCTGGCTGATAAATAGGCATCGAAAACAGTTAATGTATCCGGTCCTAAACGGCAGTGGGCGATGCGGCCTGTTTTTTGCATGCGGATTTCTAGCCGGCCCCCTTGTAAGCGTGCATCTTCGACCTGCGCTTTTGTCAGGCTGCACAAATCACCAACCCGTAGGGCGGTTGCGCGTAAAGCCACAATCAGAGCCCGTTTGCGATACACATCCAATCGTTTCAAGTGCCCTTTGGGCATAGGCAGTTTCATTACGGTGGTTAACATCTGGTTACCAAAATCTTCTGGTAAACGTTCGTGGCGGGAAGGTTGTTCTTCCGGGTTACCAATTAATGAGGTACGGCTGGCTTCTTGTTCTTCCTCGCGGGTGAAGCTGATCCAACCATCATAATTGGCGCGCCAAAAACGCAGAGCAGCGCGTAATACCGATTGGTACAATTTGCGCGTAGGTAAAGCGTATAGACGTTCTTCTTTCATCCAGCCGGTAAACTGTACCACGATGTTTTTTTGTAAAGCATTTGTTGGAAGTTGAATCGATTCTATTTCAGTCATATATTCCCCAAAAGCATCTAATGCTCGAAAATACAATCGCTGCGTGTTGTGGTTTTCGAACTGCACGTTGGTTTTAAAAACTGAAATCGCTTCGTGAATAGTAGGTGACATCGTTTTCCTTTAATATATGTTTAAAGATAACCCGAATTGAACATGAACGCAACCTGTTTTGAAAACAAGCAGACATTTTTTTCTTCCGCTAATTGCTGAGTTTTTGGAACAAATAATAGGGGCAGAGCATGAATTATTGAGGGTAGGCACTATATATGGGGGTGATTTCATCCATTAAAAACGACAGTTTTATTTGGTTTCAGCGTTATACCAATCACGGATTCTTCCCCTTTCCGTTAAGTAATGCTCATCAAAATAACATGGAAGTTCTCGAATCCCTGGAAGGTGCGAAGGATTAGCCTGATGAAATCGCTTCTAAAGATTTGCCTGTTGTATCCGATTTAAGCGTGGAAATAACGATGATCGTGAAAAAAGGGGCTAGAGCAAGCATGGAAAAAACGAGGTTCAGGCTGCCGCCCTGCTGCATAATCAAACCGACAAAAATAGGTGCAGGCACACCACCTAAACGGCCAACCCCAGCAGCCCAGCCAGTAGCCAACCCCCTCATACGGGTGGGATATAACTCAGATGAAACAGAATATGCCATCCCCCAGGCCATGCCATTAAAAATCATTAAGAGGAATCCGGTTACCAGAATCCAAATGTCATTTTGCGATAGTCCAAGCAGCAAGGTAGATAAAGTCAGCAACACCAGGGAGACAATTAGAAGATTAGTGCGTTTTGTCCGGTCAACCAGGAAAGCGACGATAAGTGTTCCGGGTATTTGACCCAGGCTAATCAATAAAGTTAAAAGAAAGGAACGTCCTTCGGTTATCTGGGTAGAAGCTAATAAAGTGGGCAGCCAAACAAGCACACCCTGGTAGAGAAAGTTCAAAGCAATCCACATGAACCATAATGAAAAAGTAATATGGGCAAAAGAACCAGACCAAATACCGCCAAGAGATTTTTTTTGTTCAACAACCACTGCTTGAGGGAAAACGATTTGTATTGGAGTATCCTCAAAATCCAGTTTAATTTTGCGAAATTGATTTTGAGCCTCATCCAGTCTGCCTTTACCGATCAAGTATCGCATCGATTCAGGAAGTAGTATCCGGACCAAGAAACTGAGCAAAAAAGCGACACAACCAAATAGCATAGCTAAACGCCAACCATAATTCAACACGACCTTGTATCCCACAAATGCTGCGAGGGTTCCACCTAAGCCCCAGCAGCCATTAATCAATACGGATAGGGTGCCGCGAACTTTGGATGGAGAAAACTCGGTAATCAGCGTTGAAATAACGGGGATGATTGCCCCTAGACCGATACCCGTCAGCAATCTCATGACCAGCAGAGAAGTGAAATTCCAGGCAGTGGATGAAATGAAAAAGAAAAGCCCCGATATGAAGAGAGCCCACACAAGGGTTCCTCGCCGGCCAAAGCGGTCAGCCAAAGTACCGCCAATAATAGACCCGATGAACATACCTAACAAACCTGCACCTGCAATCATACCAAGAAGGCTGGAAGAGATTTGCCATTCAGCGCGTAACGAAGGCAACAGAAAACCAATAATCGTGACTCCATACGCTACCAGCGCCCAACAGGAACCGGACAATAAAATAAGTGCCAGGTGGAACTTGCCTAACCTAGCATGATCAAATTGGTATAAAATTTCTTTTTCATTCATGGTGCACAATTATAACTGATGTGCTTGAGTTTTTATGGTTTCTGTTTTGCTTAGGGGTTGGGTTCTGAAGCTTGCAGTAGTGGATGTTTTATTTCATATGATCCTTTTTAGTCTTTTCTAAACTGCCTGTACACCACGAATATTTTGTGTCATTCGTTCAAACATGGCTTTACTGCGTTGAAAGCTTGGGCTGATCTGAGACTCAAATTCGCGTTTAATTTGAATTGCATCTTCAACCTTTTCATTTTCCAGATTTGTCCAAATCTCTTCAACGGTTTCGTTCATAAGATTGAGATATTCGCTAAAGTTTTGGACAAGGTCGGCATCTGCGTTACTAAGCAGGTTCAATTCTTTTTGAAGCAGGTCAAAATTGGTAGAGCTGAGTAGTGGAGAGAGTTTGGGCAGGATGCGGGCTTGTAAGTCTCCAATCCGACCACAGGAAGAATTTTCTTTTATCCATGTTTGATTATCGTAATAATCCTTAAAGTCATAATAAAAATCTTCGAACTTTTGGGCAAAATCTTGCGGGTTTCGTCCGGTACGGCGGAATTTTGATGCAACCTCAACCTGAACGGCATGGCTTTTGCTAAGCTCCTCAACCAATAGTTGTAAATCTTCCACTAATTTTTGGCCGTGGTCTTCAAGACGGGCATTGGACAAAACTTCATCCACAGCGGCAAAAGCCAAATCGGAATGGCGAAGGTACCTTTCATAAATCCGCCCAATTGGAAAGTCAATTAATTGGTTATCTTCCAATCGTGTGAACAGCACCGGTACTCCCCAATCCCAGTCATCTTGAACTAGTGCTCGTGCTTCATTCATTGCCAGGTCAACTATACCGTGTTTCAACAGGCGGACATAAAATTGCCCAGCAAACCTTTGCGCCAATTCTAAACCAACTTTTCCAGTCATTGCAACCACTGCTTGCAATCCTCCATCACCAACCAAAGCTGGTCCAAGGGGAATAAATGCATCATGGCGTTCCTGTTTCGCGGTTTCGCAGGCTGCTAAAAAACTAAAAACGGGTGGTTTTTTGAGAACTTTAAATGCGGCTATCAATCGGTTTTGTTCGACAGGATCTACCAGGCCATCTTCATCTTCCAAGAACAAACCAATACCAACCTGGGTATAGGCACCGTGACAGAGAAAGTGCAAAAAATGGTACCCATCTGCAAGGTGTTGGCGAATGTTATTTAAGGTCGGTGGATTGTCGGTCCTACTTTCCAGGTACGTTACAGACAGTTCAGGAATTTGATCAAGTACAGCATGCAGTCTTTGACTCTCTTCAGATGATATTGGATGCAGTTGAAATCCACTTTCCAGGTTGGTGGGGGAGGCGATAACGACCAACAAACGCAGCGGCCGGGTTGTTATCGGGGAAGGACGGTCCCATTGATGAGGACGAATAAAACGAGAGAATGGGGTGATTGCCGTGCTGCCGAGGGGAAACCATTTACCCGAAATTGGATGATAAATTCTTTCCCATAGGATTTCCTGAAGTTCTGGTGGTTCGATAACAAGCTGCACCCGCAACCCGTCACCACGGGCTTGTATAGCTGCGATGGATTCAGCATACGAATCTCCAATCGATTCTTCACTAAAAAAAACTTTGCCCAAAGATTGCCCATAAGCTGAAGGGTCTGGCGTTAGTGCCAACAATTCTGCGGGATTAAATTGAAAAAGGGCTGGTTCAAAGTAACGCCAACCTGGGATATTCATCTGGATGTTGTAAGGCTCCCCAACGCTGCCAGGTTTCCTGATATTAATTTGCAGGTTGCTGTAGTCTTCACGTGGTCCAATCTGTTGATTAATCATTCAAATTCTCCACTTTACCATACTTTTAATAAGTCCAATTTAAATCTGATTGGAAGGTGGCGGTGGCGAAATTCTTTTTGTTTGGACTCACTCTCTGACAGGATGGCAAACCATTTCTTTGATAAGTAAGGTACCTGACAGATTTGAAGTTAATTGCTTGGAATAGTTAAATTATACAATTTTTGTTCGTGGTGTAAAATAATAATATAAGATATATCAGATGATAAAAGTGGGGATTCAAATCGACAGTTCAACAAACCAAACAATTTTGTTGGTAAACTTTAATCCCCTGCTGCTTGCAAAGCTGGCTCTCCAAAAACACGATTGGCGATCCGCAGATAACTAGCTGCAGCCTGGGCTTGAATGACGTAGGCTACAGCAACGATCAGTGCGATTTCCAAACCCTGTTTACCAAAGGCGACTACTGCAATTGCTAATGCTAATGATAAATTACGGATTACGGTTCCGTATACCATTGCAATGGCATCTTCCCGGTTAAAGAAAAATTTGCCAATCAGTGATACGATACCAAAACTGATCCCATAAAATAACAGGAGGGGTAGAATCATATTTAATATTGTTTGAGGGTTTTGAAGGATGGACTTGGATTTTAAAACCATAGCAACAAAAATTATTGCAACCACCCCTAACGTCGCTACTGAAGGAAAAATAGGTTTGATTTCTGTCTGAAATTGTTTTAGGCCATATCTTTTGATGAGAAATGTCTGGGTCAGAAATCCAAGTATCATTGGTATAAAAATAATGATTAAAACCTGTTGTAAAACTTTACCAAATGAGATTGATACCACTTCACCCATAAACAGTTGAATATATATGGGGGTGGCGATTCCCCCGAGCACCAAACCGATAATTGTCATTTTGATCGCAACAGGCACATTCCCTTTGGCGAAACCAGTCCAGGAAATCGTCATACCGCTGGTGGGTAATAATGCGATCAGGAATAAACCAACCGCAGTGAGTGGCTGATTAATAAAAAAGACTTTTCCTAAAAAATATGCGGTGATGGGAATAAAAATAAAGTTGATAAGTTGGCTAATTAACTGCACCCGATAGCTGCAGCCTGAAAAAACAGACTTAATATTAAGTGTAACCATCATGGGGTAAATCATTAATATGGTCAGTGGCAGAATCAAGTTTTGTAAAAACTGAGCTTCCCAGAAGTTGCCAACTGCTAATCCAAGGACCATGGCGATTGTAATATTTAATACGAGGTGTTTTCGAAAATAAAAAAGAATTTTTAGCATTAAGGCGGCTCCAATGATGGTGTTTAACCCAAATAATGATTAGATGAAATCCGCCTTAAAAAGTTACATTTAATCTTGGGTTGCGAATAAACGTTGCGTGTTGTAATCTGTCTGCGGTTTTTTTGTAACGACAAAACGCAGGCAGAAAACGCCCGCAAAGGATAAGATGGACCAGAACAAGAAAGGTGCTCCGCTCCAGAGGGATTCCAGGCTGTTGCCGATTGGTGGTGCCAGGAAACTGCTGATGCCGCCAATAGCCAGAACAAAGCCAGTCGCAGTTCCAACATATTGATGGCCAATGCCTTCACTTTCCACGATCATGGTTAATAAAATGGTCATGAATCCATCTCTCACCATCCCAGCCAAAAAAATTCCGGCCCATATAAAACCGCCAGTGGAAATGCTGATCACCAGTGCGCCTATCGCGCTCATTAAGCCCGTAACCAATAACATTCGTTTTCTAGCTCCGAACCGATCAGACCAGAAAGCAATTGGTAAGATAAAAATGAGACTGGTGAAATGGAAAGCCGATAAGGCACTATCCGCGGTTAGTGGTGCCCATCCAATTGACCGTAAGTGCAGTGGTAGGTAACCCAGGATGCCTTGAACTCCTCCACCGACACCAAAATATACCAAGGCGATCAGCCAGATGTTTTTTTTTCTGGCGACATGTTTTATTTTTATTATTATGGAACTGGCTTGATTAGTAGAGGACTGTGAAAGCCCATCCGGGATGGTTTTAATCATCATCCATGGAATACTAAGCAAAGCACTGAGGGCACCATAAAGAATGAGAACATTTCGCCAACCACCTATTAAAGGGGAAAGCACCGATGCACTAAGGAAAGAACCCATTAAAAAACCGAGTGCCATTCCCATTGAAATAATTCCATTGGCCAATCCTAATTTTTCGGATGGAAACCACATCCCACTAATTTTGTATCCGCTGTTTAGAATAATTGGCGTAAACGCACCGAGCAGAAAAACGATGATTGTTAATGAAATAAAATTGGTGGCAAAACCACGCCCTGCGCCAAGAAGACCGGTAGCCAAACAACCAAAGATAAAAATCTTTTTTGCACCAATCTTATCAATTAACGCTCCCCCCAATAAACTTGTAAAAATTCCCATTAACCCTGCACCACCCCACACTACACCCATTTGGACAACACTCAGGTTTAAATCAAGTGATATCTCTTCAGACAATACTGAGATTGCCATCGACGGTATGGCATAAACCAGCATATTGGTTATCACCACCAGGGTTAACAATATCCATCGATGTTTATTTTTGTCCATGTAAATTTGCTCCAGTGCGGAAATTGGATCACTAATCTTATCACAATGTTTAATTATTTTTTGGGGCTTTCGTTCCTGAATTAAAAATACCCTAGTTGATGATTACTTATCTGGATAAAATTCATGGAAGTAGGTTTGGTTAGGAAATCTTTAGGTATTATTAATTTTGAATTTACCTTGTTGTACTATAAAATAAAATTACGAAAAATAAATTAATAACCCTAAAATTACCTTAGTGGGTCAGGATTGCATTTTTCATCTCTAGAGAATCTCATGGAAAAGATCAACAAATCGAAAAAACAGTTTCTGGAAAAAGTAACTCAGTTAAAACAACAACTAGTTTCCATTAAAGATGGAAAAAATTATAAACGGTTATTTGATCAATCCCATGATAAAAATGAAAATTTAATTTCTAAAAAGTCGGGTTTCGAAAAAAATCTACTGGATCAGCAAGTTCCATATCAATCCTTATTCGAACGAACGAATGACGCAGTATTTTTTATCGATATGGACGGTTATATTATTAATGTTAATCAGCAAGGTGCTGATATGTTGGGTTATTCTCGAGAAGAATTAATTTGTCAACACAATAATTTGATAGTTCATCCAGATGAACAATCACAATCAGAAGAAGCAAAAAGAAGGCTCTTAGCAGGGGAAAATTTGCCGGTTTATCCACGGCTTTCAAGAAAAAAAGATGGTTCCGAAATTACCGTGGAAATTAATACTGCTTTAATCCGTGATGCAAATGGAAAGCCGTTATTCATACAAAGTGTTGTTCGTGACATTTCACAAAGAGTGCAGGCAGAAGAATCTTTGCGTGAAAGTGAGATTTATTTCCGCACTTTATTTGAATACGCAGGGGATGCAATCTTTATTGAAGATGAAAATGACCGGATTGTTGATGTCAATTTACAAGCTTGCCGTTTGTTAGGATATACGAAAGAAGAGTTATTACAATTAACTGTTGCCGATTTGCAGGCTCCCGAATACCGTGGAGCGTTGGGGAGTATTATTCGACATGAATTAAATAATAATGGGGACAAACCATTTGAAAAAGTCGATTTGCGGAAGGATGGTACACGAATCCCAGTTGAAGTAACCACAGTTAAATTAAAAAACGGGTATCGTGGACAAGTCATGTCAATTGTACGGGATATTTCGGACCGCAAACATGCTGAAATGCAACGGCAGGCACTGGAAGACAAATTTACCAAAGCATTTCATACCTCACCGGATTCGATTAATATCAACCGACTGACTGATGGAATGTATATTGATGTAAATCAGGGCTTTTATGAACTTACTGGATATTCTCCTGAAGATGTGGCGGGTAAGACTTCTAAAGACATTAATATCTGGGTAGATCCAAATGATAGAGAAAGATTGGTAAAGGGATTACGAGAAAATGGAAAAGTATCAAATTTAGAGGCAAAATTCCGATTTAAAGATGGATCGATACGAACGGGATTGATGTCTGCTTCCATTATTGAGGTAAATGGGGAAACCTGTATTCTTTCAGTTTCTCGCGATATTACAGATCGTATTGAAGCCCAGAAAGAAATTCAGGAACACCAACAACGAATTAAGACCATATTCAGTTCACTTAATGATGCTATTTTGGTCCATCCATTAATAGATGATGGTTTTGCTCCATTCATCGAAGTAAATGATATGGCTTGTAAACGATATGGATATTCCCGTGATGAGTTTCTTCTTTTAACAATATTGGATATCATAAATCCAACCAAAGCTGTAAAACAATTTTCACTTAATATACGGGAAGAACTGATAAAGGAACGGCAAGTTACCTATGAAATGGTTCATATCAATAAAAATGGCCAGGCGTTTCCAGTGGAAGTTAATTCAAATCTCGTTGAACAATTTGGACAAATGGTCATCTTATCCGTTGTTCGTGATACCAGCGAGCGAAAGCGCGCTGAAGAAGAAATCAAACGAAATACAGAGGAGTTGGCAAGGTTATACCGTGCGTCCAGTGTATTGCTGCCAACCGCTGTACCGAATTTGAACATTTTAGCGCAATCAATTGTTGATTCTGTCCATTCTGATTTTGAACATGCCAATTGTAGTTTGATATTAATTGAACCTGGTGAAAACCATCTGAGGCGAGTCGCTGCGGTTGGTGAATATACCCCAATCGTTTGGCAAGGTGGTTTGTATCTGGGTGGCGTTGGTTTGGTGCCAAAAGCGATTGCAGAAAAACGCATCATCAATGAACCGGATGTATTAAGTAACCCAGCTTATAAACCCAATTGGCCAGATGCCCGCTCCGAAATGGTGGTACCTTTGATTATTGAAAACCATGTGATTGGGGTGATAGATGTTCAAAGTAATAATCCAAATGCTTTTTCCAAAGATGATGAACGGATTATGGCACTGTTTGCTGAGCGTGCCGCCATGGCTGTGCAAAATGCTCGTTTGTTTGGGGATGCAAAACGGCGTTTGGAACGATTAACTGCACTTCGTCAAATAGACCAAGCAATTACTGGAAATATGGATTTGAGTTTAACATTAAATATTGTAGTGAACCAAATTATGCAGCAATTAGTTGTAGATGCGGTTTCTATACTATTATATAAACCCGATTTGCAACAGCTTCATTTTATTACAGGTGATGGATTCAGAGCGAATACTCTAAAAAACACAAAATTAGGATTGGGTGAGGGATATGCCGGTAAGGCAGCTCTTGAACGTCGTTTGATTCATGTAACCAATATAGAAAATTTTGACAGTAAAGTTGAAGTTTCAAACCCATTTATTGAAGAAGGTTTTGTTGAATATTTTGGTATTCCATTAATTTCAAAAGCAAAAGTAATTGGTGTTTTGGAAATTTTTAATCGGTCTTTGTTGTCAAGAGATGGGGAATGGTTAGGCTTTTTAGATACCTTGGCGGGTCAGGCAGCCATAGCTATTGATAATATTGAATTATTCAGCAAATTGCAACAGACCAATGTCGAATTGGTGCACGCTTATGACACTACCATCGAAGGCTGGGCAAAAGCATTGGAATTAAGGGATATGGAAACCAAAGACCACAGCAATCGGGTTTTAGAATTGACTTTGATCATGGCACAGGAATTTGGATTCAATGAACAGGAACAAATGCACATCCGGCGTGGGGCATTATTACATGATATTGGGAAAATTGGCGTACCGGATGAAATCTTACAAAAACCTGCCCAATTGACACAAAACGAATGGGCTGTTATGAAATTACATCCTTTAGCAGCGTATCAACTGCTTTCCCCGATCCAGTATCTAAGACCCGCTATAGATATACCTTATTGTCATCATGAACGTTGGGATGGAAGCGGGTATCCACGTGGGCTAAAAGGTCAAGCTATTCCATTGGCTGCCCGAATTTTTGCTGTTGTGGATGTATGGGATGCACTATCTTCTGACCGTCCATACCGGAAAGCTTGGCCCCAAGAAAAAATATTGGATTACATTATGGAACAATCCGGTAAGCAGTTTGATCCAGAGGTTGTTTCATTGTTTTTAAAGATTATTAATAAAGATTGATAATATCCAAAGAAAAAACTCAATAGAGAACAGTTATGTAGGGAGGATTTATGCCATTAATTCACCATAAAGGATGCGTTAAAACTGATTCAACATGCAGAAAGAAGCATGAAAATACGCTACAATAGAAAAACTCGAACACATTCCCGGAGGAAAAATGTTGAACAATAAACCGCGAAAGGTCCTTTTAACAGGGGCGTTTGGCCTGGTTGGAGAAGAAACAATTCGTGCATTACTGCATCAAGGTCACTCCTTAACCTGTTTGGATTTGGATACACCGGAGAATCGTACTCATATGCAGGATCTACTTCAAACAGGGACATTCGAAACGTTATGGGTGGATATTTGTGATGCTGAAGCAGTGAAAAATGCTTTCAACCAATGCAAACCCCAGGCTGTATTACATTTAGCCGCAATGGTTCCTCCAGATTGTTATGTAGATCCAAAACATGCTTATCAGGTGAATGTGGAAGGTAGTAAAAACTTGTTGGACGCAGCCAGACAATGTGAAAGTTTGGAAAGGTTTATATTTATTTCAAGTTATTCCGTTCATGGACCCCGCAATCCTAACAAAGAAATTAATGCGATTCGGGCAGATACACCGATCAATCCTGGTGATAATTATGCCCGCCATAAGGTAATTGTAGAGACTTTAGTTCGTGAAAGTGGTCTTCCCTGGAGTATTATCAGGTTGCCGGCTGTTTTTGGCTTACGTCCACAACAGGTTGGACAAGCTCTGATGAAATATTTGTTTATTTTGCCACCAGAACGGCGCCAACATGCCATGGATGCTCGTGATGCCGGATTAGCTTTAGCCAACTCAGTTCATGCAGACATCTTGTTTCGAACCTTATTACTGGGTGGTGATGCTCCCGATTGGATGCGGACTGCTGGGGAATTTTTTGGTGCTATTTTTCAAGCACGCGGTTTAAAAGCAATTCCAGATCGATATTTTCGCAATCCCGACCCTTTGGTTGATGAAGCCTGGTATTACGAAGATTGGGTGAATACGGCGGAATCCCAATTGTTATTGGATTATCAAAAACATAGTTTTAATGACTACCTTAATGAATTAAAAAAACAAGAAAAAATTGGTCCAGGCTGGTTGATGAATTTAATGTCTCCTCTGGTATTGAAACAATTAACAAAACAATCACCTTATGACAGGGATCAGGATTCATTGGATACACTATCACACTGGCAAATAGTTTGTAAGGTTTTTGGTATTCCAATAGATTCCCCCTAACTCAAATTGGACGTTTTATAAGGGACAAGGTAGAATAAAAATCGAGGTGCCGTATGTATTTTTATTCGACAAATACCAAATTAAAACACCACTGGTTATTTATGATCTTGTGGAGTGTTGTCATTTTAATGATAGGAATTTATATCCTGGTTGACACGCATGATTTTGCTCAGATTTTAGCATGGGCTTTTGGTGTTTATCAGTTGATTAGTGGTGTTATTGGCATAACGATTTACATTCGGTTATTTAATAAACAGGCTGTTCCCAAAACAATGTTGTGGCAGGGAATCTTGAGAACACTGGTTGGTATCCTGGCAATCTTTTTGCCCATTCTGTTTGTGCGTCTTAGTTGGATGATGATGTTGTATTTATTGGCAACACAGTTTTTAATTTCTGCTGTCATGGATTTTTCCTTGGCTTGGCGTGTTCAGCGCACTGGATTTCCCTTAGGTGTTTCTTCTAGTCAGCATTATATGAATGCTGTCTCCTCATTTATCGCAGCGCTAATCCTATTTTTAGCACCTCGATTTATTGGTTTATTTTTATTAAATCTTATATCGATCTTATTAATTTTGATTGGTGGGGGATTGTTGGTGACCTCTACCCGATTGTGGTGGCGTGAAAAAAAATCCCTCACGATCAGCAAATAATTTTGTGTAAGGTATTAAACGGTTGAAGATTGTACAAATAATCTATATGATTGTCTAATATATATCTATAATTAAACTATTCTAAGCTGCCGCATTTCCTCTAATCGCCTTGAAAGGTATTTTTTATGAATTTGACCCCTCAATTATTCAAAGAGCGCACTATAATTTCTGCATTACTACCTTACGATGACCAACAAACCGTTAAAGATTTGCTTGGCTTTTGTAAGGGTTATGAAGGGGTTGCAGTGTTACCTGCTTATATCAAACTAATTAGAGAAGGCCTTCCAAGTGATGAGGGTTGTAAATTAATCGGTGTTAGCGGATTTCCGACCGGTGGGGTTACCAGCAAGACCAAAATTACTGAAATTCGTGAATTGTATTACCATGGAGCAGATCGTTTTGATGTAATGATTAATACCGGTTTTGTATTATCAGGTTTATGGGAAGAAGTAGAATGTGATTTATATTCTGCCGCAAGAGCAGCAACAGGCAGACCAATTGTGGTTAGCCTTGAGATTGCTTATATGCAGCAAGAACATATCCGTCAGATTTGTAAGATTTGTGAGGGGATTGGGGTAGAAGCTGTCAGCACTACCAGTGGCTGGTTACCACGACTGCCAAAATTTGATGAACAAAAATTCCTGCGTGAAACATTGGATCCATCGATAAAAATGCAAGCAGCCGGGATTATGAGTTATGATCAGTTTTTGGATGCCTTAAATGCTGGTGCAGACCGGTTTATGATTCGTTATCAGCATGCTGAAGCAATATTAACGCAATTAAGCGATGATGTTGCCGGGTTGTAATTTAATCCTTGTAATAAACAACCATATTTTGTAATACACCCCATGAGTTCAAAAAGACCTCAATTGGGATTTCATAAAACCGTCCGTTATTCATATATCGGATGTTTTCTTGGTTATATCCTGTAACAATTACCGTGTGTTCATAAGCCGCGACAATGGTCGTGTTTCCTTCTTTATCTGTATATTCAGCTGGGATACCGCCTACCATATTACCAATTACCCAGGCTATCACCGGTTGATTGCTGGCAATTTCTTCCTTTAAAGAATCTAAACTGAAGTTTTTTGCTGCCTGGGCTGGTAACTCGTATTCATCTTTTAAGACTTTAGCAATTGGTTCAGCATGAACGCCGTAAGAATAGGGCGGAACCTGTCCCCAAGGATCGTGGACATCACCAACAAAACCTTTATCAGGATTGTCTGAGATGGGCAAATTAAATTGAATATTGGCCTCATAAACCAGGACACCAAAAAACCCAGCCCAGTCTGCTGCAGCACTTGATTCACAGCTTATCGCGTAGGTCTGGCGATGGCCCTGGATGCCAGTGATATAGTACTCATCGGGAATGGGGGTTGGCGTGGGGTCTGGCGTTAGTGATGGGATTGCGGTATTGGTGGGTAATGGAGTTGCAGACGGACGTAATGTTAAAGTGGGTTCCAGTGTATTGGTTGGTTGGATGGGTGGAAGAGTAGCAGCTGTCTTCTCGGCTTTAGCGGGAATATTTGGTGAAGTGTTTGTTAAGCCGGCTGCTGCTACATCAGGGCTGCATCCGGTAATGATTATCATGATATATACGTAGATTAGAATTATTCTTATCTTCTTTGTCATTGTTGGGTCATTATACCGGATTCTGTTGTAAAAGTGAAAAACAATAAGTGACTTGAAACAACTTCATTGACTAGTGAATTTTGATTCACAACATGTGGAATAAAACATTTTTTTTAAACTTCACAAAGCTAACCTCCCTTAACGAAAAAAAGGATATACTTAATAAAATTTTTTACGAGGGAATCCAATGGGAAATCAAAATAAAACAAAACCTGAATGGGAAAATGCAAAAATATTTGGAATTAACAAAGTAGATGCCCGATGCAGTTCAAAAGTATACGCCGATCGGGAATCCGCGCAAAAACAAATTAATCCATTGGAACATACCCTGGACGGATCTTGGCGATTTCATTGGTGTCCTAAACCTGCTGATAAACCAGAAGGTTTTCAACAGATAAACTTTGATGATTCAAATTGGGATTGGATTCAGGTGCCTTCCAATTGGGAATTAAAAGGTTATGGCGTTCCGATTTACGCTCCTTATCATATGCCACCCAGTTTGAAAAAACAATCGATGCCGAATATTGATCCGAAAGATAATCCCGTTGGCTCTTATAGAACAACTTTTGATGTTTCATCTACCTGGTTAGATCAAGCAGTATATTTGCAATTTGATGGGGTTTGTTCAGCATTTTATGTTTGGATAAATGGGCAATTTGTAGGTTATTCACAAGACAGTATGCTGCCAGCTGAATTTTTAATTTCACCTTTCCTCACTGCTGGTAAAAACGTTTTGGCTGTTCAAGTTTATCGTTTTTCTGATGGCACTTATCTGGAAAATCAAGATATGTGGTTTTTATCCGGAATCTTTCGTTCGGTTCGTTTATTTGTTCTGCCTAAAGTTAACATTCGAGATTATGAATTAAGTGCAAAACTGAACAATGATTTTACAGAAGCTGATTTTATTGTAAACGCTTCTCTTTACCGGCATCCTAGTGATCATACGGTTACACAATCTTATCAAGTAACAATTTATCTTGTAGACCAGCGTGGCAAGCAGACCGCTGTGAAAAAAACGTATATTCCGCCGGTTTCATCAGGTGAAATGCAAGTAAAAATCGAATTTAAGGTAAGCAGCCCCGATTTATGGTCAGCGGAAAATCCAAACTTGTATACCGTTTATCTTGAGCTGTCTGATGCGGAAGGTAACGTATCGGAGGTCAGGTCCTCAAAATTCGGTTTTCGCCATATCGAAATTCGAGATCGGCAGTTATGGATAAACGGAAAGTCGGTGATTCTGAAGGGGGTTAACCGCCATGATTTTGATCCTGTTAGCGGGCATACAATGACTTATGAACGCTTATTGGAAGATGTTGTTTTAATGAAACAAAATAATATCAATGCTGTACGCACTTCTCATTACCCGGATGACGAACGGTTTTATGAACTATGCGATGCTTATGGCTTATACGTCATGGATGAAGCCAATATAGAGACTCATGGTTTTCGAAAAATAATGCAAGGTGATATGCAGTGGTTAGATGCAATGGTAGATCGGGTACAGCGTATGATTTTGCGTGATCGAAACCACCCATCCATCATCATTTGGTCCTTAGGCAATGAATCCGGAAGTGATGAAAAATTCCACAAATTGGCAGCGCTGGTTCGCCAGATAGATCCGACCCGACCCATTCATTATGAACAAGATTTGCTTGGTGCCTATACTGATATGTTCTCCATGATGTATCCTACACCAAAAAATCTTGAAGACTTAATTCATGGAGGAAAATATTCCTTCCGTTCTGGAATTTTGGGTTGGTATACGATTTATTCAAAATACAGCGAAACAAAACCATTGGTACTGTGTGAGTACGCCCACTCAATGGGGAATTCTTTGGGAAATTTTCAGAAGTATATGGATATTTTTGAAAATTATCCACAGGTGATTGGTGGTTTTATCTGGGATTTTGCAGATCAAAGTATTCTAAGTAAAACAGAAGATGGAAGACCATTCTGGGCAATGGGAGGGGATCTGGGTGACCCCTATCAATTTAAAACTTTTGGTTGTAATGGTATTTTTTCCGCTGACCGCAGCCCTCACCCCGCTGTTCGTTCTGTAAAAAAGGGTTACCAGCCAGTAGCCATCCGTGCTATAAAAGCAGAGCAGGGTAAATTTGAAATTTTTAATAAACATAATTTTCTCAACCTGGATTATTTATATTTACAATGGCGAATGGAATTGAATGGCCAAATTGTGCAAAAAGGAGAGATCAAAAACCTTAATGTTTTACCGGGAGAAAAACAGGATTTACAAATACCTTTTGAGCAATTAATTTTGGCTGAAGGACAAGAAGCTTTTTTGACGATTTCATTTGTTTTAAAAGAAGCAGCTGCTTGGGCAAAAGCTGGCTTTGAAATTGCTTGGGAACAGTTTCCGGTATTGTTTCCAGTTGAGACAAATCTCATGACGGATTCGAAAAAAGATAATGAGCTCGTCATCAAAACTTACCCGGATAGATTAATAATTGAGGGGTCAGGCTTTTTGGTCGGATTTGATAGAAGGAAAGGTTTTCTGGATCAATATGAAGTTGAGGGTGTCCCTATTTTAAAGGAAGCCATGAAACCAAACCTGTGGAGAGTACGAATTGATAATGATATCGCCCATCATGTGCTTTACAAGATTGCCAAAATTGTTTATGGACGTCAACCTTGGCGAGAGGTGATGCAAAAAATTCAACTAAAGTCTTTTTCCTGGAAACAACCAGAGATTTCAGTGGTGAAAATTGAATCTACCTGGAATATACCTTTTGGAAAAACACCATTTCGGATGGATTTTGAGATTCATGGGAACGGAGAAATAGTTGTAAACAATTCTTTTGTCCCAAACCGGATGATGGAACGAATGGGGGTACAGCTTGTTCTTCCAGTTGATTATCAAAAAGTAACCTGGTTTGGACTGGGACCGCAGGAAACTATGCCAGACCGGCAGTTAGGTGCTGTAGTTGGACAGTTTGAGGGGCTTGTACCCGAATTAATGCATCATTATGTGCGTCCACAAGAAAATGGTAATCGAAGTGCTGTGCGCTGGGTCAGCCTGATTGCAGCGGATGGATTTGGCTTATTAGTGAGGGCTTTGGAAGGTAACCATTTCAATTTTAGTGCCTGGAATTGTACCCAAGATGACTTAGCGAATGCTGAGCATATTCACGAGCTGCCAGAGCGTGATTTGGTGACGTTGAATATTGATCTTATTCAAATGGGGGTGGGTGGTGATGTCCCGGCTGGTGGTAGTCCGCATCCTGAGTATCTTTTGCCAAAAGGAAAATTGTACCAGTATGGATTTGTGTTAAGCCCGATTGAACCATCATGACAAAAGGGATGCTCGGTAATTTGTAAAGTAGATTGAAAAGAATAGTTATACATGGCGTATAAAGAAAATTTTTGGGGGTCAAAAATTGGTGAAACCGATTCTTGACCCCCAAATCTTTTTTCAGTGTTACTTTGCGAACAGTCCTGAAAAGGGATGGAGTTAGGCTTTTATTTAATCTAAAAAAGGACTAAAATAAGACATTCGCGATAAGAAAAATAGGGGTTGTATGGACAAGCTCCGCTCTTCTTTTATTAATTTACTAAAAAATAACCAAGAATTACACGTTCTCCTCAATGAGCAATATCTTATCCAAACGTTAATCGTCCGGAAATCGTATAACAAACCTTCCCATTCGGACGATCAATTTTCGGGTCTTTTGTTGTGGGATTTACTGCCGGAGCAGTGGACTCAAAGTCTTTGTGAAACACCGTTTACTGCTGAAAAGAAAAGATCAATAAACCTCAATGTAGATGAAATCACCTTTACTCTTTTGGAAGAAAAACAATCTACTCAGTTTATCAGTCTTGTTATATTTTCTGAATTAAGAAAAGAAAGCCAAAATTTCACAACCATTCTGCAGCAGCTGGCGTTAAAACTATCGGGAGAAGATGACCTGCAAACGTTGTTGTCCGCCACTCTGGATGCCTGTTTAAGTGTAAGTGATATGGATTCTGGTGGAGTATATCTGATTAATCCAGAACAGGGCCAGCTTGAATTACAATACCATAAGGGAATGAGTCAGGATTTTATCAATGCGGTAAGTGTTTACCCTAAAGAATCGGATCGTTGGTTGTTGATTCAGCGCGGAGCTCCAATTTACTTGATATATGAAGATATCCCTTTAACAAAAGATGAAACATTAATCTCAGAAGGGATTAAATCCTTGGCTGTACTTCCAATTCGGTATATGGGTCGGATAATGGGTTGTGTGAATGTAACCAGCCATCAATTTACAAATGTAACGCCAGATCAACGGCACCAATTAGAATCAATTATTGTTCAAATTGGCGCAGCATTGAATAGAGTACAAATTCGCCAACGCTGGGAAAAGGAAACAACCAAATTCCGCCAGCTTTTTGATGATTTATCTGGTTGTTTTCTGTTGGTCAGGTTTGATGGAAAGGTGCTTTTTGTTAACCAGTATTTATTAACAACCTTGGGTTATCACCGAGAGCGCATATTAAATCACCCGGTTTTTTCGCTTTTTCAAGATGATTCCCGCGAAAAATTACAACAGATTTTACATAATGGAATAAGGGATCATTCTTTGGTGGATGGATTAACTATTCTTTCTGACAAAGGTGAACCGTTCGCATTGGATGCGTGGGCCAGTATGACAAATTGGGATGGTGAACCCGTATTTGCTTTATGGTTCTGGGAAAAGACAGAAAAAGAGAAAAAATCCGTTTTAGAGAGCGCAGCCCAATCTTTAAATTTGTTTGATGACCTTCCTGTTCCTGTAATGTTTGTGGACCCGACCTCAATGTTGGTTTTATATGCCAACCAATATGTAAGTGATCAGTATGGTTATCAAAAATCTGAAATGATGCAAAAAAATTTTTTTCAGTTTTTTGATTCCGATGCTTATCACAAAATTGCAATACTCCTGCGAGAATTTCGTCTGGAAGAAATTAATCGTATCATTTGGAATCAAATTGATGCATTTGGACAAAAAATACGGGTGCGTTTTTTTATCCGCATTGTTTTTAGAGCGGAAAAAACACTATATGTTATTGTTCCCAATCCGGTTATTTCATTAGAGGATGAGAATTACATTACCAATCAAGATCGTTATCGATCTGTGTTGGATCAACAAACGGATATTATTTTGAGATTTTCTCCTGATGGATTGATTACTTACGTAAACCAGGCTTATTGTGATTTTTTCAATAAATCATCTCAGGAATTGATAGGTACTTCCTTTATGGAAAATGTATATGCCGCTGATTTTGAAATTGTCAGTTCTCACTTAGCCCAATTAACACCTGAAAGACCACTGAGAGAATCCAAAAATCGGATGGTAGATGGTAATAGAAATGTACGCTGGTTCCGATGGATTGATCGTGGCATCTTTGAAGGAAATCATTTAATGGAAGTTCAAGCTGTGGGACGCGATATAACGGAAACTGAAGAGGAAGCATTAAAGAGTGTCAGCATTGAAAATCAATTCCGTTCTTTAATTGAAAATTCTCCCGCCATAATATATTTTTTAGAAGCAAAAAGTTTGTTTCCGATTTACGTTAATGAGCAGTTAGAGAAAATGACGGGTTATTCCAAACAGGAGTTTTTAAAAGATTCAAAATTTTGGAAAAAGATTATTTATCCCGAAGATTATAAAAATTGGTTAACCACGATGAATAAAAGACAAGCAAACGAGCAAACAGAAAATATGGAGTTTCGTGTCTTAACAAAATCTGGTGAGCTGATCTGGTTAAAGGAAGAGGGTAATTTAATAGAAATTCGGGGACAAGGTCTGTTTATTGAAGGAATTATCTCAAATATTACCCAACAGAAAAATTCCGAACAAAAACTAGCGTTCTACTTGTCGCTGGAACGATTAATCAGCCAGGTTATCATAAACCTGGTAAATACATCATCAAAAACTTTACCCCAGACGATTCAAGAAACCTTAAGTATGATTGGTCAATTCATGAATGTGGATCGAAGTTATATTTTTTATTATGATGAAACCAGTCGAACAATATCCAACCGATACGAATGGTGTGCAGAGGGGGTTAATCCCCAGCGAGATAATTTACAAAATATATCGGTTGAGGAATTACCTCATTTTTATGAAACGGTTTTTGTTAATCAAAAGTTTTTCCAAACGGATGATATTAATCAATTGGGTTTGGAAGCAGTTAGTGAGAGAAGTCATTTTAGTCAACAAAATATTTTATCAATCCTGGTTGTCCCGATGGTGGCTCAGAATAAGGTGATTGGGTTTATGGGTTTTGATTCTGTGCATGAACGAAACCAATGGAGTGAAGAAACAGTAGCCTTACTCCAGGTGGTTTCCAACTTGATAGTTTTGGTGGAATCCAAGCTTAAGGTTTGATTGAAAAATGTTTCCACTTATCCATCAGATGGTAATGTGAAAAAATGGTTAGCTCATAAGCTTAAAGCCAATTTAACCGTTGGATTTCTTTTGTATTGATTGGCTTTAAACCACCTAAAATTTGTGCTTCGATATATGAACGTGCAGTAAGCTCACTGACCTCAAGTCGATCATATGCCTTCAGAATATTTTCACCCGTAACAACGATGCCTAAATTTCCTATCATAACGGCCGGTGATTCCTTGGTAATCTTTTGGGCAACTTTTTCCGGAGAACGGATGGTATCTGTTAGTGAGAGTTGTTCAACTTTTCGTAATAACATATAACTCTCGGGAATATAACGGGTATCCAACAGGGTATTTGTGATTGCAAAAGCAGTTAAATAGGGTGCTTGTGCAGTGATTATAGCTTGCACATCAGGGTGTTGTTTGTATATTTCCGAATGCAGTGCTAACATGCGACTTGTGGTTTTACCTTGTTCTTGTTGTTTGTTTGAAACATAAACCAGATCATCCGGTTCTAATAAAACCCTATCGATGCCATGAGGGGTAATCAAAAAATCAAGGTTTTTGATACGGGCAGAGGCACTACCCGATATAGAAAAAAGAAGATGATGTTTGTTGGCTCGGTGAATGATTTCGATTAACTTTTCTCGCTTGGATTGAATTTCAATGGAGTTAGGAATTTTTTTGAGAGGATTTAAATTCTGCGGTGTTTTCCATTCATTAATCAAAGCTTCTTCCTGGACATAATTTATTTTGCCTAAATTTTGTGCTTGAATGGCCGTTCGTGCAGCAAATTCCAGGGATTCCATACGTTGGTATGCTGTGATCAAGTCCGGACCACCTGCAACCACACCATGATTTTCGAGAATGACGATGTTGTGTCCTTCTGCAAATTTTTCTGCTATCACCTCTCCTAAACGTTGGCTGCCAGGGGGAGCATAAGGCGCAAAGCCGATCTCTCCGCATATTTCCATGTAAACAGGTGATATTCTCTGGTTAGGAACCTTACCAGCAATACTGAAGGCGATCAGGGCGGGGGAATGTGCATGTACGATGGCTCGGATGTCTTTTCGGGCTTTATAAATTGCCCAGTGAAAAGGATATTCGCTGGATGGACGGTGATTTCCACTAAATTCCCCCGTTTTATTAAAATGTGCAATATCTTCAGCTCTTAAATTTCCTTTGTCAATGGAAGTAGGGGTGATCCAAAAATTGTTGTCTTCATCAAAAATTGAGAGGTTTCCGCCGGAAAGAGATGTTAACCCTTGATCATAAATGCGTTTCATTAATGTTACGATTTGTTCCGCTGGGGTGGATCCATATGTTTTCATTATGTGCTCTTTCTATTGAAACGTTTTATGAGAAGATCTTTTTGTTTGTTTTGGAGATAACTAAAAATATAATAGAATTTTACCAAAAAAACATCGAAAATCTTTGTCTTTAGTCGTAGGATGAAAATCTAAAGCCTTTTTAAGTTTATAGCCACATGGGTACCTATTTCGAGATGAACAGTTCATATTCAAAAACCGCCTATTTTGAAGAGGTAGTAGCATTTTATTTAGTTCTATGAAGATAGCCTAAAAAGTTGTTTAATGACCTACTCAAAAAGGTTGCAATCAGGTAAAGTTAAATAAATAAAAAATTCTGCTTATTTTATACAAGAATTAAGGAATTTTATGGATCGATCAACTGCAATTAATGATTTTCATGAAGCCCATCGTCAGGCTTCTTTAAAAACCGTGATGTCGAAAATTTTCGGACACCATTCAGATTTGTATTCTTATGATGAAGTTCTAAAAAAATTGCGGATGCGGGGGCAAGTTCAACGGGGTATCGAAGAAATCCCATTGGATGCGATTATTGGAAGTGTCGGTAGGTATACTGACTTCACTCGGGATTTTTTACCTAAACGTTCGTCAGATAGTGATCGTTGGGCTCGTGTAAAAATGGCAACAGAGACTTCTGTGGGTGTTCCGCCAATCGAAGTGTATAAATTGGGTGAGACTTATTTTGTAAAAGATGGCAATCATCGGGTTTCGATTGCCCGCCAGAATGGACAATCGCATATTGAAGCTTATATAACCGAAGTTGTGACCCGTGTACCTATTACAAAAGACATGCAACCTGATGATCTAATCATAAAATCGGAATACGCGGATTTTTTGGAATACACTCAGTTAGATAATTATGTGGATGATGTAGATTTGACAGTAACCGCACCAGGTATGTATGATGAATTGTTAGATCATATTAGTGTTCACCGATACTTTATGGGTATTGAACAAGAACGAGAAATTCCTTACGAAGAAGCAGTTGTAGACTGGTATAAAACGGTTTATCTGCCCGTGGTGGAGGTTGTCCATGAAAGGGGACTTTTACGAGAATTTCCTGATCGAACAGAAACCGATCTTTATTTGTGGATGTTAGACTATCGGGCTGATTTGGAAAATCAATTGGGATGGAAACTGGAACCAGATATCGCTGCCGATTCATTAGTGGAACGTTTTTCAAACCGTTGGCGATATTTGGTTCGAAAACTATGGTTTTTTATTTTAGATTTGATAACACCGGATACACTTGAATCAGGACCCAAAACCGGAACGTGGCGGAGATTACATAAACAATTGGTGCGCCGCAAACAATCTCCAATCCGTAATATTCTGGTGGCTTTACAATCCCATGAAGATTCTCATCAAGCATATGAACAAGCTTTATGGATTGCCCAACGGGAAGGTTCACGCATTAATGGTTTGCATTTGGTGGATTCGGAAGCTGCAAAAAATGAAGAAGGTGTACAGAAAATTCGGGATCATTTTAACTGGCGTCTGGGAGAACTCAATATTCAAGGTCAATTGGTTGTGGAAGTAGGCACCGCAAATCGTAAAATTGTAGAAGCAGCTGCTTTTGCTGATTTGGTAGTGGTGCCATTACATCATGCGCCGGGAACAGAACCTTTTTCAAAACTCAGATCTGGTTTACGGGTATTGATTCGACGTTGTGCTCAACCATTGGTGGTGGTACCAGGAAATATGCGGCCTATTCGGAAAGCTGTTCTGGCCTTTGATGGTAGTGAAAGAGCGAAAGAAGCTCTCTATATGGCTGCATATCTTGTCCAAAACTGGGGTATGGAATTAACGGTACTGACTGTTGTAAAGGATGAAAATACCCGGAAGCAAATGGAAGAAGCCAATCAATTCTCAAAGAATTATTTGCAAAAACACGCGGTTTATGGAAAACATATCATTCGAGAAGGTTGGCCTGGAGAAATGACTTTAGCTGAGGCAAAAAAGCTTCAAGCCGACTGTATTATCATGGGAAGTTATGGTGCCAACCCTTTAAAAGAAATGGTCTGGGGCAGTGCGATTGATTATGTGTTAGAACAAACAGAAATTCCGGTTTTAATTTCAAGATAACTACCTTTTTTTACAATCGTCTGCTATTATAGGATTAAATGAGTTACTATTTCTATTACCCTCACATTTTAATCCTGTTTTTAGCCAGCGTGTCGGCTTTTCTCATGGCGAGTATTCTCTTTCGAAAGAAACAAATCCCCGCTGCGGTTTACCTCGGCATGGTTTTTATCAGTATTGGAATTTGGTTATTTGCTGGGGTATTTGAAGCCGCTGGATCAACACAAAACATCAAAATATTTTGGACACAGGTAGGTTATATAGGTTTGATGAATATCATGCCTTTCCTTTTTGTGTTTGTGGTGAAGTATTTCCAAAAGGATCAACAATTTAATTCCAAAACTTTATATTGGATATGGCTGGTACCGGTTCTCGTTTTAATTTTAGTATGGACGAACGGCTGGCATGGGTGGGTTTGGCCTGCATTTTCTGAAATATCATCTGATTTTAATGTCATGGTGTATGAACATGGGTTTGTATTCTGGATTGCCATCGCTTATATGAACCTCCTTGTGTTTGGGAGTTTGATCGTTTTATTGAGGGAATATTTTATTTATCAACATGGTCCTTATCGGATGCAAATCATTTTTATGATTGTGGCGATTCTTTTACCGTTAATTGCCAGTTTAATTTATCTTGTGGATATGTATCCTATTGCAGGGTTGGATTGGATTTTATTAAGTATGTTTTTAAGTACGATGTTGGTAGCCATCAGTGTTTTGCGATTTGGTTTTATTGATATTTTACCGATTGCCAGGGATCTGTTATTAGAAAATTTGGATAGTGGTGTTTTGGTTGTGGATCAGAACAAACGAATTGTGGATTATAACCAACGTTGTGCTGATTATTTGGATGTACAATCGCGGGATTTATTTGGAGTAAATATCTGTACTTTTCTTTCAACCTATGGTTTTGAGCCTAAAAACAGATTTGAACATGAATATTGGCGGGAGGAAATACAAATCAGAAAAGATCATACCCGTTATCTCGCACTGGTTGGGAGACCCATTAAACGTACATCCCGAACACCTTTGGGCTGGCTGCTTGTATTAAATGATATTACCTTTATTAAAGAAAAAGAATTGCAAGTACAGGATACGAACCGAAAATTAAAGTTGCAATTGGTTGAAACTGAACGGTTAAAAAACATTCTTGAAGAACAAGCTGTTCGGGATCCCTTAACAAATTTATATAACCGGCGTTTTTTGGAGGATAGCTTAGAGCGGGAAATTGCAAGGGCCATCCGGAATATTCATTTTATTGCCTTGTTGATGATTGATATAGACTACTTTAAAGCGGTTAATGATCAACATGGGCACAATGTAGGTGATCAGGTACTCTGTGTAATGGCCGAAGTACTTACTTCTTGTTGCCGTAAGGAAGATGTAGCCTCTCGTTTTGGTGGAGAAGAGTTTTTGTTATTAATTCCGAATATAAGTCCGAAAGCTGCCGGAGAACGAGCAGAAGAAATTCGGTTAACATTTATTCAGCGCTGTCAAGATTTGTCCGAGAAGATTCATGTGACAGTATCTATTGGTATTTCAATGTATCCACAACATGCTGATACCGCCCTAACATTATTCCGGCGAGCAGACCAGGCTTTATATGCTGCCAAACATGCCGGCAGAAATCAGGTTTGTTTCGCTTCCGAAAATGGAATGGATGAACTCATATGAGATAAGGTGCAAAAGCATAACACCTTAAATCACATGGTAATAACAGAAGAATATTCTTAATTTGATTGGTTTTTAAGAAAAGAAAATTTTCGCTTGACGAACCCATCGATGACGACTAAACTCTTTAATGTATGATTAAACCAATACAAATATACAGTTGAGGAGTGTTAAGTATGAAGAAGTTGTCGTTTGTAATCTTGTTATTGGCTGCCGTTTTATTATTAAACGCCTGTACTTCTGCTGTGCCTACGGTGGCAGAAGAGTTGGTTGCCCCAACAGAAGCTATTGAAGAAATAACCTCTGAACCTCTTGTTCCCACCGATACGCCGGAACCAACACTTGAACCAGAGGATTTGGAACCGGTTATTACCCTGGTAGGAATGGATGGGGAAAAATCATTTACCATGTCTGAATTAAAAAACATGGAAATCGTAGAGGGACAGGCTGGTATTAAAAGCAGCACAGGTCAAATTTATCCACCAGCATTATATAAAGGAGTCTCATTAAAAACCTTGTTAGCTGAAATGGGTGATATTGACGAATCAATGGGGGTTAACATTGTCGCTGAGGATGGTTACGGATTATCTTTTTCATATGATCAAATCATGAATGGTAATTTTATCGCTTACGACCCTGCCACAGGTGATGAACTTCGCAATCCAGTGGCATTAGATGCCATACTTGCTTTTGAACGGGATGGTGAAGAACTCGATAAAAGAGAAGATGGCACCCTGCGAGTTGTTATCATTTCTGAAAAAAATAATCAGGTTACAGATGGTCATTGGTCTATTAAATGGGTTGATCGGATTGAAGTCAATTCACTCGTGCAAGATTGGGCTCTCGTATTAACCGGAGCAATAACAGAGACCATCGATCGATCTGGTTTTGAATCTTGTGTGAATTGTCATGAAGCTAGTTGGGAAGACGATAAAGGCCAAGTTTGGAAAGGTACGCCGTTATGGCGCTTGATGGGTTATGCCGATGATGCTATCAAACACGAAGGTTTGTGTTATGTGGATGAACTTGCTGAAGCCGGGTATGCCATTGAACTGGTTGCCAGCGATGGTTATAGCGTAGAATTAAGTAGCATTGATGCAAATCGTAATGAAAACTGGGTAGTTGCCAACACTGTCGATGGAAACCCACTGCCAGAAAAATACTTCCCATTGCGTCTGGTTGGTGAAGGGCTCGAAAAATCATCCCTGGTGGGCGCACTTACCAATATCAATTTTGACCTGGAGCCAATTTCAGCAGAAGATATGGTAGATCCAGATACCTTGCAGGTTGTGGATGTGGATACAGGTGATTTGGTTGTGGTCGGCCTGGTTTCTCAGGAAGTTGGATTAACCCAAGATGCCTTACGCGCTTGGCATTCTGCAATGTTCACCGTTGAACATCCCAAAAAAGGTGAAGTCGAATATGAGGGTGTATTGTTAAATGAACTACTGGATTTTATCGGTGTGGCAGATGGAGCAACTACCTTGGTGATGACGGCTGATGATGGCTACAGTATTGAAGTAGCATTGGAAGACGTACGCACCTGTGCGGATTGTTTAATCACCTTTGATGAAGAAGGTAGTTTTGCGAGTGTTATGCCAGGTATGGAAACCAGCACCTGGGTAAAAGGTCTGGTACGTTTAGAAATCAAGTAATAGTAGAAGAGACACTCTATTTCCTTGGTCCATCCTTTCCTTTGTTAACCTTATCATACAAACCTCCCGTTGACCTTCTATAGAAATCATAATGTATAGAATCATTTCAACGGGAGGAAAGTTTCCCTTGAATAGAAGAAAACAAGTCGGATATATGAAAAAACTAATTGTTGTACTCGTTTTATTATGTATATTGACCGTAAGCGGATGTGATAAAACTGAGTCTACGGCTGAAATCCCTAAGCCAACGAATACCCTTATACAAAAAACCCCATTGGTAGTTTTTGCTGCTGGTAGTTTAATTATTCCATTCCATGAGTTGGAAATAGCTTTTGAAAAACAATATCCAGAAATCGATGTTCTAGCAGAATATCATGGTTCGATTCAGGTCATGCGGCATGTAACCGAAATGCACCATCAAATCGATGTGGTTGCTACAGCTGACTCCAATTTGATCCCGATGTTAATGTATGCAGTAGATGACCCTGAAACAGGTCTGCCGTATGCAAATTGGTATATTAATTTCGGGACTAATCGACTAGCATTAGCATATACTGATCGAAGTAATTACACGGAACAAATAAACCGAGAAAATTGGGCAGAAATTCTATCAAAACCTGATGTTGTATTTGGTTTATCCGATCCTCGTTTTGATGCAGCTGGATACAGATCTTTAATGGCTTTTGCTTTACAAGAGGATTACCTGGGTCAGTATGGATTGTTTAAGAATATGTTTAATGACCAGTTTAAAACACCAATTACACTTTTTCGCGAGGATGAATTGGCATTGATTATAGTTCCTGAAATTTTGGACACGAATCCAGCGGGACATGTTCTCATGCGGGGCGCATCTATCCAATTGATTGCCTTGTTGGAATCCGGTGATATTGATTATGCTTTTGAGTATGAATCAGTCATTAAACAACATGGTTTATCTTACTTGATTTTGGATGATCGAGTTAATTTAGGTTCATTTGATGCGGTAGATTTATACGATAATGTTGAAGTCAAGCTCGATTTCCAGCGTTTTCAGTCGGTTGATCCACAATTTATTGGTGAGCCCATCCGTTACGGGATCACTATTCCTACTAACGCCATTCATTCGGATGCTGCAACTTTATTTATTGAATTTTTGTTAAGTGATACCGGAAGAGAAATCTTATTGGAAAATCAACAGCCAATGTTTGAAACTTACTCGGTTGATGGCTATGAAAATATGCCGGAAAATTTAAAAAATATTCTAACTCCTTAACGATGATAAATTACTGTTTCCTTGGAAAGAATTATGGATAAACTTATCTCGTTCGTAAAAATCTTTGAGGTTAAAAAAACAGGGGGAAAATTAAATATCATTTTTATCATTTTGATGGTTTTACTGCTGCTTTTTATCCTAACTCCATTAATCGGCACAATTTTTTCCATTTCAATAAAAGATTTTATTTCCTTATGGGTTGATCCTGAAGTGATAAACTCGATTCGACGCACGTTTTGGGCTGCATTTTTGGCTGTGTTTTTTTGTGGGTTGGTAGGTATTCCCACCGCGTATCTCTTGGCGCGATTTGCATTTCCGGGTAGGGGTGTTTTACAGGCCTTTGTAAATATCCCGTTGGTTATCCCACATACTGCGGCTGGTGTCGCGCTGTTGTTAGTATTTGGTCGATACGGTATATTTGGGAAATTCTTTCAACAGGTTGGGATCGTTTTTACCGATCGATTGGCAGGAGTTGTTGTTGCAATGGCATTTGTAGGCGTGCCTTTTTTGGTGAATGCATCGCGCCAGGCATTTGCCTCCATTGATATAGATTTGGAGAGTGCTGCCCGAGTCGATGGTGCTTCCGGATGGCAGGTGTTTCGTTGGATTACGTTGCCTTTGGCATGGCGGGGTATATTAAATGGAGCCGTGATGATGTGGGCGCGTGGTGTGAGTGAGTTTGGTGCTGTAGCGATCATCGCCTATCATCCTAAGATTGTACCGGTTTTGGTTTTTGAACGCTTTCAAGGGTTTGGGTTAAAGGCAGCTTTACCTGTGACCGTGTTTTTGATTTTAGCTGCAGTATTGGTTTTTATTTTGTTAAGCACGGTCTTGTTGCCGCGGGAAGAAAATTAAAAAAACGCGAATTAAACTGAAGAAATTCGTATCCATGTTTATAAAAATCCTTGTGAATAATCCTTAATTATCGGTATGATAGATTTACAAATCAATTCAGGAGGATTAAAAATGAAAATTAGCGCAAGAAATGTATTAAAAGGAAAGGTCATTAAAGTTGAAAAAGGATCGGTTAATTCGGAAGTTGTTTTAGAGCTTCCTGGTGGAGTCCAGGTGGTTTCAATTATCACCAATAATTCCGTTGACTCTTTAGGTTTGGAAGAAGGAAAACAAGCTTTTGCTGTTATTAAAGCATCGAATGTCATGATTGCAATAGAATAAAGATATTCATTCAATAAAAAAATAAATTTTCTGAAGTGGATCCAAGGATTAAAAAGCAACCCATTTGAAGGTATTGATCGGATGACAATCAATGCAGGCAATAACGGTTGCTGAAACAATTAATCTTTGTAAATATTATCAAGTGTTGAGAATTTTTAGAATTATTTTGTGGACTATGTAACGCTGTAGTGAATATAACCTCGTATATTATTGGTATATTTTGAGATTCTTTCTTGTTAAAAGTCAGATCGGTATTTTTTCCTTCCAACTCACCGGGGGATAGTAATGGTGCATGATTAATAAAAAATTTTATGCTCAGAAAATACTAATCCGGTAAAAATTGTATAAAAACAAAAAGGTAGAAACTACGTGGACTGTTTTTTGTAAAAAAATATGTCATAATGTTAGCACTTACAAATTGTTTTTGGAGGATACTTGATTAAATTTCCAAAAATTAACTTAGCTGCAAGAATTGGTTTGTTATATCTGCTTTTCAGCACGCTTTGGATAATTTTTTCAGATAAAATTGTTGCCGGATTTACGCAAGACGCGGAAAAAATCACGGAGTTGCAAACTTATAAAGGGTGGATCTTTGTTTTTTTAAGTGCAATGTTAATTTACCTTTTAATTAAGCACGAAATGAAAAAACAACAAAAGATTCATCAGGATTTGGTTCAAAATACAGAACGTTTTAATTCTATCGTCAATAATCTATTGGAAGGTGGGCAATTGATTGGGTTTGATTGGCGATATTTATACCTAAATAAAATGGCGGAAAAGCATAACCGTCGGCCAAATGAAGAGTTATTAGGGAATCGTGTGATGGATATGTGGCCAGGGATTGAAAATAATCCGGTTTTTCCTGCAGAAAAAATTTGTATGGAGCAACGCATTCCACAATTATTAGAAAATGAATTTGAATTTCCAGATGGGTATCGAGGATGGTTTGAACTTCAAATTATACCTGTTCCCGAAGGTATTTTTATTTTATCCATCGACATTACTGAGCGGAAAAAAGCAGAAAATGCGAGATTAATCGCAGCTCAAAAATTAAAAGAATCAAATATTAATCTGGCGAAAGCTTATCATAGTTTGGAATTAAGTGAGGAAAAATACCGCGAATTATTTATGAATAATCCCCAGCCGATGTGGGTATATGATCTGGAAACTTTAGCATTCCTAATGGTGAATGATGCCGCAGTGCACCAATATGGTTACACCCACGAAGAGTTTTTAAAAATGACCTTATTAGATATTCGTCCTTCTGGGGAAACTGATTCATTATTAGATAATATAAAGACGAATACTGAAGAATATCAACAATCTAGTCCGTGGACGCATCGTTTGAAAAATGGAGATATTATTTTTGTTGAAATCACATCACATAAGTTGACCTATCAAGGGAGAAATGCTCGATTTGTTATGGCACAAAATATTACGCGGCGATTACAAGCAGAAAGTGAATTAAAATTACAAAGCACTGCTCTAAATTCCGCTGCAAATTCTATATTGATCACCGATGTCACTGGTAAGATTGTTTGGGTGAATCCTGCATTTGAAAAATCCTCCGGTTTTTCATTTGACGAGGCAATGGGAAAAACCCCAGGTACATTAATTCGCTCTGGTGTGCAAAACAAAGAGTTTTACAAAAACATGTGGAAAACAATTTTACAAGGAGAAGTATGGCGAGGAGAAGTTGTTAACCGTAATAAAAATGGAATCTTATTTATTGTTGATGAATCCATCACACCGGTCAAGGATTCATCCGGAAAGATTACCCATTTTGTTTCAATTCGTCAGGATATAACAGAAAGAAAAAAAACAGAAAAAGAATTATACGAAAATGAAGAACGTTTGCGCCTGGCATTAATGGCTACCAATCAGGGTTTATTTGACCTAAACGTTCAAACTGGTGAAGCGGTTGTGAATGATATGTACGCCATCATGTTAGGGTATGATCCGGAACAATTTGATGAAACTAATGATCGTTGGAAGGAACGACTGCATCCTGAGGATCTTGAACGAGTTAGCCAAAATTATGCTGATTATATACAGGGAAAAATTCCCGAGTATCGGGTGGAATTTCGCCAACAAACAGCAAATGGCGATTGGAAATGGTTATTGGCGATTGGAAAAATTGTCGAATATGACCGGAATCAAAAACCGCTTCGTATGTTAGGTACCCACACCGATATCACGGAAAGCAAACACAATCAGCTCGAAATTGCCCGTTTGTTAGAAGAATCGGAGCGTCGATTAAAACGCCTCAGTGCTTTAAGAAATATTGATATGGTGATAATGACGAATCTGGAACTTAAAAGCACATTAAATATAATTACCCAACAAGTTATTACACATCTCAACGTTGATGCGACATCAATTTTGTTGTTTGATAAATCGGAACAGGAATTTTCTTATGTATCCGGTTTTGGTTTTTTGACACAAAAAATGAAAAGCGGAAAGATTAACCTTGGTGAAAGTTTAGCTGGCAAAGCAGCATCAGACCGAAAAATGTTATACATTCCGGATGTGGAACAAGCAACGATCGATGAACAGTTCTTTAATATTCTGAGGGAAGAGGAGATAAAGACCTATTTAGGATTACCATTGTTTGCCAAAGGGAAATTAATGGGTATTCTGGAAGTTTATCAGCGAACACCGCTCTATCCTACACAAGAGTGGTTTGATTTTTACGAAACATTAGGTGGCCAGGCTGCCATTGCGATTGAAAATGTTCAACTTATTGGAAATCTTCAAAGGTCAAATGTTGAATTAAATCAAGCCTACGAGGCCACCATTACAGGCTGGTCCATGGCATTGGATTTAAAAGATCAGGAGACCGAAAATCACACGTTAAGGGTGATGGATTTGATGCTTAATTTATGTAAAAAGCTGAACTTTTCCGAGGAAAGTCTAATTCATGTGCGTCACGGAGCATTATTACATGACATTGGAAAAATGGGCGTCCCGGATCAGATTTTATTAAAAACCGGTAAATTAACCGATGAAGAATGGGTTAAAATGCGTGAACATCCAATCCATGCCTATAATATGCTTTACCCAATTGAGTACTTACGTCCAGCACTTGATATTCCTTATCTCCACCACGAACGGTGGAACGGCTCAGGATATCCCTTGGGCTTAAAAGGAAAAGAGATCCCATTGGTGGCGCGTTTATTTGCAATTATTGATGTATATGATGCGCTAACGAGCGACAGACCATATCGTAATGCCTGGTCGAAAGAAAAAACAATCAGTTACATCCAGGAAAATAGTAATATATTATTTGATCCGGAACTGGTCACAATATTTTTGGATTATTTGAAGGAAGAGCAATAATAATAAATCTTGAATTATCTGGATCGGATTTCCCTATAAATACAGACAACCGGGCTCATGAATGAACCCGGTTATCGTAAAAAGAGGGTTTGAAACTGCATAACAAAACATATACTTTAGTGCCCAATTAAAAAAAATTGCATATAATAATAAAATGAAAGTAAGCATAGGAAAAGCAGCAAAATTAGCAGGAGTTCATCCAGAAACATTACGGCGATGGGAAAAAGCCGGATTGATTGAAGTTGAGCGAACACCCACAAACCGGCGATTGTATGATGTTGGTCAGTTGTTGAAAATCAAACCGTGGATCGAAAAGACAGAACGAAAAAAAATAGGATACGCGAGAGTAACAAGTACGGATCAAAAAGCAGACCTTGAACGACAGGTATCGTTATTTGAAGCCTTCTGGGCAGGGAATGGGTGGACATATGAAATCCTATCCGACTTAGGATCTGGGATGAACTACAACAAACGTGGATTACAAAACCTGATCAAACACATATGTTACGGTGATGTGGGAAGGATAGTCATCACACACAAAGATCGATTATTGCGGTTTGGTGCGGAGTTGATTTTTACGATATGCGAACATTTTAATGTAGAAGTGGTTATTATAAATCGAGGAGAACAACCAATCAGCTTTGAAGAAGAATTGGGGCAGGACGTGTTGGAAGTCACAACTGTTTTTAGTGCCAGATTATACGGCAGTCGCAGTCACAAAAATCAAACACTGGTCGAAAGTTTGAAAGAAGCGGCAGAAAGCCTGGAATGAAAATCACACGAGCCTACAAAACCGAGTTGCATTTAAACAACCAACAAAGGACAGCCTGTCTGAAACATGCAGGCGCAGCCAGGTTTGCATACAATTGGGGATTGGGGAAAAAGATCGAGGCATACAAACTGGGGGAAAAGACACCGAGCGCGAAAGATTTACACCGCGAGTTAAACCTCCTAAAAAAAGGAGAATTATCGTGGCTGTATGAGGTGTCAAAGTGCGCCCCACAAGAAGCATTACGGAATTTAGATAAAGCCTATGCCAATTTCTTTCGGAGGGTAAAGACACAAAAGGGAAAGAAAGCTGGTTTCCCCCAATTTAAAAATAAAAAGGGAGGGGCGGGTAGCTTTCGTCTTACCGGAGCGATCCGGATAGAAGAACGGTTGATACAACTACCACGATTGGGAAAATTGCGGTTGAAGGAAGCTGGTTATATCCCGACATCAGGGATGCATGTGTTATCGGCCACAGTAAGTGAGAAGGCTGGGCGGTGGTATGTGAGTGTACAGGCAGAAGTAGAATTACCCGATCCATCCCCAAAGTCTGATGTGGTGTGTGGGGTAGATTTGGGAATAACCAGGCTTGCGACCATCAGTGATGGGGCAGTATTTGAAAACCCAAAAGCCCTGAAACGATCCCTCACGAAGATCAAACGGCTACAACGGGTGGTATCTCGCCGGAAGAAAGGCAGTGCTAATCGTAAAAAGGCAGTGCAAAAGTTAGCAAAGGCACATCAGAAAGTTGCAAACATACGCAACCATTCCATTCATCAAGTTACCAGTTTTCTGGCGAAAACCAAGTCAGTCGTGGTGCTTGAAAATCTCAATGTAAGTGGGATGATGAAAAACCATCGCCTTGCACAATCCATTTCCGATGTGGGTATGTATGAGTTCAGGCGACAGCTCCAATACAAAGCCAATTGGTATGGCTGCAAACTTCATTTCGCAGATCGGTTTTTCCCTTCGTCTAAGACCTGTTCATCGTGTGGAACGGTTGCTGCTAAACTAAGCCTCAGCCAGAGGACATTCCACTGTGCCACCTGTGGATTCGAAATTGACCGCGATTTGAACGCTGCTATCAATCTCTCTAATTTGTTTTTCACTACCGCAAGTTCTGCGGGAAGTCACGCCTGTGGAGAGGATGTAAGACCTGCTTTTTCGCAGGCAGACCTCGTTGAAGCAGGAACAAAACCTCAAACTACTCCTGTGAGTATGTTTGTGTAAGTTTTTGAGGACGGAGGAGAATTATTACAGGTTTATGGGTGGCTTGAAAGCGTGACATCAACCGTAATGGTTTTTTGGTCCCGTATGATGGATAAAGTAACTTCATCACCGGATTCGTAATTCTGTAAGGTTTGGCGCAACGCTTCAATACCATCAATTTCTGTATCATCAACTGCGGTGATTACATCACCACCAATCATTATTTCTTGCCCACGAATTGTGAGCGGTTTGGTGCTGCCAATCAATCCTGCTTCTTCTGCCGGACTGCCTTTTGCAATTTCGACAATCAATACACCTTTTTGATCAGGGTTTAAGTCCATTGCATTGGCAACTTCTTCAACCAATGTGCCGCCCATAATTCCCAGATAAGCCTGACCAGCTGAGGGTGCTTCCAAGGCAGCTTGTGGTTGTTGGGTTACGGTCGGGCGGGCACCCAGGGTAATTGTCAGCTGTTGTGCTTTGCCATCACGTAGTATATCTAGAGTAATTTCTTGTCCGGGTTGTGTTTTACGTGCCAGGTAGGAAACTAAATCATCAAATGAGGTAACTTTTAGTCCATCAATTGCGGTAATAATATCGCCGCCAATACTGATTTGTGTACCTTTATAATCATAGGTTGTATCACTGCCGCGTAAGCCACCAACATCTGCAGGACCATCTGGAACGATGGTGTTGACCAAGATACCTTGGGTTTCACGATCCAAGTCCATTGCTTCAGCAATATCAGCTTGTAAGGTGCCGCCAGATATTCCTAACCAGGCGTGTTCATAAGTCCCATCCTTGATTAAAACAGGGACAACATTCGTGACGATATTGGCTGGTACAGCGTACCCAATGCCAGCATTTGAATTGCTGTCGGATGTAATCGCTGTCGTTACACCAATTACCTGTCCTAAATCATTTAACAATACACCACCAGAGTTTCCCGGGTTGATTGCAGCGTCAGTTTGTATAATGTCTGGGATGGAGTAGGTCCCGTTTGTATCAATCGATTGTACAGGTAACGAACGTCCTAATGCACTGATGATTCCAACTGTCATGGTGCCATCCAATCCAAAGGGGTTGCCGATGGCAACTGCGGTATCCCCAACCTGAACTTGATCGGAATCTGCAACTGCGACGGGATTTAATTCGCTGCTCGGCGCATCAATTTTAATGACAGCCAGATCAGAAGCAGGGTCGGCACCTACCAATTCAGCAGTGTAGATTCGCCCGGTTTCGAATACAACCTCAATTTCGGTGGCATTTTCTACCACATGATTGTTTGTAACAATATGGCCATCTTTATCCCAAACAAAACCAGAGCCCAAAGCCTGTTGGATAGGCGGCTGTTGATTGTTTGATTGAGGTAATCCAAAGGGTAACTCGACACCACCGGTTTTACTAACCTGAATATTTACTACAGAGGGATTTACAACTAAATAGAGCTGTTGTAAAGAATTTTCGCCCACTGCTTGAGGTTTGACCTCATTGACCATTGGTGTAGGTTCAATCACCTGCACCGCTTGTGCCGTGCTTTCTACCATGGTTTTGTCATTCGTCAGGGCATCTCCAAGTCGCGCTACGGCACTTAATGGTGCACATGCGCCCATTACTAAAGCGGAAACAACGATAACGGATAAGATCAATAATTTTGACCTTGAGATTTGTTTTTTCATTTTCACCTCTTAAATTAATATTTTTTTCTCGAGCATAAGGATACCGAGTTTCATGGGGTTTGTCTTTAAAAATACCTTGTGCCAAGCTTAAGATGAGCTTAAGAAGGTAGGTATTGGCCAATCGCTCATCAATTATATAGAGTTCGATACTGTACTTTTCGGCAGGTATAAATACTTCTACAGGACGATAGCTTTGTTTAGAAAATTAAATTAAACTTGTTAATGGAGGTATGTATGAAGAAAAAATATCTATGGGGGATAATACTACTAAGTTTTATCTGGATAACCGGATGTAATTCTGAACAGTACCAAACTACAAAACCTACTTTAGATTTTCTGGTAAGTTTTCAAGGATTCCAAAATGGCGAAACAGAGATATTGCTCCAAGTCTTAAGCAACGATGGAAATATTCCAGCAGATGAAAATTTTGATGGACAATATATTTTGTATTCGGCAGATGGTACGGTTTTATCCAAGGCTCATATTAAAGGCTCGCCAGCTTTAATTGAGGGAGAACCTGAAGAAATAATTCGGATACAAACTCGCTTAGATACGGAAGAATACGTTGTCGTTTGGGGAGTTCCGGATTATGGTGCAAAGGTAGTGAAAATGGAAATGGTAGATATAGGTCCTAGTTCGATCATAGAACCAAGACTGATTCAAAGTATTTCTTTGCAAGCGTTGCCGGAAGGATTTCCAGATGTAGGTGCCTTAAGATAAAAGAGATTATTGTTTGAAATTAATTCAAATAACAATTAAATATGTTGATATAAATCCAACTATTGCGTGATATACTAGAACTAGTGTTCTTGTAATGATCCGTTTTAGAAAGGAGTATTTCATGTTACATACATATCAGGAATTTCTGACTAAGATTAAAGAGGTGGGTGTTCTTTCTTTTTATGCACAGTTTTTAAATGGGTTTCCTAAGTTACAAGATGAAACCATGGATTCCCAATGGCATACGGGCAATCCCGAAACCGATCCCTGGATTTGGAAAGATCAAGTTACTATCGATCACAAAGCGGCTTTTGGTAATATTTTGGGTGGAAATAAAGGTTTTATTTCGGAGAAAATGTACCCGCTTTTTTATGCTGCAAATCGCCCCGAATATTCTTTGGAAATACTTTATGAAGATGGAAAAATCAGTAAAACGGTTTTGGATGTTTATGAGTTGTTTACAGACTCGAAAGTTTTAAGCACTGCGACGATACGCCGATTGTTGGGTAAATCCGCTGCGGGAAAGGCACAAATTGATTCGGCAATTGTTCTTTTACAAAATAATTTTTTTATCACGATTTGTGGAAACGAACGCAAGGTAAGTAAGGCTGGGAAGGAATACGGCTGGCCTGCAAATACTTATTGTAAAGTTGAAGATTGGGCAGGGGACTGGTTAGCAGATGTCCACAATCTCGATAAAAAAGAAGCACAGAAACAGATTTTGATTCATTGTGCCTCCATCGGAAAAGACCTGGATTTGAAAAAATTGGCTAAACTCTTGTTTGGTAAAAACCTTTAAAACAGCTAATAACCAGCTTTGTTATTCTGTAACGATGAATTTTCCAAACATCGTTGAACGAGTCTTTATTACTAACAACGTTGCCAACAATGGATAATCCCAGCCAGTTCAACAAGAAGATCACTCTTATGTTCTCTATAGGATGGTGTTACTTCCAGAATTAATTATCATTCGGAGATAATGGATAAAAAATGTGTGAGACTCCAATCGCTTAAATTGATAATTTTTTTGCGACTCGATAGGCGGCTGGTATGACATTCATTAATCCTCCACCGGATTCACTTTGATGTCCAATAAACCACAATCCTTCAATGGGGGTTTGATGCGGGAATCCGTCTTTTCCCATAATGGGGGCTAATCCGCCAAAGGCGTGATGTTTCGTATGGGTTAATTCCCGAAATTCTTCTGCAGTGAAAATCACCCGATGAACAATATGATCATTTAATCCTGGAAAATATTCCTCAGCCAGTTGAATTAGTTGATCGGCAAACAATTCTTTTTGATCCTTCCATGTACCATTCGATAGCGTGTCGGGGCAAATGGTGTATATTGTCATAGCATGGTGTGCATCTGGTGCCATCTCAGGTGAGTGATGTGTAGGTACATGGACTACAAATCCATCTTTTCCTTCATGGTAATGGCCCTGTTTTCCTTGCAGAATAGCACCTTCAATATCATAGGTACGGTAATAATAAGTGCAGGTGCCACCGATAAATGGTTTGGGATCTATATCCAAACCTAAATGTACCATGAAGACCGAATCCATCAGCGGTAACTCATTAACCTTTTGAATAGTTTCCTCCAACAGCTGTTCTTTTCCGATCAAATCAAAAAAGAGTTCGTCAGCTCCTCCTGAAGCCAATACAAGATCAGCTTCAAGTATCTCACTATGGTTAAGCTCCACTCCGGTCACCTTCCCATCTGCTACAATAACGCGGGTGACGTCCTGTCCCAACCTGATTTGACCGTTATGAGCAGCGATCACGCCTTCAAGCGCATCAACCAGAGTTCGGGTGCCGCCCAGAAAACTATAAAAATTTAATTGGACGATATTGTTTTTTAGCTGTTGGGGTATTCGTTTATCAAATGAGGTTTCAGGATTCAGAGCAAAAACGCCTAACCCTTGAAATTGGCTGGGTGGGGTGAAAAAATCAGCTAGAATGGAAATAAAGACCGCACGCAATTTTTCCGACGAAAAATAACTTCGCATCAGTTGTTCAGCAGTCCAATCACGACGGGTAAAAAAGGGTAAAATAGCCCAAATCAATCGAACTTTATCGATAAGACTATTTGAATTTTCTTGTTTCTTTAACTGGCGAGCTACAGTCATCAAATGAACAAAGCGCATATAATCATTCCAATAACGGTCAAGTCCGGCAGTATCTTCGGGAAATTCTTGTTTTAATCGATCAATGCGCCATTTGACTCCCTGATAATTTTCGGGTTTTTGCAAATCAAAATCAGGAAAAACATAACGGCGCTCATCCAGTATGGTTTTAACCTGATCAAAAATGCCAAGATCCTGCATTATTTCACCAATCGGTTCATCGGGACCTAATCCCTCAATTAACAATTGGCCTAGATCCCAGGTAAAGCCCTTTGCCTGCCAACCGCGTAATACACCACCGCTGACTGGGTTATGGTCAACGATAGTTACTTCATGCCCGGCCTTCGCCAGGGTGGCTGCCGCTGTTAACCCCGCAGCACCTGCGCCAATTACGATTGTTTTCATTTGTCTCTCCACTAGGATTGTTTCTTCTGATTAATTATAGTATTGTTTCAAAAATATTTCTGTGGAGGGCGGTGCTGAATAAATGGTTTAGTTATCGGGTTCTTCATGGACGGTGGTGAGAGGCAAGCATACGGTGAATCGGGAACCCACTCCCGGGGTGCTGTTCAGAGTCAAGCGACCATTATGTGCTAATACCAAATCGCGCGCAATGGTTAATCCTAACCCCATGCCTTCCGGCAAACGTTGCGCTGCTTCTCCACGTTGAAACGGCTCAAAAATTAGATTCTGTTCCTGCGTGCTGATCCCGCTACCGGTATCCTCAACGGTCAGGCGAAATTCATCGGGTGTTTCTAAAGCGGAGATTGTAATTTTTCCGCCGGGAGGGGTATAACGAATGGCATTACTGATGAGATTCTGAACAGCTTGCGCCAGACGATCCGGGTCAATATATAAATCGATTGGCATATTTTTATCTAAATTAACCTGCCAGGATAGTTTTTTATCAGTTGCCAAACGTTCCCAAGTGGGTAAAAACCGGCTCAGCCATTCTGCTGTATTAACCTTTTGGCAAACCAATTCCAGTGGACCTAAAACCTGATCATGGAGATGGGCTAATTCGTTTAATAATCCCTGCAAGCGAACTAATTCATCATCCATACCTTGCATTAATTCCTGCCGAAGTTGTGGATCATCACCTGCGCCGCCTAACAGTGCCTGTGATGCGGAACGTAATGCTCCAAGAGGTCGTCCCAATTCATGAACCAAATTGGCTAACAAGCGTTTACGACTTGTTTCCAAGGTTTGTAATCTTTCCGTAAGCGTATTAAATGCACGTAATAAGAGACGAGTTTCTTGTGGGCCTACCTCGTCCAATGGTTGCGGGGTTTCTCCGCTGGCGAGGTGGTAAGCCGCTTGAGTGGTTTCCCTTAATGGCTTTTCCACTACTCTTGCTAATTGCCAGCTTAATATTAAGGCAACGATGAAACCACCCGCTAATACAAACCATAAAACCTCACGCAGGGTTTGAGATCGTTCGTAAATGGTAGCAAGAGGGTTAAGCAGACGCACAAAACCAATCAAACTGCCTTGATTATTAAAGACCGGGACGATAATATCTTGAATTTTGCGATTGTTAATTGTGATTTCAGCTGGGATTTCTTTTTCCAATAATAATTGAGCATCGGGTACATCAAAAACTTGCCCAATAAGATAAGAATCTTCCGGGTCGGAAGAGACGATCAAGTGGCCTGTTGGGTCAAAAAGCATTAATTTGGCGGTTAAACTTGGGCTGACCCTGCTCACGAAACCTTGTGCTCGTACGGGGTCTCGCCAAATTTCTTCATATGTGCTGGAGGCATCCGCTACTAAAAAAGCCTGCCGGGTAAGTTCTTTGGTTAAATTACCCAACAAAACTTGGGTTTCAAGCAGATAGGTGATGAGTACACCCATGACCGGAAGGATAATTAGAATGGGGATGAGTGAATTTAATAAAAGACGGGCGCGTAAGGTTTTCAAACCGATTCCTCCGGTTGAAATTTGTATCCTACCCCACGGATTGTTAAAATTTGTTGGGGGTGTTGTGGATCATGTTCGATTTTTTCTCGCAGCCAGCGGATATGGACATATACAACCTGTGGTTGTCCGAAATATTCAGCTCCCCATACCTGGTTAAGGATTTCATCCGTCGTTAATACCTTGTTCGGATTGGAAGCCAATGTATACAACAAATCAAATTCACGTGGAGCAAGATCAAGGGGTTCACCACGTAAAACTGCTGTATGAGCGTGTGGATTAATAGTCAAACTACCGGATTGGATAATTTCAGCCTGTTGGTTTTCTTCAGCAGTCTGGCTGCGGCGTAAAACGGCTTTGATATGAGCCAGGAGAACATTGATATCAAACGGCTTTGTAACGTAATCATCAGCACCCAGTTCCAATCCAAGTACTTCGTCTAACTCACGCCGCCGAGCAGTTAATAAAATAACCGGAAAACGTTGTTCATTGCGTAGTTTTTTGAGCGCATCAAGGCCATCCATTCCTGGCAAGTTAATATCAAGCAAGATTAAATCAGGACGTTGGCTGATCGCAATGGTAATTCCATCCTCGGCACTTGCAGCAGTGTGTGTTTGATAACCAGCCTGTTCTAAATTGAAGGCCAGACTACGCCGAAGGAGAGCATCATCATCAATTAATAAGATCCGTTTTGCCATAGGATTATTATAGTACAATCGAAATTCGTGTACTACGATTGGTTTATTGTTTTCACTGTTTTTTGCGCGTAGCCAAATTGCTTTTTTGGGTTACAATACCAAAAAATTACTTGGTTTCGTTAACACTAGCGGTTTGGGCTTGTAAAAGAGATGGCCAGCCCCATAGGCGTTTCCATTGGGGTGGTTCCCAGGTTTCAGGTGGAGCAAATAGTATATTATTCTGATCAAACTCGGGTAGAAAATTTTTCAGGCGTGATTTAAAGAACTCGTTATCTTTTTTCTCTGGCATTAACCATGCTGTTTCGGCAATGGCGAATAACCTCGGAAAAAGCTGCCAATCCAATCGTGCCTTGTTGGGGACAAATTCCGTCCACAACGGAGTTTCGATTCCTAAAATATTTTCGTGAAATTCCGGCTCGAGATCAGGACTGACCGGCTCGTATTTATAAACAAAATCGAGTGGGGAATGCAGATAACCGTGATCGAGATAATAAGCACGATAATTGGAGAGAATTGTTTTACGGCCAGCTCGGATCTGTTGCAAAAGTGTTTTTTCTTTGCCGACCCAATATTGGACGATGGTATCAGGGTTAAGCTGGGGTGACAAAATTTCATTCCAACCAATGGTATGACGGTTGTGGCTTGCTAAAAACTGAGTGAAGTGGTTGGTTAGATAGGTTTGTAAATCATTTACTCGATTTAAACCAAGTTGGTTTGACAATGATTGACAATCCGGGCAGTTTTTCCAGCGATTTTTTGGCGCTTCATCGCCTCCGATATGAATATATTTCCCGGGAAAGAGATCGATTGTTTCCTTTAATATGTCTTCAAGGAAAGGAATCGTTCCTTTTTTGCCGGGACAATATATTTCCTTATGAATTCCCCAGAAAGGGGTGACCTGGTACGGTCCACCTGTACAGCCAAAGGATGGATAAGCCGCTAAGGCAGCCAAACTATGCCCTGGTATTTCAATTTCCGGCACAATATTGATATGCCGTTCTGACGCATAACTTACAATCTCCCGAATATCCGCCTGACTGTAATAACCGCCATGAGGGAGGTTATTTGTCTTTTTTTGAAGTAAACCACTGGTTTGCGAATTTTCACGATAAGCACCATTTTCTGTAAGGAGAGGATATTTTAGACTCTCAAGACGCCAACCTTGATCATCGGTAAGGTGCCAATGAAAGGTATTTAGTTTTAAATAAGCCATCCAATTCAGAATTTGTTTGACGGTCTTTTTGCCAAAAAAATGTCTTGCTTCGTCCAGCATAAATCCTCGCCAGCTAAAACGAGGTTGGTCGATGATCTCCATACAAGGCAAGGAAATGATCGTTGTATTTTCTTTAGGTGATTGGCTTTTAATCAGTTGTAAAAGTGTTTGTAGGGCATAAAACATGCCAGCAGTTGAGGCGGCGGTTAACATAATTTCGGATGGTGTAATCTTTAATTGATATGCTTCCGAACGAGCAGATTGGGGTTTTTCTGCTACCAGACAGATTTTGCAAGGGCGTTCTTCATCATGTTCGATAGATAATAAACCTGGTAGATGATTGGTAAAGAAGTTGGCTTCTTCAAAATATGGGGCATCGAAGTTCAGGTTGGGTTTGTTCCAGACAAATTCACCACTTATTGGTTTTAAAAATTGTGGGTATGGAATCAAGCGAATGGGTTCAGACATGGACAAATCCTTAAATCATGGATACCTTAATCATGAGCTGAAAGTTGTTTTTTTGCAAGTATTTTACGGTAAAATTATCCCTTAAATGAATTTGCACTTTTTAATAATTGTTAAATTTGCGGAGCTAATGGTAAATGAAAAAAGCTTTGATTTTGGTTCGGGATTGGTTTAAAAAACAATGGATTCATTACCGACCAGGAAAAACCACTTGGAAGGGTATTTCCTGGGGATTGATTGGTGGTGGTTGTTTGTTTTGGGTGATTACCCAGATTGTTATGGTTGTTCCCGGCATGTTAACTTGGGTGGTGTTATTAAATACGTTGGTGCCGCCGTTGCTTATTTTAATGGGAGCTGCGTTAATTCATTGGCTTTTGGAATGGTTAAATTCTTGGCCAAAGATGTTCCGTTGGGCTTTCATCGCGGCGTTGGTTTTGTTTTCTGCGCCGTTTGCATTAATGGTTCGATTTGATAAAGCCACGGTGATAGGAACGGTTTATTTGGTTATCACAACTGCGTTATTGTGTGGTATTGTGACCGTTCTTTTAAAAACAAACTGGAACAATTTGCGCATAGTCAAAAAAATAGGAATGACAACTGGACTGATTGTAGGGATAGCTTCGATTGTTTTTGGGATGGTGTGGCTGTTAACACCAGGGGGTAAGAATCCTGAAAATATTAATGCTGCTTTGGTTAACATAGAAGATGTGCAACCAATGGATTTACCGAATCCATCCCTACCTGGTCCGTATACTGTAAAGACATTAACTTATGGTTCCGGTACAGATTTACGTCGCCCAGAGTATGGGAAAGAAGTGGACTTGATATCTCGTTCCGTGGATGCTTCCCCCTTCGTGCAAGGGTGGAAGGGATTTGTTGGTTGGGTTCTGCGAAGTTATTGGGGATTTGATTTGCAGAATCTACCCTTAAATGGAAGGATTTGGTATCCGGTGGGTGATGAAGAATATCCTTTGGTATTGGTTGTTCATGGTAATCACCGCCAGGAAGACTTTTCTGATCCCGGTTATGCTTATCTTGGGGAGCACCTTGCCAGTCGTGGAATGATTGTTGTTTCTGTAGATGAAAATTTCTTAAATGGTACCTGGACGAGTTTATTTAATGGAGAGGAAACGAAAAATGAAAATGATGCTCGTGCCTGGATGTTGTTGGAACATTTAAGATTATGGAAATCCTGGAATCAGAATGAAGAATCTCCATTTTACCAAAAAGTGGATTGGAACAATCTCGCTTTGATCGGTCATTCTCGTGGTGGAGAAGCAGTAGCCGAAGCAGCATTATTTAACACCTTACCAACCTATCCTGATAATGCAAAAATTGAATTTAATTACCATTATCCAATTCAGGCAGTTATTGCTATTGCCCCTATTGATTCACAATACAACCCCGGTGGAGTAAAAACACCTCTATCCGATATTAATTATTTGGTTTTACATGGTTCAATGGATGGTGATGTATCCTCATTTGATGGTATAGGACAATATAATCGGATCAAATTTACACCTGATTCCGACCATTATAAGGCTGCGGTCTATATTCATGGTGCAAACCATGGCCAATTTAACAGTGGATGGGGTAATTCGGACTCCGGTCCTGGTTTAGGAGCTGGTTTTTGGAACACAATGGCTATGTTACCGGCTGTGGAACAGGAAACCACAGCAAAAGTGTTTGTTTCTGCTTTTTTAGAAACAGCTTTTGATAAAAATTTGGATTATTTAGAAATCTTCCGGGATTGGCGAGTGGCGGCCAATTGGTTACCGGAAACGATCTATTTAACTCAATATAATGATTCCAGATATATAGTGCTTGCTGACTTTGAAGAAGATTTAAATTCCGGCACTACAACTTTGGAAAATGGAGAAATTTTTTCATTAAACTTTGACCATTGGAAAGAATCCATTCTGAAGGGAAAATGGAATCAAGACCTATCAACATCCGTGGTATCTTTAGGGTGGGATAACCGAACGAAAGGTAGTTTTCCTGCCGTATATGGTATAAATTTACCCGAAAATTCAATACAATTAAACTCGCAGGATTATTTTGTCTTTTCTATGGGGGATACAGGTGAAGATCCAAACACTAAAAATAAGGAATTATTCCCTGAAGTAAACCAAACACCTGGTATAAACTTCTGCGTGGAATTATCTAGCGGAAATCAAAAGGCTGTTATCCAAATGGATGAGTTGATGCTTTTACAACCACAGATTAAAGTTCAGCTATCAAAAGCTGGTTTCATGGATAAGGCAGAAGTTGGTGAAACCATTTTACAGCGTTTTTATATTCCATTGAATTTATTACAATCAAAGAACCCACAATTTAAGTTGGAAGGAATAAATAAAATTGTTTTCCGGTTTGATTTAAGCCCTTACGGTTGGGTTGTGTTAGATGATATTGGATTCTGGCAGGAGATTAGGAATGAATAATAAAAAGTTAATTTATTGGTTGGGTGGGGCACCTTGCGCTGGGAAAAGTACAATTGCAGAACATATCTCAGATAAATATCATCTAACCTATTACCGAGTGGATGATCATTTTGAAAGGCATATTAAACAGACCAATCCGATAAATCATCCGGCATGTGATGCATTTAAGAAAATGGGACCAGAAGAAATTTGGATGGCACCGGTTTCACTTCAATTAACCAGAGAATGGAAGATATACCAGGAATTATTTGATTTTATTTTGGCCGATTTAATGGAATTACCCAAGCCAGTCATTGTTGAAGGAGCAGGATGCCTGCCAGGGCTGGTAAATCCGTTTTTGGCATTAAACCAGGCCGGGGTCTGGATCGTACCATCCAATGATTTTCATGATTTGTATTATGAAAAACGAGACTGGTCTCCGCAGTTTGTAAAAGATACTTCTAATCCTCAACAGGCTTATTTGAATTGGATGAAAAGGGATCATGCTTTTGCGGAAAAAATACGTCAGCAAACGAAAGAATTAAATTTATCCTGCCTGGTGGTGGATGGAAGCCAATCACTCCAAGAAAATATGATTTGGGTTGAAAAAGAACTTGGCTTGAGATAACAATACTCTTCTTCTCCCTGCGCAAAATTACAACTTGGGCTTATAATGCGAATCATGATCAGAAAGAATCCTTGTATTCTGTGTGGTGCATGCTGCGCATACTTCCGGGTTTCTTTTTATTGGGGAGAAGCAGAGTTAGAGATGGGGGGCAGTGTTCCGAAAGAGTTAACGGAAGATGTTACCCCGTTTTACCGCTGCATGGCAGGTACAAACAAAAAAGATCCAAGATGTATCGCTTTGGAAGGTGTGATTGGGAAAAATACCTTTTGCACGATTTACGCAGATCGATCCTCGTCATGTAGGGAGTTTGGTGTTCAATGGGATAATGGTGTGTTGCATCTTTCTAATGACGATATTAAGCGTTGTAATAAGGCACGTAAAGCTTGGGGTTTACCGCCATTAAATATAAGAGTAACAAATTTTGATTATTCCCGTCCTGTGATGCATCATGAACCACATATGAAAACGAAATTGCGTTTGGCTCGTAAAAAAAGGCATGGACGAACCAATATTGGGGATAATTCAGCGGCTTAATTCCATTAATCAGTACAAGCATTTTCCTCACAAAAAATTTTATGCGAAAATGGTAATCGCAGAGATAAAAGATTGATTGGAGGAAAAATGACAGTAAATTGGTCACAAGATGTTTATGACCGCGCTCTTCGATACGCTGCCAATGCCCATCACGGTCAAAAATTTCGTAGGACAGAGTTGCCTTACTTGATCCATCCGACCCTGGCGTGTATGGAAGTGATTGCTGCGTTAGCAGAAGAAGACCATCATGATGGTAATCTCGCTGTGCAGTGTGCACTGTTACATGACGTGCTTGAAGATACCCATATTTTTTATGAAGATCTTCAAAAACAATTTGGAACCGATGTTGCTGATGGCGTTTTGGCATTGTCAAAAGATAAATCCCTACCGGAATCAGAACAAATGGCAGATAGTTTATTGCGGATTCAAAAACAGCCCAGTGCAGTGTGGATTGTCAAGCTAGGAGATCGTATAAGTAATCTTTCTGAGCCACCAGAATGGTGGACCACAGAGAAAAAAGTTAACTATCAGGAATCCGCCCGACAGATTTATGACGCTTTGCATACAGCCAGTCCGTTTATGGCCCGGAGGATGAAAGATAAGATAACTGCTTATGGAAAATATATTGGGAAATAAAAGAGAAAAACTTTGGGAATAAAAAAAGATTATTTTCCTTCAAACGGTAGAATAATTCGGACGGTTGTTCCTTTCCCAGGAGAACTTTTCATTTCAATTTGTCCATTATGAGCTTCTGTTAAGGATTTCGCAATCGATAACCCTAATCCGCTTCCTTTGTTTTCTCCACCTCGAGAAGGATCAACCTGATAAAACCGATCAAAAACGCGGTTTAAATGTTGGGGGTCTATTCCAACACCTGTATCCTGAATATCAATATGCACCATCCGCCCTTCTATTTTCGATTGAATAAAAATTTGGTTTCCTTCGGGAGTATGCCTTAGCGCATTATCTAAAATAATTAAAATAATCTGTCTCAACCGCGTTCGATCAGCAATTACTTTACCATCTAGGGATCCTACGATTAATTTAACCTGATGAGATTCTGTGACATGAGAAAAAGATCTGAGGATGTCTTCAATAAATGGAGATAATTCGATGCTTTCTTTATTTAATTTTAATTCTTTTGCATCTAATCGGGAGAGTAACAACAAATCTTCTACTAATTTTGTCATGTGGTCAACTTCATTAATGATATCGCCCATTAATTCGTTTTGGTGACTGGTTGGATCAATATGCCTGGTAGCCACTTCTGCACTGGCTCGAACCAAAGTTAAGGGAGTACGCAGTTCATGACTGGCATTGGCTACAAATGTTTGCTGCATATCTAATGCTCTTTGGGTTGTTTTTAATGAATTGCCCGCCATCCACCAGCTTCCGAAACCTAAAATAATAACACTAATAAAACCAATGACTAATAATCCACTCATCAATTGATTCAAAACGCGTACCTGATCTGAGATGGGTTTCCCTAATTGGATAAGTCCATATCCACTGGATGAGGGTGTGGAATAAGTTAAGATTCTTACCTTGGAGCCGTCATTCAAGGAGGCCGTGCGTATATCATATCCGTTCATGATGGCGTTATTAACGGCCTCCATATTGGGGGACATAGGTGGCTGAAATGGATTCGGGTTAAATAATAATCGTCCATTAATATCCAGGGGAAGCACAAAAATCGATGATAATTCGCCTTCATAATTTTCCGCAAGATAAACTGGGCTTGAAGAATAATGCTCACTATCATCTCCATCATCGTCATCATCTTTATGACTTGAAATTGTTGGTTTTGGAATAGAGAAAAAAGTATTATGTAATTCATTCCAATCTTGCTGGGCTGTGACGAGTTCGGGTGGTAATGGTGCGGCTGCTTCTTGAAACGTTAACGCCATTTTATATCTTAATGCAGCATCATTGTTATTTTGGAAATAAAAATAGATCAAAAAATAGGAACTAAAACTTACCAAACCTGCAAATACTAATGCCACAAAAAAATACAATATTGTTAATTTTATTCGGAGTCGATTAAGCATGATCTGGATCCAACCTGTAACCCACACCACGGATCGTTTTAATCGGATCGGTTAAACGAGGTATATTTAATTTTTGGCGCAAATAAGAAATATATACATCGACCATTTCCGGTTTTACCTTATTTTCATAAGACCAGACATAATCAAGAATATTTTGCCGGGTTAATGTTTGACCTGGATGACGTAAAAAATATTCTAATAAATCCCATTCGGTTTTTGTTAGTTCAAGTTGTTTGTTAGCCCGGCGAACACTATGAACTCGGGTATCCATGACCAATTCCCCAACGCGGATTTCCCAGCCATCACTATCTGTTCCGTTAAATCGGCGTCCTAAAGCGCGGACTCTCGCGAGCAGTTCTTCAAATGCGAAGGGTTTAATCAAATAATCATCTGCCCCGCTATCTAAGCCGGAAACCCGATCCTCAATTTGAGTTCGGGCAGTTAACATTAAAATGGAGATAGGGATTTTTGCCGCTCGGATAGCTCGGATGATTGAAGGACCATCTTTCCCTGGCAGCATCCAATCAATAATTGCAACATCATGAACGCCCCGCAAAGCAATTTCTAATCCGATGTCACCCTCATGAACCATATCGTAAGAAAACCCCTCTTCCTCCAATACGGTTCCAATCAGTCTTGCTAACCGTTTATCGTCCTCTATTAATAAAACCCGCATCGATCATTCCCTTTCGTGTTACCGAAAATATTAAATTGAGAATAGAATATTGATTTAAAATTTTTGATTATATCTTTTAAGTATAAGACCAAAACATTGGAATTTGATTGGAAAATTGCCCCACGATTTTTAGAAAACTCCAATCTTGATGCTCTAAACTTATTTTATCAAGCCAAATGGAGGTTTTTAATGAATAAACGCATCGTGACATTTGTCTCAATTGTAATTACGGTATTTATCTTAGGCACGGCAGCGGTCGTCATTCGTGATGTATCTGCTAAAAAAGGAGAACCCGATCCTCAGGTAATTCAAGATCAATTACTTAACAGAGAACAGGTTTATAACCAGGTTATTACGGAAGCAAATCAGCGTATCGAGCAATTAAATGCTGAATTAAATGGTGTGCAAGCAGATCAAACCAATCCCAGCAATATTAGTCCGGAAAGTGCAGCATTAATTGCATTAGCCACTACAAATTATGAAGAGCCCTTATTAAAATTACCCGAGCTGGTTGATTTTGAAGGAAAAGTTGTTTATGAAGTCCAAGTTAAAAGCGGCGTAATCTATTTAGATGCTCAAAGTGGAGAAATTGTTTTTAATGGCGTCCCTCAAAAAATTGATTCTGAACAAGCTGCTGTTTTAGCGGGTGAATATTTGGGTGGTTTGGATCCCAAATACGGGGTGGTAAAACAAAGTGTTTTAAATGGAAGTGAAGTTTTTCAGGTAACGTTTAATAATTACATTGTCTATTTGGACCAATTTGGAAATGTCTTACAAGCTCAGGTTTTGCAATATACGGAAGTGTCCAATCCGACAAATCAATCAAATACTAATACAAGTAATAACGCCACTACCAGCAGTCATTCTTATGATGACCATGATGATGACCATGGTGATGATCATGATGATGATTAATATAAAGAAATTGAACAACACGAATCTAGACAGAGGAGTATAAAAATGCCGATTCCCGAGAAACAAAGACCATCAAAAGTAAACCAAAAAAATAATGGTGTGAAATACTTAATTACATCGGTATCACTTGTGGCTGTTTTAGGTTTATGGAATCAATTTTCTTCCAGCGATCAATTGGCACAAGAAGTGAGTAAAAAAAATACACCAGAACCACAGGTAAATACGGGATATGATTTAAATTTGCCGCCAATCCCTACGGTGGTGCCGAAATACTATGATCCTTTGAAAGTCTCTTCAAACGGCGTACAGGATCAAGTTAATCAAGGACAATTGAGGCAGGTAGGCATACCAACTATACAACCAAAATCTACTCCACCGATAACCATACAGCAGGTGATTATTAGCCAACCTGGTGGAAACAATTCCGGATCAAATAATAATACGGTTGTAAATCCACCAGTCAATAACACAGGATCATCCCATTAATGAAAACCATTCATTTCCGTGCAATGGGTTGTAAGATGAATGCAACCGTTTTTTCGAGCTCCACAGCAGCCGTAAACAAATTGAATCAAGTCCCTGATTGGTTTGAAGAATGGGAACAAATCCTAAGTCGTTTTCGACCTGATAGTGAATTAAGTCTATTTAATCAAAAATTTGGACGGGTAGATTCGATAAGCCCGGTTTTTCAATCTGTATTACGAACAGCAAACCAAATGGAATACGAAAGCGATGGATTGGTGACACCGAAAATTCTTAACCAATTAGAAAAAATTGGATATGATCGAAGTTTTGACATGATCAAACAGAGTCAATCAAATTTTGGTAATGCCAATAGCCTTAGATCTGTGATTATTATGGAAGACAGGTCGTTTCCTACAGAAAATAACACTGTCCAATATGACTTTGGAGGTGTTGCAAAGGGATGGGCTGCCCATCAAGCGATGCAGCGATTGGAAGGATATGCTCCAACATTAGTTAACGCAGGAGGAGATATTGCAATCAGTGCATTGATGCCTGATGGAAAAGGATGGATCATAAAAATTACAGATCCGTTTGACCATGAGAAGAACGCCGCTGAATTAAGGGTTGGCCGGGGTGGTGTGGCGACATCCGGGATTGACTATCGAATATGGCAGCAAGGTGATCATTTACGACACCATATCATTGATCCTCGTACGGGTTATCCTGCTGAAACTGACCTTATCAGTGTGACGGTTATCGCCCCAACTGTTATGGACGCGGAAATGGCTTCCAAAACTATTTTAATTTTAGGTAGTGAAGAAGGCTTAAAATGGCTGCGACTTCATTCTTCATTTGCTGGTTTTCTGATTTATAAAAATGGAGAAGTGAAAATTAGTGAAACAATGGTTCAGTATCTGAGGTGGTCAATATGACAGAACAAATTATAGAAACAGAAAATAAATTTGATGTTCGAACGGTAATGACTGTTATGGTGGCGTTGGCAGTTGGTCTGTGGGTTACAGGGTTCGTTCTTCCTGAATGGTTGCCAGGATTAAGGCAATCCATTCTGGGTGAAGATATTAAAATGTATTGGTATATATCGCGTGGCAGTGCAATTTTTGCTTATGTTTTTTTGTGGTTTTCAATGATTCTGGGTTTATTACTATCGAACCGTTTAGCGAAAATTTGGCTTGGAGGGAGGCTAACCAATGAATTTCACAATTTTTTCAGCATATTGGGCTTGTTGTTTTCTGCCCTCCATGCTGTTATCTTAATAGGTGATTCCTATCTTGGTTTGAATTTGTTAAATGTTCTTGCGCCATTTGGCGTATCAAACTACAAGCCAGTTTGGGTTGCCCTTGGGCAAATTGGCTTATATCTATGGTTGATGTTGGTTATCAGTTTTTATATTCGAAAAAGTTTAGGCCATGCTTCTTGGCGTATGGTTCATTACAGTAGCTTTTTATTGTTTGTTTTAGCACTGTTACACGGGATATTCAGTGGTAGTGACACAGGATCAATTGGTATGGTTAGTCTTTATTGGATAAGTGCAGCCAGCACAATGTTTTTTGTTGTTTTTCGGATTCTTACCTCTTTATTTTCTCGGATTGTAAAAGTTCAAGAAGCGATGCAAAGGTAAACCACAAGGAAGTTGGAAATCCAATAAAAAAGACCACAAGGGAATTGCGCGTAGCCAATATTGAATATCATTATATCTATATTTTATATATAGTCTTATAATAAATTTGACTTACCCGGTTTATAATATGTTATACGATCTTCTGTTTTATTGATAAGAATTGGAACAAAAATGCTTACCACTCCTGACCTATTATTAACCAAGGGTTATGTTTTTGACATTCACCGTTTTTCCATTCATGATGGACCTGGCATTCGCACCACAATCTTTTTGAAGGGATGTCCCCTTTCCTGTGTTTGGTGCCATAATCCTGAAAGTCAATCTACTAAGCCTGAAAAAATTGTCCGCGTTTCACGTTGTATTAAGTGTGGGGCGTGTGTGGAAGTTTGCCCCGTGCATGGTATTTCCATAAATGATAGTAGGGTGGTCACTGATTTGAGTCGTTGTACGGTATGCGGAACATGTGTCGAGGTTTGTGCAACTGAAGCGAGTGAGATTGTTGGGGAAGAGACGAGCGCAGCTGATCTAGCCCAACTTATACAAAGGGATCGTATATTTTATGATGAAAGTGGGGGTGGAGTGACATTCTCGGGAGGGGAACCGTTAGTTCAAGTCAAGTTTTTACAAACTGTAATGGCATCTGTTCATACAATGGGTATCCAGACTGCGTTAGACACCTGCGGTTATGCCCATTGGGAGGCATTTCTGAAAGTATTACCCTTTACTGATCTGATATTATTTGACATCAAGGTGCTTGACGATCAAAAACACAAACAATTCACAGGGGTTTCTAATCAATTAATTTTGGATAACCTGCAAAAACTGAACCAGCAAGGAAAAAAAATCTGGTTACGATTTCCAGTTATTCCTGGGATTAATGATGATGTAGATAATCTAACCGAGATCGTTGATTTGGCAAAAATGTATTCACATATAGAGCGTTTAAGTTTACTTCCCTATCACAAAGCTGCAGTAAAAAAGTATGAAGGATTGGGTTTGAATTATTGTTTGGATGATATTGAGTCGCCCAGTGAAACCAGGATGGATGAATTGGCAGGGTGGTTTCAGCAATCAGGTTTGCCGGCTGTGGTGGGAGGATAAAATTGAATGAACGTGTAAAAAAATTAAGGGAATACAGCTTGACCATTCCAGCGACTTTATCTTCCGAAAGGGCCGTATTAATGACCCAGTTTTATCAACAGTTAAATCAACTTGTTTCTAAACCTGTGGAAAGAGCCCTATCTTTTGCTTTTTTAATGGAACACAAATCGATTTATATCCATCCCGGAGAATTGATTGTTGGTGAAAAAGGAGATCTCCCCAAAGCAGCACCAACTTTTCCGGAGTTATGCTGCCATTCGCTTAATGATCTGGAAATTTTAGATAGCCGAGAAAAGATTCCTTTTAAAGTTTCTTCCGATACCTTAACTTTATTTCAGAATGAAATTATCCCGTTTTGGACTGGCAAAACCATGCGGGAACGTATTTTTACTGAAATGAGCGATGATTGGAAAGCAGCTTATGAAGCGGGAATATTTACCGAATTTATGGAGCAGCGTGCACCCGGGCATACTGTATTGGATGATAAGATCTATCATTTCGGTATGTTTGATTTTGTGGAAAAAATTGATCACCGTCTGCAAACATTGGATTACCTGAAAAATCCACGCGCATATGATCAGCAAGAAGAATTAAAAGCCATGCGGATTACTGCCCTGGCCATCATTCGTTTTGCGGAACGCCATGCTGAGGAAGCCCAACGCCTGGCCCTGATTGAAAAAGACCCGCAACGTAAAAAAGAACTGGAAAAGATAAATAAAATTTGCCGCCGAGTACCTGGCAATAAACCTGAAACTATGCATGAAGCCTTGCAGTATTATTGGTTTGTGCATTTAGGTGTTACCACAGAGCTAAATACTTGGGATGCTTTTGACCCGGGGAGACTCGACCAACATCTCTACCCCTTTTATGAAAAAGAAATTAAAACTGGTCAAATTACTCACGAACAAGCAGAAGAGTTATTACAGTGTTTCTGGATCAAGTTTAATAACCAGCCGGCGCCGCCCAAGGTAGGTGTCACGGCAGCAGAAAGTGGTACCTATACTGATTTTGCCCAGATTAATTTGGGTGGTGTGCAGGCGGATGGTTCTGATGGTGTCAACGAGATCACATACCTGCTGCTCGATGTGGTTGAAGAGATGCGGCTTTTGCAACCGAGTGCATCCATTCAGGTCAGCAAAAAAAATCCAGATCAATTTATTACACGAGCTGCCCAAATTATCAGGACTGGCTTTGGGCAGCCATCCATATTTAATGCGGATGCTATTATTCAGGAATTACAGCGTATGGGTAAATCCCTGCTGGATGCCAGAAACAGCGGCTCCAGCGGTTGTGTGGAGGTGGGAGCCTTTGGTAAGGAAAATTATAATCTAACCGGTTATTTTAATATTCCAAAGATTTTAGAATTAACCCTGCATAATGGTTTAGATCCTCGGACCGGAAAACAACTGGGTCCTCGTACAGGCGATCCATTGAATTTTGCTAATTTTGAAAATTTATTCGAAGCCTTTTCCGAACAAATGCGTTATTTTATTGATATCAAGGTGCGTGGTAATCAAATCATTGAACGTTTATATGCGCGTTATATGCCATGTCCGTTTTTATCTTTGTTGATTGATGACTGTATTGAAAAAGCAATGGATTACCACGAAGGGGGCGCGCGTTACAACACCACTTATATTCAAGGGGTGGGAATTGGCTCCATCACAGATCAACTTTCCGCAATTAAGACTCATGTGTTTGAAAAAAATTCGCTGACGATGAAACAATTATTGAATGCTTTAGCAAATAATTTTGAAGGTCATGAACGTACCCGTCAGCTTCTGTTAAATCGAACTCCCCGTTATGGTAATGACGATGAGGCTGCTGATGAATTGATGCAGCAGGTATTTGAGTTATTTTTTGATTCGATTGATGGAAGGCCAAATACAAAAGGTGGTACCTATCATATTAATCTCTTGCCCACAACATGTCATGTTTATTTTGGCTCCGTGATGAATGCATCCCCGGAAGGTCGTTTGGCAGGAACACCTTTATCTGAGGGGATTTCTCCAGTGCAAGGTGCTGATCGAAAGGGTCCGACAGCTGTTTTACGGTCTGCCGCCAAGTTGGATCATTTGCGAACAGGGGGGACCTTGTTAAATCAGAAATTCTCGCCAAATCTGATGAAGGGGGAAGCTGGCCTTATGCTGCTGACACAATTGGTGCGAGCTTATTTTAAAATGGACGGTCACCATATCCAATTTAACGTAGTAGATGCGGAAACTTTAAAACAAGCACAGAAAAACCCGCAAGATTACCGAGATTTAATAGTGCGGGTGGCGGGATACAGTGATTATTTTTGTGACCTCAGCCCAGCTTTACAAAACGAGATTATTCAGCGCACGGAGCACGAATCTTTTTAACTTGCGCCTATTGGTTTTTTGCCCAGGTAACAGGATCATGCGAGGTGAGAATTTCTATCTCATCCCCGTGTTTTTCTAGCAGCGCTGCAATTTTTGGCTGGTAATTTCCCAAAATTAACTGGACTAATTTTTGCGGTGGGCTGACATATTGTTCACTTTCGTTTAGATAAAATGGGTAACAAGCATCTCCACAGTTTAACAACCAGCCAGAATCGGTTTGGATAACCACCATACAGTGTCCTAAAGTGTGCCCAGGAGTGGGAATCAACATAATTTCAGGTGTAAAACCATTTAATCGGATGGCTGGGAAACCGAACCAAGTTGTATCTGTTTGTTCGTATAACTGCCAATTTGGTTTATGTGCCCAATGGTAGGGAAGGCAGCCAAGACCTAATAAACCACGACGTTTTATAGCTGCATCCAATTCTCTACGGTTTAGGTGAACTTGTGCTTTTGGAAAATCCGCCAGTCCGCCAGCATGATCCAGGTGCAGATGGGTTAACACAATATGGTTTATATCTTCTGTTTTCAGGCCGAATTTTCCAATTTGATTAACAATACAAAGTGATGGATCGTTTGGAATGCGTAGTAACTTTAAGAACCATTTCATAAAAAAGGAAGGGTGTGAAAAATCTTGGGTACCAAAACCGCTATCTACCAAAAGCCATCCCTGGTTGGTTTCTACCAGCAACACATAGGTAACCCCGGTGATTTTTGGCCAGTATGGACGCATTGGTCCGCTGTCAAGATGGTAAATTTTTGTCATAAGATTTCCCTTTTACGAATTAATATTCGTTGGTGTTATTGGTGATTCTTCCAAAGATTAAAATCATGACCGGTGACCATATCAATCTGATTACCGTATTCACTAAATAATTGTTTTAAACGTGAACGGTTCTGACCCCAGAACAGCTTTTCCAGCCATTTGGGTAAAGAATATATTTCGTTGGATTTATCAAAGTTAAAAGGAAAAACAGCGGAGCCGGTTTGCAGAAGCCACCCTGTTTCAGTTTGCACTGCCACCATGCAGTGACCCGTTGTGTGGCCAGGCAGGGGGATGAGGTGGATTGGAGGTTGGAAATCACGTAAAGCGATGGATGGGAAACCATACCATTCCTCATCCGGTTGGGCATAAAATTTCCAATTCTGGTGATTTTTCCACTGGTGTTGTTGGTATCCCAGACCCAACAGTCCTTCCCTTTTATTGGCAGAAACCCATTCTCGTTTATAAACATGAGCTGTGACCCAGGGAAAATCAGATAACCCGCCAATGTGATCGAGATGCAAGTGTGTAAAGATAATGTGAGACACATCATTGGGATCGATGCCCAAAGCTTGCACCTGATTAATAATGCTTTGTACAGGTTCGCGTTTGATGGACATTAGACTCATAAAAATCCTGGTGACAAGATCAGGGTGAAGAAAGTCTTTAGTGCCAAAACCACTGTCAATTAATACCCAACCCTGGTTGGTTTCCACCAGCAAGACATGGGTCACGCCTTTAAGGACAGAAAGGGGTGGTGAAAAGGTGCCGCTGTTGAGGTGATAAATCGTTGACATAGGGATAAAAGGTGTTTATTTATGGAGAAATTGTATCATCCTTTCATTTAAATATGTCTTGTATCCGGTTTGTCCATAACTGACCAGATTATAAATTTGTTATATATCGGAATAGAATGAATTTTAAGAATATTAGATTTTAGAAAATATTGGTAGTTGGTGGAAATATTTTAAAAAGCGCTTACAGAAAATTTGAATTTAAAGGAGATGAAGTTTATCAAAAATTCGTGTCAATTTTAGAGTACATTCTTAGTTTTTTTGAGGTAAAATTGTCAGGTCGCTTATATGTCTTTAATTTCCTTATAGTTTTACGAAGCTAATCAAATATTGGGAGGGTCTACCCTATGCGTTTCTCCGCAGGTCGCCGTATTTTTAATGTTATTGTTTTATTAATGTTTATTTTAAGTTTGTTTAGTTTTCCCACAGCGCCTGTTTCCGCAGAGCCGGTAGAGAGACCGCTGGCTCTTGATACTCCTCCAATGATTTCTTTACTAACCCCGGGATCCGTTTTGATTGGTGAAGACTTAGATTTCACGGTTACCTTTAATAACAATGGAGATTCACCAGGTTATGGACCGTATATTGATGTTTTTATTGACCGAACCGGGGTTGATGGGATCTATCCTGGAACTGGATTAACAGACCCAACAGATCTATTCGATGGGTTAGCCGCTGGCGGTGTCAATGACTTTTCTGTTGAGTACAATGGGGTTTCTATCAATTCCAATGATTTATTTTTTATTGAATTTCTCCCAGGTACTGGATCTGATTCGGGGCGAGTTGTTGCGACCCATCCGCTTTTAAGAGACCTTGCGGGTAATTATGTAACTGTTTATGGTGATGATTACGGTTATGAAGCAGGCGATGTTTTGGTCGTTGTGAGACTACCTTTTGGTAGTTTTGTTCCTGATCAACCAGCAATTGATATTGATATTTCCACATCCATGAGTAATTGGGCTGATCTTGGAACACCATTAAGCATTTCTGCACGTGGTGGGTATCAGTTCGGATCAACTGCAACCGATGATTGGTGCTGTGATAATCAGTTGGATCTGGTTAGTTTTCCTGTAACAGGAAATGTTATTCCGACTCTCGTTACTTTCGCAAAAACAAATTTTGCGTCTGAGGCTGAAACTGCAACCGGTCCTAATTTTGAACAGGATTATGAAATTTCCATCACGGTGGCAGACGGACAAACGATTACAGATTTTAATTTGGTCGATGAGCTAGATGATAATGTTTATTATGTTGGCCCATTAAGTTTTACCGGATCATCCCCCTCCTGTACACCTCCTGCTACTAGTCCAGGAGGAACCATCAACTGTACTTATTTGTCTTTGAGCGGAACTTCGACGATCAGTTTTCCTTTTTACATACCACGAATAAACAGTGGTCTTTCTGATGTACTCAATCCAAGCACTGGTGACGATTCATCATCTTGTAACCAGGCTGGTGGTCTGGGAACCTGGGTGTCGATTGATCCACGGGATATCGCAGAAGATGATAATGTACGTGTGAACTTAAACATCGGAGATGATGGTCTTGAGTCGACTTGTGAAGATACTTTAGCAGACAAATCAATTACAATTCAAAAATCCAATACGATCGCTGTTAATGCAGGCGCAGCCGGTGCAAGTCCAAGTGATATTGTGCGCTATACACTTAATTTCCAAATATCCGATTATTTTGCTTTTGAGGATATCGTCGTAACAGATGTTTTGAGTGATGGACAGCATTTTTATCCTGGAAATCCTCCCACTTTATCCATTAACGGCAATAGTTTTGATTTAACTGCTTCAGCCATTGCTCCAGAGAATGTAGATATAGTATGTAAATACACAGGTGCTTTAGACGATGATACCAATTGTACCGAACTAGATCTAGATTCAAGTGGGGAAACCAGGCTCGTGTTTAATGTATCCAGTGAAATTATCTCAAAAGGGCAGCTAACCGGAAATATGGTGGGTGGCTGTGTAGAACCAACTGGCACGGGTGTTTTTCCTCCGAATTGTAATACGAGTGATTCGGATGGATATAATGATGGGGCTACTACCGGTACCATCACATATTACGCTTCCATTTTAGAAAATTTCACAGACGTCTATCCTTCAGGTGATCCTTCAGTCGATCAAGGAGATACGCTTTCAAATACTGTGTTAGTGACAGGGCAGTTGCTGGATGTTTCTGATTTATCTTCGACTGCAAATAGCGAACTAGATAATAGTGCTTCCGAGTTATCTATTGCTCGTGGTTCTCTAACAAAATCAATATATGCGATAAATGGAGAAACACCAGAAGAGCCAGCAAAAATTACTGTGGGTGATGAAGTAACCTACCGGATTCAATACCAATTACAAACCAATGATATAGAAAATCTGGTTTTTACCGATTATTTTCCACTCCCTATTTTTAATGTAGGAGCAACTTGGGCTTTCGATGATACGAAAAATACTGGTGTCACAGATGTTCCTGCTCCTGGAACAGTAAAATTAGGAAGTGCTGATACTTTTTATGAATTGTATCGTACTGATCCTGACTTAGACCCTATCACAGGCTTTGGTATCACATCTGATATAGCAGCAAATTCAGTACGTGTGAGCTTTGGAGATTTTGATTCAAGTTCTGATCTCAATCCAAAAAATATTGATTTATTATTTACCGTTGAAGTGATTGATGCCCAATTTGCTGATGGTTTATATTTTACAAACCAAGCACAGGTTGAAGAAAGTTCCACAGGGTTAAGCCCTGAATCTGCCAGTTCAATTGTCCAGATTCAATTTACATCTCCAATTCTTACAACTTCAAAATCTGTTGTAGCAACCGATGGAAATGGAACCGTTACAACTGATGTAATGGGAGTTATCTGGTCAGCCCCGACTACAGCTGGTGTTTATCCTGGCGCTCGTTGGGCAGGAGACATTGCTGACATTGACTCCGTTTCAAATAATATTATAAATGCTGATGCAGGTGATTTGGTGACCTTCGCAATCGTCATTCAAAATACAGGGAGTGGTATTAGTGGTGCCTTCGATATTGATATTTTAGATTCATTGGACTTAACCTATTTTGAGTATCCTGAACCTGGGGATATTCATTTGCAAATTTATTATGGGGATGGATCAGGACCAATTGCATATGTGGGTTCGATTGACGATTTTATTGATGATACGAGTGATGCATTAGACGCTGCCAGTGGCATCCGTTTAGTGGACCCGACTCCCACTGAAGGTGTTTGTCAGGCTCATGACCCCAATAGTTTAAACGACACCATTGTGATCACCTATGATTTAAGGTTAAAATCCACAGTGGAAGCTGGTGAAATTTATACAAATAGCGGCACAATAATTCATTATGCTGGCCAGGAAGGTGGAACGAATTTAGTTCCTGACCCCAATCCAACGGATGATTCTACGGTTACCATCAGTCAGCCTGAAATTTCCAAATCTTTTATCAGCACAGGTATCATCACACCTGGGACGAATAATGATAATACCCATGCTGTTATTGGTGAGATTGTTACATATCAACTGGTAGTGACCGTTCCGGAAGGAACCACACCCAATGCTCAGATTATTGATACGATGAGCGCTGGTTTAGCCTTTGTTGATATTAACAGTGTGGTATCCGATACAAATGTGGAGTCTGCTAATCTAATTGGCACGGGGGTTACTCCAGCAAATGTAACAGTTAGCAGTACGAATGGGGGCACTGGCAACCGACTGACGTTTAATTTTGGAACGATTACCAACAATAATACAAACAATGGCACAGATAACACAATTACCATTGAGTACGACACTGTGGTGTTAAATGACATTAATAATCAAACCAACACTACTCTGGGGAATATTGCATACTTTACCTGGGGCAGTGACGGCAGTATCAATGACAGCAGTGACCAAATTACTGTGATTGAACCCGATTTATCGATTACCAAGATGGCACAACGATTGTTGCCCACAGCTGGTGGAGCATCCGTTGATGCGGATGATACGGTTGAATATACAATTTCTATTTCAAATAGTTCTGGTGTGGATGCTTTTGATGTAACGATTAGTGACACTTTTCCGAGTTATTTAGATCCCGCAACACTCTTGATTACTGGTGTGAATGATAGTGGATCAATCCTCGATACGGATGATTTTGACATAACCGGTAATGTTCTTTCCACATTAACTAATTTTGATATGTTAATTGCAAATTCTCGAACAGTGTCGTTAACCATTACTGGTGTTGTTATTGACACAATTACACCTACTCGAACAATTACCAATACGGCTCGGGTTTCCTGGAGTAGTTTGGATGGTGATATTACTGACAGATCAACCTATAACACCAACTCCGATGAACGAACTGGTGCAGATGGACCCGGAACCGGATTAAACAATTATGCTAAAAACAGTTTAGCTGCTAATGTTTCCGTGCCTGCTTTATCCGGTGCAAAACTGTTTGTTACCTCTTCAGAAGCGGGAACTTCAAATACGTCTAATCCACCTCGTTTAACGATTGGTGAAATTGTTCGATATCGATTGTACGCTTTAGTTCCAGAGGGATTATCTACAGATCTATCTTTGTTTGACAGACTGCCCAATGGCTTGCAATTTATCAATGATGGTCAGGTAAAAGCAGCATTTGTCTCCACAGGAACTGCAAGTAATACATTTACATCGTCGACAATCGATGTAAGTACAAACCCGACAATAGAAATTACAGGAAGTGCAATTGATTTAATTTCATTACCATCGGGAAGTATTGTCTTTACATTACCGGATTCAGCAATCTCTAGATTGCCAGATAGTAATGATGATACATATGGAAATGGGACAGATATTTATTTCAAATTTGGTAATATTTCCAATCTTGATGATGACGCAGACAATGAGTATATTGTTGTTGAATTTAATGCACTCGTGTTAAATGTAAATGGAAATCAAGGTTATAACAATAGTAACGGAGCCAGTATTGATACCAACCTGGATAATAATTTCCAAGGAATCCGGAATACAAGCGGTACCCAGATCATTGATTTTACCTCATCCAATATGCGAACTCGGATTGCCGAACCCGCGATTACAAACCTTTCGAAGTCTGTTTCCCCATCTGGTGGGGATGCCGGCAATACCGTTTCTTATGCGGTTACTTTCTCAAATGCGAGTGGGGTGAATGCCTCACCTGCCTACAATGTGGAATTTACAGACACAGTACCAGCGAAGATGGAAAATGTATCACTTCCACCTACTGTGACGAGTGCCTGTGCAATTGGTGCAGATCCATCTGCTTCATCTGGGAATGCTATTAATGTCAGTTTTACCGAACTCCCGGTAGGATGTGCTGTTACGATTGCCTACACAGCACAATTAACAACGGCCGTCATCCCGAATGAAATCTTAACCAATAGTGCCAAAGTCACGTACACTAGTTTACCGGGCAGTAATGGAACTCCCTCAAACCCAACAGGGAGTGCCAATACAGGAACCCCGGGAGATGCTGATGGTGAACGTATTGATGGTTCTACTTTAAATGATTATGAAGATACCGACAGCGTTGATGTGACCGTAACCCCAATCCAACCAGTTAAATCATTGGTTAGTTCTACCGATCTAAATACCATTGATCCTAACTTGACGATTGGTGAAACAGCTCGCTTCCGGATGGAAATATTAATTGGAGAAGGTTCTTCCCCAATTTTTATTGTCACTGATAACTTGCCAAGTGGCTTTGAATATACTGGGAACGCTACAATGGCATTTGTCGCATCTGGAAATACGATCACTTCCGACAATGCCGATATTGGTAATTCGCCTTGGGTTATTGGGGATGAAACAACCATAGATAGTATTACACCAACTTTTGATGTGCCCGCAAGTGCAATCAATGCAGGTCCTTTTACGAATGGAATGGATCCTGTATTCAACTTTAGCAATCTAACGAATGCGGAAACCGACACTGATGATGAATTTATTGTGGTTGAATTTGATGCAGTTGTTCTGAATGTTAGTGGAAATCAGGCTGTCGGTCCTCAAACCCAACTTGACAATACGTTCACGGTTTCAATTGACAGCGTAAATCGTGGTACATCAAATACAATTTCAACGTATGTTGTAGAACCACAGATTACAACTACAAAAGATGTTTCACTCAGTAGCGGTATGGCTTATGAAGCCGGTTCCGTGGTTGAATATAGTTTATCTTATGAAAATACCGGTTCATCCACAGCTTACGATGTGACCGTGGTAGATGATTTACCACCGTTTTTAACGTATGATGATGCCAGCATTTCTTGTACGATCAATGGGGGATCAGTTGACACGACAATTACACCGACATTGATGGATGCGACAGATCCTGCTCATGATTATTATCAGTTAGCGATCAATAGTCAAACAGAAGGCGATTGGGGTATCCCGGTTGGGCAATCACTGGATTGTACCTTTACCGCCACAATCCAAACTTCGGTTTACACGGACGCTACTTACACCAATACCACTGATGCCGATTGGAGTTCGTTTGACGGAACGGATAACACTGAAGACCGCAATTATGATGGCGGTAGCAACGGTTACGATACAGGTACCGATTACAATATTGATGTAGACCAAGATACGGATAACGCTGAATTTGATATCCTTACCCCAACTATCGTAAAAACGGTTAATAAAACGGATGCGACCATTGGTGAAGTAGTTCGATATACCATCACAATGACAAGTCCTTTAGGTACACTTTATGACTGGGTTGTTACCGATTCTCTACCGGCCGGTTTGATTTTTGCCGGGAATATTATAGAAACTGGATTTGACTTCCCGGATCCTACAATTTCTTCCCCCAATGATGGTACAACCGCGGTGACACTTGAATGGGATATGAGTGGTGCGGAAGTTACATCAAACACAATGTCCATTGCATTTGACGTGATCGTTGCAAACAGCGTGGATGGGAGTTCTGCTTACATCAATGTCAATGGCGATGATCCAAACAATAATGTGGAAATGGCTTATACAGATATTTCTGGTTCCACTCAAACGATTTCGGATGATGAAAGCTTTAATGTTATCGAACCTGAACTTCAGGTGGATAAAAACTTTACACCAAACCCAGTTGGATTAGGCCAAACTGCAACCTACACCATTAATCTTTCTCACACCGCCGCCAGTTCCACAAACGCGATGGATATTACCATCACGGATGTGATTCCGAGTGGTTTGACGTATGAAGTTGCGACTATTGGCGGAAGTTGTACCAGTGGTACTTTAACCCCAAGTGATGCAGGGTCACCAACCTTAACCTGGACGGTAGATAACCTACCCGTTGGAGAAACCTGTACATTAACCTATCAGGTCACCGTGGATGATAATTCTCTGGGTGAGATTTTAACCAACAGCGTTACGGGTGGTTATTCCACCATTTCCGGCACCCCAACCCCGGATGAAGAACGGGATTACACCCTCAGTACCGATGTGGATCTGGAAATCACAGGTCCTGATCTGTCGATCACAAAAGATGATGGTGTGATCGAAACAATACCAGGTTCTACCCTGACCTATACGCTTTCTTATGAAAATCATGGTAATGGGCCAGCAACCGGTGTTGTTATTACGGAAACGGTTCCCAATAATGCAACCTTTACCACCACAGGCAGCACAGCAGGCTGGAGCTGCAGCGACGGGGCAGGCGCGGGGACGACTTGTACCTTACCGATTGGAAACCTTGCCGCAGGTGCTACCGGTTCCGCAACGTTTGTGGTGATTGTTGATTCGAGTGTACCTGCAGATGTCACTCAAATCGTTAACGATGTATCCATTGCGGGTAATGAAACCGAACCCACCCCGGATGACAACCCAAATTCTGATTCAGACACGGATACCTTAACCGCCGCAGTAGATTTGACCCTAACCAAGATTGATGATGTCGCCGATGGCGATTCTGTCAATCCGGGTGATACGATTATCTACACTTTAACCTACGACAATATTGGTAATCGTGATGCTACCGGTGTTGAGATTGTTGATGATGTTCCGGCAAATACAACTTTTACCACCACGGGCAGCACAGCAGGCTGGAGTTGTTCCCCGGACAGTAGCGCTGGTTCAACCTGTACCTTTGTGATCGGTGATGTTGATGTGAATGATCCTGCCGGCACGGTATACTTTGCTGTTGTGGTTGATGACCCATTAGCCAGTGGTGTGACTGAGATTTTGAACGCGGCTACTATTGGTGGTAATGAAACAGAATTGGTTACAACCAATAACACGGATGATGAAACTACCCCTGTTATTGCCGAGCCAAACTTAACCATCACCAAAGTAGCCGATGGAACCCAAATCGTAACAGGTGGCACGATTGTGTATACCATCACTTATGATAACAATGGAGATCAAACCGCAACAGGTGTGGTCATTACCGAAACGGTTCCAGCAAATACGACCTTTACGACCACAGGCAGTGATCCACGTTGGAGTTGCAGCGATGGTGATGTGGCTGGGACGGAGTGCACAGTCACAATCGGTACACTTTCCGTTGGCGGAGGTCTGAGTGACCCGATTGCTTTTGCTGTTGTTGTGAATGACACTGTTCCTGCTGGGGTCGAAAATATTTACAATTTGGTAGAAATTACTGACGACGGATTAAATAGTGAAGACGGTTTACCAAAAACAGATAATGATGACGAAGAGACACTATTACTTGCCGCTCCCGATTTGAATATCGTCAAGGACGATGGTGTTGAAATCATACAAGCTGGACAGAACCTGACCTATACCATTACCTATAATAATGTAGGTGATCAAGATGCGACCGGTGTGGTAATCACGGATACAGTGCCCCTCTTTACAACCTATAATTCAGAAGCAACCCCCGGTTGGGTTTGTGTTCCAGATGAAACTGCAGGCTCATTGTGTACCTACACCATTGGCGATTTAGCCGCTGGCGCTACAGGTCAGGTAAGTTTTGCAGTCGATGTTGATGATCCAATTGACGCCTCCATTGATGAAATTTACAATTTTGTAACTATCAATGATGATGGCGAAAACGGTGATGACCTGACCGAAGATAACCAGGATGATGAAATTACTCCAGTGGATGCCCTGCCGGACCTTACGATCATCAAGAACGACCGCGATGTAACTGCTGTTCCAGGTGATTCGATTCAGTATGGCCTGGCGTATGAAAATGTCGGTCAGCAGAATGCAACGGGTGTGGTTATTACGGAAACGGTTCCGGGTTACACAACTTATGACGCGGTGAATAGTAACCCAGCTTGGGTTTGTGATGATATCACCGCTGGTTCAACGTGTACATTTGCGGTGGGTGATTTGAATGCCGGTGATTCAGGTAGTGTTTTGTTTGCTGTCCTGGTTGAAAACCCACTGACAGCTGGTGTTGAATCGATCCTGAACAATGTTTCGATTGAAGATGATGGTACAAATGGTGAGGATCCAACGCCGGAAAATAATGTTGATGATGAAGAAACACCGGTGGATGCAATATCCGACTTGACCATCACTAAAGATGATGGTGTGGTACAGGTTACCCCAGGAGAAGAATTAACTTATACGATCGTCGTTGCAAATGTAGGCACCCAATCCGCGACGGGGGTAGTGGTGACGGATACTTTGCCGATTGGTGTAGTGTTTGTTTCTGCCAGTGATGGTGGCGTGTATGATGACAACACTCGAGAGATTATTTGGAATTTGGGAGAATTAGCTGGAGGTGGTGAAATCACGCTGACCGTTGAAATTTCCGTGGAGGATCCGTTCACTGGTGTCAATCCGGAAATTGTGAATGAAGTTATCGTAGAAGACGACGGCAGCAACGGTGTTGATCCAACCCCGGAAAATAATGAAGACAGTGATCGTGATTTGATTGGTGACAGCGCGAAGGTTATCAGTGGTACCAACCAAATACACACGACTGGTTTGGATGTGGCAGTAGGTGAGGTTGTAACTTATACAGTTACTTTGGATATTGCCCCTGGTTTGGTTGAAGATTTAGTATTTACGGATATTCTGGATCAAGGTATGGCCTTCGTTGGTTGTAATCAGATTACTACCGATCCTGCTGATGTATTAACCTTAGAACCTGGTTATACCTTATCCGGTTTGTGTACAATGGCAGCCATTTCGCAGTATCCTGTAACCAGCACTAATGTAACAGACAGTGGCCGCCAGATGATAATCAACTTTGGCGATGTGACCAACATCTCCGCTGCGGAGGAGGATATCACATTAACCATTGAATACGATGTGGTGGTACTAAATACAGAAGCCAATGTGGATGGCCAGACCTTGGGTAACCAGGCTGACTGGACTTGGGTAGGTGGTTCGTTAGAAGCTGAAGCCAGCCCTGTTACGATTGTGGAACCAGATTTGGTAATCACAAAATCTGTAACACCTGAAACAGCATACAACAATCAGACGGTGACCTTCACGGTAACTTTAAATCACACCGAAGATAGTAATTCAGATGCGTTTAATCTGGCAATATCGGATACTCTTCCAGAAACATTAACCTATGTTCCGGGCAGTCTGGTGTTTGTCAGTGGACAGGTGCCGACTTTGATCAATGATTTGAATGCACCGATTTTACGGGTAGGTTGGGATATTTTTACACAAACAACCGAACCGACTGTGTTGAGCTATCAGGCACGAATTACCAAAGCCAATCCAGGTTCAAAAATTGAAAACACCGTCACCATGGAATGGACAAGTTTACCTGGTGATGTGCTTACACCGCAATCACCATACAACCAAACATCGGTTGAACGATCCTATACTCCGGGTTCGAATGTGGATGTATATGGAGTCTCAGCGAATGCGCTTATCAATATCCCGCAACTCCCGGATACAGGTTTTGCACCTGGTGTCCGCACCATTTTGCCTCAACAACCGGAGAACCTGGTTTACCAAGCAATCGATGATCTGCGATTTGCCATTCCGAAACAAAACCTTGATCTGCCTATAGTTGGTGTGCCGTTGGCAACTGATGGATGGGATCTAACTTGGTTAAGTTCACAGGTGGGATACTTGGAAGGTACTGCTTACCCGACTTGGGATGGAAACACTGGGTTAACCGCCCATGTTTACAATGCAGATGGTACACCCGGACCATTTGTGAACTTGCATCTCCTGCGTTGGGGTGATAAGGTAGAAGTGACCGCATTTGGACAGGTGTTCACCTATGAAGTTCGCAGTGTTGAACGAGTAAGTCCGAATGATCTCTCGGTACTGCATCATGAAGATCGCTCCTGGTTGACATTGATAACTTGCCAGAGCTTCGATGAAACCAAGGGTAGTTACACCTGGCGTGTGGTTGTACGGGCTGTGTTGGTTTCGGTAGAACCAATAAATTGAAGAACTAAAAACGAAAAGTTAGTTATCGATTATCTTTTGGGGTAAAAATTTCGAAAAGTGAAAAGGAAAACTTTTCACTTTTCGTTTTTAACAATTACCTTTTCCCTTTTAGTCGTATAAAAAGTTCACTAATTCTTCTGCGGAAAGGGCACCAAAGTATTGATGCAGATCCTTACCATTTAAAACGGATAATAAACTCTGGCGGTCATACTTTTGGCCGATGCATAAACTTTCAACGTCATGAACATCGGAAAGCCCTAAAAAATCGCCATAGATTTTTATATTGTTAATCAAACCCTGATTAACTTCAATCCGGGCATCAATTTCCCCAATTAGAAACCGTTTCTTTTTCTGTACGTTGAATGCCGGTGAACGACCATAATTCCAATCCCATTGGGCATAGCGGTCCCGAGTAAATTGGTTAATGGTTGTCCAATCCGTTGGGGTTAAATGATATTCGCTGTTTTCAGACTTGTTTAAGATGCCATTTTTTAACCGTTCCCGGAACTCCAAGATATCCACTGGGTTTTCTAAAAACTCACAGATATTAGCAACACGCGAGCGCACTGATTTGATTCCCTTTGACTCGATTTTGTCCATTTTGACATTTAACGCTTCTGAGACTTGAGAAAGATCCGAATTATATAAAAGTGTTCCATGGCTAACCATTCGTACGCCTGCGCTATACTGCGCATTTCCGGATATTTTTCTACCATCTACTAAAACGTCGTTTCTTCCGCCCAATTCAGCATTTACACCCATTTCTAATAAAACATCAATAACAGGTGCGGTAAATTTCTTAAAGTTGTGAATGTTTTCCCTGCCGTTGTTACTGATAAAGCTAAAATTCAAATTCCCTAGATCATGATAGACTGCGCCGCCTCCAGATAACCGGCGAACGACGTGGATGCCGTATTTTTCGACATATAGGTGATTGATTTCTTCTAAGGTGTTTTGGTTCCGTCCGATAATAATGGATGGTTCGTTGATATAAAATAAGAGGATGTCTTCATCAACGGTGAAATTTCGTAATAAATGTTCTTCAATAGCCAGGTTTACTCTTGGGTCGGTGTGGTTTTGATTGTCTACAAAGATCAAAGCTGCCTCCGTGGGAAAAAATTATTTACTAATTATAATGTCTTGAGATGATATTTTAAAATTTGATATACAACCTGCCTTTAGTGAAAAGGTTGCGAATTATTTTCCAAAATGAGTACATATCCACTATCTCCATCAACACGAATTTTCATACCGGTTTGAATTGTTTTGGTTACATCCATAATTCCAACTACAGCTGGTAACCCGTATTCACGAGCAACCACCGACCCATGTGTCATCAATCCACCAGTTTCAATAACAACCCCAGCAGCATGGATAAACAAAGGAGTCCATCCAGGGTCTGTATACGGTGCAACTAAAATTTCACCAGGATTTAATTGTTCCTGACTGGGATCTAAAATCACTCTGGCAATACCTTCCACATATCCTGCAGAAACCGGGCTGCCGATGAGTGCATTTTCCGGTAAGCCTTCTCGGTGTAATTTCTCACGTGGGATTTCGCCATCGCTTGTGATCACGCGCGGCGGGGTCAGTTTTTTATAGTGGTCATAGGCTTGTTTACGTTGTTGGATACGCGTTTTAAAATCGATTGATTCGCCGTTAAAATAGTTGACGAGTTCTTCGTAATCCAGGAACCATACATCTCGTGTTTCATCAATCAACCCTTTATTCTTAAGTTCATTCGCCAGATTTAATAATTTAGTTCGGACAAAGTCGAGATAACTTACGATCAAATACTTTGGATGCTCACGAATGGGTGCCAGGTTGGTTAACAGCCGCATCAACCGTTTGACAAAAGGTAGAATCAATCGGCCTTTTAAAGAACCTTTAAGTGTAGTAATAATTTTTTCTTGTGATTGGTGGTTGATCTCAGTTAACAAAGTAAAATGCCTACGGTGTTCGCCTATTGGTCTGTTTTGATGACTTGCAAGAATGATTTGAAACAGAGATTGGGGGTTTTCATTCCAGCGAAGATGGGCGATATCTATTTCCCCTGGTCCGCGTTGTCCAAAGCGATCTAAAAATTCAGACCAAAGTTTGTTAAATTGGGGAAAAGATTTAAAGGGGAAATCAGACCAATTTTTATTTTGCTCTAGATGTTGGGTAAGAGTCTGGTGAAGTTTTGGTTGAGTTTGAACAAGGTCAGTTAAATCACCAACCATTAAGTCCATTTCCGTTGTGATATTTCCAATTAAGCCTCGTTGCAGACTTAAAACTTCTTGCTTAAGATCAAAATGGGATAGTATCTTTTCAAGTAAAAATTTTGCCATGATTCCTGAAGCGACAATCGGTAGCATCCAAACCAAACCCTGATGGAAAAATGATGAGATTGACCTTTTTAAGGTTACTAGAAAATTTATTTTGTTTGAGATACTGTTTAAAAGATTTTTTTGTTCTGTTAAATATTTTTGGTTTTTTTCTAACACCTGAGCGGCAGTATTGTTTAACCGTCTGAAAAACGCCCAAGATATTAATCTTCCAAACAGTGGAAAAACCCATTCTGATAAAAAACTCAGTTTAATATGATGTTCATTGGTTTTATTACGAATCAAGAATTGATCCGTTTGCAAAAGATTTTTTATTTGTTGCGCTGCTATTGGTTCTGCACCAACTAAAATCTTTGGAAAAATTATTTTGCCCGGTTTTGAATTTAAAATCGAAGTTAAGTCTACAAACAATCTTCCACCTGCTGGTAATAAGTATGGCGAATAAACCGATTGAGATGGAGGACAACCAAATGGTAATAACAATCGTAAGATCGAAATACCCATTGGTGAAATCGGTTCTGTCATCATCTGCACATGGCCAAAACTAAAGTAAATATGCAGGTTATTTTCCAGTGGTGGAGGGGAGGGAATTGGGTAGAGTGATGTAATAGGCCGAGTTTGCAGTAAGAATAAATTTTCATTTTCAAAAGCCCATTCAATATCTTGTGGCGTTAAATATGCTTTCTCAACCTTTTTTCCTAATGCGGTTAAAGCCTCAATTTGTTGATTGGTAAGAACCTCAGTTTGCTGCTGATTAGAATCAAGTGTTACTTGTTGTGTGCCACCAGATTCTGCTGCCAGAATGGCAGTGGTTTTGTTTGAGATTTCTTTTTCTATCACTCTGCCTGTATTTTTGTCTACACGGTAAAGATCGGGATTAACGATACCTGAGACAAGTGCTTCACCCAAACCAAACCCGGCATTGATGGTGATGACTCGATGGTTATTGCTGACTGGGTCGGCGGTGAAGAGGATACCTGACGTTTCCGGGAAGACCATTTCCTGCACGACAACGGCAATTTTTATATCCTTCTGGTTGATCTGGTTTTGAAGGCGGTAGGTAATGGCACGGTCAGTATATAAGGAGGCCCAACACTTGCGAATATGCTCAAGAATGGAAGGTAATCCAAAAACATTCAGATATGTATCCTGTTGTCCGGCAAAAGAAGCATAGGGTAAATCCTCAGCTGTTGCACTGGACCGAACGGCAAAGTGCAATTCCGGTGGGTGATTTTGCAGTGCTAAATGAACTGCTTCTATCAAATCATCCGGTATAGGCGTTTGGTGGATTTGTTCTCGAACTTTTTTCCCGATTTCCTGTATTACCCCTGGATCATTGCTGGAGATGGCAAACAAGGCGTTTTGAATTATTTGATCGATCTGATTTGCCTGTAGAAAAAAATCAAAAGCGGTTGTTGTAATAATGAACCCATTCGGTACAGGAAAACCAGCTGCTGTCATTTTAGCAAGATTCGATCCTTTTCCACCCGTTAATTTCAATATTTGTGCATCCGGTTGGTTGAAGCGCAGACAATAATCGATTTTCATGATTTTCCTTTAGGGTACTTTGTTTCGTTAATGGATTTGTCAGTTGGGTTAATTATATATTATGAAATAATAATAAATGGATTAATATAATCGGGGTATTGTTTTTTAAATAAAGTTATAATTAAAAAAATCACAAGACTGAGGATACAATGGAAAACCAATATATAAATGTGGACGGTGTGAACACCCATTATTTAAAAGCTGGTAGAGGTGAGCGGACTGTTGTGTTGTTGCATGGTGGGGGATTGGATAATGCTGCCCTATCATGGGAATTAATAATCCCCGATTTGGCAGAAACACATACTGTCATCGCTTTGGATTGGCCAGGTTATGGCAAAAGCGACACACCGGACGAAAAGTTCGTGGTTTCCTACTATGTTCAGTTTTTTGAAAAATTTGTAAATTTACTTGGTTTAACCACGGTCAGCCTAGTAGGTATTTCTATGGGTGGGGCTATTGCAATTGGTTTTACCTTAAACAACCCAACGTTTGTTGATTCTTTAATTTTGGTGGATAGTTATGGCTTGCAGAAAAAGGCTCCATTCCATAAATTAAGTTTTTTGTATGTCAACTTTCCTGGTGTGCGGGAATTAACCTGGTGGATGGTACGCCAACGCTGGATGATTAAGTATTCTCTTGGATCAATTCTTAAACGCCAGGGCTCAATCACAGAGGAATTAGTGGAACGTGTCCACCAACAGGCTTTACAGCCCGGAGCGGGGCAGGCATTTGCTGATTTACAAGATGGTGATATAACCTGGTCCGGGTTAAAAACGGTCTTTCTGGATCGGTTGCCGGAAATCCAGCAAAAAACGTTGGTTATTCATGGGGAAAAAGATACGCTGGTTCCTTTAACTGCTTCGCAAGAAGCTGCCCGACTGATTCCAAATGCAGAATTTACCATTATGGAAGGCTGTGGGCATTGGCCACAGCGGGATAATCCAGAACTGTTTAATCAGCTTGTGAGGGAGTTTCTACGTAGAGAAAACTAACCACGAAAAAGCATGAACAATTACTAAAACTTTTTAAATCCTCTCTTAAATACGGTTTGCACCTCACCAGAGGAAAAAAGTTTTCCCTGCGCCTTGTTGATTTACTGTGGTTTGACTGTAAAAAAATTTTTTTACTATAAACTATTCACTTAATTTGTCTTTCCTTTTTCCGCCATTTTCCAAAAAATAAAATAGCAGCAAGGTTAAAACCACAAATAATGCTACAACCAGAAGGGGATGAACGCCTAACAGGGTCGGCAGGGTGACATTGCCCAGATTAGCCACTTTTGCGATGGGTGGAAAAACACTTTTATAAGTGAAACCAAATAAAAGTGCACCGGTTAACAAACCCCCTAATCCGGAAAGTAAGTAATCTAATTTGCCTTCTCCAGCGCCCGCTACGACGGTACCTGGACAGTAACCCGCTAGTGCCATACCCACGCCAAATATTAACCCACCAAACAGGTTGCCTAAGATATAAGTTCCGGGAATGTTAGGAAACTGAATCGAGCCGCTGGTTTGTAGAGTATATAACCCGATCATTGAAACTACAAGAGCTGTCATCATAAATTTAATGACCGTCAGATTGGTAAAACGGAACACGCCGACAATATTACCGTATTTGGTAAGGCCACCTTTTACCAAGACAAAACCAAACACAATTCCTAAAAGAATGGGTGACAGATAAGTGCTCATTTAATACCTCCTACGGAAAACAATGATGGCGGTGATAATGCCAGAAATAAACATACCAGCCATGAATAGGAAGGCGGATGGTGCCAGCAGCATACCGCCAGAGATAGCCAGGCCGCTGGTACAGCCGCCTGCTATGCTTGCACCATATTGAATGATCACTGCGCTGATAAAACCAATCAGGAAGCGTTTTAAACGAGATGTTCCAAAAATTTTCACCCAAACTGGATCTTGATTCCAGCGGATTTTAAAGGTGCCGCTTGAGAGGGATGCTAAAAATCCACCAACAAACATACCAATCAGAATTAATACTTCCCAATCAAAGGCGGGCGGCATCACAAAGCGGAAGTATATATTTTTTTCGATGGTTTGTGGTGCAAGCCGGTGTACCAATGCACTTGCTGTTACAGCGATTCCACCAGAGGCTGTCATCAGATGATTGGCAACCACCACTGCCAGGATGCCAACAATACCAAGCCCGACCCCAGCAATATAGGGTGACCAATTTTCTTCTCGAAAGCGAATCCATAACCAGTTTAAGAAGCTAGAATTCGTTTGTTTGTTTTGGAGTTTTCTTTCATTTTTAATAACCAAACCACCGCCTGTTACGGTTACAGCGGCTAATAACAACCCTGCTGCCAAATTAGCGGAGGAGTTATTGTTTGTATTTAATGGCGTGGATGGTTCTGTTTCAACTTCAGGTTCAAGTGGTGCAGTGACACCAAAAGGAGCGGGGGCCAAAAAACCATTGTTAAATGGTGATGAACTAGCAGAAACCGCCATATTTTCAGCGTCTTTCAAAAAACTGAGATCAGTGATATTCTTTTGAACTGCATAAGGCGCAAATCGGTCTTCCAAATCGTCACAATGGCAGGCCACACAATTTCCGGCCATTAATTTTAAATCCTTTGTAGTTCCTACATGGGCTGTTGCCATATCCGGTGCCATACGGCTGCCGCCATGACACTCAGCACAGGAATCGATAATGATATGATCCGTGTGCCAATCACCGCGTGTATTGACAGGGTACTGTGATTGTACTTCATGGCAGGTTTTGCAGGTAGAAGGGGTTTTACATTGAGCGAAAACTTCTCTGGTGGGAGTAAAAACCAGGAACCCAATCAGAACGAAAAAGGTCATGCTAATGGATAAAAAGAAAGACTGTGGTTTCAAAGCGAGACCTCCTTTATACAGATAATGGATTTCTCCATTATACTCCGATTGTGCTTTTTTGCACTTTTGAGCAGAAAAAGGCATTGGTATAATAAACCTAAAAACGGATGGGTTTATGAAATACAAACAAACCATATTTCAATTGTTAATACTATTGACATGCCTGGTCACTTTGTTAGGATTGGGTTTTGTGGGATACAAATATATTCGTCTTCGAAATGCTTATTTTCGTTTGGAAGGAATTTATTTAACCGAGATTAACGAAAATGTAAGTAGTAATATAGTAAATAAGATGCGAAGCGAATTATTTGAAAAAAACACCATTATAACGAACGATTTTTCATTTGATTATGAACAATTCCCATCTCCCGATCAAGTTATTCTAAATAAGGAGCCACTAATACCTGTCAGTGCGGATCAGACAGTGAAAATCCTCACTTTTGGTCATATTTATGCAAATGACCAAGCGGTTATTCCCCCTGCGGTATTATCTGCTAACTTGAGTTTGATCAATAACGAACTCAAGCCTGATTTGGTTGTTTTGATGGGTGACCTCGTATACAAACCCTCACCGGACACGTTTTCCGCTTTAAAAGAAGGATTGATAGATCCATTGTCCATGCCGGTTTTAAACGTCCCTGGCAACCATGATTTTTATGCAGGCAGACAGCTTTACCAAGAATATTTTGGACAGACCTTTTATAGTTTTACCCATGGACCAGCCCAGTTGATCTTTTTGGATACAGAAATTGGTAATTGTTCGATCCTTGGCAAACAAAAAGAGATGTTGGATAGGGCACTTGAGCAAGCATCGGAATCTGAAGAAATACAGTATGTGTTTATCTTCATGCACAAAGTTCTTTTTCAGAATCTAAATTTACCTGGGGTGGGCAACCTAACCACAAACCATGAATATTGTGATCTTTTTGGCAGTAATTTTGAAGAGATAATTAACAAACAGTTGATTCCTGTTTCTGAAAACAAACCTGTTTATGTTTTCGCAGGAGATGTAGGTAAATCCGGAAATGAATTTTCCTACTTCACTAGCCAATTGGAAGGAACTCAGGTTTACCTAAATACAGCTGGAATTGGTGAACAGCCCGCTGATGCAGCTCTCTTGATCACATACGATCAAGCAGGGGTGTCCTTAACAAAGGTGCCATTAACTCCCTAAACAAGAATCTGAGGGCTTGTAAACAAAAAAATCAATAAAACTCTCTCAAAATTCCATATTTCCCCTTTAATTTTAGACAAATACTAGGTATGGTGATAAGATACTGGTATCATTACTAAATTGGTGAGAGAAAACCAAAACTATTTTAGAAAGGTGGATAAAATGGCTTTTACATACACAAATTCAAAAGGCGTTACCTACATTTTACACGGTAAAGATCGTGTAACGAGCACTGGCAAAAAAACCACACTTTATTTCTTCTCCAAAGAAGAAAAAGAGGGTGCCTTAAACGCAGTTCCAGAAGGTTATCAAGTTTCTGAAACCGCCAATGGCTTACCAGTATTAAAGAAGAAATAAATTTTTTGTATCTAAAAAACGCCATCAATTTATTGGTGGCGTTTTTTAATTTGGAAGAAGTTATTTGTCTTTATTCTTAATAAAAATATCGATTATTGCGAAGACCACACCAGCTCCGATTAAACTATATCCAACAAGGCGGTTATCGCCGAATACAATACCTGTGATGATTAAACCAAAGGAAAGGCTTGCTAATCCAGAGAGTCGCTTTTTTGTTTTGTTTTTATTAGTGAAGAAAAACAAGATAGCAATGATAACCAAAATCAGGATGGAGGTAATTATATATATTTGCGAGCCATTCATTCAATTTCCTTTGCTTAACCTTAATAGTATAAATTACAAAACACTGAGTCAATGAGTAATTTTTATGAGAAATCCCGGATATTGATAAAAATATCAAGTTGAATAGTGTTTATTTAACAATCATTGGTAGGAAGATGGGAATAACTTCCTCAACCCGTACTGAATATGTGGCTTGGGTACCAAACAAGGTAGTCACCAAGGGGGTAAATTTAAAGAAAACAACACCATTATTTTCTGCTTTGTATAGATGATGCAGATTTAGACCAAGACCGGGAGCCTGAGCGCTGGTTAATATAGTGGTGCCGTCATCTGCCAGTATGGTTAGATTAACGGCAGCTCCACCATTTAATGAAAGCGCGTTGAATTGGTAATACTTTCCTTCCTGCACGGTTATCTGAAACCAGTCGTTATCTCCGGCAGGGCATAGATTTCTTTGTGCTATATTTCCAAGGTTGATCAGTTTGGCCTGCCCGCTGGTGTTATCAGGCTCACTACTGTCGGTGGTACAGATGCTAGGGAAGGTTACACTGGTTTCTGCATTGTCTCCCGTAGGCCATGCTTCCACCTGTCCATTTTCATCCACTGCACGCAGCCGGAAGGCATAAGAGGTGCCGCCCTGGCCGCTAAACCAGGCAGAGCGCTGGGCACCTGGAATAATAAGGGTGTTATTGGTTTGCCAGGTACCGGGGTTGGTGCGCCATTGGATTTCAAATGTGCTAAGGCCTGCACCTGCATCGACAGCCTGCCAAGAGAGTAAAGCAGCTGTGGAATCAAAATCCTGGACTGGGTTCAGCTGGCTGCTTGGCGGGGGACAGGAATGATCAACCTGAATAGTTCGCGGGGTGAGGGCAGTGGAAACATTACCTTCATGGTCCCAAACGCGCAGTGCCACCTCCAGCGCTCCATTCACTGCGACGCCAGCTTCACAAAGATTCACATCCCAATCGTAAACACCTGGTGGGATAGTTTGGGAAATTTTTGGACCGATTTCGTTCCACTGACCATCCAATTTTGCCACCAGGCTTACCGCAGTTACACGGACATCATCGCTGGCGTTTGCGCGGACATCCATAATTTGAGTGGATCCAACGGTGACAGTAGCTCCAGCAGCGGGAACACTTAAAGACCCGGTTGGTGGATACGCACCGACATTACCGGATGGAAACCAATCGTTGGCCGGATTACGTGGATCGGTCTTATCGCCTAAACATTCGGTTGCACCATCGTAAATGGGAAAATGGGTTACTTCGTAACAGGTGCGGGGGATGCCATTGTTAATGGCCACGTCTACAAAACGGATATCAATCGAGCGACCCCAATAATACCCATCGCCACCTAACCAGATGCTGTTGGTGACCATAAAATGCACATGCTGTGATGTGCTGTAGCCTGTATCATCAGTATCCCCGAGATACTGCCCTCGTTTTACCAGGGTGCCGTTGGTTAATTTATCAGGAATAGTGTTATTAGCTAGATGGATGTAAATTTGGTAAAGCTGGGTATCCGGTTCCTGTAAAACGATATAATTGGTGCAGTATGGGTTACCATCGGTGCAGCTGTCTCGAGATGCCACAACACGTCCTTCTTTTGCAGCAAGCAGAGGAAAATGCCAGGCGTCGGTAAAATCATAGGCGTAGCGGCAATCATCAGGAACTTTACAAGATGGGTAACCCAGTTCTGGAATGGACTGAAAATGGCTGATCGAACCTTCCAGCCAGCGTGATGTGCCTGCGGCGTACGGTAAATAATAACCGGTTACGGGCGCTTTAATGTCTGCAGAAGTTTCAATATCCTCAGGGGATGGACTTTGTTCCAAAGGCACCAAGCCTGCTGGTAGGGTGGTTATGGTTTTTTCCCATGCTGGGTCATCCGGAAGCAGTACTTCCCATCTGTTGTCATTTAAAACAGCTATCACCAAACCAGGTTCGGTCGCCAAGCGCTGTCCGTACTCATCTCGTAGTGCCAGCCACAGCACCGCCGTCGTACCGTCAGGTGTTAAAAAGGCTTCATCTAATTCAGGTGTAAAAAGATCAAACGTAAGATTTTTTTGATTTTCAGGTTGTAATACCTTGTCTGAAAATGCGCTCCATAATTCAGCTTTTAAGTCCTCAGATGCAGTTTGATACGGCGGGGGATCCTCAGCCGCTAAAAACATCAATGGCACAGAAAAAAGAATAGACAACAAGATACGATATATTGTTTTCATGCTTTAAAAACCTTTACATACTTTTGTAAGGTAAAAAATTAATCCAATGACTCGATTATACTGGATGAAACAATTTCTTCAATGAGATAGATGACGTATTTGCTGAGGAAAATTCTCTTTATTTAAGTAGTTAAGTGGAACTTTTGGTGTGATATTTTTAATAATTGTTTGTGGATATTTTTAATGAATTTTATTGGATTATTGTGTTAAAATTAGCAAAATCCGTTTTTGAAAGTACTGATTTCATAATTGCTTCCCTAAATTTACTAACTTTTTCTATTTCAATTTGTTGCCGAAGAATGGTTGGTACCTCTTAATGCCTTTTTCTATTCTTTCGACCAAACTATTTATCCCTTCCATTCCTCCCAATGTTATTAACCGTCCTCACCTTGTTGAGCGTTTGTCTACGGGTTTAACAGCGGGGCGTATTTTAACACTTATATCCGCTCCGCCTGGTTATGGCAAAACGACTTTACTTTCTGAATGGCTTGTTTCACATCGTGAACATACAGCTTGGCTAGGGCTTGATGAACAGGATAATAACGTAATCCGTTTTTGGACTTATTTTGTTGCCGCGCTACAGACGCTTACCAAAAACCCCTTTGGACAGGAAGCTTTGCAAATTCTGGAATCTCCTCAGGGTTTTGATCTTGTACAATTTCTTACTTCATTGATTAATGATGCGGCAGCACTCGATCAAGCGATCATTTTTGTCCTCGAAGATTATCACGTCATTTCAAATAAAGAAATTCATGAAGGAATAACCTTTCTTCTCGACCATTTACCAAATACACTTCATCTGGTTATTGTGACACGCGCCGATCCACCTTTGCCGATTAATCGTTTACGAGGGCGAGGACAAATAACGGAATTTCGTGCTTCCGATCTTCGCTTCTCTACCAAGGAAGCAATGGCATTCCTAAACGACTCAATGAATTTGAGTTTGACTGAAATGGATGTACAGGTTTTAGAAAAACGCACGGAAGGATGGATTGTTGGATTACAGCTGGCGGCACTTTCGATGCAGGGAGACACAGATGCACATAAATTTATTCAAGCATTCACAGGTAGTCATCATTATATTTTAGGATACCTTGCGGATGAAGTATTGCAAAATCAACCAGAAGATTTACGGAGCTTTCTGCTAAAAACTTCTATACTAAAAAGTATGTGCGTCCCTCTGTGCAATGCGGTGGTTGGAAACTCCGAGAATATGGATGTTCTGGAAAAACTTTATCGCAGCAATTTATTTGTTGTTCCGATGGATCGAGAGCACTATTGGTTTCGTTATCATCACCTTTTTGCTGAATTACTACTTAGCCGCTTACACCGAACCTATGTAGATGAAATACCAATCTTGCATCGCCGTGCTGCGTTATGGTATCAAGATAATAACTACCCTGAAAGTGCTTTGAACCATGCGTTTGCCATTCCTGATTTTTCGTTTGCTACGAATATTATTGTTAACAATTGGCGAAAAATTTATCATAAGGGTCAACTGCATACTGCAGTACAGTGGCTCGAATCACTACCAAGTGATTTTATTCGTCAAACACCACCCTTGGGTGTAGCATACTGTTGGACCTTATTTGTTCGAGGAAATTATGATCGTATTGCAACCTATCTTGACGATATCACTTTCGTTTTTGAAGAAATGGTCACATCGGGAATGTTGCCGAAAGAACATCCAGAGTACAACATCATTTTACATCAAGTGATTTTATTGCGCGCCGTTGTTTTACGGCATCGCGGCGATGTTACTTCTGCGGTTAGAAATATTGAACAGCTGCTGCCAACAATCTCGGATTTACAACAAACACTTGGACAAGCATACGTCGATATGGGTCTCACGGCATGTTATTCACAGATGGGTTATACCTATGTGGCAGCAAACGATTTAAGTAAAGCTTCTGATTATTTAAGCCGCGTCAGTTTACATGCACGCAGGTGTGAGAACTTTTTTGCACTGGCACATACTACCATGGAATGGGCAAGAATAAGTATTTTGCAAGGTCAAATCGAACAAGCAGAAACAATCTGCCGGCATGAACTAAAACTCACGGAGAAGCCGGCTTATGCGGATTTCCCCGCTTTTTGTTTAATTCGCCTGGCGTTGGCAGATGTACTGCGTGTGAAAGGATCTTGGGATGAGGCGGAGAGTCTCTTGCAGCAGGGGTTAGAGACAGCGCGTAAAACCGGACACCGATATTATCTAGCACAGGGTTATCTGATAGCTGCAAATCTGCATCATGTACAAGGTGATTTAATCCAAGCACAGGATGATTTACAGCAGGCTGTGCGAATAGCTGAATCCATTCAAAATCGATTTCTGAATGATGCAATTTCGTTAACAAAAGAGCGATTGGAAAAAAAATCACCAAAGGTTCAAAATTTGATTGAACCTCTTAGTGAACGAGAACTTGAAGTATTAAAACTGATATGTTTGGGAAAATCGAACCAAGAAATTGCTGATGAACTTTTTATTGCACTTGATACTGTTAAACGACATACGAATAATCTCTATGGTAAATTGGGTGTTAGGCGTCGTGCCCAGGCGATGAATGAAGCCCAAAGGCTGGGTTTGGTTTAAGAGTAACTCCTTAAATACTACTGCCTAACACAAAAGTGTTAGGCAGTTTTCATTTAAAGAATTCCACTATGGTGGGTTCAAAGGCCCAGTTATGAAATTTATAATGAGATTATGAAAACACAAGAAAAAGCAACGTTATATAAAATTAAACTTAAAGGTTATCTTGGCGACGATGTCGAATCTTTATTCAATAATTTTAAAGCAGAATACACTCCTGATGGCGACACTGTTTTAACCGGGCCTGTTATCGATCAGGCAGAATTACATGGGATCCTGATGCGAATCCGAGACTTAGGATTGGTTTTAGTCTTGGTTCAACAAATTAATGGTGAAGATGACTGATAACATATCAAGAAATTATTTTAAAAATAGAGGTGAATTGTGTACTACAGAACCATCCGTAATGACATTTTAAAAAACAAAGCGATATCGCTGACAACAATAATTTTTGTTGCTGCTGCAGCAATGCTTGTTTCACTCGCAGCGATTTTGGTTGTCAATCTTACAGGTGCAATTGATACCCTGATGACACGGGCAAAAACACCGCATTTTATGCAGATGCATTCCGGTGAAATTGATATGCCGAACCTCTCGGCTTTTGTTGCGGAAAATGAATATATTGATGAATTTCAGGTGCTTGAATTTTTAAATATTGATGGGGTGCAAATAGATTTTCAAGAAAATTCGCTTGCGGATAGTGTTCAAGATAATGGATTCTCTATCCAGAGTGAAAAGTTTGACTACCTCCTCGACCTGAATGGAAATATTATTACTGTGTCTGACGGTGAGCTTTATGTTCCTTTATGTTACATGCAGGATGGCACCACAAAAGTGGGTGATAAGGTGCGGGTTTCGGGAAAGAATTTTGTCGTCGCTGGATTTCTCCGTGATTCACAAATGAATTCTTTGCTGGCTTCATCCAAACGATTTTTAGTGAGTGAAAATGACTATAAAGAATTAAAAGAATTAGGAAGCGTAGAATATTTGATTGAATTTCGACTAAAGGATTTATCTACTCTAAACGCGTTTGGAACAGCTTACACAACAGCCGGACTTGAAGCAAACGGACCAACAATTACATATCCACTGTTTAAGACAATTAATGCCTTATCAGATGGGATGATGATTGCAGTGATTCTTCTTGTAAGCATTCTGGTTGTTGCTATTGCTTTTTTGTGTATTCGTTTTACATTGCTCGCAAAAATTGAAGATGATTATCGCGAAATTGGCGTTATGAAAGCAATAGGATTACGCGTATCCGATATTAAGAAAATTTACTTATCCAAATATGCGGTTATTGCGGTGGGAGGCTGTGTCCTAGGTTTTTTACTCTCGTTTGTTTTCCGAGATAAACTTCTAGAAAATATTCGATTATTTATGGGTGAAAGCGAAAACAATTCGATTGCCTTTGTGTTCGGAATGATTAGCGTTTTATTTGTGTTTCTAACAATCATTTTTTATGTAAACAGTGTGTTAAATCGCTTTCGGAAAATATCCCCCGCGGAAGCGATTCGTTTTGGTGTATCTCAGGAAAAAAACACTGGTGGAAAGCGTTTTTACCTCAGCAATAATAGACTGTTAAATACTAATATTTTTCTTGGTATTAAAGATGTGCTTGGAAGGAAAAAACTGTACGCCACAACATTTGCAGTGCTTGTGATTTTAGTATTTATCATCATTGTTCCACAAAATTTATACAATACCATTTCATCCAAAGACTTCGTAAGCTATATGGGTATTGGACAATGTGATATGCGTATTGATATTCAGCAAACCGATAATATTTCTGGTAAAACAGCTGAAATATCTCAGGTATTAACAAACGACAGCTTAATTTCGAAATTTGTCGTTCTAACTACCAAGACGTTCAAAGTAAACATGGATGATGGTTCTGAGGAAAGTATAAAAATTGAATTAGGGGACCATTCGATATTTCCTGTAAAATATTCTGCGGGAAGAGCTCCAGTTACTAAAGATGAAATCGCGCTCTCAGGGATGAACGCTGAAGCCTTAGGTAAAAAGGTAGGCGATATCATTAAACTCATGATTGAAGGTAAAGAGCAAGCACTCACGGTCTGTGGAATTTATTCGGATGTTACCAATGGTGGAAAAACCGCAAAAGCTGTTTTCACAGATGATTCAGCGGATACGATGTGGAGCATTATCAATTCTGAACTTGTGGATAAATCACTTATTGAACCAACAACTAAGCAGTATGCGGATAGGTTTGATTTTGCAAAAGTATCTGGCATTGATGCGTATGTTATTCAGACATATGGTGCAACGATAAGTTCTATTGGAAAAGCTTCCTATGCAGCAATTGCTGTTGCGTTGGTTATTGCCATTCTGATTACGGTGTTATTCATGAAACTGCTTGTTGCAAAAGATCGTTATTCGATTGCCGTGATGAAAGCTTTTGGATTTACAAGTTATGAAATTAAGTCGCAGTATGTATCACGTTCAGTATTTGTATTGCTTGTTGCCATTATTTTAGGCACGATTTTAGCCAATACGCTTGGTGCAGTGGTTGCTGGTGCCGTTATCTCCTCCTTTGGCGCATCATCTTTTGAATTTGTGATCAATCCATTTTTATCGTACGTGATTTTTCCGCTCATGATGGTAATTACGGTACTGATTGCAACAATTATCGGCACATTGGACGTGGAAAGAATAAAAATTTCTGAAAATATTAAGGAGTAAGTAATGAACAAGATTATTACCTGTGAAAATATTGTAAAATCCTTCGGCGAAGGTGATGAAAAACATAATGTGCTCGATGGTGTGTCTGTTGAAATTAATGAAGGTGAATTTGTTTCAGTTATGGGACCTTCCGGTTCAGGAAAATCGACTTTGATGTATACGCTAAGTGGTATGGATCATGTTGATGCGGGAAGCGTTAATTTTGATGGTAAGGATTTATCCACCCTAAATGAAAATGAACTCGCAGACCTGCGCCGAATAAAAATGGGGTTTATATTTCAGCAGCCAACTTTGCTTAAAAACCTCAATCTTCTGGACAACATTATTTTGCCATTACTTAATAAAAACAGAGAAAAATCCCCAGAAATTAAAGAACGAGCGAGAACCCTTATGAAACGTGCAGATATTACGGAGCTAGAAGAACGGAATATTTCACAAGCATCGGGAGGTCAGCTTCAACGGGTCGGCATTTGCCGTGCACTCATGAATAATCCAAAAATTATTTTTGGTGATGAGCCAACTGGTGCATTAAATTCTAAATCATCCAACGAAATTATGAATCTGCTATTGGAGATTCACCGTTCTGGAACAACAATCATGTTGGTGACGCATGATATAAAAGTGGCTGCTAAAACAGAACGTGTATTGTTCATGATTGATGGCAAGATTGTCGGGGAGCATTTGGCTGGTGCTTATGATGAATCTCGGGATGATCTTAAAGCTCGTGAAGACCGACTGATCGAATTGTTAGCAGAAATGAAATTCTGAGATCTGTAAGAACAAAAAAAAAAATTAAACGCTCACGTGAATAAATTTGTTAGATTATACCTTCTCTATGTCCAGATGTAGTTTCCCGCTGTTCATGCGGTAGACCATATCCATCTTGGGTAAGATGCCGATGTCGTGAGTAGCAATAATAACGCAGTAACCATCCGCATGGGCGAGTTTAACCAGGATGTCGATGATGTTACGACTATTTTCGTCATCCAGGTTGCCGGTTGGTTCATCTGCAAGAAGCAGCTTTGTATCCATAGAGAGGGCTCGAGCGATACCAACGCGCTGTTGTTCTCCACCGGAGAGCATACTGGGAAAACGATCGAGAACTGACTCGGGAAGGGCGACACGAGTAACAAGCTCTTGTGCGCGGGTACGTGCTTTTTTCCCTCGGAATCCGCGTAACTCCATAGGGTAGGTGATATTTTCTGAAACGGTCAACAGCGGGAAGAGACGAAAATTCTGATAGATCATGGCGGCACATTCACGACGATATTTCGCACGATCCATGGTTGCGATTGACTTGCCGGAGAATAATACTTTTCCGCCGCTTGGGACATCCAACCCCGCCAGAAGCGATAGTAATGTGCTTTTTCCACTTCCGGATTTACCTACCAGTGCATAAACTTTTCCCTCCTCAAAATCACAGTGGATATTTTTTAAAGCATCCACGTGCTGATAGGCATTGTGATAACGGTATGAAACATCCTGTAATTCGAGAATCTTCATTTTAAACTCCTTAATCCCGATCTCCTAATATCGTCAGGACATTTGCGTTGTTCATGATCCGGATGGAGATGGTACAGCCGATAAAATAACAAATCAAAAAGCCTGCTATAAGTATCCGGTGGGGTATGGTAACTGCATCGAAAAGAATATACCAAATCATTAATCCAAATGCTGTTCCAAAAAAAATAAGAATGCCTTGTTCAAAGAAAAAGCTGAAAAACGAATTTGCTCGTGTGCTGCCCAAACCGCGCATGGTTGCAAATTCTTTTTTTCGACTGACCACAATTAAATAGGAAACAACCAAAGCGATTGTGCCCACCAAAAAGTATAAAAAGGGATAGAGGGTATTGATATACAAAATTTGCTGTTTAACACTGGCGACTGCAGCGTTGAACTCCGCATCTTTTAAGACAATAAATTGTCGTACAGAGCCAACCTTATGTACCTGTGAAAAACCGTAATCCGTTAGATAATTTTTGAAATCGGATAACATTCGGGCGTCAGTGAGGTTAAAATTGGCACTCTGAAACGTGGTCGCTTGCAGCTGGTCTTTTTCCTCTTGAGAAAGGGTGAAGTCTGCCGTTTTTATTCCGGTTGGCGAGTTGGCTGCGGATTGTCCTTTACCCCAAATCAAACCTGTATCTGTAAAGAGAGAGAGTGGTACATAAATGGTATCTTCAGCCCCTTGTTTTTCGTAACTGCCAATCACCAGGAGATCATAATGAACAAATACCCGCTCATCGTAAGTGGGATCAAAGAATACGTCGTTTATGGCAAAACGCACCGTGTCTCCTAGGTTAATTTCATGTTTTTTCATTAACGAAGTAGGCAGGATACAGGTGAAACTATTTTCATTTTGATAAGGAACTTCCAGCACTGATTCGTCATATCCATCCATAAAGTTGATATTTACTTGATTGCTGTAAAAAAACTCGGGTGCTGTATTAATGTTGTTGGTTGCGGTAAGATCTGCGCCTCGTTGGATGGTTTCTTGTAAAGACTCATAGACGAAATGGTTATCAGGTACAAACAAGGGGGTGAGATTTTGTTCTCTTCCATTAGCCCAGCGTTTAATTCCTAAAAAATAATAGGGTTCATCAATGGATATTGATAAGGAGTTTACCTGACCTGTATTGTATAGGTTGGTAATATCATAGGCACTTAACACTTGATTGCCAGTTTTTTTTCCATTAATATCCGTAAAATATCCTTGAATGGTTGAGTTGTTGTAAATCGTGTCAAGCTGTTCCTGATATCGGAGAACGGTTGAGCTTAATTGTCCAAAAAATATAACAATTGCCACTGCTAAAAGAGGAACGATAAAAGAACGTGCCCCGCCGCGAATAATTGATAAGATAGCGTACTTAAGACTTCCGCCATTAAGGCGGGATGTTTTCCCAATCTTTTTTGGTGATTTGGTTTTGGGTCGCGTAGGTTTAATCCTTAAAAAAGTGCGCAGAACAAAAACCAGACAAGCAGATAATGCTAACAAAAATACTACACCACCTATTGACAAAAATAGGGGGAGCTTGAGTGCTGGAGAAAATTCCAATACGCGGGACGTTGTTAGATTCCCATTACTGAACCGTGCATCGATCAGTGCGTAATGATCAGCAGCTTTAACCACCAGGGCCATAATTCTGTCATGTAATAAAAAAGCCGCAATTGCACCTGTCATGGTGCTAAAAAACGCAATGATACCAGCACTAAAAAGAAAATGTCCGATTACTCTTTTTTTACCAGCGCCGAGCATTTGCATGGTTTCACTGGTTTCTCGTTGACGGTAGACGAATAGAAAACCGAACAGAATCAATACTGCCAACTCTAACAGTAAACAAACTAAGGTCACAATTTTCGCTACGATGAGAATGGTTTGGTAGGGAATAGCTACGGTGGAATACCCTTGATCGTAGATGGTGAGGTGAAAACGATCACTTAAAGTGGGTTCTACCCGATTATAAAATTCAGCAGCATCTTCATTTTGTACGATGGCTTGTCCCACCGTGTAACCGATAGGGAATTTTGATGCTGGTAAATCCTTAGTCTTGGGTACAAAGGCGTACCAACTCTTGTCATTGACTGTGTTGGTAATACCGACGATTTTAAATTTTGATTGAGATGTAAAACCATCAGATACCCAGTAACTGTTATAAATACCGGGATAATCTGAAACTGCCAGGGAAAGATCAATCGTATCACCGACGTAAACACCCAATCGGTTGGAAACCAGCTCCGATAAAATGATGACGGGGCTGCCATTATTATATTCCTCTTCGGTAAAGGCACGGCCATCTATTAAATATAACTCTTGTTGGTGAAATGGCAGTAGCGAAAACAAATCTTCTGTTCCGGAAACCAGCAGGCTGTTGTTAACGACACGAAGTGTATCTGCAACTTGAAGGAAAATGGAGTTTTCCGGGATCGTATAAAATTGACCGGTTTTTGCATCGGCGGTGATGTCAAGCATGTGCGGCACTTCGATCCCTTGAGCGGAGCTTATGGCATTATCAAAATTTGCTCTGCGCAGGTGCAGCAGGGGTGAGGAACCATAAAAGACTTCACCAAAAACAAGGTAGTAACGGTCTGGTTCAAAGCTGCCAAAATCTTCATCAATAAGGATGATGGTATCATTTTCGCTTTTGAGTGAGTAAATGGTGTTCATTACAATGCCACTGTAAACCCGGTTCTTTTCACTGTAACCGACATTTCCTACCACCAGTACTGATAACATGCGTCCTGGCACATAATCATCCGTACGCCAGAAACCATCCACATAACCAAGAGAACGAGTTGGTGCATTCCAGAATAAGGTAGATTCGTCTTGTTGAATGAACGAAGGATCAAATGTGGAGAGTGCATTTGCCATTGCTTCGTCATAAATCAAATCATCGGGGTGGCTTGTGCCCATATACTCGATCATGCCTATCGTTGTGTAATATTCATCACACTCGTTTAGAAATTGAGCAACCGATGCCCAAACACTGACCCCCAAGGAAAGAGCCAACGTAAGTGTAAACAAAAGTAGGGTAAAAAGGGCAGTTTTTGCTTTAGAACGTAGAATGCTTAGAATGCTATAACGAAATACCATTTTTTTATCCCATAAGGCGAGCAGATACCTTAGGGAATTTTATCACATACAAAAGTATTTTTTTTTAGACATACCGATCTAATTAATCTACTGATTCCATTTTTTTAATTTCATGCCCACCAAATTGATTACGCATGGAAGCCAATAATTTAAAAGCATAACTCTGTTCTTGTCGGCTGACAAGCCGCATCAGTAATGCCATGGTGATCACTGGAGCCGGAACATCCTGTGCTATCGATTCAAGTACAGTCCAACGACCTTCTCCTGAATCATTTACCCAGCCCTGCACAGATTCTAACGTTTGATCTTCTGAAAGCGCATTCGCTGTTAAATCCAGTAACCAGGAACGGATTACGGTTCCATAACGCCAGATTTCTGAAATTTGGTGTAGATCAAGTTGCAATTCTTTTTTCGCATTTAAGATTTCGAATCCTTCCGCATAAGCTTGCATCATACCGTACTCAATGCCATTATGTACCATTTTCACAAAATGACCTGCCCCATGAGGACCGACATGTCCCCAGCCTTTATCCTTTCCGGGAGCAAGGGTTTCAAAAATCGGTTTCAAATGTTCAACAATTTCACTTTCCCCACCGATCATTAAACTATAACCTTCTTTTAAACCCCAAACACCTCCGCTGACCCCAACATCCAAAAAATGGAATCCATTTTCAGTAACGGTTTTAGCATGACGCAGCGTGTCTTTATAATTTGAATTCGCACCGTCGATGATAATGTCTCCCTTATCAAAAACATCAATAAATGCTGAAATAAACTTATCAGTTGGGCCACCAGCAGGGACCATACTTAACGCTGTACGGGGTGTATTTAACTTCTTGGCAAACGATTCGAATGTGGTGGCTGCTTCGATATTGTTTTCCGAATTTGCCAAATCAAGAGCTTTTTCTGTTGTGCGGTTATAAACGATTACTTGATGTCCGCCGTGTGCCAAGCGCTGCGCCATTCTTTTACCCATTTTTCCTAAACCAGCGATTCCTATCTGCATATAATATCCTTTCATGTGTAAACAAATTTTTCTATTTCCGCAAAAAAATGAACCAGTTCAAAACAAAAACTACGCCCAAAATTCAGAGGTCAGGCATTTAAAAATGATGCTTGTTTTTCAGTTATGGTTTTAATGAGCTTATCGTAAGGTGCTTTGAATTTATCAATACCCTCAACTAATAATTGTCTGGTAATATCATCCAGTTGAATTCCCACAGCTTCCAATTGTTTCAATTGGAGACGGGCCTCTTCAACATCTTTCTCTAGTGTGTTATCGACTGTACCATGATCTAAAAACGCATCCAATGTATCGGGGGGTAATGTATTTACTGTTTCTGGTCCGATCAGTTGATCGACATATAGTGTGTCTGGATAAGATGGGTTTTTTGTACTTGTACTACCATATAAAACACGCTGTGGGCGGGCATGTTTTTTTGTGAGTTGCGCCCATTGTTCACCAGAAAAATTGTTATTAAAATGTTGATAAGCGATTTTAGCGTTAGCAATTCCAATCTTTCCTTTTAGCGCTTGTGCTTCTTCAATATCAATTTCGTCTAATAAGGGATCAACTTTTGAATCGATTCGACTAACAAAAAAGGAGGCTACTGAGGCGATTGAGTCTAAGCCATTAGATTGTTTTGCTCGGGCTTCTAAACCGGATCGATAAGCTGAAGCAACCAGGTCATACTGTGAAATTGAAAACATCAATGTCACGTTAATGTTAAATCCTTCTTCTGTTAATGTCTGAATTGCCAGTAGACCTTCCGCTGTGGCTGGAACTTTAATCATTATATTCGGCATGTTGATTGCTTTGGTTAACCGCCGAGCTTCGTCTATGGTCGCTTTTGTTTCATGCGCCAGATACGGGTTTACTTCCATGCTGATATACCCATCTTTACCATCCGTTTTTTCGTAAACTGGTGTTAAGATTTTAGCGGCTGTTTGGATGTCTTTTATAGCTAACCTTTCATAAATTTCCTGTGCCGATTTGCCCTCTAAAGCCAATTGCCGGATATCATCATCATAAAAATTGCTGTTTGAAATTGCTTTTTGAAAAATGGCTGGATTGGATGTCAAACCTCGTAAACCCATTTTTACATATCGGTCTAAACCGCCGGATTCAAGAAAACCTCGTTCTATATAATCCAACCACACTGATTGTCCAATTTTAGCAAGTTGTTGTAATTTGTTGATTTGCATAGGTTTTTTCTCCTTGGTTATGAATAGTGTTGACGCAGCTTACGGCCATTAAAAGGAAGTTTAAATAATGGCGCAAAAACACAAAAGTCAAAAATGCCAGCAGCGAATGGAATTAAGCCAATAAAAATCAATAACTATTTCCATATACTCGTTACCGCGAAGATCCCGATCAGGATGATCCCGACACCTGCAATAATTCGCACCCATCGCCCTGCTGTACTTCCTAAAAATTTAAAAATGTTATTCATCTTTACCCTCCATCCAAGTAATGTCTTGCACGTTTTCAAATGTATCTAAAAACATTTTCCACCTGAAGTTATCCAAATTGGTTGAAATTACGGCACCATTGGAAAGAACAGCGAAAAGCTCGTTGTTAATTTGTAAAAATTTTTCTACCATCGTATTGGACCAGGTTTCAGGTAAGTTCCGCATAATCGGGTGCCAAGATGCACCTCCGGTAATGCTTTCTTTTATACTTCCGTTTCGGTCTGGACCATCTGCAGACCCGACGATAATATGTGAAGGTTGAGCGGAATCAATCCAAATATCGCGGCAGTAATCTGGATGAATCTTTGACCAACTGGCACCTTCTGCTGTGGAGTAATATAATCCATTACCGGTAGCAGCGAAGATTTGGTCATACGTAGATGTATGCAATCTCACAGAGTGGACGTCGTGATGTATCCATGGGTCTGCTGAATTGATTTGGATGTCTTCTTCCCGTTGATCCAACAATTCCCACGACCTTCCAAAATCATAAGAACGTAAAAGCCCACCTTGTTCTACAGCAGCATAGACACGATTCTTTTGTATGGCAAAACCACGCACACATCCTGCCTCAGGCGAATAAGGTAAATTCCATTCGTATTTTTCGCGATAGTTAATCACTTCGGGACAGCTTTGCCAACTCTCCCCCCCATCACGGGATGTGAATATTGCTGCTGGTTCCGTACCAGCTAGTATTAAATCCGGGTTATGAGGGTTTATTTTTAATGCTCTAATATGAAGAACATCCAACCCTCGGTTACTCTCCTGCCAGGTCTTTCCTCGATCATAAGATCGAAAAATGCCACTTTTGCTGCCAGCCAGGATTTTATCTTCCAGACTGCTTACAGCAGTAAAGTGCGTATTATGTTGAATACTTTGGGTTATTTCCCATTCCCCATTAATTTCCCGCATGATTTTTAACCCAAACGAGGTCGCAATTACCAGTTGTGATTCCATTTTTTGCCTCCATTTCGTAATAAGAACTTGGAAACCAAAAATAAAAAAACATCTTCGATACACTCTTCATTTATTGAGCGAATGAAAGCAAATATTTTTTGGTTTCCATCCCTAGAATTCGTACCAATTTAACCTATATATACGATACCATGCCAGGCCCAAAGAGTTTATATACAGGGATACACTAAGCGGATATAAAACCAGGTATATTTTTGATTCTATCGGTAGATAGATGTAAGCAGAATAGTTTGCTAGTATTCTCAAAGCATGGTTATTAATTTCCCCCGAATTTTAGATCTTCTTTTGTCTTTGGAATTTTTTTCAAAAAGATTAACAACTAACAGTCATTTGATTGCCATATTAATCAGTTTATCCATTTTCCCAACAACTTCCAGGCCAGCGTAATCGCCGGTCCCTTCAAATTCAACATTATTGATCTTTCTATTAATCAATCGAACGTGGATGTTGGCACTGAGTGTTTCTGGAATACGTCTACCCATGCCTTGTGGGGTAGGGGCGAGTAATAAACCGCCTTGTGCTTGTCTGGCTTGAATCTCCAAAATGTGAGTACGGTTTTGCATTGTCCAAACAACATACTTATCATTCACTGATAAATTGTTAATGCGGCTGTTTGCATAGGTTGCAAAGCGGTGTAATTTTCCGTTTTGCCAGAATCCAACGATAAAACCGGCAAATGCACTTCCCATCCAGGGAATAATTGCAACCGATGCGGTTAAGGAGGCGCGTGTATGAACAAAATGATTGGACTGCATCCATATCCAGGATTGCGGAAATGCTTTCCCCCAATCCTTTTCGATGTAACCCCTGCCGCCAGAAAAATCAACCTCGTGTTGATTGACCTGAATTTTCCCGCTGACCGCATGGTCAAATCCCAAGACACCATGATAACACTCCATGTTTGGAACCCAGGCATACCAGCCCATTACGCCTGGGGATGTCCAATGAACCGGCCATCCAATCGGATTGTCAAATTTTAAATTTCCCTGAACTATTTGTTGGTGATTGTTGATATTTAATTCAATTTGCTTTAGAGAGAATGAGTTGTCTCCAATCCGAATTTCAAAATGATCATCAGCTGACCAAAATTGTTCAATCGGATAACGATGATATTCCACACTGCTGCTTGCTCCATCCAACACCTGAACAAATGCGTGGCTGTTTTCATTCGATTTGCCTAAAAATACGCCGGGAATAAATGAATATCGATGTTTGCCGCTTGAATCTACGACCTTAAAATACCACCCTTCAAAAAATGGTTGTGAAACAAATCTCCCATGGTAGTTTTCCGGATGTAGGGTGGTCCTTATAAAATTCGTTAGACGCTTTAACATGAAGTAAGTCTAATTGGTTCAATTATCGAGGTCAAAATTTTGTAGAAAATTCTTGCGTCCTAAAAAAAAGTTGTGATTCGGATACTCAAAATATTAATAATAAGATGAGGTATGGAAATAAGTAGTTATGATAGAATATTAATTCAACTATTTAGTGGAAATGTTGGATAAAAAAATTGGATAAATTGATTCTTAACCGACTCAGTATTTTAACAATATGGATCTTTGGACTAATTATTTTTTCAGGTTGCAGACATTCACTTTCCAGTGATGAACTTAGAAATCAATCTACTACCACAAATGCGCAAAATTTGATCGAAAAGAAACCTTTGGTTGATGACACACCTATTATCAATTCATCGGAGTCCAATCAAGCTTCTTCTGAACAAGTTTTAAAAACTGAACCGATTTCTGCCATACCAGAACAAGCTGCTCCAACAGAAACGAAAAATTTACCAACCCCAACACAAAGTTCCATTATTTGGTCAGCTGGCCATGAAACAGGGGATCTTTCAGAATGGGAATCTCATGGTGGGTTTGTCCGTCAAGGAAGTTCTGGAATGTTTCGTTTGGTTAGCCCACATGCCCATAGTGGGCAGTATTCAGTGGCATTATCCATAGATACTTTGGCCCCAACCGAAACAGGTGCTCATGCGGCTTACTTGTTCTTTTGGGAACAACTTCCAGGTGATACGTATTATTATTCAGCTTGGTATTATATTCCCTCTGAAATTAAACTTGATAGCTGGTGGAATATTTGGCAATGGAAATCGACAAATGGCGGCAATTCAGATTATAGCAAGCCAATGTTTTCACTTGGTGTGGAAACTAGGGATGATAAAGATTTTTTGACTTTAAACTATCGCCCAGATACACCTGAAAAAATTGTTTTCAAACAGTCCATGATGATAGTAAAAGATCAATGGTTTCAAATTGAAGCCAAGTACGTTAAATCGGAAACAGAAGGGCAAGTTATTATTTGGCAAGATGGGGTAAAAATTTTTGAAGAAGAAGGCTTGCCAACTGTATTGGGTGATCAAACCGTGTATTGGTCTGTAAACCATTACGCTGAAAGTATATCTCCACATCCTGCTATTATTTATATAGACGATGCTATAATTAGCACATCAAGAATCGAACCATAGTAATTTTTTAATAAATTTTCCTCGGTATATCCCATGAAACATCAAAATTTTCCAAACTTAAGCCCAGGCTGGCTGAAGGATTATTCTTTTTTAAATTCAATCTTTGATCTCTCAGAATCCAATGAGGGCTTTGAAGAAGCTTTAGCGTTTAACAAATCGATTGATAAAAAAATATTTGATTACTTAATAACCATTCCGGGTATTATTTTTTGTATTCCATTATTTTTAATTATTGGTCTTTTGATAAAACTAGAATCTAAGGGTCCAGTCTTATTTAAACAAAAAAGGGTGGGTAAAGATGGGAAAGTATTTTTAATGTACAAATTCCGTTCAATGTATGTGAATACAGACCAATCAGTACATGAAAACCATATTTTAGCCTATAAAAAAGGATTGTTAAATCCCCAAGAGGGATATAAATTAAAAAATGATCCCAGGATTACGAAAGTTGGAAAATTTTTACGAGATTCTAGTTTGGACGAGCTGCCTCAGTTAATTAATATATTACGAGGTGAGATGAGCCTTGTTGGACCAAGACCAGTTCCCATTTATGAAGCAGATTTATATGATTTATGGCAAAGTGAACGGGTTTCGACATTACCGGGTATTACTGGTATGTGGCAAGTATGTGGTAGAAGTGCCGTTTCGTTTGAAGAACAAATTCGTCTTGATATTCACTATGTTCGTAACCAATCCATTGGGTTAAATATAAAAATATTGCTTATTACTTTCTTGGCTGTTTTTAACAAAAGAGGCGCTGGATAACCAGCAGGTTCAAGTTTATGGATAAACCAACAGTGTTTTCTAAAATTCTTTCAGGTACTTTTTTTACGGGAAGTGGGAGAATATTTATTGTTGTATTAGGTTTAGTTGGTTTTATGGTTTCAGCCAGATGGTTAACACCTGAAGAATTGGGTGCATTTACTCTCCTTCAGGTTGCTGCTGTATTTGTAGCAAACTTTAGTGATTTTGGAATTAACACATCCATTACAAAGTTTTTGGCCGACAATACCGATAAAAATGAACAGCATCGATTTATATTTACCGCATTTATTTTTCGTTCCATTGTGTTAATCTTGGCAAGTTTAATATCACTTTTAGCACATAAAATTTTATTTTCAATGTTTGGGTCTTCTGTTTATATTGATTTGTTACCTTTTTTACCGATTTTAGTTTTTCTTGAAGGATTCATAAAATTTTATGTTTCGGTTTTTGAAGGATTATTTCAATTTAAATGGGTAGGTTTATCTGATGCGTTAACCAGCATTTGCAGTTTTGGTTTAATTATGATCCTTGTAGTTTGGCAAGGGGCTGGACTCAATGGAAGAATTTATGCAAGAATTTTTGCTTTGTCCATACCGTTAATTTTGATGTTTTTTTTGTATCCAATTTACCGGCCATCAAAAATCGATTATGGCTTTTTAAAAAGGATTATTAAATTTGGATTTCCGCTTTACATTAATCAAATTCTTAGTTTTATTTTTTTGAGGGCAGACACATTTATCATTGGTGCCTTGTTGGGACCAGCGGAAATTGCATTATATGAAATTGCTCGAAAAATACCAGAAAGTATGGAAATGATATACGACGCATTTCGTAAGGTGTATTTTCCAATGGTTTCTCAATTATTTTCAACAGGTGATCGAGACCAGGGTGCGGGGTTATTAAATACATCAACACGATTAATTACGTTTTTGGGTGGTTTAATGACTTTGTTCGTTTTTTTGTTTGGCAAAGAAATAATTTTTTTATTGTTTTCTAGCAAATATACTGATAGCTCATTGATTTTTTCGATATTGATGGTGGCTCTAGTATTTTTGATGGTTGATTATACTCTTGGATATACTCTGGTTGCAGTTGGTGAATCAAATAAGCCACCTTTGATTAATATCGTGAGAACTGGTGTTAATTTTATTGGTTATTTTACGTTAATAAAATCTTTGGGTGCGTTGGGCGCTGCTCTAGCTGGAATATTTGGAACAATTGTTGCGAATCCAATTAATGTTTTCTTTTTGCGTAGGCGAAAAATTCCGGTTGGAATGCGTTTTTATATCAAACCTATCCTGATTATGGGATTTGTGATTTTTGTAAATATGATTTTTTCTTGGGAATCAGTTTTTCTACGTGGCAGTATGTTGTTGTTATATCTGGGGCTTAGTTATTTGTTTTCTGTTTTTACAAAACATGATATTGCTTTAATTGCTCAGATTGGAAAGCAACTTAAAGAAGCATTCACACAAAGGTTTCTTCCAAGGCCTAAAGAAGTGTAGGAAAAACTTTATGAAAATATTATTCATAACAAAATGGCTCCCTTATCCTCCTGAAACAGGTAATCCAATCCGTAATTATAATATTATTCGTCGCTTAGCAAAAAAACATGAGATATGGGTGGTTAGTTTTGTTGATGATGATACAAAACCTGAGGACGTAAAAATTTTCAAAGAATATTGTTACAAGCTTATCACTATACCATATCAGGAGCATTCAGCATTGTTTGCTCCGCTTCGAGCTATAAAATTGTTATTATCAGGTACACCGCCGGATTTAAGATTAAATGAATCAAATCTTATGCAGCAAACTATTCAACAAATAACAAAAGAACAAGAATTTGACATTGTTCAAATAGAAGATTCATTTATGGCTTTTTACCATGAAGCTGTATATCCACATAAAAAGACTCGAACCGTCTTATCGCTGCATGATATCGGTTTTCATAAATATAATCAAATTTACAAATTAGAACCAAAGCTCGCACGGCGATTCAGGCTTTGGCTCCATAGCAGAATGTTAAGATTATGGGAGCCAAACTATTCACAACGCTTTTCGAGTTGTATCACAATGTCCGAACTTGATAAACAACGTTTGATCGAGAAGAACCCTTTGTTAACTGTTGAATCCATCCCAAATGGTATTGATGTACAAACTAATCAGCCTTTATCAAAAAGCCTATCTTCCACGCAGAATTTATTGTTTATAGGCAACATGGATTATCGACCTAATCAAGATGCCATGTACTATTTTTGTAAAGAAATATTTCCGGAAATTAAAAAACGAAATGGTTTAATTAATCTCTGGATTGTTGGAAAAAATACATCCGCTGATATCTTTGCTTTAGCAACCGATTCGATTTTTGTAACTGGCAGGGTAGATGATGTGCACCCATTTTATGAAAAAACCCATATCAGTGTAATTCCTTTAAGGGCTGGAGGTGGAACAAGGTTAAAAATCTTGGAAAGTATGGCTTTGGGCCGCCCTGTAATTTCAACAACTGTTGGTTGTGAAGGATTACAGGTAGTGGATGGAGAGCATTTGTTTATTGCTGATAACCCGGAAGTATTTGTCCAAAGGATCCAACAGTTATTCGATGATCCAAAGCTTTATTCAAGAATTGTAACCAATGCAAGGGATTTCGTTGAAACTCGTTATAGTTGGAATGGGATTGTTAACAATTTAGAAAAATATTATGAAAAATTATGAAATTAGGAAGAAATAAGTAGGGAATGCAAAATTTTAATCAGGTCGTAACTTCAAAAAATCATTTATTATGGATTAGTGATGCTCGAGTAGGTGAGGATATTCGATGTATTGTTCAGTTAAGTATGTCGAAGGAATTAATGAAATCTGGTTGGAAAGTCACATTGGTTTCTCCAGGAAAAAAAGGGTGGCAGGAAATTAGTGGAGTAAAGGTATATGGGATTCCACTAGTTGAAATATATCTGGTAAGAAGATTACTTTATCAGATTCAGGTTATTATGTTTTTAATTAGACATCTTAGAACGATCGATATTGTATATTTTAACGAGTTATCAGCATTAGGATTAATGCTTTTACGAGCAGTTTTAAGAGCATTAAAAGTTAAAAAACCACTATTTATTATGGATACCCGTACTTTGTTAATGCAAAGAGAAGACAAGATGAATTGGAAAAACCATGTAAGAGAGTTTTTCTTTATGAAAATGAATGCCTTAACAAATCGCTTTGGTGACGGCAGGACAACCATCACAGAACCAATGGTTCGCTCTTTACAAATCCCTCCTGAAAAGTTATTAAGTATTTGGCCTTCTGGCGTGGATATCGATTTGTTTACGAAAGCCGTTACTCAAAGGGTTTGGCCTAAAGACTCCGAACCCATTCATTTAATTTATATAGGTTGTATGCATTATGAACGAAATTTAATGAATCTTTGCAAAGCAATTATGGAAGCAAACAAAATTTCCCATCGTTTTCAATTAACGTTATTGGGAGAAGGAAATGAATATGAGGAATTACTGGCTTTTTCTGCTTTAACGAATGGAATGGTGTGTGTTATGCCATCGGTACCGCACGATCAAGTGGCGGAATGGTTAGGGAAAAACCATGTTGGGGTGTTACCATTTCCGGATGAAGAACGGTTTCGAGTCAGTAGTCCAATAAAATTATTTGAATATTTAGCTGCTGGAATGGTGGTTTTGGCAACAAAAATTGAATGTCACACGAATGTGATCCAAGAAAACGATATGGTTGTTTGGTGTGAGACTGCGGATGTTGATGGATTAACAGCAGGCCTTGAAGACTTATGGAAATTAAGAAGTAAATTTTCTGAGATGGGCAAAAAAAACCGTGACCATTCAAAAAAATTAACCTGGCAAGCATCAGCTAAAAAGTTGTCTATAGGGTTAGAAAAGGCACTTACTATAATTCAACTTGAGAGAAAAGGCGGAATATAGATGAATGATACGGGACATTTCATTCTCTCTTTTGATACGGAGTTAGGTACAGGATATTTTGATAGAGATATTCAACGGAGAAGGGCCACCTTTTCTTTGGATGGTTCAAGAGAGCGCGAAGCTATTCGCCGACTTCTCGACTTATGCGTTAAATATCAAATTAAAGCAACATGGGCAGTTGTTGGCCATTTATTTTACGATCAATGTGAAAACTGTGATATATGTCCTATATTGGATTGGCAAAATAAATATTCAACTTTTGATGAGGTTTATCAAACCAATCATCCATTATGGTATGGAGCTGATGTCATTGATCTGCTCATTAAGTTTAAGGATACGCAAGAGATTGGGTTTCATGGTTATGTTCATACGATTTTTAACGAAAACCAAATGAGTGAATCAGAGGCAAGCATTGAAATTAAGGAATGGTTAAGAGTAGCTAATCGGAAAGGCATTCAACCCTCCTCAATTGTTTTCCCACGAGATCGTGCTGGATACCATGAGTTATTCCAAAAAGCAGGCTTTCTCTGTTTTCGGTCTGATCCTTTTGAATCGATATGGATCAGAAATAAGTATTTTGGAAGATATCTGAAAGTTATTGATTATTTAATTGGTTTATCAAAAATATATGTTTATGAACCAAAATATAAAAACGTACGAGGATTAATCGAGTTGTCGGCTTCTCAACATTTGTTCAATTTTAATCGTGGATTGGAGCTTAAACTTGACCAACTTAATTTGCCTCATTGGCGCAATCAAAGAATTTTCAAGGGAATTCACCGAATAGCAAAAGAGAAAAAAGTAATGCATCTTTGGGCTCACCCTTGGGAATTTCGTACAGATCAGGATTTTATAAAGATAGAAAAAATACTGCAACTTGTAAATGAGTATCAAAATAAAGGACAAATTATTTCATCCGGCATGACAGATTTTGCAACAAATTTATCACTTAACCACGAAAAAAAAGTTCATAATCATGTTTAAACAAAATCCTGCCCCCCCACGTATCCTAGCGATTACGAATATGTACCCTTCAGCGGAAGATCCTGGTGATTCTCCGTGTGTAAAAGATCAGATTGAAGAACTGCAAAAATTGGGATTGCTTGTTGATGTAAAAATTATTGACCGAAAAAGAAAACTGAATTATTTATTGGCAGCCTGGGATGTTTTTAAAGAATCCTTTGGTTTTCAAAAATATGATTTAATTCATGGTTTTTATGGCCATTGTGGATTAATTGCTTGTTGTCAATTTCGTTTACCGGTTGTAGTAACTTTTCGCGGCTCAGATATATTGACTTTTAAGGATGGTATTTTGGGTCAAATCGCTGCGAGATTTGCTAGAAAAATTATTGTGATGTCTGACGAAATGAAAAAAAAATCTTTTCGAAGTGATGCGGTTATTTTACCATTTGGAGTGAACTTGGATGTGTTTTTTCCGACGGATTATATTGAGGCAAGGTCATCATTAAACTTATCATCTGATTTCCGTTATATCTTGTTTCCTTATGATCCTAAGAGGAGTGTAAAACGGTTCGATTTGATACAAGATATTGTAAACAATGTGAATAATCAAGGTTACCCAACAAAATTACTTGTTGTAAGTGACCAACCACCACATAAAGTTGCGGAGTATATGAATGCTTGTGATGTCTTGGTTTTGGTGTCGGATCATGAGGGCTCTCCAATGGCGGTGAGAGAGGCAATGGCCTGTAACCTACCAATTGTTTCAGTTGATGTTGGTGATGTAAAGGCCTTACTTGAAGGTGTCGATAATTGTTATCTTACTTCGCAAGATGTTAATGAAGTTACTATGAAAATTATTCAGAGTTTTATAAAAGGAACCCGCACAAATGGCTGGAATAAAATTCGCCCTTATTCTAATCAAGCAGTTTCCCAATCCGTTGTTGAATTATATAAGTCTATTTGTAAATTTTAAGTTAAATATCAATTAGGACCAAAATGGATACTAAACAAAGAATCGGTATGATTGTGCATCAAGACTATTATGTTGATGGCAGAGTAAGAAATTATGTAAGTCACTTGAGTCAAATTAAACAAGGTGTTGATATTTTATGTGTTCGCCGTCGGAGTGATCAAGCTCCGGTTGATGATGACTTAAACGTTCGAGTTGTAACAATTCCGATCAGTCGTTATCAGAAACGAATGAATTATGCCGGGGAATATTTTTTAGCTTTTTGGTTGTATTTTTTTCGGATAACTGTGTTATTTTTTCAAAACAAGTACCGTGTTATTCATGTGCACAATATGCCGGATTTTTTAATTTTCGCTGCACTGATTCCAAAATTATTTGGGACGCGTTTAATATTGGATATACACGATCCTATGCCGGAGTTTTACCAATCAAAATTTGGTGCAAAAGAAAATAGCTTTATCGTGAAATTTATAAAAATTCAAGAAAAATTATCGATTAAGTTCGCAAATGCTGTGATCACGGCGAACGAGAATTTTAAAGAACAGTTAATCCAACGTGGTGTTCCACCCAGCAAAATTATTGTGTTACCCAATGTGCCTAATCCAAAATTATTCCAACCTAAAAAGAAATTGGATCAGAGTGATTCGGAAAAAATTATTTTAATATATCCAGGAACGATTGCTCCCCGATATGGGTTACATGTTGTAATCCAAGCGATTGCTATATTAAAGGAAGAGGTGCCAAACTTAACCCTGCAAATTGTCGGTTCATCGAATGAATATTTAACAGAATTAGAGTGTTTGTCAGAATCCTTAGGTGTGCGAAGAATGATTGATTTTCACCCAGCTGTACCTATTGATCAAATACCAGCATTAATGCAACAGGCAACGATTGGAATTTACCCGGCTATTCCCGATTCGCATATGGAGATTGCTACTCCAACAAAGGTGCAGGAGTTTGTAGCGGTTGGTTTACCCGTAATTGCGTCTCGTATTAAAGTGTTAACACAACAATTTAGCGATAATGCAATACTCTATTTTCCACCAGGAGACGCCGAGCTGTTTGCGAAACAAATTAAATTGTTAATTAATAATCCATCTCTGGCGGAAAATATGGTTGTAACTGCCAGGTCGGAATGGAAAAAATTTCGAGATTGGGATTGCGAAGAAAAAAAATACCTAAAATTATTATCATCATTAAAATAAAAAAAATTGGTTGATGGGAGTGGAAATGGAAAAGGGTTTTATTCATCAAACGGCAATTGTTGAAAGTGACCAAATTGGCGAAAACACGAATGTTTGGGCATATGCACATATTATGAAGGATGTGCAAATTGGGAAAAACTGTAATATTGGTGACCATTGTTTTATAGAAAACGGAGTGGTCGTCGGTAATTATGTCACAATTAAAAATGGAAATATGATTTTTGAGGGCGTAATAATTGAAGATGGGGCATTTATCGGTCCGCATGTGTTTTTCACTAATGATTTATTTCCGCGCTCCCCACGATTACCTGAAGCTAAATCTCGATATAACGACCGGAAATGGTTGCATAAAACAATTATAAAGTATGGCGCTTCTTTAGGCGCAGGTTCTGTAATTATTGCGGGAAATACAATTGGAAAATTTGCAATGGTTGGGGCAGGAGCTGTGGTGACAAAAGATATTCCGGATTATGCTCTTGTGATCGGAAATCCAGCAAGACAAATCGGATGGGTATGTCAATGTGGAGAAAAACTAAAAAGACAGGAAGCGTTGATGATTTGCCAGACTTGTTTTAAAACATATCAAAATAATGGAACAGATTTGTCTTTTTTAAAATAAATAGATCAGGTTCGTTAAATTTAACGAACCTGATCTAAAAGCTTCATCTAAATGGATTTATCTTCGCCGTCCGCCGCGTGTTGTTTTTGTTATGGTAAAAATGGCAAGACTAATGCCAATTAATATAATACCTGTGAGACTGTAATTGCGAATAGTTTTTAGATTTTCATTCCATGTGTCAGATTCAGTGGGTGTATATTGATCAATAACAGTAGATATCATTTCATCCACTTCTTCTACCTGGATTTCTTCAAGAGGGGTAGGGGTCTCGGACATATTTGTTATGATCATATCCAATGTATCCCGAATAGGCATTTGGGATTGGAATCCCAGAACTTTATCTTCATAAATATAAAAAAGATCACCGTTCATAACATATTGGTTGTCCGGAACAGTAATAGCATTCAATGCCCACTGTAAACCCTCTGGTGAAGTTCCAGATACAATGGTAACACCATAATTGCTTTCATCGACATTGGGTAGAACTTCAATTAATCCAATACTAATATCATTTGGAATTCGGTAAGGGATATTCCCAATGCTTTCGACTAATTTGTCGTCTTGATCAGAGAATTTTTGAGGTAATTGATCATTATAGGAACGAACTTGTGGGTTTGTTGATGGTTGCCCAATAATTAGTTCATTGGTTGTCAAAGATTCTTGAGGCAAATCGGGGGAAGTTGTAACCTGAAACTGCATATCCAGCGGAGAAAGCTTGCCGATAAGTGCGACGAGTTTCGTCAAATTAGTTACAGTCTCTATTGATGGGTTTTCCGGAAGTGAAATCAGCAGATTTGGTTGGTATGCCAGGTAGTATAAGGGGTGTGATAATGGACCCAAATCTTCCATATCTGTAATTATGTTATGCGGTAAGTAAAGAAAACTTGAATCACGGATTGCTAACCAATGAGCATTTGGACGGTATTCTGCACATTCAATTGGCGCCGTCACAATTGAATTAAGAACAAATACATTCATTGCACCAAATTTTAAATTCTCTTTTTTGATTGGAATGATAAATTGTTGATCACCAACTGCATTTTTTTCAATCGGGATGCTGCCTAACATTTTATTGTTTAAGGCAACAGAGATGGATGAATTAGTTGGGCTTAAGTTTACAGAATGCGCGTAGTTAATGACGAGTGCGGAATCTGGTCCAATTTCCCAGTTTCGGGGCACAAAAAATGGAATGAAACTTTGATGTTCTCCAATCCCGTAAAAAGTTTTTTCCCTAATGGAGAGGTCTGAAAATAGTATCTCTGCTAAATTATTTTCCGCAGTTTGGTGAAGGGGGCTTACATCCTCTTTTTCAATATGAAAATTACTTACCATGGCAGGAGTTGGATTGATTAATGAAGAATAGGCTCGTTCAATACCAAGATCAGAGTTACCAGTGACAGTCATCAGATAAAATTGAGGGTTATATGGAGAAGGAACAAGTTGTAAAAGTCCTTCGTTTTCTTTTAATGTTTGTTCTTGATATTGAATCTCCGAAGTAGGTGATAATGTTGTTGGGAAGATAGATTGCTCATAAATTGTGGCAAGAAAACTATTTCGGCTGGGTGAACCCACAAGGATGATACTGGATTTACTTAACAGATCGGTAGTAACTTGAGATGCTTTTATAACAGACCAATTAATATTGCTAAAACTTTTGTTTGTAATATCTTCTGATATATTCACAACAGCATTTAAATCAGTATCGTTAAATTCATCTGGAATTACAAATAACACAGTTTCTTGTATAAATGAATTATGTAACAATATTTTTGAATATTCATTTAAGGAAAAACGAATTGGCTCTGTATTAACAAAATTAAGAATAAAACTAGATGAATCATAGATCGTAAATACGCCTTGATATTCACAAAAATCATCCCAGTTGGCTTCATATTCAAATCGGATATCAAATTCATTATTGGGATTATTCGTTTGTGGGGATAAAAGCACACTAGAAGGTATATCAATTCGAATGGTGTGTTCTTTTCCATTTAATGGGACGAAAGTATTCACAAAAGTATCATTAATGTATACTTCTACTCTTGGAAATTGATGTAGGGAAGGATCGGTTAATCCTGCTTCAACGTTCGGATCAATAAGATCGTAGTGAAGGTCTATATAACTATATCCACCTCCTGCAATCAACCACCGATCCGGAAAATCTACATATATGTCGGCAGAGGATGGATAGTGCAAGTCAATGATCTGCGGTAACCCAATTTCTCGGAAAGAAATATTTGCCGAGTTCTGATAAGAATTAATTTCTGGGATAACGGTCGGCTCAGGAATCACATCCATTGTCTCTGGAACAGGTGTGGTTTGGGCTGAAAATGAAGCATATCCGACCTCATAAGGGATTAGTACCAATATGAAGATCAAAAAAAAGACGGAAATTAAAAGAATTTTCTTTAATTTAAGAGTCATATCACACCTGTTGTTTATTTTTTGTTTTTTATCAGTTGGGAAAAAATTATTGAGAATTTCATTAAGTTATATCACAAATGTTGTTAAAAAAAAATCGGATAAGATAATGAGATTTTTCAATTTCATGAAAACGAATAAAAGATAAAAACGATCAAAATATATTACAGAATTGAAAGTTTTCACATTGTTTCTCCCTTATATGATAAACTTATTGGTAATAAAATAGTTTTGGGTTGGTTAGATTGCGATGAAACGAATTGTTGATTATTTTTTGGGTTTTATCCTATTTGAATATATTTATTTTCATGTAAATCAATTATTGATTCGTTATTCACCTAAGTTTTCATTTCACCCTGTTCTTGAACTTATTCTTTTGATTATCTTAATTTCAACAGTATTTTTATCGCTCAGAAAGCCGATTAAATTAGAAAAGTTAATATTTCGGTGGTTATTATTCTATTTTATATTTATTGGGATATTTTCCATCTGGTCTTCTGAACCTTCTTTATTGGAATGGGGACGTTTATTTGATATTGTTATTCTGATATTTGTCATTATCGTTGCATATAAATTTTCACAAGAATTGGTAAATTATGATAACCAAATTCAAAACTTAGATCAGGATCGTTTATCACCGAATACTATAATTCCGTTAGAAAAATCAGAAGCTTTCGTACAGGCAGAGTTCATTCGAGCAAAACGGTATAACTATCCCATCACGTTAATTGCCTTACGTCCATTAAATGAATTATCTAAAACTTCAGGCTCTCACATACATTTTTTCAATCGCAGTTCCTATCATCCAGAAAATATAAATAAACGAATCGGAAAATTTTTATCAAATAAGACCAGAACCTCTGACCAGGTGATTTTTTCTAAAGAGGAAAATGTCTTTTTATTGATTTGTCCGGAATTAACACCTGAAACCGCCCAAGATTTTGTTGATCGCTTAAAATTTAGGGTTTTAAATGAAGCTAAATCTTTTGTAGATCTAAACTATGTGTGTTTTCCTAAAGAAGGCATAATGTTTGATGCATTATATAAAAAATTATTGAGGGGAATATCTGAAAATAGAGCAATTGGGGTCGAGGAATATTCAACCGTTGTTCATGGAAAATAAAAATTAAATTATCAATCGATCTTTGAGATTGGATTTACTTCGTTATTATCTGTGTTGAAGGTGGGGTTTTCATAAAATATTTTTTCATTGTTGTTGATTATTAAATTCCTCATTTTGCTGAGTGAAAATATTTTTATTTTTTACAGTACTCGTATATAATCAAATTAATACTTGAACAATTTACCCATAAAGCATAATAATTCTGTCGAAAGAACTTTTTTGTTTAATTTAATCTTTTTACCTGGAATTTTTTAGTTTATAGCTAGCTTTTTGAGTATTGTTCAAGATTAAGTTTCTTTTGCACGTCTTAAACTTTCTCTAATTTTCATACAATTCATTTTTCCCCTCTCATTTCCGTTATTTTGTTTTTAATCAATTCTTTCTGTTTATAAATGGAGGTTAAGTTTTTATAATGGATCAAATTTCAGATTCGTTAAAGAAGAATATTGCTGTTATTGGTTGTGGCTATTGGGGAGTTAATTACATTCGTTTATTTTCCCAATTAGCCCAAGTAAATTTGGTCGCTATTTGCGACACCCAAACGGACCGCCTAAATTCTGTAGGTGAAAAATTTCCGTTATTACGAAAATATAACGAGGTTCAGCGGTTGTTAAAAGAAGAATCTTTGGATGCGGTAATTATAGCTACCAATCCCGAAACTCATTTTGATGTCACAAAAGAAGTGATTAATGCAGGAGTTCATGTTTTGGTTGAAAAACCGATGACATTAATTTCGGCAGAATCAAAAGAGTTAATTGATTTAGCCAAACAAAAAAATTTAATATTAATGGTCGGCCATACATTCATGTTTAATGCCGGTATTAAAAAAGTAAAGGATATCCTTAAATCGAATGAAGTTGGCGATGTTTATTATCTTTACGCGACCAGAACCAATATGGGTCCTATTCGAACAGATGTGAATTCTCTTTGGGATTTGGCTCCTCATGATATTTCGATTTTTAGTTATTTATTGGGAGAAAACCCAATCGAAGTAAATGCAATCGGCAAAGTAATTTTGAACCATGAACGTGAAGATGTTGGTTTTATTACATTAAAATATCCCAGTGGTGTAATTGGTAACATTCACGTTAGTTGGATTGATCCATACAAAGTGAGACAGGTTGTTGTCGTTGGTAGCCAGATGCGAATTATGTTTGATGATATGAGTAATTTAGAGCCTGTCCGAATTTTTCATAAAGGTGTCGAAGTATCACACCATGAACAAATAGGATTTGGAGAATTCAAACTACTCATACGAGATGGTGATATTGTTGTTCCTAAATTGAATCCTAGCGAACCTTTAAAAAATCAGGCTTTGCATTTTTTGCAATGTATTGATGAAAATAAAGAGCCTATCAGTGATGGGATGAATGGTTTTTATGTGGTGAGGATCATGGAGGCTATTCAAGAATCTATTCATAAAAATGGTTTGTCTGTTCAAATTAATTACGAGTAAACGAGGAAGAAATGTTAAATAAAACAAAAACAATGAACGTTCCGTTCGTAGATTTGGTTGCTCAAAAACAGCAGATCGCTGTCCAGGTCCAGGAAGCCATAAATCATGTTATTGATACTTCAACATTTATTATGGGTCCTGATTTGAGCAAGTTTGAAGAGGCATTCGCTGAATTTTGTGGTTCGGAATATGCGATTGGTGTAGACTCTGGAACCTCTGCTTTAGAAATGATTTTACGTGCATATGAAATTGGTCCAGGCGATGAAGTGATTACTGCAGCGAATACTTTTATTGCTACTGTGTTACCAATTTCTTATGTTGGTGCTACGCCAATATTAATTGACATGGATTCTGAAACATATAATATTGATGTTACAAAAATTGAACAAAAGATAACAAAAAAAAACAAAAGCGATCATACCAGTTCATTTATATGGACAACCAGTCGATATGGATAAAATACTGGATATCGCTAACCGACATGATTTAATCGTTATTGAAGATGCATGCCAGGCACATGGTGCGACATACAAAGAAAAAAGGGTTGGATCAATTGGTAATGCCGCTGCCTTCAGTTTTTACCCGGCTAAAAATTTGGGAGCTTATGGTGATGGGGGAATGGTCGTAACAAATGATTTTCAAATTTATAAAAGAATCCAAAAGCTTCGGGATTATGGGCAGGAGAAGAAATATCATCATGTTGAAATTGGATATAACCGACGGTTAGATACGCTACAAGCCGCAATTTTAAATGTTAAACTGCCTTTATTAGATCGCTGGAATGAGGCTCGCAGAGTTAATGCCGCACTTTATGGAAAATTATTAAATCATCCAAAAATTGGTTTACCGCAGGTGATTAATGATGTGGAACCAGTTTGGCACTTGTTTGTTGTTCAAGTAGATCAACGTGAAAAACTAAGGAATTATCTAAGTGAAGTAGGTATTTCTACCGGTATTCATTATCCGATACCAATTCATTTACAACCAGCTTATCAACATCTTGGATATCAAAAAGGAAGTTTCCCCATTACAGAACAAGCTGCTGAAAGAATTATTTCCTTACCAATGTATGCAGAGTTATCTGCTGATATGGTTAGTTATGTAGTGGAAAAAACAATAGGTTTTTTGTCCGAATGAAGTGAACAATATAAGGCTGGGAGGTAGTTATGGAACTGATTGACTATTTAAATATTCTCCAACGTAGGAAGTGGGTTGTAATTTCAACCGTGTTTTTTGCATTATTGGTTGTTTTGGTTTCAGTTATCACAACACCGCCAAAATATACAGCGGTCACGACTGTAAGAATTTTAACCTCTAAAGCCGGGGGCACGGATTATATTGAATACGATATTCCTTATACAGAACGATTGATGGGAACATATATAGAAATTGCTAGTAGTACCCCAGCAATGGAAGAATTAGCTGCTTCGGTTTACCGTTTGCCAAAAATTAGCGTCCGAATGATTCCCAACACAGAGTTGCTTGAGATTTCTGCTGAAGACGAAGACCCAGGACTTGTACAATATGCAGCAAATAAACTAGCAGAAATTTTGATTAGACAAAGCCGAGAAGTAGAAATAGGAAGAGCCAATCCAGTTAATATTTATGTTGTGGAACCTGCTGAAATTCCTTCCACACCATCCAGTCCAAGCCCATATTTAATTGTAGGGTTGGGTTTGGTTGTAGGAATAATAGGCGGTTTGGGATTAGCTTTTCTGTTTGATAATTTGGATACCCGTTTATATAACAAAAGACAAATCGAATCCATAACCGGACTAAAAGTAATTGGTGATATACCTGAAGATTTAAACCGAAAAGATGGAGTATCACCCTTGTATGAAAAAGCTGGAATTCATGCAGAAGCATATCGTCGTTTGCGAACAAATATTTTTTCTTCGCAAAAACAAAATAAGATTAAAAGTTTACTAGTAACCAGTTCGGTTGTGAAAGATGGGCGTTCTGAAATCGCTGCTAACTTGGCATTAAGTTTATCCTTAAATAACCGTCTTGTGCTTTTAATTGATGCGGATTTGCGTTCACCCTCACAGCATAAAATTTTTGGTCTGGATAATGAATTTGGTTTGAGTTATATTGATTCTGATATAGACAAAGTTCATATCCAAAAAACGAAATATAAAAATCTTGAAATAATTACTGCAGGGAAATTACCAGTTAATCCAGTGGATCTTCTAGATGGTCCTAAGATGATTGAATTTGTTAAATCCCTTGAGCAAAAATATGATGTTGTAATTTTTGATGCTCCTTCTTGTATTACGGTAACGGATCCAGCTGTATTAGCAGGAATTGTTGATTCAGTCTTATTGGTTGTTCGTCACGGCTGGGTTAGACGGGAAGCATTACAAACTACGATTCAATATTTAAATAACGTAAAGGCAAATTTTGTTGGAGTTGTTGCGAATCGAACACAATTAGGAGTTAATTCACGTTTTTTTTCACAAGAAAATACGAAGATAAGATCGGATTTACCAATTATCAACAATGAGTAATGGAAAAACAAATGTTTCGAATTCCTGGACATCAGCAACGAACGTTTGACACGCCGATACAAGTAATTCTAGCTTCCATAGCTGGTTTACTGCTTGGTTTGATCGCGGTTACCTTTAAATCCAGTTGGATATTAATTGGTTTTTTAGCTATTTTGATGGTGATCCTAACGGTACGCAGGCCTGAACTTTCGGTTTTGACAATCCTTTTGTTTCTATCAACAGTCATACCTGATGCAAGAATACCCATTATTAATGTCGGTCCCGGCCGTTTATATATCACTGAACTGATTTTTTTATTATTGTTCGTGATTTTTGTAGTGCGTTGGTTAACAATTCCTACAGTTAAGGTTCAACATACACCATTAGACCTTCCGCTTTTATTATTTGTCTTTTGCGCAGTTATCACGACAATATGGTCTGTCCTGCATAACAATGTTCTTTTGCAACATGCTATACCTGAACTACGAGTGATTTTCTACTACCTGCTGTTTTTCATTGTGACAAATTTAATCACGGAAAAGAAAAATATCAAACTGTTATTACAAGGAATTAATTGGTTTGCAACCATCGTTGCTCTTGGCATGATTGTTCAATATATGTTAGGTAGTTCAATTCCTATCTTGGAAGGCCGGGTTGAATTCTTAAGTGATCAATCAGGAATTACAAGAATTACTGATACACCGGGTGAAGCACTAATTACATTGGTTGTTATCATCAACCTTATCCGATTGTTAAATGGAAAACTCGATAAAATCAATTATTTTGATATTATTCAGTTATTATTAATTAGCACTGCTTTAATTATGACTTTTAACCGCACCCATTGGGTAATGGTTATTATTTCTGGTTTGATTGCGGTTATTTTTATCAATTGGCATAATCGTAAAAGGATTTTATATTGGGGAATTGTTTTGTTTTTTCTGATTATGGCTGTGGTAAGTTTTGCTGTAATTAATCCGCAGACTTCGATTGGAAAATTGCTCAATAGTACGTTTAACCGTGGATTAACAATCCTTCAACTCGATTCTTACCAAGAAAATGATCAGAGTACACTTCGCTGGCGGGATTTTGAGTATAAATATGGGTTTCCACAAATTGCAAAACACCCTTTGTTTGGGATGGGCCTAGGAGCCGAATATAGACCACGTTTATATGAAATTGATCATGCGAATTTTAATGGGCAGCTTTTTACACATAACGCTCATTTATGGTTGGCAATAAAAACTGGATTGATCAGTTACAGCTTTTTTATGATTTTTATCATTGTTTTTATTTGGCGTGGGATTCATTTTTGGCGTAAGGTGGAAGACATAGACTTACGAAATACTCTACTAGGAATTACGATTGCCATGTTTGCCACACTGATTGGAGCGAATATTCATCCTTTTTATATGACTTTATTTTGGACGCCGCTCATCGGTGTTTTAATTGGTGTTGGTGAAAATATTATCCGTTTGGAACAAAAGTCTGTATAGATACGCGTCTTTTTTGTAACTTAAAACTTTCCACATCTCAAAACAAGGTTGAAAGCCCTGTTTTTATTATTCACACTCGTACAAAATTGAGCTACCGGTATCAAAACATTGACACTTTTTTGTCTAACTACTTTGCGAATAGCACTGATAGCTCTAGTCAATTATGTTGTATATAAATATGAATTGTTATAAAATTGTTGTAATAGGTTTGTTAGTTGTAATAAAGATAGTTTTGGGTGAGGCGTAATCAATTTAGTGGGTGGGTCGGTCAGATCGATGATCTGTAGATTTGTTTATTAATTAATAAGGGTTTATTATGTCTGAAAAATTATTTTTCAATCGGCGAGGGTTTTTAAAGCGGTCATTGGGTACTTTAGGTGGTGCGTTTTTGGTTGGCTGGATGCCGGTTGTGGAATCAGATTTAAAATCAGCTGTACTGCTTATCCCGAAGAATGCACTTTCGGAGGAGTCTCTTCAAATGCTTCTGAAAGGTTTAAAAACCGGATTGGAATCCTCACATCATAGTCCGGTCCAGTTAAATGTTGTTGTGGATCAATTTTCTGTATCAGGCTTGAAGAAGTCAGTTAAGGAGATTTGTTTACAACCGAATAATCATGTCATTTTGGGATATTTTTCCCATCAACAAGTAGCCTGGATCAAACCTGTGGTGGAGGAATTTGGTAAACATCTGATTGTGATCAGTCTTGGAGAAAACAAAGTTGATCACAGACAACAAAGCCCTTATATACATTATGTAGATTTAGGATTAAGCCGGGCGGCTTATTATTTGGGGCAGTGGAGTGCTGCGATGTTTGGAAAAAACTGTACCATGGTTACCGAACCTCACTTAAGCGGGTATGATTATTTTTACGGCTTTCGGTCAGGATTCGAACAAATGGGTGGTGTAATAAAGGATCTCCACTTTGTTTCCGAAACCGGTGATTTGCGAGACTATAACGAAAACCTTGGCAAAACCTCAGATTTTATTTTTACGAATCTATCTCAAGACTGTCAGGCGCTATTTTCAAGTAGGATTAACAAACCACAAGTCAGTGTAATTGCGGGTTTATGGGGTGCCAAACAGGTGTATTCCATTAATTCTTGGGGGAATTCACATCCTTTATCGATCTTGGGAGAAGAAACAGCCCAATTGGTCTTACAGCAGATTGAATCAAAAAACAAGTTGGGTTTTGGGCAAGTCATGTTAAGTGAACATTGTGTCTATGAAAGACCAAGTTGTAAAGTTTATCGCCGATCATCTGTGACGGAATATCAAACCTTGATGACAGAAATCTGTTTACCCTATGTAGACCAGATGGCTTTGAGTGATTTGGATCTGGTGCGCTCACAGATCAGTACACCATTGTATCTTTAGCCGGAGAAAATTATGGCAGAACCCTTCTTAAGTGAAATTCGAATGATGTCTTTTAATTTTGCCCCGAAAGGATGGGCGTTGTGTAACGGGCAGCTGCTGCCGATTAACCAAAATCAAGGATTATTCTCTCTTTTAGGCACCACCTTTGGAGGGGATGGGCGAGTCAACTTCGCATTACCGGATCTGCGATCCCGGGCTCCTATTCACGTAGGTTGGGGACACACCTTAGGCGAAAGAGCCGGATTGCAGTCCCATACCCTGTCATTAGCGGAATTGCCCCAGCACAACCATCAATTGGTTGCAAAAAACAATCAGGCAGATCAAAATGATCCACAAAATCGTTATTTCGCCAAATCCGCAGCGACACCTTATGGCAGTTTAGGTTCTCCAAAGTACTTGGGTGTAGGGTCTGTAACGAATAGTGGTGGCAGTCAAGCACATACGAATATGCAGCCTTTTCTGACCATAAATTTTTGTATTGCGTTACAGGGAATATTTCCTTCCCCGAATTAAGGAGAAAAAATGGCTCAACCTTATGTTGGAGAAATTCGCATGTTTGCCGGAAACTTTGCCCCAGCAGGCTGGATGTTATGTGAAGGACAACTTTTGCCGATTTCGGAAAATGAAACTTTATTTCAATTGATTGGAACCACTTACGGTGGTGACGGTCAGACCACATTTGCACTGCCGGATTTGCGGGGGAGGATTCCCATTCATGTGGGAAATGGTTTTAATCTTGCAGAAAGCGGCGGTGTAGAAGAAGTAATATTAACCTCGAGTCAAATTCCTTCTCACACGCACAATTTAATAGCCGAATCCAGTGGGCTCCAATATACACATCCAAATAACAGCGTTTTGGGGCAATCAGCAAAGGAAATGTATCGCGATACTTTGGATAATAATGTGGTAATGGCTAATAATTCCATATCTTCAAATGGAGGTTCCCAGCCGCACACCAATATGATGCCTTCTTTGTGTGTTAATTTTATCATTTCATTGTTTGGGATTTTCCCGAGCCCGACTTAGGAGAAAAAAATGGCAGATCCATTTATTGCAGAAATTCGAATCTTTCCTTTTAATTTTGCGCCTAAAGGATGGGCATGGTGTGATGGACAGTTGATGCCCTTATCACAAAATACGGCTTTGTTTTCTTTATTGGGCACAACCTATGGTGGAAATGGGAAATCCAATTTTGCCCTGCCCAATTTATCTGGACGAGCTCCCATGCAGCCGGGGCAGGGACCGGGACTTTCGCTGAGAGATTTAGGCGAAACCAGCGGGAGTGAAACCGTGACACTCCTAGAATCAGAAATTCCGGCTCATAACCATGCCATCAATGTATCTCAACGCGCCGGCGTTGACCGCGCCCCGGAAAATAATTTTTTAGGTATGCCTGACTTTCCACTATATGTAGATGGTGGTGAAACAGTATCCATGGACGGTAACGCAATATCTACAGTGGGTAGTGATCAACCGCACAATAATATGCAGCCCTATTTAACCCTGTACTTTTGTATTGCGTTACAAGGTATTTTTCCTCCTCGAACCTAAGTGATGATGATCCATCTTCAAAATTTTCCTAAAATTCGATTCCGAAACGAAACTCCTACAGATGAGTCCTTTTTATATCATCTCTATAGTTCAACCCGCGCTTTAGAGCTTTCTCAGGTGGATTGGAATGATGTTCAAAAAGAAACATTTTTAACCATGCAGTTCCAGGCTCAAAGAAAACATTATAGGGAATATTATGCTGATGCTGAGTTTCTGATTATTGAAGAAGCGGGTCAGCCAGTAGGCCGGCTTTATTTACAAGATCGTGGCCAGGAAATTCGGATTGTGGATATCGCCTTAGTTCCTTCAGTACGGGGCAAGGGGATTGGAACATCAATTTTAAAACACCTGCAAGAAGCAGCCCAAAATAAACAGCAGTATTTAGGAATTCATGTGGAACGGTTTAACCCGGCACTCCATCTTTACCGGCGACTTGGGTTTAGAGAAGTTGAAGATAAAGGAGTTTATTTTTTTATGGAGTGGCGGGGAGAAAAGGAATAAAACCATTATGTTGGAAATCTTAACCGCAGATCATTTTTTGCAGTACGTTGGAGATACTTTTATCCTTACAACACACTCAGACCATCAAATAAGTTTGACCTTGCGTGAAGTTAACAAATATAAAAGTCAATCTACAGTTTTAAAACGGCAGCCATTTAATTTATTATTTTCAGGTCCAGTGCAACCCATTTTGCCCCAAGCCACGTATCCATTTAACCATTCCGTTTTGGGGATGATGGAAATTTTTATTGTGCCGGTGGGTAAAGATCAAGAATCAATTTTTTATGAAGCCATATTTTCTTAAAATAGAAGCGGGTCAATTATGAATATATTTAACAATATTGGAAATTTAATCCTTAATCTTTTTGTGATGGTTAGTTTTATCAGCCAATCCATGACTGGATTATTAATTCATCCAAGTATAAAGACTAGTTCAGTTAACCTATCCGTAAGTAAATCAGCCGCCTTGGTGAATGATTTTAATGATGATGGCAAATTGAATTATGGGGAAACCCTGGAATATACATTGACCCTGATCAACCCGGGAGAAAATAACGCCTTGGATGTTTCACTTTTGGACGTTCTGGATCCAAATTTGGTTTGGGATGGTGAGTTTTCTTCCACACCGCTAAGTTTTGGACAGGATGTTCAAACCAATGAAGATCTACCCCTAACGGTTTTTTTGACAGCATATGATGTGGATGGTGATTCATTAACGTTTCGGATTGAAAATAATCCCATCCATGGCAGTTTAGGATCGATCACCAATACCGGTACACAAACCGCATCGGTTCAATATATTCCATCTACTGACTATGTTGGGTTAGACCAGTTTGAATTTCAAGTGATTGATGAAAACAATCACATCAGTAATACAGCGGTTATTGAAATAACCGTGACCTCTGTCAATGACAAGCCCATTGCGGATAATCAAAGTCTATCCACCGATGAAGATACGACTTTTCCGGTAACCTTAACCGGCAGTGACCCCGAAAGTGCCGCGATTACCTTTGTCGTCATCAGCGGTCCACAACACGGCACGTTAAGTGGTATTGCTCCTAGCTTAACCTATACACCCATACTGAATTATTTTGGCAGTGACAGTTTTACCTTCCGAACGAACGATGGTGATCTGGATAGTGAACTGGCAACCATCACCATTAACGTGAATGCAGTGAATGACAAGCCTACTGCGGAAAATCAAAACGTTTACACCGATGAGGATACGACCTTACCGGTAACCTTAACCGGCAGCGATCCGGAAAGTGCCGCGATTACCTTTGCTGTCATCAGCGATCCGCAGCATGGCACATTAAGCGGGACAGTTCCTGACCTGACCTATACCCCCGTTTCAAATTATAACGGTAGTGACAGTTTTACCTTCCGTACCCATGATGGGGAACTGGATAGTGAACTGGCAACCATCACCATCAGTATAAATCCAGTCAATGACAAACCCATTGCGGATAACCAAAGTCTATCCACCAATGAAGATACACCCTTATCGATAACCTTAACCGGTAGTGACCCGGAAAGTGCGGTTATCACCTATGCTGTTATCGAAAATCCGCAACACGGCACATTAAGCGGGACAGCTCCTGACCTGACCTATACCCCGGTTTCAAATTATAACGGCAGTGACAGTTTTACCTTCCGTACCCATGATGGGGAACTGGATAGTGAACTGGCAACCATCACTATTACCGTAAGTGCAGTCAACGACAAACCCAATGCGGATAACCAAAGCCTATCCACCGATGAAGATACACCCTTGTCGATAACTTTAACCGGCAGTGACCCAGAAAATACGGTTATCACCTATGCTGTTATAGACAACCCGCAGCACGGCACATTAAGCGGGACAGCTCCTGACCTGACCTACACCCCGGTTTCAAATTATAACGGAAGTGACAGTTTTACCTTTCGCACCCATGATGGTGGCCTGGATAGTGAACTGGCAACCATCACCATCATCGTAAATGCCGTGAACGATAAACCAATTGCGGATAACCAGAGTCTATCTACCAATGAGGATATTCCACTTGAAATCACGTTAACCGGTTCGGATATCGAAAACGATTTATTGTCGTTTATTGTGCAAAATAACCCTGAACATGGAATATTAACTGGTACTGCCCCTAACTTAACCTATACACCCACATTGAATTATTATGGAGAAGATAGTTTTACCTTCATTGTAAATGATGGAGACCTGAATAGTGAGGTGGCAACCATCACTATTACCGTGAACGCGATTAACGATGCGCCAGTAGCAGCGGCAGACGCTTATACCGGGATTGGGAACACACCCTTATATGTTGGAGTGCCATTAAATGGTGCTGTTGGGGTATATGTAGATGGATCGATCTTAGCTAACGACTCTGATTCGGTAGAAAACACAAACATTGTTTATCAAAGTATTAACACCAGTACCAGCAATGGTACCGTTTCCATGAATGCGGACGGGACCTTTATTTATACGCCGGCAGTTGGATATTCAGGAGAGGATCAATTTACATATACAATTTGTGATGAAGGCTTTCCCCTTCCAGCCGTATGTTCGGAGGGCACCGTAACCATCACGGTGGGCACAGTTGTTTGGTATGTTGATAAAGAAGCTGATCCGAATGGTGATGGTTCGTTAGCAACACCTTTTCAGAATTTGACCGCTTTAAATAATACAACTATGGATGTAGATGATACGGGTGATGTAATTTATCTTTATTTTAACGCTGCCGCCTATCAAGGCGGTCTGCAGTTGGAAACAAATCAGCAGTTAATTGGAGCAGGGGCTGCCTTGGTAGTTGATGGGCTCGCCTTGATTGCCAAAGGTAGTACACCCACCATCAGCAATCTTAGCGGGAATGGTGTGAATTTAGCGAATGGCAATGCCATTCAAGGTATAAAATTTGATGCAATCAGTCTAAATGCTTTATATGGAAATAACATTTCGGGTGTTGTTACGCTGAGTGACCTTGTTTTGGAAGATGCTGGTGCTTATGTATTTGATTTTATTTCTGGAACACCACAAATTACGGTTAATCAAACAATCAATAATTCAACAGGCGGTGTGTTAAGGGTAAATGGGGTGGGTAGTGGCTCATCATTTATCTTTAATCAGACTATCCAGGCGGCTGGCGGTATTGAATGTACCAATTCAAACAATACAACCATCAATTTTCCGGTTTCTGTTAGCTTGGGGAGTGCTTCCGTGCCTGTTACAACCACTTCGGCTGTTAATTTAAATTCTTGTCAGGGAACGATTAATTTTTCATCAATTAATTTGCACACCAATAGTAAAACGGCAGTGAATATCCAAAATTCGAGTACTGTAACCCTTACTTCACCGGTACTCCAAGCGACCAACGCGGTTGGATATGGGGTGCGTTTTTCTGACAGCACTGTTACGGCAACCTTTAATTCGGTCTCCATTCGCGGAACAACCACAACAGTCATGGAAACTTTGGGGGGTTACGATATCCCGGTCAATGACGGAAATGGGGATGGGGTTTTCTTAAAAAATAATACCGGCTCGCTGACAATCAATGGTGGCATAATTGAAAACAATACGGATGACGGGATCGATATAAGAAATAGTCAAGGGTTGGTTTTAAACAACCTGACCATTCAAAATAATGGATTAAACGGGCGAGTCAAAACCGCTGGGTTAAAAATGATCAATTTATCCGGCACAACCAATCAAGTAACGAACAGCACTTTTAATAATTTTGATCAGATTAGCGCCAGTGCGATTCGTATTATCAATAACCAGGGTTCTGCTGATTTTTTGGTAAAGAACTGTGATTTTACGAATGCTCCGACCGCAGGCAGCGGTATTCAGGCTGCTGCTGTGCAGAATGGACAGCTGGATTTGACGGTGAATGACACATCAAGTTTTAGTAATCTATACGGCGCAGCCCTAATCATGACTGTAAGTGGTACCCAACACAACAGTCTGACCATTGAAAATTCAACGTTTCAGAATGCTGCTTTAAATGGAAATAATGGCATTTTAGCCCACGCATATGATGATACTATTTTGGACCTAACAATCCAAAATAACCAAATATCCAATGTGGCTAAGGGTTCTTATATATCTGCAATTGAAGTATATGGGCGTGATGCTTCTGTGATGAATGCGTCCATTTCAGGAAATATGGTTAATTCCATCCCGTACCATGCTCTAACCGCATCCTATTCTCAAACATCACTTGCATCTGCCAGCTTATTATCATTATCTGGAAATACCTGGGGTTCGGCAGGATCTGCGGTAGGAATCAGTAGCGACGAAAGTGCTCTTGAAATCGTATTTGAGAACAATGCCCGAGCGGAGTTCAGACAAAACCTGGACACAGTTTATATGACTGGAAATGTTTCTCCTTATTTTGCTGAGGAATTGGTTATAAGGGATACAGCCAATGTGGTGGTTAAAATGGATAACAATTCCATCAGTCAAGTTAATCCAATGGGTTACGCTGCCTGGGGACTGGAATCACGAGGATCCAGTCAAGTCTGTGTTGATTTTAATTATTTATCCAACCCTGGTTTAAATATTTTCTCTCAATCGGCAAGCGGAGTGGATTATGATTTATATAACGATTCTTTGGGCTCAACCTTAAATGTTGTTGGATTAAGTACTATATCTAATTTTAATACAGGTATTTTAAATACACTCGGAACTATATTGGACACCGGATTTTGTCCTTCACTAGGCGCGAGTTATAACCCTGTTGGGAAAGTAGCCGCATTACTTATGCCGGAAAAAGAAAATCAGGTTACCACAAACCGGCTTGATTTGGCGATCGGAACCATTCCGTCAGGAGCAACCCTGGAGATTACCTTTAAGGTGCAGTTGGCAAATAACATTGCTTATGATCTTGAACAGGTAGAAAATCAGGCGGTTGTCAGCGGATCGAACTTTGAGGATGTATATAGTGATGATCCTAGTGTGGCTGGGAGTTCGGATAGTACTATTTTCCCGATTGATCTGCCACAGGTGGTTGATCTGGCTATAAATCAAACGATTAGCAGTGATTCTGATCCAGCGGTAGGTGATTCAATTGTTTGGACTGTTATCGTAATAAATAATGGACCTGCATTGTTGCCATTGGGGTATATGACAGCTGCTTTTTCCAATGGTCTGCAGTTTGATCATTTACCGGATGGATGTGTGTTGGATGGCTTACAGATAAATTGTTCCTTAACGAATTTAGCCCCTCAGGCAGTGAAGGAGTTTGTCTTTGAAAGCGAATTACTGCCGGGTGTTCAGGCTATAAATACTTTTACAAGCCGTGTCTTTACGGAGAATATTTTTGATCCAAATTTGGTAAACAACGAGGTGGCAAGTATACTCCATGTGAATGCTTGGGTGGATATTCCGGTAGACACATCTATCCAAGAGCTGCCGGTCACAACCCCAAATACAGGATCTTCCTTCTTCGGTGAATTTGGAAATGATGCAGTGACCCTCAACTTCGCTGATTTACCGAGTCATAACCAGGTGGCCGTGTCATTCGATTTGCACATCTTCCGCACCTGGGATGGGACTGGAGAAGATTATGATCCGCCATTTGATTTGGTGAATTTTGATGAAAAATTTACCAGCTTTGGTCCGGATTTTTGGCGGCTATCCGTTAATGATGAGCTTCGTTTGTTAGAAACCACATTTTCAAATTGGCCAACTAAATCTCAATCGTATCCAAATTGGTTTGGTGCTGGGATTCATCCTCCAAAAACCGGTGCCGATGCGGTTAATACCTTGGGGTATGATCCCCGGCGAGGTGGTGACAGTACCTATCATTTGTCATATTTGATCCTGCACAATGAGGATGATATCAGTTTTACCTTGTCTGCGGAGGGTCTGGAAAGTCTGACCAATGAATCATGGGGCTTTAGCAATTTTCAATTAAGGGTAACCAATCTGGAAGGTGGAACGGTCTTTTATTTACCACTGATCCAAAAATAATAAATTGAGGAAACAAAATCAGGATACCAAATGGTTCCTGATTTTTTATTAAAACCTCAAAATGAAAACCCTGTTGCTTGTAGCGGGGTAGTTCATTTGGGTCTACTTCTATGGGGGAAGCTTAGATAATGCACGAACAATAAAGATGCGTGTGTTATCTGAGTCAGACGTTCAGGGATAGAACCCAAACTACGTTTGAAACGTTTTGAAGTTCCCATTTCGGTGACAATGAGTAGAGACCGCGAAGATACGTGGTTGCTTATGGCACGTACTAAGTCACCCTCGATAATTTTTACATTGTACGAGAGGTCAAGACCACGATGTTTCAGACCTTCAGATAAGGTATCAATATTAGTTTTTTTTACAAGCACGAGGAGGGGAACGTTAATTGCATGAGTTATTGTTAAAGCCAGGTCGAGCGTGTGGGTTATTAAGTCGCTTGAAAGAATTTCTTGTGGAATTGCGAGGGTTACCTGTTCTATGGCATAGATCGAAGTGGTGATACGGCCAACCAATACGGGAATTTTCGCATTCCAAACGACTTCGTCGAGTACGGTCCCGAAAATGTTTTGTCTTACGGTTGCCTGACCGCGCCAACCTAAAATGATTGATGTGGCTTCTTCTTCGATTGATGCGCGTAAAATTCCCCTTGCAAAGGATGAATTGACTCGACGAACGAGTTCCACCTGTACATCGGGATTGGCAATTAATTTTGGTACCCTGTCGAGCATTTGACGTTGGTGTTCCAAACCAATCAATTGCCCGCGGACTTCCTGGGCCACATTAAGAGCTAATAAAGTACCCTGGTTATTATGGGCAAGGAGGCTGGCAAGAGCGATCAGATTTTCCTGGGTTTCTGGATTGGCAACCGAAATTAATACTCGTTTGAAAAGGTTGCTGGTCTCTTTTTCATCTTCAGCAGGCTTAAGACCACTTCCAAAGTGCTGTACAATCAGTGGGGAAGTGATTGAAGTTAAGAGAATCATCATGATGGCTGCGTTGAAAAGATTTTCATCAAATAATCCAACTTCTAAACCAAGGAGCAAGGTTGGAATAGTGACTGCAGCCTGAGCTTGTGAAAGCCCCCAAATTGTCATGGTTTCAGCTTGCGAGTATTTAAATAATCGGCCGGTAATCCAGGCACCAAGGAATTTGGAAGTGTAGGCGATCGCGGTTACACCGAGACCAATAAGAATGGTTTTACTATTCGTGAAAAAAGCTCCAGGATCGGTAATCATGCCGCTATGGACAAGGAATATAGGGATGAATAGTGCTTCGCCAACAAAAAGAACCCGACTGGTAATGGCTGAGTGATGAGGAAGGGATGAGTTGATTGCCAGACCTGCCAAAAACGCACCGACAACTGCGTGCACTCCGATTAATTCAGCCAGCACGGCAGATATGAATAAGATTAGGATAACGAACTGGAATTCGATAGCTTGTCCATGAAAGCGGCGAAAGAAAATTTTCCCCAGCCGTGGTAGCCCCAATAGAATCATTGTGGCATAAATACCAAGGCCTGCGAACAATCCAACGAAATAAATTGGTGAAAGAGCACCATTTTGTAGACTGAGTACAACTGCCAGTATGACAAAAGCGGCTATGTCGGTAATAACCGTTGCACCTACAGTAACAGAGATAGCTTCGTTTTTAATAATTCCCAGGCGACTAAGGATGGGAAAAGCGATTAGCGTGTGTGAGGAGAAGGCTGATCCGAGCAGTATTGCTCCGAGCCAATTCATGCCGAGCCAAAGTCCGAATGTCATGCCCATGAATTGGGGAATCAAAAAGGTAAACACACCAAAAACGAGTGCACGGGTGCGCACTCGTTTAAATAAATGAATATCAACCTCAAGACCAGCATTAAACATCAGGTATAACAAACCGATGGTAGAAAGCAGCTCGATCTGGGCATCATTTTTCAACCAGCCTAAGCCGTGTGGACCTACCAGGATTCCGCCAATGATTAGACCGACTATACCAGGCAGGTGAATCGATTCTGAAATCAGCGGAGTGATGACCAAAACCGCCATAATAATCAGGAAAATTGCGACTGAATCAGTTATAAGTTTAATCCTCCGTTTTGAATTCTTTCACCCGAATTCCCAATCAAAAAATAATAATTATCATTGATGTCTGACGAGAGAACCATTTATGAGGAATTAAATATATTGTATCATGTGTCATTATTATCATGCGGATATTAATTGAATCTTTAAGTGGGCCTAATTTTATTAAGTTCATTCCAATCCAATGGTTTTGACTAGGAATAAACTATGCTTAGTCAGCATTTTTCAGATTGAACATCGGTTATTGGAATAGATATTACTGACCGATTGTGATTTCCAAATGTCTTTATGTCGTTATTACTGATTTTCTTCAAACTGTCCGGTGGTCCATAATCCTTTTGACTATTAAATTGGAATTTATTCAAAACTACAAATGTAAAAAATTTAGGCTTTGTATAGTACAATATTAAAACTATGAACATACTACTCATTGGTGGAACAGTTTTTTTAGGACGGCATCTTGTTGATGCGGCGTTGGCAAACGGACATTCTGTAACACTTTTTAACCGCGGGAAAACGAATGCTGATCTTTATCCCGAGGTAAAAAAGCTACGAGGAGATCGCACGATAGTTAATGATCTGAAAATCTTGCAGGATCACCAATGGGATGCAGTCATCGATACCTGTGGATATTATCCCCATCTTGTGAAGCTTTCTGCAAATGCCTTGGCTGATTTTGTTGAGCGTTATGTTTTTATCTCTAGTATCTCAGTTTACGGAGAGCCACCAACGGATCCAAATATTGATGAAAATACATCTGTAGCGCAATTCACGAGTGAAAATTTAGAAGATTATAAAGAAGAATCCTATGGCAATCGTAAAGCTCTGTGTGAACAAATCGTTGAGGCTGAATTACCTGACCGGACTCTTAATATTCGCCCAGGTTTGATTGTTGGACCCTATGATCCTTCCGATCGATTTACCTATTGGCCAGCTCGTCTGCAGCGTGGTGGTACTGTTTTGGCACCCGGCAGCCCTGATGCCCCAATACAAATCATCGATGTGCGCGATCTGGCTGAATGGACCATTCGTTTGATCGAAAACCAGCAGACAGGCATTTTTAATGCTACCGGATCGAAAGCGCCGCTCAGCATGCACCAGGTTCTAGAAGATTGCAAACACGTCGCTGGTAACCAGGCTGATTTTGTCTGGGTGGATGATGGATTCCTACTGGCTCATCAGGTAACACCTTTCACGGATTTGCCATTGTGGTTACCGAGTTTTGCACATGCTATGCAGCAGGTCAATATTAACAAAGCACTCAAGGCTGGACTTACTTTCAGACCACTTGCTGAAACCATTCGTGATACTTTAGCCTGGGACAATACACGGCCTTCGAATATGCAACGAATAAATGGTATTACTCCTGCACGAGAATCCGAATTGCTTAAATTGTGGAATAAAAACGAAGATAGATAAGCATTAAAATAGGTTCATCTAATAAGTGATTTCGCGTTCTGTTGTTTCGTCTTCAATCATTCGCTGGCCGCCGTTAGAGTGACAACTGGAGCAAAAATCGATTTGTTCTTCATGTGACATATGGCAAGCACGGCATTCTAACTCACCATTATGATTATTGTGCGGGTTTCTAAAAAGATAATCGGTGGCTCTGCCCATAAATTCATAACTGATATGGCAATCCAGGCACATTTGATCATCATATTGTACCTTTAACAATTCTCCATTTGGGGAAACGCTATAATTTCCCAGCAAAAAATTGACTCCACTGGATATTTCAGCACCTACTGAGTAATCGTGACACTCTTTGCATTCTACACCAGCCTGAAAGTGTACATTATCCAAATGGTTGCTGGTCAAATAGGAATTTACATTCTCGTCCATAAGGTGACAGCTACCACAAAATTCCGGACTGGTATTTGATAAATGTAACAAATATCCACCAGACGCACTGGCTGCAACAACTAGAAAAATCAGGATAATCCCAACCCCGAAACTTATTTTTACTTTCTTAAACAAGTTTTGTTTTAGCTTACCATTATTCTTTTTCGGTTCATTGTCTTGATTCTTCATTATAAAATCTCCTAGTTAATCAATTTGACGAAATTTTCGTTTAAGGAAACGTTAAAAATAAAATTTTATGTTTTGTGCCCGGTAAACTCGGATCTGTCTGTATAAATATAAATTATTTCTTTGTTATCTTGATTCCCCGTTAATCAAATATTCTTCCCAATTAATCAAATCGTAAAAATAAATCATTTTCGAGTGCTACTATAGGAATGCTGTTAGCCTATTATTGAATTATTTTTTCTAAGGAGGAAAAATGTCGCAAGAAAAGAACTCAATTTCGAGAAGAGATTTTCTTAAAGGGACAACCATCGGAGCAGCTGGGATCGCTGCAACAACACTCTTGGGTGGCTGTGCACCGAAGGTAGTGGGTGTTGAAAATTCTGGGGATGCTGGGTCTGAAGTTGTTAATTCTACTGTCGTTAAAAACCCGGTCGCTGGTGGTGAATTGATACCCCAGGCTTATCTCAATCCACAGGATTATGATTATCGGCAAAATACCACTGATTTCAAAACACTGTTTTCGCCTCTGACAATTGGTTCTCTTACTCTCAATCATCGTATCGTCAAGTCCGCTGCAGGGTCAGCCACGTTCCTCTCCGGGTTAACCGATGAATTGTTCCAATATTATGTACAATTCGCTAAAGGAGGCGTTGAGCTTATCTGGGTTGAAGGAGGTATTACTCAGTTCACCGCACTTGCAGACGGAAGCGAAATACCAGCCGAAACTTTTGAATTTGGTAAAAGACTTGTTGAAGAGTGTGGAAAATACAACGCAAAGCTTGGGTTTCAGTGGGCTGAAATGGCACGGACTCCAGTTGGCGATATGACAGTTGAAGATATTGCTGCTGCTCAAACTCGAAGTGTGGCGATGGCGAAAGCGCTTCAACAAATGGGCTTTGTTGCATTGGAGATTAACGCAGCTGGTTTTAACCTTGGAGAACATTTCCTCTCTCGGTTCCATAACACACGTACAGATGAATATGGTACAGGCAGTCTGGAAAATCGTGCACGTTTCGTAACCGAAAGTTTAGAACAGATCAAAGCAGCCTGTGGTGATGATTTTATCGTGCAAGTTCTGATTGACTGCATTGAAGAAAATGACAATCTTGACAACAGTGCTACTCTTTTTTGGCTGGATAATACAGTTACAGCCAAACAAAATATGGTTACGTCTATTGAAGAGGGGATTGGATTATCCAAATTGATTGAGGCTGCCGGTTGTGATTCAATGCATCTTCGCTTAGGGCCTTTGGGTTATCATCCAGCCCAATTTGGGAGTGACCTTTATTTTATTTTGAACGGAGTTGAGGGTACAACCGGTTTCGGTACCCAATATGATTTTTCAAAACATTGGCAAGGGCAGTTGATCGGCAACCACAGTGGTGCAGGTATGCTGATTGACATTGTCGGGCGTTACAAAGAAGCGCTCAATATACCTTGTGGTACCGTCACTTACATGGATCCTGCGCATGCCCCAGATTACTTTGAGAAGGCGCTCGCCGATGGCAAAGTTGATTTCTACCTTATGAATCGTCCGCTTACCGTTGACACCGAATATATCCATAAACTGGAAGAAGGGCGTATCGACGAAATAGCCCCCTGTACACGCTGTCTGCATTGCCATATTGGAGGAAATCCTAGCAATCGCGAATTTGGATATTGTCGAGTCAACGCATTAACCCATCGCGTTATGACCGAAAATGGACCTGCAACCTACGAGCTTGAACCGGCGAAAGTTACGAAGAAAGTTTTGGTTGTCGGTGGGGGACCCGCAGGTATGGAAGCCGCTCGTATTGCAGCCGCTCGTGGTCATCAGGTCACACTTTATGAAAAGAGTGACGAACTCGGCGGAGATCTTAATTTTGCCAGCATGATTAAAGGACCGCATGAAAACCTCGAGGATCTTAAGGCTTATCTAACCAAACAACTGGAGGTACAAGGAGTGACAGTTGTTTTGAAAAAGAATGTTGATGCCAGTCTGATCAACAGTGAATCCCCAGATGTAGTAATCCTTGCCGTTGGTTCTTTGCCGGGCGACATTGGTGCAAATGGTGGCAATGTACCTGTCATCGATTTTGTCAACTTCATGGGTGAAGAAACTGGTAACAACGTTGTGGTATTTGGCTCCAATGCCCAGGCATTCGATTGTGCTTTGTGGCTTACGGTCCACAAGAAAAAGGTTACCATTGTCACACCCAACCCCAATGAGGAACTAGATAAACAGCAGTCACAGCATGCTCAACGTATGATGACTTCGACGCTCTATTCCCTTGGTGTAAAAGCATATCCAAGTTCAAAGATCAAGGAAATTGGTGACGGTCAAATCACGATTAAATCAGACGGTGGGTGGGATACAGTCATCCCTGCCGACTCGATCATCAATGCTGCAGACTTACTACCAAATAAGTCACTACTTGAAAGTATCTCGGTTAAAGAGTCTTATGCAATTGGTGATTGCGATCAGCCTTATAATATTGCTTTGGCTATCCGTGCTGGCAACAATATTGGGCGTCAAATCTAGGATTTAGGAAAATGTGCCATTCGAGATATTTGCAACATTTTTGTTGTCGATCTCAATTGTCACTAACCAGATCCAATAAAAAGGCTTAGAAGTTAAAAACCGCTTGGTAATTCTATTTTTTAGCCAGGCGGTTTTCATAAGACTTTAGTCAGTTGAGCGAGCGAAGCGAGAGAAACAAAAATCCACCCGCTAAGCGGGTGGAAGACAAAAGGTTAGACCATGAAAAG
>PABH01000020.1 GCA_002702705.1 Anaerolineaceae bacterium
CAATGATTTCCGCAGCAGATCGAACATACTGCATATCTGCTTCGCCCTCAAACCCAGATGGTGTTCCGACTGCTATAAATGCAATTTCAACTCCATCTAAGGCTTCTACATGATTGGTTGTGAAGGTTAACCGTCCTGATTTGACATTTTGTTCAACGAGTTCTTCCAGGCCGGGTTCATAAATGGGCATGATGCCTTGGTGTAAAGAGTTGATGCGGTTCTCGTCGATGTCCAAACAAGCAACTTCATTTCCCAGGTCGGCGAAACAAGTTCCTGTTACAAGACCGACATAACCAGTTCCAATAACGCAAATTTTACTCATATAAGATGGTCCTCCTGTGTTCCATGATTATAATCGAGAAACAACAAAAACATAATGTTTGTAAAAAATTTCACAATCGGTTTTACTTTAAGAATTCGTTTTGTGAGAATAATATTCTAATTGTATAATTTCTATGGAATAAAGCGAAGAAATTGTTTTATGTTATGGAGGAATAAATGACAGCAGAATTTTTAGACGGAAAAGCAATCGCAGAAGACTTGCGAAAAGAGATTAAACAAGAAGTAGATGAACGAATTAAATCGGGAAAAAGGGTACCAGGTTTGGCAACCGTTTTAGTGGGTGAAAATCCTGCTTCGCAAGTTTATGTGCGGATGAAACATAAAGCCTGCCAGGAAGTGGGAATTAATTCTTATGCAATTGAGATGCCCAAAACTTCTACGCAAGAAGAAGTTGAAAAGAAAGTTAAAGAATTAAATGCCGATCCAAATGTACATGGTATATTGGTTCAATTACCTTTGCCCAGTGGTTTGGATGAAGAAAAGGTACTGAATGTAATCAGTATCGAAAAAGATGTTGATGGGTTTCACCCATTAAATATTGGACGATTAGCTCAAAAAGGTCGTGATCCTTTATTTGTTCCTTGTACACCTGCAGGTTCAATTTATTTACTTAAAAAAGTTGTTCCAAAAATCGAAGGGAAAAATGCAGTTGTTTTAGGCCGGTCTAATATCGTTGGAATGCCAGTTGCATTGTTATTGGTGCGTGAAAATGCTACAGTCACGATTTGCCATTCCAGGACAAAAGATTTACCGGGGGTTGTTCGCCAAGCCGATATTTTGATTGCTGCCGTTGGAAGACCAGAAATGGTAAAAGGTGATTGGATCAAACCAGGTGCTGTTGTTATTGATGTGGGTGTGAACCGCGTGGAAGATCCTTCAGCAAAACGTGGATACCGGTTAGTCGGTGATGTGGATTTTGAAGAAGCAAAAGAAGTTGCTGGTGTGATTACACCCGTGCCGGGTGGTGTTGGACCAATGACAATTGCTATGTTATTACAGAATACATTAAGGGCAGCAGAATTAGCAGATTAGTCATTGTCTGACAATTGACTTTTATGGGAATTATTGTAAAATGGATTTAGTTGTGTAGTTGTCTAACAATTGTATTAAACGAATTTTACCCAATAATCCCAAACCATGAAAAAAAATACACTTTTAATAAAAAATGCTGCCTTGCTGGTAACGATGGACGGCCACCGTCGTGAAATAAACGATGGTGGTCTTTATATTGTGGATGGTATCATCACTCAGGTTGGAAAAACTATGGATCTGCCTCAATCGGCAGATGAAGTGATTGATTTAACAGGACATATTGTACTGCCCGGTTTGATAAACACTCATCATCATTTTTATCAAACCTTAACCAGGGTGGTGCCAGGTGCTCAGGATGCTAATTTATTCAATTGGTTAAAGACCTTGTATCCGATCTGGGCGAAAATGTCCCCGGAAGATATTTATATCTCCACCAAAACTGCGTTGGCTGAATTGGCTCTTTCCGGCTGTACAACAGCCTCGGATCATTTATATTTATTTCCGAATGGATCAAAATTAGATGATGAAATTGCAGCAGCCCAAGAGATGGGTTTAAGAATTCATGCTTCACGTGGCTCGATGAGTTTAGGAGAAAGTAAGGGGGGACTGCCGCCAGATAGTGTTGTTGATTCGGAAGAAGAGATCTTAAAGGACAGCCAACGTTTAATTGAACAATTTCACCAAGATCAACCTGGAGCGATGGTACGGATTGTTTTAGCACCCTGTTCTCCTTTTAGTGTTACAGGGGATTTGATGCGGCAGAGTGCAAAATTAGCCCGCCAATATGGGGTGCAATTACATACACATCTGGCTGAAACGCAAGACGAAGAAGCTTTTTGTTTAGAGAAATTTGGTTATCGTCCTTTGGGCTATATGCAGTCTCTCGATTGGGTTGGAAATGATGTTTGGTTTGCCCATTCCGTGCATATTAATTCCGATGAAGTTCAAATATATGCCAATGAAGGCTGCGGTGTAGCTCATTGTCCAAGTTCGAATATGCGTTTGGCATCCGGGATTGCACCGATTTCAGAATATATGGCTGCCGGGGTCAAAGTCGGTTTGGGAGTGGATGGATCTGCCAGTAATGATGGTTCGCATATGTTGGCTGAAGCAAGACAGGCTATGCTTCTTGCCCGTCTTCAAGCTGGATTAAAAGGAGCTTCTTTATCAGGAAATGATGCTCCCAAATTATTAACAGCCCGTGAATCATTGGCATTGGCAACAATTGGTGGCGCTTCCGTCTTGGGTAGAGAAGATCTAGGTTCATTGGAGCCCGGAAAATGTGCTGATTTTATTGCTATAGATCTTAACCGATTAGATTATACGGGGGCATTGGTTGATCCTTTGGCTGCTTTGGTGTTTTGCCATCCGCAGCGAGTTGATTGGAATTTTGTTCATGGAAAAGCAATTGTGAAAAATGGTGAGCTAACAACCTTAGATTTGGCACCTCACATCCAGCAGCATAATTCCGCAGCAAAACGATTATTACAAGACTATTAAGAAGAAAGGACCGGTTATGCAGGCATTCTGGGAAAAAGATTCTCGATTGTTGGTGGATGTGGCAATGGGAAGAACTTCAGCCACATTGGTTATTAAGAATGGGAAATGGGTCTGCGTTCAGACCGGTGAAATTGTTCCTAATACCGATATAGCGATTGTAAATGACCGAATTGCATTTGTTGGTAACAATGCAGACCACACAATTGGAGAAAATACTCAGGTAATTGATGCCAAGGGTGCTTATCTTGTACCTGGTTTGTTAGATGGCCATATGCATGTCGAATCTGGCATGTTGACTGTTTCTGAATTTGTACGAGCAGTATTACCTCATGGCACCACAGCTATGTTTATTGACCCGCACGAAATTGCCAATGTTTTTGGACTTAAGGGTGTGAAACTGATGGTGGATGAGGCTTTAAAACAACCGAATCACGTTTTTGTTCAAGTACCATCTTGTGTACCTTCTGCTCCTGGCTTGGAAACCCCAGGCTCAGAAATCACCCCCGAGGACGTTGCAGAAGCGATGCAGTGGGAAGGTATTATTGGCTTGGGTGAAATGATGAATTTTCCCGGGGTAGCTGCCAGTGATCAAAAACTACATCAAGAGATGGATGTTACTCGAAAACAGCGTAAAGTTATCGGAGGCCATTACGCTGCCCTGGATTTAGGCCTACCATTTCATGGGTATGTTGCCGGCGGAGCACAGGATGATCATGAAGGTACCCGACCTGAGGATGCGATACAAAGAGCGCGACAAGGTATGAAAGTAATGATGCGTTATGGTTCTGCCTGGCATGACGTTGCTACCCAAGTTAAAGCGATCACAGAATATGGACTAGATATTCGTAATTTTATTGTTTGTACGGATGATGCCCACTCTGAAACATTAATCAATGAAGGCCATATTGATCGCGTAATTCGACATACGATACAACAAGGGGTGAACCCAATTCAGGCTATTCAGATGGCAACAATAAATACAGCCGAACATTTTGGTTTGACAACCGAGGTTGGGCAAATTGCACCAGGACGGTATGGTGACGTACTTATCGTTGATGACCTGATTCGGTTTGAAGTAAAAAAAGTAATCAGTAAGGGAAAACTGGTTGCAACGGAAGGACATTTAAATGTTGCTAAACCAAAAATATCTCATCCGAACTGGGTGACCGAATCGGTCAAGATTAAACGAAAATTTCAAGCCGAAGATTTCCAAGTCAAAACTAACCAGGTAGGTCAGGTTAAGGCAAACATTATTGGCGTTATTGAAAATCAAGCACCTACAAAACATGTTAAGGCCATGTTACCAGTTCAAAATGGGCGGGTCATGATGGACAAAACACAAGACATTGTGAAATTGGCTGTTGTGGAACGACATCAGGCTAGTGGCAGAGTTTCAGTTGGTTTTGTGCAAGGATTTGGATTTACAACCGATTGTGCTATTGCCACTACAGTTGCACATGATTCTCATCAATTAATTGTGACGGGAACAAATGAGCGTATGATGGCTTTAGCGGTTAACCATCTGGTAGATTTGGGGGGTGGACAAGTAGTGGTTCGAGATGGTGAAATAATAGGCGAAGTCTCTTTACCAATTGCTGGATTAATGTCTGATCAACCCGCAGCGATTGTTGCAGAGCAAGCAGCTTCTGTTTTAGAAGGTTTTGAAAAATGTGGTTGTAAATTGAATAATCCGAATATGCAGTTAAGTTTATTAGGCCTGGTCGTGATTCCTGAAATTCGTTTATCGGATCTCGGGTTAGTCGATGTAAATCAATTTGATTTTATACCAGTGATCGAAGAATTAAATGAATTGGAGTAGACAATAAATGGATCAATTTGGTGAAGCACAATCAGATAAATTAATCACCCCTTTTCAGCGTTTGCAAAATGACTTGGCACATGTGATTGCGGATACAGCAGCTGGACAAAAACTGCCCTCTGAACCAAAATTAGCGAAACAATTAGGTGTATCACGTGCAACCTTACGTGAGGCAATGCGGTCTTTTGAAGGGCAAGGTGTAATTCGCCGTAGGCAGGGTGTGGGTACCTTTGTCGTAGGTCCAGGTCAGGTTTTTGAGACCGGATTGGAAATTTTGGAAAGCATCGAAACTTTGGCAGAAAAAATGAAGATCGATGTGAAAATGGGGGAATTGGTCGTAGAAAAAATTGAAGCCAATGAAAAATATGCAAAAAAATTAGGCGTAGCGTTAAAAACTCCATTGGTCAGTGTTTCTCGTGTGATCTTAACGGAAGAACGCCCTGTAGCATTTTTAATTGACGTTTTACCGGAATCCGTTTTGGCTTCCGAAGATTTAAAGGCTGGATTTAGTGGATCCGTATTAGATCGATTAATTGAAAGTAAAAATTATTCATTATCAAAATCAAAAACCATAATTCATGCTGTGGCTGCTTCATCTTCAATTGCCCGCTCTTTAGAGATTCAACGAGGAGATGTTTTATTGTATTTTGAAGCTAGTCTTTATGACGAAGAGGGCAGTGTCATTGATTATTCCCACAGTTATTTTTTGCCGGGTTATTTTCGTTTTCAAGTGATGCGCAGCATCGGCGGTACATTCAAACTTTAATTGGAGCAAATTATGATAGAAAAAGATGTAATGCAGAAGTTAACTGATAAGGTCTCTGAAAACCGAGCCAATATCATCCAGTTTATGAGAGATATTGTGGCCATACCCAGTATGGATTCTCAGATTGGACCAGTGGGAGAGCGTATTGCTGAAGAAATGAATAAGCTTGGATTTGAAGAGGTCCGCTTTGACGTAATGGGCAATATTCTTGGAAAAATTGGTAGTGGTGAAAAAGTAATGGTGTTTGATTCCCACATTGATACCGTTGGCATCGGTGATCCGGATGAATGGACACACGATCCTTTTGAAGGAAAAATTGAAGATGGTATTTTTTACGGACGTGGTGCCTGTGATGAAAAAAACAGCACCCCAGGTATGGTCTACGGTTTAGCCTTTGCAAGGGATTTGGGATTACTTGATGGTTGGACGGTTTATTATTTTGGTAATATGGAAGAATGGTGTGATGGTATTGCACCAAATTCATTTGTTGAAGTTGATCCTAAAGTAAAACCGGATTTTGTGGTCATTGGTGAACCCACCAAAATGAATGTCTATCGTGGGCATAAAGGGCGCCTTGAATTAAAAGTGACTGCTAAAGGCCGCACGGCACACGCAGCCAGTAATCACCTGGGCGATAATCCCATTTATGCTTTGCTTCCAGTTATTGCAGGTATTCGTGATTTGGAACCTGAATTGGGTGACCATTCATTTTTAGGTCATGGCAAAATTACTGTCAGCGATATGGTTGTTCAAACACCGAGCATAAACGCTGTTCCGGGTGAAGCTGTGATTTATATTGACCGACGAATGACCTTTGGAGAAACTAAAGAAGGTGTGACAGCCCAAATTGAAGCGTTAATTCCACAGGAATATAAAGATCGTGTCAAAATTGAAGCCTTGTTTTATGAAGAACCTTCTTACACAGGTTTTGTATTCCCAGTGGATAAATACTTCCCAGCCTGGGTTTTAGAAGAGGATCATCCTTTGGTAGAAGCAGGCCTCCAAGTACGGAGCCTAATGGGCTTGCCTGAAGCACCGGCTGGAAAGTGGAATTTTAGTACCAATGGAATTTATTGGGCTGGAAAAGCAAATATTCCGAGTATCGGTTTTGGTCCTGGTGATGAAGAAACGGCACATACCATCAATGATTGTGTGCCGATCGACGACATGGTAAATGCAACATTGTTTTATGCATTAATTCCCAAAGTATTAAAAGAAAAAATATAATTCGGTTTAAAAAATTGCAAAAATAATCGCAATTTATAATCAAACATTCGGAGGACGAATATTATGCAAACAGATTTAAGGGGCCGTGATTTTATAACAGACCTGGATTTTTCTAAAGAAGAAATTGATACCATTTTGGACCTTGCCTGGGATTTAAAAATGAAACGTGCTACCCGGCAGCCAACCCCATATCTTCGTGATAAAACGATGGCTTTATTGTTTTTCTACAGCAGCACGCGAACCCGTTCTGCGTTTGAATCCGCTTTTGCTCATTTAGGTGGGCATCCTTCTTTTATTGAAAGCCGCACCACTCAAATTTCTCACGGCGATACAGAACGTGAAATCGGTCAAATTATGGGCCGTATTTACGATGGAATTGCCATCCGCCACGTGGATTGGGGAATCGGTAATAAATATATGAATTATGTGGCAGAAGCCTCTCCTGCGCCTGTATTTAATATGCAGTGTGAGTATTACCATCCTTTCCAAATTTTGGCTGATCTGATGACCATTATGGAGAAAAAAGGCCGAAATCTGAAGCGCAAAAAAGTTGTGATGTCATGGGCTTATGCAGAATCCTATCAAAAACCAATGTCCATTCCGAATTCAATGGCTTTACAATTCCCGCGATTTGGTGTTGATTTTGTGTTGGCACATCCACCTGAATTCAATTTACCCGATGAAACCATCGAACGTGGTCGAGAAGAAGCGCGTAAAGTTGGAGCAGGTTTTGAAGTGGTGCATGATATGGAAGAAGCATTTAAAGACGCCGATGTGATTTATCCAAAATCCTGGGGTCCTTGGATGGTAACAACCGATGCAGATGAAGCTGGTAAAATTATTAAGAAATACCAAAGTTGGATTACCGACGAACGAAAGATGGCTTTAGCCAAAGAAGATGCTATTTTTATGCACCCCTTACCAGCTGATCGTGGTGTTGAAGTGACCGACGGTGTAATGGATGGACCACAATCTGTCATTTTTGATGAAGCTGAAAATAAAATGCACATCTGTTCCGCTGTATATGCATTAACAATGGCATAAGTTTTTTTACAATAAATCACTGGTTTTAAGAAGAAGAATGTTTCTTAATTATTGGAAAAAGAAGAAGCCACTGATTTAAATTTTATTGTTTTTAGGAGTAAAAATGGAAAAAAAAGGAATTGCAGTAGTAGCAGTTGGCGGTAACTCGCTGATTAAGAGCAAAGATAAAACAACTATTCCGGATCAATATGAAGCTGGTGCAGAATCAATGCATCATATTGCTGAGATGATCGCTCAGGGTTGGGATGTCGTTGTTACACATGGGAATGGTCCCCAAGTTGGATTTATTTTACGCCGATCTGAATTGTCCTCTCATGTTTTACATGAAGTTCCGTTAGATTATTGTGGAGCAGATTCACAAGGTGCGATTGGGTATATGTTTGCTCGCGCATTAACCAATGAATTTAAAGACCGCAAAATGGATAAAAAAGCTGCGGCTGTTGTCACCCAAACAATTGTGCGTGTAGATGACCCTGCTTTTAAGAATCCTTCCAAACCAATTGGTTCTTTTATGGAAGAAGATGAAGCAAAACGTCGCCAAGCGGAAGATGGTTGGGATGTTGTAGAAGATGCTGGCCGTGGTTGGCGGCGTGTTGTTCCTTCACCCAAACCATTTGATATCGTGGAAGCAGATGCCATTCAGGCTTTGGCGAAGGCTGGAATCGTCGTAGTTGCAGTTGGTGGCGGTGGTATTCCTGTTGTTCGTGAAGAGAATGGTGATTTGCGTGGTGTGGAAGCCGTTATTGATAAAGATTTCGGTTCATCATTATTAGCGAATATGATTGGTGCAGATTTATTCGTTATTTCAACGGCGGTAGAAAAAGTGGCACTTCATTTCAATACCCCTGAAGAAAAATGGCTTGAAACCATTACACTGGAAGAAGCCAAAAAATTTGCAGCTGAAGGACATTTTGCTAAAGGAAGTATGCTTCCAAAAGTAGAAGCAATCATCCAATTCCTTGAAAAAGGTGGCAAGAAAGCCTTAATCACTAATCCAGAAAATATTGGTCGGGCATTAAACGGCGAAACCGGTACCTGGATTGTAAAAGAGTAAATAAATTTTCTATCCGTATGTACAGCTTTTGTTTTATAACGAAAGCTGTACATACAAAAAACGCAAAAATCTCAATTTCCCAAAAATATTCAGATCATTTTAATCATATTTTGTTCTTTTTCAATTATTGAATTAAGGTAAAATACAACCATCCCATAAAATTTTTGTAAAAGTAGAGTTTCTGTTTTGAAAAATCTTGTTAAAAAGATTAGCATTCTCTGCTATTTAGAAAGGAGTTGATAGGAGAAAATAATCGTTTCGTTTTTCAATTTGAACAAAAATCAGAGTTTCTTATTTTCGGAGGAGATATAATGAAAAAAAATGGTTTATGGACTGTGATCACTGTTATGTTGGTTTTGACTTTTGTCTTAACAGCATGTGGTGGTGGCGCTCAGGAAGAAGTGGGCGGTTTTGAAATCCCCAATATTGAAAAAGGTAAATTTAATGTTGCAATGGTCTTGATCGGACCTCACGATGATGGTGGTTGGTCACAAGCTCATTACGAAGGTTTAGAATACGTCAAGGAAAATGTTGAAAATACACATATTGCATATATTGAAAATGTACCGGAAGGCGCAGACGCAGAACAGATTTTCCGCAGTCTATCTCGCAAAGGGTTTGATTTGATTTTTGGTACTTCCTTTGGTTATATGGATCCGATGGAAGTTGTTGCTGGAGAATTTCCGGACACAACATTTATTCACCTGACTGGTTTCAAATCCAATACAACAAACTTTGGAAATCTGATGGGTGCGATGGAAGTTATGAAATATTTGGGCGGTATGGTTGCTGGTGCCCGGGCGAAAGCTGATGGAAATCCAAAATTAGGTTATATGGCGACTTTCCCAATTCCAGAAGAACTTCGCTTAGGTAACGCAATTGCTTTAGGTATGAAAGAAACCTGTCCAGAATGTACGATGGACGTTCGCTGGATTAATACCTGGCATGATCCCATCATTGAAAAAGAAGCTGCCGCTTCCTTATTTGATGCTGGTGCTCAAGTTGTCTTCACAGGTGCCGATACACCAGCAGTGGCTGATGTTGCAACTGAAAAAGGAAAATGGGGCGTAACCTATGACTGGTACGGTTCCTGTAAAGCAGAAGGTTGTTTGACCGCTCCTTATTGGGTGTGGGGTCCTGTGTACGCCCAAATCGCCCGTGATGTGAAGGCTGGAACATACCAACCCGGTTGGCATTATTTTGATGGCGATACCGGTGCCTTAGGTTTATACGGTTTTATGGAAGGCCAAGAATTAACCAAAGGTATGCAGGATCTTGATCCGGCTGTGATTGAGGAAGTTCGCTCACTGATCGAAAAGAATCTCAATGGTGAATTTACTCGTTTTGATGTATTCTCTGGTCCTATTTATGACAATCAAGGCAATTTGGTTGTTCCTGAAGGTGAACATTTAGAACAGGTTGACTTAGACGCCTTCCCAGAAATGGAAGTTGGTTGTACTTATTGTATGAAGTGGTGGGCTGAAGGTATCACCGCCGAACTTCCAGAATAAATAATCACTACTAATGAATGGGGAAGTAGATTTTACTTCCCCATTTTTAAAAAAATTTTTTATAAAACGAGGTGCTATGGATCCGAAAAATCAAGGTTTAGAAAATGAACTCGTGATTAAGATGCGGCATATCGAAAAAAGATTTCCAGGGGTATTAGCCAATGATAATGTCGATTTTAATTTGATAAAGGGAGAAATTCATGCTTTATTAGGGGAAAATGGCGCAGGAAAAAGCACCTTAATGAATATTCTGGCTGGACTTTACAAGGCAGATAAGGGTAGTATTTTTGTTGAAGGAAAACGGGTTTCATTTAATTCTCCAAAAGACGCGATTGCCGCTGGAATCGGTATGGTGCATCAACATTTTATGTTGGTTCCATCACAAACCGTTACTGAGAATATCCTTTTAGGATTAAATGAACCTCGTTTTATCATGAACCTATCTGATTATGATAAAAAAATTGTGGAACTTGGGGAAAAGTTTGGATTACCAGTAGACCCCAAAGCAAAAATCTGGCAATTATCGGTTGGTGAACAGCAGCGGGTAGAAATATTAAAAATGTTATATCGGGGTGCAAATGTATTAATTCTTGATGAACCAACTGCTGTTTTGGCTCCTGTAGAAATTGATATTTTATTTAATACCTTGCGTAACATGGTGTCATTAGGAAAATCCGTTATTTTTATTAGCCATAAATTACATGAAGTACAAAGCATTGCAGACCGGCTTACCGTTTTAAGAAAAGGCAAAATCACTGCAGAAGGTGTGGAAGCCGCCGGGAAGAGTCGGGCCGATTTAGCAAAATTGATGGTTGGGCGGGATGTTATTTTTAATTTCGAAAAGGAAGCACATAATCCCGGTAAGACTATTTTGGAAGTAAAAGACTTACATTGTTTTAATGATAAAGGCTTAAAAGCCCTCAACGGTGTTTCTTTAGAAGTCTGTTCCGGAGAAATTGTTGGATTGGCTGGGGTTGCTGGAAATGGGCAGCGAGAATTGGCAGATGCATTAACCGGTTTAAGAAAGTGTGAGCAGGGATCTGTCGTTATTCATGGAGATGAAACTACCAATAAAAGCGCGAAAACGAGCATTAAGAAAGGTGTCTCACATATTCCGGAAGACCGAACCCATGTGGGAACAGCCCCCAATTTAAGTGTCACCGATAATGTCATCATGAAAAGTTACAACAATAAACCAATCAGTAATGGTTGGGTTTTGAATACAGTGGAAGCGGAAAAAAATGCGCGTGAATTAAAAGAAGCATACGAAATTGTGGTGCCATCGATTGATACACCTGTTCGATTATTATCGGGAGGTAATTTACAGCGCGTTATTTTAGCGAGAGAAATTTCCGCTGCTCCTTCATTAATGATTGCCATGCAGCCGACCCGTGGGTTGGATGTTGGTGCTATTGAAGGTGTCCAACGGTTAATTTTAGCCCAAAAGAAAACAGGTGCAGGAATCTTATTGATTTCAGAGGAATTAGAAGAATTGATTGCATTATCGGACCGAATTTATGTCATGTATGAAGGTGAGATTATGGGTCAAGTAACAAATGGGGATATTGATGCAATTGGATTGATGATGACTGGTACTCGAATGGAAGAAATTCAAGAAGCAGGAGTAACCCATGAGTGAACAATTAAATGCCCAGCCTGTTCGAAGGCGATTAATCCCTTTTCGAATCGTTGCTGAACCGAGAATTGAGGATTTGCCAAAGTGGTATCCTTTTGTGTTATCGGTTGGTGCGGTTATTGTGGCTTTGTTAATTGGCGCTATTGTGTTAGCGATTGGCGGAGGAAATCCTTGGCGGGCCTATGCCCATATTGCTCGTGCTTCTTTTGGCAGTATAGGCGTATTTTCCGACACCATAGTCAAAGCAATTCCATTAATTTTTGTGGGTTTGGCTTGTTCTGTTGCTTTTCGCATGAAGTTGTGGAATATTGGTGCAGAAGGTCAGTTTTATATGGGGGCTTTTGGCGCTTCTGCAGTGGTTCTCTTACCCATATTACCTGCAACAGCGCCAACGTGGTTATTTATTATCACAATGATTGTAGCTGGCCTTTTAATGGGCGCTATTTATGGTTTCATTCCAGGTATATTAAAAGCTAGATTTAATGTCAATGAAGTTATATCCACTTTGATGTTAAATTATATTGCCGTTGCCTGGAATAATTATTTCATCTTTGCCGTCTGGACAGAGGGTGGGTTTCAGATGTCAAAAATGTTTCCGCAAAATGCATGGTTGCCAAGATTAACGGATTTCGGTAGTGAGATCCCCTTCTTTCGGGGATTAACCACCCATTTTGGTTTGGTGATTGCCTTGGTTGCGGTGGTTATTGTTTGGTTCATTATGTATAAAAGTAAGTGGGGATATGAAATTCGACTAATTGGTGATAATCCTAAGGCAGCAACGTATGCTGGAATTCCGATCAAGCGGCATATGGTATATGTGATGATGTTGTCTGGTGCATTGGCTGGTTTGGCTGGCATGTCAGAGATCAGCGGTGTGGTTCATCGTTTGCAAGGAGCGATATCACCGGGTTATGGTTTTACGGGTATTATTGTGGCTTGGTTGGCAAAACTTAATCCTTTTGCCGTTATTCTTGTATCCGTTCTATTTGGTGGTCTGATTCTGGCGGGTCGAGAGATTCAACCATCTGGTGTACCAAAAATGATTCAGGGAGTTATTTTGGTTTGCTTAATCGCGAGTGATTATTTAATTCGTTATAAAGTTCGCATCATAAAAGAATCGACGGTGGATTAATATGGATATTTTAATCATCTTACAGGCCGGGGTTGCTTCCGGTACAGTATTGTTATTCGCAACGGTAGGTGGAATTTTTAACGAACGCAGCGGCATCATGAATTTGGGTTTGGAAGGAATGATGTTGTTTGGAGCAATGAGTGCCTTCAGTGTGACGGTAAGCACAGGAAATCCTTGGTTAGGGGTATTGGTTGCTATGTTGGCAGCTGGTTTATTAAGTCAAATCCACGCTTTTATCACCATTCAATTACAGGCAGATCAGGTTGTGAGTGGCTTAGCTTTAACCTTTTTGGGAACAGGAATAAGCCTGGTGTTAGGAGAAGGATTAAGTAAAGCTGGTGTTGTCTCCTTGTTACCCGCCTTTTCAGTTCCTTTATTGTCTCATATTCCAATTATTGGAAGAATTTTCTTTACCAATCAGAGTATTTTGGTGTATGTAGGTTATCTAATTGTTCCTTTGAGTTGGTATTATATTAACCGTACCAGGCCAGGATTACATTTGCGTGCAGTAGGAGAGTACCCTGCAGCAGCAGATGCATTGGGCATTAATGTTTACAGGCTTCGATACTTTTATGTTTTTGTAGGTGGTTTATTTGCCGGATTGTCAGGTGCAACCATTAGCTTGGCGATCTCACCCGGCTGGTTTAGTGAGTTAACCACTGCTGGTCAAGGATGGATTGCTATTGGGTTAATCATCTTTTCCCAATGGAACCCGGTTAGAGCTGCTTTCGGGGCCTATGTATTTGGTGCCTTGCGACGGCTAATTTTAGATATTCAAGGCCCAGCGTTGATTTTTGGTTTAGCAAATCCATTTTATTACAATCCCTATTATGGCTTTTTCCTTCAAATGCTGCCTTATGCTTTCACAATTATTGTTTTGGTGTTGGGCTCAAAAGAGGCTGTAAAAAAACGATTGGGAGCACCTGCAGCCTTAGGAACACCGTATATTCGTGGTCAACGTGGGCTATGATAACATTGTCAATCATCTTGATTTTTAATTACCCAATTTTAAATCAAATTAAATTGGGTAATTAAATCAAATAAGGATAATGGATGAATGCTTTTTTTAATTTATCAAATTGGATAAAAAAATTTTTAATTGTTTCTTTATTATTGTTAATTATAATAACAGCAGCGTGCAGTCCCATTCCCATACCAGTCAATGATGAAGAAACAACCATTAAGTATGAGAATGATACATTGGTTATGGGGATGTTGCTAGTTGGTGGAATCGATGATAATGGTTGGAGTGAAGCACATTACAACGGTGCTCTGTATGCAGAACAACAGATTTCTGGCACTCACTTTGTATTTATTGATAAAGTCAATCCAGGTGACCGGCCTGGCGTTTCACCACAAGAATTGGCGGAAGAATTGGTATCACAGGGGGCAAAAATCATCATTTTTAATACAGATGATATGAAAGCAGATGCAGTCGAATTTTCAAAATCACATCCTGATATTCATGTTATCCATGTTTCTGGCGATTCCGTTTGGCAAGAAGGTAAAAACTACCAACCGCTAACCCAGTTTACAAATGTCATGGGTCGTATGGAATATGGAAAAATGATTGCTGGGTGTGCAGCTGCTTTGACATCTGAAAGCGGAAAAATTGCATATTTGGGACCATTGGAAAATGGTGAGACGCGCCGCTTAGCTTCATCAACTTATTTAGGTGCTCGTTATTGTTGGCAAAATTATCGGAATAAACCAGTTGCTTCTTTGAATTTTTCCGTGGAATGGATTGGATATTGGTTTAACATTCCTGGATTAACCCTTGACCCAACTGTAGTTGCTGAATCATTTTATGATGATGGTTTTGATGTGATTATTTCCGGAATTGACACCACCGAAGCCTCTCAGGTTGCAAAAACCAGGTTTGAACAAGGGGAATCAGTTTGGGTAATTCCCTTTGATTATGAAGGTGCCTGTGAAGGCGTGGAAGAAGTTTGTCTTGGTGTTCCTTATTTTAATTGGGGTCCGTTTTATGCAAGATATTTAGAAGCCTATAAAAATGAAACACCTTTAGATGGTTTTTATTATTTAGAGCCTGATTGGAATGATATCAACGACCAACAAACTAGCGCAGTCGGTTTTATTAACGGTCCGGCGATGAACAGTGAGACAACGATGGTTATTCGGGAATTCACACAAAAATTATCGAACGGGTTGATTTTATGGGCTGGACCATTAAGTTTCTCAAATGGGGCCGATTTTTTGTCAAAAGGGCAAATTGCTACCGATGTGGAAATTTGGTACTTGCCGGATATACTTTCTGGAATGCGTAACTACACAACTAACTAAATCAAATGCAGGAATTTTATGGAAATTCGATTTACCAACATTGTTAAAGGTATTAAATCAGATATCGCTCTGGCTGAAGTAGATCTGGTTATTCCTGGTACTGGTGTAACTGGCATTTTAGGTGATTATGGTTCGGGAAAAAGTACAGTTCTATCATTGATTACTGGGTATCAAAAGCCTGATTCCGGTGAAATATATATAGACCAGAAAAAAACCAAATTCAACGAAGTTAGAGATGCAGTAAAATTGGGGATCGGTTCAGTTGACCCCAACTTAAATGTATATAATAAGTTTTCTATTAGACAAAATTTATTATTAAACCCTGATTTTAAATCAAATAAACAAACAGAAATCGAATCAATTTTCTCGAATCTTTGTAAACAACTAGATTTATCATTTGAATTTGATGATCTATTGGGTAATTATCCTGATCATATTAAATTGTTATTTGAGATTATCCGGTTATTTAGTTATGGTTTTAAATTGATTGTATTGGATGAACCTTTCAAATATTTTCCAGAAGATCAATTTTATAAATTAAAAAACTTGTTTGAGATATTAACTCAAAAAGAGATCCAATTTGTTTTTTCTACTCAAGTTAAAAAAGAAATACTATTCGTTTGTGACACATGTATATTCATAGAAAAAGGAAAAATCATTGGACATTTCCAACAGCCTTATAAAGAACTGGATGAAATTTACAAAAATGAATTGTCATCCATATCTTTACCAAAGTTTTCGGAAATTAATTTATTAACATTAAATGATTTTCAAATTTACCCCAATGAGGATGTCATTAATTACAACTTAAGAGCTGGCGAAATTGTGGGTGTATACAGTGAAAATGAGAATTTTGCCAGAGATTTATTGTTATGCTGCGCAGGATTACAAACTGCTGAGCGTGGTGAATTGCTTTTAAATGGATTCGATTTATTTGGGCGACCTTTACAAGAATTTATTAATGATGGTGTTGTTTATATCGCTGAAGATCATTTGGAGGGAAATCTCATCCCTGATATGCCATTATTTGAGCATTTTGGATTAATAGGCGATTTTTCAGAACCCACTTTTCAACCACAAAAATATAGAAGTGAAACAACAAAACAACTTCGTTCATTGGGCATACACCAAGAATTGGATACATCTGTTAAAAACTTATCAAAAAAAGATCAAATTAAATTTTTAATCAATATTCTTCCCAAAACTTTGTCCTTATTAATTGGTATTAATCCCACTTCTGGTTTGGATCGAGAAACAAAACAGTGGGTATGGCAGGAAATCCAGCAGCGTTCAAAAAGCGGTATTGGGGTACTTGTTTTTAGTACAGAAAAGGAAGAGTTACTCCATAATACACATACCATTTGGGTAAATCGAGACGGTAAGTGGCTTGAACCGTTTGAATCTAGTTTGCTTATGGAAAAGTATAATCAACCAATTGAAATTATCGATGAGGAGAATCATGCAGACAGATAAAAAGACAATATTCTTCCTCCTAAGTTTGATTTTATCTTTTGTTGTTATTTTATTATTAATTAAACTCCTATTGGCTGCTTATCATATTTCAGGTTGGCAAGTTATTCTCGATTTAATTCGGTTACCATTTTCATCCTCTACTAAATTTTTTGCAGTAATTGCTGCCTGGTTCCCATTATTATTGGTTTTGGCATCTGTTTTATATGCTTTTAGAGCTGGTTTTTGGAATATTGGTGTAGAAGGTCAAATTGTAATTGGCGCTGTTTCTACAACCTATATTATTCGTATACTACAAAATTCAACCATTTCCCCCGCTCTTGTGATTGTGATCGGATTAGCTTTTGGCGTGATTGGTGGTGGTGTTTGGGCATTTATTAGTGCAGTTTTAAAAACACAAAGTGGTTTACATGAAATTGTCAGTGGTATTGGTTTAAATGTGTTGGCGCTGGCGATTTCAAACTGGTTAATTTTAGGACCTTGGAGGAGATTTGGCGCTGGTTCATTAGGGGGGACAGATATGTTTAATCAGGCTGTATGGCTTCCGGATATTGGTAATACGCCAATTAGCTACCTGTTTTTATTAATAGGCTTAATTATTTATTTTGCGGTTTCTTTTATTTTACGTCGTACCCGTTATGGATTACACCTAGCTGCTTTTCACTTAAACCCAAAAGCAAAATATATTAATGCTTCTTTTACTTCACAATCCATTTGGCGCATTTTAGTTTTCTCTGGCATGTTAGCTGGTTTTACAGGTGCAATCTTGGTTTTAGGAACGTATCACAGACTTATTCCTTCGGTTGCGTCTGGGATGGGTTATATTGCGATTTTGATTTCCTTAATGGTGCAGCAGCAACCATTATGGGCTGCTGTTGTTGCTCTTCTATTTTCAATGACAAATACAAATAGTTCCCAATTGGCAATGCAGTATCAATTGGCTCCCTCAATCGTTGGTGTATTTCAAGCAGGCTGGGCTTTTTGTATGCTTGTTTTTTATCAGACCTTTCAAAAAGTTTTTCGGGTAAGAGAATAAGATATGGATAATCCGATCATTCAATTTTTATTTGATAGTATAGTTTTTGTTACACCGCTCCTAATTGTTTTAATGGGTGAGCTACTCTTACAACGAAGTGGGCTTGTTAATCTTGGATTAAATGGCATTATTTTATTATCAAGCGTGTTAAGTTTCCTTGTTTTCAGTAAAACCGAACAATTGATTTTGTCTTTTATTGTGGCGATATTAACCGGAATTGTTTTGTCTGTAATTTTAGGTTTCGTACATATTCAATTAAAGCTGCCTATTTTGATTACAGGTTTTGCAATTGCATTGTTCGGTCAAAACTTAACAAGGTTTTTGGGAAATGATATTGTCTTAGGAATCGATGTTCAATTTAACCCGGTCAATATACCAATTCTCAAATCAATCCCATTTTTAGGTCCGGTATTATTTCAACATACCGCCTGGGTATATGCAGCACATCTTTTAGTGCTAGGAGTCTGGATTTGGGTGTTTAAGAGCCGTTTTGGAAAAATATTGATTGGTTTAGGTGATAATCCGGATGGACTATATCGCCGTGGTTATAAAACCACTCATATTCGCTATACATACCTGATTTTTGGTGGACTATTAACTGGCTCAGCTGGGTTTGTTTATACTTTTTTGGTGGATTTGGGGTGGAGGGGAACGTATGCCAGTTATGATGGGATCGGTTGGTTTGTTTTTGCTTTACTTATGATTGGTAATTGGCGCCCTGGTCGAACAATGTTGTTCGCTTATCTTTATACATTTATGTTTTTAGGTTTTCAGTTATTCCAATCTACCCAAACCGTTTTTTCAGTCCAAGCTATCAACTTAATCCCGCAAGCCATTATAATTCTTTTGTTAGCGATAATTCATATTGGAAAAAGAAGTTGGATGATTACACCAATTAATAAAATTTTATCTCAAGAATATACTTTTATTAAGAATTTAAATGAAAAAATTCAGATACCCGTTGTTGCGGAATCAAAAATTGAATCAATCAATGAAGGCTGATTAAAATGCAAAAATTTTTAGGATATCGATGTTCTTTATGTAATAAAGAATATTCACTCACCCAAGAAATTTACACTTGTCCTCAAGATGGGGGAAATTTAGATGTTATTATGGATATTTCCGGTATTAAGCGGAAATATGAAATTGAGGATATTACTTCAAGGAAAGAACAATCGTTATGGCGATATTTGCCATTATTACCGGTTAGTGATCCGGGAGAGCAGGAAACTCCGTTAAGGATGGCTGGTTGGACTCCGATATATTCTCCAAAAATTTTGGCAGAAAATTTAGGATTAAGAAATCTCTGGGTAAAAGAAGAGGGAAGAAATCCAACCGGATCATTTAAAGATCGGGCTAGTGCAATTGTTGTTGCAAGATCCAAAGAAATTGGTTCTGATGTGGTGGTAACCGCCTCAACAGGTAATGCTGGTGCTGCTTTGGCAGGTATGGCTGCAGCAGTAAACCAACAGGCAATTATTTTTGCTCCAAAATCGGCACCTCCAGCCAAAGTAGCTCAGTTATTAATCTATGGTGCTAAAGTCATCCTGATTGATGGAAATTACGATGCTGCTTTTGATCTTTCAGTTCAGGCCGCACAAGAATTTGGTTGGTATTGTAGAAATACTGGTTATAATCCCTTTACTGTGGAAGGCAAAAAAACAGGCGCATTTGAAATTTGGGAACAAATTCATATAAATCTTGGAGTTTCTTATCGCCCATTATCAATTTTTGTAAGTGTCGGTGATGGAAATATTATTTCCGGCTTACATAAAGGATTCAAAGATTTACTTGCTTTAGGATGGCTGGAACAAATGCCAAAAATATTTGGTATTCAATCGGAAGGATCTGCTGCTGTGGCAAATGCATATTTTGCGAACACAGAAGAAATTAAACCGGTTTCAGCTAAAACAATAGCTGATAGTATTTCTGTTGATTTACCACGAGACGGTGTTCGAGCCGTTCGTGCTGCAGCCGAAACGAATGGATCTTATATTCTTGTTCAGGATAATGCTATTATTGAAGCTATTGCTGATTTGGGAAAGGTGGGAATCTTTGCAGAACCAGCTGGTGCAGCAGCTTATGCAGGTTTAAAGAAGGCCGTGAGCGAAGAAAAAATATCCCCTGATGATCCAGTATTGGTATTAAATACGGGATCAGGATTAAAAGATATACGGGTTGCTATGCAGGCTGTTCATGAAGCACCTGTAATTAAACCGTCCATGGATTCGTTAAAAGAATTTTTGGAAAAATAAGGAGATAGGAATTGACAAAAGAGCCAACTTTTACGATTATTGCACCGATATTTAATGAAATTGATAATCTTCCTGTTCTTCATAAAAGAATTACTGAGGTGATGGAGCAAAGTGGTGGCACGTGGGAACTGGTTTTGGTTGATGATGGTTCTACGGATGGTTCTACTGAATTAATTAAATCGTTTGGCGAGCAAGATGCTCATGTACGACCTGTTATTTTTGCCAGAAACTTCGGCCATCAGATTGCAGTCACTGCCGGAATGGAATACAGCCGAGGTGATGCTGTTATTATCATTGACTCCGATTTACAAGATCCACCGGAAGTTATTTTAGAAATGATTCAAAAATGGCGTGAAGGTTATGAAGTTGTTTACGCTGTGCGCTCTGAACGGGAAGGCGAGACATTTTTCAAAAAATTTACAGCCGCATTCTTTTATCGATTAATTTATCGGATCACGGATGTGAAAATTCCAATGGATACTGGTGATTTCCGATTGATGGATCGTAAAGTGGTTGATGTGATGAATGCAATGAAAGAACATCACCGTTTTTTGCGAGGTATGTCGGCTTGGGTTGGATTTAAACAAGTAGGTGTTCAGTATAAACGTGCCGCCAGGTTTGCGGGTGAAACCAAATATCCCATAAAAAAAATGCTTCGTTTGGCGTTAACTGCCATCACGGGTTTTTCATATGTTCCATTGCAATTAGCTACAATTATGGGGTTTATATCTGCTGGAATAAGCTTGATTGCGATCCCGATTGTTGCCATTATGCGAATCACGGGAGGTGGTGCATTTTTTGGCCAGGCGACAACACTAATCGCTGTATTATTTTTTGGTGGGGTTCAATTAATTTCGTTAGGTATTTTAGGTGAATACATTGGCAGAATCTATGATGAGGTTAAAGGTAGACCTTTATATATTGTTAGTGAAGCACCTTCTAATAAATCAAAATTATCCGATGAGGAGTAAGTAAATGACAAAAATAGATTTATCTGTAAATCAAGAAGGGCGTGAACACGCCATCAAACGTGCAAGAGAACGAAATATTATTATTCCTACTTTTGCTCAAATGCGTAATCCTGATTTAATTCCCCAAAAAATTAAGGATGAATTAAAAGATATCGGTTTATGGGATATTCACCCAAGAAATCTATTTCGAATTACATGGAAAAATGAAGGTCGGGAAAGTGGGGGAGATTTTTCTGATGTGAATTATTTAGAATTGCCAAGTTCTTTAACTGGTGTGGATGCAAAAATTGTGGTTTTGGTTGGTAAATGGTTCCCAACAGGTGCTCATAAAGTAGGTGCAGCCTTTGGTTGTCTGGCACCGAGATTGGTTACCGGACAGTTTGATCCAATTCATCAAAAAGCAGTTTGGCCTTCAACAGGAAACTATTGTCGTGGTGGAGCTTATGATTCCGCTTTATTAGCTTGTGAATCGATCGCAATTTTGCCTGAAGGTATGAGCAAAGAACGCTTTGATTGGTTAAAAAATGTGGCTGGAGAAGTAATTGCCACTCCAGGTAGTGAATCGAATGTGAAAGAAATTTTTGATAAATGCTGGGAATTAAGAAATTCTGGTGAAGATCTTTCCATTTTTAATCAGTTTGAGGAATTTGGTAATTATTTGTGGCATTACAATGTAACCGGACAAGCAATGGTTGATGCGTTGAATAAAGTCATGGGACCAGACGATGAATATGCTGGTGTATGTTTAACCACTGGTTCTGCTGGTACGATTGCTGTAGGGGATTATCTCAAAACTTTATATCCAACCTCAAAGGTAGTTGCATCAGAAGCTTTACAATGCCCAACTCTTTTAAACAATGGATTTGGTGCACATCGAATTGAAGGTATTGGCGATAAACACGTTCCCTGGATTCATAATGTAAAAAATACGGATATGATTACAGCGATTGACGATAATGCTGTAGTACGAATTGCACGCTTGTTTAATGAGCCTGAAGGAATTCAATACCTGTTAGATAAGGGTGTGGAGCCGGAAATGGTTGAGAAATTAAAATTATTTGGATTTTCCGGTATTGCAAATATGTTAACAGCGATTAAATTTGCTAAATACTATGAATTAACGAAGAATGACGTAGTATTAAGCGTTTTAACAGATTCCATGGAATTATATGGTACTCGGATTGAAGAATATAATGACGAGATGGGCAAATTCACTCAATGTGACGCTGCAGAAGCTTATGCTGCAGATTTAATGGGTGAATCTACTGACAACATGTTGGAATTATCCTATCAGGATCGAAAACGGGTTCATCATCTTAAGTATTACACCTGGGTTGAACAACAAGGGAAAACTTACGAAGAAATTATGGACCAATGGTATGATAAGGATTATTGGACAGAATTGGCTCCACAAGCGGATGAAATTGATAAATTAATTGAAGAATTTAATAAAGATGTTGGTTTGATCCAAAAATACCAATAGCTTGAAATCATCACTAAACAAGTACAAAGGGTTCTTAAATATTCAGAACCCTTTGTATAATTAATAGAAGTGAATTTCTCGGGAGGTAAAACGATCATGCAGCTTCCAAAAGATATGGATTTGATATTAATTGCAGTTATGCCCCAACCTAAGGACCTTGAAATTGCAAGGTTGTTGGGATGGTATCGCATCCCACTGAAAAACGCACCGAAAGTGATATCAGTTGATTATCTGGCATTTTATCAGCCATCGTCATTTGGAGAAGAACATCGTTGGAAAATTGAATATGTTTCAAAAATGCAAGGTCATGAATTGACAACCCGTGCTGCTTTATTTAAAGACGAACCAAACCACCCTCGAGCAAATGAGGAATATTTTAAAATTCAACTTGGTAATCTGATTAAATTACCTAATCCGATTTCAGCTGATCATTGGCGCAGGATCACTTTTTTATATACCACAGGTGGATTATTAAATCGGGCAAATACGATAAGAGATATGGTTGTCGATGGGGAAGAAAGAGAAATCTTGTGGAATTCCCTGCGTGAGCGTGCAGCAAAATTTGATATATCTGGGATGCCTCAACCTCAACATCCTGAGTTTGAAATTGATTTGCTGACCTTTTTTACAGAATGGGATAAAATCAAAGACAGTGATTTGAAGGATTAAAAAATTTATTAATATGGAGGAAGACAATGGAAAAAATTATTTCTGGTGGAACCATTATTACGGCTGAAGAAACCTATCGTGCAGACATATTAATAAAAGATGAAAAGATCACTCAAATTTTCTCTTCATTGGAAAACTATGAAGGGTATGAGGTAATTGATGCGACCGGGAAATTAATTCTTCCTGGTGGTGTGGATGTGCATACTCATTTTGATTTACCTATGTTCGGCACTGTTTCCTCTGATGATCATTATACAGGCCATAAAGCAGCTGCTTTTGGTGGAACCACAACCGTCATTGATTTTATTCCTCAAGATTTTTCTCCGTTAGTTAAAAATGTGGATGTATGGCATCAAAAAGTTACCTCCAAGGCTGCCATTGATTTCGGATTTCACATGAATATTACTCGATATGATAAGAATCTTAAAAATGAAATACCTTTGCTACTTAATGAGGGGATCACAAGTTTAAAAGTATTTACAGCCTACAATAATCGCTTGCGCTTAAATGATGGAGAAATATTTCAAGTAATGCGAATTGCTGCAGAACACGGCTTTTTGACCATGATGCACGCCGAAAATGGTGATATTATCGATTTGTTAGTTGAAGAAGCGTTAGCGATGGGAAAGTCCACCCCGGAATGGCATGCATATACTCGACCATCGTGGGGTGCAGTAGAAGCAGTTGCTCGTGGAGCAGCCTTTTCGGCTCAAACGGGTGCACCGCTTTACATTGTGCATATGAACGCAGCTGGTGAGGTTGATCAACTAAAATATGCAAGAGAACAGGGTTTACCTGTCATGGGAGAAACTTGTCCTCAATATTTGTTTTTCACTGTTGAAGAACTTAAACGAGATGATGGATCAAAATGGATCTGTTCTCCGCCTATGCGTACCAAATATGATAATTTGCGGTTATGGAAAGGAATCCAAGATCAAACCATTCAAGTTTTAGCTACCGACCATTGTCCTTTTTTTTATGATGGAAGCAATCCTATTATTTATGAAGGCAACCCTGTAGCAATTCCTGGAAAAGAATTAGGAAAAGATGATTTTACAAAAATACCCAATGGATTGCCTGGTGTTGGAGACCGGATGGTCATCATGTGGACAGAGGCAGTCACTAAGAGGAAAATGACCGCCAATCTATTTGTTAAATTAACAGCAACCAATCCTGCAAAGATTTTTGGTTTGTATCCTCAAAAAGGGACCATCTTACCTGGTAGTGATGCGGATTTGGTGATTTGGGACCCTGAGCAAGAAATAAAATATGGCGTTGAATTCTCACAACAACGGACAGACTATAATTTATACGAAGGTTGGCATTTAACTGGTTATCCTGAAAAAGTATTTTTACGCGGAAAGATGATTGTTAATCAGCAGGAATGGTTAGGAGAAGCTGGAGAAGGAAATTTTATACATCGTGATCTCTGTAAAACCATCCTTTAATAATATTTTATGATTGCATTAACCCCATTTATCTTACTGGTATTTGCTGCCATCCTAATATTGGTGTTAAATCAAATTAAGATCAATCTCGGTCGTTTGTGGTTAATCGCCATGGTCTTTTCTTTATTAAACTGGGGATTGGTGTTAATCCTATATTGGTTTATGCCTTTTACTTTCACCATAAATAATTGGTTTTCGGTTTCCAATATATTTCAAACAGGTTTTTCTTTTACTTTAAATCAATATTCTTGGATTTATTTGTTTTCACTGTCGGCGGTTTTTCTAGCGGTGATAATGTCTGAATCTACTCGCATTACAGAAGATTATCAAGCGCAGAATTGGGTTGCTTCTTTTTTAATTGCTGCAATTGGGGTTCTTATTTCGGTCAGTGATAGCATATTGACAATTATTCTGGTGTGGACCGTGATTGATCTTGTGGAGTTTGGGGTGATTCTAGGTACGGTGAAAACACAGAAGCAAAGTTTGGAAACGGTACTATCATTTGTGGTTCGATTAGGTGGTACGGTATTATTAATTTTTGCAGCATTATATTCCAATTATATTAATGGTTATTTTGACTTCGGTTCGGTTCCTTTTAATATTGGATTTGTTCTTTTAATTTCAGTGGGATTGCGATTGGGAGTCTTACCATTTAATCTGCCATATATGAAGGAAATACCTCTGCGTCGTGGTTTAGGTATTATAATTCGCATGACTTCTGTTGTTTCCTCGATTGTCGTTATCAATCGATTTGTTTTAATTTCTAATGCTGAAAGTAATTATCATTTAATTCAAATTTTTGTTACCCTGGCAATTGCAGCCGGTTCGATTTTATGGGTGGTTTCTAAAAACGAGCTGGAAGGTAGGCCATTTTGGATTATTGTCCTCAGTGGGTTTGTGATTGAATCTCTGATCAATGGATATCCTACTGCTGCTATAGCTTGGAGTTTGGTATTGTTATTAACAGGTTCAGTCTTGTTTTTATTCTCTGATCGAAGTAAATGGTTATTTATTTTGCCAGCAATTTCCATTCTATCTATGATTGGACTTCCTTTTACACCGAATGCGATTGGATTATCTGGTTTAATTGGAGACAACTTAATTTTTACATTGACTAACCTCTCGGCCTGTTTTGTTTTGATCTTTGGATATTTAAGATTTGCTTTAAAACCGGCTAAAAATTTAGAATCCAATGAGCGTTGGGTGTGGTTGGTGTATCCACTGGGATTGGTTTTACTAATTGTTACACATTTCATTGTTTTTTTTATTACAGACTTAAATTGGATTATCTTGGGTCCGCTATGGATTAGTATTCCCATACTTGTTTTAAGTATTGTTGTTGTTTTCTTTAATCAACGAGTAAAAACGGAAAACCAATATTCTGCTTGGGCGAGAGTATTCTCGGAGAGGCTTTCAGCTTCTGTTTCAACATTTTTGAGGTTTGATTGGCTGTACAAAATATTATGGGGAATATTTCAGTTTTTTCAATCAATCCTGAATAATTTATCGGGGATATTAGAAGGTCATGGAGGTATTATTTGGGTTTTGGTTCTGGTTGCTTTATTAATAACTTTAGTATCTCCCAAAGGAATACAATAAACAATGCGAACAAATATTATTGATTTTGCCCCAGTCATTTTGGTTTCCATTGCCTCTCTTTTGTTGTTATTACAAGCAAATTGGCGTTGGAGCATTATAGCTTTGTCATTACAATATATCGCAGTGTTTTGGATGGTTTTATCAGTGTGGCCAGTTGGTTTAGCTGCTGTTAAATTGGTAACAGGGTGGATGGCAGGGGCTGTGTTAGGTGCCAGCATTACCGGTGAAGAAGGATTAAGAATCTCTTTTAAAGAAATATTTCAGGAATTACGATTTCGATTTGTTTTGGGTTTATTAATAATTTTATTTGTTTTCTTAATTTCACCCAGGATTAATAACTTATTACCAATTCCCAATCCATTTTTAATAGGTGGTGGTGTTTTAATTGGCATGGGTCTACTGCAAATTGGATTGACCAAAGAGCCACTGCGTGTAGTATTAGGATTATTAACGTTTTTATCCGGTTTTGAGGTCTATTATGCTTTTATTGAACGATCAGTTATGGTGGCTGGATTTTTATCCATTATTACATTGGGAATTGCTTTGATGGGTGCTTATTTATTAAATTTACAAAATAAAGGAATTTCTGAATGAGCGCACCCATTATTTGGATTGGCATCCCGTTCTTAATTTCTATCATCGTTTGGTTTTTTAGAAAAAACAGACCATTAATCATTTATTTAATTTCGGGCTTTTGTTTTTTACTAGCTGTGACAGCATTGATTGTTAAATTTGGTGAAGTATTTTCTTTGGGGCCGCTTACACTAGAAATTAATACAACCTTTACCGTTTTTGGAAGAAGTTTTATTTTACAAGACAGTGAGCGATTTATTGTTGCCTTATTGTATTTCTCGGCTGGGATATGGTTTTCTGCTGCAAGAATATCAGGAAGCAACGAATTCTTTTTACCACATGGATTGGCAGTAATCTCATTTTTAATCGCAGCCCTGACTGTTCAACCATTTTTATATGCAGCATTGTTTGTTGAAATCGCAGTGTTATTAAGTATTCCTATGTTAATAAAGTCCGGAGAAGAGATTACGGACGGTGTATTACGATTTTTAGTTTTTCAAACGTTGGCCGTTCCTTTTATTTTATTGGCTGGTTGGGCTTTTGAACAGGCTCCATTTAGTGCAAATAGCCAACTTCAATTCTTTCAAGCCAGTATATTTTTAGGATTAGGATTTGCATTTTGGTTGTCAATTTTCCCTTTTCATGCCTGGGTTCCGATGGTGGCAGAAGAAGGACAACCTTATGTATTTGCGTTCTTAATTAGTATGATTTCAACATCAATTCTTGTTTTAAGTATGGATTTTTTCAATTCCTACTCCTGGCTGCGGAATGAACCTGTCTTGTTACAATCTATACAAATTATTGGAACAATTATGGTTGTTTTTGGTGGAGTATTTGCTGCTTTTCAAAAACGATTATCCAGATTAATTGGATATGCATATATTTACGAAATCGGTTTTTCTCTGATCTCTATCGGTATTACAACCGAAATAGGATGGGAGACGCTGATTTATTCCTTTATCCCAAGAATTTTTTCATTAATGGTGCTTTCACTAAGCGTTGCTGTTTTGAATAATAATTTTAAAACAGATCAATTAGATGAAATTCGAGGCCTTTTTTATAAATCACCATTTATATCTATCGCAACGATTCTCGCGTGGTTTACTATAGCGGGACTTCCACTATTAGGAAGTTTTCCGATTAAAATGACAATACTTTCTGAAATTTCATCGACTTCGATTTTATATACAATTTGGATCATGATTGGCTTGGTAGGAAGTTTATTTATGGGTGGGCGATTATTATCAGTTTTATTTGTTTCTAGTCAAAAAACTGATGTGGATTCTCAATTAAAGATCCAAGAAACAACAGCCCAGGCGGTGTTTTTGTCGATTGAATCAATTATATTGATTGTATTGGGATTATTTCCTTCGATATTTATTTCGATAATGGTAGATGTTTTAAATGCATATACCAATTTATATTAAAAAACATGGTTATTAAAGCTGAATGGTATAATTTTTAGCATAAAAAACCTCCCATTGAATTAATTTGGAGAAAATAAAATATGGATTTTGAGCAGATTGCACAACGATTAGAATGGTTAGATAATGAGCGAAGAAAAGACAAACTTGTTATTTCGACCTTAGAAGAACGCTTAATGAAGCTTGAAGGGGATATTCGTCCTGTATTTCAGGAAATGCGTGATATGGAAGAGGAAATAAACCGTATCCGTTCGATGTTAAACCGATTTGATTCCATTGAAGCATCTATATCAAAAATTCGTGTAGATTTAACTAGAATGGTTGAGCAAGTTGAAAAAAGTCAAGTGGATCGGGAGCGGGAAATAGAAAAAAATCGATTAGCGGATATTGAAGCCTTAAATCAGTCAATAAAAGCGGTACGAGATGGGCTGGATCCAATTCCTATGATTAAGAAAGACTTAAAAGCAAGAGAAGCAGAGGAACACCGCTTAAGCCGATTAATTGCTGAAGTTGATAAAAAACTTCTTGAGATTCAACGCTCTGATGAAGAATATATCCGCGCCCAAAAAATTATGGAAGAAAACCAACGTCAAAGCTCTAAAAAAGTCGTGGATATGCAAGGAGAAGTTTCTTCCATACGTAAACGGGTGGAAGAGCAGCGCAGTAAAGTTGATCTTGTTAATGAGACATTAAAAAAACTGGAAATGCGTCAAAATGAATTATTGAGTGCCGAAGTAGACCGTAAACAAAGTCAAACCGCTTTTATTGATCGTCATAATTTAGCTCAGGTCGAAAGAGACCGTACCTGGCGTGAGTGGGAAAATCGGTTTGAATTAATTGATAAGCAATCACTTTCTCTGGATGAACAACTTCAATCTTTAGATGCCACTCAAAGACAGGTTAAACACGCTCAGGAAGCCTTTGAGGATATTACCCAAAGGTTTGAAAGAAGAATTAATGAGATTACTGAAATGCAGCGCTTGATGGAAGATCGTTCCCGACAGGAATGGGTTTCTTTCAAAGCCGATGACCAAAAGCGCTGGTCAAATTATCTGTTGTCATCTGATGAATCTACACGAGAAATTAACCGCCATTTTGAAAAACTCGAAGGCCGCATGGTATTGGTTGAAGATCAATCTCAGGATATGATTGATCATATCTCTCAAATTTTACAAGAATTAAAACGAAGATATCAAGCTGAATTGACTTTTGCGCGGACCCTTAATGAAGAGTTTGACGATAATTTTGATATCAAATAAGAGCAGCCTATGTTTGTAATTGGTTCTGCAGGCCATATCGATCATGGAAAATCCACATTAATTAAGGCTTTAACAGGCACACACCCCGATCGTTTAAAAGAAGAAAAGGAAAGACAAATGACGATTGATTTGGGATTTGCCTGGTTAACCTTGCCAAATGGTGAAGAAGTTGGTGTGGTGGATGTGCCAGGCCATCGAGATTTTATCGAAAATATGTTGGCAGGAGTGGGGGGAATTGATGCGGCACTTTTGGTAATTGCCGCTGATGAAGGGGTAATGCCGCAAACTAAAGAACATTTGGCAATTTTGGATTTACTTCAGGTTAAAGCCGGTATTGTTGTGATGACCAAAGTTGACTTGATTTCCGAACCGGAATGGCTTGATCTTGTGGAATTGGATATCCATGAAATCTTGGAAGGAACAATTTTTAAAAACGCGCCTGTTGTTCGCGTTTCGGCTGTGACCCAAGCGGGAATTCCGGAATTAATTTCGACCATACAAGATAAATTATCTACAACCAGTCCAAAATTAGACTTAAATCGGGCACGTTTACCGATTGATCGGGTTTTTACGATTACCGGATTTGGTACTGTTGTAACAGGCACTTTATTAGATGGAGTTATTCAGGTTGGTGACGAAGTTGAGATCTTACCCAGCGAGATTAAAGCAAAAATCCGTGGTTTACAGACCCATAAAAACAAAGCACAAACGGCTTTCCCTGGGGGGAGAACAGCGGTTAATTTAAGTGGGGTAAATCATGACCAGGTCTTTCGGGGGAATGTATTATCTTTACCGGGAAAATATAACTCCACTAGAAGGTTTGATGCGTACATTCGATTATTGGAAGATGCCAGCAGTCCATTAAAACATAATCAGAAAATGAAATTATTTGTTGGTGCGAAAGAAAGTCTTGTTAGAATCCGGGTTTTGGGGGCAGATGAAATTCCGGCAGGTTCCGAAGGATGGATACAACTTGAATCGGATGAACCATTGGTTGTGGTACGATCCGATCGTTTTATCTTAAGGAGGCCATCACCTGGTGAAACCATTGGGGGAGGCACTGTTATTAATACGGATCCTAAAAGGAGATATAAACGCTATTCCAAAGATGTGTTAGCCAAACTTGAAGCGTTAAAATCAGGTACACCAGAGGATATTTTATTTCAGGTATTGATGGAAATAGGAGCCGGTAGTTTTGAAGAGGTTTATAAAAAAAGCAAGCTGGCACAAGAAACGGCTGTTGGTGGAATGTTAGCATTAGAAAAATCCGGGATGATTCAACGCCTGAATGAATTTACGGATGAGATATCCCTAAAAACGATTTTTGCATCTGTAAATTGGTTAAATTTACAAAAACAAAAAGCAATAAAACACCTATCAGTTTTTCATAAAACAAACCCTTTGCGAATCGGTATGCCGCGTCAGGAATTACAAAGCAAATTAGAAATAAATCAAAAGCTTTACCCCTTACTGGTTGCTTTATGGCGTTTGGAGAACGTTGTTCGTGTTGATGAGGAAAAAAATCAAGTCGCTTTAGCAGACTTTAAAATCCAATTAAATGCGAAGCAAGACCAAATATTTCAATCTTTCGTTCGTCAGTTAGAAGCTAATCTTTTTACACCTCCTTCTGTGAAACAGGCTGTTACTGAGTTAGGGGAAGATTTATATGCCTATTTGGTAGAACAAGAATTAATACAATTGGTTTCTCCGGACGTGTTTTTTTATCATACTGCTTACCAGAAAATGGTAAACTGGGTCCGGTCAGAAATTATAAAAAAAGGATCAATTACCGTGGTGGATTTTCGGGATCATTTTTCTACCAGTCGAAAATATGCTCTCGCATTTTTGGAATACCTAGATCGAATCAATATTACGAAACGAGATGGGGATGAGCGGGTATTGGTAAAATAAAAATTCAATAGTACCGTTGACAGAGATGGCTGATGCCTGTATAATTTCATTCGCTTCGCCCCGGCTAATGCTGGGGCTAAAATCTGTATTTCCAGCTTCCCCGCTGTATGGCGAATAACTCGCGAGATCCGTGGTGAAGTGAAGATGGAGAAAAAATAAATGAAATACGCTATTATTGATTCAGGCGGTAAACAGTACAAAGCCGTCGAAGGCGCAACCATTCAGGTGGATCGCCTTAATGCCGAGATCGACGAACATATTGACATGGATAAAGTGTTATTGTTGGTTGATGAAGATAAAGTTGAAATTGGTGCACCTGAAGTTGTTGGTGCAAAAGTGATCACAAAAGTTGTATCACATGTAAAAGGCCCGAAAATTATCGTTTTCAAATACAAAGCGAAAAAGAAAATTCGAACAAAAACAGGCCATCGCCAACAGTATACTCACTTGTTGGTCGAATCAATTGAGATGGAGTAGGAATTATGGCACATAAAAAAGGTGGTGGATCTAGTCGTAACGGTCGTGATAGCAATTCGCAGCGCCTTGGTGTGAAGCGATATGCTGGTCAAAAAGTTTTATCCGGAAATATTTTGGTTCGCCAACGCGGCACAAAAATTAAACCGGGTGTGAACGTTGGTCGTGGCAAAGATGATACTTTGTTCGCGACAATTAATGGTGTGGTTCAATTCGAGACCTTACCAACTGGTCGAAAACGCGTGAATGTTTTCCCAGAAGATGCCGCATAGCATCAAATTCGATACCCGTTTTTCCGCACAAGGAAATACGGAAGTAACGTAATTTTGAAAGAGGTTTAATTAAATGAGAGAAAAAATTCATCCAACTTATTATACGGATGCTACAGTAACCTGTGCATGTGGGAACACTTGGAAGACTGGTTCCACAAGAAAAGAAATCCGAACAGAAGTTTGTTCAAATTGTCATCCTTTCTTCACAGGACAACAACAGCGTATTATCGACATTGAAGGTCAGGTTGACCGCTTCTATAAACGTTTACAAGCCCGCGAGAATTATTTGGAAGAAAAGAAATCCCGCGAAGAATCCAAGACATCTCTGGAACGTCCAGTTGCTGAACTCGAATTGGGTACCCGCGCAACTGATTCCTTATTAAAAGCTGGATTAGATTCAGTCGGTAAGGTAATGGAACTGCTTGAAAAAGGTGATAATGAAGTTTTGGCAGTTGAAGGTTTTGGTAGAAAATCTTTAATTGATCTGAAGAAGAAATTACGCTCTTTGGGTTATACAATCCCGAGTGATGAAGCGTAAGTAAATTCCAATCAAAAATAAAATACAGCTTGTGAAAACAGGCTGTATTTTTTTGTATGTTGGGGTAGAATCTTTTCATCTCTCGACAGGAGGATTTTAATGAAACATCATGCTGGGACAATTGAAGTAGTATGTGGATCAATGTTTTGTGGAAAAACTGAAGAATTAATCAGGAGATTACGCAGAGCTGTGATCGCCAAGCAGAATGTACAAGTGTTTAAACCAATCATTGATAATCGTTATCAGGCGGCCAAAGTTTCATCTCATAATGGTGATGCTTTTGAAGCGCAACCTATTGAAAAGGCTGCTGACCTTCTAAAAAACTTGGAAAGTAAAACAACAGTTGTGGGTATTGATGAAGCCCAGTTTTTCGATCCTGAAATTATTAAAATTGTGCATGATTTAGCAGATAAAGGTATTCGGGTGATATTAGCCGGTTTGGATATGGATTTTAAAGGAGAGCCTTTTGGTGTAATGCCGGAATTGTTAGCAATTGCCGAACGTGTGGATAAGTTAAGTGCAATTTGTATGGTGTGTGGGGATTCAGCAAGCAGAACGCAACGATTGGTAAATGGAAAACCCGCCCGGTATGACGATCCGGTTATTATTGTTGGTGCTTCAGAATTATATGAGGCACGATGTCGAACCCATCATGAAGTTCCACGTTAAAGGCAGGTTATAATGCGCAATTATTCAGAATTTTTGGCAGAGGTATTAATTTCGGAAGAGGAACTTCAAACCAGAATTAAAGAAATGGGGCAGCAAATTAGTGAGGATTATAAAGATTCAAAAAATTTGTTGTTAATCTGTATCTTACGCGGAGGAGTTATGTTTTTGACAGACCTGATGCGTCAGATACATATTCCCCATGCTATTGAGTTTATGGCTGTATCCTCTTACGGATTAGGAGCTAGAGAAACCACAGGCCAAATACGAATTTCTCATGATTTGAATACAGACATACATGACCGAGATGTGATTTTAGTAGAAGATATTATTGATTCCGGGCACACATTGTCTTCTGTCCTGGACATGTTATCTACCCGGAAACCTAAAAGTTTGGAAGTTTGCACACTTTTGGATAAAGCAGAACGGCGAGAAGTATCTGTGCCGGTTAAGTATGTTGGGTTTACTATCCCTAATAAATTTGTTTTTGGTTATGGGCTGGATTTAGATGATTACTACCGGCATTTACCATTCATTGGAGTAGTAGATGAAAATAAATATCAGGCAGAATCGGACGAATGACAGAAATATTTTTCAATCGATATATTCAATATGTCCTTAAAAACCTGAATCAAGTATTAAAACCAGAAGAATCCGTATATCTGGTAGGCGGCGTTGTTCGGGATCTGTTTTTAAATCGGGATATTTACGATATTGATTTGGCTGTAAAAGGAAATGTCCGGAAAATCGCCAGATTATTTGCAAATAATATCAAAGCTCCGTTTTTTATGTTAAATGAAAGTTTTGATACCGCTCGGGTGGTTTGGACCACTGAAAATAATACAAAAATTTTTATCGATCTGGTGGGATTAAGAGGGAGTTCCATTGAAGCTGATTTGAAAGCCCGAGATTTTACCATTAATGCTGTTGCAATTGATATAAAAAGTCCTAACCATGTAATCGACCCAAATGGTGGACTGCAAGATATTCAGTCAAAATTAATTCGTTCTTGTTCTGTGAATACTTTTAACGATGATCCATTACGTATTCTTAGAGCTGTTCGCCAATCAGTTATATTTGGGTTCCGTTTTGAGGACCAAACATTGGCTCAATTAAAAAGATCGATTGATTTGATCCGCTCAGTATCAGATGAACGTCTTCGTGATGAATTATTTAAGCTATTTGATTTGGAAAATCCAGCGGTTCCATTGGTGTTATTAAATCATCTTGGCATTATTCCTAAAATTTTTAACGAAATTAAGGACTTGCTGTTTTATCAATGGCCATCCATACCGTCAGAATCAGTTTGGGACCATACAATATCAGCGATTAAAAACATGAGTTTATTATTTGATGTATTGGTTGGAGAATATAAATCTGGTGGAGCACATGAACTACAGTCTGGAAAGGCCGTGCTTAAATTAGGTCGTTTTCGTGAATCCTTGGAAGATTATTTTCAAGAGAGCATTTCCGCAGAGCGAAGTGTGAAGTCTTTGTTGTTTTTTTGTGCTTTCCTTCATGATGTTGGGAAACAACAATCGGAGAGGAAACGGGAAGATGGATCGATTTCATTTCGAGGTCATAATGTATTTTCGCTGGCGTTATTTGAAAATACAGCCGAACGATTGGCTTTATCAAACTTAGAAATAAAATGGGGTGGCTTGGTAATCAAGAACCATATGGAAATCCATCAGGCAGCCAAAGACCCAGGCGATGTGGATTCCAGATGGTTATACCGCTTTATCAAAACAAATCAGGATGCAGGAATTGGACTGGTTTTCTTTTCCCTGGCTGATTGTCTAGCTCATCAATATGAATTGGATTTTGAAGCTCGTTATGAAAAAGAGCTCAACATAAGCCGAAAGATTTATGATGCTTATTTTGGTGAAGATGATCGATTAAGAAATCCGCCCAAATACTTGGACGGAAGAGAAATAATGTCTTTAACTCAATTGGAAGCTGGACCAAAATTAGGCCAACTTATCCGTCAATTAGAAGAAGAGACCGCTATTGGTAACCTAAACTCAACCCAAGAAGCCGTAGCGTATGTAAAAGATGTTGCTAAAGTGTTAAATACGGGTTCTCCGAATTAAGATAAATTCTGAAAGCTGAATTTTGTTAATTTGAAAAGGTTAAGACGTAGAAATAATCCTTATTTCTGCTTGTTTAAGGATAAACCTCATCAAGAATGGGTGCATATGAGCAGACACATCCATAACTGTTTGAACAGCCCTCAATAGGTAAGGTGGGTACGTTTTCTTTTGAATAAACTCCTTCCATATCACGACAAGTAAGGCATGCCGTTTTTGCTACGCTGATACGGATGGCTGTTACCCTGGGATTTGCTTTTAATTCTTGCAATTGAACTGCATGTTTTGAATATTCAGATAAATCAGCACCACAATTTAAACAATTTGATTCACTATCTGGGGATTGATAATTACATTTAGAACAAGTTTGCACATTAACCTCACTCATTTTTTCTTTTAATTTTACTATGGATAAAACAAAAAAGAGATAGAATGGATTTGTTTCATTCTATCTCTTTTATTGAATACCATTTATTTATATAACCAGACCGTTTAATTCTCTTTTAACTCTTCGAATTAAAGTATTGATATGAGCAATCAACACCCCACTTGTTACTGGTTTAATTAAGTAATCATCTGCGCCTGCATCCAACGCTGCAGCGACCATTCCGGGGCTATCCAATGCAGATAAGATTAAGATTGGTGTATTGGAGAAGTTTCGTATTTCTGAACAAACCTGCCATCCATCAATTTCAGGCATCATCAAATCTAAAATGACCAGATCAGGGTCATATTCTTTACAAAATTGAATGCCAGTTCGGCCTTCATTGGCAGTTAATATCTCGGAATTGGTTGGTCTTAATAACAGCGCTAGAAGGTCTGTCATAGCCGGGTCGTCATCAATGACTAGGATTTTTAACATGGTTCCTCCGATACATGTAGTGGCTTAATTATCAGCGATAAATGAGGTTTTTTACTTTGCAAAAAGATTACAATGAATACATTTTTACCTACCTAATGTCTGCAAATCTGTAAAGAAGATGTAAGTTGGATCGTAATAATGAAATGTTAATAAAAGTTAACATCTCACCCGAAAATTTAAACTGCTTTATGGTAAAATTATTAATTGGATTGAAATTAACCAATAAATGAAATTGATTGGTTTTTAAATAAGAAATTATTTTTTAGGAGGAATAAATGTCTGAAAAGAAGTGGGTTTATTCATTCCACGAAATCGACCAGGCAATCGACGCAGTCGGTGGTGATTGGGAAGGTGTTCGTGCGTTATTAGGCGGTAAGGGTGCAAACCTTGCTGATATGACACGCATTGGTGTCCCGGTACCTCCCGGTTTTACCGCAACCACTGAAGCCTGTATTGCATATCAGGACAAAAAAGCATTTCCTGATGGCTTATGGGATCAAATGCTTGAAGCGATGAAAAATGTGGAAAAAGAAACAGGAAAAGTATTTGGTGGAAAAGAAAATCCACTGTTAGTTTCCTGCCGTTCTGGTGCGAAATTCTCTATGCCAGGAATGATGGATACCGTATTAAATATTGGTTTGAATGATGACACCGCCTTAGCAATGGTGAAATTAACCGAAAATGAACGATTTGTGTATGATTCATACCGCCGTTTAATTCAAATGTTCGGTTCCGTCGTTTTGGGAATTAATGATGAAGCTTTTGAACATGTATTTGATGGTTACAAATCCAACAAAGGCATCAAAGCGGATACTGATTTATCAACCGAAGATCTAAAAGTTATCACCGATAAATTCAAAGCTGTAGTCTTAAAAGAAAAAGGTTTTGATTTCCCACAGGATCCTTACGAACAATTAAAACTCGCTACGGAAGCGGTTTTCAGATCTTGGATGGGTAAACGTGCCATTGATTACCGCCGTGCCTCCAATATTTCCGACGACCTTGGTACAGCAGTTAATATCGTAACAATGGTATTTGGTAATATGGGCTGGGATTCCGGCACAGGTGTTGCGTTTACACGTAACCCCGCAGATGGCGAAAGCAAACTTTATGGTGATTATTTATTAAACGCTCAAGGTGAAGATGTTGTTGCAGGTATTCGCAATACGGATCCGATCCAAAAAATGGGCGAAACCATGCCAGAAGCGTACAAAGAATTCTTAGACATCGTTAAAAAATTGGAACTGCATTACAAAGATATGCAAGATGTCGAATTCACAATTGAACGTGGTAAATTATGGATGTTACAAACCCGTAATGGTAAGCGTACAGCTCGTGCCGCCGTTAAAGTTGCTGTTGATATGGCAAATGAAGGTTTGATTGACAAAAATACAGCAATTTCACGTGTAACACCAGAACAGGTTGACACTTTATTACACCCACAATTTGATTATGAAACCAAACAGACTGCCTCTCAAGATGGTTCTTTCTTCTGTAAAGGTGTGAATGCTTCTCCAGGTGCTGCTGTTGGTCGTGTCTATTTTGATGCGGATACTACCCAGCAAAAAACCGAAGAAGAAAAACAAGATACGATTATGGTTCGTCCATTCACAAAACCAGATGATGTTCATGGTATGTTAGCTGCTAAAGGTATTTTGACCAGTGAAGGTGGTGCTACTTCTCATGCAGCAGTAGTTGCCCGCCAATTTGGTGTGCCCTGTGTTGTAGGTGCCTCTGAGGTTAAAATTGATTTAGATCATAAGGAAATGAGCGTTGGTGATGTTGTTGTCAAAGAAGGTGATTGGATCTCGGTTGATGGTACAACAGGTGAAGTATTTGTTGGTAAATTAGAAACTCATGAACCATCTCTCGATGAACAAACCGATCTATTAACCCTTTTGGATTGGGCTGATGACGTATGTGCCACACCTGGTATTCGCCAGGGCAAAGGCGCAGGTTTCCCAACCAAAGGTTTACAGGTTTGGGCAAATGCGGATTATCCTGCGGATGCACGCCGAGCACGTTCCTATGGCGCTCGCGGTATAGGATTATGCCGAACTGAGCATATGTTCTTTGAACAGGAACGCTTACCAAGTGTACAGCGAATGATTCTTGCTGATTCCAGTGAAGCCCGTACCGAAGCATTAAATGAATTATTACCGCATCAACGAAGTGACTTCGAAGGTTTATTTGAAGCAATGGATAACTGTCCAGTTATTATCCGTTTGATTGATCCGCCTTTACACGAGTTCCTACCCGGTGCTGATGAATTACAGGATCAAATAATCACCAAACGTGTTGCACAAATGGCTGATTATATTTTGGGTAAAAGCGAATCTCAAGAAATTAAAGATTTAGAGATGATGCTGGATTCCGTTGAAGCAATGCATGAAAGTAACCCGATGATGGGTATGCGTGGTGTTCGCTTGAGTATCATGATGCCGGAAATCGTGGAAATGCAGGTCCGAGCGATTATGGAAGCTGCTGCAAATATGACCTTAAAAGGGATCAAAGTAAAACCTGAAGTTATGATCCCCTTGACTGGTCACATCAATGAGCTGAATGTAATTCAACCTCGTTTGGAAGCGATCGCTAAAGAAGTTATGGAAGCCAAGGGTTGTGAGTTTGAATATAAATTCGGAACAATGATTGAAATTCCCCGAGCAGCCGTAACTGCAGGTGAAATTGCTTCTGTTGCTGAATTCTTCTCTTTTGGTACGAACGACTTAACCCAAATGACCTTTGGTTACAGCCGTGATGATGCAGAACGCAGTTTCTTGTTATCATACGTTGAACGCGGTATTTTACCAAAGAATCCATTCCAAACCATTGATCGTGATGGCGTCGGTGGATTAATGAAGATGGCTGTCGACCAGGGTCGTGCCGCTCGTGAGGATTTGGAAGTTGGCTTATGTGGTGAACATGGTGGTGACCCCGATTCTATCGAATTCTGTCACATGATCGGTCAGAATTACGTTAGTTGTTCTCCGTTCCGTGTACCTGTAGCTCGTTTAGCCGCTGCTCAAGCAGCATTAAAACACGCTCCAAAAGCATAATCCCTTTTTTTGAAGGTAGCGCGGCTTGCAATTACTTTGCAAGCCGCGTTTTTCTTTTCTATAATTTTATTTTTATGCGATAATTGTTTGTGTTTATAATAACTGTTTATCCTCAAAATCGTGGAGGCGTCGATGTCTTCTGTATCCACAGAAATCTCACTATCAAAAGATCAAACTCCAATTTCTAAGAATTTTTTTGCTATTTTATCTTCCAATTTATTTTTGCGTAGCTTTATATTTTCGGGTTTGATTTATTTTTCCGTTGTATTAGGTGGGTGGCCAGGACAGGCTGCCTTGCCGGTTTTAATTATTAGTTTTATTGTTGGTTTATTGGCTGCTTTTGTGTATGGAAAAATTGAGGATCAAACGGATGCGGAGCGGGGTTTGTATTTTTATTTAAAAAACCGCTTAGGACAACTTCCCGCATTTATCACTACATTAGTATTATTTATTTCAGGTAATATATTAATTGGTTTTATGATCTCGTTTTTGCCTAAATATATTTTTTCTGAATTTTTTTATATAGCAGGGGTTGGTTATGAAAACCGTTTGTTTTTTGATTTTGCAGAACTTTTAAAAACCCCACAAGCAATTTCATTATTTGGCATTGTAATTGTGATCACTGCATTTGTTTTAACTTCTTTTTCTAAATTGATAATTCCAAAATTTTATGTTTTTTCTACTTTAATATTGATATCAATTGGTTTTATTCTATTTATACAAATGGGTTTTCCAATTAATCAAGGATTGGAAGTGACCTGGGATGCTTTTTACGGTGAGGTTAGTTTTTCCAATTTAGTAAATCAGGCCAAAGAAAGTGGTATCAATAACTATTTCTTTGGCGGGTTTTATTCATTTGCAGGAATCATTGTTGTGATGTGGTTTTTCATGCAGGGGTATGAACATATTAATCTTAATGTTTTTTATAAAAAAAGAAATTCCGTATGGACAAATCTGATTTCAATATTAATCACCTTTTTGTTTTTGTTTGGTTTTTATTGGTTATTTCTTAGGAATGTTGGTTTCAATTGGATTCGAGCACAAGCTTATTTAGTTCTGATCGCTCAAGGCGATTTTCCAGGCTGGTTAACCACCTATGCAGGCTTGTCGTCTCCTTTTCTGGCATATTTTATTTTGACTAGTTTGTTTTTATTGATTTCCGTTATTAGCTTATTGGGAACTTCCATGATTTTAAACGGTGTTTTCATTCAATCATGGGCTGAAGACAAAATTTTACCGGAAGTCTTTTTATTAAGAAACCGAAGAAATGGAAAACTTGGTATACCTTATCTCATTGTTTCAATTTTATTTGGTATCGGGATTATTTTAAGCGCTTTTTCAAATTTAATTTCGGATGTGCTTGGTTTCATACTCATTATGCAGCTTGCACAAATCCCGATTTTTGTCTCAATTTTAATGCCAAGAAGTAACCAAGATTCCCATAAAAATCCAATATTTATAAATTTCGCAGCAGTAATATTGATTATCGTGTTTATTGTTGCTTTTATTTTATTGTTAATTACTCCAGTTCCATTGGGGGTAACACCCTGGTTAGGCTTAATTGTGGGCGGGATAAGTATCCTAATGGCATTGATTTATTATTTTTTCCTGAAAAACAAGTTTGCCTCAATTAACTAATTCCCTTTTGTCTGTACAAAACTATCTAAAGCATAAAAAATCCTTGTACAATCATAATTGTAGAATTATGATTTTGTTATAATTCCTACTGGTTAAAATATAAATAAGATAAAAATACTAAAAATTATTGTTGAGATTTTCCCTCGACATTTAACAATGCTAAAAAGATAGGAGGACTCCACAATGGAGAAAAGGGAATATCTGGATATCTATCATCAAATGGTTGTTATCCGTATTTTGGAAGAAAAAGCCGCAGAGCTTTACCAGGAGGGTAAAATTGGGGGCTTTTTACACCTGTATATTGGTCAAGAAGCGGTTAGTACAGGTTTAATATCAGCCCGAAAACCCCAAGATCGTGTAATAACTGCTTATCGTGATCACGGTGTAGCAATTAATGCTGGTTTATCTGCGAATGAAGTAATGGCAGAATTGTTGGGGAAAGCAACCGGTAGTACCGGTGGCAAGGGTGGTTCAATGCACCTTGCCGATGTTAAAAAGAATTTTTGGGGTGGTCACGCCATTGTGGGTTCCCATTTGCCAATCGCAGCGGGACTTGCACTCGGAGATCAATACCAAAAGAATGATGGCATTACGATCTGTATGTTTGGTGATGGAGCAACCAATATTGGATATTTCCACGAAGCATTAAACTTATCAAAAGTATGGAATTTACCGGTATTATGGGTTTGTGAAAATAACCAATACGGCATGGGTACTTCTGTAGAACGCGCCTCTGCGGTATCAGACATCCGACAAAAAGCTGAAGGTTATAATATTAAAAATGACTATGTGGATGGGATGGATGTCATGAAAGTTCGAGAGAAATCCCTGGAAATGATTGAAGAAATTCGGGCTGGCAGTGGGCCCCAATTTTTAGAAATTATAACGTACCGTTTCCGTGGGCATTCTATGGGCGATCCTGAACGTTATCGTGAACAGGATGAAGTTGGTAAGTGGCGTGAAAATGATCCAATTGGTATATATCGAAAATACTTATTGGAAGAAAAAATTGCAACCGAATCGGAGTTAGATGAACAAGAAAAATCAGCTGAAGAGGTTGTATTGGAATCGGTTCGTTTCGCGGAATCCAGCCCGGAACCAGCTGATGAAGAACTTTTCGCAAATATTTACGCAGATAATTAATGGGAGGTAGTAAAAATGGCTAAGATTACAATGCGACAAGCTATTTCCCAGGCTTTATGGGAAGAAATGGAAAGAGATCCCAGTGTTTTTATACTGGGAGAAGAGGTAGGTGTTTGGGGTGGCACTTACGCTGTTACAAAGGGTTTTTATGATCATTTTGGTGAAGAGCGGGTTCGAGATACACCGATTGCTGAAGCCGCAATTGTTGGTGCAGCGATTGGTGCTTCATTAACGGGTACACGACCGGTTGCAGAATTAATGACCATTAATTTTGCTTTTTCGGCTATGGATCATATCGTAAATGAAGCAGCAAAATTTCATTATATGTTTAATGGACAAATGGTTTTGCCACTTGTGATTCGAACCGTAGGCGGCGGAGGTCGTCAATTAGGTGCAACCCATTCTCAAACTCCGGATGCAATTTTTGCTCATTTTCCGGGATTAAAGGTCGTATCTCCCGGAACACCGGCGGATGCGAAAGGTTTATTAAAGGCTGCTATCCGGTCTAATGATCCGATTATGTTTATTGAACACGCTACCTTATATCAAACCCGCGGTGAGGTTCCAGAAGGTGATTATATTGTGCCAATAGGAAAATCTACCGTACAGCGAGCTGGTGAACATGTTACTATCGTAACTTATAGCAAAATGCTCGAGCTTTCCTTAAAGGCTGCAGAAAAACTCTCCAAAGAAGGTATTGAAGCAGAAATTGTGGATTTGAGGACTTTAAGACCTCTTGATATGGAACCTGTGATTGAATCATTTAAGAAAACAAATCGAGCGGTTGTGGTGGAAGAAGGTTGGAAATCATATGGGGTTGGTGCTGAGATTGTCAGCCGAATTTATGAAGAGGCTTTTGACTTTGTGGATGCGCCAATTAAAAGAGTAGCCCAACTTGAGGTTCCATTACCATATAACCGGCGCCTAGAACAAAAAGCGCTTCCTCAGGTGGAAGATATCATTTCTGCCGTAAAGGAGGTTTATAATGGCTGAAATTGTCCGTATGCCCAAACTTGGTTTTGATATGCAAGAGGGATTATTGGTTCGGTGGGTTAAACAAGAAGGAGATTCGGTTCAGAAGGGCGATATTCTTGCTGAAATTGAAACCGACAAAGCTACTGTTGAAGTAGAAGCTCATGGTAGTGGAAAATTGTATAGACATTTGGTTGAAGCAGATACCAGCGTGCCGATTGGCGATCCGATTGCGATTGTGGCTGATGAAGGCGAAGATGTTAACGTGGATGAATTATTAGGCTCATCAGGTCAAAAAGAAGCCAGTTCTTCTGCTGAAGCAAAAAAAGAAGCTCCTGAAAAGAAGGAAGAAAGTCAGACTTCAGAATCTGTTGAATCCTCAAGTCAGACAGGTGAGAGAATCAAGGCTTCTCCATTGGCAAAAAAGATGGCTGAGGATCATCAGTTGGAACTGGCAGACTTATCAGGCAGTGGACCCGGTGGACGGATCGTTAAAAAAGATATAGAAGCAGCACTTGCTGCTGAAAAATCAAAACCTGTTGAAAAAGAGGTGCAGCCAGAAGCAATTCAACGTCCAACCGAAGAAAAAGTGGAAGCACTACCTCAAGCAATATGGCAGGCAGATTATCAAGCACCAAAAGACCAATCTGTGCCAATGAATAAGCTTCGACAAGCCATTGGAAGGCGAATGGTAGAGTCAAAACAACAGATTCCTCATTTTTATGTAACTTCTTCGGTTAATGTTGAAAGCTTAATGCTTTTATATAAACAAGTTAACGGTTCTTTACCAAAAGAACAGAAAATTTCTGTGAACGATTATGTTATTAAAGCGACTGCATTAACTTTGCGTTCTTTCCCCGCCATTAATGCTTCTATCAAAGGTGATTCAATTGTTAAACATGGTGCTGTGCATATAGGTGTTGCCGTAGCTGTGGAAGGTGGTTTGTTAACCATTGTAGTGCGAGATGCCGACGTAAAACCAATTCGGGTAATATCTGATGAGGTTAAAAAGATGGCGGCTCGTGTTCGCGATGGAAAAATAAAACCTGAAGATGTAGAAGGCTCTACTTTCTCCATTAGTAATTTGGGTATGTTTGATGTAGAAAATTTTGCAGCGATCATTAATCCTCCGGAAGCCGCGATTTTGGCAGTATCATCTGCACAGCAAGTGCCTGTCGTAGAAGATGACGAACTGAAAATTGGATGGCGTATGAAGCTTACCTTGTCTGCGGATCATCGTGTTACGGATGGGGTTGAAGCTGCAAAATTTATGCAAACTCTTTCAAAACATTTAGAGAATCCATTAAGGCTGTTATTGTAATAGATGGTAAGTGAAAAGAGGCTGGTAGATTGTCCAGCCTCTTTTTTCATAGCAAAGAAATTAAATTTCTTCATTTCCAAATTCGTGAGATCCTTGATAATGGCTAATCGTTTTGCCTTCAATTTCAGGCTTCTTTTCAAAATGGAAAAGATAATTAGCTGATCGGTATTTCGTACAGATTCTGATATATTTTGTAAAATTCAAAAATGTGAATGATATATCTTCTGGTTTCTTCGTAGGGGATTACTTCCAAAAATAAATCAGGGTCGTATTTTGCGATTTCCTGCCATTGGAGAACGTTGCCAGGGCCTGCGTTGTAGGCTGCTAATGCAGAGAATGTATCTCCATCAAAAAAATTCATTTGGCGGCTCAAATAATTAACGCCCATTTTTATGTTGATATACGGCAAATATAGATCGTCCGCAACATAATTTGGTGGCCAATTTGAAAAACTGGCAATTTCATTTCCAGTAGCTGGCATAATTTGCATGACTCCACGTGCACCTACACCAGAAGATATAAAGCCTTCAAAAAAAGATTCCTGGCGGATAAGACTAAAAATCAACAACGGATCAAATCCATATTGGATGGCTGTATTTTCTACGATGTCTTTGTAATACAATCCAAAACGAATGTGGTTAAACCACTTCGGAGCATCGAATGTGGAGAGATCATTTAAGTTTGCCAGGTCCAATATTTGCCTGCTGCTAAAAATTGCCGATCGATATAATCCAATTTTCACAAAATGATTCGTTAATCTAAATAAATTGAGAGGATCAGAAGAGAAATTTTCTTGGGCAATATCAAATTCTCGACGAGCTTCTTCATACAGACCAATTTCCCAAAAAATTTGACCTCTTCTGAAATACGGATTTTGATTAAGTACTTCTAAAGTGGTAAAGTCATATTCATTTTCCAATGAAAAAGTACTTCGCATCCATACCTCAGCAATAATTCTTTCCTGATCAAGATCAATGGTTGATTTATAATCTTGAACGGTTACAAAAGGTTCTTGGTTATTTAATATCTCTTTGGCGCGTTCAGAATAATATCCAGTTGGATCTGCTGTTGCAGCCTGTTGAAAAAATGTATTTGCTTGGTCGAGATTGTTCATAACTTGATACGTTTTCCCCAACCAAAAAGCCGCTGTTGCAGTATCCGTAGAAAGGGTGCTTAATAATAAAGATCGTTGAAATTGATTAAGTGCGTCATCAAATCGTTCTAACCTGAAATAGGTTACTCCGCTTAAAAACAAACCACGCATAGAATAATCTGACTGAGGGTATTCATCAATTAGTCGCGACCAGGTTTCTGCTGCATCAGTCAAATAATTTCCCCGCTCCAAAATCCGGCCTGCATCATATAATAACTGATGCGCTTTTTCATGGACCGGATTTTTTGCAACAAAACTTTTTAATGTTTTGGCAGCATTATCATATTCATTAAAATGGGCCCATTGAGAATATGCAATTTCTTCCCACGCATCCACGTAAAACCTATCATCCGGATAAGAATTAATAAGTAATTCCCACTGAGTGATAGCGTTGGAATATTCACTGATGGCTTGATAAGATAAGCCCTTATAATATAATGCGGTTCCATTATGATCTGGGTTAGCCGCCATATACCGATCAAAAGCATCAATTGCCAGCCCATATTTTCCAGCATAATAATCAATTAGACCGCGATTCAATTCACTTACCGGTATACCAGCATTAACTAAAGCTACCAATCCGGAATAGGTGTCATAGGCTTTTGGATAATTTTCAACTGATTCTTGAAAACGTGCATAAGCTTGTTCCGGTAATTCCAAAGACAAATATGCCTGTCCTGCCAAAAAATTTGTTTGGGCACGTACATATTCGTTGGGACTGGAATCATGAACTTCCATAAATATTCGGATCGCATTGGTATAGTCTGAAAGAGCCATATATGCGTTTCCGATTTTTATCTTCAACCAAGCTGTGTCTTGATTTGGAATTGAGTTAATTGCGCTATTAAACGCATCAATTGCTTTAGAATAATTAAATAATTTAATATATTGATCTCCGATTAATTCGTAAAAGTATTCATTAATGTCTTGGGGAGCATTTTCGATAAGGTTTTGATATGAAGAAATGCTTTCAGGAATTTGATTTAAATTTTGATAGCAAATACCTTGAAAATAATATAATTTCCATACAATTTCATCGTTTGGGTTTTGTTCAATGATATTGTTGATAATCCCTAATGCTGTGCTGTAATTTGAAAGGGAAATATATGCTTGTGCAATACCCAAATCTGCAAGTTGATGGGTTCGAGCTTCATTAGTTTTTGTTTTGGCAAGCTCAAATTCCTCAACAGCTTTTGTAAAATCACCGGTAAATAAAGCGTATTCACCATGTTCTAGATTTACTTCTGGCAAAACCGTAGGAGTGGGGGTCGGTTGTGGCGTATCTGTAATATTGGCAACTGGCGTATTAACGTTTTTTTCCGGAGAAATTGTATTGTTTAAGGGCAATGCCTTTGAGTTAGAACATGCGCTTAGAAAGGTGGAAAAAATTATAATTATAATTACATTTCGATAAACGATTTTTCTCATATCATTCCTTTAGATCACAAGGAGTTGGTAATGTATTGTAACAAAATTTAGCCAAATCGGAATATTCTATTGAAATTGTCATAAATAGATAAAACTTTACAATCGGTGAAGAGCATGTTAAACTAAACAGGCTTAATCGGAGCGCTCTCCCATAAGAGGGCGTTTTTTGGTGGTTTTAGCGATCTTTATCAAAGAGATGATTGTGGAGTGTCCTATGTCGATCGTTTGTACGGGCTCTGTAGCTTATGATTATTTAATGACCTTTCCTGGTTATTTTAAAGATCATATTCTTCCGGAAAATATTGAAAATTTAAGTTTATCGTTTTTGGTTGACTCCTTAACGCGGGTACGTGGTGGAATTGCACCTAATATCGCCTATACCCTTGCCTTGTTAGGTGAAAAATCTCCAGTGGTTTTTGCTACAGTGGGACAAGATTTTGATGAGTATGCAGCCTGGTTACAATTAAATGGGGTAGAAACAAAGTATATCCGGGTTATTAAGGATGTCTATACGGCTTCATTTTTTGCAAATACCGATAAAGCAAATTCCCAAATCGCTAGTTTTTATTCCGGTGCAATGACCTTTGCTCGTGATTATTCATTAACTACATTAGATTTCCGACCGGATATTGTTGTGATTTCTCCTAATGATCCGGAAGCAATGAACCTTTACGTTCGAGAATGTGTAGAAATGGGCATCCCCTACTTATATGATCCGAGTCAACAAATTGTTCGTATGGAAGGTGAAGATATTCGCAAAGGTGTGGAAGGTGCACATTGTTTGTTTGTAAACGAATATGAATATCAATTGCTGCAAAAACATACCGGTCTCAGTCCGCAAGATATATTAAATTTTGTGAATTTTTTGGTAGTCACTCGCGGGGCAGAGGGTTCTGATATTTATGCTGACGGGAATGTGTATCATGTTCCCGTTGTAAATGTCGAACGTATTGTTGATCCAACCGGTGTTGGTGATGCTTTTCGAGGTGGTTTCTTACGGGGTTATCAACTGGGATTCGACTGGGTATTATGCGGGCAAATGGGCGCTTTAGCAGCTGCCTATTGTCTTGAGCAGCAAGGAACCCAAGCCCATTCTTATTCCCTAAATGATTATATAACGAGGTTTAGGAAATCATTTGACGATTCTGGTAAACTTAATCAATTACTTTGATGGAAAAAAACACCCAGTCAAAGATAGTATTTGGAGGACTAATGTCAAATTATGATATAAAAGATGGCAAACTTGCAGAAGGTGGCCGCCGTCGGATTGAATGGGCAGAACGAGAAATGCCTGTTTTACGTTTGATTAAGGAACGTTTTGAGAAAGAACGTCCATTTGAAGGCATTCGAATGTCAGCTTGTTTACATGTTACATCAGAAACTGCCAATCTGATGAAAACCTTACAAGCAGGCGGTGCTGATGTTGTACTAACAGCTTCCAATCCGCTTTCCACACAAGATGATGTTGCTGCCTCATTGGTTTTAAACGATGAAATTCCCGTTTATGCAATAAAAGGTGAAGACAACGTTACTTATTACAAACATATTGAAGCTGCATTAGCTCATAAACCACATCTTACAATGGATGATGGTGCGGATCTTGTTTCAGTAATACACAAAGATCATCGTGAATTATTACCAAACATCGTTGGCGGTACAGAAGAAACCACGACCGGTGTTATTCGCCTTCGAGCAATGGCAATGGATAATGCCTTGGAATTTCCGGTAATTGCAGTTAATGATGCGATGACCAAACATTTTTTTGATAATAGATACGGTACAGGGCAATCGACAATCGATGGTATTATCCGAGCAACCAATGTCCTTTTAGCAGGAAAAGTTTTTGTTGTTGCAGGATATGGATGGTGTGCCCGTGGTTTAGCTATGCGTGCCCGTGGAATGGGCTCAAATGTAATTGTTACCGAAGTTGATCCTTTGAAAGCATTGGAAGCTGTGATGGATGGTTTCCGAGTTATGCCAATGATGGAAGCGGCTCGAGTTGGTGATATTTTCTGTACATTGACCGGTGATATTAACGTAATTGACAAACATCATTTTGAAGTGATGAAAGATGGTGCAATTGTAGCCAATTCTGGTCACTTTAATGTTGAAATAAATATTCCTTCATTGGAAGAAATGGCTGTGGAAAAACGACTGGTCCGACCTTTTGTCGATCAATACATTCTTGGTGATGGCAGACAACTTCATATTTTAGGCGAAGGTCGATTGATTAACCTTGCATCTGCAGAAGGTCATCCGGCGTCCGTGATGGATATGTCTTTTGCAAACCAGGCTCTAAGTGCGGAATATATGGTTAAAAACTCAAAATCCTTGGAGAAAAAAGTTTATTCTGTTCCCTCGGTGATTGATAATGAAATCGCTGCAATTAAACTTAAGGCCATGGGTGTTGTGATTGACACACTGACCGATCAACAGGTTGCTTATCTTAATTCCTGGCAAGAAGGTACATGATCTTAACTTTTTGGAGTAAAATTGAAGCCATTGTGAAAACAATGGCTTTTTTATTTTTATGTGAAGGTTGTTTGTATGAAAAAAATTTTGTTAATTGCTTTTTTATTGTTAATCACAGCTTGCACTCCACAAGTAGAACCAACAGTTGAAATCGTTCCATCGACTCAGTTACCCAGCCAGATTCCTACGTTAACATCTACCCCAATCCCCGCCACCAATACCCCTTTGTTACCGACAGATACACCAACATTTACCCCAACACCAACCATTACGATGACGGCTACATCCGTTGCTTTATTTGATCAGATTCAAATATTAGGCGGATATTATAATCAGGAGAATTCAATTATTTATTTGTCGTTTCCAAAAGTGGATAAAAATTACAAATTTGTTATTGATCAACATGATTATGAATGTAATATCGATCTCGAATATGAAGATCGGGTTAATTGTTACGGTCGGTTTTTAGATAATCAAAGATCAAAATCTGTCTTAGTACAAGTTTTTGACCCTGAGAATTCTCAATTATTATTTGAAAATGAAGTTTATGTTCCCATGACTATTCCTACCCCTATCCCGGTTGGAGATGCATCTACATGGTGTCCCTTGAGAGGACAAAATGTGACTTGTGAAACGGAATGGAGAACAGAAAACGGGGAAATATGTGTCGTAAGCTCTTGTTTTGATGCATGTGGATACTACTATAGTGAGCATACATGCAATGAGCCCCCCCACAGTAATGCGATCATTCAACCGACTCCAACTCCTTTTTAGAGGCAACGATGAAAAAAACTTTTATTTTTCTCGTATTATTATTGATGTTGACGGCTTGTAAACCACAAAATTCTGGACCAATACTAGAAACACCAGCAAATGATAATATTTCAACAAAAACCACATTACCCCCAACTCAGGAACCAACGAAACCAATCCCAACTGCAACACAAACGCTTACCCCGACTATGGAACCCACAGCTACTTCTATTCCTACAGAAACTCCGGTTCCAACAGAGGTTGTTAATTTTGATGCGGTAAAAATTATTGGTGTGGATGAATACCCTGGGTATGCATCGGTGATTTTTGAGTTTCCAGCCATTTCCAAACTTTATTATGTTAAGATAAACAATTCTCCGTATAATTGTCAGATACCTGAAAGTACGGTTGATCGTTTGTTTTGTTCGGGAGAGGGGATGCGGACTGGGGAATATGCTGATGTAACATTTTACGCAGACGAGAACTTTGAAAGCGAAATGATCACAACAAAATTATATGTTCCTGCAGTAATTCCTACACCTTTACCAATAGGTGAGCCAAGTACTTGGTGTCCAGCACGAGGAACAAAAATCTCCTGTGAAACGGAACATCGGGTTGAATTTGGGGAGGAATGTTGGGTGCAAACTTGTTTTGATGCTTGTGGATATTATTACAGTTACCATACCTGTCAACTGCCACCAAACAACAATTTCTTACCCCCCTAAATCTAACCTTGGATTGGATTTGACAACAGGCTGGTCGTCATTACACAACCAGCCTTTTTTATTCTTTTACAACAATATCAATATAAAAAGGATCACCAAAAGGTATGTCGTTTGGATTATAGGCCTGCCAAGCACTGCGGTAATTGCCAGGTGTTGTTGGGGCAAGAAACGGAATTCGGATAGTAACAATTGCGCCACTCCGGGCTGGAATCAGATCTTGGATCGTTTTTGATCCCAAATCATCTCCTCCTATTAATCGAATTGTATAACCAGTTTCCCAATTACATGTGCCATTATTTTGTACCTCCCAACGTTTGTCTAATGATGCGCCTGCCTCAATTTCGGTACCATCAGGAATGGAAAGATCATTTAAAAATAATAAATTATCCTGGCAAATGATTTCCGGGGTAGGTGGTGCAAGCAACGTTGCATTAATGGTCGGGATCGGAGTTGGTTGGAGCGCCTCTGCAGTGGGCGGAACAAAAGCCAAAACACCTGAAACACCTGGGTCAGGCTGCAGCTTGATCGTACAGGAAGTTAAGAGTAAAACAATGAGAATAAAAATGGTTATTTTGGTTTTCATATCCGTTTATATTAAAAAGAGACCAGTTTTATTGGTCTCTTTTGTTGATTAAATTTCGTCATCCAGCAAGCTATCATCATCGTCTTCGTCATCGCCTGAATCCACGACAGGGATTCCCTCTAATGCCATTTGGCGAATTGTTGTTTCAATTTCATCTGTGATATCGGGGTTTTGTTTCAAGAATTCTTTGGAGTTTTCTCTACCTTGACCTAACCGAATATCTCCATATGAATAGAAAGCTCCTCTTTTGGTAATGATTTCTAATTCAGTACCAAGATCCAAAATATCACCTGTAACGGAAATCCCTTCGTTATACATGACGTCAAACTCAGCTGTTTTAAAAGGAGGTGCCACTTTGTTTTTAACCACTCTGACTCGGACTCGGTTACCAATTACCTCGGAACCCACTTTAATGGATTGAATACGGCGAATATCAATTCGGACGGAGGCATAAAATTTTAACGCCATTCCCCCGGTTGTAGTTTCAGGGTTACCGAACATCACCCCAATTTTTTGACGTAATTGGTTCGTAAAAATTAATGCGGTGCGGGTTTGATTGATGGCTCCAGATAGTTTTCGTAATGCTTGAGACATTAATCGAGCCTGCATACCCATCGTTGCATCTCCCATATCTCCTTCTATTTCGTTGCGGGGAACCAGGGCAGCTACGGAGTCAATAATGACTAAGTCAATTGCACCAGATCGTACCAAAGTTTCTGCGATTTCAAGGGCTTGTTCACCGGTATCGGGTTGTGATATTAATAAATCCTCAATATTGACACCAAGTCGGGTGGCATAAGCTGGGTCTAGTGCATGTTCCATGTCTATAAACGCTGCTGTTCCGCCCAGTTTTTGGGTTTCAGCAACCAGGTGTAAACAAAGCGTTGTTTTACCTGAGGATTCTGGTCCGTAGATTTCTGTAATGCGTGCTCGAGGAATTCCGCCAACACCTAAAGCAATATCGACCGAAAGAGAACCGGTGGGGATGGCATCTACGACCATGTGTTTGGCATCACCTAAACGCATGATTGAGCCTTCACCATATCTTTTTAAAATATCTCCAACGGCTTTATCCATGGCAGCTCGACGAGCTTCGTTGAGGTTACCATCAGCAGCGATTGGAAGTTGGGAATCCGTTTTTTTCTTGCGAGCCATTTTTTTCTCCTTGAGTTAAAAATCTAGCTTAATTATATCTATTAATTAAATATTTGTTAATTAGTTTATAGTACAAATGTTCAAATGTCAAGGATTTGTTTTTGACCACTACATTTCCCCAATGATCGATGAAAGGAATTTTTTATTTATCTACTATGCAAAGTGTTTGAGATATTGTCTATACAATGTTAACATTTATTAACATATACTTGACAATATTAGGTGTATTCTGCTAAACTGTCAGACAGTTAATTAAAATATTAATAGTTTTTTGGAGATAAGCGGCTGAGTCTCATGAAAATGAGAAAACGAGGAGGAGGTTCCTCTCTGCGAAGAGAGCGTTAACCCTGGAGGGGATTACAGGGGAAAATCGAAGGATCAGCGGATGCCTCCGGAGTCTGACACGGACTCCAATCTCCCTTCCAAAAAAGAGTTAACCGAAAATTATATGGTGACATATAACACAAGGCAACTCAGTGAGCAGTGAATCAGCTTATTTAATTTAAGCTCTTTTACCGTAAAAATTGTATGTATGAACAGTTCTGTTTTCATACATTCATTTTCTTTATTAAGCGTTAATCATTTTTAGCCAAAGGAGTACGAAATGGAAACAAAAGAGATTCTAGAACGTGTAAAGGCTGACGGAGTTAAATTCGTTTCATATCAGTTTACTGATGTGACTGGTACGGTAAAAAGTGTGGATGCCCCCGTGCAGCGTTTGGAGGAAGCATTGCAGGATGGCGTTTGGTTTGATGGTTCTTCGGTTCAGGGTTTTGCCCGAATTCAAGAAAGTGATATGCACTTGCGCATTGATACAGATACTTATGCGGTTCTTCCCTGGTCACCTGAAGATAATAAACGTGCTCGTTTCTTTTGTGATATTTTCTTGCCGGATGGAACACCATTTGTTGGCGACCCGCGCGGTTTATTAAAACGAAAAATTGCTGAACTGAAAGAGCGGGGTTGGGTATTTAACGTGGGGCCAGAACCTGAATTCTTCTTATTCAAACGAAACGGTGGAGATGTTATACATCCCGTACCGCATGATGTTGGTGGTTATTTTGATTTCTCTCCAAATGATGAGGCCGTTCGAGTTCGTACAGAATTGATGGCTGCTTTAAACACAATGGGTTTGGAAATAGAAGTTGGACACCATGAAGTTGCATTAGGCCAGCATGAAATCGACTTTCGATTTAATGATGCCTTAATTGCAGCGGATAATGTGGTTACCTTAAAATATACAGTTAAAGCAATTGCTGCCCAACACGGATTGGTAGCCTCTTTTATGCCAAAACCGATTTACGGGCAGAATGGGTCCGGTATGCACTGTCACCAATCCCTTTTTAGTTTGGATGGAAAAAACCTTTTCTTTAATCCAAATGATGATCATCACTTATCTGAGTTAGCTTATCAATTTATTGCAGGTCAGTTAAATCATGCACGTGCTTTATCTGCAATCCTTTCACCCACCGTCAATTCTTATAAACGATTGGTGCCCGGATACGAAGCGCCAGTTTATATTGGATGGGCTGGAACAAACCGATCTGCCCTGATCCGTATTCCGCGGTACACACCTGGTAAAGATAAAGCTGTACGGGCTGAATTACGCTGCCCGGATCCTTCAGGAAATCCATATTTGCAATTCTCTGCCATGATTTCTGCGGCATTGGATGGGATTGATAATAAGATGGAAGTCCCGAAAGGTTTAAATAATATCAACATTTATGACCTTTCTGAGGAAGAACTTAAAGCGTTAAATATTCGCCAACTGCCTGGCTCCTTAAATGAAGCACTGGATGAATTATCAAAGAATGATGTTATCCGACATGGTTTGGGTGATGAGATGTATTCAACTTTCATGAGAGCAAAACGAGCAGAATGGGATAATTACCGAATATTTGTTACTGATTGGGAAAAAGAAAGATATTTGGAAACAGCCTAACAAAACAAATAAAAAACTCCGGCAATTGCCGGAGTTTTTTATTTGTTTTTCTTAAGTTGAGTCCTTTTAATGGTATTACAATAAGAACAATTGCCTTCAGATTGGGTCGATTGTCCACAGGTAGGACATACATATAAGATATCATTTGTATCTCCATCTTCGTCTAGATTCTGGAAGATACTCTTTTTATTTTTTAAAAATTTTATATAAAATGCTAATTTCATGCCTGGACGTTGATGTTCCAATAGGTTTAAGATTTCTTTTTGTTGAATAGAAGTACTGCCGACTGAAAATGGACATTCTTCTTCAATGTATTCAATCCCTGCTAAAAGAGCATAAGCAGCGGTTTCTCGTTCGTAAAAACGACAAAAAGGTTTTGCTTTTGGCAATAAGCCTTTTTTTGCTTTTAATACCGGGGATTGACGTCTCAAAAAATCGACTTCCCAATTTAATGTATTTCCAAATAGTACAGCAACTTCATCATCAAGATTATGCCCTGTAACCAGTACATCGTAATCAAATTGATTGGCAATTTCATTTATAGTATGCCGTTTCACAAGACCACATACTGCACATGGTTTGCCTTTACCACGTTTATTATAAAAAGCGATTTCTTCGATCGGACTGCCTGTTTCTTGTTGAACATTATAAATGTGTAAAGGCAGGTTTTTTTCTTTTGCGAATTTTTCTGTTAAGCGTTGAGATTCCTGGGAATAATCTCCTACACCTTGAATGCCTAAATGTATATATAAGCCACCCGTTTGATAACCCAATTGTTGTAAAACATCCCACAAGGCTAAGGAATCTTTTCCACCGGAAACAGCGACCAAAATTTTTTGATCGGGAGTAAACATTTTGTATCGTTCAATTGTTTTTTGGGTTTGATTTTTTATCCATTCTAAAAAATGAAAGGAACATAGGGCCAGTTTATGCTGCCGCATATTAATAACGGCATGTTTTGTACACTTTCGACACTTCATCCGGAGCCTCCGGAAACAACTGGCACAAGTTTGATTACATCACCATCTTTTAAATATTCTTGCTCGACGATTAACTCCCCATTTCGAACCACTAGATAGGATTCTGGTAATAAGTCCAACTCTTTTAGCGCTTTCTTAACAGTGAGGGTATCATAAAATTCCATTTCATATTCTTTTTTGCGCAGAACAAATATAACTGACATATCATAATCCTTTCTAATCTTAAACGAAGGTAATCATTAAACCTAATAATCCTGCGGCCAAACAATAAAGAGCAAACCCTTTCAGGCTGTGACCTGTTAAGAATTTTAATAACCAGTGAATTGAAACATATCCAACAACCATTGCTACTAAGAATCCAATAATCATGCTGGGTAAAAAGTTATTTAGGTCCGGAATTTGTAAAAGGTCTGGTACGCTGAATACACCGGCACCAATCATAACTGGGATGGACATTAAAAACGAAAATCGCGCGGCTTCTTTTCGTTTAAAATTCAGAAAAATGCTGCCACCAATGGTAGAGCCTGACCTGGAAACACCTGGAAAAATAGCTAATACCTGGAAAAAACCGATGGAAATGGCATCTATCCAGGTCATATCTTTTATCATCTTTTCTTGGTGCCCCCTTATTTCGGACAAAAACAAAATTGCAGCTGTCAAAAATAAAAATAAAGCGGTAGCCAGGGTGGAATTAAATGCTTTTTCAACAATATCTTTTACCAATACACCTGCTATTACTGCAGGAATAGTTGCCAGTACAATAAACCAGCCCAATTTTGCCTGTTGGGTTTCTAATGGCTTTTTGTGTAGTAAACCAGTAATAACAGCTGTAATGATTTGCCATAAATCTTTCCTAAAATAAAAAATGACTGCAACCAATGTCCCTAATTGGACCAAGACATCAAAGGGAAAGATTTGTTCCTGTGGGATTTGCCATCCAAATAAAGCTGGTACTAATACCAAGTGGCCCGAACTTGAAATTGGTAAAAACTCGGTGATTCCCTGAACAAAACCTAATATGAGGGCTTGTATTATCGTCATTTATAAATCCTCTTTGTTTATTAAAGTATCTGCAAATTTTCCAGACTTATATTCATACCCGGATAAAAATTCTAACGCAGTTTCAAGAATTGTACCGTCTAAAATGGCCTGTCTAAGCTGTTTCATTAATTGCTGAAGCATATGAATATTATGAATTGAGATCAATGTGCCTGAAAGCATTTCCTTAGCAGCGATTAAGTGTCGGATATATCCCCTTGTAAATGTTTGGCATGTATAACAAGTACATCCCTCTTCAATCGGTTTTTTATCTTGGGCAAATTTTGCATTCATTAAATTCAATTTACCTTTGAAGGTTAAAGCAGCATTATGTCTGGCAAGTCGGGTTGGTAATACACAATCAAAAATATCTACTCCTCGGAGTACGCCAATGACTAAATCTTCAGGAGCCCCAACCCCCATCAGGTATCTGGGTTTGTCTATTGGTAGAATTGCATTCACAATCTCCAGAGTCGAATACATTTCTTGTTTAGTTTCACCAACAGATAACCCCCCAATTGCGATACCCGGAAGATCCAATTCACTGATAAATCGAGCGGATTCTGTTCTAAGATCAGGAAAAATTCCACCTTGAACGATTCCAAATAAGGCTTGATCGGTTCTTGTTTTCGCTTCCACACAGCGTTGGACCCAACGATGTGTGCGGTTCATTGCTTTTTGGCTGTATTCTTTATCATAGGGTGAAGCACATTCGTCAAAAGCCATGATTATATCCGCACCTAATTTTTCTTGAATTTCAATGGCTTTTTCCGGTGTGAAACGATGGGTAGAACCATCAATATGACTACGGAATGAAACACCATCTTCGTCAATTTTTCTCATTTCCGATAAGGAAAAAACTTGAAACCCCCCTGAATCAGTTAACATGGGTTGATCCCACTGCATAAAGTTATGTAAACCGCCCATTTCTTGTACGAGGTCCGGCCCGGGTCGTAAATATAAATGATAGGTATTTGATAAAACCAGCGATGCACCAGTTTCTTTGAGTTGTTTCGGTGTAAGAGACTTTACTGTGGCTTGTGTACCAACCGGGGCAAAAACCGGGGTCTGAATTTCACCATGGGGTGTGCCAAAAACACCTGCTCGTGAATTTTTTTGCTGCGAAATAACAGTAAATTTAAAATCGTTTTGTTTCATAAGAAAAGTAAATCCTTGAATAAATTTTGCAAATTTAAGTTTGTTCTTATTTTGCAATGAGAACTTTGTCGATTATACTATGGAGCATGCTTAAAACATCGTATGCAACCTGGTTGGAAGTTGATCTTCAAGCGATCCGCCACAATATTGAAAAAATTCAATCCCTAACAAATGTTTCTGTAATGGCTGTTGTGAAGGCAAATGCCTATGGACATGGTTTAATTAATGTGGCTCGAACAGTACGAAAAATGGGTTTAGAGTGGCTTGGTGTTGCTCGAATTGATGAAGCCTTATTGTTGAGAGACAAGGGCATTAATGGAAAAATATTGGTGCTTGGGCACACCGATCCGATTGATGTTCCATTGGCCGTCCGACATCATATCAGTTTGGCTGTACATTCTCAATCCTTGGTTTTGCCATACCAGGAAATGGCATCCCATTATGATGAAAAACTAATGGTACATGCCAAAATTGACACTGGAATGAGCCGTTTAGGTGAAGAATACACACAGGCAGTTCAATTTATTCGATCTTTGTTTGATTGTGAAGGGTTGCAAGTGGAAGGTGTATTTACCCATATGGCACGAGCAGATGAATTATCTCTGGACACCACCGATAATCAAATTGAAAAATTTGACAAGATACTTGAGGATTTGGGACCAGAAAGAGAAAAAATTCAATGGATCCATGCGGCCAATTCCGCTGCTGCTGTTTTTCATCCAAATACACGATTTAATATGGTTCGCCCAGGTATTTCCATTTACGGGTTAAATCCTTCCGAGGAAGCCCCATTACCTGCTGGATTTGAACCAGCGTTAAGTTGGAAAAGTGTAATCACTTCCGTAAAAACAGTTCCTCCCCATCGCGGGATAAGTTATGGGCACCGATATATCACCTCAAATTATGAAAAAATTGGAACGATTTCCGTTGGTTATGGCGATGGTTACCGGCGTGTTCCAGGGAATGAAGTATTAGTAAACGGTCGTAAAGTTCCGGTTTTAGGAAATGTTTGCATGGATCAATGCGTGATCTCTCTTAACGGACTTCCTGATGTAAAGACAGGTGATGAGGTGGTTTTACTAGGTAAACAGGGTGACCAGGAAATTAGTGCAGAGACTCTAGCCAAAAAATGGAATACCATCGTTTATGAGCCTATTTGCGGTTTAACCGGACGAATTCCAAGAGTTTACTTAAATGAGTAGGGAGAATGAATGGTTTTATCCAATGAAAAAGAATGGGTGATAAAAGAACCTATTCCAATGGTGATCCAAGAAGAATTAAACGAATATCCTAAGATTGTTCAACAATTATTATATAACCGTGGAATATTGAATCAAGAACAGGCTAAAGAATATTTAACCCATACTATTAACCACGATCCATTTTTATTTTCTCAAATGGATCGCGCTGTGGAAATTATTCTACAAAAAATAAAAAATAATGAAAAAATCGCGGTATATGGCGATTACGACGTCGATGGAATTACCGCTACCGCGTTATTATCGCAGGTCCTAGTTTCCCAACAAGCAGATGTATGGCCATATATTCCAAACCGTTTTGATGAAGGGTATGGTGTAAATACAAATGCTCTCGACAGTTTAGCTGAAGCAGGAGTTAAACTACTAATCACAGTTGATTGTGGAATTCGTTCTCCGGAGGAACTAAATTACGCAAAGAAATTAGGTATGCAAGTCATCATTACGGACCACCACGCTCCTTCAGAAGTTATTCCAAATGTCGATGCGATCATTTGCCAACATCTTAATGATCTTTATCCTGATAAATTTTTATCCGGTGTTGGGTTGGCCTATAAACTTGCACAGGCGATTTTCTTAAAACAGGGAAAAGCTATTGAATTGGCTGATGAATGGTTGGATTTGGCTGCTTTAGGCACTGTCGCCGATGTGGTTCCTTTAATGGGTGAAAATCGCAGAATAGTTAAAATTGGTCTTTCTCGAATTCGTTTGGCAAAACGACTCGGTTTATCCGCATTAATTCGAGCTTCTAATCTGAGATTGGGTGAGTTTTCATCAACTAATATAAGTTTTGGAATTGCTCCGCGCTTAAACGCTGCAGGCAGGTTAGAAACACCACAATTGGCCTTGGATTTGCTCATGACGGAAGATATTAACCAAGCAGCCGTTTTGGCACAACGTTTGGATGATCTTAACCGTGAACGTCAGAAAATCACCCGTGATATGCAAGTGAAAGCAGAAGAAATGATTAATCCGGAAAACCTTTTATTATTTGCGGTTGATCCCGATTTCAGTTCGGGGTTAGTTGGATTGGTTGCTGCGAAATTAACAGAATTTTATTACCGACCTTCCATTATTGCTTATCAGGGAGAAAAATATACACGTGCTTCTTGCCGGAGTATACAAGAGTTTAATATCACACAGGCATTGGATGAGTGCGAAGATCTTTTAGTCCAACATGGGGGGCACGCGATGGCTGCCGGCTTTACTGTAGAAAACGATAAATTGGATATTCTAAAACAAAAGTTAATCAAAATTGCTTATAGAGAATTATCTAAAATAGACTTAAGGCCAGTTATTTCAGCAGATATGGTCATTCCTTTGGAAGAAATCCCAGCTGATATTTTGCCGCAGCTTGATCATCTTGAGCCTATTGGTTCGGAAAATCCTCAGGCGGTTTTCGTATCAAAAGGAGTACAGGTTGTACGTTCCAAAGCTGTGGGAAAGGATGAAAGCCATCTAAAATTAACTCTCAAGGGCAACCAATCTTCAGTTTATGATGCAATCGCTTTTCATCACGGCCATTGGTCAAAAGTATTGCCAAAAAATATTGATATTGTTTATACAATAGAGCGCAACTTTTTTAATGGAAATATTTATACCCAATTAAACATACGGGATATTAAATCTTCCAAAAATTAAAAATGATGTATATATTTTAAAGGACTAATCTAGCATCCATTTTTTTTGACATGCTATAATTTGTTTAGTTAATTGATTCCCCATAAAAGGAGGTGTTATATGGTTTCCGCTGAAGGAAAAGGGTCTAACACTTTAAAATCAAATCCTGTTCAAAAAGCATTTATTCCTCCACCCATAAACACAATGGAGCAAACAGGTTTATCCATGCTTTGGCTACAAGACCTGATATTAAAGGTTATTTATTATCAAGGATATATGTCAGGTTTTAAGATCGCTGAAGAAGTAGCATTGCCTTTTACTGGGATCGTTGACCAGATTATTGATGTATTAAAAAGAGAAAAGTTAATCGAGTCGCGTACCTCTCAAATTGGTTTAGGTGAAGGCTCATATGTTTATGCCATTACCGGTGCGGGAATCAGCAGAGCGAGGGAAGCATTGGAGCGCAGTCAATACGCCGGACCGGCACCAGTTCCGATTGCGACTTATAATGAATCAATTTTAAAACAAGGCAGAGCGCGTATTCAGGTAACCAATCGTTTAATGCGTCAGGTTATGTCTCACCTTGTCATTGAAGAAAAAACATTTAGTCAGCTCGGCCCAGCGGTAAATTCCGGAACTTCAATTTTTATGTATGGAGCACCTGGAAATGGGAAAACCAGTGTTGCCAAAGCCATTGGAAATTTGGTTCAGGCACAAACGATGTATATTCCTTATGCGGTATATGTGGATGGGCAAGTTATTAAGATGTTTGATTCAGTCAATCATCAGCTTGTAAAAGAAGAAGACGCTACTGCTCGTGGAACAGGCTCGTTAAGAACCGGTGTTCGCCGTGATCCACGATGGGTTCGAATTCGTCGGCCATTTATTATGACAGGTGGCGAACTTACCATGTCCGGTTTGGACCTGGTTTTTGATACAACTAATAAATACTATGAGGCTCCTTTTCAAGTAAAAGCAAATGGTGGAATTCTATTAATTGATGATTTTGGCCGACAACTGGTACGCCCAAGAGATCTATTAAATCGTTGGATTGTGCCACTTGAAAATAGAATTGATTATATGAGTTTGCACACAGGTCGGAAAGTTGAAGTTCCATTTGATGTTTTGGTAATTTTTTCAACGAATTTGCCTCCCAAAGATTTGGTCGATGAGGCTTTTTTGCGGAGATTGCGCCATAAAATTGAAATCGGTGATCCTTCTTATGAAGCCTACCGAGAATTATTTAGAAGAGTTTCCGGGCAAAAAGGTGTGACTTATAGTGATCAAGGTTTAGCTTATTTATTGCAAGAACATTATATTAAACGAAACCGGCCTTTGAGAGCTTCACACCCGCGTGATTTGTGTGATCAAATCCTTGATATTGCCAGGTATCTTAACGTTGAGCCTAAATTAAATCGAGAACTAATTGATAAAGCTGCAGAATCTTATTTTGTTGAGTTATAAGTATGATTTTTACTGATGATTGCTTAATTATTGCGCACCGCGGTGCATCCGCTTTTGCACCAGAAAATACGGTGTCAGCTTTTCGAAAAGCTGTTGAATTAAAAGCAGATGCCATTGAATTTGATGTCAAATTAACAATTGACGGAAAAATGGTGATTATTCATGACCAACTTTTAGATAGAACCACAAATGGTTCTGGAAGAGTAATTGATTGTACTTATGAAGAATTAAATCGTTTGGATGCAGGCTCTTTTTTTTCTGAAGAATTTAAAGGAGAAAAAATCCCTTTATTACAAGATGTATTAGAGCAATTTTCAGATCTTTTATTAATAAATATAGAGATCACAAATTATAAATCGGCGAATGATGGATTGGCAGAAAAAATTGCAAATTTAGTGAAAGTTATGGGTGTAGAAAAACGGGTGTTTTTTTCCTCATTTATGCCAAAAAATTTAAAAATTACATCAGAAATTTTACCAGATGTTCCAGCAGCCTTACTAACATTACCCGGATTGCCAGGACTCTTAACCAGATCACGATTATTTTTTAATCGGTCACCCCAGCTGATTCACCCTTATTTTAAGGATATAAATGCTGCTTATGTAAAAAAACAGCATGTTCTTGGAAGGAAAGTGAATGTTTGGACTGTTAATAAAAAAGAAGATATTCAAGAAATGATTCATTTTGGAGTTGACGGTTTAATAACGGATGATCCTGTTTTGGCGAGAAACCTCTTGGAGGATAAATGATCGCCCAAAAATCAATACTTGAAGCAGTTAAACGACTGGAAGGTAAAATCAATAAAACACCCATTACATTTGATCCGAAATTAAATGTATACCTTAAATGGGAAAACAAACAAAAAACGGGTGCTTTTAAAGTAAGGGGTGCTTTAAATAAAATATTGGGTTTAGAGCCATGGGAGCAAGAGCGTGGTTTAGTAGCAGCCTCTGCCGGAAACCATGGTTTAGGTGTTGCATATGCGGCCAAGTTGGTGGGTGCAAAAGCTACAGTTTTCATTCCGGAAAATTCAGTTATTAATAAAGAACAAGCTATTCGTGATTATGAAGCGAGTGTAGTTAAAGTAAAGGGGGGGTATTCTGCCGCAGAAAAGGAAGCTCAAAGTTTTGCGATCAAGAAAGGTGCTACATGGGTTAGCCCTTATAACGATCCATTTGTAATAGCGGGTCACGCAACCATTGGTTATGAAATAATCAATCAGATTCAAAATTTTGATGCCACAAGCTGCCTTGTACCGGTTAGTGGGGGGGGGCTTATCTCAGGCATTGGATCTGCATTTGAACACCTGAAAAAAAACATCAAACTGATTGGAGTTCAGGCAGAAAATTCCCCTTATTTTCATTCGTTATATCATTATGGTCACTATAATTCAGTGTTAGAAGAAGCTAGTATTGCGGACGGCTTAACTGGTGCGGTAGAAAGAAGTTCAATCACAATTCCATTGGTTAGAACGATGTTAGATGACTTTATTCTGGTTAATGAAAATGAAATCGAACAGGCTGTCGCTTATGCCTGGTATCATTATCACGAAGTATTAGAAGGGTCTGCTGCTGTTCCACTGGCTGCGATCCTTTCTAAAAAAATCAATGTTGAAAAAACGATTTTGGTGATTTCTGGCGGAAATATTCAGCAAGAATTTCACCAATCAATTTGTTCTAAATGGGAAGGAGTCTGGCAAGCCACATGAGTTTACGAAAAATTAGTAGTTATTTCTTACTCATTGTATTGCTGACAAGTTTTTTGCCTTATCATGCTGTCTATGCTGTACCTGGTATTGCACAATCTACTGAAGAGCAGTTTATTCAAAATCTCATTAATAACATGGATCCTGATGAAAAAGTGGGACAATTGTTTTTATTATCTTTTCAAGGAACCGATGTGGGGGAAGAGTCACAAATATATGACTTGATTACAAATCATCATATTGGTGGGGTGGTTTTATTACGATCGAATGATAATTTTACTGATGAAGCACTTGTTCAGCGAACGCATACCATGATCACTGCTATGCAAACAAATGAATGGAATGATTCTCAGGAGAGTTTTACTGATTTATCTACAAGGTTAGTAGTAAAAAATAATCATATTCCGTTATTTGTGGGTATAAGTCAGGAGGGAAACTCATATCCCTACGACAATATAATCAATGGCGTTACACAATTACCTAACCAAATGGCGATTGGTGCGACCTGGAATCTTAATAATGCCCAGGCAGTTGGAAAAATCATGGGTCAGGAATTATCTGAAATGGGTTTTAATTTGTATTTTGGGCCTTCTTTGGATGTTCTGGATTTGCCATATGTGGAAGGTGGAGATGACTTAGGGACTCGGACTTTTGGCGGTGACCCATATTGGGTTGGTCAAATGGGAAAAGCTTATGTTACAGGTCTGCACAGCGGCAGCGACAACAAAATGGCAGTAATTGCAAAACATTTCCCTGGTCGCGGTAGTTCTGACCGTTTGCCTGAAGAGGAAGTTGCCACCGTTCGCAAGTCGTTAGAGCAATTAAAGCAAATTGAATTAGCCCCATTTTTCACAGTGACAGAAAACTCACCTGGGCAATTGGATACGATTGACGGTTTGTTAATGTCACATATTCGATATCAGGGATTTCAAGGAAATATTCGTGCAACAACAAGACCAGTGAGTTTTGATCAGGCTGCTCAAGAGCAATTAATGTCTTTACCTGAATTGCGTAGTTGGCGAAATGAAGGTGGCGTTGTTATTAGTGATAATTTAGGCTCTTTAGCTGTCAGGAAGTTTTTTGATCCTACTGGTGAAAATTTTGATCCAAGGCAAATCGCTCGAAATGCTTTTTTGTCAGGTAATGACTTATTGTATTTTGATTTGTATGTAGACACACATGATTTAGATCCATATTCAACGATTTTGCGGGTATTAGAATCCTTTTCATTAAAATACAGGGAAGATTCTGCATTTGCTCAAAAAGTGGATGCTTCATTATATCGAATATTAAAACTCAAGTACCGCATGTATCCTAATTTTGATTTGGACGAGATTCTTACCGATCCTGAAAATTTAGAAAATATCGGTAATCAACAGGAAATTGGATCGACAATCGCAAATGAAGCTGCGGTATTAATGAGCCCGGATGTTCAAGAACTTTCTTCTATTATGCCATTACCCCCACAGCAGAATGAAAGCATTATCTTTTTTACTGACCAACGTACTAGCCAACAATGCACAACTTGTTCTGAACAAAGTGTATTTTCAACAAATGCATTAAGAAATGCGGTTTTAAGATTATATGGCCCGGAAGCTGGTGAATTGGTTTCCGCCACCCAAATGTCTTCATTTTCGTTTGAAGTATTAAATGAGTATTTATCTGACCCGGATAGCAATCCAACCCTGGATTCCACTTTAAGAAATGCAAATTGGGTTGTGTTTTTATTCCTAAAACCGAATATTGAAACACCAAAATCAATGGCCATGTTAAATATGTTATCTTCTCGAACGGATCTATTAGAAAACAAAAAGGTAATTGCTTTTGGTTTTGATTCACCATATTATTTGGATGCAACAGATATTAGTAAGTTAACAGCGTATTATGTGCTTTTCAGTAAAACAAATTCTTTTGTTGAGGCCGCTGCACGAATATTATTTCAAGAACAAAATACAATGGGAGCACTACCAGTTAGTGTGCCAGGTATCGGTTATAACTTGATTGAAGCAACATCCCCTGATCCAAACCAAATTATTCCTGTGTTTTTTGAATTTCCATATTCAACTGAAACAGATTCACCTGAAAACCCTCAAACATCCGTAATTCCAGAATTTGAATTAGGTGAAACAGTCGCCATTCGAACGGGTGTGATCTATGATCATAATCGAAACCCTGTCCCGGATGGAACCGTGGTACGTTTTTTGTTTTCTAGTGAGGGCAGCGGTACTTCTCCTCAGCAAATGGAAACTACAACGATCAACGGTATCGCAAGAATAGCTTACCGGGTTCAATCTACCGGAATTATTGATATTCGTGCGACCAGTGACCCAGCGTTAAATTCTCAAGTTTTAAATATTGAAGTGCCAGAAACGGAAGGGGCTGAAGCAACGATTGTTGTTCTTCAAACCCAGCAACCAACGGAGACTGATGCACCACCAACACCAACGGCGACTATAGAACCAACTGCAATTCCGGTAGTCAGCCAAGATGAAACGAATGTTAAACCCAATATGTTAGATTGGTTTTTTATGGTGCTTATTATCGGTTTTGGTTCAATTGCCATATTTTTCAGTTTTAAAAATCAAATACCGATTCGTTGGGTTTTACGATGGACATTATTAGCCTTAAATGGTGGTGTACTGGCTTTCACTTTTATCAGTATTCAACTTGCAATAAAAGCAACCTGGTTAGATCAAATTAAAACAGCAGATATGATTGCAATAACCTTTGCTGGGGTTTTATTTGGGTGGCTGGTTGGTTGGGCTTGGTATGCTAGTAATCAATGGAAATTAAACCGTCTGCGTTAAGTTTATTTTCCAACCGTAATTAAAAAGCTTAATAAAATTAAAATTATAGATGACCAAACCAGGGTTTGTTCCGGTTTTAACCTTAATAACTCGAATATACTTAATGAAGAATTACGAGGTCTTGGAATAGTGGGGCGGTCTCCAATTAAACCTTGACGAAATGCTCGCACATTTTCAGGTCTCTCATCAGGATGTAACCTCATTGCCCAAAGTATAACCTTTTCGGTTCGAATGCTAATATCCGGATTAATTGAACGTGGTGAAGGTAATCGATTTGGTTCTAAAAATCTTTGTCTTGCATCAACAGGTGCTGTATTGGTTAACAAGTGGTACATTGTAGCACCTAAGGAAAAGATATCACTACGGATATCTGTGTGTCCATTATCACCTCCATATTGCTCTAAAGGTGTGTAAATTGCTGTTCCTTGCCCTTGCACGATAGTTATTGTAATTTCCCCTGGTGCTGCAATTTTAACTAACCCAAAATCTACCAATTTTATTAAACCACTAGGCGTTAATTTCATATTGCTTGGTTTGATGTCTCGATGTAAAATAGGTGTGTTTTGTTCGTGTAGATATATCAATGCGTCGGATAGCTGTCCAATCCAGTTTAATACCTCGTGTTCAGGTAGGAATTCATTATTCTGTTTCGCTTCTATCATTAATGTTCGCAGGTCTTTGCCTGGAACATAATCCATAATTAGATAATCTCTTTCATCAATAGAGAAAAAATCAGAGACTTTAGGTAGGTTGGGGTGATCCAGGCGTGCCAATACAGTGGCTTCGCGTAAAAATTGGTCACGAGCTTCTTTTAATAAATCTTCAGGAAGTGAACGATCATGTTCCACTTCTTTCAGAGCGCATTGTCGACCACTTAATCTTAAATCTTCAGCAAGATAAATTGACCCGGAACCGCCCTGGCCAATTATATTGATTATGCGATATCGGTCGCGTAATACATCTCCAGAACGTAATGGAAGCGGCATTCTCTGGCGTATTCTCCTCAATAAATGTGTTATAGCAACAAATCAAAACAAATTTTCTTTTTTTTGGAAAACAGTTATAAACAAAATTCTGGGTAATCGGCACCTATTTTAATTAAACGTTAATTCAAACGTTTTTTATATAAGTAAAACAAACAAGATACACTGAAATTTCCAGAAACGAAATTATCACAAACGTTATATAGAATTAATTTTTTGTTATATAAATTTCCTTGCTACAAGGTCGGTTTGTTGTGTTTTCCAAAATAAAGTTTTAAATGTGCTGAAATGTTACAATATTGATTATTTTCAATCGGCGTCTTTTTACAAAATAATCAATCTTTGATATATTATACCCTATAGGCATAATGAAAGTTTAATTTTTATATTTGAGGGAAGAATGGATAGACCATTAATTGATGTACCTATATTAATCGCACAAACCGGTCCTTTAGATGGTCTGCGCTGGCCAATTGATGTTGAAATACACATCGGACGTGATCCAGAATGTAATATCGTTATTCCCGATCGGCAGGTTTCAAGATACCATACCAGAATCTTTCGTGAAGAAAATAGTGTTATTTTAGAAGATTTGGCGAGTAAGAATGGCACATTTCTCAATGGAAAACAAATTACAAAACCTGAAAAACTGCAAGATGGTGATTTTTTGCAAGTAGCGCTCGTTCAAAAGTTTACATTTTTAAGTTCCGATGCAACAATGCCGCTAGACCAACAGTTTTCAGATCTGCAGCAGCCAGCACAAAAACAAAAAAAATCAAGAATAAGATTAGATGCCAAAGCAAGACGTGTTTGGATATTAAATGAGGAAATGATACCACCCTTGTCTGTACCTCAATTTTTATTATTAAAAACATTATTTGATCATCAGGGCGAGGTAGTATCCAGATCGGATTTGGTCTTCGCTGTTTGGGGAAGTGATCGTGCTGTTGGTGTTTCTGAACAGGCACTCGATGCTTTGATCCGACGTCTACGTGAAAGAATTAACCTGATGGATGATACCCAAGAATATATTACGACAGTCAGGGGACATGGTATACGGTTGGAAAATATTTAACTCTTCCCAAGTTCAAAACTCCCGTGGATTTTAAAAATTCCAGTGTCAATAATCTCTGATACGATCAGTTTTTTGCTAAGGAAGATCTTTTCTGGTGGGTTCAAAAGGATGCCGTCTTTGGGGAAATTACCATTTGGGTTTTCGACGACAGTGATTAATGATGGCAACCAACCGTCTTTCAGAGGAAAATGAACTGTACCATCAAAAATTTTGATTGTGTTTTCCATTTTTGTTAAAAGAGATATTAATTTTGTTGATTTTTGAACAGTCCAGCGTAACAAATTTGTTTTCCAAAATTGATGGTAGGATAATTTTAAGCTGGTACCAAAAATGTAAAATGGTTGGATTTGTGCAGTTATCTGACCTAATGCTTCTATAAACTCGGTTATATGTTTACCGTCCATATCAAAACGTTGAATTGTGAAATGTAAATTCTGATGAGAATGGCCACCATACTTTTGGATAAGTGCTTTTTGTCTTTGTGTAAATATATCAATTTGTTGTTCGTCAGGTTGTAATAGTAAACAAATATCTCCCGGTAACGCAGCACGGTTTGATAACATCGTTTTATACCTTTAGCGAATTATTTTGTTGTGAATAAGTGTTGTTAATTTTTATGTTTTTATTCTTCTTCAGTGCTTTCAGTATCTTCAAGCTCTCTGATTTTTGCAGACGCGATGTGATATTCACTAGGGTGGTCACTTTCTTCAAAACCAGTGATGACAATAATGGCATTACAAACCGTTTTTCCGGGATTCCTCCAACGGTGGATTAATTGTGAAGCAAACATTAAACTATCGCCAGTTTCTAGTGTGTGGATTTCTCCTGCTACTTCATATTCCAATGTACCACGAAGACAGAATACAAATTCATGTCCAGTATGAAGCATACCGTGCGGTCCGCTAGAACCGCCATTTTCCAAAGTTAACATGAAAGCTTCAACTTTTCCGACAAACGATTCTCCGCCTAGACCTTCCCAAAGGCCTCGCATAAAAGGAACGCGGTTTCTTTCAGCAGCTCTTTTTACAACAATTTGCGATTTTTCAGGTTCCTGGCGGAAAAACGTTGTTATCGGAATTTCTAATGCTGAGGCAAGTTTATTTAAAGTACTGACAGATGGGGAAGTGAGATTTCGCTCAATCATACTTAAAGCATTTGCGGATAATCCGCTACGGCGAGCTAATTCGCGCATTGAAATTCTTCGAGCTTCTCTTAATTCCCTTAATCTCTGTCCAACATCTACTGAAATAGCATCATTGTCAAAACTCATTTTTCCTCCAGCGATTTTGTAAATTCTTTTTACATAATGTAAACAATAGATATATTATAAGTTGTTTTAATTTACATAAAAACTGAACGTAAAGTCTTTTTTCTAAGGATTGATACCTTGAGTGTAAAGAAAATATAGTCCACCAATATATACGAGGATAAGTAATAATGCATCTATTTCTATAAAAAATATTTTTCTTTCTAATCGGACCAAGTTTCCAATTAAACCCATTCCAGTCATAATCAAACCCAAAAGGCCAATGATGACAAAAGAGGGGTCAATACTACCGAGATATCGCCCGTCTAGGAAAAATAGATCGCTTAAGCCCAAAGCAAAAATATTAAACATGTTGGAACCAAACAAGTTGCCAATTGCTAGGTCGCTAGCCCCTAACCTGACCGCGGTCATCGTTGTCACTAATTCCGGTAAAGAGGTGACAAAGGCTAATAATGTAGTACCTACAAAGCTCATACCTAATCCCGTAATTTCAGCGATCATTGCTGAACTTTCTACAAGCCAGGGAGTGACAACTACCAAAATCCCTGTTGCAATTAAAAATCCAAGAATGGCATTCACTAATTTCGGAACCCCGATCAGATCTTCTTCTCTGGGAAGAGAGGGCGGTGAGGATATTGAGTTATTACTCTGGATTATCCAGATAGCAACGATGTAAACAATGATGAGCGTTAAACTGTCTAAACCAACCCATCCAATTTTTAAATCAATATTTGAGAGGATAAAAAAAGCGGATAAACCAATTAAAAAAGTTGCCAAACTTCCTGATAAAGCATGTTTGAGTGCACTTTGGCGTAAAATTCGCTTTTGGCGGTTCATTAAATCTAAAGCAGCTAACATAAACATATTAAACATGTTAGAGCCAAATAAATTGCCAGCTGCAAGATCGGGAACTCCTTGGTTAATGGAATTAATTGTGGTTAATAATTCAGGAAGAGATGTTGCTCCAGCCAATAAAAGGGTACCTACAAACACACCGCCAAAATTTGTTCTGAGTGCAATTGCATCCCCATATTCAGCTAATTTAATAGCAACTAAAACGATGATCGCAGCACTGATAATAAATTGAAACCAAACCATATTATGATTTTGCCTCTTTTGAATAATTTTTATGTAGACCCTTAGCGACGTCCAAAGGCCATGCCGTAAATACGCCTGTATCAGGTAATTCTAGATTACCAATCAAATTTTCTGTTGCAGACAAACAATTTTCGACCAACAATTGATTGGCGACAACAGCGATCAATGTGTAATGTCCTGCTTCGTGTGGAATCATTGGCCCTAACCGGTATCGGAGTGGGATTCTTTGTTGGGAGGTTCTTCTTCTTTGTATCCCGGTACTTTCCAAAATCGTTACACCGGATATACCAACGGATTCCCATGCATCGAGCACTAAATCTAATTTTTCAGGATCATTTAAGACGAATAAAATCATGTGCATGGTTAAATTTCCTTTCCAAAAAATGAACTGGTTTATCAATCATGAATAATAATGGTTGGGAATACTATTTTATCAAACATTATGGATATCTATGGAAGCCTGGCACAAGATTGCAACATAAAGAGTATACGTTTTTATTGGTTCAGGATTTCAGATGTATAATCATACTTAATCTGAAATCCCCAAAAGAGAGGATTATCACTCGTGTTTGATTTATATTTGTACCCATTTGGTATTAAGAATAAACAAGAATATTCGAAAATCCCCGGGTTTTTAATATCTACAGCGCCAAAAAAAACATCCAGAAACCGAATGGACGATATATTTTTGTTGTATTATACAAATTATGAGGAAATTCGTCCCACTGAGTTGGAATTTTTAACACAAATCTTGCCAAAAACGAGAGATCACTATTTTAAAACCTCAGGGCCAATAACCACAGCGATTAAAAAATCAGCAGAGTTTTTAAATGATCAAATTCTGCAATTCAATTTGAAACAACTTAAACGTCCAAATTTAGTAGGAGCCTTACAAATCATGGTGATGCATGAAAATGAAGCTTATCTCATGCATGCTGGTGAGGTTACATCATTTTTATTATCACGAAATGGCTCAGAAAGACATTATGACCCAACAATTGGCAGTCAAGGAATTGGCGTAAGCCGCGGCTTACGATATAAGTTTCACCATGTAAGTATCAATACGGGTGATCGCATTGTATTGGTATCAAAACCGCCTAAAAAATGGACAATTAATTCGATGTCTGGCAGCACAAGGTTATCCATCAGCCATTTAAGGCGATTATTAATTAGCGAGACTGACCAGGATTTTGAAACAGTTGTAATACAATTCCGGCCTGGAAACCGGAGTGTGCATATATTAAAATTAAATACCGACTCTGTAGAAACTCGAAAATCACCGATTCAACCAATATCAGAGTCCATTGATGAACTGGTTAATCCAACGAATCAAAAACCATCCGAAAAAACCACCATTGATCCTGCCTATATCCCTTCCGCAAATCTTGAGGAAATCCCAATTGAAACACCCTCTTCCGAAAGTATTGAAAATTTGCCTATTTCGACATTCCAAGAAAAAAGAGATGACGATTGGTCTGAATCGTCTATTGAGTCCCAGCAGGAAAATGATTTTAAAGAAGAACAACCTGCCAGTGAATCCTTAGAAAAGAAGGAACCAAAAGAACAGGGTGAAAACAACGATCTTGGTCGTGGGATTTTTATCAGCGGCAAAAGACTTAAGGAGTATCAAACCAAAAGAGTAAAAAAAGAACGCACGAAGCCAAGAATCAATCAAGATCAAATTGTTGCTCAATTAATCCGATTCCGGGCTGTCATCCGTAAATTTTCGAACAATGTAACAAGTTTATTAAAAAAGATTGAGAATGGCCTTGTTACCCTTTATGCTCGTTCAACACCTGGGGATATAAATCAAAAACCGAGTTTATCCGGAACAGGTATGCTGTTTGTGGCATTGATTGTTCCCATATTTGTTGTGGCTGTTGCTTTAACCGTATATCTTCAAAATAAAACAGAAATTCATCAGGAAAAAATTCTGGAAGCACGAAATCAAGTCAATTTAGCGGTTGAAAGTGAAGACTACGCCACCAAGGTCGCTTATTATCAATCTGCTTTGGATATTTTGGATGAGGCCGAAACCTACGGTTCTTCAGATGCCTCAAACGATTTAAGATATATCGTGCAATCTCAGCTTGATTCATTTTCAGGAATCACACGGATTGATATCCAACCAACTGTTGCAGGTGGATTGGTCAAAAAAATATCGATTACCAAGATGGTCACCGCATTGGGAGAAGATGTTTATGCTCTTGATGAAAGTACCGGGCATGTCATCCGAATGATGGCTACAAAACCAGACTTCACTATTGATAATGATTTTATTTGTGGTCCCGGAAAACATGGAGAGGTAATTGTCAGTAATTTAGTTGATATAGAACCTGTCACGGTCCAAAACTCTGAAGATATTTCTATCATGGGTATAGATGAAAATGGGGTTTTATTGTTGTGTTCAACGCGGGGTACTCCTATCGCGATAAGGCTCCAAACACCAGATCTTGGATGGGGTAATATTCAAGCGATTGCATTTAATGGATATTCCTTATTCGTTCTGGATAATGGGATTAATACTCGTGATATTTATGCCTATGAAGGAAATGCGCTTTCGTTTAATGGAGCGCCAGCGACACTTTTTGAACAAAATATTCCTGAAATCTTACCAATTGTGATTGATATGACGTTGTATCAAGAAGACCTTTATTTATTACGGGATAATGGTATGTTATCCCGCTGCAATGTGGGAAATAATTTTATTGAAACAAAGTGTAATGCTGATATTGGGTATGGAAGAATTCAATTGGATCAGGTTCGAGAAGTAGTGCCTGTTATCGAAAATACTCAAATGAATCAGTTATTTATTACTCAACCACCCGACCCTTCCATTTATTTATTAGATACACAAGGACAGGCTGTTTATCACTTTAGCTTAGCGGTAAATTTGCAAAAACAGATTAAACCAAACCTAAATTCCTTATTATTTCAACCTGAAAGACCTTTGAGTGCAGTTACTGTTTCCCCTTCAGGCACCATCCATTTTGCATATGGACACCAAACATATTTTGGCGAATTACCTTAAAACGACGAGAAATAAAATGGATTTTTTGGAATCGATAAAAACACCGACAATGTTGATTAATAAAACGATTGCGGAAAATAACATTCATTCGATGGTGGAAAAAGCGAAATTTAACAACCTGCGATTTCGGCCGCATTTTAAAACTCACCAATCTGCAGAAATTGGCGAATGGTATCGAGCTGCCGGTGTACATTCCATTACGGTTTCATCTGTTACCATGGCCCATTATTTTGCTGATGCAGGATGGCAAGATATATTAATTGCGTTTCCGGTGAATTTATTAGAAATCAAAGAAATTGTTTCATTGTCTCAAAGAGTAAAACTTGGCTTATTAATCGATTCGGGAGTAGTGGTTCAAAAGCTGGAAAAAGAACTGATTAGCCCGGTAGAATTTTGGATAAAAATAGATACTGGTTATCATCGAGCAGGTTTGTATTGGGAAAATGTTGAAGAAATCCTATCCCTGGCGGAAAAAATCAAAACATCCGCTAAGATGAAATTAAAAGGTTTATTGACGCATGCTGGACATGTTTATCATGCGAAATCTTCGTTAGAAGTGCTGGATATTTTTAATCAGACTCGTTTAAGAATGTCAAATGTAAAAACAGCAGTTGAAGAATCTCTTGGTATTCCAATTGAAATATCGGTAGGTGATACACCGGGTTGTACACTTGGAGAGGACTTTACAGGCATTAATGAAATTAGACCGGGAAATTTTATTTTTTATGATATTCAACAATATTGTTTAGGTGTGTGTTCACTGTCCGACATAGCTGTTATGTTGGCATGTCCAGTAATCTCCGTGTATCCAGAAAGAAATGAAATATTAATTTACGGTGGTGCAATTCATCTTTCAAAGGATTATGCATTGGACCCCAATGGTAACAATATATATGGATTGGTTAGATTACCTGATGAAGAAATCAGTGAAAAAATAAAAAAGCGATATGTGCGCTCTATTTCTCAGGAGCATGGGATCGTTTCTATGCCTGGAAAAGATTTGGAGTCATTAAGCCCGGGAAATTTGGTCTATGTTTATCCCACTCATTCCTGTTTAACTTTACAAGCGATGCAAGATATTTATCTATTTGATGGGAAACGAATTTCCACCATGTTGTCCAAATGAGAAAATAAAGATCGTTTGAATTAAAAAATAACTATTATTGGAACGGGGGTAAAAACAAGAATAAAGATGATCATCATAACCAACCCTAACAGTTTTCTTTTTTTATCAATTTTGGTTATTGTATCCAGAGGGGAAGCAGGAATTCGGCTCATAAAGAAGATGATCGCTGCCCACAGCCACCATCCCGACCAAACAAAACCTAACAAGACCATTAAGCCAATAATCAGTGGAACCAGTTTGCGGGCATTTTTCCCTAACAAAGAATTAAGGATGTGACCACCATCTAACTGTCCAACGGGGATCAGATTTAATGCAGTTACCAGAATACCCGCCCAACCAGCCCAGGCAACCTGGTGAAGCATTACATCCATTCCACCAAGGGGAATTGGTTGACCAGTGAAGAAGTATTTAATCCAATACAAAAATGGTGTCACTTCTCCATAGGTGGCTGGACTGGGTAGCAAATTGCCAAAGATTATATATTTTGATAAAAGGTAGAGAATTGAATTTCCTTCAATTTGAAAAGCCATTCCCTCAGGCATTGTGGCCGGTAAAGGTTGGACCTCAGAGAGAGACAATCCGATTAATAAAACAGGAATAGCAACAATCAATCCACTTAATGGACCGGCAACTCCAATGTCGAAAAGTTGTTTTTGGTTTTTTGGTACACTTTTCATATTGATAAAAGCACCCATGGTGCCAAATGGGGAGATGATCGGTAACGGAATAAAATAAGGTAAAGAAACGTTCACTTTATGTTTGCGACCAATAAAATAATGGCCCATTTCATGCGCACCCAAAATTGCAAGGATGCTAATGGCAAAGGGCCAACCTTCAGTAAGGATCGCCGTAACCGATTCTAGATTAAACCCATTAAAATCCGCCCCTAAAGCATATAAACCACCAGTTACCCAAACACTAATGAGCGTAAGAATAAATAAAATCAAATTCGTTTTTGAATTAAATTGAGTTACCGTTTGTACTCCATCCATAAGATAGATAACTTGATTATCCTCTTCGGTTCGGAACAAAGGCGTTACCATCAATGGTTTTAAATGATCGCTGATTTGATCATAGGCAAGTTCACTATTTTGGGATTTTAATTTTCCCCGATATCTGATAAGAAAATCACTGGTATTTTTACCAACTGTGATATCCTGAATTATAAAATAATTACGAACAATGGCATGAAATACTTCAAGTTTTTCTTCCACAGTATTCAAATGATGATGTTCACCGTTTATCGTGGTATCCATAATTAGTTTGATTTTATATGGATACAATGAAATTGTCTATCGATTGTAATTCCCCAAAAAATAGGCGGGAATGGATGGGAGTCGAACCCACCGCGGCCTGCATAACAACCCGCCACCGGTTTTGAAGACCAGGAAGCCCACCGGGACCTAACCATTCCCACAATTAAGAATACCTGAATGAAAAATATTCGTCAATGGATAAGGCATGGCAATTTGTATTGTAGAACCAAGAATTTATATATGACCACTTTGGGTTGCATTGATGGGTATTTGAATTTTGTCATTTTCGCCTGTAAAATCTTTATGTCATACCGTACTGTGATTAATGTTTAGAATTGAGAGGATGAAATGAAACTTTCGATCATGTTGGAAGGTCAAAATGGATTGAATTGGGGACATTGGAAAAATTGGGTGAGCTTAGCAGAGGACTTGGGTTTTTATGGTTTATATCGTTCTGATCATTTTACAAATGCAAACCCTCCTGATAAAGATTCTTTGGAGTTATGGGTTTCACTAACTTATCTTGCCAGCCAAACAAAACGGATAAAATTTGGTCCTTTGGTTTCACCACTCTCATTCAGACATCCGGCACATACGGCACGGATGGCAGCCGCAGTGGATGATCTATCAGGTGGCAGATTAAAATTAGGATTAGGGGCTGGGTGGCAGGAAAGAGAACATCAGCATTATGGGTTTGATTTAATGACGTTAAAACCTCGTTTTAACCGGTTTGAAGAAGGTCTTGAGGTGATTACCAAGATGTTAAAATCTAGTGCCCCATTTGATTTTTCTGGTGCATACTACAATTTTAAGGATGTTATTTTACTCCCCAGGCCTGAAAGGAAAAACGGTCCAGAAATATTAATTGGAGGTAATGGGAAAAAGATGACATTACCTTTGGTGGTTAAATATGCGGATGAATGGAATGCGGTTTTGATTGGGCAGCAAGTTTTGAAAGATACAAGTCTTTATTTGGATCAGCTTTTAAAAAAACAGGGCCGTGAACCTTCATCGGTGCGCCGCTCCATGATGACAAATTTGACTTATGCAGATTCAGACCGAAAATTAGATCAGAAATTAAAAGGTAAATCCAAGTCGGAGTTACAAAATCAAGGGATTATCGTTGGGGTTGGTGAGGAAGTGATTCAGCAAATTAAAGCGTATCAAAGTATCGGTGTGGAAGAGATTATGCTTCAATGGCTTGATTTTGAAGATATATTTGGAATCCAACATTTTGCAAAAACAATTTTACCTGTTTTCCATCAAGAATAAGAATTGCTAATCTCATTTGGAATAGCAGTCATCATTGTCTTCCAGTTTGATTTTGATAAGATGAAATTTTTATTCTTAAAACTCTTAACTGAGCTGATGATAAAAATATTTGGAAATATTGTCGCAAACGAATAGTTTTGATTTTTTGTTATTTAAAATAATGGCAAAATGGTTTGTGGATAATACAAAAAAGGAAATACCTGGGTGAAGAGAGGTATTAGGTAAACCACCAATTGGCCGATTATCCAACCAATAATTGCACCAGCAAGGATATCAGAAATATAGTGAACACCGGTTAAAACCCTTGCTACTGCAACCAAAGGGGCCCATATTGTTAAGACAATGGCTAACCAGATTGGTGCAATTAACCATGCCATTGAAGCCAAAAAAAAGACTCGCGTGGCGTGTCCCGACGGGAACGAATGGGGATCGGTATTACGATAAATTTCTCCCCATTCTCCTTCAGGACGTTTCCGGCGAATGGAAAACTTAATAACAATTACCACAAAAGCCATCACAAAAGTGCTTATTCCCATAGTCGCAGCCACATTTTTCCAATAAGGACTGCCGAACAACCAAACTAATCCGATAAAGCCCAAACAGTACCAGGAATCACCGGAATGAGCAAAAAAAGTAGCAATCCACCATAAAAATCTATGGTGAGGAGGAAATTTAAATTTTTTTGATGACTCAATATCCCACGTTAAGGCTTTCTTTAATAAAGAATGCATAATAAATCCTGAAAAATAACAATATTAAGATTTGGCGAGTATAACTCGAAGAGAAAGATTTGGCAAATTCATCAACGATTAATAATAGTGTAAGGTAATTGAAAATTCACTTCGTTTGACATTATGTTAGGATAACGTATAATCATTTTTGACATCAATCAAGAGATAAACGAGAAATCCCATTGAAAAAAACAATTTCATTTTTATTAATCCTGATTTTTTCTTTACCTTTGTTGACCTCCTGTCAATCGAGTTTTTTTGAAGTTGCTGCCTCAACGGATCAATTTACACCGATGGGTTTATCTGCTGGGAGCTGCGACTATGGTGGAGCCATTAAATCCATTCAAGCAATTGATCGGTATACTGTTCAATTTGATTTGTGTGCTCCTGACCCTGTTCTTCCAGCGAAAATTGCTTTCCCTGTATTTGCGATCCAGGATGAAGGTTTTTTGAATTTCACGGGAGGCAACAGTGCTTTATTAGGACAAAGTGCAAACGGAACTGGCCCGTATTATGTACAGGAATATAAAAAGGGTGAATATATTTCTTTATCACGACGGGATAATTATTGGGGTGTTCCGCCGAAAACAAAAGAAATTCGTTTTGAGTGGATCAATGATGATGCCCGCCGGCGAGTTAATTTTCAATTAGGAAATAGTGATGGTGTAGACCAATTTATTATCAGAACCTTACAGAATGACCCCATTGATATTAAATATGATATTTACTATCGCCCTTCATTGAATCTATTGTTTTTAGGGATGAATAATTCAGTCAAACCATTTGATAATCTTCAAGTTCGTAAAGCAATTGCGTATACTCTTAATCAAGATTTCATCGTTGAGTCGTTTTATGCTGCTGGTTCTCAGCCAGCAAACCAGATTGCACCCGTTTCTATGCGTCCTGGTTATACCACTGGATTGGATTGGTATGACACAAATTTAAAAGCAGCATCTGATGCGCTGCTAGATAGTAGTGTCAATCTTGATGATGAAATCATTTTGTTTTACTCTCAAGACAGTACCACATATATTTCAGATCCGGATTTAGTAGTTCAAGAGATTATTGCAGAGTTAAGATCTGTCGGTTTTAATATTCGCCCCCAAAGAATGCCGGCAGCTGAATTTAAAACACGCATGGAAAATGGTGACGCTGGCTTGTTTTTATATGGTGTGACCGTCGATTTTCCTGATGCGACAAGTTTTTACGATTTTTTGTTTACCAATAAGAACAATTTCTTAGGAAATCCTTATCCTGAAATTAATACAGCCATTCAAAATGCTTCCAATACGGTAAACAACCGAGAACGACAAAAATTTTATGATGAAGCAAATACATTAATTAAGGAACAAATTCCGTTTGTGCCAATAGCACATGCAAGTTCATCCCTCGCATTTCGCAGCGATATCCAAAATATTCTGGTCGGACCTATGAATGAGAATTTCACCGAAATGATATCTCATTACCCACCATTGGTCTTTTTACAAGAAAATGAACCGACGGTTTTATGGCCGGCCGATGAAACAAATACAGATACTTTTCGTATTACTTCTTTGATTTATGATACTTTGGTGCAATATGAGTTTGGTAGTACTGCTTTGCGTCCAGGTTTAGCAGAGTCTTGGGAACCAAATGATGATTTAACCTCTTGGACTTTTAAACTCAGGTATGGGGTTAAATTCTTAAATGGAGCTGATTTTGATGCAAATGATGTCGTTGCAACATTTTCAGCAATTTGGGATATGGAAAATCCCAACCATTATGGTTCTAGCGGAGAATTTGAATATTTTATTAAATTCTTTGGTCAATTTTTAAATCAGAAATAGAACTTCACACGTTGAATTAACCTTTAGAGAATAATTTCGCTTTATAATTTTAAAGAGGTTATTCTTCTTTATGAAAAAAATAAAACGTAAGGTTAATATAATTTCTTTGTTTTTATTATTATCCGTTACAGCTTGCCAGTTAAATTCGTTGATTAAGCCAAAACCGGAAAATAAATCAATTGATCCACCATCTGTGCAATCAATTGATTTTGAAGTTCACCCATATATAAAAACAATTAATCCAGCCGACAACGCTACGATTTCAACAAACCAGATTTTTGAAATCGAGTTTAATCAACCAATGAATCAAGATTCAGTAGAAGCGGCACTTGAATTCAATCCTAGAATTGCAGGCTCTTTTGAGTGGCCTGATGAGAAAGTAATGCGTTTTATTCCGGATCAACAATTGATTTTAGGCCAAGAACTGCATCTATTAATTGGAGGAACCGCTTCCAGTAAATCCGGCAAACCATTGAATACACCAATTTAATTTTTATATAACGTTGCACCATCACTACGAATGACGTCAAATATCCCTTCCTTTGAAGAAAAAGAAATATCTCCACAAACGGATGCTTTTTACGTATCCTTCAATTTGCCGGTTGTCGATTTTACTCAACCTAAGAATAATATTCCCGCTGGATTTCGCATTGAACCATCCATCCAAGGCCAAGGTGAATGGATAAGTAACAGCACGTACGCTTTTTTCCCCGACCAAGGGTTAGTGGGAAATGAAAACTATCGTTTAATTGTAAATCGTCAATTAAGAAGTGTATATGGAAGTATTCTTGAAGTAGATCAATCTATGGAGTGGGATTTTCACACGTATGCACCTGAAGTAGTGTCTGTATTTCCAACTAACGAACAACAAATTGGACTTGATCAGGAATTTAAGATCATTTTTTCTCAACCAATGCAAACAGAGAGTGTAGCGGTTAATTTTCGGTTCCATGATATTGCTGGTATGCCAGTATTGGGGCGTTTTTTATGGAATGAGGATTTTACTGAAATGCGGTTTATTCCTGAACAATTATTGGATCGAGGGCGAGTTTATATTTTAGAATTATTACCTGGAAGTCAGATGAAAGGTGGAGGAGAAATAAAAGAGACAATTGATGTCAGTTATTCCACTATTCAGACGCTTACGATCTTGTCTACAAATCCTGAAAATGGCCAACCAATTGATTTAATAAATAATAATAACCAGGTGAGTATCTATTTTTCAGCCAGTCTGGATTCCATAATCCAATTGGGTGAATTCATAAAAGTTTTTCCAGAAGTGAATAATTTGGTTTTAAACCTTGAGGATGAGGGCAAAACCGTCACAATTCAGGCTGATTTCAAAACAGGTGTTGCGTATCAAATATTAATTTCTAAAGATATACGGGATCAATGGGGTGGTCATTTAGATGAAGATTCATTATTGAATTTTGTGGTTTCACCATCTCGCCCTGATATTCGACTCAATTATTTATATGATGGTCACACAATTGTCATTCGTCCAGAAATCTTTGCGTTGGATGTGAAGGTAATTAATTTACCAACGGTTCAGACAAAAATTTATAATCTCGATTTTGAAAAATATATTGATTTGATTCAAAATCCTGATCAAATTATCGATGCTGATTTGATCTCTGATTTTCGACAACCATTAACCCCAATATCAAACGCTATTGTTCAGACCCAGTTGTTATTAAATCTTAAAAAAGAGGGTTTAACCTCCGGTATATATGCAGTTGAATTATCTGCCCAGGAAATGCAAACGAAGCGCTTTTTTATTTTTGTAAACCAAGATTTTATTATTTCAAAACAAAGTGAAAATCAATTGTTTATTTGGGCAGCTGATACCAGTTCTCTTGAACTTGTGAAAGACCAACGCGTAACGATTAAAAATGATCAGGCTGAAATAATTTATGAAGAAAAAACAAATGAACAGGGAGTAGTGGTTTGGGATTCATTTTACAGCACTAATTCTGCGAGTTCAGTCTGGATTGAAATCAAAGACAATGAAAAAAAACAATATAGTTTATTTAATTCTGCGTGGGTTAATACTAGTTCGCCAGAATTATTTGGGTTGAATTATCAAGAAAAACAGGATGAATATAGTGTATATTGGTCCATTGATAAAACGGTTTATAGTGTCCGAGAAGAATTGACTGGATATGGGTTTATTCAATTAAACGAATTTGGAAAACATCGTCCACCGGAATTTCGGGAAATCAACTTAAATTTAGTCGAATTTTCTAATTCGGATAGTGTGCTTTACACATTTCCGATAAAAATTTCCGTTTTAGGGAGTTTTATTTTTAATGAAAAACTGCCTTCGCAGCTGCCAAATGGTACTTATTTTTTAGTTTTGGAAGGGCTTGATGTTGAGAAAAAAATAATTCAAATCCAAAACAAACCATTATCTCAGGAATTTTCACTAGATATTGAATTATCAAAACCGGTATATTTTTTCAGTGATGATTTATTGGCAAGAATCGATTTAAATTACCGGTACGGGGAAATTGGGAAGAATATAAATTTCCATTGGCGGATAATTACAAAACAATTATCAGGGTCTGTCGCAAAATCGAATGACTTGATGCCATCAGATGTCTCCACAAGCAGTTTAGAAAATGTCAATTATTTACTTGATGAAGGTGTGGGTTTATTAAATGAGCTGGGAAATTATGAGTTAGATTTCCCATTATCTAAACTTGAAAATGGGACAAATTTGGTTGAGTTACCATATCTGATTACTTTGGAAGTAAATATTGGAAATGAAAATGAATACATAGCATTCGCATCCAAACAAACTATTGTTTATCCGGATAGAACAAATATAAAGATCAATGCTGAATCTTTTTATGATCAAACAAATCAGGTAAATATTGGATTTGAAACAGTAGATTGGCAGGGATTGGTAAGTGGTGGCGTGCCTTTTGATATAAAATTCCAGAAATTAATCAAATCAAATGAAGGGGAAACACCAAAGAACAACTGGACTAATTTATATCAGGAGACGTTAAGAACCGATGGTCAGGGAAAAACATCAGTTGCTGTTTTTCCTAATGGACCGGGAATTTATAAAATAATTGCAGAAAATAGCATGTTTTTGGAAAGCAAAATCTTCTTTTTAGCCGGTCAGGGATTAACCGAATTTCCTTTGGGGCCAAACGGAAATTTACCTTTGGCAGTGGATAAAGATGAATATATAGAAGGAGAGACAGTCCAGTTATTTGTTCCAAATCCATTCCCGGAATCAGCGATCGCTTTAATTACAGTTGAAAAAGAAGATGTATCTTTTTATGATCTTGTTCAAATTGAGTCTGGACAAAAATTGATAAATCTAAATTTGGATTTGTCAGATGTAGGTTCTCATTTTGTATCTGTAATTATGATATCAAAAAACACCCATCGAATTGCCCAGGGGTATACGATAATCAACAAGAACGCTTCATTGGATGAATTGAACATTTCTACAAAACCCCTCTCCAACAATGAACGTGAAATTGAAATAAGCGTTTCGGATTTTCAGGGAAACATGGTCAAAAGTGACTTGACACTTCAAGTAATTAAAAACGAAAACACGATTATTGATGATTTTTCTGATTTACGCAGTGATTTATTGTCCTCAAATAAAATCAGTGTAATAACTGCTGGGGTTGTTAAGAACGATAAATTAAGTATCTTAGAACCGGAAAAACAGATACTACCTAGCGATATTTCAATACCACTTCAAAAAAATGATCAAATTAGCTGGCAGAAAATTGTTTCAACTGATTCAAATGGAATGTTTGTTTTGGACCTAGATAGTGTTCCGATCGATCCGATCAATGAAAAAATCATGGTGTTAGGCGTGGATGAAAGTTTTCAGTTCGGTTACAAATTGATCGAAGTACCTTCCAATAAATCAGTAGAAACTTCAATTAAAGTTCCTGATGTTGTTTATGAAGGAGATGTTTTTGAGATATTGATAAGCTCAATGAACATGGAAGAAACCTCCCAAACCATTCAAGCAATGATTAATCTAAATGGATTACAATCCGATTCTGCTCCGGTAGTCGATTTATCATTGCCAATTGGTAGTCCCCGATCTTTCTATTGGAAGGTTAATGCCGATACAGTGGGGCTGTTTGATATAAAATTGAAAATTATCAATCCGTTGGGGGTAGAGTACGATTATATTGAATCCATTCGTGTTTTACCGGCGCCCAAGCACCAGCAACTTGTCAAAACGGGAAAAATCGAAAAGAAAGCCTCTATCGATTTTCAATTCTTAACCTCGCAATTTCAGAATAATCCAGCAAGTATTTTTAACCTTGGTATGGTTACTTCATTACCTGGAATTCTAAATCCTGCAGTTGATTCTTTATCAATTTCACCTGAGTTTGAAAATGAAGAGACAGCTATGGTTATACTCTCTGCCCTCCATGTTCTACAACTAGAAAATGAGATGGTTGGTTTTGGAACCTCAGAAAGAAGTTCTACTTCGGATATGGTTTTACAACATATAAATCACTTGGTTGATAATCAGAATATTGATGGAGGATGGGGAATAAACCCTGAACAACGTTCTAGTGAGATGGAGGCTAGCTTAATTTCCACATGGGCATTGTGGAGTGCTGAAAAGAACGGCTTTCCCATTTCTGATGAAGTGGTAGAAAAAGCAAAAAATTATATTTTGGCTGGATTACCTTCTTTTGACATGTTGACGGAAACAAAAGATTACGATATGTTAGCCTGGCAATATTATATACTGGCGTTGCTCAAAGTAGAAACTATAGATCCTCTGGTGTTGTTACAAAATCTTGATTCATATTCACCGGCTGGAAAGGCAATGATTAGCCTTGGAATTAATGAAGTATGGCCTGTTGATCCACGATCCCGGCAGATTTTAACTGATTTGACCCAAAACTTGACGACCGCTGAATCTACGTTGATATGGAAAAACAATCTATCTACCATCCGCTTATTTGCGAATGAGGTACAAACTTCAGCTTTTATTGTGTATGCACTCGCTAAATTGGATCCGGCAAATGAAACCATTGGTAAAGTTATTGATTCTATTTATTCTCATCAAACGGATATGTGGTATTGGGAAACCACATACGAATCTGGTTTGGTGATTATGTCTATCAGTGCCTTCGTTTTAGGCCGTGGAAATGTTACAAGTAGTTTTTCAGCTTCAGCTACACTTAACAACATTGAAATTGTTTCGATAGAACCTCCATATGATCCATTTCTTCATGCTGTGCAAGCTCAAATTGGTGATTACCCATTATTGATGGATACTGAAAACTCCTTATCTATTTCTCATGGCGATGGGCAGGGGAACCTTTATTATTATTTCGATTTGGAATCAGTAGAAACTGACTATGGTTTCCTTGTTCCAACGAACAAGATTGCTGTTAACCGTTTCATTGTGCAAAATGAAGAGTTATCAGGAATAAATTGCAGTACAACTGGTTTATGTCAACTGCCAGATGTGGAATCTTTTCAGAGCTTAAAACCTATTGATATCCTTCTTCAGATAACCGTTTTTGAAACAACAGACCACGTAGTGATTAGTGAAAGAATTCCAGCTGGTTTTGTTATGATCGATTCCCCTTACCTTTTGGATAACAAAGTATTAGGAAAATTTGATCCTTTAATATCTGCCTCCGAATCAATATTTACCAATCGAGTCGGTGAAAGTAATCGTTTGGTGTATTATGCTGAAACTATTCCATCAGGAACTTATTATATTCAATACACATTGTTACCCGAATTTTTAGGTAGTTATTTTTGGCCATCAATCAATCTCTTTTCATTGGCAGATGAAACAATAAAGAGCTTTAGCCCCGGATTAAAAGTAGAAATTGTTCCTTAATTTATTAAAACTTACAATTCTTTAAGGATTAAATCGAAAATAATCGTTATAATTAATAGTGATTCGGTGGTCGGTTTTAACCAAAACCGGCGTCGGTTCTGAAGAACCGTCGAAAAGTGCCGCCAGAAAAGGAGCCACCGATCAAATGGGAAGTTGGAAAGAGTATTCAGTTGTTAAGACCCTAGATGAAGCCGTTCACAAATTATCCACCGCAATTGAACCGGTAAAAATCATCGCCGGGGGTACGGATTTGCTGTTAGAGATACAGCAAGGGCATCAACCTATTGTTCACACCTTGATTGATGTTAATAATATCGATGAAATGAAGTGCTTGGAAGTGAGGGGTCAACGTTTGTTTATTGGCGCAGCAGTTGCAGTCAGTAAAATTACAAATTCTCCCTTAGTTAAACAGCATGCACTTGCTGTTTCTGAAGCTACTGGTTTAATTGGCGGACCGCAGGTTCGGAATGCAGCCACAATTGGGGGTAATGTAGCACATGCTCTTCCAGCAGCTGATGGTATGATCTCATTGGTTGCAATGGATACCCAAGCTGTTATTTATAAAGATAAAAGTTTTGTGGAAGTGCCAATTATGTCCTTATTTAAAGGACCGGGGCAATCAACGTTAGAAAAAACTGAAATTTTGGTTGGTTTTTATTTCAATTTAAAACAACCAGGTGAAGCTTCCGCTTTTGACAGGGTTATGCGGCCTCAAGGAGTAGCTTTGCCTATTTTAAATAATGCAATTTGGATTAAGAGAAATCGAAATATTATCGAAGATATTCGGATTGTTTTTGGTCCATCAGGACCCGTTCCTACCCGCGCGGAAAGAGTTGAAGAAGTATTAAAAGGGTACGCTATGGAGCAGAGTTATATTGACCTGGCTAAAAAGACTTTGCGGGAAACAGTAAAATTCAGAACCAGTAAAATGCGGGCTACCGCAGCCTATCGATACGAATTGGCTGACTTGTTACTTGAACGAGTGCTTAAGAAAGCATGGGAGCGGACGGAAGAGGTGTAGGATGGAAAATGAAAAAATGATAACTTTTGAAGTTAATGGAAAACTCGTTTCCTTGGAAAAAAAGCCAGGTGAAATGTTGGCAGATCTATTAAGGGAAAGACTTGGATTAACAGGTACGAAAATTGGATGTAACGAAGCGGAATGTGGTGCATGCACAGTGGTGATTGATGGAGAAGCTATTTTATCTTGTAATTTCCCGGCAGAAAAAGCCCATGGGAAACAAATTACAACCATTGAAGGCTTAGCGACTAAAAAGGAAAATGGAAATGGAAATGGTCGCCAGGGTGAATATACCGTCCATCCCTTGCAGGATGCATTTATTCGGTATGGAGCTGTCCAATGTGGTTTTTGTATACCCGGTCAGATTATGACATCGTATGCCTTATTGGAAAGTAATCCGGAACCAAGCGTTGAAGAAATCCAATATGCTCTTAAAGATACACTTTGTCGATGTGCTGGTTACCCAAGTATTATTGGTGCAGTTCAAGCCGCATCAGAATCAATCCGAACCGGGAATCCGATTTCTGATCCTGTAGTGCCGATCGCTCGGGATGCTGGTAGGATTGTAGGACATTCAGTATACCGGCCTGATTCTATTGCCAAAGTTACCGGGTCAGCTATCTACAGTGATGATCTTCATTTTGACGGCATGCTGCATGCTAGAGTTAAAAGGGCAATGATTCCAGCAGGAATTGTTGAATCAATTGATACTTCGGCAGCCGAAGCATTACCTGGTGTTAAAGCTGTTTTAACCGCTAAAGATTTATTTGCTGAAAAAGTGCATGGTTTGGTCATAAAGGATTGGCCGGTAATGGTTGGTGTCGGTGAAAAAGTGCGTTATGTCGGAGACGCAATTGCTATTGTTGCAGCAGATACTCGTGATATTGCGACCGAAGCTATTAAATTAATTCAAGTTAAGATCAAACCGCTGCCGATTGTTAACAGTGCTGTTTTGGCACACAAAGAGGATGCCCCTCAGATTCATGAAAGCGGTAATTTATTAAAACATATCAAAGTTCGCAAAGGTGATATGGATTCGGGATTTGCAGATGCGGATGTCGTTCTCGAGCATACATTTTTTACAAATCCGAATGACCATGCCTTTTTAGAACCAGAATGCAGCATCGCACGCCCATTAGAAAATGGCCGTATGGAGATTTATGTCGGATCTCAAATTCCGTATGCTGATCGTGAGCAGGTCGCTTCTGTGTTAGGATTGGAAGAAGAACAAGTTCGGATTATTGGGCAATTAATTGGCGGTGGATTTGGCGGTAAGGAAGATATTGCCGGACAGGTTCATGCGGCTATGTTAGCGCAAAAAACCGGACAACCCGTAAAATTATTATTTGACCGCCAGGAAAGTTTGATTGTGCATCCCAAAAGGCATGCTACACAAATTAAATTGAAGGTCGGAGCTAAATCGGATGGTCAATTAACAGCAGTGGAAACCGAATTATATGGCGATACGGGCGCCTATGCCTCTTTGGGTGAAAAGGTGATGACACGCGCAACAACACACGCTTCAGGTCCTTATGAAATTCCGAATGTGAAAGCGGACTGTTATGCGATGTACACCAACAATCCGCCAGCTGGCGCTTTTCGTGGGTTTGGTGTGTTGCAATCTGCCTTTGCCGTTGAAACAATGATGGATATGTTGGCTGAAGAACTAAAAGTTGACCTCATTAAACTGCGTGAAATGAATGCTCTTCGGGTAGGCAGTGTGACAAATACGGGGCAGCTGCTCGATGAAAGTGTTGGTTTACTAGAGTGTATCGAAAAAGTTAAGACTGCCTTATATGAAAAAGCAGGTAGCGATCCTTTTAAACCTGTTTTTGATCAAAATGACCCAAATATCGTGCGCTCATGGGGTTTTGCCGTAGCTTATAAAAACACTGGCTTAGGTGGTGGTGCCCCAGATAAAGCCGGGGCTGAAATTGAGTTATTGCCGGATGGGGTGTTTGAAGTACGCAGTGCATCTGCCGAACTAGGCCAGGGGCTGCCAACTGTGCTCCAATTAACAGCAGCTGAAGAACTGGGGCAAGGAGTAGATCAAGTTCGGGTTTTGTTATCTGATACCGATCTTACACCGGATGGCGGTCCGACAACCGCTTCCCGCCAGACTTATGTTACTGGTAACGCGGTAAGGCATGCTGCACAGGCGATGCGGGATTTATTAACCGCTGAATTAGCAGAACGATATGATGTTAACCCTGAAAAAATTACTTTTATTGAGGGCTTAGCACAAATTGACAGAATTCAAGTGCCCTTGGCAGATATATCAAAAACCTTACGCGCTGATAAAGTTGAACCAAAAGTATTGTATACATATTGGGCACCTGAAACAAAACCGTTAGGACAAGGTGGAAAGATGCATGTTGCCTTTTCGTTCGCAGCCCAGGCAGTACAGGTTGAGGTTAATTTGTTGTCCGGAGAAGTAAAAGTGCCCCAGGTGATTACAGCCAATGATGTTGGTTTTGCCATTAACCCATTGGGTCTACAGGGACAAATTGAAGGTGGTGCCATCATGGGGATTGGGCATGCGCTAACTGAGGACTTTGTTATAACGGATGGACAGGTCATCACGGATCGTTTAGCACGATACCGTATCCCTTCTATTCACTACACACCAAAAATTACATCATTTATTGTTGAACATCCTACCAAGGATGGTCCATTTGGTGGAAAAGGAGTGGGTGAGATTGTTTTGATCCCGACTATTCCCGCGATAACTAATGCTGTTTATAATGCCGTCGGAGTGCGGGTGGACAGCCTGCCGGTGGATCAGGAAAAAATTCGAATGGCAAAAGTAAAACAAATGGTGTAAAGAAAATAGGTTAATGATCAGAAGGAGAAACCCATATTGGCGTTTCTCCTTTTTTTATTGCTGCTTTGCGCATAACCCTGTTCCTTCAGTTAGAAGGCCTGTTCATAAGTAATTATTATTGATAAAATAAGGAAAACGTAATTGATTTCTTGTGAAGTTCTTCACATGTCAAGAAACCTTTTATCGGTTATAGTTTTACCAGTTTGAATCATTGTCCTATATCTTTTTCGTCCACCCAATTCCTCAAGAGGAGGTCATAATTTTATGTGGCATATCATCATCCTAATTGGGATATTGGTATGTGCTTTTCAGGCGATTCGGTCCGAAAGACTGTTGGTAGCCGCATTATGGTTGGCTGGCACCAGCGCACTGGTTGCCATCATGATGTACCTGTTAGGCGCGTATCAAATTGCCGTAATTGAACTAAGTGTAGGAGCGGGGTTGGTGACCGTTTTGTTTGTTTTCGCCATCAACATCGCCGGAGAAGAGCCAATCCCAGCTCTTTCGTTAATCCCGAAACCACTCGCATGGGTTTCGGTGATTGTTGCTGTTGGATTGTTAGCTTGGCAAATTTTGCCCTTGTTTGATTTACCTTTAGGCTCGCTGCAGGGAGCTGGTTTTGAAGAAATGCTTTGGTCGGGTCGAAAAGTAGATTTATATCTTCAAACCGCGTTGATTTTTGCTGGTGTACTTAGTATGGTAGCCCTTCTTTCTGAAGAACAGACTCATAAAGTGTCTACTCACAAGGAGGATAACGTATGAATTTAAGTATCCCAGTAATTGTAATGGCGGCGGTTATCGGTCTGGTTGGAATCGGGTTTTATTGTCTTTTGGTAACAAGAAACATGATTCGCGTGGTGGTGGCTTTGCAGATTATTGTCAAAGGTGCCATGTTAGCACTATTGTTAGCTGGAAGGATGCGCGGCCAACTTGCTCTAGGCCAAAGTATGGCATTGACTGTAATCGTAGCAGATACTATTGTGGCTGTATTAGGTCTTGCCCTGGCAGTACAGGTCAAACGTCGCCTAGGCTCATTGGATTTAAATGATCTTTCATCATTAAAGAGGTAAAAACATGGCTGACGAATTGATCTTATTATCCATTGGTTTACCCTGGCTCGGTGCTTTATTGGTATGGTTACTTGGCGACAGGAAAGCTAAATTTCAGCACGGTATAGCTGTTTTATTCGCAGTTGCTTCTGCGGTAACAGCTTGTTTATTATTGCCGAATGTAGGGACGAGTACGGTTGTTTCATTTCCGATGGAAACCACATTCGGTGAATTTAATTTTGTTGCAGATGGTCTGGGTGTATTTTTGGCTGTAATTGCTACTGTGGTTGGTTCATTAGCAGTGATTTTTTCAGTTGATTATATGAAAGGTGCTGCACAATTAGGCCGATATTATGCTATGGTCTTGTTTTTTATCGGTGCAATGGTTGGCTTAGTATTAACCAGTAATATATTACTGATGTTTGTTTTTTGGGAAATTACTGCATTATGTTCTTATGCGTTGATCTCGTTTTATAACGATGATCCTAAAGCGGTCAGCGGTGGTATGAAAGCATTAATTATCACCCAATTTGGTGGTTTGGGTTTGATGTTGGGTGCATTGGTTTTATTTGCATACACTGGCAGTTTTGACATCAATGTGTTTTTGGCAAATCCTTCGGTGTTACCTTCAAATATTTTGGGTGTGATGGCTTTTGGTTTCTTAATTGCTGCAGCAGCAAAATCTGCTCAGTTTCCCTTCCAAACCTGGTTGCCAGACGCAATGGAAGCACCATCTCCAATCAGTGCGTTGATTCATGCGGCAACGATGGTGAACGCAGGGGTGTATTTGTTAGCTCGGTTTTTCCCAGCTTTTGAAGGTGTGCCGGGTTGGCGGATAAGCGTTATGGTTGTTGGTATGTTATCGGCATTAATGGCAGCTGTTATGGCCCTGGTTGCCACCGATCTAAAACGTGTGTTAGCCTATTCAACCGTTAGTCAATTGGGATATATGGTATATGCTGTTGGTGCTGGTGGAGTATTTGCCTCACAATTCCATTTAATGAGCCACAGTATATTTAAAGCATTGTTGTTTTTGGCTGCAGGCGCAGTTATTCACTCTGTTGGTACCAGAGATATGCGGCAAATGGGTGGTTTGGGTAAAAAATTACCTTTTGTTCGAATTGTTTTTGTCATTGGAGCGTTAGCTTTGGCAGGCATTCCTATTTTTAATGGTTTCTGGAGTAAGGAATTGATTCTGGAAGTAGGAATGCATGGAAATCCGATCTGGCTCTATGTGATTATGTTGATTGTTGCCGGTTTAACAGCGCTGTATACTTTCCGGTGTGTGTGGTTGGTCTTTTATGGGGAAGAACGAAGTGAATTACATGTTCATCCCGTCGGAATCTTTAGTAAAATCGCTCTGGCTCCCTTAGCCATTGGAGCGGTTACCACCTGGCTGCTGGCTGGGCCTTTTTCAAATTTATTGGCAGAGTCCTTACCCACACATTCCATCCATGAACTGTCATTAATGGAAATGATCCGTGAAGTGATAGGGACACCGGCTACTTATATTGCTTTAGCAGTAGTGACCCTTGGTTTAATGACATGGGTAGTAAGGGAACAGATCAGCGGTGTTGTTAAGAATTTACGTTTTTTGGAGACCGCTGCTGTTCAAAGCTTTGGATTTGAGGCTATAAACCGAGGTATTGTGGCTGGTGTGCAAAAAATTGCTGAAGGATTACGCGGTTCACAGACTGGTTTGTTAAACTGGAATGTTTTTGGCATTGTCGCTGGGTTAATTCTAGTATTAGCCGCATTATTGATAGGAGCATAAACATGGAAGCTGCAAGTGCATTATTATGGTTATTGGCTTTTCCTTTTATTGCAGCCCCAGTGGTTTATATCGGTGGCCGGCTGGTGGTTCGTGAATCGGAAAAATCAGAAAAACCTTTATTAAATCCTGCAGGATGGCTGGCTCTATTGGCTTTATTAGGAGCTGGTGCATTTTTATACATCATTGGCAAAGACATTTTTTCCGTTGGTCAAATCATTTTTGCTACAGTAGGTAATATTCGCTTACGATTTGATGGAATCAGTTTATTGATGTCCATTTTGGTTTTGGCCTTGGGTATATTGGTTACTATTTATTCCTTTGCCTACATGAAGGGTGAAGAACACGAAGAAAAATTTTACGCCTTATTAGTGCTGATGATTGGTTCCATCATTGGTTTGAGCTGCGCAATTGACTTATTTAATTTATGGGTCTGGTTTGAAGCGATGGCAATTACGACCATCTTGTTGGTTGCTTTTTATCGAAATCAACCCGGTTCATTGGAAGCGGGTGTTAAATATCTGGTTCAAAGTGCTGCTGGTTCAGTCCTGGTTGTGTTGGGTATCGTTTTGGTCTTTTTCCAGACTGGCTCATTAGATCTTGAATCCATTCGAATGGCGGTTACTCAACCCAGTTTATTGTTGGTGATCGCTGGGGGGTTGATGGTGATTGGTTTTGGTGTAAAAATTGCCCTGGTACCGATGCATACCTGGCTCCCTGATGCACACTCTCAGGCACCCAGCGGAATCAGTGCGATGCTTTCAGGCGTGGTGATTGAGGCTGGATTAATTGCTTTGCTCCGTGCATTTGGTGCATTGGCAGTAGGAAGCGACCGTTGGGGATATATCCTGATTGGTTTTGCTGTTCTAAATATGGTGGTAGGGAACCTGATGGCATTACGACAGCGTGAAGTGAAACGTATGTTGGCATTTTCAAGCTTAAGCCATGTCGGATATATGCTGTTGGGTTTTGGTGTCATGATTGCTTTTTATAACCCTTATGCTGGCATGGGTGGTTTTTATCACCTCATAACACATGGTTTGATGAAGGGATTAGCATTTTTGGCAGCTGGTGCCTTGTTGTATGTTTTACATGTGGGCAAAGGCGATCACCATCCTTTAACTGTGGATGACTTAAATGGGGCTTCCAGAAAATATCCATTGACAGCTTTTACCTTAAGTGTAGCTTTGTTAGCCTTGGGTGGTTTGCCACCGTTGGCTGGATTTATGTCAAAATGGCAGATATTTGCTTCCAGCGTTATGACACAAAATGGATGGGTGATCGCCCTGGTTATTTTTGCAGCGCTGAATTCTGTTTTATCGTTAGGTTACTACGCACCGCTCGTGAATCGTTTATATAGACGTGAAACATCCCCGATTGTTGAAACTGGGAAACCAGTTTCTATCTGGATGTCCATTCCAATGGTTGTGTTGACCTTGTTAATTGTTGTTTTGGGTGTGGCCCCAAACTTAATTTACTGGCTGACCGGCCCTTCGGCAATCAGTATTTTTATGTTTTTTGGTAATTAACAGGAGGAAAAATGGAAATATTACTAACCCCTCCCTTCGCGTTTTTAGCTTATATTCCTTTGGTCTTAATAATTGTTGGTGTAGGAAGATTATTAGCTGGACCGGAAAAACCGACGGATTTAAAAGAATCCATATATGCCAGTGGTGAAGAAGCCTCCACCAAACCAGCTGCACCTGGATACCGGCCCTTTTTTTTAATCGCTTTGTTCTTCGCGATTTTACACCTAGGCATGTTGGTGATCGGTACAGGTACTTTTTCAGTTGATGCGGTACCCTTTTTATTGGGCATGATCCTGGCTTTGGTCGCTTTATTGTTAGGCTAGGTGAAAGGAAAGCTTGATGAGTGAAAATAAAAATAATCTTGTAGATCAGGTTTTGATCAAGTTGAAGAATTGGGCTCGGATCAATTCTCCTTGGGCGATTCATTTTAACAGTGGATCTTGTAATGGGTGCGATATTGAAATTTTGGCTACATTAACCCCTCGATTTGATGTTGAACGTTTTGGAATCAAATTACAAGGCAGCCCACGACATGCAGATGTTTTGATTTGTACCGGACCAGTTACTTTACAAGCACGTGATCGTTTAATAAGGGTATATGAACAAATGCCGGAACCAAAATTTGTAATTGCGGTCGGCTCATGTGCTTTATCGGGTGGAGTTTTTGACGGTTGTTACAATGTAATTGGTGATCTTAATAAGGTGATTCCCGTTGACGTATATGTTCCAGGTTGTCCACCCCGCCCGGAAGCGATTATTTATGGGGTCGTGCAGTTATTAGAAGCACTGAAATCGGGAAAACCAAAAGAACCTATTACCGTCACGGAGCCCGTTCCTGAGGTTGTATTAGAGGAGGAAATCTAAATGGATACCTTAACTCGTTTAGAAAATGGAAAAGACCTTTTGCTGGAATGGATTGAAGAAACAAATAATCCGGAAGAAAACCGCCTGGATGTGTGGGTCAGCCCCCAAAATTTCAAAGCTGCAACCAAAGCCCTGGTTGATGCCGGATGGGGTTATTTAATGACGATCACCGGAAAAGACAAGCCCCCAGTCGTGGATGAAGATGGAAATGAACTACAATCCGGCGAGATTATTGGTTTATATCATTTCGCTCAAGAAGCCGCCGTACTTTCAATTTGTGTCAAAGTGCCATATGAAAATCCAAAGCTGGATACAATTTGCGATTTAATACCTTCCGCAACAATTTATGAACGTGAATTTATGGAGCTGTTTGGTGTGGATTTGGTCGACACTCCGGATCGGGAACGATTGGTTTTGCCAGATAATTGGCCGGATGGGGTCTATCCATTACGAAAAGATTTTAAACAAATGTCGGAAGAAGAAAAACTGGGAAAGGAACTGTCATGACGAATTCAAGTGGAGAAAAATTTGTGGTTCCAATCGGGCCACAGCACCCTGCTTTAAAAGAACCAGGCCAATTCCAGTTTACCGTTGATGGTGAAATTGTGACAGGTGCTTCCATACGATTAGGGTTTGTCCATCGTGGCATCGAAAAAGCCTGTGAAAGTCGGAATTACACACAAGATTTGTATTTACTTGAACGGGTCTGTGGCATCTGTTCTCATGTTCATGCAACTGCCTTTGCACTTGGTGTGGAAAAATTAGCCGGCGTAGAAGCGCCACCACGAGCGGAGGCGATCCGTGTTCTTGGCGGTGAATTGGAGCGAATCCATAGTCATTTATTGTGGTTAGGTGTGGCTGCTCACGAAGGTGGGTTTGACACATTATTCATGTATACCTGGCGAGACCGTGAAGTGGTAATGGATCTGTTGGAAAGTATTTCTGGCAGTCGAGTCCATTATTCCCTCAATGTCATCGGTGGCGTGAAATATGATATTACGGATAAAATGGCCGATGAGATTCGCCGCGGGATGGACTTTTTGGAAGAACGAACGCATTATTATATGAAAGTGGTCACCACGGATGATACTTTTGTTGGTAGAACACGTGGTGTGGGTATAATGACAAAAGAACATGCCGAACGGTTAGGTGCTGTAGGCCCGACGGCCCGCGCATCAGGTGTAGAGCGTGATATTCGGTTTAATGCTCCTTATTCAGCCTATAAAGAGTTTCCAATAAATATGATAATGGATACAACAGGTGATTTAGAAGCCCGATTTATTGTCCGGATTAAGGAACTTTTTGAGTGTTATCGTTTGATCCGTGAGATTTTGGATAATTTACCGGAAAGTGATTTAACGGTGAAAGTGAAACGCCGAATTCCAGCCGGTGAAGTCATTTCACGGGTTGAAGCGCCGCGTGGTGAACTTTTATATTACATTCAGTCTGATGGAAGTGATATGCCCGCTCGGGTAAAAGCACGAACACCAAGTTTGTGCAATTGGGCAACCATCAGTGATGTTGCCATAGGACATAAATTGGCTGATATGCCTATGTTGTTGGTGGGGATTGACCCCTGTTTTTCTTGCAATGACCGTTTGGTTCAAGTGAATCGACCCAACCAGACTGATTTAAATTGGTCTTGGGATGATTTGCGCCGATATGGAATAGAGTATTACCGATGAACCTATCATTACACCCATTAATCCTTTTGTTGTTATTTCCCGGTGGTCTGTTTTTACTCAACATCGGAATGATTTATGAATGGGCAGATCGCAAATTGGTTGCCCGTTATCAAAACCGTCAGGGTCCGCGTTGGTTTCAACCATTAGCTGACACGATAAAATTACTTGCAAAAGAAGAGATTGTGCCAAAAGGTGTGCATAAGGGACTTTTTTTTGCTCTGCCGATCATCGCCTTAACCGGAGCTTTAACAGCAGGTTTATATGTGCCCCTCTTTGGTTTTGAACCTGCATTTAGTTTTCAAGGCGATCTGGTTGTCACTTTGTACTTATTAAGCATGATGACCTTATGTATGGGTTTAGCCGGGGCAAATACAGTCAGCCGGTTTTCATTAGTCGGAGCGACCCGCGCCTTAACCCAAATGTTTTCTTATGAAGCGCCTTTTTTACTGGCATTATTAGGACCGGCGATTGCAGCTGGTACTTGGAATATTGGTGAAATAAACAATTTTGCTGGACAAAATTTATGGATGATCATTGCTCAGCCCATCGGTTTTGTGGTGGCAGTTGTTGGCTTAATGGGAAAACTTGAATTGCCGCCATTTGATGCACCTGAAGCTGAAACAGAAATTGTGGCAGGGGCATTAACCGAATATTCCGGCAGAGGGTTTGCCTTGTTCCGCATTGGTAAAGATGTTGAATTGGTGATTGGGTTAACCCTGGTTGTTGTATTCTATTTAGGCGGAATCAGTAATCCAATTTGGTTCATTGTGAAATCAGCAGGTTTGTTACTGGTTGTGGCAGCGTTACAATCGATGTTTGCACGGTTGAAAATTGATCAAACGGTTGGTTTATGGTGGCGTTTAGGGGCTTTAATGGCGCTGCTGCAGTTGGTTGCCATCATTTTGGGACGTTATCTGGGTGCGTTAATTCGCTGAGGTGAAATATTATGGGTATAGGTGCATTATTAGGGGATGTGGTTCGATCACTATTCAGTAAACCGGCAACGGAGCAATATCCATTTGTGAGATATGCAGCTCCGGATCGCCTACGTGGAAAATTGGTATATGATCCGGAAAAATGTTCCGGCTGCCAGCTTTGTATCAAGGACTGTCCATCAAATGCCATTGAGTTATTGGTGGTGGATAAAAAAGCCAAAAAATTTGTTATGCGATATCACGCTGATCGTTGTGTATATTGTGCACAGTGTGTTGATAATTGTCGTTTCGAATGTTTAAATATGTCGAATGAACAATGGGAATTGGCTTCAACTGATAAAGCTGCATTTGAAGTGATGTATGGTAAGGATGAAGATATTGAATATCTCTTACAGAGAGCAGCTCAACCAGGCGCTGACGAACCACCTTGCGAATAATTCCGATTTACCGCGTTTAGCAGTAATTGGAATTGGAAATGAATTTAACGGAGATGATGCAGCCGGTGTATTGGCAGTTCGCCATTTACAGCGGCTGCTGCCATTCCATTCCTTATTGTTATTAATTGAAGCTGGGGTTGCGCCGGAGAATTTTACAGGACAACTGCGGAAATTCCATCCGGATTGGGTTTGGCTTTTGGATGCAGCTGAAATGGGGGAAAAGCCAGGTTGTGTCCAATTATTGGATTGGCAAAAATCACAAGGAGTCAGCGCCATAACCCATGGATTGCCGCCAACCTTATTCGCACGCTTCGTGATGGAAGAATTTGGAGCAAGAATTTTTCTGTTTGGTATTCAACCAGAGCTGGTGGAGGCATATGTTGAACCAACAGTATGTATTCAAAAAGCAGTTTCCGGACTAACTGAATCTCTTAGTACGTGGATTCTAGATAATTATCAAAAGAGAATATAACCACGAAGAATTTTAAGAATAAGGTCACTAAGAAGATTGGGGTAATGGAAAAAAAATATCAAAAGAAGCCCTTAATCCCTTTCAGTGATAGGTTTTTGTGAATTTTCCGAATGGAAAAAACGGTTCATTCCAAGCTATAATTAATAAAAACACTCTTGAAGGACTTTTAACTTTGAAAAAGAAATTTAAATTATCCCAAATCATTGCCATTTTTTGGATCATCATTGTTGTTGGTGGGTATTATTTAATTCACGAACCACTTCCGAAAGGGATGTTTTTTCCCTTCTTGCAAACTGTTTGGGCGGTTGTTTCCGTTATGATGGTGCTGATTTTGGCAGGTGGCATTGGTTTCTTAACTTTGAGGTTAGAAGAATATCCAGCACTTGCACGGGGAGTGATCCAGGCATCGTTGGGTTTGGGTATTCTAGCATTGTTTGTTTTACTTCTAGGATCAATCTGGCGGATTAATACCTATTTTATATTTTTTTTGGTACCATTTTTTCTAGTTGTTTATCATCGTGGGGTAATGGGTTGGTTAAGATTATGGCGTGAAGCGTTGATTGAACAATGGGTTTCTGGGGGTAAAATGCAGCGGTTGGTTATTTTATTGATTGGCGGTCTGTTTTTTATGATGTTAATCACTGCACTTGCACCACCGATAAAATATGATGCCCTTAATTATCACCTTACTTTGCCAAAAACATACTTGTTGAACCAAAAAATAACCGATTTGCCCTGGTTGGTGATGTCCGGTATGCCGCAAACAACAGAAATGTTATATCTCATAGCGATGGCGCTGGGTGGGGAATCCGCACCACTGTTAATGAATTGGGTGTTTGGTTTACTGACTATTTTAGGTCTGGTGGGGTATTTATCGGATCGGATTGATTCATTGGCTGCGTGGGTAGGAGCAGCAGCTTTGCTTTCAGGTTTTACCCTTGTCTCTGCTTTGGCCTGGGGGTATGTGGGCTGGTTGAGTGCTATATTTGGTCTGTGTACATTGGTGTTGTTGGACACTTTTTATCGCAATAATGGGGATAAACGAACGATTTTTTATGCGGGGTTATTTGCTGGTCTGGCGTTTTCGACCAAATATCCAGCAGGGGTGATGATGGCCTGCGGTGGTGTTGTTTTAACCTGGATCGTTTTTCGGCTAAAACAACGTTGGTGGCCTGTTGTTTGGCGGTTTGGGTTAGGCGCATTGATATTTTCAGTTCCCTGGCTGGTAAAAAATTTTATAATGACCGGAAATCCGCTTTATCCCTTTTTTTTTGAGGCTGGCGCAATGGATGCGGTACGGATTGGCGTTTATCAGGGATCACCAACGTTTGGAGATTGGACAGACTTCGCATTTTTACCATTAAAGGCAGTCTTGACAGGTGTAGAGGGTGCGCCTGGTTACAGTGTTTCTTTGGGGCCATTATTGTTAGGATTGGGGCTTTTGGCTTTTCTGGGTTGGACTTTTAAATCTAAAAATGAAAAAATGAGCCTGACCGTAACAGGGATCATCAGTTTGATAGGTATCGTGATATGGTCCGTTGGAAATCAATTAAGTGGTTATTTGGTTCAAACACGTTTTTATTTTGTTTTATTCCCAACGTTTGCCAGTCTGGCTGGATTTGGTTATTTTGAGCTTCAAAAAATTAAATCCAAAAGAAATTGGTTTGGTAAATTTGTTAATACCGTCATTCTGCTGGTTTTGGTGCTTAACTTGGTGCAGATTGGTGCAGAAACAAACCATAAAGGGGCTGTCAGTGTTTTATTTGGGCAAAAGAGCCGGCAGGACTATTTATATGATAATTTGGGTTGGTATGCGGTTGCTTTGGATGAAATAAAAAAGCTTCCGGAAAGCAGTAAGGTAATCATGCTTTACGAACCACGCGGTTATGGCTGTGTTCCAAAATGTGACCCGGATGAAATTTTAGACCGTTGGAAAACGGAGAATATCCGTTACGGAAATTACCAAACGATGGAAAAAGAATGGCGTGAACAGGGATTTACCCATTTGTTGGTTTATACCGTAGGGGTTGATTTTTTACGTGGAGATAATGACCCTCATCATCCCCTTTCCGATTTGCAGGCATTGGATACTTATCTGGCCACCTTGACAATACCGCTTGATATCGGCGGGGTGTATGCCCTGTATACGATCCCTGATTAATTTGTTTTTCAACTATGGTATTGATGATACCTTTCAACAGGTTCATCAATCTTTTATTGAAGTGAGATCAATACAATACGCAAAGCAGCTAGTAAATTCTTTTTTTATAACTTTGATTCTGATTGTAAAAAACCCATAAAAAAATTTATGGATTTTTTACGCAACTAATTTTATACTTCATTTATAATGAGTAAAAATTTTTGAGGGTGGCAGATTGATGGACCAATTAAAAAAGAATAACTTATTACATACTTCATCGAACCAACTGATCGATGCGCTGACAGGCTGTTGGAATAGAGTTCGTTTTATCGATTTTTTAGCGGAGGTAATGTCTGATCCATTCATTGTTAAGTGGTCGGCAGTGGGGATTGATTTAAACAATTTTAAGAAAATCAATGATTATTTTGGACATTCATTTGGTGATGCTTTACTGCAATGGGTAGCTGATCGCTTAAAAGAGGAATGTCCTTACACTTGCCGTGTTAGTGGTGATGAGTTTTTTATGTTATTTTTGGAAAACGACCATGCCATCCATAATAAAAATGCCAAGTTTCTCTATGAAAAAATAAATCATGATTTGTCTAGTTTTTTTACAGCACATGCAAAAAATCCTGAGAAGGCGCAAGAATTCTTACCACTTTTAACAATGTCTGTTGTGAACCTATCAAAAAATACCAGAATTGCGATGGATAAGGTTTTTACTCTTTTAGATTATTCCGTTTATGAATTAAAGAGTAAATACCGCCAGAACAATTTAACAACTTCTTTTCGTATTTATGATATGTCAGCGTTATTACCGTTGATTTCAACAGTCGAAGAGAATTGGGTATCAGAATATTTAATGAAACGCGTGTCAGAATTAAGCAAGGCATTAGCGGAAAGTAATACGCTGGCACTATCCGATCAGGTCAGTGGGTTACCAAATGCATTGGCTGCGGAAAGTTATATTAACAATATTTTGGTTCAGACGGACCCGCAAAAAGATGAAATATGCCTTTTATTTATCGATGGTGATGATTTAAGACTTTATAACAAGATTAGTTATCAATCCGGGGATCAAATGATCCGTAACCTGGCTTTGCTTTTTAAAGAGAGCCTAAATAGAAATGAATTTTTAGCACGTTGGCGCAGAGGGGATGAATTTGTAATTATTTGTCCGGGGCTTTCCATCGAAGCTGGAAAAGAAAAAGCAGAACAACTGAGAGCGATGATTGAAGCAAAAACGCAAAGCTGGCAAATTCCAGTCACAATTTCCATCGGATTGGCCTGTTACCCACATCATGGTGAAAACCTGGATGAATTATTGGAGCATGCAGAACTTTGCCTTACCCAAGCGAAAAGTCTGGGTAAAAACCAGGTTGTTTTCATTGAATAAAAATCTATAGTCCAAGTTGATCTTGAACTTCATCATACAAGTACTTATAATAATAATTGAGCGGAGAATGCTTAATCCAAATACCGGATCAGGTCTAAAGCCCGGGGCGTTGGATTTCCTTTTCTGGAGTATATCCCTTCTTGGGAGCGCCTACCTACTTGCATCCCGCTCACTTTTTTTAATTTTGGGGATAATACATTTAATCAAAGTTTCATAATTGTAGTTGTTAGGTATATGGTCGTAAATCACCTAAGTGATTTTTCTTTTCAACCATTCTATTGTAGAATCATATCCCACGAAATAAACCATGGAGAGGATAAATTAAAATGGGAACTGAAACCGAAAAACAATATCATATCAAAGTCGGACCGGGGGGGGTCGGTGGATATGTGCTTTTGCCGGGAGATCCTGGGCGCTGCGAATCGATTGCGGCTTATTTTGATGATGCGAAATTTGTCTCTTTTAACCGCGAACATAAAGTATATACTGGCACATTAGACGGGGAAAAGGTTTCGGTTGTGTCGACCGGGATGGGCTGCCCTTCCACCGCAATCGCGGTGGAGGAATTGATCAAGGTTGGCGCACATACGTTTATCCGTGTAGGCACCTCTGGTGCGATGCAGCCGGATTTAAAGTTAGGCGACCTTGCGATTGTAAACGCAGCCATTCGGGATGAAGGTACAACCCGCCAGTATTTGCCAATTGAATACCCGGCAGTCGCGGATTTGGAAGTGATCAACGCCTTGGTGACCGCCGCGAATAAACTAGGTTATGATCACGCCGTTGGCGTTTCTCACACAAAAGATTCCTTTTATTCGGAAACCGAACCGGACCGCATGCCGATGGCAAATTACCTGCACCAGCGTTGGGATGCCTGGGTTGGCGGTGGGGCAATTTGTTCCGAGATGGAAGCATCCGTTTTATTCGTTTTGGCTGGCATCCACCGCAAACGAGCCGGCGGGGTGATGATGGTGATTGGGTCGGATATGGCGACCATCACCGGAAAAAAACATGATCCAGACGGCATGATTAAAACAGCGGTAGAAGCGCTTCGGATATTAATCCGGCAGGATCGGGAAAAGAAAAACCACTAAGCAGCACGAAGACAAAACATAAAAAAAAGAAACGCACCGTTCTATTGGTGCGTTTCTTTTTTAATTACATATTGTTTAGTTGCTCAGTTAGTTTGGCTGCGGTTTCTTCATACACAGCCAGTTTTTCACGTTCTTTTTCAACCAATGCTGCGGGTGCTTTTTGGGCGAAGGGTGAATTTAATAAACCAGTTAATCGTTGGATATGACTTTGGGCTTCACTTAATTCTTTTTCCAAACGGGCTTTTTCCGCTTCCTGATCGACTACATCTGCCAGCGATAGATAAACTTCCACGCCGGATACAACCAATGAAGTTAAATCCGCGGGTTTGTTATCCATGTTTTCGACAATTGTGAAATTGTCCGAATCAAGCCCGGCCAGTGCAGCGATGGAGGTTTGTTGATCTTGTATGATTGATAGGTTTTCTCCGGCAATGATGATGGCAGGAATTCGTTTACCGGGTTTTAATTTCTTTTCAGTTCGTACATTACGAATACCGCGCACTACATCCTGTACCAGGGTGAAATCTTTAACCTTTTCATCTTCCCAGCCTTCCAGTTCTTGTGCTTCTGGCCAGGCTGCAATCATCAATGCATCTGCCCAACCTTCTTTTGGTGCTAACAAATCTGATTTTTCCTGACAGGTTTGTTTCAGGTGTCCCCATAAACTTTCAGTGATAAATGGGGTAAAGGGATGTAAAAGACGCAGACAAGTATCCAATACTTTAACCAAAGTGGATGCCGTGTAATAAGCTCTGTCTCCACCTTCAGCAAGTTGGTTTTTGGCGATTTCAAGATACCAGGCAGCAAATTCTCCCCATAAAAATTCGTAAATATAACGACCTGCTTCCCCGTATTGATGATTCGTAAACAATCGCTCCACATCACGAATTAACTGATTCATTCTTGCCCATATCCATGAATCGGCTAAAGTCCACTGCGGTTCCGCCTTAGGGGCATGTGGGGCTCGTTCCAATGTCCCAATCACAAAACGGCCAGCATTCCAGACCTTATTGGCAAAATTACGGTTACTCTCCACTTTTTTGACAGATATATTCATATCGTTGCCTGGTGTTGAACCTACCAGGACCGTGAAACGTAATGCATCCGTACCCATTTCTTCCATGACAACCAGCGGATCGATGACGTTTCCTTTGGTTTTGCTCATTTTCTGACCATCACCATCACGTATGAGGCCGTGTAAATACACGGTTTCAAAAGGTGCCTGGCCTGTGAACTCCAAACCAAACATAATCATACGAGCTACCCAGAAAAAGAGGATATCGTAACCCGTCTCCATCATGGTGGTGGGGTAGAAGTAATTAAGGTCAGGCGTATTTTCTGGCCAACCCAACGTAGAAAATGGCCATAATCCGGACGAAAACCAGGTATCCAGCACATCCGGATCCTGTTTTATATTTTTACTGCCGCAGTGTGAACATTCCGTTGGGTCTTCTCTTGCTACGGTTACCTGGTCACAATCCTGACAGTACCAGACCGGTATACGATGGCCCCACCATAACTGGCGGCTGATACACCAGTCTTGGATATTATCCAACCAGTTGTTATACACTTTTGAAAAACGATCCGGCACAATGGTTATTCGACCATCTCGAACTGCTTCCAGGCCGGCAGCAGCCAGCGGTTTCATTGTGATAAACCATTGGGTGGAAACCATCGGCTCGATGATTTCGCCACCGCGCTGGGAACGAGGTACGGTATGTGTGTAGGGCTGTTCTTTGATTACCAATCCGGCTTCTTTCATATCGGCCCATAATTTTTCTCGGCAGGCAAAACGTTCCATACCGGCATAGGGACCGCCGTGTTGGTTAATATGAGCATTGAGATCCATGATATTGATAAATTCAAGGTCATGGCGTTTCCCAATTTCATAATCATTCGGATCATGAGCCGGAGTGATTTTTAACGCTGCTGTACCAAATTCACGGTCTACGTATTCATCAGCGATGACCGGTATTTCACGGTTAAGGATTGGCACAAGGACCATTTTACCAATGAATTTTTGGTATCGTTCATCTTCCGGGTGGACAGCCACGGCGGTATCACCCAAAATCGTTTCGGGGCGGGTGGTCGCAACGGGAATAAATTCATCGGGATTTTCAGCGAGTCTGTATTTGAAATAATATAAAAATCCGGGTTCTTCAACGTATTCCACTTCAAGATCAGAAACGGCTGTTTTTAAACCAGGGGACCAATTGATCATTCTTGGACCGCGGTAAATCAAGCCTTTTTCGTATAGCCGAACGAAAGCTTCCCGAACCGCTTCAGAGAGCCCTTCATCCAGCGTAAAACGTTCGCGATCCCAGTCACAGGAGGCACCCAAACGTCGAATCTGGCGTGTGATTTTGCTGCCGTATTCTTCTTTCCAGGCCCAAACTTCTTTTTCAAATGCCTCACGACCCAATTCTTCTCTGGATCGCCCCTGATCAACCAGCATTTTTTCCACCTGGAGTTGGGTGGCAATACCCGCATGGTCAGAACCTGGCACCCAGAGCGTGGGATACCCTTTCATGCGGTGATAACGGATCATAAGATCCTCCATCGCTACAAACATGGCGTGTCCGAGATGTAAACCACCGGTTACGTTTGGTGGGGGAATTGAAATGACATAGGGTTTTTTGGAAGGATCAAATCCTGGTTGGTTTGGGTCATTGGTAGGTTTAAAATATCCCTTTTTTTCCCACCATTCATACATTTCTTGTTCAATTGCTGAAAAATCATAAGTTTTTGGCAGTTCCGTCATAAAATCCTCCATTTGGATGTAAATATTACAAAAAATAAAAAACACGCTGTCCTCTTCTTGAGAATATTTTCTCTTGAGGACGAAAGCGTGCTCTTCCGCGGTACCACCTCAGTTCACCCATTGGGGTGCACTTATTCCTGAATGATGTCAGGTACAGCTCTAACGGGCTGCGAACGTGCCGTTCTACTGATCGAATTGATGTTCTTCGGCATCCATTACTTTACGACTTCTGTGCTGCTTTTTCCGGAGAGGCTCTCAACCAAGACCTCTTTCTCTGTCGGAAGCGAAACACATACTGCTTAAAGCGGATTATATTTTTCTTGTTCAGATTATAAAGGGATTTGGGACGGTCGTCAATTGTTATTAAACCGATACATTAAAACATGGAGTTATTATTCGCAGATGTTTTGGGAACAATTTGAAGAACATCCCAATGTTCAACAATCTTGCCGTTTTCATCGAATCGAAAGATGTCAATCCCAGCATAATCGTTATCACCAGGCCAGGTTTGGTGGCAGTGCAAAACAACCAAATTTTCCTCAGCAACTGCACGAATAAATTTCACCTTTTTGCCTGGAAATTCTTCCGCCATCCGAATGAAATATTCGATAAATGCCTCTTTGCCATCCGCGACATCTGGGTTATGTTGGATATACACATCACCTACGTATTTTTCAACAGCCTCTCGTGGTTTACATTCATTAAACATCAAGTCATAAAAGGCTTTTGCGTTATTTTTATTTTGTTCTAATTTTTTATTCATATTTATCAACCTGCGAGAAATTTAGACTCTAAGTGAACCACGGAACCCTCGAGCGGCGTAATAGGACTCAGCGCCATTGTGATAAATAAAGATACGACCAAAACGCCGGTCTCCAAAAATGGCACCACCGAGTTTTCGCACATCATCAGGTGTTTTTAACCAGCTTGATGTTTTTTGATCAAAGGCACCCAGGTTTTGCAGGGAATGGTATTCTTCCTCTGTTAAAAGATCAATTCCCATTTCATTTGCCAAATCCACCGCAGTGTTTTTTGGTTTGGCTGATTTTCTTTTTTCCAAAGCTTCGCGGTCGTAACAAAGACTCCTTCGTCCGTCAGGACTTTCCGCTGAGCAATCAAAAAATACTATTTTATCTTTATCCAAACCTACTACGTCAGGTTCGCCACCAGTTCTTTCCATTTCATACAGCGACACTAATTTTTGAGGATTGGCCTCTAATTTTGCCTGTACATCATCCCATTTTAGGTTTTGGTGGCGGTTCATATTTTTCTCAAAACGATTTTTTAATGAGGAGAGAAGCTCTTCTCGATTTGTTGATTGTAAGTCATTTTTTGTTTTCATATCCAACGTCCCTTTTTTGATTATTATAAAAATCTGTCTTTTTTCGTATCTTGTAATCTGTATTGAATCATAATTGGTAGAGAAAAGATGATAATTATTGTGGATTTATTTTAGTACGCACCTCTCTCGTTCCAAAATATTTGTGATAGGATTGTTATGGACACCGTGGGAAATTAGCCTTTATAATGAAAAAGATGAAGAAATTTTACGTGCTGCATGGATTGATTTTGTCCATTCTTATTTTGGTGAATGGTTGTACCAGTAATGGGGTGCAAAATGAGCCTCTTGTAACCGAAGTGGCTGCTGATCCGGGGATGCCATATCTCACCGAGGATGGTTATTTGAAACCTTGCGATCTCATTTCCGTGTCAGAATGGCAAGCTTTCTTTGAAGAGGCCCCATTGTTTATTGAGGAAATGGATGGCGGCTGCCGAATCAGTAATCAATGGGAAACACGTTCCATTTTTATTGGTCTTTATTCACCTGAAAAGGCGTTACAGACAATGCGTTGGTTTACCCAATCTTTGGAAACAGAATCAAATGACCCCGAATTTTTATTTCAATTACGAGAGGTGTTAACAAATCAAACCGATCAGAACATAAGGGGATTAATTGATGAGCGGATAAGATTATACGAAGCGTTATTATATCGGTCAGAACGAATTTTTGTGATCGGTGATTATGCGATTTGGTTTTCTTATCATGAATCATCCACCAATATATTAGAGATTTTAGAAGGGGAAACCTATATTCGGATAACGCTTGCCGGTTTTTATCCCGTAGAAGCAAGGAATTTGGCGTTAGACATTGGAAATACGATCATTGAGAGAGCCCCTTTGGATTTTGAGAATTTATTTAATTTTAATTCAACCCTTTCGTTAACTGAAGAACAATCACCTACATTGGAGACCGGTTCACCTGAATTGGGCTTTATTTCCGCAAATCCTGAAGAAATATTTTATGGATCCTTATGTGGGGGAGAATCTGCCAATATTGAAGTTGAATTGAATAATGATGGCCTTGTGAACAATGTCGTAATGGTTTATCGCTTGACAAGCCAGGTGGAGATAAACCCAAACTGGACCACTGTATTTATGATACCTGATGAAACTGGTGGGTGGGTAAAATCTCTGAATGCGGAAATTGATTTTTCATCCTATACTTTAACTGATGAGGCCGTCGTGGAAGTGAGTATTGGTGTATTGTATGGTGTCGATCGTGTTTATAATTCACCGATTTATCGAATTTTACAAGTTAATCAATGTGAAGCTCAATCCCCAGATACTATAACAGAAACACCAAACCCTTAAAATAAAAAAGAGCCTACAAAGTTTACCAAGCGCACGAAGAAAATGCAGCCATTTATTTAGCGACAAACCAGCGTTTCCATGATTCTGGACAGAATTCTTCCACGTATTAAAAAAATTGGTTCGATATTTTAACAATGGAACAAAAAAACAAAACAGCCTTCAGATCAAAGCCGAAGACTGTTTTAATTGTTTTTTCCTAATATGTTTTCAGCAGAAGTAAAAAAGTTTTACTTCTTGGTTCCTTATATAAAATCAAGCTTATTAAACTTCTCTTAAGGTGTCCAACGGCCCCAAGATGACTTCAATTTGATCGAGAATATCTTCAGTCAATTTTTCCTGTGCTTCTGCCGCAATCAGATTTTCGTCCAATTGTTCCAGGCGGGTTGCGCCGGTAATTACGGATGAAACTTCTTTGCGCCGTAATAACCAGGCGATTGCCATTTGGGCAGTGGTGATATCCAATTCATTGGCGATAGCGGTTAATTCTCGTACTTTGTCAATTCGTTCAGGCGTGATTTTATCCCGAATCCAATTCATGTTATCCAATGAGGCTCGTGAACCTTCCGGGATGCCTTCATTGTATTTACCGGTCAAAACGCCAAAATAAAGCGGTGACCAGGTAGTTAACCCGATGCCAAATTCTTTACAAACGGGTGCTAATTGTTCTTCCACCCGCAGTCGATGGAACATATTGTATTGTGGTTGTTCCACTACAGGTGCTATCAAATTTAATTGTTTTGCAACCCCTACGGCTTGGGTGATTTTTGCAGGTTCCCATTCTGAAGTACCCCAGTAGAGGATCTTACCCTGTTGGATAAAGGCATTCATGGTGAAAACAACTTCCTCAATGGGCGTATCCGGATCATAACGGTGACAATAATAGATATCTAAGTAATCCGTATCCATCCGTTTTAAGGATGCATGCAGAGATTCTGTCATGTGTTTCCGGGATAATCCACGACCATTTGGTCCGGGCATGGTTGGCCAGAACACTTTACTGGAGAGTACTAAAGCTGTTCGGGGTAAATCCTTAATTGATTTTCCCATTACTGTTTCTGCTTCACCATTGGCATAGGCATCTGAATTGTCAAAAAAATTAATCCCTTGATCGTAAGCAGCGTGTAATAAATCGGATGATACTTTTTCGTCTATTTGGTTGCCCATCGTAATCCAGGCACCTAAAGCAATTTCACTCACTTTTAGGCCGGATTGTCCTAATCTTCGATAATGCATTATTCTTCCTCCTTTTGTGGAGCCCCGATGCCGCGGGGTTTCCATTTTTCTGTATCAGCACGCAGACGGTGCTGTCCACCGCCGCGGTTATGTAATTCTTCAAAACCTTCCGGTTTGATGAACATTTCTTCTCCATCCAATAACCCAAATACACCGGATTGCCCTGGCTCCATGCGTTTGGTCGAACAATATTCGCAGGTCTTTGGATCATGTGGTTCATAACGAAGTGGCTCTTCGTATGTAGTGATATATCCTTCATAATTTCTTAAGATAACCTTATGATCAGAAGCACTGATCATGTAATTCGGCATAACGGGGATTTTTCCGCCACCTCCAGGAGCATCCACAACAAAGGTAGGAACGGCATAACCGGAGGTATGTCCGCGCAATCCTTCGATAATTTCGATTCCTTTAGCAACCGGTGTTCGAAAATGACCGGCTCCTTCCACCAAATCACATTGATAAAGATAGTAAGGACGCACCCGTATGCGAACCAAATCTTGGACTAATTTACGCTGGATATGAACACAATCATTCACACCCGCCAACAATACGGACTGGTTTCCTAACGGAATACCCGCTTTTGTAAGTTTATCGCAGGCATCAGCTAATTCCTGGGTAATCTCGTTGGGGTGGTTAACATGGATGTTTAACCATAACGGATGGAATTGAGATAACATATCGCATAACTCATCGGTAACACGCTGCGGCATAAAAACCGGAACACGTGACCCAATTCGTATGATCTCAATATGAGGAATTTCGTATAGAGAGCGCAGTAATTTTTCTAGTAATTTTGGTGCCAGGGTGAGCGGATCACCACCGGAAAGCAAAACATCCCGCACCTGTGGCGTGTTGCGAAGATATTCTAACTGCAATTCAAAGTCTGCTGTGGAAAACTGCTCTGAAGGATCGCCAACGATACGAGAGCGAGTGCAGTAGCGGCAGTATGATGCGCATTGGGTGGTGACCAGCATTAATACCCGATCCGGATAACGATGTACCAAACCAGGCACAGGTGAATGACGGTCTTCTGCCAATGAATCTTCCATCATACCGGTAAAAGGATTAATTTCACCGGCTGTGGGAATGACCTGTAAACGGATGGGGTCATTCGGATCGTTGGGATCGATCAGCGAAGCATAATAGGGGGTAATATCAACCCGAAATAAACCATCGGTACTGAGGGCTTCTTTTTCGGAATCGGTTAATGGTAATACTTGTTCAAAATCTTGCACACTATTTAATCGATGACTTAACTGCCACCGCCAATTATTCCACTGTTCATCCGGAATATCCTTATAGATGGGCGCACGAACGGATTTAAAATTAAATTTTGACATCTGACATCTCCTTATCGTTTCGGTTTGAGTTTAAAAGGAATGAATTTTGCAATGGTAACGGTGGGTCATGGTCTGTTCTAAAAAAAACCACCTTTAGAAGGGTTTTATCTTTTTTAATCATATCTATATTGTATAAAGAAAAAAACCAGGATCAAATGTGACATATATCCTATTTATACAGTTTATTAACCCTTTATCAGAAATGTGTAAGAATGCCAAAAAATTGCTTGACGATGATTTTTTGACATGGTATTATCAATTCCATGTTATTTAGCACTCTAATGAAGAGAGTGCTAAGAAAACCGGAAAACCTATGGAAGAATTATCTGCCCGACAGAAAGTAATATTAACCCTAGTGACGCATGAACACATTAAAACTGCTGCTCCGATCGGTTCCAGATCACTGGTGGAGCGTTTTAACTTAAAAATGAGTTCTGCAACCATCCGTAATGAGATGGCAGCATTAACAGAAAAGGGTTATTTGCGACAGCCGCATACATCCGCCGGACGTGTTCCGACAGAAAGCGGTTACCGATTTTTTGTTGGGCGATTGGTAAATGAAACCGAAATCCCTGAACCGACCAAACGAAAAATAACCCACCAATTTTTCCAAATGCGGAATGAAGTTGAACAATGGATGCGTTTGGCAGCCTCCGTGTTGGCAGATCAATCCAAAGCAGCCTCAATGATTACTGCACCGCATTTAACAAAGGCACAATTAAAACATGTTGAGTTTATTTCAACCTCTGGAAAACAAGTATTGATGGTTTTGGTTTTGGTGGGTGGTGAAATTCGTCAGCGGTTGCAATCGCTGACTGAGCCTGTCAGCCAACAGGTTTTATCGAATGTTGCGAATCATTTGTCAAATTTGTTTTACGGTTTTACTGTAGAAAAAATTGCAACGAACCGATCCCGCTTATCTTCCGAATTGGAACGAACCTTACTATCTTGGGTATCTGAAGAAATGGGCCAGGTCGAAACATTTGGTTCCGGAGAATTGTTTTTGGATGGAATCACCAATGTTTTGGCAGAACCAGAGTTTAATGACAGTGGTGAAGCTCGCAAGGCATTAAGAGTATTGGAAGAACGCACATTATTAAATGAATTGTTTTCAAATACAGTTTTAAATATTGATGAAGGTTCAGTGCAAGTTTTAATTGGCGGAGAAAATGAATGGGATGACCTAAGCCAATGTTCCATCGTATTGTCAAAATACGGAGCCCCTGGTGTGGCATATGGCACGGTGGGTGTTTTGGGTCCGATTCGGATGGCCTATGGACAGACAATTTCCGCTGTACGTTTTATGTCAGGTTTACTCAGTGATATGGTTTCTCAATCACTGTTTGAAGATCAAATCGTCTCATCACAAGAGGTGGAATCATGAGGAATAAAAAAAACGCTGAAACGGATCCCCAAAAAGAACAGGAAATGGAAGAAGCGTTGAAGCATCCAAATAGCGAAAAAGAAGAGAAGAATCAAGAAAATGAAAAAACATCTTCTGACGATGCGCCACAAGATGAACTGGAATTATTAAGAAATAAATCCTTGGAAAATTTTGAAGGTTGGCAGCGAGAACGTGCTGATTTTCTGAATTATAAAAAACGGATTGAAAGAGAACAACTTTCTCTGAAGAATTTTATTGTTGCAGATGTTATTAAGAAATATCTGGCAATTTTGGATGATATGGACCTTGCATTTAAGAATCGTCCAAATTGCAGCGAATGCCAGGATTGGGCAAATGGAATTGGATTAATCCATCAGAAATTAAAATCAACTTTAGAAAATGAAGGAATTGAACCTATACCAGCAGAAGGCCTGGAGTTTGACCCAAATGTTCATGAAGCAATTACTCAGATCGATAGCCCCGATCATGAAAGTGGCACCGTTGTGGAAGTAATGCGTCAGGGATATAAAATTGGTGATCGGATTATCCGACCCGCGTTGGTTATCGTAGCTCGTTAGGAGGAAAATAATGGGTAAAATCGTTGGTATTGACTTAGGAACCACAAATTCCGTTGTTGCTGTTATGCAAGGTGGTGAACCAACCGTCATCCCATCTGCTGAAGGTGAACGTTTGGTGCCTTCCGTAGTGGCGGTGAACAAAAATGGTGAACGCCTTGTCGGTCGTTCTGCTCGTAACCAGGCTATTGTTAATCCTGAAAACACAATTTTCTCGATTAAACGGCTGATGGGGCGTAAATATGGTGATGCTGCCAGTAATCGCACGGAAGAACGCGTTCCGTACAAAATTACCAAAGCCCCCAATGGAGATGCCGGAGTGGAATTAGGTGGAAAAGAATATTCTCCACCAGAAATTTCAGCCATGATCCTCTCCAAACTGAAAGCCGATGCAGAAGCTTTTTTGGGTGAACCGGTTACACAGGCGGTTATCACAGTACCTGCTTATTTTAATGATGCCCAGCGGAATGCAACCAAAGATGCCGGCAGAATTGCAGGTTTGGAAGTTTTACGCATCATCAACGAACCAACCGCTTCTTCATTAGCCTATGGTTTGGATAAAAAGAAAAATGAAATTATCGCTGTTTATGATCTCGGTGGTGGTACCTTTGATATTTCCATATTAGATGTGGGTGATGGTGTCTTCCAAGTGAAGTCCACCAGTGGCGATACATTCTTGGGTGGTGACGACTTCGATATCCGAATTATGGATTGGTTAATCGAAGAATTCAAAAAAGATACCGGAATGGATTTACGAAATGATCGCCAGGCTTTGCAGCGCTTAAAAGAAGCAGCTGAAAAAGCGAAAATTGAACTTTCTACTGTTTTACAATCTGAGATTAATTTACCCTATATTACCGCCGATGCAACCGGTCCAAAACACTTGGTGAAAACCTTAACTCGGGCAAAATTGGAACAGTTGACAGAAGATTTGGTTTCCCGCACGATGGACCCTGTTCGCCGGGCATTAAAAGATGCTGGTGTGCGCCCCGCCGATGTAAGTGAAGTTGTTCTGGTCGGTGGTATGACCCGTATGCCGGCCGTACAAGAAGCCGTACGCAAAGAATTTGGGAAAGACCCGCATCGTGGTGTAAACCCGGATGAAGTGGTCGCGATTGGTGCCGCTATTCAGGCTGCTGTATTAAGTGGTGATGTTAAAGACATTTTGTTATTGGATGTGACTCCATTAACGCTTTCTGTTGAAACTTTGGGTGGTGTGGCAACACCATTGATTGAACGGAATACCACCATTCCTGCCCGCAAGAGCCAGGTCTTTTCCACTGCCGCCGATGGACAAACATCGGTAGAAATTCATGTCTTACAAGGTGAACGTTCAATGGCAGCTGATAACAAATCTTTGGGTAAATTTACCCTGGATGGAATTCCTCCTGCGCCGCGTGGCGTGCCGCAAATTGAAGTTACCTTTGATATTAACGCCAACGGTATTATCAATGTAACCGCTTTGGATAAAGCTTCCAACCGAAGCCAGAATATCACTATTACTGCCTCCTCTGGCTTGACGGATGCTGAAGTTGAAAACATGCGAAAAGAAGCAGAAGTTCATGCCGAAGAGGACAAAAAACGCAAGGAAGCTGTTGAATCAAAGAATCATGCGGATAATTTGATTTACCAAACCGAAAAAACCCTGCGAGAAAATGCGGATAAAATCGACCCGGCGAAAAAAGCGGAAGCTGAAGATAAAATTGCCAAACTGCGTGAAGCAATGAATAATGACGATGTCAGTGGTATGCAAACCAAAATTCAGGATTTGGAACAATTTATCCAACAAATTGGTGCAGCAATGTACCAACAACCGGGACAAGAAGCCGGACCTCAAGCACCCCAGTCTGATGATGGTTCATCTGATAAACCAAAAGATGATGATGTCGTGGACGGAGAATTTAAGAACGTTTAATTTTTTGGAAACCTTTTCAGGGAGGTGGTATAATCACCTCCCTGATCATAAACCTTGTGATTCTGTGCAAGTTGATCAAAAAACCGGAAGCAAAAATAATCGCTCCGGTTAGGTGTTTGTAAGTTATTATAATTTTTTGTTCATGATAGGTAGTTATGGCACAGAGAGATTATTACGAAATATTAGGCATTAGCCGGAATGCCAGCAGTGAAGAAATTAAAAATTCCTTCCGGCAGTTAGCCAGAAAATACCATCCGGATGTCAGTAAAGAACCGGATGCTGAAGACCGATTTAAAGAACTTAACGAAGCATACGCCATTTTATCGGACCCGGATAAACGCTCAAAATATGATCGTTTTGGAGCGGCTGGTGTAAATGGAATGGGCGGGATGCCCGATTTTACCTCCGTCGACTTTTCGGACATTTTTGAAGAATTTTTCGGGTTTGGCGGCGGCGGTTCCTCGCGCCGGCGGAATGCTCCTAGACGCGGAGCTGATTTATCGTATGCCGTAACGATTGAATTTGAAGAAGCAGTCTTTGGTGTTGATAAAGAGTTTGAAATTTCGCGCAACGAAACGTGCTCTACCTGTTCCGGAAGTGGCGCTAAAGCTGGCAGCCAGCCAGTGCAGTGCTCCGAATGTAATGGGCGGGGTGAAGTGCGCCAGGTACGCCAGACCTTTTTGGGTTCGATGGTTCAAGTGGTTACCTGTCCTAAATGCGGCGGTAAAGGTTCGATTATTGAATCTCCCTGTACAACTTGCCGGGGATCCGGTCAAGAAGTTAAAACCCGGAAAAAATTAGTTCACATCCCTGCGGGGGTTGACCATGGCACACAGATTCGTTTGGCAGGCGAAGGACAGCCTGGGGTAAATGGTGGACCGCATGGTAATTTATATATTGAAGTGCGCGTAAAACAGCATAAATTTTTCAGGCGGCGTGAAAATGATATTCTGTTGGATTTGAATATCAATATTGCCCAGGCAACTTTGGGTGCTGAAATTCAAGTGCCTACGCTAGAAAAAGATCATAAATTGGTCATTCCCCCCGGTACACAACCCGGCAAGGTGTTTACATTAAAAGGCCAGGGTGTACCCTATTTAAGAGGATCGGGGCGAGGGAACCAATTGGTCATGATTGGAGTTGATATTCCAACACATGTTACGGAAGAACAACGCGCTTTATTTGAAAAATTGGCTGCAACGTTAGGTACTGAAGTTTTACCTCAAGAAAGAGGATTTTTTGATCGTTTGAAAGAGGTTTTAAGTGGATGAACCACAAATTTCCTGGTTAGAAGTGTCTGTATCCTGTGATGGGGAATTGGCAGAATCGGTAGCGGAAGTAATCTCACGGTATGTAACGCAGGGTGTTGTGACCGAAACGAATGTCCGGTATGATGAAACCGAAGAAATTCCGATGCCATACGGACTCATCAAAGTATATGGGTATTTATTAAATGACGAAACAGTAGAAGAAAAACGCAAACAAATTGAGCAGGGGTTATGGTATCTAAATATGATTCAGCCCGTGCCTGAGCCGCAGTATCAGATCATCCATAATCAGGATTGGATGGAAAGTTGGAAAGAACGTTACCATCCCATTCAGGTCGGTGAGCGTTTGCTGGTTTTACCAGCGTGGCTGGAAAACCCCTATCCGGAACGGATCGCGGTCAAAATTGACCCCTCTATGGCTTTTGGCACCGGCACCCATCCCACCACCCAGTTATGTATGCAAATGGCAGAAAGTGTCATCAAACCGGGCGATACGGTGATTGACGTGGGCTGCGGCTCTGGTATTTTATCGATTGCGGCTGCTAAGTTGGGTGCCAGCCATATTCTCGCAGTGGATACAGATCATCCCTCTGTCGTTTCCACCTTTAAAAATGCAAAAGCAAATGAAGTGGAAGGCAAAATCGAAATTGGTGAAGGCTCCGTGACGGAAATATTACACAATAATTTTTCGATACAGTCCGCGCCGGTGGTATTGGTGAATATCTTAGCTCCGATCATCATCCGCTTGTTTGATGATGGCTTAGGCGAACTGGTAAATCCTGGTGGGAAACTGGTATTATCCGGCATATTGGATAAACAAGCTGGCCAGGTGCGGGAAGCCGCAGAAAAACAAGGTTTTACGTTTCTGGAACAAATCAACATCAACGATTGGATCAGTATGATCTTGGAGAAGTAAAGAAGTTTTTACCAGACTCGTTCCAAATCCGGATTATCCAGGTGGGTGCGGCCTGTTTTGGCAAGGTCGACCCAGTCACCGTTAATTTTTACCCGCACCACGTCGGCGGTGTAATCGGTGGTAGTGGGGCCGTGATTATCGAATAAGTAGGAACCGACAGCGTAAATATCGGCCGGGACGCTTAGTTTTTCAAACTTGGTGATCTTGTCGGGGTTAAACCCACCGGAGACAACTATTTTTACGGATTGGCAGAATGTTTTTGCTTCCGCCTGCCAATTTTCCGGTAAATCCCAGGTTTGCCAGGCTTGGTCTAAAGCCTGACGCACGTTGAACACCAGGCGCGGGTTTACGCCCATATCTAAAACGGGGTCACCCAAAGGGGTGATGGAAACATCTCTTAACGAACCACTGGTATCCAGCCGGATGCCGTATAAGACATATCGCTGAGCTTCTTCCGGTTGTTGATTGGTCTTGAATTCCATATATTGCAAAAACATTTTTTGGCACACATCCAGAGAATCTTTAACGCAGTCATTATTAAAATCCACCAGGGCGATACGCGGGATATCAGGAGGAAGGATTCGAGCGAAATTGATCATCGCTTCGGCTGTATCTCCCAAAAAGGCAGCGATGGCGGCGTGGGCGACCGTGCCGCCGCCGGAACCGCCCCACCAATCCCCCTGCGCATCGGTTGAGATAAAGGGTCCAAGGGTGTTGGCGAAGTCTTTGTTATAACGCTGTACGGCGATGTTGTAGGCGTAACCATCGGCTGCCTGTACTTCGTGTAGATCAAAACGAGCTGGGAAAAACAAAACCGGTTTTCCGTTGGCGGCGATCAGGGTTTGGTAAACGTTGGTGGCCACCCGGCTGGCCCGTGTTAAAATGCCGAGGGTGGGGGTTTCGAGGATGGCAAAGTCGCGGTAGCGCCCGCGTACACGCAAGACGGGCTGCACCCGCAGGGGGTTACCGTCACTTTTGACAATGTGTCCGTCCTGAACGGCCCAGACCTGTAATTGATCAGCGGTGTTAATAAATTCACCATTTTTAAAATATCCGGTACTATGTTTTAACATGGTCAGGGCTTTATCGACCCCAACCACAATGGTTTTGCCTAATCTGCGGGTGAACCACTGCATTTCCACCTCTATATCACCGGTTTCGATGGAAATGTTTTGCAGTTCGGGTGGGAGGCGGTTGGTGCTGCCGGCGAAATGGTAGTTTTCTTTCGCAAGTTGCTCCAGCATGATGGTGATATTGGTAAAATATTTGTCGGTATACCATCCATCTCGCATCCGTTCGATGTCGAGTTTAAAGGTCTCATCCGTCAGCCGTTTGTTATCAAAAATACTCATTTTTTTCTCCAAAAATTTTGTAATCTTTTCTATCATACTCTAAAAACAAAAACTTCAGAAGTTCGGGTAAAATAGAATTGTTCATAGCTATCTAAATTAAATTTTGTGGAGAAAATATTATGCCAAGAGAGACTTATGCCGTTGATATTGCTGGTGTGAAGCGTGAATTACCTCTGTTTGAGGTCAAACCAGGTTTGCGGATTGCTATTCTGAATATTTTAGGCGATACGGAATTAATTGAGGCCAGCGCAGATGCCCTTTTGGAAAAACTGGAAGATTTTGATTATGAGCTGATCATTACTGCCGAATCGAAAAGTATTCCCTTGGCGCATGCCTTGTCCGTCCGAACCCGGTGTCCGTATGTGGTTTTAAGAAAAAGTTACAAACCTTATATGGGTAATGCCATTCGGGTGGAAACCAACTCGATCACGACCGGTGCTGTGCAGACATTGATTTTGGATGAAAAAGATTTAAACGCGATTAAAGGTAAAAACGTTTTAATCATTGATGATGTCATCAGTACTGGCTCTACCCTGGAAGGGATGCGGAATATTTTGTCTCTGGCGAATTCCAATATTGTGGCCGAAGCGGCTATATTTACAGAAGGTGATGAAAAAAATTGGAAAAATATCATCAGCCTGGGAAATTTACCCTTGTTTTTTGATAAGTAGTTCCGGTGTCTAATGATGATCAAGGGTTGTTAATGATGCCAACCCTATAATCTATGACGCATTAAAAATCATAATATCCTTCGAAAGGTAACAAAAAAGTACAATAATGCAAAAAAAACTTTCGAAGGTTGATTTTTAATTCAGATTGGTATTCAAAATAACCTTCCGGTGGGTTAATGTTTATCAGTGGCAACTGACTGCAACCATCGGAAGGATTCAAATTTCGCGAACTACCGTTTAAAATTTACAATTGGTTATAAAAAAGGGATTCTTTTTAAATCAAAATATCGAGGGTGAGAGCCTGGCGAAAGCCAGGAAAAGAAATACTTAAAGGTCTTCGTCTTCAACAATGCTGATGGCTTCTTCCGGGCATTCAGCAATCGCTTCGTCGACAATATCTCGCATTTGTTCCGGTACAGGGTTAAGAATTACCGTTGCGTACACTTCTTCACCCAATTCGAAAATTTCAGGTGCAATACTTTCACAAACACCACATCCTAAGCAGGTATCCGGGTCAACAACAACCTTCATGTTATCCTCCATCGAAATATATTCCATTGTAATTATACAACCATATTCCAACGAAAATCCGTATTGAATATCTAGTTTATTGCGATATTTGTAATAAAAAACTTTGTTTTTGGTTTTGATCTTTGCATGCAGGTGGTGATGAAATTAAATTTCCATTTGGATCTTCAATCGGAATGTAGAGCATTTGTTGTGTTTCAGTATCCAAAATTTTCACACCAAAAGGTTCATTGGAATCTTGCTGACAATAATTATTCCAGGTGAAATCAATCGATAGGTATTGTTCTGCATAAATGTTCGTGTTTACCAGATTGATTGAGGTGGAAATTATTGGGCTTTGTTGCGAATCAACGATCAATAAATCCCAAATTGAATCAATCAAACATGGGTTATCCGTATAGTTAGATAAAACAATTAAACCTTGAACTGCATTGATATTGTTTTCTGCATGCACATAACCGGTTAAGTCGGAAAAATTACAACCAACCGTCTGCGGGTATTCCACAGGTTCCGTTTGAAGAGGGGATAACGAATTAAGAGGCGTTGTACAGGCGGTTAGCAAGTACAATCCTATAAAAAGCGACCCGAAATAATGGAATCGATTGTTGTATAACCAATTAATCAGCGTGTTCATGCCACTTTACAATCACACCTTGGGAGGCCTGGCATAAGTAAATATCGGCTTTGATGCCGGTTGATTTTTGATATCCTGTATCCAGTTGTTTAATAAATTGATTTGCTTTGGATTGATCCACTAATGAAACAGTACAACCGCCAAACCCAGCCCCACTTAACCGAGCACCGTAACACCCGTCAATTTGTGAGGCTAATTCAACCAGCGTGTCCAATTCTGGAATAGACACTTCATACAGATCGCGTAAAGAAGCATGACCATCCAACATGAATTCACCAAATTTTTTTACATCCCCTTTGTTTAAACAATCGGCAGCCTGTTTCACCCGGTGGCATTCTTCAACAACATGTTTAGCCCGTTTATAAATTATGGGTGGCAGTTTATGCCCATATGTTTCAAATTCAGAGAGAGAGACATCATTTAATGTGTTGATTTCAGGTAAATCTTGTTTCAGGAGTGTAAGGGCTTGCTCACATGCCTCTCGGCGTTCATTATAAGCAGATGTTGCTAAGGAGCGACGTTTTTTTGAATCCGCAATGATGATGGCGATGTTTTTAGGAATATATACTGGCTGCCATTCATGGCTTTGGGTATCAAATAACAGCGCTGCATGTTCAATTCCATTGGCAACAGAGAATTGATCCATCAAACCGCAATTGACACCAACGTATTGGTTTTCCGCTTGCTGACATAATATGGATAATTCCAGATTATCCATCGGCCAGTCATTTAATTCGCGCCACAAGGCGGCAAAAGCAACTTCGACTGCTGCGGATGAACTTAACCCTGATCCCATCGGGATATTGCTTGTGAATTCTCCCTCTAATCCACTGACCACATAACCTCGCTCTTGGGCGACCCAGGCTACTCCGGCAGGAAATAAAGCCCATTCCGGGAGTGGGTTTCCATTCAGATCCATCTTTTTTTCCAAATTATCTAACCGGAATGAGATGGTTTCCTCCAAGTCGGATGCGGTTAATGAAACAATCCCATCTGATCGAGGATTGGCATAGAGATGGACATTCCGATCGATTGCTGCGGGTAATACGGAACCCCCATTATAATCGATATGTTCACCTAATAAGTTGACCCGGCCAGGGGCAATTGATAAATATTCATATTGAGTTGTTGGATTTTGTGCTGACATTTGTGGGTACCACTCCGAAACCAAAGATTTTTTTTGTAGATGGGAATATTTTTTTATTTCTCTTTCTCTGCGGAGGGCTGAGATTTTATTGGGTTGGGTTTCCCAATAAACCAAAGAAACTGGGCCATTCAATTTCGTGTAGCGTGCACCTTTACCAGCATTATGTTGTTTGATTCTACGCTGGAGATCCTTTGCCCAACCGGTATAAAAAGCCTGGTTGGCACAGTGAACGATATAGCAGTAAACCGGTTTCACGATTTTTTCGGTTTTCGCTTTTTGAATCCTAACATTCGGGCAAAGAAATCTCCTGTGGTAGGGAGATTGGAATAATCATCCAAATTATCCCAATCCGCTTTCATTCTTTCTTTTTCCCAATTTTTACTCTGATCCATAGCATATTCATACCAATCTTTCAAACCATTTTCATCATCTGACTCAATAATGGTGCGAAGATCATGGAGGGCGATCATCATGTTATTGATGGTGCGGATGCTATTTTCCTTGTTACTTAATACGCTGGTGCCGAAATTTTCCCGCTCTAACTGACGATTTGCTTCATCTGCCATCATTTTAAAACTGGTACCGGCTACTTTTTGGGCTTCTTTCCATCCGGGTTGTTTCATTACGGCGTGTAAATATGCAGCAGCTGTTAACCTTGGCAGAATCTCAGTTGCCGCTACAAGACCATCTACCTCATACGGATCAGCAAAAAATGGTTTTGAACCAATTAAGCGAGCTAGATCGGTGGCAAGTTTGACGGCATCACCGTCCGTGGAAGGGTCGCCACTGATAATGATATTTGATTTATGGAATAAATCATCGTGAGCAAAATCCAGATCCGTGCTGTTTTCATGCAGATATTTTGGGTTGAGAGTAGGGTGAAAGGTTACAAAATACCGATCTTCTGGCAGGTTCTGTTTAACCCATTCAGAAACTTGAATTTTTAATGGTGATGTATCCAATAAAACTGCCCCTGGTTTTAAAACAGGTGCGATCACGCTGATGGTGTCTTCGATCTCATCAACAGGAAGTGATAATAAAACAATATCGGCATTTTCAACCGCTTTTAAAATTTTGCCTGGCGCTTCGTCAATTGCGTTTAATTCTTGCGCTTTTTTATGGATTTCCGATTTGCGGTCATGTCCGACGCGGGTAATCTTTTCGGTTTGTTTTTGCAGAGCCAGTCCCAAAGAGACACCGATTTTATCTAAACCAATGATCGTTAATTGGATACTCATTTAAATTCCTCCAACAAGCAGGGTAAATAATCCGGTTAAGGCAGGGCGTAGCACCATACCGATGATATCAAATCCAACACGGGGTAACACAAAAATTAACACGATCAACAAAATAGGTCCATATTGTTTAATCTTATCAAAGCCACTTCTTAGATTTTCCGGAATAAAAAATTCCAGAACCTTTTCACCATCCAATGGCGCTAATGGAATCAGGTTAAACAACATCAAAGCCAAATTAATTATGATAAATTCAAACAAAAAACTGGATAAGGTTGGCATCCAGCTGCCACTGGTGAAACGGAAGGGAATTAAACCCAATCGGAAGGGAATAGCCGCCAGGATTGCCATAACAAAATTAGAAATAGGCCCGGCCAAAGAGACCCACATATAAGCACTTTTTGATCTTTGGTTTAAGGCGTAAGGATTGACGGGCACAGGTTTTGCCCAGCCAAATCCGGCAATGATCAAAAGCAGGCTGCCCATGACATCTAAGTGTGACAAAGGATTTAAGGTTAGGCGTCCATTTAAACGGGGCGTATCATCCCCAAAATAGTTCGCTGTCCAGGCATGAGAAAACTCATGGACTGTGAATGCGATAATTAAAGTAATGATTCTTGAAATAAGGACTGCGGGGGATAAATTTAGCATATTTTCTCGGCTATTTTTTTCTCGATTATATCATGGGTGGTATAATCTTACCGTGATAACGGATATTCGACTCAATGATCTTGTCATACTGAAAAAGGTCCATCCGTGCGGAAGTTACGAATGGAAAGTTGTCCGGTTGGGTGCGGATATTGGTTTGGTTTGTACTCAATGTGAGCGTAAAATCATATTGTCTCGCAGGGATCTTTCCAAACGGATGAAGTCCATTCACCGGCCAGATAACATAGAGGATCATGATGACTAAACCAAAAATCCTGTTTCTTTTTTCTGATACAGGAGGGGGACATCGTAGTGCTTCTGAAGCAATCATTGAGGCACTTAATTTAGAATTTCCGGATCAATTTGAAACAGAAATGATTGATATTTTTCGAGAATATGCGCCCCTACCGCTTAATTACGCACCGGAAATTTATCCAAAATTATCCAAAATGCCAAAAATGTGGGGCATCGGTTATAAAGTCAGCGATGGTTTAAGACAGACGAAAATGATCTATAAGGCTTTGATGCCGTATGTGCGCCTGTCATTACAGCGTTTATTATATGACCACCCTAGTGATTTGATTGTTTCCGTTCACCAATTGGTAAATATCCCATTGGTGAATGTGAAGGAAATCGATTATCCGCGTTTTGTAACGGTGGTTACCGATTTGGTCTCCACACATGTGGCCTGGTATGATAATGGCGCGGATTTTATAATCGTGCCAACCATTAAAGCGGCAGAAAAAGCCATTTCTTTGGGGGTGAGCCCGGATAAAGTAAAAGTGATCGGTCAGCCGATTGCAGAAAAATATACCTTACCACCTCAAGATGAGGATTTGTTACGGGAAAAATTCGGATGGAAAAAGAATATCCCTACCATCTTAATGGTTGGAGGTGGGGAGGGAATGGGCCCACTGGCTGAGCATGCTTTTGCAATTAATCGCGCCAAATTGGATGTGCAGTTAATCATTGTGGCCGGACGAAACGAAGAATTAAAACATCACCTGGAAACTCATCAATGGAATATTCCGGTAACAGTTTATGGGTTTGTGAAGGATATGCCGGAATTCATGCAGGCTTCCAATGTGTTAATTACCAAAGCCGGACCAGGGACGATTAGTGAAGCGTTTATTGCAGGACTGCCTTTGATTCTGTATAGTAAAATGCCTGGGCAGGAAGACGGGAACGTAACCTATGTAGTCGAAAAAAATGCTGGTGTGTGGGCACCTGAACCATCACAGGTTGTATCTACGTTAAGGGAATGGTTAAGTGATCCAAACATGATGGCATTGGTTTCTGAAAATTCAAAAAAATTAGCGAACCCCAAAGCTACAAGAATGATTGCTAAAGAATTAGCATATCAGATAGAATTATCATTAAAAGCCAAACCTAATAAGTGAGTGGAATCGCCATGCCAATTTTAGATCAATACAGTCTGGAATTTTTCAGTAAGAGTGCCGAACAAACCAAACGGTTAGGTACACGCTTAGGTGCATTATTAAAAATTGGGGATGTGGTGTGTTTATCCGGAGATTTGGGAGCTGGAAAAACGACCTTTGTTCAAGGTATTGCCCGCGGGTGGGGTTCTTTGGACAGCGTTACCAGCCCTACTTTTGTGATTGTTAACCAATATCGAAGACCAGAAGGTACCATTTTGCATCATATGGATGCCTATCGTTTGATGGGTGCTGAAGATGCATATAATTTGGACATGGATGAGATGTACCATACTGGGGCTTTGGTGATGGAGTGGCCGGAACAGATTAAAGAAGCACTGCCGGAAACCTATTTATGGGTGAATTTGATTTGGGTAGATGAAAATCAGCGGCGAATGGTTTTTCTTCCAAAAGGGGAATATTACCAAAAATTAATATCAAATTTTCGACAAAAAACGTTTGGAGGATAATTATCATGCTTTTAGCCGTAGACACTTCCACACAGCAAGTTGGTTTAGCTTTATATGATGGGGCACAGGTAATTGGAGAAATGAATTGGCGGTCAAAAAACCATCATACCGTTGAAGTGGCAGAAGCGATCGACGAACTATTTAATAGGACGGGTGTAAAACGAGATGAATTAACAGGCTTGGCCGTTGCTTTGGGTCCTGGTTCATTTACCAGTTTGCGCATTGGTATGGCTTTGGTGAAAGGTTTGGCCTTATCGTTACATATTCCTGTGGTTGGCATTGCCACTCATGATATATTGGCTAGTATTCAACCTCTCAGCCAATATCCATTGTGTGCTGTTATTCAAGCGGGTAGAACACGTCTGGCAGCGGGTTGGTACAAAAATGAAAAATTTACCTGGGTTAAAAATGGAGAACCATTGGTTTTAAAGGTGAATGAATTGGCTGAGATGATTCAAGAACCGACCATTGTTGTGGGTGAATTGTCCCCAGAGGAAAGACAGATTTTATCCAGGAAACGCAAAAATATCATTCTCTCTTCACCGGTTTTATCAGTTAGGCGTTCAGCCCAACTGGCGGACCTGGCTTGGAAACGGATTCGTAAAAACGATTTGGACGATGTGGTCACGATCTCCCCAATCTACTTACATGTTGGTGACCCCATTCCGGAATAATTCCCTTGAATAAACAGCCCATTATTCGTTTTATGACGAATGAAGACATTGATCAAGTTATCCAGATTGATGAAGAATCGTTTCCCAATCCCTGGCCTAAACATTCATATTTTTATGAAATTAATGAAAATACGAATTCAAGAGCCTGGGTTATGGAAATTGATTCTGGAGATAAAAAAGAAATCATTGCGATGGCTGTATTATGGCTGGTTTTAGACGAAGTTCATATCGGAACAATTGCAGTTCATCCGAATTATCGGGGCATCGGAATGGGGAAAATATTTCTTTCAGAAATTTTGGAAAACGCCTTTGAAGAAGGGGTTATTAAAGCTTATTTAGAAGTAAGGAAATCGAATGAGGTAGCGATTCATTTGTATGAAAGCATGGGATTCCAGATCGATGGTGTTCGAAAAGAATATTATCGCGATAACCGAGAAGATGCACTTATGATGAGCTGCGAAATCTAAATTGGATGTATACTAATTCTTAAAATAAAAATTTTTTAATCAGGAGGAGCGTTATGGAAACAGTGAAAATGTTGGAAAAAATTCGTAACGAAGTCGCTGTTTGTGAAGCATGTTCCTTGCATTTTTCTCGAATTAATGCAGTGTCCGGTGAAGGGCCTCCTGATGCAAAAATTATGTTTATAGGAGAAGGACCAGGTTTCCATGAAAACCAGCAAGGTAAACCATTTGTGGGTGCTGCTGGTAAATTTTTTGACGAATTGTTGAAAAGCGCCAATCTAAACCGGAATGAAGTGTTTGTGACCAATGTGGTCAAATGTAGGCCGCCAGGAAATCGAGATCCTGAACCGGAAGAAGTTGAGTCTTGCTCTCATTTTTTGGACTTACAAATTGACTTAATAAACCCTACTGTAATTGTCACATTGGGGCGTTTTTCGATGGCAAAATATTTTAAGAATGAAAAAATCAGCCAAATTCATGGACAGGCTAAACAGATTGATGGTCGATTGGTGATTGCAATGTACCATCCTGCAGCCGCTTTGCACCAACAATCTTTAAAACCAATAGTTTTGCAAGATTTTGCACTACTAAAACAATTTGTTCAAAAACAAAAAAAAGGGGATATCCCAATGGATGAAATTGGTATAAAAATAATTCAAGAAGAAAAAAATGACCCTGAGCCAAAACAACTTTCTTTATTTTGATCTACCGAGCTTCTTAATAAATTAAACAATAAGTAACCCGATAATTCTTAATGTGTATTTATAAAAAATAAATTCAAACTGGAATTAAAATCCAAAGAAAGATAAAATTGTTCTGGTAAATTCTTTTACAAAGGAAATAATATGACAACAAAAGATCATTTAATTAAAAAATTGGAAAATAAATCAGCAAAAATTGGTATTTTGGGCATGGGGTATGTTGGTTTACCTTTAGCTGTTGTTTTTGCCGAAGCTGGTTTTGATGTAATAGGTATTGATCCAATTCAAGAAAAAATGGATATGTTAAATAAAGGCGAATCTTATATTTTGGATATTCCCACACCTCAATTATCAAAACTGGTAAAAAGCGGAAAAATCAAAGGGACTACGGATTATTCGGTTTTGAATGAAATTGATGCCGTTAGCATTTGTGTACCAACGCCGCTTAGAAAGACTGGTGATCCGGACCTTTCTTTTATTGTTTCTGCGACAGATTCATTATCTTCGTATATTCATAAGGGAATGGTGGTTGTTCTGGAATCATCCACTTACCCTGGAACTACGAGAGAAATGGTATTGCCTCTTTTGGAAGAATGCTGTGACCTCGTTGTGGGAGAAGATTTTTTCCTGGCATTCTCTCCAGAACGGGTAGACCCAGGCCGTGAAGATTGGACGACTGTAAATACTCCAAAGGTAATTGGGGGGATTACAGAAGCATGCTCTGAAGTTGCCGCTAAATGGTATGACCAGGCTTTGGATACTGTGGTTGAGGTTTCGACGACAGAAGTGGCGGAAATGGCAAAATTACTGGAAAATACATTCCGAATGATTAATATTGGCTTGGTAAATGAATTGGCATTAATGTGTGACCGGCTTAAGGTGGATGTGTGGGAAGTAATTGAAGCAGCGGCTACGAAACCATTTGGATTTATGAAATTTACTCCAGGACCAGGCTTAGGTGGACATTGTATTCCGATCGATCCACTATATTTATCCTGGAAACTCAAATCTCTTAATTACAATGCAAGGTTTATTGAACTGGCATCAGAGATTAATACCAATATGCCACGTTATGTTGTGAGTAAAGTGCAGGATGCACTTAATCTTCATCAAAAATCAGTAAATGGAAGCAAAATTCTGATTTTGGGTGTGGCATACAAACCGGATATAGATGATATTCGTGAATCACCGGCGTTGGATATCATTCACCTGTTAGAAGAAAAAGGGGCAGAGATTGAATATCATGATCCATTTATTAAAAAAATCGATCATGAAGGATGGTTGTTTGAATCCATCACTGATCTTAAAGCTCACGTAATCGCTGCAGATTGTGTTGTCATCGTAACAAATCACAGCCAATATGATTATCCGCAGATCTTGGAAGATTCCAAATTAATCGTGGACACAAGGAATGCACTTGGTCTTAAAAGCAGAAATAACCCGAAAGTAGTCAGGCTTTAATGGGTTGTTATCTCGTTGCAGGAACAGCCGGTTTTATTGGGCACCGTGTTTCCGAATTTTTATTGGCAGATGGTCATATTGTTTTAGGGCTTGATGATCTTAACGATGCTTATGATGTGCGCGTTAAAGAATGGCGTTTAAACCGTTTATTGAAGTACCCCAATTTTGTTTTCGAAAGATTGGATATATCAAAGTACAACGAATTAAAAAAGTGGATTAAAAAACAAAAAGTTGAGATTGACGCGATTTTTAATCTTGCTGCCAGGGCTGGGGTAACTCAATCGGTGACTAACCCCTGGATTTATGTTGATACGAATATGACTGGCAATTTGAATCTCCTAGAAATTGCAAGGCATAACGGCATAAAAAAATTCGTTCTGGCATCTACTTCTAGTTTATATGGAATGAATCCTCCTATTCCAACTCCTGAAAGTGCTGATAGTGACCATCCAATGCAGCCTTATGCCTCAAGTAAAAAAGGGGCGGAGTCAATGTGTCACAGTTATCATTATTTGTATAATCTGGACGTGACGGTATTACGATATTTTACCGTTTATGGCCCGGCGGGAAGACCAGATATGGTCATGTTCCGTTTTGCCAAATGGATTTTGGAGGACAAACCAGTCGAGTTGACTGGTGATGGTTCCCAGTCACGAGGTTTCACCTATCTGGACGACATCGCTCGTGGAACAATTTTGGCGTTAAAACCAGTTGGATTCGAATTGATCAATCTGGGTGGCCATGAAGTTATTTCGATTAATGAAATGTTGGCTATCTTAGAGAAAAAAATTGGTAAAAAAGCCAAAATTGAATACATTGACCGGCATAAAGCTGACATCACCGCAAGCCTGGCTGATGTAACCAAGGCGAAACGGATTCTTGGTTGGAATCCACAGGTTAATCTGGACCAAGGTATTTCCAATATGGTGCAGTGGTTTATTGAAGAAAAAGATTGGATTCAGCAGGTAATATTGCCATGATCCGGTTCAGAAGAATTATGGATGAATGGTCTCAAGATAAATCGTTGGGGACGGTTCTTCGTAATTCCAGGTTTTTATTTTCAAGCAAATCTGCTACCTTTATTTTTTCAAATATACAGGGATTATTAACACCGCTAATTCTCGGCGTAGGTGAGTATGGTGTGCTGGGAATCATAACAACTTACTCGATGAATGTTAATCGTTTTTTTTCTTTTCGAATGAGCGATTTGGTTGTGAAGTATGCGGGTGATGCCATTGAAGAAACAAATTTTGAAAGAGCTTCAGCATTAATTAAATTTGCAATTTTGATTGAAACCATTACATCAGTGTTAGCGTTTATTACCTTATGGTTAATTGCACCGCTTGCGCCAACAGTAATGAATAACCCACAAATAATTTCGATGATTTATATATTTAGTTTCGCTCTTTTGGCTAATTTTAGTTTTGAATCCTTTAACTCCGTTTTGCGAATCCTGAATAAATTTGATCAAATTGCGAAGATAAATTTTGCCCAAGGTTTTGTGACAGCGATTTTGATCGTTATTCTCTTTTTTCTCAAGGGGAATTTACTCCAAGTTTTGTTGGCTTATTTGGTTGGCAAGGTTGTTTATGGCCTATCAACTTCGTTTCTGGGTTTTCGAGCAGTTAATCAAGCATTAGGAAGTCAATGGTGGAAAGTTTCCATTCACAGACTGGAAAACAAATCCCAATTAATTAAGTTTGCCATCAGCACCAATTTATCCCAAACCATGAATCTCATATTCCGTGATAGTGAATTATTACTAGTTGGTTATTTTACATCCAGTGTCTATGCCGGATATTATAAATTGGCAATTGCACTCATTGGGCCTGTGATGCTGCCAATTGATGCATTGAATTCGACAGTTTTTCCCGAAATCAACAAAGCTATTTTATTAAAAAAATGGGATTCACTTAAGTATTTACTTCGAAGAACTTCAATGATTGCTTTTGGATGGATGACATTAATATTTGTTGGTGTCGCATTATTGGGGCGTTTATTTTTTCAAATTTACAAAAATGGAGAATATTTACCTACCCTGGTTATATTATTAATATTAATAGGGGGGTATTTTGTGGCAAATATTTTCTTTTGGAATCGGGATTTGTTGTTGTCCTTTCATAAGCCTGATATACCTTTAATGGTTATGGCGGTTATTGGGATTATAAAAACCGGACTTCTATTTTGGCTGGTGCCAATTTATGGTGTTCAAATGCAAGCTGCATTATTAAGCGGCTATCTTGCGGTTACTGTAAGTGTTTTGGCGCTAATGGGGATCATCCAAATAAAACTTCATGAAAAAAAGATGGGATAAGTTTTTATATGAAAATTGCGATTATTTCAACCAGTAAAATCCCATCCACAACGGCAAATAGTATTCAAGTAATGAAGGTATGTCAATCGTATCGGCAATTGGGGCATGAGGTAATTTTGTTTGTACCAGGTCAAAAAAATTCTAAATTTTCTGAAATCAAAACACATTACGGATTAACTGAAGAATTTGAAATTCAATGGATAAAATCAATCCGCAGCCTGAGCCGGTATGATTTCGTAATTAAATCCCTTTTAAAAGCAAAAAATTGGGGCTGTGATTTAATTCATACTTGGACACCACAAGCGGCATGGTTTGCCTCATTGATAAAGATTCCTTATCTAATGGAACTACATGAACTGCCCTCCGGTAAATTTGGCCCGATGATTATGATGCGGGTCATCAAAAACAAAGCGAAAAAAAGATTTTTGATTATTACCAGCGCTTTAAAAACTCGTTATGAGGCTTATTACCAATTTAAATTCCCTGAAAAAGAAGTTGTGATTGCTCCGGATGGTGTAGATTTGGAACGATATGTTAATTTGCCTGATCCTAAGGAAGCCAGAAAACAATTAAATTTACCAGATAAAAAAACCGCAATGTACACGGGTCATTTATACCCTGGCCGTGGGATGGAAATATTAATCACCCTGGCGGAGAAGTTTCCTAAAATCCAATTTTTATGGGTTGGTGGAAGACCTGATGATGTATCATTTTGGAAAGCTGAAATTGATAAACACGGATTTGAAAATATCATTTTAACCGGATTTGTAGAAAACCAAAAAATTCCGTTGTATCAGGCTGCGGGAGATATTTTACTCATGCCTTATGAAACTAGTGTTTCCGGCAGCAGTGGTGGAAACACAGTGGATATATGCAGCCCAATGAAAATGTTTGAATATATGGCTGCGAAACGAGCTATTCTTAGCAGTAATTTACCGGTGCTGCACGAGGTCTTAACCAAAGAAATGGCGGTATTTTGTTCACCGGATCAACTGGAAGAATGGATTAAAGGGTTTTCAGAGTTGCTTGAAAACGAATATTTACGTGTTTGGTTGGCAGAAAATGCGTTTTCAGCTGTAAAAAAATACTCCTGGATTAATAGAGCTAAATCCGGGATGACGGAGTTTTTTAATGAAAATTAAATGGAAAAACCTGTTATTAGGTGTTATAGGCGCATTATTTTTATCATTAACAATGGTGGTTCTATTTCCTAAAGATTATGACCTTTACATTGTTGGCTTTTTTATTTTATCCTCACTCTCGATCCTGACCATGATCTGGTTATTCCGTTGGGCGGGTGGTGAACGTTTCCTGGCAATTATTGTTTCTTTGGCTTTTTTATTAAGATTTGGGGTTGGATTATTTTTTACGCAGGCTTTGCCTTTGGTGGGGTATCCTGAAGAAGCTCAACAAGCAGGATATTTATTTGCAGATGCTTATCAACGGGATACACAGGCTTGGGAATTAGCTGCATCTGACAGTTCCATATTTTCAGCATTTTCCGGAGAGACGTTTTTTAGTGATCAATATGGGGGATTATTAGCCTTAAGTGCTGTAGTATATCGGGTCTTTTCACCAGGAATCCACTTTAAAGCGAATATTTTATTATTAATGGCTTTTATGAGTACCCTAACAATTCTTTTTATGTGGAAAGCATTAAAACAACAATCGACCTTTATCCAAAAAACAGTGGTTTTTTTAATTGCTTTTTATCCTGATATTATTTTGTATAGTGCATCCGAAATGCGGGAAGGGATTATTTTAGGGTTATCAGCCATCTTGTTTTATCTGGTGAATAAACCCACTTTAAAAAATCTTAAAACGGTCATAATTTCCCTTTTTGTAATTTTTGCATTGATTTTGATTAATTTAAAAGTCGCAATTTTTATTGTGTTTGCGATTGGTGTCTGGTACTTATTATTTAATAATCAAGATTTTTCATTTATCAAATCGAAACGATGGTTAACAATCCTAATTATTTTGGGTGTGATTGGAATTGGCCTGTTTAGTGTGCAGTGGTTAGCCAAAAGCAGCCAATGGGATTCTGCCTTGCTGGTCATGGAATCAGGATGGGTCGAGACGATAATTCATCAAATTGGGAAACGATACAGACTTCCCTTTGCAACCATGTATGGTTTTTTCCGCCCATTGTTACCTGCGGCGATCATTGAGACATCGATTCCAATTTGGAAAATAACAACCATAATTCGGTCAATTAGCTGGTATATGGTGATGCCGGTTTTATTGTATGGTTTTGTGTTTGGAATAAGAACCTTCAAGAAGGATAAAGGAAAACATTTGATTTTTTGGGTCTTAATTATGGTGTGGATTTTGTTATCCTCACTGAGAGCGGGGGGAGATCAGTGGGATAATCCCCGTTACCGGATTAATCTTTTTGTGCTAATTGCTGTTTATTTGGCGGAAACCTTGGATTATCTGATCCTTCATAAAGATCACTGGTTTACACGGATCGTAATCGCAATTTTTGTGTTTATCGCCTTTTTCTTATACTGGTATATTAATCGGTATATTAATACATTTGCACAGATTAATTTTTATATTATGGTTGGGTTGATTTTAATCAGTGCGGTTACCCTTTTTATTTCAGGTTTAATACATGAATATCGAATCCAAAAAAAGTAATCTTATCCATTTTTTTATTTTTGCGATATTACTAATTACTTCGATTTTTACGAATCTGGAAGTTCAGAAAATCGCGCTCACCGAAGAATTAATGGAATTGTCATTAAAATGGAGAATATTTCAATATATTTCCTGGCTGATTCCCACCTTTTTTTTGTTGGTCCTTCTGTTTGGCAATCGGTTAAAATTCTCGTTTTTGTCTAATCCATTTTTGCGGAAAACAACAGCCGTAATATTGTTTTTTATGGGATTATTCTTTCTGTTGTTTTTATATACTGGCGCTGGAAGTTATCAGCGCTTTTTCACTTATTTTGTTACAAAAGCCTTTCTGGCTTGGGTTGGTATCATCCTAATCTATTATGCGGTTTATTTGATTACATCTCAAAATAACATATTTTATTTGTTTCTTAATACCATAGTAGTTGTAGGATTTATTTTTATAATTCTCAGATTGGCAGAGACTATTGCCTCCACACCGTTTTCGTTGGCCTGGTCGGAAGGCAGTTTCATATATTTAGCCTCAACTTACTTTTCAAAGCGGATTTATGGTATTGAAACAAGTATCCCTTACATTATGTCCACCCGCCATCTGTTAGAAGGTATTCCCTTTTTACTCGGAAATTTTTCGATCACTTTTCACCGTGCTTGGTTAGTCTTTTTAAATCTTTTTTCCGTAATATTTTTTGCGCTTTCCGTAATAAAAAGATTTAATATTACAAAAAAATGGCGGATGTTAATTTTTTTCTGGAGTATTTTATACGTTTTTCAGGGAGTGATTTATTACAATATTTTATTATCAGCGACCATTGTTATATGGGGATTTAATAAAGATCATAAACTGCGTTCGTTTTTTATTGTTTTGTTGGCAAGTTTGTTTGGTGGGATGAATCGAATTAACTGGGCTTTTACACCACCTTTGTTGGCAGTTTTAATTTATTTACTTGAAAATGAAGAGACCTTACCTTCTTTAAGGGATAAGATAAAGTTTCTACTTTACCCGATTTACCTATTTGTTTTTGGATCATTAATTGGTTTAGCCGGCTTATTTGGTTATTATGTTGGTATTGGTGGTTATTCATTCAATACATTTTTAGCTCGAATGCAGGCTGATTCCCTTTTATCCCGTCTATTACCCAGTGATACATTTCCTTTAGGTGTAATTCTTGCTTCTTTATTGGTCACAAGTGCCTTATGGTATTTTATTATTCGAGGTTGGATTAAATCGGATAATAAAAATATATTTACTTTTGGCCTGGTGTTGTTGATCAATCTGGTTTTATTTGCGGGAAGTTTGTTGGTTAGTGCAAAAATTGGGGGCGGGGCTGATTTACACAATATGGATGCTTATCTCGTAAGTGTTCTTATTACCTTTTGTTATTTTCTTTTTCCTTCTATTCAAAAAACAGAAAATTCAATAGCCTTCTCGCATTGGCGGGATAATTTTGTTTTGATCGTACTATTTTTGATCCCTGTATTTTGGCAGGTAAATTATATAAATCCCTATAAAATCCGTAGCTATTCGCAAGAAGTAACATTTCTTAATGAATTACAAACCATACTTGACCATTACCAAACCTTTGACGATCGACCGATTTTGTTTGTTACCCAAAGACAACTATTAACTTTTAACGCTATCAAAAACGTAGAATTGGTTCCCGAATATGAGTTGGTGGATACTTTTGAGATGGTGATGGCTGATAATCAAGCTTATCTTGACCAATTAAGACAGGATATAAAGAACGAAACATTCTCCTTGATTATTATTGATCCCCAGCCCAAAGAAACTGTTTATGGCCGGATTTTTAATGAGGAGTCAAATAAATGGTATGCCCAAGTGACAAACACCTTGTATGATTATTATGATTTGGTTTATGAAATAAAATTACCAGCTTCTCCTATTCAGATTTACGGGGCGAAAGATATAAGTACTGATACACAGCACTAACGAATCCAGCGATTAACCAATAATAGGGTAGGGCAAAACTATCTATGCTAAACCCTTCAAATACAAAGGCAATTATTGCAAATAAGCCAGCATATCCAATGCTTTGGTAAAGAGGGTTAGTGTCCCGTTTTAACAAGTTTGCTTGGCTCCAAATAAGAACTAACCAAATAAAAAACATTGAAAAACCAGTAACTCCAGTTTCGGATAGAATCTTTGTCCATAAATTTTTATTGTTGGGCAAATAATCTTCACGATAAAAAATATTCCTTGGTTCATCTAATGCCCAGGTAAAGGAAGATAATTTTTCTTCAAAGAAAAAACCAGAATTACCTAATCCAACGCCAAGAATAGGGTAGTCATTAAACACTCGCCAGCCAGCTTGCCAATACATGACGCGTTCTGCTACTTGAAACTCGTTTGCAATGGAGGAAAATTGTTGGTTTTGATAGGTCGCTGGATTTAATAAGTTTTCCATACGTTTGTCGAATTTGCTGATAAAGAAAATTGAAGTAACAAGTCCAACGATATATATGATTACGAGTATGCCTGAAATATAAAAATTTGAAAGGTTAACTTTGAAGGAGTGAAGAACTAATTTTTTACCTTGTTTGATTAAAACTGCATGAATCTTGATCATCAAATAGACCGACATAAAGGCAAGGCTAACCAACCCAATTCTGGACTTTGTAAAAATTAAAAAAATTATGGAAAAAAATAATAAAATATTTTCAAAACTTATTTTTAAGATTTTATTATGAAAAACTGAAATGTTTTGAATGGATAAGCCTAACCACAGGGGAATATAAAAAATTGTCAATGTATGGGCAAACCAAGAAGGTTCAAAAGCGAAACCAGTAATCCTGCCACGATATAAATTTCCTGAAGTTGATAATAAAGATTGGATATTTAATAAAGTATCTGAATAAGCTCCAAAAACCATCCAGCTAACTAATTGGATAGCAGACCAGATAAAGAGAGGTATCATTGAAATTGCAATTATTTGAATTGTCTTTATTAAAATACGATCTGTTGTAATAAAATTTGAGATAATGATAAAGAATCCAAACCCGATAAAAAGAGTGATCAAACCTTCTGTCTGAGTGTGAATTAGAGAAAGGTTTTTTTGAAGGGGAATATCCAAAAAATAAGCTGTGAATGAGGACAAAATAGAAAAAACGAGAAACAGAAATAATGGTTTGGAAAAATACAGGTTTTTTTGCTTAAGAATTCTTGGAACCAACCAAAAAACCAATAAGAAACCCATCAAAATTATCGATGGGGCTGCAACCATGGATGATCTTAATAACTTGGCCGTTAACGGTAAACTGGTAATAGGTAAAAGAAATAAAAGCAGACCCCAAAAAAGATAATTTATTTTATGGATTTGGTTTTTCATTTGTAGACGGCCGTTTTTTTACTAACAAGATTTTAATCAATGCGAGGATAAATCCAATAAAAAAGCCTGCTAATACCAAATTATTTGTATGAAACCGTGTGACTTGCGGAACAGAACCTTCTTGATTAACTAAATAAAAGGTTAATCCCGGAAATAAACCATTACTTAAGAACTTTTCTTCCATGATGGTTTCGGAAGAAGGGAGTTGGTTCGATATAGATTCGCATAGAGAAGGCGCAGGTAAAATTACCGAGTTTTCAATACAACGGAGATAGCTGTTTTGGAAATCAACAAAAGTTTGGTATTTAAGTGCGTGTTCATAAGAATCTGATAGTTTATCAAAGGCATTCTGAGCCCAGGTGGTAACAATGATCTGAGGTAACGTTTGATCTTGTGATGTGTACTTAAGAATTATCAGGTTCGCTTTTCTCTCTACTGATCGATTATTCACAAATTCTTCTTTGGACAACACAATTTGATCTGATTGCAGTGATTGCAAGGTGGATTCCATTACATCATCGGACAAAAATAAGGCTTCTACTAAGCCAATATATTGATCTTGATCATACTGGGAGATATGTCCAATTTCTTTAAAATTGATCCCAACGGATATTTGTGAAGACGAAATATAGACTGGTTTGATGATGAAAGAAGCAATTAGGAATGAGACAATCGCACCTGAAAGCGCAATTAATAATAAAAACAACCAATGATCAATGATCTCAGAAAATAATTCAGAAGAAGTGAGCGTAGGGTTTGTTTTCATATTATTTTTTGAAGTATATCATAAGGGAATTTTGATTTCTAACATTTTTCAATCAGGATTAACTTCGATTATAATCAAGCCATGAATTCTAAAAAGACTCAAATGATTGTGAAATTATTTTTTGGGATTTTACTCACAATTAATTTAGTTTCCCTAATAAGTATTTTTCAAATTTCACCTGACCCAAAAAATGCTTTCTTATGGGGTTATTCATTAGCACGATGGGGTCTAATAGCCCTTGAAGTAATTTCATTAATTGCCATCTTGTTTCTTTTGATAAGAAGTTTTAATCAAGGTTTTTTTGTAAATATTTTTGGTTATGGTGAAAAATTTATTACCAATCATAAATGGGTATCTGGTACGATATTATTTTTTACATTGGTTCTTGTTTTGTCTCCACCTTACCGATTTGGGCTATATGCAGCAGTATTCGAAAGGTTAAACCCACTGATCGATTTTCTTGGAATTGCTTTATTTATATATTTATTTTTTGTTTTTGTCTGTTGGGAGAATATTAATTCATCGATAAAAATTGATAAAAAATTGCTTCGATTTGGTCTATTTATATATGCGTTTTTATTAATATTATGGCTTTTTATATTTTTAACAAGGATTGGTTTAGAAATTGATTATTTCCATTGGGGTGGAGCGGCAACACCGGTCTTATTTTCAACCATAGTTATTGCTGCATACTTAACCTTTAATTTTACTTTTTTAATTAAGAGAATTAATAATAAAAAAATAGTTTATTTATTAATTCCGATTATCTTATATTTTGGAACATATATCTTATGGCAGTCTCAGCCGTTTACTCCCAGCTTTTTTGCACCAGAGCCGGTAGCTCCAAATTACGAATTTTATCCATATTCTGATGCACATTATTATGCGATGACTTCTCAATCCTTATTGGTGGGCGAGGGATATATGAACCGAGGAGTCGTACAAAAACCGATTTATGGCTTTTTAATTTATCTTTTTAGTCTTCTTGGTGGCCAGGATTATTTTTCAATAATCAATCTCCAAATACTATTTTTTGCGGTTTTTCCCGTTTTGATTTATTTATTGGGTAAACATATTAATGGGCCAAATTTTGGTATATTTATTGCTTTAATCGCAATAATTCGAGAGATAACCGCTTATCGAACAACGCCATTTATTGAAGTAATTCATTCAAAGCTGTTAATGACCGATTTTTTTGCAGCTATATTTGCTGTTTGGATAAGTTTATTATTAATTAGGATTGTCAAAAGTAAAAAAAATGTAGAAATTAATATTGTTTTTCTGGGTGTTGTTACCGGAATGGGGTTAATGGTTCGATTTAATATTTTGTTTCTCATTTTTCCTATTGTTTTTACATTATTATTCTTAACCCAACACCAATTTAAGAAAAAAATAATCCATTCCGTTATTTTTGCAATATCTTGTTTCTTGATTCTACTTCCCTGGATGATAAGGAATTATTACTATATTGGCGAATTCGGTGTTGAAAATTCAAAAATAAGAGCGGTGATTGATACTCGATTTGAGGAAAATGAAAAAACCCAACCAACACCCAATCCATCGAATCCAAAACCGGATCTAATGGTAATAAATGATCACAACAAAGGTGGGATTGACTTGGTTGGCATTATTAAATTTACAAGTGCAAATTTTTTACATAATGAAATTCATTCCATATTGATTTTGCCAAACACATTTGAATTGGTAAATGTTGAGCATCTAATTAATGAGAACGAGTATTTTTATGAAACGTGGGAAGGCAATGTAAATTTTAAATTAATTATTTTTACATTTATTAATTTATTTATTTTATCAATTGGTTTAATCATCGCTTTAAGAAAAATCGGACCATCTGGCCTTCTCCCTTTTGTGATTCACATTTTTTATAATCTCTCAAACGGATTGGGAAGGGTATCCGGTTGGCGTTATGTTCTTGTTACAGATTGGGTTATATATTTATATTACGTTTTGGCCTTATTCTCTGCAATTCTCTGGTTGGGTCGAAAGTTAAAACTTATTAATCAAAAACCTAATGAAGTCACTCAACAAGAATTTGTTTCATCAAAGAGATTACCTATTCTTGGAACTCTTATTTTTGTTTTATTTTCTATTGGGATGATACTTCCAGAAGCTATGATAAAACCAATGTATCCTGGTTATATTAGTTGTGAACAGTCTCTTAAATTAGCATCTAACCCTAATTATTCAAATATGCTTACTGAACTTGATCCCTGTGATAATACTGATAAAATTATTCTTTATGAAAAGGCCTTATATCCCAAATATTATCCAGCAAATAAAGGTGAACCAGGCGTTGGATTGCCGTGGTTAAATCCACAGAAAAGTGACCATTTGGGATTTTCGATTGTTGGCCCTGTCATTTCCGGGGTAGTATTAGAAGCACAGGGCAAACCGCCCAGAATAACGAATAGCCAAGAAGTAATCATTATCGGAAGTTGGAACAATAGTGTACAGGATTATCCTTATATTGATGCTGATGTTGTGTTTTTTCTGGAAGATAATCTGTTGCTAAAAAGAAAATGAGTCAAAAATTCAAGAAACAAGGTGAATAAAAAAATTGGAAAAATATCGTTATGTTTTTGATGCGAAGGTTAAGACTCAGCGTCCACTAGAAGAAATTAAGCAAGTTTATCGTTACCGATACTTGATTCTACAGCTGTTACGCCGTGACATTGTAACAAGGTACAAAAGATCTTTTTTGGGTGTAGCATGGACAATGTTAAACCCATTGGGCACAATGATTGTGTTGTCAATTGCATTTTCTCAGGTTTTTGGCATTGTGGAAAGATATCCAGCTTATATCTTGAGCGGTTTGATGGCTTGGAATTTCTTCTCACAAACAACGAATGCTAGTATGGTGAACTTGGTCTGGGGTGGAGGGTTGCTAAAAAGAATTTATATGCCTAGAACTGCATTTGCAATTTCTGCTATAGGTACAGGGCTTGTAAATTTAGTATTATCATTAGTTCCATTAGTGATCGTGATGTTGGCAACCGGAGTCAGGATTCGATGGACGGTTGTATTCCTACCGCTTCCTATATTATGTTTAATCATGTTTTCGCTTGGCTTTGGATTAATATTAAGCGCTTTTGCAGTTTATTTTCCGGATGTTGCTGAGATGTATAATATTGGTATTACAGCCTGGATGTATCTAACTCCAATTATCTACCCGGTGGATATCTTGCCCGACCTTGCAAGGAAATTAATTTCCACCTTAAATCCAATGTATAGCATCGTAAATTTATTTAGAATTCCAATTTATGATGGCAAAATCCCTACATTACCAGAGATATTAATTCCTTTTTCAATTTCGCTGGTGTTCTTAATTGTGGGTTGGTGGTTTTTCTCAAATCGATCAGATGAATTTGCATATCGGATATAAATTTATGAATAAAACACAATCCATTAAATTAGAAAATGTTTCAGTAAAGTATCGTGTTCCTAATGAACGGATAGGGACTTTTAAGGAATATATCATCCGTAGTTTACAAGGAAAAATATTTCATGAAAAATTTTATGCTTTAAAAGACATAAATCTTGAAGTAGGCGAGGGTGAAATATTTGGTCTTATTGGTCATAATGGGGCTGGAAAAAGCACAATGTTAAAATTAATTGCCAGAGTGCTAACACCATCTGAAGGTAGGATTGAAGTATGTGGTAGCGTTTCGCCATTGTTAGAACTTGGTGCAGGTTTTCATCCTGAAATGTCTGGCCGTGAGAATGTTTACTTGAATGGGGCGTTGTTGGGTTTTAGTAAAAAAGAAATGGATGAAAAGTATCGTCGAATTGTTGAGTTTGCTGGTTTAGAAGATTTTATTGAAGCACCCATGCGTACTTATTCTTCTGGTATGTGGGCAAGATTAGGATTTGCGGTTGCTACCGATACGAGGCCTGATATATTATTGGTTGATGAGATTCTTGCTGTGGGTGATGAAGCCTTTCAAAAGAAATGTTTTGATCGAATTAATGAATTTCAAAAATCCGGAACGACAATTTTTATTGTCGCTCATGGCATGGATATAATCCAATCGATGTGTCAACGTGTATGTTGGATCAATCAAGGTAATTTAATGTACATTGGTGATCCAGAAACTGCAATTGAAAAATACCGAGATGGTTTCAGAAAAGATCAATAGAGGGAGATTAATGAAATTTACTCAGTCAAAAATTCCAGATGTTGTAATAGTTGAACCGACTGTTTTTGGCGACCACCGTGGATATTTTATGGAAACCTTTCATATTGAAAAATTTAAACAAGCTGGGTTACCTACTTCTTTTTTGCAGCAAAACCAATCCGGATCCACAAAAGGGATATTAAGAGGATTGCATTATCAAATTCAACATGCCCAAGGAAAATTGGTAAGGGTGCTGAATGGAGAAATTTTTGATGTGGCAGTAGATTTACGGAAGAAATCCGCCACGTTTGGGCAATGGGTCGGCGAAATTTTATCTGGGGAAAATAAAAAAATGTTATGGGTTCCCCCTGGATTTGCTCACGGGTTCCTCGTTCTTAGTGATATGGCGGAAGTATTCTATAATGCCACTGATGTTTATGCACCGCAGTATGAAAGAACCTTATTATGGAATGATCCTGATATTGGTATTCAATGGCCAATGGATAAAATCAAAGAACCAATATTGTCTGATAAAGATAAAAATGGAAAATTAATTAAGGAAGTGGAAATTTATGAATAAAAAACCTTTGAAGAATATATTGGTAACTGGCGGAGCTGGATTTATTGGTTCAAATTTTATTCATTATTTGTTAAAAACGAATGAAAATTGTCAGGTAGTAAATCTTGACTCATTAACTTATGCGGGTTATTTGGAAAATCTTCGTTCAGTTCAGAATAACCCTAATTATACATTTCTAAAGCAAGATATTTGTGATTTTGATGCATTGAAGGCAGTATTTATTGATTACAAAATTGATACGGTAGTGCATTTTGCGGCCGAATCTCATGTAGATCGTTCAATCGCTAACCCGGGACAATTTATTCAAACCAATATTGTAGGCACATATAATTTATTAGAAATTGCGCGCAGTGTTTGGTCTGAAAATGGTGGTTTTGATGGGAAGCATTTTCATCATGTGTCTACGGATGAAGTGTACGGTATGTTAATGATGGGTGATCCTGCTTTTACAGAAACAACACCCTATTCGCCAAATTCTCCCTATGCTGCCTCAAAAGCATCTAGTGATCATATTGTCCGTGCTTATTATCACACATTTAATTTACCCGTCACGATTACAAATTGTTCAAATAATTACGGTCCAAATCAATATCCTGAAAAACTAATCCCATTAATAATATTAAATGCTGTTTCCGGTAAGCCATTGCCTATATATGGTGATGGTTTACAAATACGAGATTGGTTGTATGTTGAAGACCATTGCGAAGCAATCCTTAAGGTGATTAAAGAAGGGACACTTGGTGAAACTTATAATGTAGGTGGTGGTAATCAGTTTCCAAATATTAAAATCGTAAAACAAATTTGTGCATTTTTAGATAAGGAACTACCAACCTCACCTTTCGTTCCACACGAAAATTTAATAACCTTTGTTAAAGATCGTCCAGGTCATGATTTTCGCTATGATATAAATTTTGAGAAGATAAAACATGAGTTAAATTGGCAGCCTAAATTCAATTTAAATGAAGGCTTAATTTCAACTGTAAAATGGTATTTAAGTAATCGAGATTGGATTGAGTCTGTTACGGGCAAACCCATATTCCAAGAATGGATTAATAATAATTATTCTGATCGAAAGGTGGCGAAATGAAAGGTATTATTTTAGCAGGTGGGAAAGGAACTCGTTTATATCCCTTAACTCAAGTTATCAGTAAACAATTGTTACCCGTCTATGACAAACCTATGGTGTACTACCCTTTATCGATGTTAATGTTAGCCGGGATAACTGAAATTTTGTTGATAAGCACACCGGAAGATTTACCATTGTTTGAAAGATTATTAAAAGATGGGGCTCAGTGGGGTCTTAATATAACTTACAAGGAACAAACTTATCCGCGTGGTTTAGCTGAAGCCTTTATTCTTGGAAAAGAATTTATTGGTAATGATTCCGTTGCTTTAATTTTAGGGGATAATATATTTTATGGTCGTGGAATAGCAAAATTATTACAAGCATCTGCTCAACGAAAACAAGGTGCGACTATCTTTGCTTACCCGGTTCGCGATCCGGAACGATACGGAGTGGTTGAATTTGATGAATCAGGAATCGCCATTAGTATAGAAGAAAAACCCTCTATTCCAAAATCACATTTTGCCGTACCGGGTATTTATTTTTATGATAATTCGATTGTTTCTTTGGCGGAAAATTTAAAACCTTCGCCACGTGGCGAATTAGAAATCACTGATATTAATCAAATTTATTTAGAGAAAAAAGAATTGTTTGTTGAAGTTTTAGGGCGTGGTGTTGCCTGGCTTGATGCTGGAAAACATGATTCTTTATTACAAGCAGCTACTTTTGTCCAAACAGTTCAAGACAGACAGGGTATGATGATATCTTGTCCAGAAGAAATTGCTTACCGGATGGGTTTTATTACGAAAGAGGAACTTTGGGAACTGGCACAAATTTATGCCTCAAATGATTATGGTCAATATTTGCTTGATTTGGTTAAAAACGGACTATGATACAAAAGAAAATTCTTCTTCTTGGATCGAATGGGCAATTGGGATGGGAAGCACATCGACATTTAATAGGTTTTTCTGATGTTGTCGCAGTGGATTATCCGGATATTGATTTTTCGGAACCTGAACAAGTTTTAACAACGATTAAAGCAGTGAAACCTGATTTAATCTTTAATGCAGTGGCTTATACAGCAGTAGACTTAGCTGAAGATAAAAAAGACCTAGCCTATAAAATCAATGCATATACACCTGGTGAAATTGGAACGTATTGCAAAACTGCGAACATCCCTTTAATTCATTTTTCCACTGATTATGTTTTTGATGGAAAAAAAGGTAGCGATTATACTGAATTAGATGAACCAAATCCGTTGAATATTTATGGAAAATCAAAACTACTGGGGGAAGAATTGATTAGAGAAAGTGAATGTCTCTTTTGGACTATCAGAACGAGCTGGGTATACAGCAACCGTGAAGGTGGGTTTTTAAAAAAAGCTTTACATTGGGCGAAAACAAACGAAGAATTAAAAATCGTTGATGATCAAATTGGAAATCCTACTTGGTGTCGAGCACTTGCAAATGCAGTTTCTATTGTTCTTGCACAAAATTCACAAACTTGGGATCAATTATTTTTCGATACACAAGGTTTGTATCATCTAGCAGGCTGGGGAAGTGCTTCACGATTTGATTGGACACAACAAATAATGAATGTTTCCCGAAAAAAACATGATTTGATGGTGAAAAATATTATTCCCGTAAAAACAAACGAATTTCCAGCACCGGCGGAACGTCCAACGCATTCAGCATTAAATTGTGAAAAGTTTGAAAAAACCTTCAATTTAAAGCTGCCAGATTGGCGCGATGCGGTTCGTTTGGTAATGGAAGAGATTTAATGTTTAATAAATATTTTGGATTAAAAAAAATAAGTATAGGTAAGAATAAAAATGTTTTTGTTGAGGAAAAAAGCATTAACGATTACCGAAATTTAATTTTCAGTATCCAAAATATACCATCTAAAAATTCAGCAGAACCAGTTGATTTGGGTCAAAAATTTAAAAATTTAGTCTCTATTGTTTTGGTTACTTATAATAGTGAAATATGGTTAGACTCATTAATTAAAAGTATAAATGAATCCGAATACTTCATTAAAGAAGTGGTTATTGTTGATAATGGCTCAAGGGATCAAACGATTGAGATTATTCGTGAAGAAATACCAAACGCGAAATTGATCGTAAATGAAAATGGTCGTTCTCTGGCGAGTGCAATCAATTTAGGGATCCATCATTCCTCTGCCAAATTTTTATTTATCATTAATCCGGATGTAACATTTTCTAAAAAGTCATTACTTTATTTATTAAAAAAAGCAGCTACCGATAAGGGTGCCAGAATAGTATCACCCAAGTTAATGCTAATGGATAATCCTCAATTTATTAATGGTGTTGGAAATTTTGTTGGACCGTTTTATTGGGGCTATGATTGTGGTTTAGGACATTTGGATGTAGGACAGTTTGATGAGATAAAAACACTCAGATCCGGTTGTTTTGCAGCAATTATGGTTCCAAGAGAAATAATCGATTCAGTTGGTTTGGTTGATGAAGCATATGAGTTATATTATGAAGATGTAGATTGGTGTTTACGCGCAAGAGATCTGGGTCATGAGCTGTTTTTTGAACCAAATGCGATTGTTTACCATGCTTATATTGGGCATCAGGCAGCGAAAAATATTATTACTCCAAACAAACTTTTAAATGTAACGTATGGGCGTTTAAGATTAATAAAAAAAATGGGTGATAAACAGACTTTTATCCGTTTTTTGGTGTCTTATTTTATATTTGATTTGTTATATTGTGGTTATTCACTGGTTGTCTTTCGATTTAAGAATATTAAATCGATCATTAAGGGATGGAAAAAATTTCTTTCTGAGTATAAAGAAATTTTTTCCAATCCAAAAATAAATAATAAAGAAAATCTTTTTGGGAAGCATGAGAAGCGATTTTTTCCAAGAGTCAAGAATGGTTTACCCGTTCTTACAAGTGCAATGATAAAAGAGGGGAAATATCAATGAATCGTATTCTCATTATCAGTATCGATTCAATTGGAACAATGATGTCGGGGGCTGGATTACGGTATTTGTCTTTGGCTCAAGAATTATCGAAATCCATTGATGTAACTTTAGCTGTGCCGAATGACAACCCGCCTAAAATTGACGGTATTAGTGTGTTTTCATTTAATCCCGATCATCTGAAAGATTTAAATGATATATTAAATGATTTTGAGAATGTACTTGTTTCTGGTATCTTTGCTTTGCGTTTAAAAGGTATAGAAAAAACCAAGGCAAAAATTATTGTTGATTTATATGATCCGATTATTTTAGAAAATTTATTTTACGAAAATAAACATTCAATAAAGAAAAAAATTTTTAATCATTTCCGTTCCATTCAATTAACGAATCATCTTGCAAAAATCGGCGATTTTTTTATTTGCGGCAGTGAGCGTCAGCGTGATTTTTGGTTGGGCGTTTTGGCGGCTAATGGAAGGATCAACCCTGTAAATTTTGAGTTAAGTTCAGATTTCAGAAATTTAATAGATGTGGTAGGTTTTGGGTTAACCGAAACTAAGTTTGAATCAGACCATTTTTTACGAAAACTTTATCCTCAAATCGAGGTGGACGCAAAAATTGTTTTGTGGGGTGGGGGTGTATGGGATTGGTTAAATCCAATACCGTTAATAAAAATTTGGAAAAATATATTAGCTGAAGAACCTAAGGCAAAACTAGTTTTTTTAGGGATTGAACATCCTAATCCCAGTGTGCCCAAACATAAAATTGTTGATGAATTGATTTCTGAGGCTAAATTAATTGGCGAATTTGAAAAAAGTATTTTCTTTATCAATTGGCTTTCTTTAGATGATCGTAAAAAACTTCTTTCCGAATCAAAAGTGGGTGTCACTTTACATAAAAATCACATTGAAACACACTTTTCAATTCGCACACGGGTTATTGATTATATTTGGGCGAGAATTCCTATTTTAATTAGTGAAGGTGATATCACGAGCGAATGGGTAAAAAAATATAATCTTGGTGAAGTGGTACCTTTTGATGATGAAAATCAACTTGAAAAGGCAATGATAAAATTATTGTCTTTTGATAAAAACGATTTTTACCATAATTTTGATGAAATAAGGACATTATTGTTTTGGGATCAGCAAATTAAACCGCTGAAGAATTTTTGTAAAGATGGTAAAAAAACCTTAGATAAGCAATACAATCAAAGTTTTTTTTATGGAAATATTTCCAGAAATAATATAAACTATCTTTTAACGGCAATTAAACTTGGTCAAACCGGAGATTTAATAAATAAAATTAGAAAGCGCTTTAAAATATGAGTAACTGCCGGCCAAAAATTGTGATTGACGCGACCGCTTTGCCTAAAAAACCGGTAGGTGCGGGTAGATATATCATTAATCTTATTCATCAAATTCTTACAATTAATGAAGAATTTGATATTAAAGTGATAGCTCATGAAGATGACTTTGATTTATTTGATTTAAATTCAGACAAAAAGCAACACTTCATTTTTATCAAAGATTTCGGTAGGGCTTACCGGCTGATTTGGGAACAAATAGAGTTGCCCTTTTTATTACTCAAAGAAAAGGCTGATTGTTATCATGGTTTACATTATAGCCGACCAATTCTTACGCCTTGTCCAACGATTACAACAATTCACGATATGACTTTTTTTGTTATGCCTGAAAAGCATATTTGGTTAAAAAGATTTTATTTTCGTTTTTTTATTATTTATAGCAATTGGTTTTCCAGATTGTTGTTAAGTGTTTCCGAAAACACAAAAAAAGATTTAAAAAAGTTTTTAAATGTATCAAATGAAAAAATTATAGTTACACCCCTTGGGGTTTCTGAAAAATACAAAAGAATAAATGATGATTATTTGCTTGATTCCACCCGTGAAAAATATCATCTTCCTGATCAATTCTTGTTATTTGTGGGTTTGATTGAACCACGAAAAAATGTTCCCCTATTACTGGAATCCTACGCAGAAATTGTAAAAGACAATCAAAATAAAGATTTAAAATTAGTAATTGCTGGACGCTTGGGTTGGGGCTCTGATAATATTAATCAATTGGTCGATAAATTAGAAATAAATGATGATGTTTTTTTTCCAGGCTATATTGACGAGGAAGATTTACCTGCATTATTAAGTTTGGCAGATATTTTTGTCTATCCGTCTGCATACGAAGGTTTTGGATTACCGGTATTGGAAGCAATGGCTTGTGGTACGCCTGTTATCACTACAAATGTATCATCTATGCCTGAGTTTGTTGGAGAGAATGGAATTTTGGTTCCTCCGAATGATAAGCCTGAGTTGGTAAAAGCCATTAAAACTATGATCAATCAAAAAAATGATGTAAGGTTTCAATCAGAGAGTTTAATTAATCAGGCAAAACAATTTACTTGGAAAAAAACAGCTGAGTTAACCTTGGCAGCATACTCTGAAGTAGTAAAAAAATAAAAAGGGGAAAAATGGATATATCTTTTTGTATTGTCTCATACAATTCTGCAGAAATCATTAAAAAATGTTTAGATGCATTATTAACTTCTGATTTTCAAGGATTAAAGATCGAAGTAATCGTCGCAGATAATGGTTCATCTGACCAATCTGTGGAAATTTTAACCCAAGAGTTTCCTGAAGTTTTCATCATACAAAATGATGAAAATCTTGGTTACACAAAAGCAATGAACTTGTGTATTAAAAAAGCTACTGGAAAATATGTTGTACAGTTAAATCCAGATACAATTTCTCTAAAAGATACATTTATTAAATTATTTCAATGGATGGAAACCAATCCTGATATTGGAATCTGTACACCAAAAATATTAAATAGAGACGGAACACTTCAAAAGCAATGCCGTAGGAGTTTTGCAAAACCCTGGGATGTTTTAACTTATTTTTTGCATCTAGATCGGGTCTTTCCGAAGTCAAAATTATTTGGTCGATATTTGCTTACTTATCGTTCAAATGATGAAATATTTGATGTGGATGCGGTTTCAGGTTCGTGTATGTTTATTCGCAGTAAAGTCTTTACGGATGTAGGCTTATTGGATGAAAGATTTTTCGCTTACCAAGAAGATGCTGATTTTTGTTTCCGAACAAAACAAAAAGGTTGGCGTACCGTATTTTATCCGTATGCTGAAATTTTTCATTGGGGCGGCTTGGGTGGATCACGGCATCGTCCATACAGGGCAATTTATGAGTGGCATAAATCTTATTTTTTGTATTATCAAAAAAACCTGGCAAAAGATTATTTTTTTATCATAAATTGGTTTATGTATTTTGCTATGTTAATTAAACTAATCTTTTCCATGATAGGTGCGGCAATTGCCAAAGACAAAATTGTGGGAACTAAAAAACCCATGTAATTCAAAAAATTATAGAAAAAAGAGCTTGACTCGGAATGAAATCAAGCTCTTTTAGAATCTAACCCAAGCGATTACGCTCTTCTTCAACAATAGAAGGATCTAGCTTTTTGAATAAAGGTAGTGGTTTTTGGAAAAGATGACCTGGTTGTAATTTGCTTGGTTCCCAACGCCCTGTTGCTTCAGTAGAATCATATCTTAATATGGTATGGGTTCCCAAGTTGTCATTTTCCTCAGTTAGGTACTGTTTTCCAAATAATTTGCCAGGATAGCCTAAATACTCATGCAGGTTTTCACTTGTGAATGGGATAAAAGGTGAAAACAAAACTTTTAAGGAATCTATGGCCCGCATAGCGGTATAAATTGCCCTTGCAGCTGCAGGTTTGTCTGTTTTTATAGTCACCCAAGGGGCAGTTTGGTCTAGATATTTATTTACCTCTGAGGCAATTCGCATTGCTTCTTGTAAAGCAGCTCTTAATCGAACAGCTTCTATTTCTTTTCCAACACTATCAAATCCTGCCTCAACTGTATTTATCAAATCAAGATCCATTTGTGTGTGTTCGCCTGGATCAGGTACAATACCTTCCCAATGTTTGTAGGCGAAAGATAATACACGATTTGCCAAATTACCCCATGTGGCAACCAATTCATCATTGTTCCTGTGGTAAAAATCATTCCAATCCCAGTCCGCATCCCTTGATTCCGGCATCGTCACAGTTAAATAGTATCGAAGAGGATCGGGGTCATATCGAGAAAGAAAATCCCGACCATAAACTGCCCAGTTCCGTGATCCTGATATTTTTTGACCTTCCAGATTCAGAAACTCATTAGCAGGAACGTCGTAAGGTAATACGAGTGGTTTTGGCTCTGCAGCACCCATCATTTCATCAAAGGTTGTTGATAAACCTAATAACTCTGCTGGCCAAATAATTGCATGGAAAGGAATATTGTCTTTTCCGATAAAGTAAAATGATTTGGTTTCTTGATTAGTCCACCAATCTCGCCAAGCATCTGAATCATTAGTTAGTTTTCCAAATTCAATTGCAGCAGATAAATAACCGATGACTGCTTCAAACCAAACATATAGGCATTTTCCTTCTTGACCTTTTATTGGAACAGGAATACCCCAATCCAAATCGCGGGTAATTGGACGCCCTCGCAAACCATCCGTTTGAATTTGTCCTAGCGATTGACGTAAAACATTCTGACGCCAATAAGATTCGCGCTCTGTTAAGAACTTTTCGATTTCCGGTTCTAATTTCCCCAAATCCAGGAAAAAGTGTTCCGTTTCCTTTAACATGGGGGTTGAATTGTCGATTTTTGACCTTGGGTTGATAAGTTTCCCGGGTTCTAGTAAATTGCCGCATTTGTCGCATTGGTCACTCCGGGCATTATCATAACCACAAATATAACAGGTACCTTCCACATATCGATCAGGGAGAAACCTATTTTGAGCTGGAGAATACCATTGTTCCTGTGTTTGTTGATACATAAACCCGTTTTGTTTCAGGGCTAAGAATATTTTTTGTGCCACATCAAAATGATTTTCAGTGTGTGTACTCGTAAACACATCGTATGTTAATCCAAGTTGTTGAAATAGATCTAAAAATCCTTCGTGAAATCGCTGATAAACTGCTAAGGGAGTTGTGTTTTCTGCATCAGCACGAACGGTTATCGGTGTGCCATGTGCATCAGAACCAGAAACCATGAGTACTTTCCGACCCTTTAATCGATGGTACCTTGCTGCAATATCCGCGGGTAAATAGGAGCCTGTAAGATTGCCTACATGAATCTCAGCATTTGCATAAGGCCATGCAACTGCAATGAGTACGGTTTCTGACATATAATCACCTCTATAATCCTGTGTTTTTATTGTAAAAATTTTATCATGTTTCAAAATTTAAGTGGAGTTCCATTAAAAAACTTGACATAGAGGTCAATCAATGTGTAGAATCATTATTATGAAACCATGTAATTTTGTTAAAAAGGAGATAAATAACCTTATGGTGTCTGAAGACACTGATGGTGGATCTGAAAGCGTACCTCCCAGTAGACGTAGCTTTAATCCATTATCAACAAACCAAATAAATCAATCTATTGCGGAGAATAATATTCTCCAAAATCGGTATAGGTTTCAAGGAGTCAGCAGCTTTTAAGGTGATATTTCAACACCTTGTTTAGGTAATTATCCGGCTGGCTTCTTAACCAGCCGGTGTTTGTTTAAAAAGTACCTGAACAGGAAGGAGACCTGCTATGCGGTTTTTAACATTACGTGTTGAAAATGTCTCAAAAATTTATGGTGAGAATTTTCGTTTACAAAATCTGGTTTTAAATGTTGAGCCCGGTGAAATTATTGGTTTATTAGGTTCGAAAGGATCTGGAAAAACATCCTTTCTAAACTTGATTATTGGAAAACAAAAACCATCTTCGGGAACAATTTTGGTCTCTGGTAAAGATGTTCACCAAGGTCGGAAAAAAATCAAAAAAAATATTGGCTACTTATTGCCAGTCCATAAAAATTTGTTATTTTTGCGAGGATGGCATTATTTATGGGTAATATGCAAGCTGTATTCACGACCGTTTGATATAACACAAATTGAACTACTGGCACAACGATTCCAGATCGATCTACACCAAGCTGTTAAATCATACACATTGGAAGAGCTTCAAGCGTTTCGTTTGATTTTTGCTTTTATTGAACCGGTTGATTTAATTGTTTTGGATGAACCAGTCTTGAATTTATCGCTAAATGGTTTAGATTGGTATCATCGATATATTAAAATTGCGCGAGCGAAAGGTACGTCTATCCTCTTCACGACTGAAAATATTTCAGAAGTAGAACGTGTATGTGATTGGGTTGTTTTAATAAACAATGGAAGAATTATTTCACAAGAACGTGGAGTTCAATTCCGTGCCAGGTCTATGCGGAAAATTGAAATGCGGTTTGCAAAACCTGTAAAAAAAGATCAATTTGCTGAATTACCAAATATTCAAGAACTGTATTTTGAAGGAAACAAAATGCGATGTATGCTAACAGGAGATCCGGATTTGTTGATCAAAACAGCAAGTAAGCTGCGCGTAACTGATTTTATTAGTACTCCTCCAACTTTGGACGAAACATTAGCGATCTATAACACGATTTAATTGATTTTGCAAAATACAAACAACTTCACTTAAGTCGCTTGTTGTAGCTGTTTGCATTCATGTATAATTATTAAAAACCGAATGGATATAACAAGATGCCAATTTTAGACCCGAATTTAGCATATGTCTTGCTTGTGGGCGGATTCATTTTATCGGTGTTAGCGCTGTTAACTCCCGGAACAGGGGTGGTTGAAATTGGCGGTTTGTTTGCTTTGGTTTTGGCAGGATATGGCATTATTTCTAGCCCCACTAATTATTGGGCTCTTGTTTTTTTGATACCTGTACTTCCATTCTTGTTTTTATATCGAAAGTCAAAAAAGAATTATTGGTTAGTTTTATTAATCTTGTTCTTAAACATTGGTTCATTTGCAATTTTTAAATCTGAAGACCAGTATTTTTCAGTTTCTCCTGTATTGGCGATTATTGTTACGATTATTGATACTATCTTGTTGTGGTTCGTTATTAAGAAATTAATTGAGGCTATTGATCAAAAGCCAGCCTTTGATCCACAATCTATTATTGGCAAAATTGGTGAAGCTCGTACCCGAATTTCTGGTGAAGGTACTGTATATGTGGATGGAGAAGAATGGTCCGCCCGGAGCAGTCAGGTTATACCAAAAGAAGCAAAAATTCGTGTCATAAATAAAAATGGATTGATTTTAGATGTGCTTTTATTAGAACAGGAAGAAGAAGGAGTCTAATCATGGATACTACGTTTTTGTTATGTTTGATCGGTGCGGTTGTTGTTTTAGGGTTTATGTTCCTTTGGACTGCGATCAAAATTGTACCTGAATATCAACGGTTGGTTGTTTTTCGATTAGGGCGTTGTATTGGTTCAAAAGGACCTGGCCTGGTGTTATTGATTCCGTTTATTGACCGTGCTGTTCGGGTTGATTTACGTGAACAGGTTCGTGAAATACCGGTTCAAACTTCCATTACAAATGATAACGCTCCAATTTCCATTGACTTTTTATGGTACTACAAAGTAATTGATCCAATTCAATCCGTTTTACAGGTTGGTGATTTTGAATTGGCCGCCCAAGGAATTGCAACGACAACTTTACGTTCAGTTATAGGCGGTATTATGCTTGATGGTGTTTTATCAGAACGAGAGCGAATTAATACTGCTTTGAGACAACGGTTAGACGAAGTGACTGAGCGCTGGGGTGTTAAAGTAACCAATGTTGAGATCAGGGAGATTTTGCCCCCACGAGAAGTGCAAGACTCGATGAACCGACAATTAACCGCTGAGAGAACCCGTCGAGCTGTTGTGACTGAGTCGGTTGGTACTAGAGAAGCTGCTATTAACGTAGCTCAAGGTGAAAAGCAAGCCGCCATCTTGCGTGCAGAAGGTGAGAAACAAAGCAATATCTTACGAGCAGAGGGTGAAAGAAAAGCCCAAGAACTTCGGGCAATTGGATATTCAGCGGCTTTGGAGAAGATTTTTGCGGTAGCTCAAAATGTTGATCCCCAAACTATGACATTGCAATACTTTGAAACATTAAAATCAATGGCAGAAAATCCATCCACTAAATATATTTTCCCAATGGAGTTTACAAGTTTAATTTCCAATTTCGTTGAGAAAAATAAAAACTCCTAGAAAAGGTCAAACAACCGGCTGCATATAAGGATGTAGCCGGTTGATATCTTGTTTCATGAATATTGAAATACAAAACGCTGGGTTAAAAGATTTAAGTAGTTTGAGACAATTAGAAGAAATCTGTTTTCCATTGGATCAATGGCCATTAATCGATTTGATTGGTGTTCTTACATTACCTGGCATTATCCGAAAAAAAGCAGTTCAAGGAGAGCGATTTATTGGTTTTATTGCTGGAGATGTTCGTAAACGTGAAGGTGTAGGATGGATAACAACCATTGCAGTATCTCCTGATTATAGAGGCTTAGGCATTGGAAAAAAACTATTGTCCATTTGTGAAGTTGAAATGAATATTCCAAAAATCCTATTATCCGTTCGAAAAAGTAACCAGGCTGCAATTAATATGTATTTAAATTCAGGTTATTATCAAAAAGAAATATGGGAAAGTTATTATAATGGGGGAGAAGATGGGATTGTTTTTGAAAAAAGACGTTGACTTTTTTACAAATCATTCGTATTATTGTTTAATGATTGTTTTAACTGTTTTCACAAAAATTTTAAATGGTGATTTAGGATGACACGCGTGCACACGTGTCATTTTTCTTAATAAGATTTATACAATAAACTGAAAGGAGAAAATATTAAATGGATTACAGTATGATCGGAAAAATAGAAAAAGCTAAAAGATATGCAGAGGAACGGGAACGGTTCGAAGTCAAAAGTTTATCAGTTATCGTTGGTGGAGCCAATAACCCGCACGCTGTTCAATATGATGCCGGTGAGTGGAATTGTGATTGTGAATTTTTCAAATCACGCGGACGTTGCAGCCATACGATGGCATTGGAAATTATCCTTGAGGGTATGGTAAAAGAAGCACCTCTTGAAGTTTAAATTAATTTGCTAAAACAAAGAGGCCAGCACTTTGCTTGCTGGCCTCTTTGTTTTTTTAGCGGAGAGAGTGGGATTCGAACCCACGGTGGCCCATACAGACCACAACGGTTTTCGAGACCGCCCCGTTCAACCACTCCGGCATCTCTCCAACAACAGCGTATTATAGCAGATGAACCATTATAATTCCACAGTTTCATTTCTTTGAGGGTAGTGAACGTTACTAAACCCTTCTTTTTCTAAAGCTTCCATTAATGGAATTGCTGACTTAGGTTCACCATGAACTAAGTAGATATCTTTAATAGTTTTCTGGGTCGCTTTTGCATATTTTAACAACATAGATTGTCCTGCGTGTGCAGACAAACCGCCAATCGTACATACTTCAGCGTTTCTTTCGAAGATTTGACCATAAATGCGGACAATTTTTTCTTGTTCGGCTAATTTTCTTCCTAATGTGTGGGGGGCTTGCCAGCCAACAATCATTATTGTGTTGTTAGGATTCTCAATATTGTTTCTTAAATGATGCAAAATTCGACCTGTTTCAGCCATGCCGGAAGCGGAAATTATTACACAGGGTTCAGTGATATGATTAATCGCTTTCGATTCTTCTACCGATCGAGTGAAATGTAAGTTTTTAAAATTTAGTGCTTTGTGTTTTCCGTTTTTAATAAATTCTTTTGTTTCTTGATCGAATAAATCAGCATGTTCTCTGAATATTTCAGAAGCATTTATTGCTAAGGGGCTGTCAACAAAAACTGGAATGCTTGGAATAACCTGGTTCGTGATCATCTGGTTTAAAAAGTAGATAATTTCTTGGGTTCTACCAACAGCAAAAGCAGGAATAATAATTTTTCCACGCCGGTCAATTGTCCTTTTAACAACTTTTGAAAACTCTTCAAAGGCTAAATCTGCATCTCGATGGGGTTTATCACCATATGTGCTTTCCATGATCAAATAATCAACATTGGATGGGAAGACAGGATCCTCTAACAATGGTAATTTTTCTCGGCCAATATCGCCAGAAAACCATAATCTTTGTGTGTTTCCATTCTCAGTTATATCTAATTGGATGCTGGCTGAACCTAAAATATGTCCAGCGTCATGAAATGTGGCTTTAATTCCCTCTACTGGCTCAAAAACTTGTTCATATGGAAGCCCAACGAATAACTCAACTGCCTGCTCTGCATCTTCAATTGTGTATAAAGGTTCTATAGGCAATTCGCCTCGTTTTTTACGACGTTTATTTACATACTTAACATCAGCTTCTTGGATATGACCAGAATCTCTTAACATTATATTTGCTAAACTGGTTGTTGCTTTTGTGGCATAGATATTTTTTCGGTAACCGCTTTTTACCAGATTTGGTATGTTCCCACTATGGTCTATATGAGCATGGGATAATAAAACAGCATCTAGTTTTTTGGGGTCAAACGTAAAATTCTGATTACATTGATAACATTCTGATCTGCGACCTTGAAACAGACCACAATCCAGCAATATTTTTGACCCATTGGCTTCAATTAAGATTTGGGAACCTGTTACCGTTTGAGCCGCACCTTTAAAATGAACCTTCATTAATCCTCCATTGGTTTTAAGACATTCAATATTTCTTCACCAAACTGAGAATAACGATATGGTACTTCTTGCATCACTTTTTTAAGTTCTTCTAAGTTATTGGGTTGAGTTTGTGAAATTGATTCCAAAATATCCTTCGGCAAAATAATATCCGATTCAACATTTAATCGATCACCAGTTTCTTTTCTCCATCTTTTTAGAATATCGTAATATCGTAGAAAGGTGGAAGAAGGTTTTGGTTTGAATTTTTTGTATACTGGTTTTTTTGTTTTTGCCGTTTCTACAATTTCCAGAATGTCTCTTCCGTATTTATTAATAATTTTAGGGGAAATCCCTTGTATCGACTTTAATTCGTCTAAGGTAGTGGGTTCTTCTTCAATGATTTTTTGAATGATTTGATTGCCAAAAACTTTGAATGGAGGGCGATTAAGTTTTTCCGCCAGATTTTCCCGATAATAATATAAATCACACAACAAAGCGGTTTGTTGCAGACTGATATGGTTTCCCTTTAAGATTTTCCAACAATGATCATCACTTTTTTCATTGGTATTTGGTTCAACCAGGCTCATCCGATGAAAATCCTCTTTTGCAATTTCACTCTTATTGTGTGTTTTTAATTCTTTTTCAAGAATTCCTCTTAATTGAATTAAATAGTGTGAATCTTGTCTTGCATAATCCAACATCTCATCTGATAAAGGACGTATCCCCCAGTTTGCTCTTTGAAATTTTTTGTTTACTTTGATCTGAAAGTAGGTCTCTAATAAAGCAGATAAACCAATTGCTTTTTTCCCCAATATCCGACTGGCGATCATGGTATCAAAAATGTTATTAATTTCAAAATTATAATCACGCTTTAAACAAATAATGTCGTATTCAGCCGCGTGAAAAATTTTTTCTATGTTTGGTTGCTTAAATATTTCGTTCAAGGGAGATAAATCATTAATATTTAATGGATCTATCAGATAGTCACGATCAGGTGTGCTAATTTGAATTAAACATACTTTTTCCTTATATACATATAGACTATCTGATTCTGTATCAACACCGATGGATTGGTGATTTTTTAGGTCTCCAATCATATCCATTAACTTTTGATTTGTGTCCACCCAAACAAGGGGTGTTCTGTAATGTGTATTCATAGCTAAAATTATAATGCATGATACCCGATCCTTTTATCTTTTCTTGGGATGATCTATAATAAATGGGAAGAATAATTGGAACCGAGAAAAAATCCAGAGCCGAAGGAGAAGTCTGATGAATGAGCGGATATTAATTATTGAGGATGATCAGGCGATTGTCAGGGTGTTAAAGCGAAGTTTAACATATGAAGGATATCAGGTTGATGCTGCTTACGATGGTGAAGAAGGCATTACTCTTTATAAACGAATTAAACCTGATTTATTAATCTTGGACTGGATGCTTCCTGGAATGGATGGATTAGAAGTATGCGATAGATTACGTGCTTCAGAAGAAAATGTTCCGATTTTAATGCTAACAGCAAAAGACAATACTCAGGATCGGGTCTTTGGTTTGGACGCTGGCGTTGATGATTATATGGTGAAGCCATTCGAGTTGGAAGAATTAACTGCGAGAGTCCGTGCTTTACTACGCAGGACAAAAGCAGATCGTTCTACTATACTTGAATTTGGCGACTTAAAATTAAACACCTCAACAAGAATGGCTGATCGACAAGGACGAATAATTTCTTTAACTGCAAAAGAATATGATCTTTTGGAACTTTTCCTCCGTCATCCACGTCAAGTATTAACTCGGGAAGTTATTTTTGATCGAGTATGGGGATATGATTTCGGTGGGGAAAGTAATGTTTTGGATGTCTACATTCGTTATTTACGGCAGAAATTAGAAGAAAACGGGGAACCAAGACTGATTTATACGGCGAGGGGGGTTGGATACGTTCTTCGAGAAACGCCATAACCCATGTCATTAAGAAAAAAACTTACGCTTGTTTTTTCTATATTAATTGGTGTTACCTTGCTTGTGGTTGGGGCGCTGGTTTACAGCCTAGTCAATGTTATATTAATTGATCAAATTGATCAGCGCCTTATTACGGTTTCTGACCAGATTATTCAGCGATTAACGATTGCTCCCAATAACACGATTTATACGCGGGGATTGTTGGAATTCGCACCACGAGATGGTCAAATATTTCAAATCTGGAATAATTCAACTGATTTGATTTTTTCAAGACCATTTGTATTATCCAGTTCTTTAGATTTGGTTGGACTGCAGGAGGGAGAAACTGTTTTTCGCAGCGTGTTAATTAATGGCCAGCGATATCGGGTTATGTCTGTGCCACTCTCTACGAACCGGGGTTTAACTGGTGTTCTTCAAATTGGAATGGATATGGGGCTGGTCGAATTAACAACTCAGACATTAGGTTGGGTTCTGATCATCATGTTATCACTGGCTGTAATTCTGGCAGCTATAATAACAAATATTGTCGTTGAACAAAATTTGGCTACTTTGATTGGGGTTACTTCAACCGCTAAAGAAATAACAGATAACAATGATTTGTCACGGCGGATTCCTAAACAAGAAAAAAGTAGTCCTGAAATTGACCAAATTGTTGATTCCTTTAACGAAACGTTAGAGCAATTAGATTGGTTATTAAATTCTCAGAAAAGATTATTGGCAGATGTTAGCCATGAATTGAGAACTCCTTTAACGGTAATTAAAGGCGAAGTAGGCTTCATTCGAAAATACAAACAGATTGACGAAGATTCAATAGCAGCCATTGAATCAGAAGTGGACCGCTTAACGAGATTGGTTGGAAATTTATTAATGTTAGCACAGGCTGAAAGTGGGGATCTGCCAATGGAATTTTCTGAATTTCAACTGGACGAGTTGGTATGTGAGGTCTTTCAACATATGCGCACACTTGCAGCAGATCGAGTTGAAATTTGTTTAGATAATTTGGATCAGGTCACATTGGTTGGTGATCGAGATCGAATAAAACAAGTTATGTTAAATTTGGTTGGCAATGCAATTCAATATACCCGCGATAATGGTAAAGTATGTATTTCATTAATGAAAGAGAATGAAAATGCAACGATTGTAGTGACTGATAATGGGCTAGGCATTAATAAGGAAGATTTGGTTAATATATTTGACCGTTTTTATCGTGGTGAGAAATCAAGAACTCGAAGCAAACAATCTGGTTTTGGGTTAGGTTTATCTATTTCAAAGTTTATTGTTGACCAGCATCAAGGAGAGATTAAAGTGACCTCGGAATCGGGGAAGGGAACAGTATTTACCGTGTATTTGCCACTTAAAAGATAAAAAACCGGGATATATTTATCACCGGTTTTTTAGGAATACAAGTTAGAGTTTGCGGGTAGGTGGATTAATTTTACTCCGGCTGGAATAACTATGGTATGTTGGTTCTACCCTGTTTGATGATGGGCGTGGTTCAACCGTTGCGTTCATCCGTGTAGAAGAAGTTGCTTGTCTGGTTGAAAATGTTGCCGGGGTGGTTCGAAAACCTCGGTTTTGGATAGGTTGCTGTGCTTTTTGTGCCACAGGTTTTACTGACTGTTTCGCAATATTATTAAATATTTTGTCTCCAGCCATCGAAAGTGATCCGATTATTAAAATTCGGATTACCCAAACCATAATCGCAACAAAAACGGGAACTACTGTATATAAAATTTCCGGATCAATTACAGATGCACTCTGGATTGTATGAGTTGCGATTGCCATTGAAATGCCCCACCAAGTTAATGCGGCATTCATCGTGGCAGCTAATAACCATGCGCCAAAAAGAAACCAGGTTTCTTTTGGTTCATCTGATCCTTGTTCTGGTGTAAACAATCTGGCAATTCCTGCAAAGTCAATTCCACAAAAAGCAATGGATAATATTGTAGCCCAGCGGATACCGGCAAATTTCAATTCGCCAAGCAAATCTCTTAGAGCAAAATCAGTCGTACTATAGTTAAATATTTCAAAAGCAATTAATGCACTTATTATAATGATGGCATAAATTGCCCCTGATTTGATTTGAATATTTCCAAACTTGTCTGAGAATTTCCATGATGATTGTGCTTTACTGTAATTCATACCCAACTCCTTTTATAGAACAAATGTTTATAAAAAGATTATAGAACTGAAATTCTAAAAAGTCAACAATCAATATTGATTAAATCAGGGCTATTCGCAAGGTGAACCTTTTAAGGAGATTAGGGAAATAACTTGTTGATTAAATGGGGATTCGTAGTCTTCACTAACTCATAAGATATCGAATTGTTTTGAAGAATATTTTTATAAACGTCATTAGTAATTCTCTTCGGGTGTTGAGATTGCGAAGTGTTTTTATTAAACAAACCGGTTGGCAAATCGAAATATTTGTCCCATTCAAATCCATCCACAAGTGAATGATACAAGAAACCTCTCATGTGGGGATTTATATTCGCTGTTTTCCAGATGGTATGTAAACAGGTCAATAAATATGTTGCATCATGTGGATTTAGATTTGAACTTAAAATATAAACCGGCTTTTTAAATGAAAGTGCCCAAGTTAATAATTTTTTTAATCCCTTTGCTGTTTGGAGGTTAAGGGTTTGCATAGGTTTATTGAAACTGGCTTTAATCTCTTGGTCACCATAAAAACTTGCCAACATAAAATCAAACAACGGCTTGTTGTTTTTGAGAGGACTGATTTTAGAAAAAATATTTTTTTGATTGTTGTTAAATGAAAATAAGTGATTATAAAAAGAGTTAAATACTGAGGAAATTAGTTTGTCAAGTAAATTACGATGCCTGGCAGGAAAATAATTTTGAAAATTTGGACTAAGAGTGACATTTGATTCCAATTGGATTTGGTGAATAATTTTATAAGCTTCATTGTGTGCCATTCGAATATTTTTATAAACTTTTCCGGCAGAAGAAATGGAACCTGATCCAGGAGGGTATTTTTTATATAAATGGGCATTTAAAATATACTGGTTTGGTTCAAAAAAAGTTATCCAATAAGAGCAATGTTCTTTTAAAGCAGAAACCATTTTTTTAACATATTCTAAATAGTAAGTGATCGCAACTTTATTATTCCAGCCTCCCTGCTCAAAGAACCAAATTGGTTCACTAAAGTGTTGGAGAATGATAATTGGTTGAATTTTTTTTTCTTGTAAATTGATAACCATTTTTCGATAGGTTTCGACAATATATTCATTCCACTGGTTTTGAAGTGGCTGTACTAGAGACCAATCAATCGTTAATAAGATTGTATTAAGTCCAAGCGATTTTCCTTTTTCAAAATCCTCTTTCCATCCTGTGCCTAAAGGCTTTTGGATCGTTGTTTGAAGTGGAGAGATATTAACCCAATTTTCCCAATTGTTATTTACAATTTGGTGTGGTGTTAGGTATAGTGGATAGGAAGCTCCCCAAAAAAAATCCTTTGAAAAATGAAATGTGGCTTTTGGCAGCATAAGTTTTTTTACCTTTGATTCGTTGGCTTGATTTTATTTGAGATTTCTAAATTCCAATATGTTTCATTATAAAATAGAATGTTTGCTTTACAATTAAAGGTGAAATTAAAATATAATAAATTGAATGGAGAAAAACTTTTTGGAAAATTCAATAGAATTTGAAATTAAAGAACCATTAATTAAACAAAATTTGTTTGTTGTAAGTGCAGAATCTTGCACTGGAGGTTTGTTAAGTCATTTAATCACCAATGTACCAGGTTCATCTGCCTACTATGTGGGTGGGGTAAGTACATATGCATATGAAGCCAAACGTGGATTATTAAAAGTGAAACCTGAAACACTTGAAAAATATGGTGCTGTGAGTGGTGAGACAGTTGTTGAAATGGCGAAAGGTGTTAGAAGTCTGTTTGCAGGGGAAATTCCTATTGAGAAAATCGTTGGTATCTCAATAAGCGGTATTGCTGGACCTGGTGGTGGTATGCCGGGAAAACCAGTAGGACTGGTTTGGTTTGGTTTATCAACACCAGCGGGAACTTGGGCTTGGAAAAAATTTTGGGATGGAGATCGAATTAAGAATAAAGAATTATCAGCTGAATTTGGGCTTTATTTAATTAAACAATTTTTAAATAATGACTTACCGAAAGAGGATTATTCATAAAGGGAAGGAAAAAATGGACGACGATGCAAAAAAAAGAGTGTTGATCTTAACTGCTGATGCTGGATTTGGTCACCGTAGTGTAGCGATTGCCATAAAAAAAGCCCTTGAGCTTTCGTATGAAGATAAAGTATTTGTAGAGATCCGAAATCCGCTTGATGATTCAGATGCACCTGCATTGTTGAGGGAATCCCAATCAGATTACGACCGTGTTGTAAAAGAATCCCCAGAATTGTACCGGTTGGGTTATGAAGCTAGTGATGCCAACATTCCTACCACATTAATGGAATCGGTATTAACGATTTTATTGTATGAAGTAATTCGAGAAAATCTAAAAGAATTTAAGCCGGATGTTATTGTCTCCACTTATCCGATGTATCTTGCTCCGTTGGATTCTGTATTAACCCTTCAACGTAAGAAAATCCCTGTGATTTCTGTTATCACAGATTTAGCATCCGTACACCAAATTTGGTTTAAAAAAGATGTAGATGTATGTATCGTTCCGAATGATATTGTGAAAAATTTGGCATATTCAAATGGGCTTAAGGCAAGTCAAATTGAAGTATGCGGGATTCCCGTACATCCGGATTTCTCAGTCATTAAGGCAAGTAAAAAAGAGTTGCGTAAAAGTTTAACTTGGAATGAGAAATTACCAACCATACTTGTCGTTGGCAGCAGTCGAAGCGAACAGATGATTAATAAATTAAATATTATTAATCATTCCGGTTTTGATTTTCAATTGATATTGGTTGCTGGAAATGATAAAAAACTGTTTGATCAATTTAATAAGATTGATTGGCATCATCCAGTTAAAATTTATGAATTTGTTTCGGAAATGCCTAAATTTTTAAAAGCAGCTGACCTAAATCTTTGTAAAGCAGGGGGTTTAATTATCACTGAATCCCTAGCAAGCGGCTTGCCAATGCTACTTACCGATGTTATTCCGGGTCAAGAAGTTGGAAATGCAAAATATGTAGAGGATCACACAAGCGGTTTTCAGATCCGTTCTGACCAGGATCTGGTGGAAAAATTTTACCATTTGATGGTCAACAACCAAGATAAACTGAAAGAATTACAAAAAAACGCAAAAAAAATAGGAAAACCAGATTCTGCGTTTGAAGCGGCAAAAATTATCTGGAAACTGGCGGATTTTGGACAGCTTGAAAACATAAAAAACAAAGAAAAACAAACTTCAATTATCGGTCTGTTACAAAAGTTCAATATTAATGTGGAGTAAAATTAGTATTAAACTGTACAATTCAGTTACTGTTGAATGTGACAGTCAGATGATATAATTCCGGAAAATCTACCGAATAGACTGAAATTTATCAGATTATAAAAATTAACCCTTATTTAATCTATGTGTGGCAGAATAATAGGTAAATCAATAAAGGTTAAATCATAACCAGGAGGATCCATGGACGAAGTAAATGTTTTAAACGAAACGCCGAAAAAAGGTGGTCAAATTAAATTTCTTATTGGCGGTGCATTAATTATTGCAGCGATTGTTCTTTTAATATTTACGAATACCAAAGCAGGGGCTCAATACTTCTTAACGGTAGATGAATTGATTGATCGGCAAGATGAGATGATGGGGAAAGAAGTCCGAATTTCTGGTGCAGTGCTTGGTGATTCAATTGACTATAATACGGATACCTTAGTATTACATTTTTCAGTTGCCCATGTTCCCGGAGACAATAAGGATATTGAAGCAGCGGGTGGTCTTGCATTTGTTTTACATCAGGCTGTCAATGATCCTAGTTTAAATAGAATACCGGTTGAATATGTTGGTGTAATGCCTGATTTATTACGAGATGAGGCGCAGGCCATTATGACAGGTAAGATGGGTGATGATGGTGTGTTTTATGCTGAAGAATTATTATTAAAATGCCCAACCAAATACGAAGAAGCTGTTCCGGAACAATCTTCCTAAACAAATATTTGTAAAATCCTATATTGATGGAGCAACTATGATATCAAACCTTGGTTTTGGCGCGTTAATTATCGCGTTTATTGTCAGTTTATACGGTATAGTCACAGCAATTCTTGGACAGCGGAAAAACAACTTTCAACTTGTTGAAAGTGCACGTTCAGCAATGCAACTTACATTTCCGCTTATTACAATAACAGCGATAAGCATTATCATTTTACTTGTGCGTGGAAATTATGAAGTGCAGTATGTTTATAATGTAACCAGTAACGCAATGCCAACTTACTTAAAAATCACAGCATTATGGGGAGGACAATCTGGTTCATTAGTATTTTGGGCTTGGTTAATGTCCGCTTTTGCAACCGCAGTTACTTTACGAAAATGGGATCGAGATCGTGATCTTTTGCCTTGGGTGATTGTTGTATCTTTGATTACTTTGGCTTTTTTCTTAATAATGATTATTGGTTTTGAAAATCCATTCCGACGATTTTGGTTTTCAGCTGATGGGCAGGAAATGGTAGCCATGTTTCAGCCAGCCGGTAGTCAATTAATAACACCTCAAGACGGGCGTGGTTTAAATCCTTTACTTCGCCACCCCGGTATGATTATTCATCCACCGATGTTATACCTCGGTTTTGTTTCATTTGTTATTCCATTTGCATTTGGGATGGCAGCTTTAATTACAGGCCGAAAAGATGACCGCTGGATTCGTTTAACACGACGTTGGACATTAGTAGCATGGATGTTCTTATCAATTGGTTTGGTTTTAGGCAGTCGTTGGGCTTATGATGTTTTAGGGTGGGGCGGTTATTGGGCTTGGGACCCTGTCGAAAACGCGGCCTTTATGCCGTGGTTAACCGGAACCGCATTTTTGCATTCTGTAATGATTCAAGAAAAACGTGGACTTTTTAAACGTTGGAATGTGATCCTAATTATCATGACTTATTTATTAGTGATTTTAGGAACCTTCTTGACCCGATCCGGTGTGCTTTCCTCGGTGCATGCTTTTGCCCAAAGCGCCATCGGTCCGCTATTTTTTGTTTTTATTGCAATAACAATGTTAGTTTCTATTGCTTTGTTAATTACCCGTTGGGGTGATCTTGCTTCCGAAGGACAAATGACATCGCTCTTATCGAGGGAATCCCTATTTCTTATCAATAACTTGTTGTTCGTGGGCATTTTGGCTGTTGTATTTTGGGGAACGGTCTATCCGTTAATCTCAGAATTACTTACCGGTCAGAAAGTAACAGTTGGCCCACCATTTTATGAACGTTCTACCGGTCCACTTTTTGCCGGGCTTCTTTTATTAATGGGTGTTGCTCCTCTATCTGCGTGGGGGCATTCCACATGGAAAACACTTGGCAAAGCCATGTGGAAACCTGCAATTGCAACGTTGGTGGTGTTAATTGGAATGGCGATCGGTGGCGTCCGAAACCCTGGTGCATTTTTAGGATTAGGACTTTCCGCATTTGTAATTTTTATTACTTTATATGAATTTTGGCGTGGTATGCGCGCTCGTCATAAACGAAGTGGTGAAAATTATCTGGAAGCTCTCATCAAATTGGCAGGAAGAAATCGTAGACGATATGGCGGTTATATCATTCACTTAAGCGTAGTTTTAATGGCGATTGGTATTTTGGGAATTGAAGTATTCCAAACTGAAACGCAAGCCAAATTAGCACAAGGCGAAAGTGTTTCATTAGGTGGGTATACCGTCATGTATAAAAGCCTGGCTGAGTTTGATGTTAATGACGGCCGAAATGTCGCTCGCGCGGTTGTGGATGTTTACAAAGATGGAAAATATTTAGGTGAGTTAAATCCTCGGCGAGATTATTATTACGACAGCCAACAGCCCATGACGATCCCTGGTGTAAGATCTACGCTGGAAGATGATCTATACATTATTTTGGTAAATTGGGAACAAATCTCCAGTCGTGGTGCAACATTTAAAATTTTCCATAATCCGCTCATTAACTGGTTATGGATTGGTGGTATTGTTTTAATCCTGGGATCATTTATTGCTGCCTGGCCAGATGCTGAAAAAGAAGTTCCAGTGGCTGTAAGTAATAAACGAAAGAACCAAAAAACGCAAACTGCAGCGAGCACAGATTAACTAACATGGAAGGATGGAATATGTACAATCATTCCGGTTTTCACTTTGTAAAAAAAATCACAATCTTAGGCTTGTTAATTTTGGTTTTATTTTTCATACCAACCATGAATGTACTTGCTCAATCTGGCAATCCACCGACGGCAGATGATGTAAATGCAGTTGCGAAACAACTATATTGTCCGGTTTGTGAGAATATTCCTTTGGATGTTTGTCCAACCCAGGCTTGTGCACAATGGCGGGAGACAATTCGTGAAAAATTAATCGCTGGTTGGTCTGAAGAACAAATTAAACAGTACTTTGTGGATCAGTATGGTGACCGCGTGTTGGCAGAACCACCTCGAACAGGATTAAATTGGCTGGTTTATATTTTGCCTCCGGTTGTATTTTTGGTTGGTGTGTTTTTTGTCTATCGAAATTTGACGAAGTTAAAAAGATCATCACCTAACCCAGAAAATATCGAAGAACCGAAAACCAGCGATCCTTATTATTCGCAGGTTGAAGATGCGTTAAAGTCGCTCGTGGAAGCAGAAAAAGATTAAGATAAGGATAAACTATGCAAAATCCAAGTTCCGAAGAGAATACCCAAAAAAGAAGTTTACCCACTGGTGTGGTTACAATTGTTTTTGCAATTGTTTTAGGTTTTTTGGCATTATTAGCTTGGGGATTAAATAATGCCCAGAAAGGTCCAATTCAGGTTGGTAAATCTGTACCTCCATTTACATTAACCAGCTTTTCCGGAGATGTTTACGATACGGCTGAACTACAAGGGAAAGTAATTGTTGTTAATTTTTGGGCTTCTTGGTGTAAACCTTGTGAACAAGAAGCTGCTGAAATGGAACAAGCTTGGAAAGAATACCAACCTACTGGAGAAGTTATCTTCTTAGGTGTGGACTATGTCGATACCGAAACAGAGGCATTGGCTTATCTCGACAAGTTTAATATCACGTATCCAAATGGACCTGATTTGAGAACAAAAATTTCTCAGTTATTTCGAATTCGTGGGGTACCTGAAACTTACATAATTGACAAAGAAGGTAAGTTGGCTGGTGTAAAAATTGGTCCTTATACTTCTATTGGTGAAATAAAAATGATGATTGATCCCTTGTTGGATTAATGGGAGAGAATAAATAATGGATTTGGGATCTATATTTTTAATTTTGGGGTTGGCAATTTTCGTTGCGATTTTTATTTTCAGACCTTTTTTTGAAATTCCTAATCAAAAGAAATTAATCACTTCTTCTGTACCCGTTTCCGAAAATGATCAACAACGATCTATTTTATTAGCAGAGCGTGACCGAGTCTTGCGTGCTCTCCAAGAGTTGGATTTTGACCAGGCTTTAGGAAAAATCCCCGAAGAAGATTATCCGATTCAGCGTAAATACTTATTGCAAAAAGGTGCGCAAATACTAAAGTCTTTAGATGAATTATCCGGAAACAGTGGAAATTTTGACCAGGAAGCAGTGATCGAAGCCGCGGTAGCAGCCCGCCGTGCTGATGGTGTGGTTCAAATTGAAAAGAATAGTGATGTGGAAGCGTTAATAAATGCCCGTAAGCGCCAACAAAAAAACGAATCAGCGGGTTTCTGCCCAAAATGCGGCAATGCGGTTAAGCAAAACGATCAATTTTGTGCACGCTGCGGCTTTACCTTATCAGACTAATTGGAAGAAGGTTTTTATGAAAAAATTTCATTGGTTGATTTTCAGCTTAATGATTTTTAGTTTATCCGCTTGCGGCGTTTCACTCGCATCCGATATTACCCCACCCCCGAATTATCAAGCTCCTGTTAATCCGGAACCTATTGTTCAATCAACAACCAGTCCATTGGTCCCACCGAATCTCCTAAATGGAAAAGTAATCTATGCTGATAAATGTGTAGATTGCCATGGGCCATCCGGAATGGGAGATGGTGCGCAAGCTGATCAACTTCCAGTTCCCGTTGCACCGATTGGTAATTCCGAATTTGCCAAAAATGCTAAACCATCCGACTGGTACCAAATTGTCACTGTTGGTAATTTGGATAAGTTTATGCCTGGTTTTACCAGTTTAAGTGACCGAGAACGATGGGATGTGGCATCATATGCTTTGTCTTTATCGATTTCCGATGAAGATCTCGAACTTGGAAAGATGATTTTTTCAGAATCCTGTACTGAGTGTCATGCTCAAAATAACGCAGAAGGGATTGTTGACTTTACCAACCCAGAAGATTTAATTAACCTTTCATTAGCAGAAATTATTTCCTTCATCCAAAATGGAAATGGTTCAACAATGAGTGGCTTTCAAGAGATATTAACCGCGGATGAGATATCAGCAGCAGCGGCTTATGTTCGGAGTTTGAGTTTTACCGATTCCGGTGAACTGCCAGCAGCAGAGAACAATACCGAATCTAATCCATCAGCAGAAAACCCAGCTGGTGAGGTTGTCGCCGTTGAACAATTTTCAGTAAGCGGTGAGTTAGAAAATTTGGAGCCTATTCCTGCGGATCAAACGGTTTTATTGGTTGGATATGATGGCATGAATCAAGCAATTCAACTCGAAGCGCCAGTTAATTCAAATGGTCAATATCAGTTTTTGGACTTGGATTATGTGGAAGGCAGGGTTTATCAAATAATTGCCATCATTGATGGTGTGCAACATGCTTCAGAAGTATTTCATAACCCAGTTATGGATGAAAATGGCTTTGTTAACATTCCTGTCGTAGTGATGGAATCAACAACAGATGCCAGTAAACTGTACGCAGAAAGAATGCATGTCTTTTTTGAATTTATTGATGCGGATACACTGCAGGTAGTTGAGTTATTAATTATCCAAAATCCATCTAATCAGGTAGTTGTTCCTGAAGATCCTAATACACCAGTAATTCGTTATCAATTACCAGAGGGTGCAACAAATTTACAGTTCGAAGAAGGTGCAATTGGTGACCGCTATATCCTAACAGATAACGGATTTGGAGATTTGGAACCGGTTGAACCAAATATTCCAAAACAATTTTTATTTGCTTATAATATTCCTTACGAAAACAAAATGACTTTGGGTATTGATTTGCCGATGGATGTAGACGCATCGATTGTGATGCTGCCGGCGGATATGGGTGTTGAAATTAAGAGTGATCAATTAAGCTTTACCGGTGAACAATCCATGCAGGGTGCCGCCATTCAAACTTATTCATCAGGAAAACTCTCTAACGATACAAACCTAACATTAAATTTCCAGGGAAAATATAAATCCAATACAGAAATAACTGGCATTGGAACAACGGATACCGTTGGGATTGTGATCGGCATTGTTGTGCTTCTGGGAGCAATTGTAGCTGGCGTTGTAATTTTACGTGGAAAAAAGTCAAATCCCACCGAAGAAGAATGGGTTGAACCGGTTGATTCTAGTGAGGAAACCGATATTAATGATCTGCTTGATTCGGTTATCGCTTTGGATGATGCTTTTGCAAAAGGTGACCTCCCAGAAGAGGCATATCAAAACCGGCGGCAAGAAATTATTCAACAAATCACCAAACTGCAGGGAGAATAATTAAAAACAGTGACCGAAGTAATCACAGCTTCTACAATCATTAAACGATTCGGGCATAAACAGGTGTTAAGAAAACTGGATTTTTCTGTTCAGCAGGGTGAGTTTGTTGCTTTTTTAGGACCAAATGGAGCAGGAAAAACCACTTTTTTGCGAATTCTTTCCTCTTTGTCAAAACCTAATTACGGTATTGTTAAAATTGCGGGTTTTGTACTCCCTACACAGGCTGCATCTGTTCGTCAAAAATTAGGTGTTGTTTCACACCAACCACTATTGTATGGTGATTTGAGCGCAGAAGAGAATTTAAATTTTTATGCGAAATTATATGGTGTGATCGATCGAAGTGAACGAATCAGTCAGATTTTAAAGATGGTAGGCCTGGAAAAACGCCGCCGAGATCTCGTTCGCACATTTTCACGTGGAATGCAGCAGCGCCTGGCTATCGGACGATCGATCATTCATGACCCGGAAGTTCTGTTACTTGATGAACCACATACCGGTCTGGACCAGGATGCTTCAAATATGCTGGATGAAATTCTTACACGCGTGGCAACTCAGGGGAGAACGGTTGTTATGACCTCACACGATCTTCCACGTGTTGCTAATTTGGCTTCACGGTTCGATGTGTTAGCCAGAGGAAAAATAATGGGTTCTATTCAAGCCAGTGATTTACCGAAGCATGGTTTGTTATCTTTTTATGAGTCCGTGATCAATCAGAATGAGGTGAAAAATGAAATCTAAAACCTCATTTTTTAAGGCGTTATCAGCAGTAGTATGGAAGGACCTGGTTGCAGAATTGCGCGGAAAAGAAATGTTAAGCGCAATGATGGTGTTTGCACTGCTTGTAATTTTTATCTTTAATTTTGCGCTTGAACTGGACCCTAAAACACGCAATGCGTTAACGGCCGGGATCATCTGGGTAACACTGACTTTTTCGGGCACATTGGGGTTAAATCGTTCCATGGCAGTTGAAAAAGATCGGGGCTGTTTGGATGGTTTGTTGTTAGCTCCTGTAGACCGGACGGCGATTTATTTTGGCAAAAGTATCGCCAATTGGGTATTTATGTTAATTACCGCAGCAATTTTGTTACCTGTTTACAGCATTTTATATAACACGAATTTATTTTCATGGGGATTGGTATTGGTAATTTTACTGGGATCAGAAGGATATGTCGCTGTAGGTACGTTATTATCCAGTATGTCTATCCAGGCAAGAACTAGAGATATTTTATTGCCAATTCTTTTATTTCCGGTCATTATTCCGGTGTTAATTGCGGCGGTAAAAGCGACAGGTGGTTTTTTGGCGGGAGAAACTTTTTCCTCGCTGACAACCTGGATTTATTTATTAATTGGGTATGATGTAATATTTACATCGGTTGCCTTTATGGTTTTTGATGCTGTTGTAGAAGAATAAAGGAGAAAGAATGAAGGATAAACCAAAATTATTAACTGTTCTTGACGGAGTTACATTGGTTACATTTTTGGCCGCAACTGCGATGGTTTTCTTTTATGCACCAACAGAGCGTGTAATGGGTGCGGTTCAAAAAGTATTTTATTTCCATGTGGCTGCTGGATGGGTAGGTATGGTCTCGTTTTTTGTGGCGGCTGTAGTGGGTGTGATTTATCTCATTAAAAAAAGCCCTAATATGGATTTAATTGGGATTGCGGCCGTTGAGATTGGTATCATTTTCACCTTAATAAATATTGTGACCGGTGCAATCTGGGCCCGACCGATTTGGAATGCATGGTGGACATGGGATCCAAGGTTAACCACAGCCACGATTATGGAATTGGTATATATTGCTTATCTCATGCTGCGCCAGGGAATTGATGATCCTGAACGTCGGGCTCGATTTGGTGCAGTTTATGCCATTGTTGGTTTTTTGAGTGTGCCCTTAACTTTCTTTTCCATTCGTATTTTCCGCACAATTCATCCCGTTGTGATTGGCGGCAGTGATCCCAGTGCAGTCGGTGCTTTTGATATGACTCCGAAAATGTTTCAAACATTGATGTTCAGCATTGTTGTCTTTTCGATCTTATTTATTGATTTGATCTGGCATCGAGTTCGATTGGGAAAATTCCAGAACTATTTGGAAGAATTAAAAATTAAACTTCAGGTTTAGATCTATCAATTGGAGTAAAAATGGAAGAAACATTAAATACGATTAATTATGCACTTGCCGGTTTTGTGGTCATTTTCGGGTCTATTCTGGGATATATCGCGAGTCTTTTTATCCGTTTTAATAATTTAAAAAAGGACGAAGAGATTTTATCTGATCAAGATTGAGTGTGAAACGGTTAGTCCATTGACATAAAAATGATGTGAGATTCATTCTTCATCGAAATCCCCCAGGAAGTTAGTTTTATACAAGAAAACTTTCCGGGGGATATTTTTAACTTGGGTTATCCTGTATTTTACAAACTTATTTGTTACAATATGATTAAATTATGTTTGGGGGAAATTACGAAACCCAACAAAATGCAGCAACTTTAAAATCATTGGGAGGATAACACATGATTACATCAAAATACGGTTTCCAGAATAAAACTCAACTTTTGAGTCTGGTTCTGATGGCTTCATTGTTGGTAACCATGTTGGCGGCTTGCTCACCCCCGTTGGAAACCGGCCTGCCTGAACCCTCTTTCGGTCCCCCGAGTTTTGCAGAACCGACCCTGACGCCTATTCCTACCCTACCTCCCTTTGATGAGACGTCGGTTGTATTTGAAGAAGAGCGGCATACCCGAACTGAATTTTGTGCACGCACATTTGACATGCATAAAACCAGTTATGGTGCGCTTACCATCAGCATTGCGGACAATCTTGTCGAGCCTCAGGATACTAAACAGCTTGCCGTCGGGGTGGAGAAAAGGTACACCGAGTTATCCATCCGCTTTCCAGAATTTATGCAACATCCTGTGACAGTATTCATCCTCTCCAACCCTGCGGTGGGGGAATGTTATTCCAGATATCAGTATGTATTTGTTGATCCAGATGAACTTGATTCGAGAAAAATTTTGGAAGATTTGTTGGGGGCCGGGTCAGGCACCAGCGAATATTGGGTGCGTTCCGGGCTGGCTTCCCTTGTGTTAGGCGAAGAACCGGATCAGGCAGTTTTACAAACCTGGTATGAAACAACCGATGACTTGGATATGACTGGTTTATTTTATGCCCGTTTTCTGGAAGATTGGGCAACAGAAGAAGAACTGGAAATTGCTCGTATGTCAGCGGCTTCATTGGTGCGGTATGCGATGGAGGTGGAGTCGATCTCACCTGACAAGTTTGTTGAGCAGGTCAATAATAATGTGCGCACACGCTGGCTGGCTTCTCTGGGTGTCGATCGAGAGGTTACCTATCCATATGATGGACGTTTTACTGGGTTTGTTTATTCCCAACGTAGCGACTGTTCGCTGCTCGTTCAGACGCTTAATATCCAATATTGCCTGAACAGGATGGTTGATCAGGAATATTTTGATGAATTATCCGAGGCTGAATTCTTAATCGACCATGTCTATTATGGTCGAAAAGCGCTTGTAGAATATCTCTTGGCCGAAGCACCATCTATCGATCACTTGATTGACCCTGAAGAAAAGATAATTATTGAAGTGAAGGAAACCAGTCGTTTTCTGGGTAATACAAGTGGTAATATCATAACGATACAACGTAGTGCTGTCTATTATTACGTCCTCCACGAAATCGTGCATACCTTTAATTGGGGCGATATTTGGGAATTTAACACGCTTTGGCTCAACGAAGGTTTTGCCGAATATTTAGGAAAACTTTTGCCTATTTATCAACAAACGGCCAAACGTTGTATCTATCAAGACTTTAATAGATTTTTCCATGATGAGGAAATGAATACTGATCCGACAATATCCTCCTGGTATTTTCTCGATGCTGAACAGTTCGAGTCAGCTCAGCTATGGTACCGGGCAAATGGGGGAGAGATGGATAACGAAGAATCCATTAATCCCCGTCTATACACAGATGCGGTTGCCTTTGCGACCATGTATCGGGATGCTCATGGCGGGTCAAGGAGAATCCCAATCGGTTTGAAGTATTCTGTCCTCAGTCCAAATAATAATTTGGAAGGTCAGAAAGGATTGGAACTGAGTTATACCCAGGCCGCGGCATTTATAGGTTGGCTTTGTGATACTTATACCCTTGATAGAGTGCTGGATGTATATGTGAACAATGCTGAAGGTGGAAAGCTGGATGGTAAAAGTTATGAAGAATTAAAAACCGACTGGCAGGATTATTTAATCTCCAGAGGTGAGGGAATCACGATTCCGGGACAACCTTAAAACCAGATTATTGTATTAACTGGCTTGTACTGATTCGGCGAAGCGGATTGCCCGAAAGATGGCTTCAACATCATGAACACGAATGATATCTGCACCATTTAAGAAGCCGATTACTGCGGCTGCGATGGTCCCTTCCAAACGTTCACTTGGTAATAAATTAAGCGTGTAGCCAACAAAGGATTTTCGAGAAGGTCCGATCAATAGGGGAAACCCTAAGGATTTAAAAGCTGATAAGTCTTTTAATACCCTCAAATTTTGTTCTACCGTTTTACCAAACCCGATTCCGGGATCGATGATGATTTTATCTTTATCTAAACCAGCTTCCAGCGCCAAGTTAACCGAAAGCATTAATTCGGATTTAATATTCTCGATTAAATTACTATATTTAACGCCGATATAATGGCCCCCTAAGTTTTTTTCGATTTTGGTATTGTTAGGAGTGGATCGATTGTGCATTAAAATCGAAGGTGCTTGAAACGCGGCAGCAACATGTTTCATCTCGGGGTCCGCTCGAAAACCCCAAACATCATTAATCCAATTCGCGCCTGCTTTTAATGCAGCCTCAGCTACACTAGCCTTGTATGTATCAATTGAGATGGTGATCTTGGGAAAGGCATTTCGGATAGTTTGAACGGCAGGGATAACCCGCTTTAATTCTTCTTCTTCATCAACGGGAGAGGCGCCGGGGCGTGTACTTTCTGCACCGATATCCAGAATCGTTGCCCCTTGTTCAATGAAGTGCCCAGCTTGCTCCAGAGCGGATAAAGCCGGATCTTTTTGGATTAATAAGCCATCTCCTGAGAAGCTGTCCGGAGTCAAATTAATAATGCCCATAATTTCTGTTTTGTTAAATTTCATGATTTGCCTTTTTTGAATTTATTGCTTGTAGATAATTGGAAAGTGAAGGTGGATTAAGAATTAAATTCCTTAATAAGGACGATTCAATTTCAGGATAATCCGCTAAAAAGATATTACTTAGCGGTAATGCTTTCAACATAGCGGATGTGGATTTTTGAAATAATGGATGTTCTAAATCCGGTGCGATTTCACATAGAGGAAATAATACAAAATCCCGGTTTTGCATTTCAGGATGGGGGATTATTAATTTTGGTGTTTTCACAATTTGCTGATCGTAGAAAAGAATATCCATATCAATAACACGCGGCCCATAATGAAAGGTTGGGCTTCGTCCTAATTGAATCTCTAAAGACTTAATTTTTTTTAACAATATGGTGGGGGGATGAATCGAACTGCCTTTAATGACCATATTTAAGAATGAATCTTGGTCCAGATAACCCCACGGTTCCGTTTCATAAATATGAGATGGCTGATCAATTTGAAAAATTTTCTTCTCTTCTAAAGCGGATAATGCGTTATTTAAGTTGTTTCTTCGATTGCCAATATTTGTTCCCAATGCAATAAAAATGTTATTTGTCATGTGTTTATATTCTTTCAATCGTGATGTAAGCATTACTATTTTCATTCGGGGAATTAAATAACCAGGATGCTGGGGTCTGTGGTTTCTCTTTTGCCATAAGGAATGCATGTAAAAGGGAGCTGGCTTTGGTTCCATTTGAAAGAGGATGACTGGGAGCTCTATTTGTTTCAACTGTAATTATTTTTGGTTTTGGTTCGCTCTTTTTTAACCAGTCCGAAAAGGAGGTTTGCGAAAGCCAGCCACTGGTTTGAATCTCGAATTCAGGTGGAAGATTATATCTTCCTACCAGGGCTGCTTTTCCCAAAAGCCCAAAAACGATGTTGTTATTTATTTCTTCAAAGATTAACATGCTTTCTAAATTTGTACCTAACATTCGATTGATTAACAAAAGGGTGGTATCAAAGAAAGCATTTGGAGAAATCCAATACTTGATATTTTCTTGTGCAGCAATAATTAACTTTGATTCAGTAAGTGAATTATAGTGAATTTCAGCGATAGATTTCAACGGCAACTGTAAGTACTTTTCCCATTGTGTGTATGCGCCATCCTCAATTGATAAAAGTTTTCCTAGAAACCAAAAAACATCATTCATTTGGATACCGTTTTAAAATGTTTAGAATATCAGCCAACAATCCATAGGCAGTAGTTTCTGGTCCTGGGTCAGTTTCTGTAATACCTAAGCCGGGTAAAACGTCACTGGAAAATTGCACATAAGAACTTGTACCATCAATATTGTATAAAGACGAGCTCGAAGAAACCATAACTGGTTTTACGGAGGCTTCCGTTAGCTGATTCCCTCTCCGTACAGCTTTACAAACCAGTTTCCAACGTTTTCCTTCATTGGCTGCTTCTTGAATTTTTTGTGGGGTGATGCTTCGAATCCCTTCACGGTTGACTTCTTGCGGTGTCAGTGGGATACCCAAAAGAACCGTGCTTATGGCTGCCAATTTGATGGAAGCGTCCCAGCCATCAATATCCGCTGATGGGTCCGTTTCTGTTATCCCAATTGATTGGGCCTTGGTGACTGCTTCATCAAAACTTAAACCAGTTTCCATCAGCCCAAGTAAATAATTTGTACATGAGTTTAATATGCCTTCAAAACCATTAATTTCCATTAAGGGAAGTGCTTCTCGAAAAACCGAAAAAATCGGTGCGCCATCCATCACAGCAGATTCAAAAAAATATTGTTTTCCATGATCTTCAGCAAGTTGCGTAAGTTCTTGAAAACCAAACACAACGGGGCCTTTGTTTGCAGAAACAACATGCATGCCCCGATGTAAGGCAGTTTTTATATAATTTAACGCGGGTAATCCGTCATATTGGTTCAATGGTGTGGATTCCACCAAAAAATCAGCTGAGCAGGCATGAATAAAGTTCTCACCGGTAGGGGAATCCTGCCGTTCACTCAGTGTTTGGAGGTTTTCTCCATTTTTTATGAGTTCCAAAGCTCTGGTCAAATTGACCCCTGCCGAATTAATGGCCGAACCATGCCGCCCAGTGGATAAACCAGAAACAATAAAGTTTATCCCATATTTTTCCTTTAATTCCATTTCTTTTTTTGTAATTAACCGAATAAAAGCCTGGCCTACATTGCCAAACCCCATCAAAGCTAAGGAAATTTGCTGCATTTTGCCTCCAAATGAATTATATTAACGGCCACGGATAAGACCGACGAGTTTCTTCTGGTTTTGGAAATTTTGGATTGTTTAAAAGTTCGACGATCCTACTTGATAATGCGTCACGTTCTTCCACTGATAATAGTTTCTGTAATTTTATCAAGAGCGGATGAGAATTGGAAAGGAATTTTTCATGCAAACTTTGCAGGTCGTTTAATAACGGTTTAGGAATGGTTTCTCCGGCATAATCCCAAATAACCGTTCTTAACTTAAATTCTTTGCTAAAACTTAATCCATGATCAATTAACCAAAGTTTTTGATTTTCATCCTGAATGAGGTGCCCACCTTTGCGGTCTGCATTATTAATCAAATAATCAAACAAGATAATTTTTTGAATGGTGTCCTTTGGTTTGTTAACCAAATTAAAATAATGGATATTGGGGTCATGCGGTATGAATAATTGTAATGAGCCTGGGCCATATGGTGCATTTTTTTGCCGATATACGGTTGGTGGTACAAGATCCCAAGAAAGGAGATTGGAAACAACAAAAGCTGCCACCTCACGTTTTGAAAGTGAATATCGTGGAAAATCCCAAAGCGGACGCTCTCCTTGGTTTGGTTTATATATGGCCTGAACATCATGATCCTGGCTGGTAACACGAACCAGTAAGGTGATATTTGAACCTAAAACAACCTGGCCAACCAATTGGATCTGACCGGTTTGCAGTAACTGAATGTCTGAAATAACAGAAAATTCATTCAAAACAATTCACAAATTAATGTTTACTGTGTCCATTTTTTTTTCGGACAGAAATGTCCATCTGGATTAATGGGTTCACCACATAACGGACAGATTGGACGCCCTTTTTGTACCAAGTCCAATCCCCAAATTGCCAGAGATTTTAATTGTTCTCGAGTACACCAATAACGTACTTCGTCTTGTTGTTTTTCATCTTCAGTTTCTGCTTCTAATTGTATTTCTTTTGCAATTAAGCAAGCCAGATCTCTATCGATATCATACGCTAATCCAATTTCACCTACTCGGAACAAGGGATCAACTGGTGGTGTTATTTTCATCTGGTCTTCGTTATACTGCCCAGATGGTTTACTCATATCAGGGTTACGTTCAATTAACTCCTCGAGAAAACGTAAAATTCCGGCTGCCAGGGTTTGAATTTGAATTTTTTCAATTAATAATGTTAAGGTGGTATCTTCCGTTTTTCCTTGTATATAAAAAACTCTTTGACCTGGTTTTCCAATTGCGTCAACTGTAATGAATGTGCAGGGCAATAAATCGTATTCCATGTTTAACCACCTTGTTTTTAAGTTATTTAAAAGTATATCAAACTTTAAAATCCTCATTTGAGGGCTGTGTAATGTTCAATCTTTGGTTTTGTTCTTCCCATTTTGCGGATAATAACTGTATGTAAGGAATTTTTAAAGAAATTATAGTTTGTTTAAATTTATCGAAATTTCCACTGGAAATTAATGTTACTTCAGGCGAAGAGATGAGGTTGGGCTGTTTCTCCAAGTTTAAGGCAATTTTAAGGGTTTGTTTGGCGACTGCGGGCGCTGGGTCAATAATGCGTACTTTTTCTCCTGTAATTGCCTGAATAACGGGGATAACAAAAGGATAGTGTGTACAACCTAAGACGACTGTATCAATTCCTTCAATCATCATAGGGAGTAAAGCATCATTTAAAATCCTTTGGGTAGTATCACCGGTTAAGTTTCCTGCTTCAATTTCTTGAACTAAACCAGGACAAGTGTTTTGATAAATAATGACATCTTTTGCAAACCGTTCTACCACCGAAGTATACAATTTCCCCTGGAAGGTAGCTGGTGTTGCCAAAACGCCAACCCGACCAGAATGCGTGGTTTCAGCCGCTGGTTTCACAGCGGGTTCCATGCCAACAAATTGAATATGGGGAAATTTTTTACGGAGTGGATGTAATGCAGCAGCTGAAGCTGTATTACAAGCTACCACGATAACCTGCGCACCTTGTTGAATTAAAAACTCAGCGATAACAAAGGAAAACTCTCTGATCTCTTCAATTGTTCGTGGCCCATACGGAACATGTTGTTGATCCGCAAAATAAAATACTGGGAAACCCGGATTGATTTCCTGAAAAGATTTTAGAACGGATAAGCCGCCTATCCCAGAATCAAAAATTCCGATAGCAGTTGGTTCGAGTGATTTATTTTTTAAAATGGTACCTTTCATAAGCAGGTTTCCACAAAACAACCAAATAAATTTTTCATCGCTGGACTGCCAACCATCCATTCAGGATGCCACTGTACACCAATCAAAAAAGGATGATCCGGTTTTTCAACTGATTCAATCACTCCATCAGGTGCGAGGGCAGTAACAACTAATTTCGGTGCTAAATCCTTAATGGATTGGTGGTGTAGACTGTTTACGGAAACCTCTGAACCACCCAGATAATCCTTAAGTTTTGCGTGAGGATCGATCGTGATGGAGTGAGGTGTATAATCCCTGGCGATATAGGGATACCAATCATGACGGCTGGCTTGGGGTAGTTGGCTGGGGATATCTGTATACAAAGATCCACCAAAAGCTACATTGATGATCTGATGCCCGCGACAGATACCCAAACAAGGTTTTTTTGCAAGATCGGCTGCTAATACTAAATTTATTTCAAGCTCATCTCTTTGGGGATCAACCCCGGATATTTTTGGGTGGGGGTGGCCTTGATAGTGTTGAGGGTCTATATCCCCACCACCAGTGATTAACACGCCATCTATTTTTTTTATTAATGTTTTTACCTGATGAGATTTTAAACCTGGAGGAAAAATAATTGGTGTACCGCCAGCATTCAGAATTGCTTTAACATAATGTTCCGGTACATTGATTTTGGAAAACTGCTCATTTCCAATTTCTCTGCCAGCAGATATGCCGATTAATGGGTTCATTGTGAGCTCCCAAAAAAAAATAGTGCAGCAAATGCCGCACTATTAATTTTAACACAATAAAAATTTGATTAGTCGAATTTTTGTTTAAGTCTTGCGCTTTTACCAGTAAGTTCGCGTAAGTAATAAAGTTTTGATTGGCGAACGCGGCTGTGGCGTTCCACCACGACTTTTTCAAGACGGGGAGAGCGGGTTAAGAACGTACGTTCAACGCCAATTCCATTCGTGGCAACACGACGAACTGTGAACGTTGAGTTTGTGCCGTTATTGTGTTTATAAAGAACGGTTCCTTTGAATACCTGAATACGTTCGCGGTTACCTTCTTTAATTTTCACATGAACACTGACTACATCACCGGCACGTAAATCCGGGATATTTGGGTTGACTGGAGCTTCGAGTGATTTTAAGATTTGATCCATTGTTGCATTCCTTACCAAATGGTTTAATTTCAATAATTACACACAAAATCGCCCTCTCATGGGCGAATGCGGATTATAACATGAAGTGTTACCTACGTAAAGGAATTTATCCTAGATAGGAAGTGATTATAATCCACTGGTTGAAGCCCTTCTTTTTGCTGCGGTACGAATTGCCATTTTTAATTCATCAAAATTGATGGGTTTAAAAACGTATCCATCGGCTCCCAAACGAATGGCTTTTTCAACCTGGGTTTCTTCGCTTTCGGATGATACCATGATTATGATTATTTTGCTCCACCGGTCTTTTTCGCGGACAAATTTTAAGAATTCAAAGCCGCTGACGCCTGGCATGTTGATATCTAAAAAAATCAATTTCGGGCTGCTGCCAGAGAGAAGTGCCTGACCTGCTTTGGTAGGTGAGTCAAAGGGCAGTGTTTCATAACCAAGAATAGTACACATGGCCGTTAAAGCTTCGCGGATTTCCGCATCGTCATCAATAATCCAAAAATTAGGGGACATCGTTACTCCAAATGATCTCGTAGTGAGGCAAGGATTTCCATCGTGATGCCGGGAATTTTAAGGATTTCTTCATCCTCAGCGTCACGAATCCCGTCAATCGATCCAAAATGGGATAAGAGGGTTTTTCTTCGTGCAGGTCCGATACCGGGAATTTGATCCAACTGTGAAGCCAGTCCGATTTTTGATCTTCGTTTCCGGTGGGCTGTAATTGCAAAACGATGGGCTTCATCCCGAATGCGTTGAATTAAATATAATCCTTGTGAGTTTCGCTTTAGCAGAATTGAGTTTGGCCGGTTTGGCAAAAAGATTTCTTCTTCTTGTTTTGCTAATCCGGCGACAACAAATTTGCCGCTAAGATTAAATTGTTCGACAACCTTTACGGCTCGGCTTAGCTGTCCTTTTCCACCATCAACAAGTAAAATATCCGGTAAAAATGCGAAGGATTCATCCACTTTTTTTCCGACCATTTGTAACTCCTGGCTGGCTTGCCATCGGTTAAAACGGCGAATTAAGACTTCTTCCATACTCGCAAAATCATCGGGGCCTTGCACTGTTTTGATATTAAATTTACGATACAATTTTTTATCGGGTGTGCCTTGGGTAAACACAACCATACTGCCCACAGATGCAGTTCCTTGTGTATTGGATATATCGTAACACTCAATTCGATTGGGTGGTTCGGGCATTTCTAAAGCATCCTGCAATTCTTTTAATGCGGTTGACTGGCGATTGGTATCCATTTCCCATTGCGCTCTAAGTGCTTTTAGGGTTTCTGAGGCGTTTTCGGATGCCATTTTTACCAGGTCCTTATTTGTTCCCCGATGTGGAACACTCAATTCCACTTTTGATCCGCCGCGTTTTGTATTGAGCCATTGTTTGATAATGTTTGCCTCTTCGATTTCTTGGGGTAAAAGAACTTTGGAGGGAATGTTTGCCGCTTCGGCATAAAATTGCTTAATAAATTCCTCAATTACTTCATTATCTTTGGCTTCTTCTGCGCCTTCCAGAATAAAATATTCTCGGCCAATTAATTTTCCACCGCGGATAAAGAAGATTTGGATACAAGCCTCTCCATCTTCTCTGGCTAATGCAATCACATCCGAATTTGTTTGTTTACTGGATATGACTTTTTGTTTTTCCACAATTTGATCAATAGCCCTTAACTGATCACGAATGGCAGCTGCTTTTTCAAACTTTAAGGTTTCTGATGCGGCGAGCATATCAGCTTGCAGACGTTTAACGATGGGTTCCGTTTTTCCTTGAAGAAACTTGCATAGATCATCTATCATTTGGCGATAGCCTTCTTTACCTATTGCCCCAATACAAGGTGCAGTGCAAAGTTTGATATCAAAGTATAAACAGGCACGACTGTCCAATCCGGTAATGTCCCTGTCACAAGTAAGGTAAGGGAAGATCCTTCGTAAAACATCCAGGGTTTGATGTACTGCCCAAACAGATGTGTATGGTCCAAAATACCGAGCGCCATCATCAACCATACGGCGGGTAACTGTAACCTTTGGAAAATCATCTTGCCAATGAACCTTGATATAAGGATACCGTTTGTCATCTTTTAAACGGATATTAAAAAATGGGCGGTGTTTTTTAATCAGGTTCATTTCCAGGATAAGCGCTTCCAATTCGGATCCCACCACGATCCACTCTATATCCCGAATTTTTTGAACCATTTGACGGGTACGTGGGTGGTGGTCTGCACTCTCGTGAAAATATGATCGTACACGGCTGCGTAAATTAATTGCCTTACCAATATAAATAATTCGACCGGTTTCATCTTTCATGATGTAACAACCCGGTTTAGAAGGCAAGGTGTCTAAAATTTGAGTCAGGTTATTTTGATCGTTTTCCATTTATAAATAGGTCATCGCGCAACCATCCGCTCGGGGATCGCTAGCACCAATTAAAGTTTTGTATTCTCTGTTATTCATTATAATTTGACCCCGCCCGAAAACAGCACGATTCATACCACTGATAGGCCGAATGGAATGTCCCATTGCAGTTAATTGGGCAGCCAGTTCAAAGGAAAATCCCTCTTCTAAAGCAATACTGTGCGGTTCGATCGCTGGTTCAATACAAAAGCGGGGTAAATCTAAAACAGTTTGTGGGTCAAACCCATCAAGCAGCATGGATACAACCACCTGCATATGTCCTTGTGGCTGCATAAAACCACCCATTACACCAAAGGGGGCGAATAGTTCTCCCGTATCAGCATACGTTGCCATTGCTGGAATGATGGTGTGGTAAGGACGCTTTTTGGGGGCAAGTGCATTGGGGTGATTGGGATCCAGACTAAAGTTATGTCCACGGTTTTGCAGGGTAAACCCAAAACCCTTTGGGACAATGCCGGTTCCAAACCCCATATAGTTACTATTGATGAATGAACAAGCATTACCTTCGCTATCAACGGTGCAGCAGTAAACGGTGTCCGATATAGCAGGAGGAGTGCCATGAAGAATTCCTGAGGCAGCTTTTGAACGCTGTATTGAAGCCGCTCGTTTTTTCGCGTAGTCACTAGATAAAAGCCATTCGATTGGAGCAGGATTTGTTTTCGGGTCTGCAATATACTGCCATCCATCTGCAAAGGCAAAACGCATGGCCTCAATTTGCAAGTGAAGTCGTTCTGCTGAGAGAGCTTTTGTGGATTTTAAATCCAGTTCCTTTAAAATATTTAATGCAATTAATGCTGCCAAACCCTGTCCATTGGGAGGGCATTCATATATATATTTTCCTTCATATTCGATCCGGATCGGTGTTTCCCAGGTCGACGTGTGATCTTGTAAATCTGCTTGTTTTAAACAACCACCAGCGTTCTGTACCACGGACACGATAGCATCTGCAATTTCACCTTGATAGAATATATCTTTTCCAAACTCGGCAATTAAACGGAAGGTTTTGGCAAGTCCTGGATTTTTAAAATGCTGCCCAACTTGGGGTGCTTTTCCGTCTAATAACAATTCATTTCCATGTACGGTTCGAGAAAGCTGTTTCTCAGCACCGGGTTGCCAAAAATATGCCGTGATTGGCGCAACAGGAAAGCCTTTTTCTGATAATTCTATGGCAGGGGTAAGGATATCGGTCATGGATAATCTGCCAAATTTTTCATTTAAATCACACCATGCAGCACAAGCACCTGGAACTGTGATTGTGTAAGGGTGATAAGGTGGTAAGTTTGTGAAACCATCTTTATTTAGTCGATGTAATGATAAATCGGCTGGGGCTCTTCCCGATCCATTTAATGCATATACCTGACGGGTTTTATTTTCATAATATAAAACAAAGACATCACCCCCAATACCCGTTGAAGTTGGTTCGGTTACATTTAGTGCTGCGGCAGCTGCTAGGGCTGCATCAACTGCATTTCCTCCATTTTGCATTATTTTTAATCCCGCAGCAGTTGCTAATGGTTGCGATGTAGCCACGATTCCATTTTGGCTATAAATTGGTGAGCGGTGAGAGTTAAAATTAAAATCCATTATATCCTTTCGGAAATTTCGCATAGGTGATTGTAAAGTTCATTAATATTTGATGTATTTATGTTATTCCAGAGATAGGTAAAAAATTGTTCATTTAATCCCAGATTCACATAATCCTTAAAAACTTCGTTCCATTGATCCAGCACTAAATTTTGTCCAGATCCATCACGTTTTTTGATATAGGCTGTATGAATGGCAATTAAGATTTTTTCAAAATCGTTGTTTTCAAAATGGGTAACTTGAATAGGTTTTCTTTGAAGATAAGGCGTCGTTCCAAGTAGATTGGTCGAACCGGCATAGGGATCTCTGCATGCGAAATGGATTGATCGTATCCCCGCCATATAAATGGTTGATAAACACATCGGACAAGGCTCACAGGTTGTGTATATCCTATAGTTTTTACATTGAAAACGTTTAGGACTTAATTGTAATAACGCGTTCATCTCGGCGTGAGCCAAAATCGAATCACAAATTTGTGGGGGATCTGCTGATTTGTCAAAAATGTGATTTCGGCCTATTGATTTGATAATCCCATTTTCATCTGTTATTACGGCACTAATCGGGACAGATCCATGTTGCAGTGCTAAAAAAGCTTCCGAAAATGCAGTTTGCCAAATGGGATCAAGGTCATTCCACATGAATATTACTGCCTACCTCTGCATTGCCAATAATCCAAATAGGCTGGTTATTTTGTTTTGCCAATTCCTTAAATTGTTCAATTTTCTCTTTTGGACAGGCTATTAATAATCCACCCGATGTTTGGGGATCAAAAAGTAACATTTCCATTACTTCATCTATAGATTTATCAAATTGAATAAATTTACTGTAATGCATTCGGTTATCTGCAGCACCACCTGCAAAATAACCGGCTTCTCCGTACTTTCTTGCTTGTGACAAAAAGGGAATATCATTAGCAAAAATATTTATTCTTACTCCTGAAGATGATGCCATTTCATAAGCATGGCCGAGTAATGAAAACCCTGTAATATCAGTAGCTGCCTTTAATTGCAAGTCTACTGCGATTTCGCTGGCTGTATTGTTTAGGTTCTTCATCCATTTTTTTGCTTCAGTAATTGACGCAACATCTGCTTTTTCTCTTTTGATAGCCGTTGTCGTCACGCCGACCCCTAGTGGTTTGGTGAGAATTAAAAGATCACCCGGTTGGACAGCAGATTTTTTCAACAATTTATCAGGGTGGACCAGCCCAATCACTATCAGCCCAAACTTGGGTTCCTTATCCTGTACCGTATGACCTCCAGCGATTAGAATACCTGCTTCCATGGCTTTATCCGCTGCACCTCGGATAATTTCAGAGAGAATCTGGGGAGGAATATTTGTAGGTAAAGCAGCGACATTTAAAGCAAAGATTGGTTTAGCACCCATTGCATAAATATCGGATAAGCTGTTTGCAGCAGAAATTGCACCATAGTCATAAGGTTCATCCACAACCGGTGTGAAAAAGTCGGTTGTTACGACTATAGCCGAGTCGTCATCCAATTTCCAGACAGCAGCATCATCCGGATCATCCAGTCCCAACATTAAATTAGGGGATGTTTTTCCGGCATACATACTTCTTAACGGGAGCAAAACTTGCTCCAGTGCTTCCGCACTTAATTTGGATGCTCAACCCGCACAGCTAGAAAGTGTGGTCAGCCGAATTTGTTTTCCTGAAGTTGCTTGTATGTTATTTTCCATGTGCCTAATTATAAGGTTTTAATAACCATAAAAAAAGGCATTTTGGGAAGTTTCGCAAAATGCCTTTTTGAATTCTTTGCTCAAAATTTAGGGAGCAGGTTCTTCCACCGGTGGGATAATGGTTGTTGTGGGTGGGGCGACGGTAGTTGATGTAGTAGCTGGCTGCATCTCCGGTAATGGGAATAAGAATGGCGAATTGCTTGGCAGTAACATCGTCTGAATACTCGGGGTTAACTTGGTAATGTATTGATAGGTTAATAATTCAGGCTTATCTTGCAATGCATCTGCTATCAAATTAAGTGCATTGGCTTCTGCTTCCGCTTCAATCACACGGGCTTCTGCTTCACCTTTGGCTTTAATGACGGCGGCATCTGCTAAACCTTGGGCTCTTTGGCGCTCTTGTTCCGCTTCTTGTTTTCTTTGTTCCACTACAAAAACAGCTTGTTGGGCGGTCTGTTCAGCAATTTGTTTTTGTTCTACAGAAGCGGCATATTCTTCGGAAAAAGTGATATTTCTGAGCAGAAATTGGTCCAATACCAATCCGTTTTCTTCTAAGCGAAGAATAAGGAATTTGGTAATCTCTTCGGTGAGCCGGTCACGTTGAGAGGAATATACTTCTTCTACCCCAAATTGACTGACTGCATCACGAATAACTGCTCGAGCGACTGGACGGATCAACTCATCACTGTAACGATCCTGCCAATCGATGTGAACCTTAATCACTTCATTTGGATCAACATGATAAATCACTGAAGCATCGACTAAAATTTGCTGCCCATCAGCTGTTCTTGCAGTAATTGAATCATCTCCGATGATATTTCCTTCTTGAGGTGCAATGGACATGGTGTAATTTTGTTTCTGGACTGGGTAATAAACCACATTTTCTAAACCGGGAATGATCCAATTCAAACCTGGTTGAAGTGCTTGTTCGCGGTAACCATTTGGGGAAAGCGCGCTAACAACAACGCCTCGTTCCTGAGGCTGCACAAAGATCATGCCCATTCCAATCAAGCTGACGACGAGCGCAACGACAAATGCCGCCATGATTAAAACGCCGCTGCGGCGGATGGGACGATTTTGCCCCGCCCGTACAATTGAGAGTGCAAGAAGCCCAAATGCGGCAATCCAAAGCACAGTTGCAAGTAATCTGAATATACTAGCGATATTCATTAATAAAACCTCCTGATTATTTTTAAAACTTATATGGATATTTAGATTAATTATACTGTACAGGAGGTGATAAATTATTAGAAATTTCTTAATACCATTAATTATATCGAGTAAAATTAGAATATGCGTTGGGAAAAAATTAAGATAAATCATTTTCAATTAATCAACGGTATACAGACAATCGGTGTCCATAATACAAATCCGCAAGTTGGACCTGGACAAAGTTTTATTTGTTTTTCTCCAAGTGAAAATGTAAGATTACAATATCTGTTTGTGTGTAAGATCGACGATGGAATGGTTTGGTTAAGTGGGGCAGGATTTGACCGCTGGCAAATTGGTGATGAGTTAGTGATTCGCGGTCCAATTGGTTCCGGGTTTGCTCAACCGCCAATGGTGAAAAATATTGTTTTTGGAAGTTATGGTGCAGTGAGCGGTGCTTTAATGCCGCTAATATGGCATGGATTAAAACAACAAAAAAATATGACCTATGCTTTAACGTATCCTTCGGTTGAGTTATCTGCAGAACTTGAACTAATTTCCATTCAAGAGATTGGCGATGTTGTCGATTGGGCAGATATTTTATATTTTGAAATAAAAAGGGAAGATATTGTTAAATACAATCAAGTATTTCAATCGATTCGCCCTTATTTTGAAAAAATCCAGATTTTTATTCATACTCCTGTTTTGTGTTATGGACAATCCGAATGTATGATATGTTCCGTTAAAACAAAACATGGTTATCAAAAAACTTGCAAACATGGAAGCGTATTTTGGTTGGGTGATTTGGAGGATATTTGAACATATTAGCGGTTTTTGCACATCCTGATGATGAAACAGTTTTGGCGGGTGGATTATTAGCTCTTCTCGCAAAGTTAGGAAATGAAGTTAACTATTTGATTTGCACGCGTGGAGAGGGTGGTGAAGTTGGTGATCCTCCGGTTAGTGCACAACAAGAATTGGGATTGTTTCGAGAATTAGAACTAAAAAATGCAGTAGAGCATTTAGGTGGAAAGAATTTAACAATATTGGATTTTGTTGACCCGGTAGTGGGAGAAAATAATCAGTTGTTTTCTTTTACAGAAGATCAACCATTATTAAGGAAATTAATTCTTAAAGAAATAGATGAAAAAAAGATTGATATTCTTATTTCTCATGGCAGCAATGGGGAATATGGTCATCCAGGACATTTGACTGTGTTTGAAACAGTGAAAGAAGCTGTAAACTTACGAGACGGAAAAGTTACATGGTATACATGTCAGGCTGCTTACGAGGGTCACCCAAAACCTCACTTAACCAATCGAGATGATCCTGCAGATTGGGTAGTAGATGTTTCCAGTGTGGCAGCCGAAAAATTAGCAGCCATGGCTGCACATCAATCTCAGCATTCCTTATTCAAACGCCGAAAATCAAGGGAGTTGGGCCGAATGATTTCATTAGAAGAAATCCTACAATTAGAAGAATCTTATAGTTTACAAACAAAAAACAATAATGATATTTTAAGAAGTATCCTCGAACCAAATGGATTTTTAAAATAATGCTTAACAAATTGGACTGGCTTCCATATCAAAGCTGGATGAATGCTGCAGGTACTGGTGGGTTTGCAATTGAGAAAGAGTTCTTGAAGGCATTTCCTGCTATGAAGTTGTTTGTTACAAATCCTGTTAGTTTATCGTCACGGCAGCCGTCTAACCATCGAGGGATCTATCCTTCCGAAGGTGGTTTTTTACTACACTCCGGTTGGCCAAATCCAGGGTTACATCAGGTAATAAAAAAGTATAAAGGTTATTGGGTCCGTAGTTCGATTCCTGTCATCGTCAACTTGCTGGTAAATGAACCAACTGAAACAAAAAAAATGGTTCAAATGTTGGAGGAAATCGATAATATTCTGGCTCTAGAATTTTCATTTGGTAAAGATGCTTCTGCTGCACTAGTTTTTGAAAATTTGGAGGCCGGATTTGGAAAATTACCAGTTATTGCAAAAATCCCGATGGAAAGGGTTCAAGAAGAATGGTTAGATGAAATCAGAAAAAAACCAGTAGATGCCATCAGTTTACAACCACCAAGGGGTATCATAAAGAATCAAGATCGATTGGTGCAAGGTAGATTGTTTGGAGCGGGCATTCTTCCAATTACAATGCAAGCTGTTAAATCTGCTGTCAGGCTTAACCTACCAATTCTGGCAGGGGCAGGCGTTATTGATTTACATCAATTAGATGTTTTATTTGAACTTGGAATGTATGCCTTCCAATTTTATGAGTTTGGCTGGCGAGGAATTTTATAATTCCATCCAAATGGTTACAGGACCATCATTAACCAGTTCCACCATCATATGTGCTCCAAATTCGCCTTGTTGGGTTGGAACACCCTCATTCTTTAATACATTCGCGAAATAATTTACTAAATGATCCGCAGTTTCTGGCGCTTCCGCATTGATAAAAGATGGTCGATTACCTTTTTTTGTATCTGCATACAAAGTAAACTGGGATACAACAATCGCTTTTCCGCCGATATCTTTTATAGATAAGTTCATCTTGCCTTCTTCGTCACCAAAGATACGAAGATTGCTAATTTTTTTTGCAAGGAGGTTCGCTTTTTCTTCTGAGTCTTCTTTTCCGATCCCTAAAAATATCATTAACCCTTGTTGAATTTCATCCGCAACAAATTGTTGATTTACTTTAACGGATCCGCGTGCAATTCGTTGAATTAATACCCTCATTAAATCTCCATGTTTGGTGTGTACCAACAGGGCAGAAGTAAATAACTTAACTGCCCTGTTGATAGTCTAGATTACGGCATTCCGATCGCATCTCGAACTTCACGAATCGTTTCTGCTGCGATCACACGGGCGCGATCTGCGCCATCCTCCAGAATCTCCCAAATTCTTTCCGGCTTTTGTGCTAATTCTGCTCGTTTTTCGCGAAAGGGAACAAAATGCGAATTGATATTTTTAGCAAGTAGTTTTTTGCAATCCACACAACCAATACCGGCGGTTCGACACTCCTGATTAACCATCTTTACTTCATCGGGTGACGAAAATGTCTTATGTAAACTATAAACATTACAAACATCTGGGTTTCCGGGATCAGAACGGCGTTTTCGCTGCGGGTCTGTCACCATCATCATTACCCGTTTTTGAGTCTCTTCTGGCGTAGCAGCCATTTCGATATGATTATCCAGGCTTTTACCCATCTTTTGTTGTCCATCTATCCCTAAAACTTTTGGAAACTCAGTGACTTTCATTTGAGGTTCAATCAATACATCAGTGTTGTATCGATAATTGAATGAACGAACAATTTCTCGTGTGAATTCAATATGAGGTGCTTGATCCACACCAACTGGGACAAGATTGGTTTTGTATAAAACAATATCCGCAGCCATTAATACCGGGTAACCAACCAATCCATAATTCACATTTTGTGGTTGTTGGCGAACTTTTTCCTTAAATGTGGGTAAGTCGGTTAGTTTTCCTAACATTGTGACCATTGATAAGATTACATGCAACTCATTAATTTGTGGAACGTGTGATTGAACAAATACAATCGACTTTGCCGGGTCAATTCCGGCGGCAAGCCAGTCTAAGACCATATCCAAGGTATTTGCTTTTAGATCTTTTGTTGTTTCCATCGTGGTTAATGCATGAATATCCACGACAGCGTAAACACAATCGTAATCATTTTGAAGGGCAACATAATTATTAATTGCTCCCAAATAATTCCCTAAGTGTTGTTTGCCGGTTGGCCTTGCTCCGGAAAAAACTCTACCTTTTTTCTCCATTATTTTTTATCCTCTACGATCTTTTTTACTAAATTTAATACCTCTCCAGGATTAGCGTGGCGATTGGTTTGAAGTTTTGAATAAATTAATACATCGTTTACCGTTACTTCAAATTTTCCTCCAGTAGAAGGAATTATTTGAATAGATTGGATGACCTGTTCGTAACTACGTAACAATTCTGCAGCCAAACTGACTGCTCTCTCTGTGTAATGTCAAACGCTGCAATATTCTATCGTTATGGTTAATAAGTTCACCTTGCCTCCAATTTTGATATCAAAAAAATTAACAAAAAAACCAACGTTCGAAGGGGACGAACATTGGTCCGCGGTACCACCCCAATTAGATATGGTATCTCTCTTTAATGTTTTATAACGGTTACAAACCGGCGCAGACTACTCAAATTTCATCTTTGCTACTCCAAGACCCATTCCTTATATTGTTCATGCAATTTTCTCAGCAGCAATTGCTCTCTGTGATGAAATAAATATAAGTACTATTTCTTTTCATTGTATTTTTTTATTACTCTCGATTCTAAATTGTTTTCCTGGTTTGTCAAGTTTGAATTTTTTGATTATTTTTTTCTGAGTCTAAAACTAGCAAGTTCGAGATAATGACCTTGTAAAGATAAAAGCATGAATTCTTAAAAATGAAATTGGTTTAATTTGGTAAAATCAGTGATGTGATAGATAAAAAATTTACCATTCCAATTAAAAAAAGAATGTTTGATTTATTAATTACAATTCCAGGATTTATCTTGTCTTTACCTGTTCTGGGAATTGTTGCATTGTTTGTCCGAATTAAGTTAGGTTCCCCAGTCATCTTTCAACAAGAAAGGCCGGGGCTTAACGGTAAAATATTTACATTGCGGAAATTTAGGACGATGAAGAATGCCTTTGATGAGGATGGGCAGCCTTTGCCCGATGACCAACGTTTAACTAAGTTTGGAAGAATGTTAAGATCAACTAGCTTAGATGAACTGCCCGAAATGATTAATGTAATCCGAGGGGAAATGAGTCTGGTTGGTCCAAGGCCTTTATTGGTATCATATTTGGATCTGTATTCGGATGAGCAAAAACGCCGCCATCATGTTTTGCCAGGAATAACCGGTTGGGCTCAAATAAATGGAAGAAATACTATTTCCTGGCAAGAGAAGTTTCAGTTAGACCTTTGGTATGTGGACAATTATTCGGTTTGGTTGGATATTAAAATATTATTTAATACATTCTTAAAAGTAGTTCGCCGAGAAGGTATTGCTCAACCCGGAGAGGCAACGATGGCCGCATTTGATGGCGAAAATTAATTTTCTGTTATTGTGTAGGGTGATAAAAAACCATTTTCTAGGTTTATTATCACCTGCTGAATAAAATTTTGTTTTCCAACTGACAATTTTTGTGTTACATCTTGAATAGAAAGTTTGGTTGATAAAACGTTCTTCTCGCTGTTATTTATATCCAAAAGAATTTCATTCAATGGGCTTACATGATCCTGGTACACATAAATATCTGCTAATTGATCATTTTCTTGTGTCGGTGGAAAATCACTGATGATTATTCGTTGGTTTTCACGCAAGGTGGCAAACAATTGATCTGTTAAGAACTCGTTCGGAATAAATAAAACGTTAATCCGATCTGTCTCTAACTCGGAATAGACTTCTAAGACATTATTTGAAGATTCAACTGCACCAGTGACTGGAAATACAACCACAGGTGCATATATCGGTGTACAACGCCCGCATAAATAATGAGCTCCGTTTTTGAAAATTTGCTCAAGACTAGTATTCGATATGGTTTGGTTTGGTAAAATACCACCCATTCTCCAATCTGGTGCGATGAGAGCACTGATATATCCAGCTAAAAAGACCTGTTGGGCAGGGTTCTGTTTGATCTGGAATATTTCTGGTGGCAAGGAATTATTGTCGAGCGTATATACCACGTAGGTTACACCGGATTTAATAAGGGTAGAGTCAAATTTTGTTGTTGCATTTTCTAAAAATACAACGATATCACTGGTTTGAGGGGTAATTTCAGCCTGAGAGAAACTATTTTGATATATATAACCATTCGAGTTACTGAAATCTGACAAAAAATCCGATATTGTTGTAACTTGAGATGATTGTTCGGTTGTATTTGTAACAAAAAACAAGGTTAATGGTGTAGGTGTGGGCTCATCTTCCGTTGGGATTGGAGTTGCAGTATCCTTTTCTGGCGTAGAAGAAGAAGTGCTACTTTGACTTGTTGGAGTAACAATACTATTTTGGCAAGCAGTTAACAAAAGAAAACTGGTGAATAAAGTAAAAAGTATTCTGGCAGTAAATTGTTTTTTCATTATTGAACTTTCTTTTATTGATTATTTTAGGTCTGTATTATAATTGTTTTATGATTGAATTAGAAATACCGGGTAGGGGAAATTATAAAATAAAACATCTCGTTTGTGATGTAAACGGCACATTGGCTTTGGATGGTGTGTTGCTACCAAATGTAGTAATTAAGCTGCAGCGTTTACGTGACAGGTTAGAGATCTTTTTGGTGACTGCAAATACATTCGGAAAACAATCGTTGATTGATACTCAAGTGGGTGTAACTGCAAAAATAATTCAAAAAGGCGATGAAGCTGAGCAAAAAAAGAAATTTGTGCAAGAACTTGGTTCAGAATCCGTGATCGCTATAGGTCAGGGTTTCAATGATGCATTAATGTTACAAACAGCAGGAATTGGCATAGCCATTCTTTCCCCAGAAGGGCTTTCTGCAGATGCATTTCGTTATGCGGATTTGATTGTGCCTGATATTGATTCTGCGCTTTCCTTATTAGAAAATCCCTTAAGATTGGTGGCAACCCTGAGAAAATGAGTGAATCTAATTTTGAGACAAATTTTGAATCGCCAGTTCCTCCTTTTCGGTCTTCTGAGCCGTTAGGTGGGCGAAATTTAGAGTGGGAAAAACGATTAAAACGACGCTTAAGAATTAATTTTGATTATTATTTATTCTCCGCTATATTTTTTATTCTTTTAGCCACAGCAATTTTTTTTGATGAATTGGCTTTGTATATTTTGGCAATTTTATTTGCGCCACTGCAAACACCACTTTTGGTTTTTTGTTTTAATGCAGCCTGGCAGCCATTTGATCGGTGGGTAAACATCGTCTTTGCCTGGGTTTTTAATTTTATTATCTTGTTTTTTGTAGGCTATTTGTTAGGTTTGGTCATTCAACAAATTCCAAATAAAGATATTTATGTTTGGCGTTTTTTCACCGAATTCTCTTGGGCGAATTTTGTGTTAATTACAATTGGAACCGGATTAACCTTTTTTATCATTCAGCGTAACCCAAACCAAAATGTCTTGGTTGCTAATATTGCGATTGTTTACAGCCTAAATTTGCCACTTATTTCAGCAGGGATTGCTCTAGCTTTTAATGAGTTTAATTTATTTGTGCAAACCTCACTTAATTTCTTGATTTTATGGTTATTTTCAGTATGTATTGGCTTTGGATTGATTCTGGTTTCAAAACTATCTCCTCACAAAACACGTGTAATTATTTTTTCGGTCCTTTTTTTGGGATTAAGTTTATTAATGTTGTATATTAAATTTTTACCAAAGAACCCTTTGGTAGCAGATGATTCCTCGCGTTCGATAGAGGTTGTGGAAGTTTGGACCAGTACTCCGGAAATTTTGCCAACAAAAATAAATAATTCTGTTTTAACTCCTGATTTAAGTCCAACACCTCAACCTACAGATACACCAGTTGTGGTAAAATCTGCAACTGCTTCAGTTCCACCGACGGTGACACCTACAGTTACATTAACACCGTTACCAACACCTGTTTGGGCACAGATTCAAGCCAGTGGAGGTGATGGAGCGAATATCCGTTCTGAACCTAATTTTAGTGCGAGTATTGTTCGTACCGTTCTAAATGGTACATTAATTCAGGTTTTACCAGATACGGTTGATACAGATGGAAACACCTGGGTACTTATCCGATTAGAAGATAACACAGAAGGTTGGATCATTCGAGATTTGATATTATCTGCCACACCTGCACCAGGTTGGTAGGTAAAAAATATTGGAGGAAAAATAATATATGGCAATAAAATTTGGCACAGATGGATGGCGTGCAGTTATATCAGATACTTTTACGTTTGCGAATTTACGGCAGTTAGCACAGGCAATTGCTGATGCTGTTGCATCTGAATCATGGTTGAACGGAACTGCAAATGGTTTATCTCCTGAAAAAAACACCATGGTGGTTGGTTTTGATACTCGTTTTTTGTCTGATCGTTTTGCAGTAGATGTTGCCAGAGTTTTTGCAGCCAATGGATTTAAAGTGTATCTGGCACAGGCGGATTCGCCAACGCCGGTAATATCTTACGCTATAAGAAATCTAAATGCAATTGGTGGGGTGATGATAACCGCATCACATAATGCGCCGCGTTACAATGGCATAAAATTAAAAGCAGCCTTTGGTGGGTCTGCTTTACCGGAACAATGTCGTCGGGTAGAAGTTTATTTAAATGATAATGAAGCTCAGGCTCGAGGGCCGAATTTGATGGATTATCAACAAGCAAAGGATTTAAAATTAATACAGAGATTTAATCCATTAACTGCCTATCAGGAACATCTTCGTTCAATTATTGATTTTGACTTAATCGCTGAAAACCCGCAAAGAATTGTGGTTGATTCGATGTATGGATCGGGCCGAGGTACCATTAGTTCGATATTACAGGGGACAGGCTGTGAAGTTACTGAAATTCGAGGAGAGATGAATCCCGGATTTGGGGGGGTACACCCGGAACCAATTGGAAAAAATCTAGGAGCACTAGCAGGTGCAATCAGCATGGGATTGGGTTCTTTTGGTCTGGCTACCGATGGTGATGCTGATCGGATCGGTGCGATGGATGAACGCGGTAATTTTGTCGATCCCCATAAAATTATGGCTTTAACTTTAAAATACTTGGTCGAGAAAAAGAAATTAACCGGCTCTGTTGTTAGAACAGTTTCTACCACTCGGATGATTGACCGGCTCGCTAAGCGATATGGGTTAACAGTACATGAAACCCCTGTTGGATTTAATCATATCGCAGATTTTATGCTAAATGATGATGTGTTAATCGGTGGAGAAGAATCCGGTGGCATTTCATTTAAAGGTCATATTCCTGAAGGTGACGGCATCATAATGGGTTTGTTATTGGTAGAGATTGTTGCTGAATCGGGTAAAACTTTATATGAGTTGGTAGAAGATTTACTGGATGATGTTGGTCCAGCTGAATATGAACGTCGAGATTTAAGATTAAGTAGTCCTGTTTCAAAATCTAAAATGGTAGAGCGTTTACAGGAAGATGCACCACAATCCATTGACGGTAAGAAATTAGTTGAGGTTTCTACCAAAGATGGTGTTAAGTATATTTTCGAAGATGATTCATGGTTGCTTATTCGCCCTTCTGGCACTGAACCAGTTTTAAGGGTATATGCAGAGGGAAGATCTAAAGAGATGGTAAAAGAAATGCTCAAGTATGGTGAAAAAATAGCCGAGAGCATTCATTAAATAAAAAAACCCCTGACTAAGTTATAGCAGGGGTTTTTGTTTTTTTATAAGGATTACCGCAATACTTTGGTTTTAATTTGAAGATGAAAATCTCAATCTGCGGGCAAGGAAAATAATCACAATTAGAGCAAAAGCTGCCCCTACCAAAGCTGGTAGACCAAAGTCATCCATAAAACCTGTTGTGGGAAGTTCGGTGGGTGTTAGCTGACCGACAATGGAAGTAGCACCTGGTGTACCGGTTCCAGCCGCAGCTTGGGCTGCTTGGGTTTGGAAGGCTGCTACGGTTGCGGTTCGCGCAGCAGGATCTTTTCCACCGGCGACCGATGTCGCTGCAGACTGCGTGTTTGTTGGAGATGCAACAGCCACGACCGGTGTTTCAGTTGGGAATTCTGGCGTATTAGATGGAATGGCTTTCTGGGTTGCCATCCGGCTGTCAAACTCAGCAGTTTGCGTTGCGATTAAAGCAATCGCTGTATTTTGAGCTTGAATTTGAGCTGCTTGGTTCTCTAATTCAGCAGAAGTAGGGGGTTTTAAGAATAAAACCCATAAAATAATGCCAATAATGGCGAGTACAACAATTGCCCCTAACGCACCAATTGCGATGATGAATGCTCGATTACTTGATCCTTCAACAACTTCATCTTCCGAAAATGGTTCTTCATCATATGGGGTTTCATCGAATTCATTTAAGTCCATGTGCGTATCTCCTTCTCTTGATTCTTTACTTTACTCCACTACATCAATATTCGCAAGTGGAAATAACTGCTCTTTTTGTTCACTATCATCACCAGTCTTAAAAATTTTTACCAAAGCACACATTGTCTTGATGCCATGAGGTAATACACTAGGTTTATCCATTATTTTTGTTATTTCACCCATCAAACCAATTTGTGGCCCGTGATTAATCCGGACAATAAGTCCTGGTTTAAATTCTGTAATATCATTCGGTAAATAACCTTCAGCAGGCAGGGGAATGATTATTTCAGGTATTTTCCCTAGTTGGAGATTGTATTCTGCGTTAACTGATGTATCTCTTTTTGAGTTGGTTGTTAATAATTCAAATGTACGAACATTCATCGGGGTGTCACCAAATCCATCGGTAACAATAATTGCCACCTCGGAATTTTCCGCAACAGAAAGTAGATCTGGGTGAATACTGGATAAAACAAGACCTTTAAGGGGCAGTTCACTAGCATATTTGATAATATTAATATCATCACAATAGCCCCCAACAAGTATAGATCCTCGATAAGTAACATCAATATCAGAAATTTGTAATTTGTGGGATGGATTTTCCAAAATTGGAATTAACATTCCAGATTGGATCCTTTGGTTTCCCCAGATTCCTTGAATTAATACCCCATTAGCTTCTAAAATAGCTCCTCGATCTGGCAGAATTTCCACAACGATGGAATCCATACCAGCTAATAATGGTACTGGGTTAGAAACATTTTGTAAAAGAATCTGGCTGGAATTAATGAGTAAAACTTCACTCATATATGGGGCACGAATTGTTTTTGAGAACAATCCACCTGATTCTGCAATGAGATCATCTTGTTGAAGTGTATCAGCAACTTTGCATTTGATAAGTTGTCTAGCATCTTTATTGTTATTAAGGTTCAATAATTTTCGGACATTGATCAAAGAATATTCTTTTTCTTGGATATATTCTCCAATTGCTTCATTGGCGCTAACTTTTTGTCCAACCCGGACATTAACCTGACCTTTTGATGGAAAAGTTCTTGTCCTTTTAATTTTGGTTAATGCAAGTATGTGTTTTTTATTCGCGAACATACGGCCTTCTCTTGGAATGTTGCAATTTGCATGCCACCTTGGTTAGTTTAATGAATTTCGCCATTTTTTGAGTTGATCTCTTCTTCTGGCTTCATCTTTTGGTAACGAAATCGGACGGCCACGACTGTCCACAATCACGCCGCATAATCCACCTTGAACAATAAACCCTTTTGATAAATTTCTTCCCCAGGGGTCAACAATAATTTTTCGCAGAGGTTGAATAAAAATTTTTGCATATTGACCTGAAGAAATAGGAAGTCTAGTCAAAAGCCCTTTTTTTATAACTATATCTGATTTTGTGCCATCATCATATTCAATTTTGATTTTTGCGATGGAAGTTCCATATCGCGCCTTGGATTCAATTGAAAATACTCGGGCTAATAAGGATATGGCAGTGCTTTCCATGATTTGGACTGGGAGAATTTTATTTTCAATTGCGATAGCGCCTAAGGCTGGAAGAATACCATGGGAATCCAAAAATATGGATGTGATTCCACGTGGCTGAATCCCATTTAGAACCAATAATAAACTATCTTCCGTTGTGAGTTGATTTGAGAATGTATGACCTGAAATAATAATTTGGCTAAAAATTGAACTCAATGATTCATTTTTTGACAAAAAGTCGGTGAATTGTGTTTGTAATGCGAACCTAAGATGTGAAGTTTCAACTATATAATCCGATTCAGTCGTTGGAATCGAGTTGGGTTGAGTAAATTTATTTAATAATTTAAATTTAATTTCGTCATCGCTTATGTACATTGATGACCATTTTTGAATAGAACTAATAATTTGAGGGGTAAGTACATTTTTAAGATTAGTATTCAGAAATTCATTGGAAATATTAATCGCCAATCGATCTTCTTCGCAAGCTGCCATAATTGATGATTCTTTATCCACATGAATTGTTAATACGGTGTTATTTCCATCATTTAATTTACTTAAAAACCGCGTCATAATACCTAACGCCTGACTGAAAGGAATAGGCATTGATGATGTCATACTGCTTATGGTGCTGAATCCACCAATTGAGGTTTTTAATAATTCGGTTGTAATTTGACCGATTTTTTTTAACGCTGGAGAGAGATTTTCTTGTTCCAATGAGGGACGTATATTTGGAACAATATACGTTTTTGTAATTTCACTAAAACTTGTTTCAATTTTTTTTGCAAGGTTTGAGTTTCCTGCAAATATTAAGGATGGCCGCTGATCTGAGGGGAGCATCCTTAAACTGAACAAGATAATATCTACAAGTTTTGAGAGTGAGCGAGTTGCTCCTTGTTCAGTTCCACCTGCTAATAATAATAAGTGAGGTTTTTTATTCGCAAAGACAGCCATGAGTTCTTCAAATTTTCGAGGATCATTAATGCTTATTCGATCTATTTCGTGTAGATGCGTCATCGAAAGTAAGTTTTTGGCGCTTTGAAGGGAGACTTCTTCCAAGATTCCCATTGAGATGACATCGATGTGGTTAATAAATCCGTATGTGATTATTAATTGATCTACACCGGATCCATCAGGTTGGCTTGGGACGATTAGTTTAGAATTTTGTCCAACTAATTTTCTTCCCGTGATCTTTTCTAAACTGTCGATTGATCGAATAATCCCTTCCTGGATATCATTAAACGGGGCAAAAGCAGTTGTTTGAGTTTCATTGGATGCGATTAAATGATATTTTTCATCTACGACATCAAATAAAAATAGTTTATTTGTATATTTATCTATTTTTATTGCAAGTACAGTTGCGGTATCAATTAATTCACTCATGATGATTACCCATTCACTATTGAACTAAAAAATTGCATGATGAAGGTAAATCGGCTAATGAGTGCCAGGATGGCAGACAAAATAATGCCTGCGAAGATGGACCCCAATGCAATTGCAATAAACCCACCACCAACTTGTTTCAGGTAATACATATAATCTTGTTTTTGTTCTATGTTTTGTATTTGTTTTTTTGTTGTAAATTGAAAATACAATAATGTGGTAACAGTTCCAAGTAAGAGGATAAACCCAGTGAACCAGCCCGATGACGTAAAGTTAAAGGTTGCTGTAGTTTGTGGAATCAGAGTTCCTAAAATTGAGCCAGTTAACATCACCCCAACGCCAGCGCCGACAATAATCGCCATCGGTAATGTTCCCAAACGGTTTGTTTTTGGAAAGAGTTTAAATATCAACATTCCACTTAACAGTAGGGGTACGATTGTGAATGAAATTGTGTTGATATTACCACTCAGAAACGGCATTAATAATTTTGGAATTATGATGGATTGAAGCAGTAGTACCGCGACATACGCTGAAGAAACCCCTACAAAAATATAGGTTGCAATTCGGAATAAAAAGTTATCTCCAAGCACGTAACTGAATATCATCAGCGTTAAAATGAGACTAATTATTGTCCAAAGAATGTCAGGTTGATTCATACTATTTCCATCATTATTTATTTTTTGAAATCAGAATTGATTCAACGATTTGTTTAACTGCACCAGCTAGGATGATCACAAGAAAAATAAATACTACAGTTCTATATAATTGCCATGTTTGATTAAAAAATATTGGCGAGTTTGTTGTAAGTTTTTCGTAATTGGTTGCACCTTGTAAACCACCAACTAGACCATCAAAAAGACCTGCTTTTAAATAAGTAGATAATAATGGGGTTGCCTGTGTTGTGGCGCTTATTAATAGTGGTTTATCAAAATTAATAAGTTGAAGCTGCTCAATCCACTTTTGGGTTGATTCTGCATTGTCAGAGATTATCCATACTGAATCAAAATCATTTATTGTAGATATTGTTTGCAGTCCAGGGGTTTCCCAAACCGAACGACCATCTCTTAATAATTGAACCATTAATTTGGGATTACTGATAAAGCCCTGAATACCGGTTTCATTACCAGGAAGGTAACCCAAGTTAATCAATCTTTCAAATTGATTATAACTTGGTACATTTTGATTACTAATTTTTGCCATCTCATCCGAAACAATTAATCCCGAGGGGTTTGTTCCAATGATTACCAGCCACGAATTTTGCAACATAAAAGTCTCAAAAGTTCTTTTCGTGACCAATTCGAGTTCACCTATGGAAGCTGCATCATTGTCCATAACCACTAATATATGGGGTGAATCATTTATTGTTGTTGATAGAGTGTTTGCGATGGATGCAAACTGCTCTGCAGGTATGTTCCTTTGTATGGTTACACCATTATTGATATTACTACCGCTGATAAATGAAAAAATTAAGGCAACCAATAACAAAGCAGGAATTAATAGACGGGTAATTGTATAATCGAATTTGGTCTTGGGTAAAGTTTTTGTTTTTTGGGTTTTATCTTTTGAAAAAACTTCCTCTAATAATCGCGTATGAAGTTTATTTTTATCTGATACATTAACTTTTGAGGCATAAGTAGGTGGTGGTGTGTAATGATTTATTACTGTTTCTGAAGATAAAACTCCTTGCAGACCAGCCAAAGGCCCGCTTTTTTCTATTTTTTTTCGATCTTCAGTTCGTATTTCATTTGGGACAACAGCACTTACCGGCCGCATTGCCTTTAACCAATTCGGTAAGCTGCCAGGTTGAACTTTTTTATCAGCATTTTCAAACTGATTTGATGATGTATCTTCTATTTCTTCATTTTTTACTTTATCGATATCTTCGAGCCAATCTGGCATGTCATTTAGTGTAAATGGTTGAGATTTTGAGTCGGAAGATCTTTCAAACGTAAACAAAGGTTGATCTTCAATAAATGGTGTGACTTCTTCATTGTCTATTGGGCTTTTTTGATTTTCAAAGAAAGGAGAAATATCTTCCACTTCTTCTTTAATTTCAGGAATTGTGTTGTTAATTGTTCCAGAAAAAATGCTGGAATCTTCCTGGTTCATTTCGTTATTCTTTGAAGTGTCTTCTGAAAATGGCGGAATCATGAATTCAGATGGTTCTAAAGGTTCCGAGTTAAAAGAGGGAGAAAATGGTAGGGGTTTTTCTTCTTCTTCTACTTCTTCTTCTTTCTCTACGACATCTTCTTCTTCAAGTTCGCTGATTTCTCGCAACCAATCCGGGTCTGAACTGCCATATGGCGTATTGTCGAAATCTGTAATTTGAGAGTCAGATGAAGCATTTCTTAACCACTCTGGAAGTTCTTCCTGATCATCAGCTTCTATTTGGATGTTTCCAAAAGGCGAAACAGGTTCTATCGGAGGGTCTTCTTTTCCACTTAATTCAGCATTCAAATTTTCATTGGGCTCGTCCCAATTTTGTTGTTTTTCTTCTGAAATATTTTCATTTTGAGATGAAATATTACTTAACCAATCAGGCAAATTATCTTCTAGAATCAGTTCTTCATTTTCAGAGGTTAAAGAATGATCAGTTTCTTGTCCGGTTAGCCAATCGGGTAAATCTGAATCGTCTAATATTGAAGATTGTTCCTCAGATTTGAAAGGATCAGTTCGCATTTGACTAAGCCAATCAGGGACATCTTCTTGTTGGGATTCCTCATGTGGTTCATTTTGGAGATTTTTATCTGGGGTTAATGAATTAATTGTTTCATCTGAGAATTTATGATAATTTGTTTCTGTTTCTTTTTTTTCTCGAATTTTTGATAACCAATCCGGTACATCCTCATTAAGCTTGGAATTCGTTTCATCATGATTGGTAAAAAAATCATTTCCCGAATCAATATTTTGGGACTCGTTGTTTTCTGAATTCTCAGACCTTAAGTTATTAAGCCAATCTGAGTTTTCGTTTTGGGAATCTACAAATAAGAAACCACATTTTTGGCACTTATCAACGTGTTTCGGATTTTCTGTTGAGCAAATTGGGCAAATTTTATTTTCTATCATAATTTTTTATCCGCGATAAGGCCGGTCAGCACCGATTAGAACTCGTACTCCAGTGGCAATCGTTCCTAGTGAAACCCCAATGAGTATTCCACGGATTCCTGCAATCGGAATTTGGTTTATGAAATCGAGAAAACTACTCATTAATTCATTTGTGGAAAACACTGAGAACACACCAGATAAAGTTAATAAAAATACGATGGTGCTTACACTAAAAACTACTCCAAGGGAATTGTTTTTTTGTTTAAATAACTTAAAACACGCAATTGCTAAACTAAAAGCTAATAATCCTAACAGGCTGCTTTCCACACTGATAATAATGGTATGCGAAAGATTTTTATAAAGAGGATGTGATGTGCCAAATGTCATTCCAATAATTAATACGAAAAAGAAACCAATCAAAAAAAATAAACTATAGAAGTTTTTTGTCTCAGCTTTGAATAAATAACGACTATGAACCCTAACCAAATTGATAATTGCTATCAGAGCTGCGACTGCACCGATTGTAATTACCCAATCTAAAATAATTGTTTTTAAGGTAACAAGGGGTTCAACTGGAATTAATAATCCAAGAATTATGATAATTGCAATTGCTATCGTTACTGCGGTTGAAATTGGAGATTTCATATCAATCCTACAATGCTCAGTAATAAACCCAAAAGGATAATTACAATAACACCCCAGCGAAGTAAATCTTGTAAGTGCAAGGAGATACGATATACAGGAGATTTAGAAAGATTATTTGGTAACGCAAAATATTCTTCTCCCACGGTAGCTTCATCTGCACAAGCAAAAGTGACAGCTTGGCCTTGCAGAGAGGTCGTTCCAGCCACTGAAACGGAATTCATTCTTCGGCATGCTTCGGTGATTAATCCCATTTCTGGACCATAATTCCCAATCATTAAGTGAACAGATGAATCCTTTTGATGCACAATAGGATATAAACCACCGATATACGAATAGTTCGTTGGTCCTGTTAAATAACTTTGAGAAGGCTCAAACCGTTCTAAAGCGTTAAGTTCACGGTAAGTGGAGATAAACTGATCTTTTGATAGAATAGCAAGATCTCCAGCACCACTGGAAGCAATAGGTGGTTTATCACTTAAGGAGCTTTGTTTTAAGATGTTTTCGAGTGTGGTTAAGGCAACAAAAGAAGCCGCTGACCGAATGGTGTTTACAGGCGAATTCCCTAATGAAATATGGAGGCGTTTTCCTTCTTCAATGGTGAGACCGATGTTTTTACGTAAATTTATAAATGATTTGAGTTTTTTGATTTCAAACGAAGTTTGAATTGGAATCAGCCTCAGTATGATTAATATTAAAGCAGAGATGATAATAATTGATAGGGCTAAAATGTTCAAAAAACTATTCATAATTTTCCTTAGATAATAAATAATCGTGAAATAGCTTTGCGGTTTTCGGCTCTTCTAAAATTTGAGCTAAGTTACTTAATTTTGATGAATGTGTAAAAGGTTGAATTAGATAAATTGATTGGGCTAGGATTATTTTTATGGGTGCAAATGATAAAAAAACAAATGAAAAAATATGATCCAATTTGGAATGTTGCAAGAAGTGAGCCCAGTTTTTATAATCCTCAAAATCAGTATTCATGGTAAGAGTATAGCATAATTGATTCATGTGAATGAAGAGGTTTCGCCAATTAAATATAACGATTTACCTCCTCCGGCTTTAGCATAGTTGATGATCTCCTTAGTTAAGGCTTCCTCATCTTTCCAAAAGGTACTGATTTGTGATTTATGACATTTGATGGCTTTGATCCAATTCTTGAAATTTGTTTGCGTAATTTTATAATCAACCGGTTCAAGCTCGCCAATATTACTTAAATCGCTACCTTCGATTTCTTTGACATGATAAGGATAATCTTTATAAAATAATATTTTCTTGTGTGTGAGGTGATCGACAGCTGCTCGGACTATTCTATGGTCAATGTGGTTTCCAATAGATAGTGGAGATACTAAGATAACATCCGGTGGAAGGCGATTTAATAATTCACTAATATACTCCACTAAATAGAGCTGGTGAGAAGGTATGGATTGATAAAGATCCTCTTCTTTTGTGATTAAAGGGTTTGAATTCCCATCTGTGCGGTAAATACAATCAGGAAAATCAAAATGTCTTGGGGTCGCGTTAAGCAGAAAACAAGAAGAAATATCTTCCTTGCGACGGGTTAAAATTGGATTATTGGGTAAAGCCCACCGTTGATGAAGAGATAAAGCGAACGAAAAAAAATGATCATTAGGAGGATCACCCGCAAAAAACGTCCATATTTCAATTTTATGACCTTTATTCGATAGATGATCTACAATCGCACCGCAAGAAAGAACAATATCATCCAGGTGGGGTGATAGGAAAATATAGCGAGTCATTGGCCATTCTCCATGAAACACATGATACAATTAATTGTAATCGAAATCGTTTTTACTGGAGGCGAAAATGGGTTTACTTGCAGATTTGTTTGGTCCAAAACCTTATCCATCTCATGCAAAAGATGAAGTTAATCGATTAATCTCAGAGCTAATTCGGATTGGTGAGACTGATGATTATTTATCAGAACGCCCAGGGCCACCATTTAATTATCAATGCAGGCATGTTCGAGCCCGTGATATTGGTAAACGATTAGATGAGTTGGGAGGATATCCATTAATGATGTATGCTCATGGAAAAGTAAAAAAAGGACTGGGTAAAGTCTTGGTATCACATCTTGAATATGCCTGGACGGATATTGGAAAGTGGATTCCATAATCCGGCGATTAATTTTGTCTAAAAATGTTTGATATTTTTAAATAATTATTTTAACCATTGATTATGAAATATCGGATTCTGTCCACCTCTGAAGTTAAAGAAAAAATCAAACCCGTTTACCGTTCTATTAATCAAAAATTTAATGGTGCTTTAGATATATTTAGAATTGCTGGGAGAAATTTTGGAAAAGAAAGGGCACCTGAAGCAGCCGCTTCAATGGCTTATTTCACTTTGTTTTCTTTATTCCCATTAATTATTGTTATTATTTCCTTCGCTAGTATTGTTCTTAAATCTCAATTCATTCAAGAACAGATTTTGGTCTTTATTGTCCGGTTTTTACCAGTGACTCCCGATTTGATCCTAAGTAATATTGAAAATGTATTAGAAAAGAGGGGAACGGTCGGTATATTGGCTACCTTAGGTTTGGCATGGTCGGCTACAAGTATGTTTAATGTTCTAGCGTTAAACATTGATCGTGCCTGGCCGGATGATAAATCTCATAATTTAATCGAACGTCGATTTATGGGTTTTATTATTTTAATTGGCGTAGCTATTCTTTTGGTCGTGTTTTGGTTTTTCAGAACCCTTTTAGAAGTTGATTTAATTTCCCAACTTTTGTCTCTATTCAAAATACCAATCTTTGAGACGACTGTTTGGGATTTGATCACCTTTATTGGACCAAAATTATTTCGATTCTTAATGTTTTGGATTTTATATCAATGGATTCCAAAAGCGGATGTGAAACCAAAAGAAGCGTTGTGGGGAGCGGTTTTTACGACATTGTTAACGGAATTACTGACTTTAATAATGAATTGGTATTTAAGCAGCCAATGGCAGCGTTATGAGCTTATTTATGGTTCTCTGGGGTCGATTATTGCATTACTTTTATGGATCTATTTTGCAAGTTTCATAATATTTTTTGGTGCACATCTAAGTTCCGCTGTTTCCAAAACCAAAAGAAAGAAAGAATTTAATGAACTTTGGTCTGATGAAGAAAACCCGGCGGAGTAACTCAATTCTTTAATTAGAAAACAGGTTTTTGGAAATATTTTAAATTATGATACTTATTTAAATTGGTAAGAACTGTCATTTGTTATTTACGTTTCTTTTCCGCAGATTGATAAAAACAGTCAATCCAATAATCATTAAAATTACTGAGGTCGCAAAAATAATTCCAATCATTAAGGATTCATTTGAGAAATTTAATATATATAAATCTTTTGAAGTGATACCAATTTCCGGTAAATTTCCTTTGTGAAGTTGATCAAACCCTTGATAGGTTTCGATCGTACCTCCATCTAAATTAATCATCCATATTTTTGTTGGATCGTTATTCATTGTGATAAAAATCTCATTATTATTAGGAGAAATAATCAGCGTAACAGAATCAGTAGGATTGTTTTTTACCTGGTGTGCCATGGAAAAATGTGTATTTAGGTTCGGGTTATTGATATTTTCCAGAATTTCGAGAGTTAAAAATCTATTAATTGCTTGATAATTCTGTACTATTGGATCTTGAGTTTGATTGTTTTCTAATGTTTTATTCGGAATAGGTAGTAAGATTTGAAAACCATTTTCTGAGGGATAAAAATCAAATGTCGATTCAGAAATTTCTACAACACCAGCTTGTAAGGCAGGTGTACTTAGAATAAATTTTTTTCCGCTTAATTGATTGATATCTTCTTGGGTAATTAACCATTGTTTTATATTGGTTATATTGTCATTTGTTAAGAAGTTTTGGATAAAAGAATTGTTATAAGACACATTAATATCCGATTCTGTATCGGAAATGATGGTTTGTCCGGCAATAAACCGACCTAAGTTATTCATGCCTGCTAAAGTGACTGTTTGATTTCCCTGGTCGCTTTCAATCAAAAATAAGCGGTAAGCTCCGGATTTTATAACATTAAACCGAATCTCACCAGGAGCGGTATTTATGTTTAATCCATAAAATGGTTTTTCCCCAAAAAAAAACAAATCCAGATTCAATTTGATCATTTATGATGATCGGATCAATTTGTGTGGCAGTATTAGATTGGGAGAAAGGCAAGAAAATTCCTATAAATAAAATCAGGAATATATTTTGAATCATTGATAGCTCCTTAATAAAATCATGCCTATTTGATCTTACACCAAACTATTTTTTCATACAAGGAATGAAGATGATTGATAAGAACGAATTGTAAAGTATCTCGGAAAGAGAATATTGGATGAGACCATCTATGAAATCGATAGATCCCGTCTACAAACATTGAATAAAGGTGCTATTTAATCAACTTTTTAAATTTGTGCTTATAGAATATTGATATTTAAGAACGTTAGTTCTATAATATATAATATGGATCAATTCCAAAAACTTACTTTATTATCAGAAAATCTGGATGTGGAAGAAGGTGATTCATTGATCAATTGCTCACCAAAAAACAAACCACAACCAACCATTAGTTATGCCAAACTTCCAAACGGAAAATCTATGCCGTTGTTGAAAAGTATGATTACGTCTGTTTGTGAAAATAATTGTTATTATTGTGCATTTCGTGCCGGTAGGGATTGCCAAAGAGCGTCTTTTACTCCCGATGAAATGGCAGATACTTTTACTAAACTAAATAATAAAAATATTGCGAAAGGCTTGTTTCTTAGTTCTGGAATTGCAGGTAGTAGTGTTCGCATTCAAGATAAAATAATTGATACTGCTGCAATTCTTCGAAAAAAATTAAATTACCAAGGGTATATGCATTTAAAAATTATGCCAGGTGCTGAATTTTCCCAGATTGAAAACCTGATGCTATACGCAGATAGGGTTTCTATAAATTTAGAAGCACCAAATCATGAACGATTATCAAGATTGGCTCCTAAAAAAGATTTTTACGATGCCTTATATCTACGACTTTCATGGGCAGCGCAGATCCGGGATAATTTAATGTCTTTCGGAAGCAAACGGAGAAAATCACCATCCATAACGACCCAATTTGTTGTAGGGCCTTCCGGAGAGAGTGATTATGAATTGTTAAAAACATCCGTTTTTTTGATTAACACCTTTCGTTTGGCTCGAATTTATTTTATGACTTTTCGGCCAGTTTTGGGTACTCCTCTAGCTGAAACCGCACCTGAAGATCCATTAAGAGGGCATCGTCTATATCAATCTTCATTTCTGATGCGTGACTATGGTTTTCACTTTGAGGACTTTGCTTTTTTACCAAATGGAAATTTACGATTAGACAGAGATCCCAAACAAATTTGGGCAGAAATTAACCTTTCTGAGAGTCCTTTAGAAATCAACCAAGCCAGCCGGAGTGAATTGCTGCGTATTCCTGGAATTGGACCCAAACGAGTCAAATTAATCATTGAATATCGTCAGAAAAATCTTATTCGCACAGAAGAAGATTTAAAAAAATTGGGTATTCCGATAGAAAAATCCGGAAAGTATTTGCTTTTGAATGGGAAAAGGGCGCTTCGTCAATTACCCTTGTTTGCATTTTAATATTTACCTTGTTTAACCATTTTGGCTAACCCACCACAAGATGTTTCACGATATAGTGACGGTAGATCGTGGCCTGTTTGTTTCATTACTTGTACTACTTCATCAAAAGAAACAAGATGGCTCCCATCAGAAAATATGGCATATCGTGCACAATCCAAGGCTCGATTTGCTGCAAAGGCATTTCTTTCGATACAGGGTATTTGAACCAAACCACCGATTGGATCACAGGTTAGACCTAAGTGATGTTCTAATCCCATTTCTGCTGCGTATTCGATTTGCCGGATACTACCACCAAGAAGTTGCACCGCTGCTCCTGCGGCCATTGCACAGGCAGTACCAATTTCTCCCTGGCAGCCAACCTCTGCACCTGATATCGAAGCATTATGTTTAATAAGATTTCCAATTAAACCGGCAGTCGCAATTGCGCGCAAAATCTGAATTTCGGTAGTGGGTATTTGTTCTGAGACATATCGTAATACGGCAGGTAAAACACCACCAGCACCGCAGGTAGGAGCTGTTACAATCCGATTACCTGCTGCGTTTTCTTCTGCTACAGCAAGAGCATAGGCAGGCAGCTTACCTCTTTGTAGAAAATTTTCACCAGTCAGGTAACTTTTTCGCCAAATTACGTTTGCTTTTCTTGCAACACCTAGACCACCTGGTAGAACACCTTCTGCTTCAAGGCCGCGGTTAATTGCTGTAAACATCGTTTCAGAAACTGTGTCCAGAAAATCCCAAATAGTTGATGACTCACGGATTTCTACATACTCCCATAATGAGATTCCTTGGCTTGCACAAGTTTGCATTATTTTTGAAAAATTACCATGTTCATAAACACAAGGTTCTTTTTGAATTACGCCATGCTCTCTGATGGCTCCACCACCGATACTGTAACCAATCCATTCATCTAAAATATTATTTTGATCATCAAGTACCTCAAAACGCATGCCGTTTGGGTGCTCAGGTAGATTCTCATCTGGGTGCCAAAATATTTTGGGTTGAATTGGTTTAAGTGATTTTTCAATTGATTTATCGGTCATGTGACCGATTCCAGTTGATGCTAAGCTGCCATATAGATGAACATTGAAGTGGGCTGCATTTGGATTTTTTTGTTTAACCATTGCAGCAGCAACCCCGGGTGCGATGGTATGGCTACTGGAAGGACCGTTTCCGATTCGAAATAGATTCTTAATTGTTTCCATGCAGCGAATTATAATATCAATCGATACAAGTATGCGATTTTTAATCTACATGAGTTATTTATATTTCAATGGTTATTGTTAATCTCGAAATATTGATTTTTTCCTATGAAAAAAAATCAATATTGAAGACAGAGTTTGAGAAATTTATATATAATAAATTTATTATCCACTGCACTGAAGGTGATTGATGAAAAAAACGATGATTTCATTCCAATATCGCTGGATCGGTTTGATTTTTATTTGTATCTCATTATTGGTTGTTAGCATGAATGATACAATTTTAAATGTTTCTTTGCCTGTTATTGCAAAAGCATTGAATGCAAGTACAAAGGATTTACAATGGGTGGGAGATGCATACATCTTGGTGTTTGCATCGCTTCTACTTACAATGGGAACATTAAGTGACCGGTTTGGAAGAAAGTTATTTTTACAAATTGGGGTGATTTTGTTCTCTGTTTTTTCAATCGTAGCAGCTGTATCAACTTCTATTCAGCTTGTAATTTTTGCAAGAGCGTTACAAGGTATCGGTGGGGCGATTATAATGCCTTCAACTTTATCTATGATTTCCACCGTTTTTAAAGAATCCAAGGAAAAAGCAAAAGCAATTGCCATTTGGAATGCAATGTTTGGCTTGGGAATTGGGATTGGTCCTTTAATTGGTGGAGGATTATTGGAAGTGCCATGGTTAGATTGGCGAAGCGTTTTTGTAATTAATATTCCCTTTGCGGTTGTGGCATTAATTGGAGTGAGCTTGTTTCTACCAGAATCAAAGGACAAATTAAGTAAAAAACCGGATATACCAGGTGTTGTTCTATCTTCCTGTGGATTGTTTTTTTTGGTTTTTGCTATTATTGAAGCAGGTGAACGTGGATGGGGAAATGGTTTTGTTTTTTGGGGTTTAATAGCTGCTGTTTTCTGTATTGGTATGTTTTTATGGTGGGAATCAAAAACAAAAAACGCCATGTTACCATTAGCTTTTTTTAAAAATCGGACTTTTTCTGGAGCAAATATAACGCTAATGATGAGTTTATTCAGTATTATGGGGTTAATGTTTTTTTTGCCTCAATACTTTCAGGGAGTGCAAAATCTCTCACCAGTTCAGACGGCAATCCGTTTGGTTCCACAAGGAATAATCAGTATTCTAGTTTCTGCTAACTCACATCAAGTTATCACTCGATTTGGAATTAAAAAATCGGTTACTTTTGGTTTTTTGTTTGGTGCAATAGGTTTATTCTTTCTTTACTGGGTTTTATCAATTAACACTTCTTATTGGTTAATTTTAATCGGAATTGCCTTATGTTTTTTAGGAATGGATACCGCTATGCCAGCTTCCACAATCGCAATTATGGAGGCTGTGCCCGAATCCAAAGCGGGAATTGGTTCCGCGATGAATGAAATGACTGGTCAGATCGGGAGTGCATTGGGAATTGCAGTGATGGGTTCTACATTAAACAGCGCTTACCTTCGAAAAACAGGGGAGATGCAAATTACCATTGGGACTGAGCTGTATGAGATTGTTTCAAATGGAATTTTTAGTGCTCAGCGTGCTTTACAAATAAACACACTGCCATCTTTAGAGGCGTTGGATAAGATTGTAAAACAAGCGTTTGTTTATGGATTAAAGGAGACTTTTCTTACAAGCGTTGTTATTCTTGTTTTTTTTGGTATTTTTATTTATTTTTTTCTTCCCAATGTAATAAATAAAATAAATGAAGATTTTTAATGAAAATGTGATTTGAAATGCATTTTTTGAATCGTTATAATAAATTATAGTTTTTTCTGGCTGGAGGGATGGGAATGGGAAAAAAAGATAAACAAAAAGATAAAACCGATGATGAGCAATATTCATCAATACCGGAGAAAATGAATTTAACGAAAAAGGTGTATTTCAGTGAATTACGGAACTTACAAGTTGAACTAGTTAAACTGCAAGAATGGATAAAATATAAACAGCTAAAAGTTGTTATTATTTTTGAGGGACGAGATGCGGCTGGAAAAGGTGGTGCAATTAAACGCATAACAGAGTGTTTAAATCCTAGATATGCAAGAGTAGTTGCTTTACCCGTGCCCACAGAGCGCGAAAAAACGCAATGGTATTTTCAACGATATATTACTCATTTACCAGCTGCAGGTGAAATTGTCTTATTTGATCGCAGTTGGTACAACAGGGCTGGTGTTGAACGTGTAATGGGTTTTTGTTCCGAAGAGGAGTACCAGGAATTCTTAAGATCCACACCAGAATTTGAGAGAATGCTCGTTCGTTCCGGTATTGTTTTGGTAAAGTATTGGTTTTCTGTTAGTGATGAAGAGCAAGAACGGCGTTTTCAAGATCGGATTGATGACCCCACGAAACGGTGGAAGTTAAGTCCAATGGATTTAGAGTCCCGTTTAAAGTGGGTGGAATATAGCAAAGCTAAGGACACCATGTTTGCACATACGGATATTAAGCAGGCTCCCTGGTATGTGGTTGATGCGGATAACAAAAAGAAAGCCCGTCTAAATTGTATTCACCACTTGCTATCTTTGTTTGATTACGAAGACTTAACCCCTGAACCAATAAAACTGCCTCCGCGACAGGAAAATATGGGATATATCCGACCACCTTTTGATGACCAAACTTTTGTTAAGGATCATTATTCTGATTGATACCAATTCTTTAAAGGGTTTGAACTATTAACGTATATTGATTGCATCAATCTTTTTTGGTAATTGATAATTTCATCTGTAATTATTTTTGGATGAGCTTCATAAGGCAGTTCTTCCCTCAAAATGGGTTGACCAATTGTTACCTCAATGTCCAAAGGTATCTTACCGGGCCACATCAATTGAAACATATACTGAATTAGTATCGCGGTTTTGGCTCTTTTTTTTGTGTTCCGCCGAATTTTTGCAAAAATTGAATTATAAATGGATGGGGAAACTGTACCACCGATAACAACAGGTAGGATTTTTAAATTGGGAATTTTTTTCACGAAGATGCCCAAACTGGACGACCAATTTTCTAAGTGATCTTGTGCTCCGGGGATTAATTTTGGATCGGGTTCTAATAAACCTGCGGGAAAGACCAAGACCGAATGTCCTTGTTTGAGTTCATCCAGTACTGAAAAAATTATTGCAGATCGATCGTTTGTATTATTTCCAATAAACAAAAGGTGGTTTGGTAAAAAGGTCAGCGGATCAATAATGGCATGATTGTTGGCAATAACTCGAAAATCTTTCCGTGTAATAGAAGCCATCATCGTTAAGAAATCAACTCCGCCAGCATGGTTTGGAACAATTAATAATGGACCTTCTTGGGGAATATTTTCCTGGCCACTGATGGTCAAACTGGTAATGAAGTGTTTTAAAAACCATTTTGTAGCTTCAGGCAATTGGTCTCTTTCAATGCGCAAATCATACTCATCCGCCATACATGCAAATTTGTGGAGTGGTTTTGATAAGATTGGTTCTAATATTTTATTTAGTAATTTTGAAGATAAATGAAAGTTTTCAACAGCTTCTAAAATGGCAGCAGAGTGTACTTCCTTAACAATGTTTAACCGTGGTTCAATCATTTAACAATCCAATAATATATTTTTTGTTCTAAGTATACCCGAGAAAAAATAAATAATTTAATAAATTGATCCTTCTACCTGGGAATTCTAAATATAAATTTTCCCCGGCTATTTCGAAATGATAAATTACTTAATTTAGCAGGTCAAATTAGTACAGAAAATTGGTTTTGTCTATTTCGTAATTAAATCTTCTGAAAGTTAATAACTTGAAGCTTCATTGATGTACTTAAAATGAGTTAAAAATATAAAAGGCTTGTACAGACAAATAAACTGGTCACCAATTTTGATTAATATAAATTAGAGAAACAATAATTTCTTGCAATAATTTGAAACACTTATGCCAGGATAATTTTAAAAACAGATTATCGCAGGTTTTTTAACCAGTAAATTATAAAGATTAATGATGAAAATTTTTTATGGATTAATAGGTTCAATACTGATGTTATTATTTTTGGTATCGGTTGGATTTGGTCAAGTATTAGATCAAACAATTCCAGTAAGTTCGAGCCAAGAGGTAATCAATACATCTACGAATACCCCAAGACCGACAACCACACCGTTTTTGCCGGTTACACCGACCAGTACCGCTACACCTGAAATTCCAACCCCAACATTTACACCAGAAGTGGTATTGCCATCTGCTGAGTTATGGAAAGACTGGCCAATCATACCCCCAAAAATTTCGCCGGAATTAAAGGATATATTTCAACAGGGAATTGAACTGGGAAATAATCCAAATGCTTTTTCAATTCTAGGAGATTGTCAGAGCCAACCGAATGTTTTCATGGGGCTTTATGATCGGAACCCGAGTATTGTTTTAGCATTGGATCGCGAATTACAAGAAACAGTAGCTCAATTTTCCGGATCTTTTGATCGTTACAGCCCAACCGTAAAGGATGGAACAACTGAAGGTGCGCTTCTTTGGCCGTTGTGGAATGAAAATCGGGAGGGTAAGTGCACACCGAATGAAAGTCCGATAGACTGTGAGTTACGTGTGCATAAACCGGTGATAGCCTTTATTCATGTTGGAACTCATTGGGAAACACGAAATGAAGAATATTTAACACGGATTATTGAAAAACTTCTTGAGAATCACACCATTCCTATAATGGTCACAAAAGCGGATAACCGAGAGTTTGATGAACGAATTAATGCAACCATCGTTAAATTGGCTGAAGTTTATAATTTACCTGTTTGGAATTTTTGGGCGAGCGTACAGGAACTTCCAAACCACGGATTGCGTTATGGACAAAATATGTATTTGAGCACAGCGGGTGTGGAAGTGCATCGGACTGGCGCATTGGAAGTTTTGGATTATGTTTGGCGGGAGTTGTCAAATCCGTAAAATTTTTGAAAAGGTTTATTAAGAAAGAAAAAAATTTCTTTTAAAATTTATCGAATAAAAACTAAACTATTCAATGGATTACTTTTTATCAATATAGTAAATTGATCCATCTTTGAGTGAAACAAGTTTTTCAATATAAACTATTTTTTGCAATTCGGAGATGGAGTATAAGTTTGGATCTTCATCTGAGTTGAACCAAATCAAACATGATTTTTGAGTTGGCCATGTTCCATATAAATTTGTTATATCGTCAACTACAATAGAGGAAATGGGTAAAGTAATTTTACTGGGAATTGTTTCTGCGGGAAAATATGCAATGAAATCAACAGCTATCGGATTGTTAGTATATATTTGGCAATTATTTACAATTGTTGGGTTTTCAATTAAGTATTTTAATGTGTCATTTGTTAAACTCATTTGAGTATTGTATCCCAATCGTATTGATGGTAGGTTTTTACGATAATACATTGTTGATGAAATTTGATTGAAAGTAAAAAATAACGAAATCAATAAGGTTGGTAATAAATAAAAATATGAAGATAGTTTTGTTTTATTATTTCCTTTTAGTTTACCAACCAATGTGAATATTAATATAGTTGTTGGTATAAATATTGGTGATAAATATCGATTGTCAATTAATTGCCAAAACGATGATATTGACGAAAGAAGTAAAAAAATAATGTTAACCAATATAAAAGATAATAAAGCGAATTCGAGTGGAGTAAAGAAAAACTTAATATTTGAAAATTCTCTCATAAAATAACCAATAATAAATCCAACCATCAAAAAGACAAGTGCAATTAAAAATCTGCTTACCGGTATTTCGCTGGGAAGGAACCATTTTGATAGCGTAATAATCATCGATTGAAAATTTTCAAATAAGGAAAAGCTAGAAAACTGACGTGAACCAGTAAAGGTACCAGTGAGCAAAAAATTTCTTATAAACCATATTCCAAGTGGTAATGATGATATAAGAATAAAAATAAACGAAAAAACAAATTTATCTTTTCGCTTAATGGTAGATAAGAGGAAAATCGTGATAATTCCAACTGGAATTAATACAACCCCAATATATCTTGTTAGTATAGCAAAAGCAGATATTACGGAAAAGGATATAAAAATTATTGTTTGGTGTTTATAGGAAAAAAGGTATAGCAACGAGAAAAATAAAATAATAAAAAAAATAAATAAAGTTTCAGACCATGCCATTGTCGTAACCATATAAAGAGGTGTTGAAAAAACAATTGTAAGCGAAGCTAAAATAGATAGGATCAAAGAATTTTGAGTTAATTGGTACGTTATAAATCCTGAAAGAAGAATGATAATACTAAAAAGAACTGCATTGAAGACGTTTGCTAATAATAGCGGATCTGTTTGAAATAATAGTCCGAACAACGCGAGGAAGATTGAATATAATGGGGGAAAAAGAACCAGAGGTGAATTATTATATGTTGTGAACCCCGTGCCTGATAGTAAATTACGTGCTGTCCCTATATATTGAATGGAATCCGGTGATATTCCGATTTTATATTTTTGAGATGCGTAATAAACTAAAACAAATCCAAGAAAAGATAGAGCCAGTAATAAAATGTAAAAAATTACTCTTGAAAAACGAATCCAGGTTAATTTCATCTTGTTCCTTATTCAATGATGGATTTTACTTTAAAGGTACTTTCCCTAAACTTATTAAATTTTATATTGGAAATATCAATCTTTGAATAAATTATCATTTGTTTATTTTTAGTAATTTAACGATAATTCTTTAAATTACTAAACAGTGAGTATCAAGAAAGAATAGCTTGAACTTTATATTATAAAAATAAGTTCCTTATAAAAAAGTGAATATTATGAAATAGATTGTTTTGACAATCGATATAAATTTTTTTAACGAGTATAAAATTTTATATTTACATATATAAAATGGGGTTAAATAGTTAATAAAAGAAATTTTATTGTGGGCCCGGAAGGATTCGAACCTTCGACCGAGCGGTTATGAGCCGCGTGCTCTGCCGCTGAGCTACGAGCCCGGTAGAACGATGTGATTATAGCATAGGATCAAAAAAAATGGGAACTTATTTAAACAATTTAAAATAATAAACGGGCGTAAATACGCCCGTTTCGTGTAGATGTGCGTTAATTATTTTGCTGTGATTTCTTTCCCGTATTTGATCACATGCAGTGGGGCTTCGTGTGACCATAAAGCTTCCCAAACGGAAGAAGCATTTAACACGACCAGGTCGGCATTACCACCTTCAACAAGTTTGTGACCTTGAATATCGAGGGCCTGGGCTGCGTTGGTGGTGATCAAATCATATAATATTTCCATTTCTGGTCTGCTGTTCATCCACATCAGATGGGATGCCAGGAATGCTACCTCCAGCATATTATTCCGGCCGTAGGGGTAATAGGCATCAGCAATGTCATCTTGTCCTAATGCGATCCGTACGCCAGCTTTATAAAGATCTTTGACACGGGCATATAATGGACCAGTTTGTGGGTCTGAGACAACACCGATTTTGGCTCGTTTTAAAAGATATTCAATCTTCCGGTAATATGGTTCTGCGTATAATGCCATTGCACGACTGTGTTGAGCGGTTACACGGCCTTCCCATCCATTTTTAATGGTGGTTACGGCTAACATTTCCAGTGTTCGTAAACCTGCATCTCCAGCATCATCAATTAACATGGATATTGGTTTATCGTATTTTTTTGCGATTGCAAACATTTTATCAATATGTTCTTGAGCATCGGCATCTGTGTATTCGATCCAGGGAATACCACCAACCACATCTGCGCCCAATTTCATTGCTTCCTCAATATAATCTTCTGCACCTGGGTCACGAACGACACCATCTTGAGGGAATGCAACAACTTGAATCTCTACTTTGTCTTTATATTCTTCTCGGGCTCGGATTAAAGCTTTCACACCTTCTAATTTGGCTTTTGTATCCGTATCTGCAAAAGCGCGGATATGCGTGTTCCCGAACTTTACAGCGAGATCAACCGCTTTGCGTACATTTTCGATAATCCATGATTCATCATATTCTTCTTTAACTTTGGCGGCCAGCTCAATGGCGGTCATTGCACCACCCATACTGCCATCGGTGTAGTCACCCATCGCTGCATCGTCCATGCGTTTTAGGGTATAAACTTTACATAGATGTAAATGACCATTCACGAAAGACTCGGTAACCAGATTCCCTTTGGCATCAATGGTTTGAGATGCATCTTCAGATATTGTTTCCGCGATTTTGGCAACTTTACCATCTTTGATTGCAATTTGAACTGGTTGTCCTTCACTAAACCGCGTTAAAGCATTCTTGATCAAAATATCATAAGACATGGTTAATACTCTCCTTAATAATTGGGATATTGGGTCTTTTACACGGGATGCTTAAAGGCATCCCGTGTAATTTTTTTACTGTCGATCTTTTACAAGTTTTTGGGCCATTACAGCGCCATCACGAATGGGTTCGTAACCAGTGCAGCGGCATAAGTGTTTGTTTAAAGCATTCGTAAGGTCCTTTTCGGAAGCATCAGGGTCGTTTTCAAGCAAACCATAAAGTTCCATCACGATACCTGGTGTACAAAAACCACATTGCACTGCCCCGGATTCTGCGATGGATTTTTGGATAGGATGAAGCTCTCCCTCAACGGCAAGCCCTTCTACAGTGAGAATATCAGCTCCGTTTACCTTGCTTATTTTGGTATTGCAGCTTTTGGTTGCTTTGCCGTTAATTACGACGGTACAGGTACCACAGGTGGCATTATCACAGCCGCGTTTGGTGCCGGTTAAATTTAAAACATCACGGATGACGTCAATCAACATCATATCGGGGTCAACCTCGACAGTTGTTGGTTTTCCATTTATGTTGAAGCTAAATTTTTCTACCATTATGACTGCTCCTTTTGTCCCTTTTCAGCCAACGCTTTCTTAATGATGTCTGGTGTAATCGGGATTTCAAAATAATCCACACCAATCGCATCGTAGATTGCATTTAAAATTGCGGGTGCGGGGCCGATTACCGGATGCTCTCCCAAACCTCTTGCCCCAAATGGGCCAATCATTCCCGGATTTTCAACAAAGGTAATGGTTTGTTTTGGGGCCTCTTTGTAAGTTGGCATGTGATACTTGAAATAATGTGGATTGGTAATGACGCCATTTTCATCAATCTCAACTTTTTCCCAAAGGGTGGCACCGACAGCCATTAAAACACCGCCAAGTACAGTTCCGCGAGCTTGTAATGGATTAATTACCTTTCCAACATCGAAGGAAGATGCAAAATGGTCCACAAAGATCTTACCGCTTTTCTTTTCAATTCGAATATCTGCGGCAGTAGCTCCAAAAGTATATTCCACACCAAGGCTTCCCTGACCGTTTTTATCCGGGTTTGAATAACGCGGGAGGCGGGCATCTGAGACAGATTGGGCGACTTCACCGATCGTAATACCGTCGCTTGTGATATACCCGCGGGCTATTTCGGAAACGGAAACTCGGATACTTGGATCATTATTGAGGTAAACATACTTGCCATCATATCCTAAGTAATCCACATCGGTTTTTAGAACCTGAGCTGCAGTTTCTTTTAGGATTTTGATTAATTTTTCGGCAGCACGAATAATTGCCCGGCCGCCTTGAACAGTAAACATTGAACCAATGGTTTGCCATTCATAAGGGGAGAACTGGGTATCAATTTCGGTGTATACTCTAATTTTTTCAGGCGGGATTTGTAAAGCCTCACCAGCTACTTGTTTGACAATGGTACGTAACCCTTGACCAACTTCTGCTCCACCCATATTGATAGACACACTGCCATCAATATTCATCTTCATGTAACAACCTTTGGTTGAGAAAGGAGCACCTTTTGGAGATTTCATAATTGCGGCAAAACCACGTCCGTAATAGAAATCATCATCTTCTTTGGGTTTTTCCTGGCTGTAAACCGCTTCCTTGATTTGGTCAACACATTCGAAGATATTCCCATTGGTTTTCCACATGGTTTCACCAAGAGCGTTCACCTTCCCCTCACAGAGGTAATTCTTTTCACGAAGCTCAAAGGAATCCATATTCAGTTTTCTGGCAAGGATCTCAATCAACCGTTCGGTGGCAAATTGAGCTTCTTGGTGTCCATAACCACGATACGCACCGACAGGAGGTGTGTTTGTATATACCGTGTGCCCTGTTAAATCACAATGATCAAATTCGTAAGGCCCAGAACAGTTGTGGGTCGCAGCAATGGTGACGTTTACTGCTGTATCGGCATAAGCTCCGGCAGTATGCAGAACTTTAGATTGTAATGCCACTAATTTACCGTCTTTTTTAGCACCCATTTTCATGATCATGCGAATGCCATGACCTAATAAAGAACTGGTAAAATCTTCTTTTCGGCTGGCGACCCATTTTACCGGACGTCCCGGAACAAAACTGGCGATGTAAGCGACGGTTTGTTCTACCGTGATATCGGATTTGTAACCAAAACAACCGCCAATATCAGGGATATGGACACGAACATCGGAAATAGGAACGCCATATGAATGAGCCATATCTTGACGGATAATAAATGGGCAGATGGAAGATGACCATATTTCAATGGTTTTGTCTTCTTTGAACCAGGCAATTGAGCCGTGCGGTTCAATTGCTGCACAGGAACCCAGGGGATATAAGAAGTCTCCTTCGACAATTACGTCCGCTTCTTCAAATCCTGCTTCCCCTTTGCCTTTAAGCAGATGATATTCATTTGCGATATTGGTTCCAGGGATTGGTTTTAATGTCGGTAAGTGCCAAAAGTCTCCATTTTCTTCGTGAATCAGAACTGCGTCTTCTTTGACAGCATCCCGTGCATCAATGTAAACGGGCAAAGGTTCATATTCCACTTTGATTTTTTCTACCGCATTTTGTGCGTTAAATGGTGAATCTGCCACAACCGCAGCAACTGGTTCGCCGATATATCGAACACGGTCAATTGCCATCGGTACGAGATCTTTAATATTATCCCCATAACGGAATTGACATCCTTTGCCCGTGACAACTTTAACCACACCAGGCATTTTTTCCGCTTCACTCGTATCAATATTTAATATTTTTGCATGAGCCGTTTCAGGCCTTTTAATTGCTGCATATAACATTCCCGGAAGTCGAATATCGTCCAGGTAAATTGCTTTACCCGTAACTTTGCTGATCGCATCCGGACGAACATAACTTTTACCAATATATTTATATTCCATACCATACTCCTTAATTTAATAAAGGAAGAATTGTTTTATTCTCGTTTGTAAGGCTTCAATAAAGCCGCCGGGTATGATGCATTTCGTCCTGCTAAGACCAACGCGATGATGGTAACAATGTAGGGGAGGGCTAAAAATGTCTCATAGGGAATGGGCAATTGTAATCCCATTGCTTGTAAACGAAGCTGGAGTGCATTTGTTCCACCAAAGATGAGTGCGCCAATCATAACGCGAATTGGATCCCAATTGCCAAAAATAACAATCGCGATAGCAACCCAGCCTCTACCAGAGATGATGCCGTGGGAAAAAGCGCCTAAACTTGCAAGAGATAAAAAGGCTCCACCAGCAGCCATTAGTCCACCACCGATACCCAAGGTAAGGTACCGAATAAGGTATACACTCACACCAGCTGCATCTAATGCTTCCGGGTTTTCACCGACTGCACGGATATTTAAACCAAACCGGGTTCGGTATAAAATCCACCAGGCTAAGGGAATGATCACCAAAAAAGTGACATATGTGAGGAAATACTGCTGCGTAATTGGCCCGATAATCGGTATATCATTAAATGGTGTTAATTGTTGAAATGGCTCGATGGATGGAGGTGTAGAGCGTCCTCCGTAAACCAATCGAAATAGGTACAACGATAAACCAGTTAAGAGCAATGTGATACCTAAACCGGAGACATGTTGGTTTACACCCAATGATACGGATAACAAGCCCATTAATATTCCGGACAGAACTCCGCTCAAGATAGCCACAAGAAAACCGATCCAGAGGGAGCCGGATGCATCGGCTACAAAAAAGCCAACAAAAGCACCAAAAAACATGATGCCTTCAATACCAAGATTAAGAATTCCAGCGCGCTCTGTAAATGTTTCCCCGATTGCGGCTAACAGGATGGGTGTGGAAACTCTTAATGTGGCTGCAATTAAATTTACAAGGAACAATTCCATCACATTCTCCTGATCTTATATCTTTGGAGCAATAACATACCTAAAGCAACAAGTAACATTGTTGCTTGAGTGATTTCACCCAAATAAACAGGCACTCCGAGTGCACGACTGACAGTTTGAGCGCCGGCATCCACCAAGCCAAAGAAAATGGCGGCAAGACCAACGCCAAATGCATTCAAAGATCCTAATGTGGCAATAATTACACCCGTATAGCCATATCCGGGTGAAAGTTCACCAATTAAATGGAATTGGATGCCAGCAACTTCGGCAACACCTGCAACACCAGCAACCCCACCACTAACCAATGCTGCGATAAGGATTGTTTTATTCACACTGATGCCGGCAAATTTGGCGGCTGGTTTTCCAAGGCCTACGGCTCGCATTTTTAAACCAAAGGATGTGCGGGTCATGATGATCCAAAGAATGAGAATGGCAGCAATGGCGATTACAAATCCAAAATTTAAGCGTGAGCGGGGGACAATCTTAAAAAACATCGCTGTTGGCGAAATTTCTGGAGATTGGGGCCAACCCGAGGCAGGATCACGCCAGGGACCGTTTAATAAGGCACTGACGATGTAAGCCATAATAGAATTCATTAATAAGGTCGTCACAACTTCATCTACAGCAAGTTTTATCTTAAGAAGGGCAGGAATCAGAGCCCACGCCATTCCTGCAATAAAACCGCCCAAAATCATAACTGGAATTGCAATAATGGCTGGAACGCCATGCAGAGCAACCCCTAAGCCCGCTGCGGCGATTGCACCAGCATACAATTGGCCTTCTGCACCAATATTGTAGTATCCTGTCGCAAAAGCAAATGTGACGGCTACACCGGTTAATATTAATGGTGTTGCTTTGACCAAAATTTCAAGGGTTGATACACGGCTTCCCAGTGGAGCAAATAAGAAGTAGTAATAGGTTTCAAAAGGGTTGGCATTGCTTAACAAAATCAACCCTGATGTGATGATAAAAGTACCTATTAATGCTAGAACTGGAATGGCTGGTTTTACCCAGAATGGCGGTGTATCGGTTTTAACTAAGCGGAGTTTCTTTTTTGTCATTGCCATAATGTTAATTCTCCTTTACGGCCCCGGACATTAACAAACCGAGGCGTTCGGGGGTGGCTTCGTGGGCGGGTAAAATGCCAACGATTTCACCTTCGTAAATGACAGCGATGCGATCTGATACCGAAAGAATTTCATCTAAATCCTCCGATATCATAATGACACCAGCTCCGCGTTTACTTTGTTTAATGAGTTGTTCACGCACATAGTCAGTTGCACCAACATCTAATCCACGTGTTGGTTGGGGAGCGATTACAACTTTAGGCTCTCGTGACAATACCCGAGCCAGTAGAACTTTTTGCATATTTCCACCGGAAAGGGTTCGAATCATATCATTCGGTTTCGCTTTGATTTGGAATTGTTTAATTAAATCTTCAGCATTTTTCCGAATGGCTTTTCGATCTAAAATACCGTTATTAGAATATTCATCCAGATATTCAAGGGCTAAATTTTCGTAAACCGAGAGATCTCCAACCACACCTTCGTGGCGATCTTCAGGTACACGTCCCATTCCTGCCTTGGTGAATTCTGCCGGATTTTTTCCAATTAGATTTACACCGTCAAGAATGATTTCACCTGAACTAACCGGACGAACACCGCATAAAGTCTCTGCAAGTTCAGATTGCCCATTTCCACCTACACCTGCAATGCCAAGAATTTCTCCGGCATGAATGGTGAGGTTTATATTTTTTAAGCAATCTAAACCCTGGTTGTCTAATGCGGAAAGATTTTTTATTTCCAATAAAATGTCATCAGATGAAGTATTTACCTCACGTTTTACGCCAAACGCTTCTCTTCCAACCATCATAGCTGCAAGTTGGTTTTGCGTAACATCTGCTGTATTTACGGTTCCAAAGGATTTTCCATCTCTTAAGACGGTAACCCGGTTCGTAATTTTGGTAACCTCATCCAATTTATGACTGATAAAGATTACAGAAAGGTCTTCTTTACACAGCCGAGTAAGGGTTTCAAATAAAACATCAACTTCCTGGGGAATTAGGACCGCGGTCGGTTCATCCAGGATTAATACACGAGCATTACGGAATAATGCCTTTAATATTTCAACACGTTGGCGTTGACCAACTGAAAGGTGACGGACCAAGGATTTGGGGTTGATATCCAGTCCAAATTGTTCTGCCGCTTCGCCCACTTTTTTTTCAATCGATGCCCGGTCGATGACGAAACGATCGTTATACCCAAGAATTACATTTTCTGCTACGGTCATTGGAGGTACGAGAGCAAAGTGTTGTGTGACCATGCCGATACCATTGGCAATTGCATCTTTCGGGGAATTGATTACAATTTTTTTCCCGTTAATGAGGATATCACCGCTGGTTTGTTGGTATAACCCATACAGAATGCGCATCAGCGTAGTTTTGCCTGCGCCATTTTCACCCAATAATGCGTGAATTTCACCTTTACGGAGTTCAAAGTCAACATTGTCATTTGCAGTGAGATCACCAAATTGTTTGGTGATGTTTTTCATTTCAACAATGTTCATGCTATCTCCGAGAAATTTCCCTCGCTGATCATTTGGTCAGCGAGGGAAAGATTGGGTCTAAAAGATACTGTCAAATGAATGTGGGAAAGCTTTGACAGTAGTTAACACAATATTATTGTGCGCCGGCTGGGGTTTCTTCTGCGATATTTACTCGGAAGAGACCGTCTTTAATTTCTTGTTCGCGTTGTTTAACCAAAGCCAACACATCAGCGGGTACTTTTGCATCCAAGCCATGGAATGGGGCCAATGAAGCGCCACCTTTGCCTACCATGCTGAAATCTTTCAGGTCTTGCGCTGTAAAGGAACCAGCGTTTACTTGATTGATAATGTATTCAACTGTTGGGGTCATATTCCAAACTGGTCCACTGACGACGTATTCTGGTCCCAGTTCATTTTGATCACTCATTGCGCCAAAAGCAAACAGACCATTTTCAACTGCAGCTTCAATGACGCCAAATCGTTCAGCAAACAAAACATCGGCACCGGAATCAACCTGAGCTAATGCTGCTTCTTTTGCAGCTGCCGGGTCGAACCAGCTATTAATGAATGTAACCAAAACGGTTGCGTCCGGGTTGACTTCTTTTACACCATCAATAAAGGCATTGACGATACGATTCACTTCAGGAACCGGGTGACCACCGACGACACCGATTGTGCCGGTTTCGGTTAAACCACCAGCCAGTAAACCACTCAGGTATGCTGGTTCGTGAATCCAGTTATCAAATACGGCCACATTAGGTTCCGCAGGTCCTAAACCTGAACCGAATACGAAGGCGATTTCTGGATATTCTGCGCCAACACGGCGTACGGCTTCTTCATTTCCAAAGGCATCACCGAAAATTGCATCGGGTTTTTTGTCTTCGGAAATTTCACGTAAAATCCGTTCCATATCGCCGGCATACCCGATATCATCCTGGTATTCGTACCGGATTTTTCCCTCATCCGCAGCTTTTTGTAGAGCTGCATGGATTACACCATCCCATGGTTCTTCAATGGGTGTGGCGAAAGCACCGTAAAAAAATGGTAATTCATCTTCCATACTTTCTTCTGGCGCTGGGGCGGGAGCAGGTTGACAGGCTGCTAAAAATACGGTCAGCATCAGGATTACAACGAGAACTAAACGTAAATGCTTCATGGATCTTCTCCTTTTTAAAATTTGTTTAAATTTGGGAACATAAGATAGAAATTTTGAAGGACGAACGTTAACTTTTGTTTTCTGTCACCTCCGACTAAATTTATTCAGGCAATAAAAAAGCGCATGGTAATTATTTACACATGCGAGAAGTGGCATTATTATTGAAAATGGGTTGGATAATAATTTTGACACTAATGGGTAAATAGAAGTAAAGTATTAAATATTGATAATTGTTAATTGTCAGACACATAATTAATATATATAAAAATAACAAAAAATGCAAGTCCTTTTTTTCACAAATTTGTCATTTACTTTTGTGTAATTTTATAACCTCTGCCAGTAATGGTTAAAATTTTTAAAGAATTACCCGGATCATTTTCGATTTTTCGGCGTAATCTACGGATTAACTGAGCCAAACTATCATCTCGGATACCTTCTTGAAAAACCTTATCTTCAGGCCAAACAAATTTAATAATTTTATCTTTCTCGACTATTTTTCCAAATTCATGTTTTAGGCAGCTTAATAACAAGTACTCTTTTTCTGTCAGATCTTTAGTTTCATTTTCATGGTTAAAAAATGGATAAGATTCTAATCCTGAATGCTTTAACATTTCTGGCGTTGGGTCGTCTCGTAAAAATTCGGTTATTCTCCTCTCAAAAATCGGGTTTTTCTGTAATGTGTTGGGCTGTAACGAGCATCCGGCTGCATAGGCTTCACAAATTGCCCGCATAAAGGATGGATAACCTCGTGATAGGTCATATATTTGTTGGATCACATTAACTTCACAGTTGATTTTATTTCGATTCAAATAATGCTTGATAGACCAAGACGCATCCTCATAATTTAATGGCTCCAACCAGATTGTATTCCCAAAAAACAATTCGGAAATTTCATTATCGATCGGAATTGGTTTCCTTGTACCAAAAATATAAGTCAATTGATATTTAAATTGGTCTCTTAATGCTCTTAAATTAGCCCCACACAGCTTGATATCATCATCGTTGAGTATATCAAACCGATCTATTATCAGACATAGTATTTTTCCCTGTTCGACAAGGATCTTACCGATTTCATTTTCGAGAGATGAAAATTCTGTTTGGTGGCTAATGTTGTTTTCCCCGATAATGCTGTTTAATATTAGCTGTAATAAATTTTGACTGTTCGATACTTGCAGCCGATTGCCATCAATATAAACAAACTTGATATGAGGGTTTTGTTGGGTAGAAAGAAAACCCAAAAGATTACTCTTACCAGCCCCGGATAGACCCACAAGCGAAATACTTTCGCCCGCTTCAACAGCTGATATGATTTTGTCGATTTCAGTCTTGCGATATGTATTTGGGTAATTTATTGATCGGATCAATTTTTTTCTCCAATTCTATTATAATAAAAATTGAGTTAATCAGGAACCAAAACGGTTTTTTATTCGTCTGGAGTATGGTGAGTAAAAAATCCCCCAGCTCTGGTTCGATTGCTGTCTTTTTAGTCTTTCTGGCGTTTGTTCTTTTATTCAATGTATCTCGTTCAACGAATATTAATATAAAACAAGCATATTTTCTGACGCATCGGTTTTTTTATCTAGAGGAGTAAAAATGTACGAAAAAAAATGGTCATTATTTTTCGTTGTAATACTCCTTATTATTTTAACAGCCTGTCAACCAGCAGCCGAACCTCAAGTTTCACCGGAAGAACCGTCCAGTGAAGCGCCTTCACCTGGTGAAAAAACAGATTCTGAATCTCACAATCTGTTGACGCCACAAGCGACTTTTATTTTTGCAACAGAAGTGCCTGGGATAGAAAAAACTGATAGGCCAACTGTGGATGCAACACATGCTCCAGTTCCAACGGAAATCATTGCTACAGATTCGCCATTAGGACCCGAATTAAACACGGATGGTGTGTTAAATCAGCGGATACTTATTGATCAACGTTATTTGGAATTTGAATACCCACAACAATTATATTTTGGCGATAGTGATGTGATCCGCCTTTCTTTGATCCCAGTTGAAGAAGGTTATCTTGTCCAAAGCGAATTTCCTGATCATCATGTTGAAACAGAACCTTACCGAATTAATCAAATTGAAGGTTACCACTTATTAGGCACTGCCCAGATATATGCTCTTGGTTTGGATATCCTGCCAGGTGAGGCACAGGAAAAACTGATTCAGCCAAATCAGGATACGCATTGGCGGTGGACGGTTCTAGCAAAATCACCGGGCACACATCGCCTAACGATAAATCTTTACCTCACGTGGATATCTGAAGAAGAATCCGAAGTAAATAATAAACCAGAAGTTGAAATATTTTCAAAAGCTTTCGAAGTGGATGTACGTTCATTTTTTGGTTTAAATAGAAAACAAAGTTTTGTTGGTGGTTTTGGTAGTTTAATCATTTCTGGTTTAATAGGTTTTATTACCTTGTTTTGGAAAAAACAGCCAATTCAAAAACTACTTGAAGTAAAAATACCTGATGAAAAATTAAAAATTGAAACAAAACCAGAGATAATTCTTGAAGAAAAAGATCGCTCTCTATTGCAAGCAATGTTTTCAGGATACGCACGAATATTAATTGAACGTGAGTTTTTGTCTGGTTATTCGGGAGCACGTACTTTACTCATTCTTCCAATTCATTTGGATGGTAGACGTGATGCCGAGATGATCGTAAAAATTGGTTTAAAAGAAAGTATACAGAGAGAATATCAAAATTATCTTGATTATGTAAAACAAACGCTGCCGCCAATGACAGCAAGGATTCAAAGACCTCCTGTTACAATTAAGAATGGTTTATACGCTGCTTTAATGTACACATTTGTCGCAGAACCAGGGAAACCACCGAAAAGTCTTGGCTGTTATTTAGAAGAAAAAAATACACCAAAGGTAATTAATCAAGTATTCGATAATTTTGGACCAAATTGGTGGTACCAAAATTCACCCTATATTTATCGCTTATCAATGGAGTTTGATAAAAAATTACCCAGTCATCTATCCGTAAAACCGGTTAATGAAAAAAAGCAAATTAATACTCTTTCGTTCAGCCAAACGGACTATGACAAATTGCCATTAATTAATGTAGGACAAATCATTTTCCTCGAGAAATTTGACCATGTTGAACGGAGAGGAGATGGAAAAAGTTACACTTTGGTTTCTAAATCAACTTCCTCTCACGCACCGATCCGGGTTCGATGGTTAAGTGCTGACAGTCCAAGAGCGGGGTTGGTGCAAGTTATTGAAACACGTGAAAATGTTTATCAAGGTTATAAAGAAAAATTTGAACATTTCGGATTGCCAGAACCGTGGAATTATTTAAAGAAAGTTTTGAATGAATCGATCAATGGCACACGATCTGTGATTCATGGTGATTTGAATCTTGAAAATATATTAATAGGAGCGGGTGGTTTTGTCTGGTTGATTGATTTTTCAGAAACCCGAGAAGGACCACCCATATATGATTTATCTCATTTGGCAGTCGAAATAGTTGCTCATTTATATGCCAATAAAAATTACGATGCATTTTCTTTTGTGAATCATTTGAAAATTCGTTCTTTGGATCATTTGAACATATTAGAAAAATTGGCAGAGAAATGTGTTAAACCAGGAACTGGAAAAAGAGAATACCAACTGGCTTTATTGGTTTCAAGTTTTGGTGCATTAAAGTATGAAAATTTATCGAAAAAATCAAAACAATTTTTGTATATTTTTGCAGCCTGGCAAGTGTACCTACTAGAAAATACAAGTTTTGATGTTGAATAAAATATGTAATTATTGAACATCTTACAACATGTACATACTGGAAATTTGTCTGTTTCAAAAAATTAAAAATCAACCAACAAGAAAAAAGCTGCTCTTCCTGCTGGTTGATTCGTTATTTATTTAAAACCAGTTGTAGCGATGCCGGTCGTGATATTCTTTTGTAAGAATGCAAATACGATTGAGATGGGAAGCAGGGTTAAAACCGTCATAGCCAGGATAAGATGCCATTGTACATTTAGTTCGCCTTGGAAAGAGTTTAATCCAACCTGTAGCGTAAATAACTCATTTCTGCTTAAGACGATCAGTGGCCACAGAAAATCATTCCAACGCCACATAACCGAGAAAATGGTTAATACGGCTAATGCTGGACGGGAGAGTGGGAGAATAATTTGGGCGTAAATTCGCCATTCGCTAGCACCGTCAATCCGAGCGGCATCAATTAATTCATCCGGAATAGTGAGCATATACTGGCGTAATAAAAACATACCTGTAGGTGTGGCTGCACCAGGGATAATAACACCCAATAAATTGTTGTTCCAACCCACTGTTGTGATGACCAAAAATACAGGAACTAAAACTACGGATAATGGAATCATTAATGTGCTGATCATTACCAAAAAAATTGTTTGCCTACCGCGAAATTGATATTTACTAAGGGCAAAAGCAGCCATGCTGTTTACTAAAAGTGTGATTATTGTTGCGACAACAGTCACAATAACACTATTCCATAAATACCTTGCAAAATTAAAACTTTCTATTCCCTCAATAAAATTATCTAATCCAAAGTAAACATTTTCAATCGGTTCACGATTGTTAATATTGACTTTGATTATTTCTTCCGGTTTTGCTGGATCAATCATTTGGGCTTCAAGCCCAATTCTGCGGACTTGCGCCATTGTTTGGGTTGAACCATTATCCAGTTGGACATTAAACAATGGTAAAGGATCGTCGAAACCCTCAACTTGAATAGTTTGCTGGCGATAGGGAAGCAAACGTGGTGGGAATTTCACCACTTCTGCAGAGGACTTAAAGGAAGATAAAATTAGCCATAAAACCGGGCCAAACATGATGACGATACCCAATGTGAGATAGAGGTAGGTTAGCATATCTGTGATGTGTAAATTGTTTTTGCCTCTTGTTTTGGTCAAAAAATTAAAAATAGCGCTCATTATTCTTCCTCCTTACGGATAATTTGTTGAATAACGGTCAGGACAATTAAAATACCTGCCATTATTAAGGAAGCAGCAGCTGCCAAACCAAATTGTTTGCTAGGGCTTGCAAACCCTTTACTGTAAATATATTGAACCAGATACAGGGTTGCTGTTCCTGGCCCCCCACCTGTAAATGCAAAAACAATATCAAAGATCTGAACCGCCCTGATCAGAGCCAAAACCAATACAACGACCATCTGTGGCATTAATAAAGGTAATGTCACATTCCAAAAAGACTTCCATTCATCAGCGCCATCAATTGATGCTGCTTCGTATAAATTAGCAGGGATGGACTGCAACCCTGCTAATAAGATTAGGGTGTAAAAGCCCATAAAAGCCCACACGCTGATAATAATTACCCAAAATTGAGCCCATTGTGCATTCACCAGGAAGGGGATTTTATCTAAACCAAATGAGGTTAATATGCCATTAAATAAACCATTTTCCTGTAAAATCCATTTCCAAATTAATGCAACAACGATGGGTGACAATAAAACCGGGTAAAAGTAAACACTTCTAAAAAAGCCTCGGGCTCTAATTTTTCGATTTAATACCAACGCGGTAATTAATGAAACTACAACCATTAACCCGACCTGAAAAACGACATATCCACCTGTATTAAAAAGTGCTCTCCAAAACAAATCTTCCCGGCAACTGTTAGGATCTAAAAAATTTCCACAAGTTAATAATTGTTTAAAATTGGCTAAACCAACCCATTCACGCTGGTCAGGAAAAAAACTGGTTCCTCCGGTGAAGGCATACCGGAAATTCAAGAGCATTGGAAAAAGAATAAAAATACCAAAAATTAATAAATTCGGTAAAACAAAGACATAGGGCATGGCTTTCAGGCCAATTAATTTTTGTAGTGAGCCGAAAATTAAATCAAAAAAGTTAACGAATAATTGGCCGATTCCTTCAGAAATCTTTGATAGGTACCGCTGAATGGTGGTTGCTAAAGCCATAAGCATTTATCTCCAATCAAAAAATTGGGGTGCGGTTAACTACCGCACCCCATCCAATTTCAAATTTTTTATTGATTTGCTTCTGCAATCGCGTCGTCGATATCTTGCTGTAACCGCTGCATGGTTTCATCCAGGGTAAGTTCACCGGTCAGATATTGTCCAATGCGGTTTGCGCTGTTACGATAATACGCAAAAGCATAGGGGTGAACATTCAAGGCAACTGCCTGATCCTGAAGTTTTGGAACTTCATTGGTGAATACACTTAATGCATCCAAGACAGCCTGTTGGTCAGTTTTAAATGCTACACCATTACTGGCAACTTCCTTTTGAGCAGGTAAGGAGAGTGTGTTGGCTGAGAATTCACTAAAGTTTTCGGGTTGAATTAGGAATTCCATTAATTTAGCAACTTCAGCAGGATGTTCACTGTCAGCAAATGCTACTACGGCCGATCCACCAGCTACACCAGTTGAACCACCGTCGCCGGTTGGATTTGGTACAACAACCCAGTCAAATGCGTCGCCGACATCATTTACCAGGCCATTAATCTGCCAGGAACCGGACATACACATTACCAAATCGCCAGATTTGAAGAAGTCGATACAAGAGTTCAAACTATCACCAACCAACCAGACTTCTGTTGGCGTGATACCATCTTCATGCCATGAATTGATTAATTCAGCATAAGCACGGAATCCTGGGGTATCAACTGTAAAGTTACCGTTTTCATCAATTAACGTAGCACCCATGCTCATGGCAGGTCCTGCAAAACGATGGCCAGTACGATCTACTGAAATTGCATATTGAACACCGGTAGCTTCGGCAACCTGTTTCGTGATATCTGTCCATTCTTGCCAGGTGGTTCCTTCTCCGGGGATTTCAATACCAGCTTGATCAAACAAGGTTTTGTTCACATAGGGGCCAGTGATTGTTAAGGCATCCGGGAAGCCACTTAATGCTGTGGTGTCGCCTTCGCTGCGCATGGCAGCTAAAACTGGCGCAGGAAAGTTAGCTTCAAAATAATCTGCATCTTCCAAGTAGGGGCGTAAGTCCAATAATTTGCCACGGAATGCACCAAAATTGGTAATTCGAGCTAAATCTGGGCCTTCACCGGTCTCAACCTGGATGGGAAGTTGTTCGTCAATTGTTTGGTAAGGAACGACGTCTAATACTACGGTGATATTTGGGTTGGCTGCCATAAATTTATCAACAAGACCCTGCATCACATCGGCTTCATTACCATCCGCATAATAGGAAAAACGGAGTTCAACAGGTTCCATAACTTCCAGTTCTTCGGCTACTGGGGCTTCCGTTGGTTGTGGAACTTCGGTAGCAGGTTCTTCAACAACAGGTTCTTCCACAGGTGCGGGTTCATCTACTGCGGGAGCAGGTGTGTTTTTTGGTCCACAGGCGGTTAAAACAACCGCAAAAATTAACACCAAAATTAATAATAGTTTTTTCATTTTCTTCTCCTGATTTTTTTTGTTATTTACAATTGGGTTTTTACAAAAAAATGTTTTTTATTCACCTCCGTCGAAATATTAATCCAATCGATGATTTATTCATTGACTGGGTTATAAAAAAAGTTAGAAAGTGCTAAAGCGGATGCACCAACAATATTGGCATCCCATCCAAATTGGGTTGGTTGAAGTGTAACTTTTTCACCAAGATTGGCAAAAGTGAGCGACTTGAGTTTTTTTTCGGTTTCATCTATAAAGGTATTTCCAGCATATCCAAATATACCGCCTAAAATAATTAGTTCAGGGTTAAGAATATTCACAAGATTGGATAACGCAATACCTAAATAACCAGCTTTATCCTTAACCATTTCAGTAATATATGGATCACCATTATCGGCAGCTAAAAACACACGTTCAATTGGTTTTAGGTGAGCATGATCTGTGGCGTAAATATTAAGCAGAGAATCGGGATTTTTTTCTGCAAGCAGATGAGCTTCCTGAATAATTACTGATTCAGAAATTATGGTTTCCAAACAACCATAATTCCCGCAACGGCAAGCAGCCCCACCTTTTGGAATTACAATCGTATGTCCAATTTCTCCCGCTCCGGCTCCACTTCCACGATAAACTTGCCCTTTTACCACAAATCCGGCTCCAACACCAACCCGTCCGTAAATAAAAGCCAGGACATCAACATCTCTGCCATTACCAAACATTGCCTCACCGAGCGCCATTGTGCGGACGTTGTTATCAACAATAACCGGAACGTTTAACTCTTTTTGGAGGATATTTTGAATAGGAATATTTTTCCATCCTAAACGGGGTGCAAGTACGTTAAGTCCTTGTTGATGATTTACCAGACCAGATGCGCCGACCCCAATTCCAATGATCATTTTTTGATCAATATGGTTGTCTTCAATTAATAACCGAATGGCTTGAATAATTAAATTAATAACTTCTTGGGGATCGTTATCCATTTCAAATTGATAATTTTTATTGGCCTTGATATTTGCATATAAGTCAGTTAATGCAATGCGAAAGGTCCCGATGCCAATGTGAACCCCAATCGAAACGCGGGCATTCGGATTTAAACTTAACATGGTACGCGGTCTGCCTACCTGTCTTTTTTCTGTTGTATCTTGAACATTTTCCTCTAGTATGATTCCTTCATCCAGCATTTCAGAGGTGAGGTTTGTGATCGTGGTTGAAGATAACATTGTCTTTTGGGCTAATTCAGCCCGTGAGACATGTTGGTTATATAAAAAGCTGTGAAGAATAGCTTTTAAATTATGCGTCTTTAATAAATTTGCATTACTGCCAGAACGATATTTTGATTTTGTCATGGGTGATGGGGAATTATTTTTTCAATTTGATAAATTAATTATAATGGGTAAAAATTGAAAGTCAAGCAATTTTTTGTGGCAATATTCACAAAGGTTTGTCAGAATGATGTCATTTCTTTATCATTGTTTTATCAAGCAACTTCTGTCACTTCATGTAACCATATTGGTAGAAGAGAAATGGAGGTTGTCTTATGAATACAAGAAGGTTTTTAGTGTTTATTTTGGTAGTTATGGTTGTAATAGGTTCGGCTTGCCAACCTGCTGCCAGTCCGTCTGATTCTATTAAAATTGGTGAATCTTTAGGGGGAAATCATGGGCAAACCCAACCTAAGCCGGAATCGGTTGAAAACCCTGCCTCGGTTGAATCTCCAAGCGGAGAGCCATCTACTACGGAAAATAAACAAGATGGTGGTCCAACTCGGATTGATAATGCTCCCTCACCACAGCCAACACAAGCTTATCAACCAGAAATTATGGAAGGTGAGTATTACTCCGAAGAATCCTTCCCTTATTGGGATAATCAGTTTGATGATTATGGTGTGAATCCCTTTGTAGCAACAAAACAAGATCATTTATCTACTTTTGCTTTAGATGTGGATACGGGTTCTTATTCCGTAATGCGCCGTTATCTTTCTGAAGGAAGTCTGCCACCCTTTGATGCGGTTCGGGTGGAAGAGTTTGTAAATTATTTTGACCCTGGTTATGAACCACCGGCTGATGAGGGATTTGCGATTTATGCTGATGGTGCCCTGAACCCATTTTCGTATGAGCAGACTTATTTGATTCGATATGGCATTCAGGGATATGAGGTGTCCGAGCGTAATCGGAAACCTGCTAATTTGACATTTGTTATTGATATTTCCGGCTCAATGGATATGGAAAATCGGTTGGGTTTGGTAAAACGTTCTTTAGAATATTTGGTTGAGCAACTTAGAGCAGATGATCAGGTTGCCATCGTTGTCTTTGGCTCTCGAGCCAGGGTACATTTGCACCCTACCAGAGGGGATCAAAAACGACAAATATTATCTGCTATTCGGCAATTAAGGACCGGTGGCTCAACCAATGCTGAGGCTGGATTAACAATGGGTTATCGCACAGCCTTATCGATGTTTGAAACCAAAAGCGTTAACCGGGTGATCTTATGTTCGGATGGGGTTGCAAATGTGGGTATGACAGGCCCAGAAGGTATTCTCAGTCAGGTTCAAGATTATGTGGATGAAGGTGTCTATCTGACTACGGTAGGTTTTGGTATGGGTAATTTTAATGACACTTTGATGGAGCAGTTGGCAGATCAGGGAGATGGTTTTTACGCCTATGTGGATGATTTGGATGAAGCAAAAAAGATGTTTGTTGATGAAATTACCTCTACACTGCAAGTTATTGCGAGAGACGCTAAAGTTCAAGTAGATTTTAATCCTGATGTAGTAGAAGCATATCGTCTGGTGGGATATGAAAACCGGGATGTTGCCGATGAGGATTTTCGCAATGATACGGTGGATGCGGGCGAAATTGGTGCCGGCCATCATGTAGTTGCTCTGTATGAAGTAACCCTTTATCCTGGTGCAGAAGGTCGAATTTCTACCGTGCAGTTACGCTGGGAGAGTCCGGATACGAGCCGGGTTACAGAAACGAACGGTAATTTTAATACCTGGGACTTAAGTGAGCATTTTGAAGAAACTTCCCCATATTATCAATTGTCTGTCATCGTAATGCAATATGCTGAGATCTTACGTGAAAGCCCTTGGGCTTGGGATGTATCTATAGGTGATTTATCTAAAATGGCGGGAAGAATCAGGAAAAACTTTCGTTTTGATGCTGACGTGCTTGAATTTATCGATCTAATAAATTCAGCGGAGCGTATTATGGATCATGGTTGGTAAAAAAAACTACCGGGTGTGGAGAGACTTTCTCCACACCCAGCTTTAGATTATGGTATCGGTTACTTCAAAAAATTTTTTATAAGAAATTAAATTTCTGATGTAAAAAAGGTTTCTCGAAATTTCTCTTTGCGATACATTTTGTCTTTGAAGACAACAAAAACAACGATTACAAGCCATAAGAAAGTTAACCATAGGTCTGATGTTGGTAAAAAGTTAACCATAACATTAAAACAGGTGTGTAAAAATATCATCAAAAACAAATTTCCATTTGAACGATTATAAAACCATGCTAAAAATATGGATAATAAAATCCGAAATATCCACCCGCTAATCATTCCACTGACAAGATCACCAGCGTATGTGCCGTTTAAATAAAGGGGGAGATGCCATAATGACCAAAATACGGAAACGATTAAGGCTGCCACCAGCGGACTGAATCTTTTTTGTAATTCTGGTTGCAAAAAGCCACGCCAGCCTGGTTCTTCCATACCGCCCTGGGTTAGTCCTACTGTTACAAAAGTTAATAGATATATTGGCAACGTTTCTAAAATCGGGGTTCCCCATAACGAAGGATATTCAATTTCCATTCCAAATAGAGAAGCAAGCAGCCAGGAGATCAGAATTAATGCTGGATAAAAGAATAATCCAATAATTACCCATTTATCAATTTTTTTCCAAGGTACTATTGAAGACATTCTGTTTTTAATATTTGTGTTTTTTGCATAAGCGCTTGAAATTACCCAGCCGCCTACAAGACTTGCTAATACGACAGCAGCTAAAATCAAGAAATTAAGGCTAAGATTCTCCGCCAAAATGTCATAATTTGGAATATTTCCAACGAAATATCTAATTGCTAAAACGCCAAAAATTAATAAAGTTGCAAAGATAAAGGCTACTATTCTTTTCGATGAACCATTTTTTCTTTTTTGACCCTTTAAACCTAAGGTAATAATCCCAGCTAAGGCAGGCCCAAAGCCACCAATTATTACCAAAGCCAAGACAAGTAAATTGTTTTGTGATTGAAAAGGAATGGCTGCTAGCCAAAATAGCCAAGTCCATGTAAAGTTGATTATTAAAAAAGTGGTTATTGGGTGGTTCTGAAAAAAATTCATAACACGTGGTTGTTGATTTGTTGTATTCATTTTTTCTCCTTGATTGTTATATAAAAATATCTGTAACTATTTTCTGAGTTTGATATATTTTTTTTATTTTGTTTGTAGATTTTCATTATTTTGTGGCTCTAGTTGTTGTAAAGAACGTAATTCCAGTCCAAGATCTCGAATGCGATTTAATACGCCATGTAAACCTGATTGATCGATTGCATAACATTCGATTTGGGTTTCTCCACTTGGTTTTAAAATGAGCTTATACCCTTCAAAGTAACGATTTGCGCGTTCTTCTAACAATCCAGAGACAATAATTTGATAGTTATATAATGTTTTGTTATTCATTTGATTGCTTTCGTAAAAAAATGATTTTGAGGGTTAGGTAAACAAGTTTGCCTAACCCTTGGCGTATTATTCAATTGAACTGATTAAGTTCTCAACGGTTAGTTGATTCCAATTTTCTACCGGTTCAGAAAAGACCAATAAGGTCGGTCCGTTTTTCCCCTGAAAGACAACCATTGCCTGGCGGTAATCGTTTCCTTCTCCATTAATGGCTTCACTAATTATGAGGGTAGCTTCTTCACCACGTACTGAAATGGTTTTGGTCTCCAGAATTTTGCTTCTATTATTGCGATCAAATGATCCGGGGGAAAGTTTTTCAAACATTTCTGAAAGATTTTCTTCGTCTGCTTGGTTTTCCGATTGCACAAAGTATAGATGGCTCATATCTTCGGTTCCTTTATAGGATACGAGTGTGTAACCCATCATTTCAGCACTGACTTCAGGTACAAACCCTGTTGGTAAAACAAAACTAACCATTTGTTCGGCAGATTTATTTACCTTTTCCGGATTTGTTTGTAGTGCAATTGAGTTCTTTGAACAGGCTGACAATAAAGTTGCGAATAGTATTGTGATTATTAAAATTGGTGTGAAGTTTTTTGATTTGTTTTTCATTTTTTTATCTCCTTTGATAAAAGTATTTTTTTAGGTTTCAAATTCCCAGATCATTTAAGAAAAAAATTGTTTCCTTGATTAATTTATTTGATTTTTTATCAATCACTATTTGAGGTACGTGGTGTGGCTGTTCGTTTTCACTGATGTTTTTTGATTCTTTTACAAACAAATTGATTTCGGATTTTTTTGTTTTTACTTTCAGCGTTTTTGTTTTCATTTCTTTTTCCTGAAAAATCCAGATAAGTTCTTACCAGACAAGTAAAGTTTAACTTTTGAATGCAAAAAGGTCGCCTATCTTTCGATAGGTTGATAGGTAGGTTTAACACGTGACAATAAAACAAACAAAGGATCCAAAATCTCTAGGTTTGGTTCCTGTTTTTATAATCTAAAGCAAAAAACTGGTTGGCTGGTAACGAAAATTTTACTTAATGCCTAATTCATGGGCGCGAACGATGGCTTGTGAACGATTTTTCACACCTAATTTTTGAAGGATATTATGAACATGCCATTTGGCTGTCCCCACACTGATATACAGTTCATCGGCAATATCCTGATTTGATTTTCCATCAACAATCAATTTTAAAACGTTGATTTCCTGGTCACTTAAGGGAGCGATTAACTGGATATTAAATGCATTTTGATTTTCTTGTGTTTCGGAATATAAAGATAATATCCCATCAATAAAATCTGGCGCAACAGAACGAGAGGCTGTTAAAAGCGATTGAAGCTGCCGGCCTTTTTTGGGGTAAAAAACACTTCGATAACCTTCAGGAATAGCTAGATTTAATAATTTTTCGAAAGCTGTCATGGCTTGTAAATTTTTATTAAGTTTTTGATACGCTATGGCTTGTGTCATATAAACCCCCATTAATCGTCTGTGACAACCTTCTTTTAAATCTTCTTGTTCTAAATTTATCAAAATGTCAATTGCTTGTTGTGGTTGTTCGGCTGCTACCAAGTAACGCGCATGCAAATGTTGTAAGACCTGTTCCGCCTTTGGTAAATTGGAAGGTATCAAAGATTCTAATTCACTTAAATTTTGTTTTGCTTCAATCAGTTTCATCGACCATAAATATAATTGAGTATGGGAAAAGGCCATTTTAAAAGTGACCATCATCGCGTTTTTTTGACGAGCGATTTCTGCAGTTTCTTTTAAAAGTTCAAATGCCTGATCTGGTTTGCCTTGATCAAAGGCAATATTTGCAAGAATAATTTCCGCATCTCCACCCAAAATGATATGAGAAAATAAACGTTTGGATAATTTAATTCCTTCAGCGGCAAAAAATTCCGCTTCTTCATAATCTCCTTTTTCAAAACATATGGATGACAGCGGACTATAAATAATACCTAAAATTGGCAAATCATTTCCTTGGTGATCAACATATTCTCTTAAGGCAGTGCGGCATAATGTTTCAGCTTCACGTAACTGACCCATCTCAATTAAATTGAATACTAGATTTGCCAATGCACCTAAACTCAAAAAACCATTTTTTTTGTCCCGGCCAATTTGGTAAGCTGTCCGAAAAATCTGGCTGGATTCTGGAAGTTGGGTATCCCAGGCATACGCTGAGCCAAGAGAGATCATGGCGATAACTCTGAAAAACCACTCTTCTTCATTAAGTTGGTCAAGGGCGGAGAGAGCAAACGATTTGGTTTTACTATTTCCTGTTGTTAATCCAAACCAAGCTTGGATGGCGTTAAGCCTACCGGATGCTGATAAATTGGATGGGCCTTGAAAATTTTGAAAAGTTTGTTTCGCAAAATTTACAGCCTGATCAATTTGCCCAGTTAATAATAGAGAAAGGGCATAATAGGAAGCCAGGTCAGGGTCCTCTCGTAAATTATTTTCAGGCAAGGTAATTAACCAGTTCAATAGGATTTGAACCTCACCATTTTTTAATAAATCAATTGCTAAAAGCCCCATCAGGCGGGAAGCATTGGCTACATCTTGAATTTCCAGATAATGATAAATGGCGTCAGACAATAATCCCTTCTCCTCAAACCATTGGGCTGCTTGGGTATGAACCTTGCTTGCATCTTGTGGAGAAAGACCCGCTTTTAACACTTCTGAAAATAAGTGGTGGTACCGGTACCATTCGCGGTAATCATCTAATGGCACCAAAAATAAATTTGCCCGTTCAATGTGCTGCAAAATTTTAGGTGTGTTTGGATTGTGCGAAATCACCTGGCACAGTTCCATATTAAAACGCTTTAATAAAGCAGTTCTGTTTAGGAAATCCTGAATCTCCGGGGTTTGGATTCGTAATACTTCTTCAACAAGATAGTCAATCACATATCGATGACTGCCGCTGAATTTTTTAATAAATAATAAGGGATTTGGATTGGATTGAAGTGCTAATCCTGCCAGTTGTAAACCAGCAGCCCATCCTTCGGTTCTTTTTTCAAGGACAGAGATCATTTCATCTTCCAGATTTAACTGCATGGCGTGATTCAAAAAATGTTTGGTTTCACGTTGATCAAATGATAAATCTTTTGCGCGAATTTCAGTTAATAAACTGCGCACACGAAGTCGTGCTAATGGCAAGGGGGGATCGGATCGAGTTGTTAGAATTAAATGAATTCCTAACGGCATGTGGTTTATAAGATTTTCAATGATCTCATGAATTTGAGGGTTCTGAATAAGGTGATAGTCATCAAAAATAAAAATTAATCGGTCAGTAAGATTGAGTAAATCATTGATAAATTCCGATAAAATTTCTGGTATGGGTGGGATTTGCGGCATGCCTAACAAACTTTTGGCACGCTCACCAATGGTGGAATTGATTTTTTGAGTTGCCAATATCAAAAAATTCAGGAACCGAGCCGGATCATTATCACTGGATTCCAAGGATAACCAGCATATTTTCGATTTTCCTACCGTTTTAAATTGAGACGGAAATTGATCAATGTTGGTTAATGAATTGATCAACTCTATGGCGATCGTTGTTTTACCATAACCAGCAGGCGCAGAAATCAAAGTAAGTTTTCGGTTTTCTACGAGACCACTCATTAATTTTGTGATGAGTTCTGTCCGTGGAATACCGTTTGTGCGCCAGGCGGGAATATAAAATTTTGTTTCAAGAAGATTATTGATCATATTTTTTGAGAACCAGTTATGTGAAAATTTTTTTTAGGAAACAAAGAAAAATAATTGGGTTAATATGCATCATACAAAAAGTTAATTTTATTTATATAAACAAACATTAAAATTAAACAATGAGAATTTTATTAACGAGTGTTATCGAGGTGAATTTATGAATATGGATAAGTATACACAAAAATCCCAAGAAGCACTGATGAATGCGCAGCAAATTGCTGAAAATTTAAATCATCAAGAAATTGACATTTTTCATTTATTACTAGCCTTAATTCAACAGGAAGATGGGGTAGTACCGGCAATTGTTACAAAAGTTTCGGGCAGTGTGCTTGGTTTAAAAGAAGAAATTACAAAAGAATTAGAGAAGCGACCTAAAGTATACGGTAGCGGTAGCCAAGTTGGTTTATCCCGACAGGTAAGTAATGTTTTAAATGCAGCAGAAAAATTTGCTAAAGGGATGAATGATGATTATGTTTCAACCGAGCATATTTTATTAGGTCTGTCTGAATCTTCGGAGAGTAAATTTTTGGCGGGTTACGGATTAACCCGAGATGCGATTTTAAAGGCTTTAACCGAAGTGCGAGGTTCCCAGCGAGTAACAAATGCCAACCCTGAAGCAACCTATGAAGCGTTGGGTAAATACGGACGTGACTTAACAGACATGGCCCGGCGTGGAAAACTTGATCCGGTTATTGGACGGGATGATGAGATCAGACGATTGATCCAGATTTTATCTCGACGAACCAAAAATAACCCGGCATTAATCGGTGAACCTGGCGTTGGAAAAACAGCGATTGTTGAAGGTTTGGCACAGCGAATTATTAAAGGTGATGTACCAGAAGGATTAAAACGGAAACGCCTGATCCAATTGGATATGAGTGCATTGGTCGCTGGCGCAAAATATCGTGGTGAGTTTGAAGAACGATTAAAAGCGGTCCTCCAAGAGATTACCTCATCGGAAGGTGAGATCTTATTGTTTGTGGATGAAATGCATACCGTTGTGGGTGCCGGAGCTGCTGAAGGTTCGATGGATGCAGGTAATATGTTAAAACCGATGTTAGCCCGCGGTGAACTGCATTTAATTGGTGCAACTACATTAAACGAATACCATAAGTATATTGAAAAAGACCCGGCCTTAGAACGCCGTTTCCAACCACTTTTAATTGAAGAACCGACTGTTGAAGATACGATTTCAATTTTGCGCGGTTTAAAGGAAAAGTATGAAATTCATCACGGTGTACGGATAACCGACCCTGCAACAATTGCAGCTGCTACATTATCTAATCGATATATTTCTGATCGGCAGCTACCTGATAAAGCGATTGATTTAATTGATGAGGCGGCAGCTCGATTAAGAACAGAAATCGATTCGAAACCGCAGGTTCTTGATGAGGTTGATCGAGACATCATGCAACTAGAAATTGAACGAGAAGCATTAAAGAAAGAAAAAGACGAGGCATCGAAGGAGCGGTTGGCATTACTAGAAAAAGAATTGGCGGATCTAAATGAAAAATCCGCTGAATTACACGCTCGCTGGCTGTCAGAAAAGGAAAGTATTTCCAAACTTCAGACCACGAAAGAAAAAATTGAAGAAACAAAACTTCAAATTGAACAAGCCGAACGGCAGTCTAATCTAGAGGAAGCTGCACGACTGCGTTATGGAACACTGCGTGAATTGGAAGAGCAAATCAAAACCGAAGAACAGCAGATTAACCAATATCAAAATGGCGATGCATTATTAAAAGAAGAAGTTGATGTTGAAGAAATTGCTCAGATTGTTTCGCGCTGGACTGGCATCCCGATTTCCAAATTAATGGAAGGGGATATGGAAAAACTAGTCAATATGGAATCCCGCTTACGGCAGCGAGTGGTTGGTCAGGATGATGCACTGAAATCAGTAGCGAACGCGGTTCGGAGATCAAGAGCGGGATTACAAGACCCGGATCGACCCATTGGTTCCTTTATCTTTTTAGGACCAACTGGTGTTGGTAAAACTGAACTGGCTCGGGCATTGGCTGAGTTTTTATTTGACGATCCTCGAGCTATGGTACGCATTGATATGAGTGAATATCAGGAAAAACATACAGTGTCTCGGCTTGTCGGAGCACCTCCAGGATATATTGGGTATGATGAGGGTGGCCAATTAACAGAGGCAGTTCGAAGACATCCTTATAATGTGGTTTTGTTTGATGAAATTGAAAAAGCACATCCGGAAGTATTTAATGTGTTATTGCAACTGCTGGATGATGGACGATTAACGGATGGTCAAGGGCGAACCGTTGATTTTCGAAATACAGTAGTAATTATGACCAGCAATTTGGGCAGCCAGTTATGGATGAACAAAGGTGAAAACAAAGAAGTTACACGCGCAGAAGTAAATGCCTTGATGCAGACCCACTTCAAACCGGAGTTTATCAACCGGGTGGACGAGATTGTGATTTTCCATCCGTTGAACAAAGAAAACTTGAAACAAATTGTTGAAATTCAACTGCAGCGGATGAAGAAATTATTGTTAGAGCGTGGATTTACCCTGAAAATTAGTGATGAAGCCAAACAATATCTGGCTGATGTGGGGTATGATCCGGATTACGGGGCACGTCCCTTAAAACGCGCCATTCAATACTCTTTGCAGGATCCATTGGCGATGGAAGTTCTTTCCGGTAACATCAAACCGGGTGAAGAAATATTTGTCAACGTAGGACCAAATGGTCTTGAATTTACTCCTGTTATGCAGGAGACCCTGGCAGCATAGGAAATTAAAACCGGATGGAGAAAAAGCCATCCGGTTTTTCTTAATAAGACTTTAGTCAGTTGAGCGAGCGAAGCGAGAGAAACAAAAATCCACCCGCTAAGCGGGTGGAAGACAAAAGGTTAGACCATGAAAA
>PABH01000021.1 GCA_002702705.1 Anaerolineaceae bacterium
CGCTTTCAATATCCGTCGAATTGTACAATGATGCGGTACTTCTTCTCGTGGCAGTTTTAGCAGTTTAACTAATCCTTCTTCCCGATGTTTGATCCATTCAGATATTCCCGTTGGGTGGTTTTCTCCCCCCATTTTTGCTAGTAGTATCAATAATAATATGGTCCCCAGATGATATCGCACCCCTTTCGGTTTTCGTGGGTCACTTACTTTTTCCAGAGATGCATATAAGCTGTTTATTTCGTAGATGAATCCCCAATTTGTGCACCCCTCATTTGTTTGAAGCGTGATAGAATCCATTCAGCCCTCCTTGGTTTTAGTGTGATGACACACCTATTTTACCTAGAAGGGCTTTTTTTGTCTTTTGTCAACCTACTTTGCGAATTGCCGTGTAACCCGTATTGGGACAAAAATGGTTTAACATTCGAAGACCCGGACGGTTATCGGGTTGTACTTCAACAAACTTCATGGGGATAATCGACTAAAATAATGTTAAAATTAGATCGTAACCAATCTTAATTAATTGAAAGGGAACCTTATGGCTTCAAAACAATGGAAGAACCCACCGGAAATGGTGATTGACTCCGAAAAAAATTACACAGCAACATTCAAGACGGAAAAAGGGGATATTGTCGTAAAATTATTTGCAAAAAAGACACCAAAAACTGTCAATAATTTTGTTTTTCTCGCTAGAGAAGGTTTTTATGACGATACCATTTTCCACCGCGTGATTAATGATTTTATGGTGCAGGGTGGTGACCCGACCGGCACTGGTATGGGCGGTCCCGGTTATCGGTTTGCAGATGAATTTGACTCAAGCCTTCGCCATAACAAACCCGGCATCCTCTCCATGGCAAATGCCGGACCGGGAACCAATGGATCTCAGTTTTTCCTGACCCACGTGCCAACCCCCTGGTTGGATAATAAACACACCGTTTTTGGTGAAATCACCGATGGAATGGATGTTTTGTTATCCATCCCGGAACGTAACCCAATGGATCGGAATGCGCCTGCCGTAAAATTAAACACGGTCGAAATCAGCGAATCCTGATCTTCCTTTTTTTCATCTCACCGGCTGGCTTTGTTTACCCAGCCGGTTTTTTGTTGCAACCTCATCAACTTTTTTGCGTATATCAGAATAGACACATACAACGAAGGAGAAAAAAATGGAAAACAGGCGACCACGTTCGTTTTTTTGGCCCATCTTATTAATTGGGATCGGAATCTTATGGTTATTAAGTAATATGGGGTTCATTTCGGGTGTAACTTTTGGCACTATCTTCCGATTTTGGCCCTTAATTCTTATTGTTATCGGTCTGGACTTAATTGTTGGCCGCTTTTCAGGCATTCTCAGTGCAGTCATTGCTATCCTGGCTGTTTTGATTTTAGCCGCCCTGCTCGTTGCTGCACCTTCCCTGGGATTACACAGCAGTGCAAATGCCAACGTCGAAACCTTCAGCGCACCGCTGGCGGAAGCCGAATTTGCGGAAGTAACCCTTGATCTCAGCAGTTACGCCACCACAATCAAAACCGTTCAAAACCAAAACAGTCTGTTTGATGCGGAGATAGGTTATTATGGCGAAATGCGCTTTACGGACAGTGGAACCACCAACCGGCGCATTCGATTGGAACATTACAGCAGCCCCGACAGCTGGTTTAATATTAATTTTGACCAACTTGCCCTGCGTTGGGATATTGGCCTCAACCCGGATGTGCCGACTGATTTATTCGTGGATGGCGGTTCAGGCTCCATCAATATGGACCTCAGTAAAATGGCTTTAACGGCGCTAACCTATGACGGTGGTTCCGGCAGTATGGATATGAGCCTGCCCACCAGCGCGGATGGTTACACAGCCAGCCTGGATACAGGCTCCGGCTCGGTGCGGGTGCGGATTTCCGGCAGCCAAAACCTGACCCTCGAACTGGATGGCGGCAGCGGCTCCACCAATATCACCTTACCCGCCAACACGGCAGTCCGCATCGAAGCGCTTGATGATGGTTCTGGGTCCTTAAGAGTACCCACTGGATTGGATCAAATTGAATTTGGCGACGACCGTGACGAAGGCGTCTGGCAGAGTGATGGGTTTGAAGCTGCGGAATATCAGATCATCATCCGCATCAAAGACGCTGGCTCCGGCAGTATCACGATCCGGTAAATATCATACAATTTGGATAAACAAAAAACCACAATCATTATTTTGAATGTGGTTTTTTTATGTATATAAAATTCAAGGTTGGTCCTTTTTTAGAGAAAGAAACGGCTGAAAGGTTCCATTAAATCAGCAGATAATTAACAATTCGTTTCCCTCGTTAGGTATTCGGATGGTTTTGCGTTAAAATAAGGAAAGTATTCATTAATCAAGGTAACGGGGCACAATCTTATGGATTTATATCTAACACCTGCGTCAATCAGCTTTTTGGCTCAAACCATTTTGTTTTTGGTGATCACCCTCTATCTGGTGTTTCTGAGCAACCGGTCCAAGGGGATTTTTTGGTTAGCCGGTTTTTATTCGCTGTTTGTGTTTGCCAGCCTGGCAAGTTTCATTTCTGTTTCAAGTTTATTATGGTTTGAGTATGGATGGTATATCCATAACGCGTTGGTTTTGGCAGCCCTGCCCCTGCTGCTGCAGTTTGTTTATAACTTTCCCAATGCAAACCCCAACCGAAAACGTGAAGCAGCCATTGTCACGGTCAGTTCAATTATTTTAATGGTGATTGGTGTTTCGGCAACCTTTGTACATATTTTTTCCGTCAAAATTTTTGACCAATACCCCTTCCTGACAGGGATTATCCAGGGTATTCAAATCATCGAATTGGGTTGGGCGGCCTTTGTGCTGCTGAATCTCACCATTCGCGTGGCTGCTAACCGCAATGGGGCCACCTGGAATGAACGGCTTCGTTATCCGAAAGGCCGGGCTGCTTTGGCTGCCCGGGGTTTCAGCTTTTCGTTATTAGGCATGTTGTTTTTTTGGATTTTAAGTTTTGTTTTTGAACTGATTGGATACCGTAACGTAGCATTTTTTGCCTTTACCATCAGCACAACCTGGGCATTGGTAATCTTTATCATCACCTTAATTAACCAAACCAATCAACGATCCGGCTTGCTGGTGAAATTAATTGGCCTGATTCTCGTTACCAGTTTCACCGGCATCACGGTTGCGGCATGGATATCCGCACCAGTCAGCACAGCCAATTTCCAGGCAGCCTATGCCATCCCAAACCGCCAAACCTTACACTTCGAACAAAATAATGCAACCTATTCCATCACCCAGGTTGATTTTAAATACGATTCCGATTTAGGCCGCAAATTGGTCTTTTTGGAAAATGAAAACTTCAGCACGGTTAATCTCCTTACCAGCTTCGCCTACGCCGGCCAAAATTGGGAATCAATTCAGGTTAGCCCAATGGGTTTTATTGTTTTTGGCGAAGAAGGAACAAAACAAGCAAAATTACAAACCGATGTCCCTTCCATCGCTGCCTTCTATTTACAAGATATGGTAAGTAATGAAAATGGCGGTGCTTTTGCCCATGTGACCGAAGAAAACACCATCATCACCTGGTATTCTGTTCCCAGAGCGGATGAACCAACGGCTTCAATCACCTCACAATTGTTTTTGTATCCGGATGGCTCTTTTGATATCACCTACAATGGGATTCGCACCAATTTCCAATACAATCCCTATGACATCAAAAACTTCAAACAAATTACCGGCTTCTTTATGGGAGAAAATGATCCAAACCCCACCCGTATTCAATTCAATAACCAGTTACCATATACTACTGGTGCATGGAACGGGGTTTATCAGGATTATTATATTGATTTCCGGGCTTACTTGCACCAGAATATGTACATGCAGTTATATGCCCTCTTATTCACCATTTTGGTTCTGATCATTGTCATGCCAATCTTTTTCCATCGTAGTTTTGTGAAACCACTAAAAACTTTAAAACAAGGCTTTTCACAGGTTCTGCAAGGGGATTATGATTCCTGGTTAGAGCCCAATTATAACGATGACATTGGCCGGACAACCATCGAATTTAATCAGCTTTTGGATTTTCTTTCGAAAGAAAAAACACAAAATACCCAAGTTGTGCATGAATTAAAATCGAAATTGATTCAACGAAATAGTGAACTGCAACAAGCAATCGACAAGCTAGCCGCTGAAATCAATGTACGCAAGACCGTCCAGGCGAACCTTGAAGACTGCAAAAAACAAACTACACAGCTTATTACCCGGGATGATATGACCGGCTGTTATAACCGGGCTTATCTTCTGTCGTTGACAGAGGAAGAAGCCAAACGTGCCAAACGGTATAACAATCCCCTCTCCTTTGCCATCATTGACCCCGATTATTTAAGAATGATCAATGAAACCTACGGCACGCTCACCGGAGATGAATTATTAAAATCCCTGGCTAAAGCATTACAAGAAACCCTGCGTGAAACCGATAGTTTGGGACGGGTTGGCGGAGAAGAATTTGCGGTATTAATGCCGGAGACCAACGGTCAAGAAGCGTTACAAGCGGCGAACCGTTGGCGCAATCGCATTGGCGGTATTACCCTGGAAACCAGTAAAGGTCCCCTGCGGGTTTCGATCAGCGTTGGTGTGGTGCAAATGGCCTCGGAAGGCATCAGTTCAGTGGATATGCTCTTACATCAGGCCAATCAGGCTTTGGATGCTGCCAAAAACCAGGGCAGAAACAGTGCCGTTTTATGGACAACCGATCTGGATAAAGCCGGATAAACCATGTCGCAATCTTTTCCTTCTCGAAAATTTTGGCTTTCCCTTTTACAGCTAATCAACCAACACCCGGTGGTCATTGACCGCCCCAAAGGCACGGCTCATCCGCGATATCCTGATTTAATTTATCCTGTTGATTATGGTTACCTGGAAGGGACCGCTTCGATGGATCAGGGTGGAATTGATGTTTGGCGCGGCAGCCAGAATTCACTCATTTTAAACGGCATCATCTGCACGGTTGATCTGACGAAGTCCGATTCTGAAATCAAACTGCTGTTGGGCTGCACTGAAAACGAAATCAACCAGATTTTTAATAAACATAACGAGTTTACTCAAGCCGGTTTATGGGTTCCCAATCCGCTGTTATCCGAAACTTAATCCTTAACCTTATTGGTTTGTTGTTATTAACCGCTATCCTGAGCGCGTGTCAAAATACGGATTCTTTAACAACGCTGTATCCCACACGGGCACGCACCCCTGTCGTGGTAACGGATTATCCAATACCAAAACCGGGTAGTAGCTTCAGCATCCAGTTCAGCGGAGAAATCAACCCGGAAGATTTAACCGGTGATGTGATCGACCTTGATCTTTTCGAAACCGAGCCGGAAATGGTTCAGGCACTTCAAGACCAAGACAAATTGGTGATGTGTTATCTTTCAGCCGGGTCTTGGGAAGATTGGCGGCCGGATGCAGACCTGTATCCCCCAGAGGTGATTGGAAAAAATTACGAAGGGTGGCCGGGGGAAAAATGGTTGGATATCCGACAAATTGAAACATTGGCCCCCATTCTGGAAAACCGCCTTGACCTTTGTTTGGAAAAAGGGTTTGATGGGGTAGAAGCCGATAATATGGATAACTACCAAAACAACACGGGATTTGATATTCAGCCAGAAGATCAACTTACTTTTAATCGCTGGATAGCTTTGCAAGCACACAACCGCGGTTTGTCGATTGGATTAAAAAATGACCCTGACCAGGCAGCAGAACTGGTCGAAGATTTTGACTGGGCTTTGGTAGAAGATTGTTTTGCAGAAGGTTGGTGTGATGAATATACGGTGTTTATCAACCAGGGCAAGGCAGTGTTCGTTTTAGAATATTCAGACCGGTTTCCTGACAAAGAAACAACCTGCCAAAAAGCCCAATCCCTGGGGCTCACTGTTGTGTTCAAAAACCGCAGTTTGAATGAGTTTGCTGACAATTGTCCCTAATTCCTTTTTGTGAAATTCCATATAATTAACCCAATCCAATGATTGAGAAATGACAATGACAACAGACAAACTCTCACTGATCCGCCCTACACCCGATTTGGCAACAGCATTCCACCAAACAATCCTCGAATTTCGGGAGAACGGGGAATTAAATATCGAATCCATCTATGATCGTTCCGAGCGTGATTTTTCGGTTTACCAGCAGTTCTGTCTGGATGCGGAAACAGGAAAAAATTTACCCAGAGAATTTGTCCCCCAAACGACCTTTTGGATGGTTCGTAATAAACAATATATCATCGGGATCAGCCATCTGCGTCATTACCTGACACCCGGATTAAAAATTGAAGGCGGCCATATTGGCTACAGCATCCGCCCTTCGGAAAGAAATAAAGGATACGGCACCCAACAATTGGCTTTAATTTTAAAAGTCTGTCGATTATTTGACCTCACAAAGGTGATGATCACCTGCGATTTTGACAATATTGGATCTCAAAAGATTATCGAAAAAAATGGCGGCATCCGATCCGGCGAAGCCATCTCGCCACGCACAAATAAACTGGTTTACCATTATTGGATAACGCTTTAACCGTTATTTTTTCTTATTCTTTTTACGCTCCGCCCATTGATCCCAAAGATAACCAACCAAGGCACCCACAGCTGTGCCAATAACCACAGCGTAATCCTTTGGTCCTACCGTGTATGCCAAAATAACACCGATCAAAATCCCCAATGCAGTACCTGCCGCCAGGCGGTTAAATTGGCGCGGTTTTTTTTCCGCGACTTTAAAATTAAAAGGTTTATCTGATTTTGGCATAATGATTTCACTCCTGATGGATAATGCCTCCATTATAACCTATGCCATTTTATTCCTTCAGGAACCGCTTTATTTTTTCACAAACTTTTAATAATTTTCCGCTTTTTGTTTAAAAATAGACATAAAAACATCTTTCTAACCCAAAAACAACTCTCAAAATCTATCAAATCATACAAAATCGATCAAAAAACTTACACCTTAAGTTGAAGTCCGGGGTTATCATCCTTACAATCATAATATAAATTGTATTCATCTAAAATCACAAAACCGCGAAGGAGGCTGGATTATGATTAGGACCCAACATATTCTCGATATTAAAGGGAATGATATTTGGACAATTTCACCCGACGATAGTGTTTATAATGCGCTGCGGTTAATGGCACGCTGTGATGTGGGTGCGCTCCTGGTAACCGAAGGAGATAAACTAATCGGCATCCTATCTGAACGAGATTATGCCAGAAAAGTAATTTTGTTTGGTAAAACATCCAAAGAAACCAAAGTGTCTGAAATTATGACCAGCAAAGTCATCACCATCCACCCCTTACAAACATTGGAAGAGTGCATGGATATCATGACAAAAAATCATGTCCGCCATTTGCCTGTTATGGATGGTGAAAAAATTGTCGGTGTCATCTCCATCGGTGATGTCGTGAAAAATATCATCTACAAACAGCGAGAGACGATTAAAGATCTTACTTCAAAAACCTCAAGCAATTTGGTTGTTTGATCCCCCAAACCAGGAAAACGGCAGGTAATTATCAACTGCCGTTTTCTGCTTTAACCTGTCGTTTTTATTATTGTGTGTAACGATCACCAAAAATGTTTTTTTATTTTGGCACTTTAGGATCGGCCCATTCGGTATGGAAAATACCTTCCCGGTCAATTCGGCGGTAGGTATGCGCACCAAAATAATCACGCTGCGCCTGGGTTAAATTAGCAGGCAGCCGTTTGGTACGGTACGCATCAAAATATGCCAGAGAAGAACCAATCGCTAACATGGGAATACCCAGATTGATTCCAGCGGTTACGATTGATCGCCATGCTTCTTGGCGCTCCTCAATCGCGAGGATAAAACTATCATCCATTAATAAATTAACCAAATCCGGATTTTTTTGATAGGCATCCATAACATCGTTTAACAATTCAGCACGAATAATACAACCAGCCCGCCAGATTTTCGCTATCTCGCGCAGGTTTAGATGATAGTCATATTCTTCAGACGCGATTTTTAACATACCCATTCCCTGAGCATAGGCTGTGATTTTACTTGCATACAGCGCATCATGTGCAGCTTGAATGAAAACCGCTTTATCCGTATTTACGGAAATTTTTGGTCCCGAAATGAATTCCGATGCCCTTACCCGCTCTTCTTTCAGTCCGGAAAGAATCCGGCTTTCGACAGCAGCATTAATGGTTGGAATGGGTGCGCCGATATCAAAAGCGTTTTGACTGGTCCATTTACCGGTTCCTTTTTGTTTCGCTTCGTCTAAAATCAAATCAATCAAAGGTTTACCTGTCAGTTCATCGTTTTTCTTAAAAATATCAGCCGTTATTTCAATTAAATAACTTTTTAAGGGGCCTTCATTCCAGGTGGAAAAAACTTCAGATAATTCCTCATTACTTAACCCTAGTCCACGGTGCAGCAGATCATAAATTTCAGCAATCATTTGCATATCGGCATATTCGATGCCATTGTGAACCATCTTAACATAGTGTCCTGATCCACGTGGACCAATATGAACAACACAGGGTTCTCCATCATCTGCTTTGGCAGACATCGCTTCTAAGATTGGCTTTAACGCTTCCCAAGCCGCAGGCTGCCCGCCTGGCATCATACTCGGTCCCCATAAAGCACCTTCTTCACCACCGGAAACGCCCATACCAACAAAATTTAAGCCCAGGGCTTCCAATTTTGTAGAACGACGTTCTGTATCCAAAAAATAGGAATTTCCACCATCAATCAGAATATCACCCGGCTCCATAAAGTCAATTAAGCCATTAATGGCGCTGTCCACAGCAGGACCAGCAGGAACCATTAGTAAGATTCGGCGTGGTTTTTCCAAAACTGCCATTAACGTTTTTGGAGAGGTTACTGAAAAGATGTTTTGACCTGCTGCTTTGCCTTCTAAAAAAGCGGTAACTTTTTTCTCATCCAAATCCAAACCCGCCACAGTATACCCATTTCGAGCCATATTTAACGCTAAACTTTGCCCCATCACACCTAACCCTACCAGCCCAATTGAAGCTTTCTTCATTCCTTCCTCCTAATCCACCCGATCATTCGGTGGTTTTTTAATCAGAATTATCTGTTATTGTTCCTTAATACGATACAACATTTCACCGGCATGCGGGACAATCAGTATATTCTCTTTTTCCTTTTGTTTCCAATCTTCAAAAGAAATACTTGCCGGGTCCAGATAACCCAAATTAATGGTATCACACCGTTGTTTGGAAATTCCGGTCGCAAGTGTAACCTGAATTCGAGGGGTTTCCAGACCAGTTTTTTCATCATAAAAACCCTTTCCTTTTACGTGCGTTGAATGTGCAAGAACTCCACCCGGATAATGTGAGAATTTTGTCCACTGTTTCAAAAAATAATCCCGACAATGATATCCAATTGTATCAATGATCGCTCCATGGGTATAACTTACTTCATTGATATGAGGCGCGTAAATAATTACCTCACCCCCATCGGCGATGACAGGCTCCATCTTATACATGCCTTTGGCAGCTGTCCATAGGTCATCGTACATTTCCGGCATAACCGCGATAACACGCTTCACCGATTTATCAATATAAACAATATGGACTTTTGCCGAAAGTTGGGCTGCTTCCTGCCAGGCTGTTTTGGCATCACCATAAAACAAACCATTCATGCCGTGTTGTGTTACAACACTAGTAAAACACAATGTTGGGGTTGGAATAAGACTTGCCGCTTGGTCAATTACTGCCCTAACGGGGGTATAGCCGGCACCAATCACTTGATAAGAAGTGATTAATGCACCCAACCAATGCGTTAAGTTAATAATCTCCGGGCCTGCAATTCCCGGGAAAAAATATTTATTACCACCGGAAAAACCAACCACCTCATGCGGAAAGACAGGCCCACAAATAATGATCTGCTCATATTCAAGCACTTTTTTATTTAAAGTTACTGGTATCGATTCATTTAAGCGGCCTTCACTGATTTCAGCAATGTCGTGTGCTGGAATTTTACCTAAATTAATAAATGTATCCGGTTTTTCCCATTCATGATTATAGATATGAATGCCTTCAACCAACCCATTGATTACTTGTTGCCCAACCAAATTGCTTAATTGTTTATCATTCATGGCCTGGTGGGTGCCCAATGCCACTAAATAATCCATCTGTTTAACTTGTGGTTTCAGGATTCGTTTAAAAATATCAAAAAACAAGGCCAGCGGCATGGTTCGGGTCCCATCCGGAATCAGAATTAACACTCGTTTTCCGGTTAATTCGACTGACTCTAATCCCGTTCTTACAATTTCTTCGATTTGTTCCTGGTTCAGATAATCGTCCGGTGATCCATATCCAGCCATCGTTTTCCCTTTGAAGAAGATTTTTTAAAGCTTTTTCTTTTTACACACCACTGAAAGCGGAAAAACCACCATCGACTGGTACTACAATGCCGGTAACAAATTCGGAAGCCGGGGAAAGCAGCCACAAAATAGTGCCTGTCAGATCACCAGGGTTACCAAATCGTCCCATAGGAGTGTGGTTTAGAATAGCTTTTCCGCGCGTGGTTAATTCACCCGTTTCTTTTTCAGTCAACAAAAATCGATTCTGATCCGTTAAGAAAAAGCCAGGTGCAATCGCATTCACCCGAATTTTAGGAGAATACTCCTGCGCCATGTGAACGGCCAACCATTGTGTAAAATTACTTACCCCAGCTTTTGCCGCAGAATAGGCTGGAATCCGGGTTAACGGACGGAAAGCATTCATCGAGGAGATATTAAGAATGCTACCTTCACCCTGTTCCGCCATAACAGCGCCGAAGACCTGTGAAGGTAAAATCGTGCCCATCAGGTTAAGATCAAAAGTGATTTGCAAAGCCTCTTGAGGAAGATCAAAAAAACGGTGTTCGGGATTGGTCGTAGCTTTGGGGTGATTACCCCCAGCAGCATTAATTAAGATATCAATTTTTCCCCAGCGTGAAATAATATCTTTTTTATTTCTTTCCAATATGGCTTTATCTAACACATCGGATTGTAAATATAACACCTCACAATCAAGTGAAACAAATTGATCAGCTAAGGTCATCGGGAGGTTTTCCACCCGATCAAGGATTGAAATATTAGCTCCACACTTTGCCAAAGTTAGGCATATTTCGCGACCCAGCAACCCAGCGCCGCCTGTAATCACAACGGATTTACCGGAAAAGTCAAACCAATTCATAAATTCATTTTTTATCATAAACCATCCTATCAGTATTCAAGCCGGTATGCTTTTTTTGCCAGGTTATATGCCAAATCAACCACCATTTCTTGCGCATCAGTTTCATCCACAATGCCGCGAACCAGCAAACCTGCTACCCAATTGGCACTCATTCGGCGCCAGACAGCATGACGCACCGGAATGGAAAGAAAAGCACGGGTATCATCATTAAACCCAACTGTATTATATAAACCAGCAGTTTCCATCACTTGATCAAAATAACGGGTTATTCCATTTAAACTATCATGGAACCACCAGGGTGGACCCAATTTTAAGGCAGGGTAATGCCCTGCTAGTGGTGCCAATTCACGGGCATACGCACTTTCATCAAGGGTAAAAAGGATTAACTGAAACCGGCTATCGTTTCCAAATCGATTTAAGAGCGGTTTAATGGATCGGGTAAACTCGGTCTGTAAAGGAATATCAGCTCCTTTATCCGGACCAAAAACAGCATACAATAATGGGTTATGGTTCCGCGAAGAACCAACATGCCACTGCATAACCAACCCATCTTCGATACTCATTCTCGCAAATTCCATTAACATGTGACCGCTAAACAATAATGCCTTTTCCGGTGTAACTGCTCCTTGTAAGGCATGTTGAAAAATTTCCTCCACCTCAAAAAGAGAAATTTCGGTTGTAAATGCCGTTTCAGTAGCGTGGTCAGCTGCGACAGCACCATGGTCTTTAAAATATTGGCGGCGTTCTTCTAATGCCTGTATAAAACGATGATATGAATTAATTTCATAACCACACACATCACTTAAAACTTGAATATTTTTTCTCCACCCGGGTTGAGTTATATCTACCAATTGGTCAGGCCGAAAAGTAGGCAAAATCCGCCCATGCCACCCCGACTCTTGAATTAATCGATGTTGTTCCAGGTTATCCGTGGCTGTGTCCGTTGTGCATAATACTTCAATATGAAATTGATCATATAAAGCTCGTGGAGAAAATGCTGGTTCTTTTAATTTTTTCTGGATGTGCTCATAAATGGTGTGTGCCGTGTCTGAATTTAACGGTTGATCCACATCAAACACCGTTTTTAAAGATTCCTTCAGCCAAATACCACTTGGGGTACCTCTGAACAAATAAAAATGATCCGCAAAACACTGCCAAATTTTATGATGGTCAGTTTCCACTGGTTCACCATCCAAACGATTAATCCCTAACGTTTCCAGGGGAATTCCATAAGCATACAGCATCCGTAAAATATAATGATCAGGCAAAATGAAGAGTTCGGTTGGACTTCCAAAACGAGTTTCAGGATCACTAAAAAGTTTTGGATCAACGTGGCCATGGGGTGCAATGATCGGCAGGTCTCTCACAAAGGAGTAAAGAGCAGCAGCCGTTTTTTTCTGAGCTTCACTCGGACCAAAATAGCGGTCTTTGGTTAAAACAGGGTTGGGGATTTCCATTCACTCTCCAAAACAGCGAACTTGACAAAACTATCAATCTCGCTACAATAATGTTAGCGCTAACATTATTGTACAAATGCGGATTTTGTTTGTCAAGTTGGTTTTCTAAAAGGATACTATTGAAAAAAAATAGCCCTACTCTCTCCGATGTCGCTCTTAAAGCCGGTGTGTCAATGATGACCGTCTCCAGAGTGATTAATAACAAGGGAAAGGTCAAACCCGAAACCCGAGAGCATGTTCTAAAAATTGCAGCAGAGGTTGGTTATCGTCCAAACTACATTGCCCGCAGTTTAGCAACCAAACGCTCGACAACAATTGGTTTGGTGGTACCCGACATTACAAACCCTTTCTTCTCAGAGATCGCAAAAGGAGTAGAAGACGAAGCCTATCGTCTGGGATATAACGTCTTTTTATGTAATTTTGATGAAAATCCTGAACGAGAATTTGACGTTTTAACTTCTTTAGCGGAAAAACAAGTTGATGGTATTGTTTTGTGCAGTTCTCGCCAAAACAACAAACAGCTTTATCACTCATTGGGTCTGTTTAAACATGTTGTTTTAATCAACCGGCAATTACCAGCACCATCCCATACTATTCAATCTCTGATTTTAGATGACTTTAATGGGGCCAAACTAGCGGTTGAGCATCTGCTTAGCCACAAAAGGAAACGAATTGTTTTGCTTTCAGGGCCTAAACAATCACACAGTGCCTTTCAAAAAGAAAAAGGGTACTTAGCCGCTCTGAAAAAACATAATATTGCGCATGATCCGGAACAAATCAAACATTGTTCACCCACAATGATCTGTGGTAAAGATACCATGTCCATGCTTCTTAAAAATGATCCAACCATTGATGCTGTCTTGGCCTTTAATGACTTGCTTGCAATTGGTGCCATGCTGGCTTGCCAGGAATTCGGTAAAATCATTCCCCAAGAGCTGGAAATCATTGGGTTTGATGATATCCCACTCTCGAAACTCATCATACCCGGTATAACAACCCTGACGTATCCAAAAAAAGAAATTGGCTCAATTGCCATGAAGATCATTTATCAAATGATGGATCAAGATATCTCCCTCGATTTTCCAAAAACTTTTGCACCGCAATTTATATTTCGGCAAAGTTCACCGAAATAAAAGTTAGGGTAAATCAATACATATAGATAAACCCGTATTCTAATAATGAATTTATCTTTATAACTCTTCAAACGCTGTCAATCTTCATATCAAAAAAATGCAGTACGAAGTTTGAACGATGACAAATACAACTTCTCTATGGTTTTGTGGCATACTATAATTAATGAAATAAAAGATTTTCATTCGGAGGTAATAATGACTGGACCACGACCAATTCACGCTCCACGGGGTACACAGCTTACTTGTAAATCTTGGCAAACGGAAGCCGTTTACCGCATGATTCAGAACAACCTTGATCCGGAAGTAGCTGAAAAACCGGATGAATTAGTTGTCTATGGTGGGCGTGGTCAGGCAGCCCGTAGTTGGGAAGCCTTTGACGCGATTTTGGACTCCTTAAAAAGCCTTGAAGACGATGAAACCCTGTTGGTGCAGTCTGGTAAACCGGTAGCCATATTTAAATCTCATACCAACGCTCCCCGCGTATTAATCGCAAATTCCAACCTGGTGCCGCATTGGGCAACCCAGCAGCATTTTGATGAATTATCCGCCAAGGGCTTAATCATGTACGGTCAAATGACGGCTGGTTCTTGGATTTACATCGGTACCCAGGGTATTTTGCAGGGCACGTACGAAACACTCGGTGCTTTAGCCCACCAAAAAGGATGGGGATCATTAAAAGGCAAATTTACTCTGACAGCTGGTCTGGGAGGGATGGGTGGTGCCCAACCCCTGGCAATTACCATGAATGAAGGTGTCGCTTTATGTGTTGAAGTTGATCCGGAACGAGCCCGCCGCCGCCATGAAATTGGTTACGTGGATGTGTTGGTTGACTCATTGGATGAAGCACTGGAATTGGTTAACCAGGCTGTGGCGGAAGAAAAAGCACTTTCCATTGGCTTGATCGCCAATGCCGCTGATATTTATCCCGAACTCGTCCGGCGAGGAATAACACCGGATGTCGTCACAGACCAAACTTCAGCCCATGATGTATTAATGTATGTCCCGAGTGGGTTAACTGTGGCAGAAGCCGATCAATTACGGCAATCTGACCCGCAAACCTATGAAGAACGCTCCATGCAATCCATGGCAGTGCATGTACAGGCCATGTTAGATATGCAAAAACAAGGGGCGGAAGTCTTTGATTACGGCAATAACATCCGCCAGCGTGCTTATGATCATGGTGTTAAAAATGCATTTGATTTCCCCGGATTCGTTCCAGCTTATATCCGCCCCTTATTCTGTGAAGGCAAAGGTCCCTTCCGTTGGGTGGCTTTGTCCGGTGATCCGGAAGATATTTATAAAACCGACCAGGCCATTAAAGAACTCTTTCCTGAAGATGATCATCTCCATCGTTGGTTGGATATGGCCAAAGAAAAAATCCCCTTCCAGGGCCTACCCGCTCGAATTTGTTGGCTGGGATATGGCGAACGGGTCAAAGCTGGGTTAAAATTTAATGAAATGGTTAAACAAGGCATTTTAAAAGCACCGATTGTAATTGGGCGCGACCATTTGGATGCCGGATCGGTAGCCTCACCCAACCGTGAAACGGAAGGTATGCTGGATGGCAGTGACGCCATCTCGGATTGGCCAATTCTGAATCTACTCACCAACGCGATTGGTGGAGCGACCTGGGTTTCCTTCCATCACGGCGGCGGCGTAGGCATTGGTTTCAGCCAACACGCTGGTATGGTCATCGTCGCGGATGGCACAGAAGATGCAGCCCAACGGCTGGAACGTGTGTTAACCACCGATCCTGGAATGGGTGTTGTCCGCCACGTTGATGCAGGGTATGATAAAGCAATCCAGGCTGCTAAAAAACACGGCATCCGCATTCCGATGATGAAAGGATAATTTTTCTATCAACCGTAAACGCCGATTCATCTGGTTTTTTATCACCATTCTTCTCGGACTGGTATTGGGGTTAACCTTCGGCTGGATACGCAGCCCCCAGCAAGTGCAAGATACCGAGTTGGCCTCTTTACGTGCCGATTACCAGACAGATTATATTTTAATGGTAGCAGAAACCTACCTTGGGAACGGCAATCTCGAATGGGCAGAGCAGCAAATTCTAATTTTGGGCGGTGACTCTGCCCTACGCAGTGTTCAACAAGCCATCATCACTGCTGAATCCTTAGGGTATGATCATTTGGATGTAGAAACATTGGCAAAACTGGCAGGCGCATTCCAGGGAACACAGGTAGAGCCATGAACTCTCGTTATCGCCGCGAACGCCGCCAACCGCCTTATTATTTACTGACCGGCCTCATTATTGGCACAGCTTTAGGGTTGTTATTTTCATTGGTCATCTTTCCGGTAAAATTTACCAACGTGCCGCCGGAAACCTTATCCACCAGTGGAAAAGATACATATCGGCTGATGATTGCATCGGCATACCAATACGACCAAAACTTGAATCGGGCTCAAACCCGTCTCAGTTTATTAAGGGAAGAAGATGCCATCAATGCACTACAAAATCAGGCAACCCGCAGCGCATCAAAAATCGATGCACAGGTTTTATTAAACCTGATGAAAGCCTTAAATTCATCAACCGCTGTAAAGACTTCCCCCACCGTTTCGCCAACAGTTGCACCCGTTACGTTCACCCTTACTCTTACGGAAACGACTGCACCGGAGTTAACCGCCTCCGTTACATCAACCAGCGACTCGCAGGCAATTCGGACAGCTACCCCGCAAGTAGAAATCACACAACCTGTTAATACCCCCCGTCCCAGTGCTACGATCAGCAGCGCACAATCTATTCCATTCGTGCTTTCGGAAAAACGCACGGTATGTAACCCCGCCTTACAAGAAAGCCTGATTCAGATTGAAGTGTTTGATGCGGACGGAACCCCATTACCCAATGCTGAAATTTTAGTCAGTTGGGCAGATGGCTCCAGTAAATTTTATACCGGATATTATCCCGAAATCAGCGCGGGGTATGCCGATTTTACCATGCAGGTAGGCACAAATTATCTTGTCAAAGTGGGCGAGATTGGCGAAATCGTTCAGAACCTATCTGCTCCCCAGTGTGAGGATGACAATCTGCCGTTCTGGGGCAGCATTTACCTGCGTTTTGATGAGCCATAAAACCTAAAAGCGGCACATTTATTCCAAATAAATCGCTAAAAACGTGGCCAACGCCAAGTTCGTATATTGTAGAAATAAAAAGGGGGCTGCTGCGAAAAAAGAACCGCTACTTATTCCCATACTTAACTTGATGGAGAATTTGTTGGTAATCTTCCACATTCGGCGGATTAAGAGCGATGATGGCTTCCAGCATTTCAATCGCACCCCAGGTATCACCCTGATCTAATAACCGATCCGCAATGCGATCCATATATTCAATCGTCCTTTTAACCTGATTGGCCCGCAAATAAATTTCTGCCAATCGGCGCAGTAAATCCAGATTGTCTTCCCGTTCTTTAATTAAATCATTCAAAAACTGAACAGCTTCTTTTGTCTTTTTATGTTCTTCCAATAATTTAACATAATCATCCACTTCACTTAATGCGACCGCATCCTGCGCCAGGCGAAAATTAATGTCAACCAACTGCATGCGGGCATCCCGGTCCTCGGGCTGCAAAGTGCGTAATTGTTCAAAAATGCGTAAAGCCTGGCGCCAATCAAGACGCTGCATATCAATATCAGCCACTTTGGTAAGGATCTTGACGGCCCATTTACGGTTCGTGCGAGCCTGCTGCGCCAATCTTAAAGCGGAAAGATAGGATTGTCTCGCCAGATCCAGTTCTGCCAGACGGTAATAAATTTCTCCTAATTCCAGGTATTCCTGGATGGCTTCATCCACCCGGTTATTGCTGCTGAGCATTTCAATTAATTTACTGCGAACTGTCAGGTCCATGGGGGCCATCTTTGTTACCCTTTGTAAAACCCGAATCGCCTGGTCCACATCACCGCGCACTACATATAAATTTGCAACCAGGGTGAATTTTTCAGTTGCTTTTTGTAAGTATCCATCTTTTAATAACAATTCACCCATTTGGATGTGAAGTGGCAAATATGTGGGTGCGTAACTAAGCGCATGAAAAGCTTCTTCCATCGCTGAACGATGTTTTCCCTGAGCTGACAATTCACGCACACTGGATAAAGCCTCAATCACCTGGCTGGAACTTGATTGTAATAACATTTCCATCAGCGGCAAGGGAGGGTTATTTTCATCCACAGGCGGCATTTGCGCTCGAGCTTTCTTTAAATATATACGCCAATCCGAACGAACAAGTTGTGACCGAACACTCTGGCAAACTGTTAACAGGGTTTCTTCATTTTGTTCGTGGTTTTGGGCTTCTAAAATGGGTTCGTATAACTGCTGGAGTTCATCCTGAAATTGTTCCGGCACGGTTTGTAAATCTGCCAACCGGAAAGCCTGCAAATACGCTGTGGCGGCTTCGTGCAGTTTACCCTTCTTTTCGTTAATTTTTCCGATTAATAAAAATGCACCCAGCGCATATTCCTGTCTGCGCAAGGCTGTTTTAAGATATTTTAACGCTTTTTCAGGGTCATCATCAACGAGCAGGATACCTAAATCATAATAAACAGCTGTTTTTTCGAGGCCAATATCCAATACCCGTTTTAATTCTTCGGCGGCACGTTTATCGTTGCCTTGTGATTGAAGGTCGATGGCGTGCCCAAGATGTAACAAAATTCGGGTTCGTTCAGCCTGTTCTAAAGAAAGACCGCCCGTACCACGGGTTAACGAACTGATCCCGCGCCGGGCAACCCGGCCATTTTCAGTTTGCTCTTCAGACTGATCAAATAACATGGCTGCCAAATCAACCATGGCTTTATGTCTCGCTTCTGCTACCGGGTCCATTTGGCGGTCACTACTCTCAATTTCACCACCGGGCAGCATCTGTAATTCATCCAAGCGAGTGGTAGATTGTTGTACTTGTGGTCGACCTGGTTTTGGCAATCGCTGGTTGGATTTAAGAATTTTCATCGCCGTTTGCACTTCAATATTATCTGGTGCAATTTGAAGACAATACCGGACAGCCTGCATGGCTTTATTCTGATCTCCGGCATGCTGCATTAATGCTGCGGCAGCCAGATATTCCTTGGCAGCGTTTGATTTGCGTCCCATTTTGTCATAAATCATCGCCAGACGAGTGCGGGCATTTAGATTTTGCGGATCCATACTGATAACATGAATCCAACTCTCTATTGATTTATCGGCATCACGCGCCCGAAGCTGTAATTCAGCAGCTTGCATACCCGCATTGACTGCTTCCCGAACGCGTCCCATATTTTCATAAATTCCAGCCATTTTTTCATAAGGCACTGGGTCATTTGGAGAAACATTGGCTGCACGTTGGTATTGCTCCAACGCCCCTTCATAATCCTGAAGTTCCAACATTGCCAATCCCATACTGATTAAACCCATCGGGTCATTTGGAAATTCTTTTAATGCACTGCGGTAATGTTTAACGGCATCCTGCCATTTTTGGTCCCAGGCTGCTGAATGTCCCAAATTCATTGCGGTATGAAAAGCTTGTAGGTCTCCACTCATAATTTCAATCCTAGTGATTAAGAATAATAGGCTGCAAACTACCCCAATCCGATCCCCACCGGGCTTCGGTTTCAAGCGGAATATCGAGATGATAAGCATTTTCCATCACATCTTGAACAAGACGGACCGTCTTTTCCACTTCATCTTCGGGGCATTCCAACATGACTTCATCATGTACTTGCAATATCAGTTTAGCCTTTAATTGTTCTTTTTGCAAAGCTTTCGATAGTTGAATCATAGCAATTTTCATGATATCCGCGGCAGTGCCTTGAATAGGAGCATTAATCGCTTCTCGTTCTTCCCGATTACGAACATTGGCGTTTGCACCGGCAGCCAAATTTGGAAAATAACGCCTACGGCCAGATAAGGTCTCAACATATCCTTGCTGCGCTGCCAGGCGGCGCATATTATCTAGATAGGCTTTTACCTTCGGGAATCGTTCAAAATATGCCTTCACGAAGTTTTCAGATTCACCCAAGGTCAGGTCCGTTGTGCGACTTAACCCAAAGGCACTCATCCCATAAATCAAGCCAAAATTAATCGCTTTAGCATGGCGGCGTTTTTCTTTGGTTACGTCCTCCAAGGGAATGTCATAAATTGCAGCGGCTGTGGTGGCGTGAATATCCTGCCCGGCGCGAAATGCATTTAACATGGCTTCATCCTGCGACATATGTGCCACAATCCGAAGTTCGATTTGAGAATAATCTACCGAGACCAACACCTTTGGTTTTTCAGCCACAAAACCACAACGCACTTTTCGTCCCAACTCGGTGCGTGTTGGAATATTTTGTAAATTCGGGTTAATTGAAGACAACCTGCCTGTGACAGAACCCGTCTGGCTGAAAGAAGTATGAACGCGTCCGGTAAGCGGGTTGATCTGGGTTGGAAGTGCATCCACATAAGTTGATTGTAATTTTGCCAATTCCCGATACTCCAGAATCAAATCCACCACACGGTGTTCTCCCTGCATTTGTTCCAACACGGCAGCGTTGGTAGAATAATGCCCGCTGGCAGTTTTTTTCTTTTGCGGTGATTTTAAACCCAATGTCTCAAATAAAGCCACCGATAACTGTTGGGTGGAGTTTAAATTAAATTGATAACCAACAATCTGGTAAACCTGGTCTTCGATTTCTACCCGGCGTTGACCCAATTCTTTTGACATATGCTTAAAAAATGGCCTGTCCAGCTGAATGCCATTCATTTCCATTTCCGCTAACACCGGTACCAACGGCATTTCGATCTTTTCAAATACTGGCTCCGCGTTACGGTTTTTCATTTCCTTTTCCAAAACCGGGCGCATTGCCAGGGGAATGGCAGCATCGGCGGCAGCGTACGCAGCGGCTTTTTGCACTTCTACCACAGCCATGCTCAATTGTGATTTACCACTTCCAATCAGGTCTTCAATATGGGTCATTTTTACACCAAGATACTCTTCCGCCATTGCTTTTAAGCCCAGGTTATAGGACGCCGGGTTAATTAACCAACCGGCTAACATGGTATCAAACGCATAAGGTGTTACTTTGAGCCCATTTCTTTCCAAAATCAAACCGTCATATTTCAGGTTATGACCCAACTTTTTAATTTTCGGATTGGTCATGGCTGGGGTTAGGGCATCAATCACTTTTGGAATCGAAAGCTGCTTTTCCGCATGAACATGGCCTACGGGAATATAATATCCCACACTCGGATCAACGGATAAGGAAATCCCGACCAGGTCTGCCAACATCGGGTCCGTGGATGTGGTTTCCGTATCAAAGCTAATCCAATCAGCTTTTCCAAGAACTTCTATGAGTTTTTTTAATTCAGCTTCCGTATCCACAACAATTGTTTCAATATCACTGCTGGGGGCGTTTCCGATTTGAGCAACAGGTTCTCCAAATAACGAAAGCTGACCCACCGGTCCCATCTCAGGTGAGAGATCAGCCAGTTTTCTTAATCGTCCCCTTAATGTACGGAATTCCAGTTCCTGAAATATGCGGTCCACTGCATCAAAATCCAGGTGAACCGTACTGGCCTTTTCAAGGTCAATCTGAATATCCACATCCAGGCGGATACGTGCCAATTTTTGGCTGATATAAGCCAAGTCTTTTCCTTCTTCGAGTTTATTCTTAAACCGTGAAGCCACCTCATCAATATGAGCGTAGATATTATCAAGGGTTTCATACTCGGTTAATAGTTTTATAGCGGTTTTTTCACCGACCCCGGGCACACCAGGAATATTATCCGAAGAATCACCCATCAATGCCTTCAAATCCACAATTTGGTCGGGACGAACCCCCATTTTTTTAATCACATCTTGTTTAAAATAATCACTGGCATCCGCCAAGGAACGCCCAGGTAAGTTGACCACAATTCGATCAGTTACCAATTGTAATAAATCACGATCACCGGTAATAATTTTTACCCCTAACCCTTTTTCCACGGCCTGGTTGGCAATCGTGCCTAAAACATCATCCGCCTCCATGCCTTCTGCTTCTAAGCGGGGAATATCAAAAGCATCAATGATCTGCCGAATTCGTTCAATTTGCTCGCGCAAATCATCCGGCATTTTTTCACGGGTAGCTTTATACTCCTCGTAAAAATCATGCCGGAAAGTTTTTCCCGTATCAAAAGCAACTGCCAGATATTCCGGTTTTTCTTTTTCCATCATGGAAAACAATACATTGATAAAACCATAAATGGCAGCAGTTGGTTCACCGCTGCTGGTCTGCAAACGATCCCCTGCGCTGGCCTGCATGGCAAAATAGGTTCGATAAGCTAAAGCGTGTCCATCAACTAAATACAAAATTGGCGGCATGATACCCTTTCCGTCTTCCCAGCAAATTTATCCGGATCCAAAACCGGGATTTTGCTGATTCAATTAATTGTCCTGTGGTTCTAATCCCTGCCTTCGGCGGGTCTGTTGAATATACTCTTCCAACATCTGTTGGGTGGGCGGCAGGAAACCACTCATCACCAAATAACCCGGGGCCCAAAAATCGTTGGCCGGGTTGTTTACCAGTAGTTCAGGCTGGTTCTTAAGTATACGCCGGGAGGTCTCTTCTCTTAAAATACGAACCATATAACCCGGTGATACTGTCGGTGGCACTTGAACAGTCCATTGAATATACCGCGGCCGGATGGATATCCGTTCAAGCCGCCAACCATAAGCGACACACAACTGCGGCAGCCACTCACCCAAACACTCAGCTAACTCACCTGCCAAAAATTGGGTCGGAAAACGTGGTAACAAAACACTGGTGTAATTTAAGCTAGAAACACCCGGTGAATGTGGTTCTAAAATTGGTTTCGGTGCACCGGATGCGGAACGAGGCGTTGTATCTTCCAATGGATTAATGGGCGGGAGATCTGCTGGAATAGTACGAGATTCTTTAAAATCGCGGCGAACAACCTGGGTTGGTTCCAAGGCAGCTTTGTCCAATTGATCTTCTCTATCTTCAGCCCCTATGGGAGAATCCGATTCAACGGAACCTTTGAACAATTCCTGTTTTTTAATCATCTCTGGCAAAGGTTCCAATAACTCGTCCGATTCCTCTGCAGATTCGAATTTTGAAAAAGAGGAGGTTTTTAATTCATTTTTTTGGTTAATTAAATCTGACAGTGAAAGAAGGGAATCATCCGCTGCCGCTGCGATTGGTGTCGCTTCCGGTTGCGTTTTTTTCACTTCAGGTTCCTCCGCCAACGAATTTAATACATCACCAAAATCTGTTGGTTTTTGTTCATCCCAGGGGAACACCAAATCCGCTAGAGGGTCTGTATCGGGTTCAATTTCATCCAATACATTAATCTCATCCTCATCCTCATCCTCTGTGGGCATGGTCAGCTCGGTTTCCTGCATTTCCGTCACAAAGGGTTCCGCATCGGCTATAAAATGATCCGTTTCCAAAAAAGGACTGATCGAATTAAATTCTTCATCCTGACTGGCTTTCAATTCTTCAACCTTCAGCGCTGTTACCTCTTGTGAAACAGGATCCACCTGCCATTGATCCATAACGGGGTCTATCAATTCAGTTTCATCATCATTCGGATCCGGATTCGGCATTGAAGCCAGCAGTTCTTCCAGATTAATCATTTCAGCTTCATCCAGGTCATCAAAATCATCTTCCCCGTCCATCCAGTCCAAATCCTCTGCCAATAAGACCGGGGTTTCAAAGTTTGTAGAATCACTTATTTTGGTCGCAGATTGCTGCTGTGCCATAAATTTATCTTGATTTACCATCCAGCCAGCAGGCGGATTTTTAATCTTACGGATGACAGTAGAAGTATGCAGCCTGGCGGAAGTGAGTGAAATCGTCCGTTCATACACTACCACCAAAATCAAATCTGCATTAATCGCTGTGGCATAAAACAGATAATCTTTTCCACCATCTTGTAAACGTTTAAATCGGACCACATCACTTCGCCGGTCTGCATTCCAATGCTGCATGATAATATTCATGATGTGGCTGGGAGAATTGGCATCAACATCACCAACAAAGGCAAAAGGTGCTTGATCCTTCACCAGTAAAATAGCTGCCGCTTCGCTTTCTTCTAAAATCAAATTCAGAATATATTGGTAACGTTTTGCTTCTGCATCTTCCGGAAGGGTTCGATCATCATGCTCCGCAAAAATCGCGGCTTGTTTTAATAAAGTCTCTAAGATCTCCTGCAAATCTGGCAGGTAAAATGGTTTTTTCAAGAACGCATCCGCAGATAAAGCAGCCACTGCCGGATGATCTGCTCTGTTATCGGGAGGAAAAACAACCAATTTTAAATTTTTATCTTGTTTTTTTAAATCACCCACTGCGGAAACAAGCGGCTGATCCGGTAAGTCGGCATCCAAAATCACCAGATCAAACCCCTGCTGATCTGGCAGCTCTTGCAATTCTTCCTTCGTTAAAACCACCTTAAGGTTATATTTACGGCTTCCGGTTAAACTATGGCGAAGTAAATCTGCAAAAGCTTGATGGGAACTGGCGATCAGAACCTTATTTTCCACGTTAAGAAGTTTATCACTTCAAGGGTTTGGAAGCAAGCAAAGCAGGGCGAGAATTTTCTTGATAATTTGTAAAGCAAGAATTACGAACCATGGTGCAAAGAGATAATTTCAGTACTACTTTGCAAACAGTCCTGGTGAAAATTTTTATGAAACTTGCAAGATCAATAACTTATGAGATAATAAACGCATCAAAATTTTAGTGATTAAATCGAGGTTCTACGTGAAATTTAATAAAATCTGTGTCCTGGGTTTAGGATATATCGGCTTACCCACAGCCAGCACATTCGCCACTTCCGGCCTTAAAGTAATCGGTGTGGATGTAAATCCGAGCATTGTAAAAGGTTTACAAAACGGGGAACTCCATATTTACGAACCCGGCTTGCGCACCCTGGTGCAGGCGGCCATTATATCAAATAAACTGGAGATTTCCGAGCAGCCCCAAGAAGCGGATGCTTTTATCATCGCCGTACCCACCCCATTTTATGGAGAAAAAAAAGCGGACCTGAGTTACGTTATCTCAGCGGCAGAAGCCATTTTGCCCCATCTTCGTGCGGGTAATTTGGTTGTGCTCGAATCCACCTCCCCACCGCGCACCACGATCGATATTCTGGTGCCCATTCTCGAAAAAAGCGGCTTAAAAGCCGGTGTGGATTTTTATGTAGCCTATTCTCCCGAGCGGGTCTTACCCGGGCAGATTTTACGAGAATTGATTGAAAATGCGCGCGTCATTGGCGGCATTAACCCGGAATCCGCCCAGGCTGGGCACGATCTGTATAAAATTTTTGTCAAAGGGAAAATTATCACCACCACGGCGACCACAGCAGAAATGGTGAAGCTCATGGAAAACACTTATCGCGATGTGAATATTGCCATCGCCAATGAATTTTCGCGACTGGCGGAACGATTCGGGGTGGATGTATGGGAAGCAATTCAAATTGCCAACCTCCATCCACGGGTAAATATCTTAAAACCCGGCCCCGGTGTGGGTGGACACTGCATCAGTGTCGATCCCTGGTTTTTTGTGGAAGCCGCACCCGACCTGACCCCCCTCATCCATACCGCCCGTCAGGTGAACGATTCCCAACCCCATTTTGTGGTCAACAAACTCGAAACGATCTTAAATGGTTTGGAAGGCAAAACCATTACCGTGTTTGGTCTGGCTTATAAACCGGATGTTGATGATTTACGTGAATCCCCGGCGATTGAAATTGTGCAGTTGTTAAGCGAAAAAGGCGCCATCGTTAAGGCCTATGAACCTTTTAAGCCGGATTACCCTCTCAAACATGGCAGCATGGTAAAAACTTTGGAAGAAGCTTTGTTGGGAACCGATGCACTGGCACTTTTGGTCGGACACCAACAATTAAGAGATCTCGATCCACAGGACATTCAATCCAAAACGGAGTGTAGAATTCTTCTGGACACCGTTAACGGTTGGGATTGTGCAGCTTGGAGCGAAGCCGGATTTGATACTTATCAACTCGGTGTCTCGCGCTGCGATTAATAAAAGGAAATAAAAATTAATATGTCAAAAAAAATCCGTGTTTTATCCATTTTTGGAACACGACCTGAAGCGGTAAAGATGGCACCGGTTGTCAAAGCACTCGAGGCGGAACCAACCATTGAGTCTGTGGTATGCGTTACCGCGCAGCACCGTGAAATGTTGGATCAGGTATTGGCGACATTTGAAATCACACCGGACATCGATTTAAATTTGATGCAGCCCAATCAAAGCCTGGCACAAATTACCGCTTCCATCCTCACCAACCTTGAACCGGTATTAAAAGATATTAAACCGGATTGGGTGCTGGTGCAGGGGGATACTACCACCGTCATGACGACCGCCTTATTATGTTATTATCACCAAATCCACATTGGCCATGTCGAAGCCGGTTTACGAACTGGTGATAAATGGCAACCATTTCCGGAAGAAATCAACCGCAAAATTGCCGGTGTGGTGGCTGACCTACACCTGGCTCCCACTGAACACAGCCGAAAAAATTTACGAAAAGAAGGTGTTCCGGACAGTTCGATCGTCGTCACGGGAAACCCAGCCATAGACGCATTACGGTTCATTACCCAAAAACCAGCCCCACCCGAAGTGGAAAATTTACTCCAGCAGCATCACATCGGCCAAAATGGAAAACGCTTAATTTTGGTTACAGCACATCGCCGTGAAAACTTTGGGCAGCCGCTGGAAAACATCATTCAAGCCCTCAAACAATTAGCGGAACACTACGGCGAAAAAATCCACCTCATTTACCCGGTACATCTCAACCCCAACGTGCAAAAACCTGTTTATGAGCAGTTGGGTAATATAAGCAATATCACCCTCTTACCCCCCATGGATTATTTGCCAATGGTCCACCTCATGCAAAAGGCAGCTTTGGTATTAACCGATTCCGGTGGCATACAAGAAGAAGCAACCGGATTGGGTAAACCTACCTTGGTGATGCGAGCCACAACCGAGCGTCCGGAAGGCGTTGAAGCCGGCGTCTTAAAACTGGTGGGGACCGATACCGCTGCCATTGTCTCGGAAGCCAAAAACTTACTGGACAATCCGGAAACGTATCAAAAAATGGCACAAGCCGCCAACCCCTTTGGGGATGGTTATGCTGCTGAGAAAATTGCAAAAGCTATTCTTGACTTCAAGATCTAATTACGAAGGAGAGTCATTTGAATCCTCCCAAAAAACCGCAGGATGCGGGCAGTATCTGTCTGTTACCCAAATTGGAAGGCTTAGGCGGGCCAACCTCGTTTCAGGCAAAATTAACCCAGGGGTTAACCAAACGCGGCTACCGCTGCCATAATAACGCAGATGATCCCACCACAACAGCGATTCTGGTAATTGGTGGTACAAAATACCTCGGCAAAATTCAGCGCGCCAAAAAACGGGGCGTGCGCATTGTCCACCGCTTAAATGGCATGAACTGGATTCACCGAAAACGAAATACGGGGTTACGACATTATCTGCGGTCAGAATACGGCAATTTGATCTTATCTACCATTCGCAAAAGACAGGCAGACTTTATTGTGTATCAATCACAATTTGCGCGCAGTTGGTGGCAAACCAAGTATGGAAAAGTCTCAGCACAGGCAGCAGTCATCTATAATGGTGTTAACCTGGATGTTTATAACCCGGCAGGACCACACACCCGCCCCGAAGATCATATTCGCGTCCTGCTGGTCGAAGGGCATCTGGCGGGTGGCTATGAACAAGGCTTAGAATCAGCAATCGCATTGGTCACCAAACTGAGTGACCGTTTAGGGCAAAAAGTGGAATTAATGGTGGTTGGCCGGGTGGCTAAATCCGTTCAGCAGCGGCTTTCCGCACAAAGTGATGCTTGGATCACCTGGGCTGGTGTCGTGCCGCGTAACAAAATTCCGGAACTGGACCGCTCGGCTCATATTTTATTCTCTGCGGATCTGAATGCCGCCTGTCCAAATGCTGTGGTGGAAGCGCTGGCCTGCGGCTTACCTGTGGTCGCTTTTGCCACGGGATCTCTTTCCGAATTGGTAAGCGATGGAGCCGGAGAGGTTGCCCCCTATGGCGCTAATTATTGGGAACTCCAGCCACCCGACATTGATTCATTAACCGATGCGGCAGAAGAAATTCTCAACGATCTGGATCATTACCGTCAAAAAGCACGCGAACGGGCAGAGAAGCTCTTCAGCCTGGATCAGATGGTGGAAGAGTATTTAAACGTATTAATTCCGCCAGAAAAATAAATTCGGGGTAAAGTCCAACTTTTGTGATTGGCACTTATTTACCAGTAAAGAAACGATGTAAGCTCTATTGTCTTGCTGCTTAACAAACAAAGTCTAGACTTCTTAATCCTGTCATATATTAACCAAAAGTCGTGCTTTGGAGTCTATCGCCGCACTCTGAAATACGCCCCAATGTTTCCGCAACAGCAAACCAGATTAAACGACAAAAGCACGACTTTAATGTATCGCGAAGAAGTAGGGTAGGTTGGTTTGCGGCGTAAATGGTAATATGGCATTAATAATTAACTTTAACTTTAATCAAAATTCAAACAACCTACCACAAAAAAACACCAAAAAATTCGCCAGTAAATAATTGGGGAATCCTGTGAAATTCGATTTTTAATTTGCCGTGGGTTGTTTGTTGCTTACTCTAAATCAGGAATTCTTTTCCATCTCCGGTTCCCTTAAACACCAAACCAACCCACACTACCCAAAAATTAATTGTGGGTAAGGTTTAGCCGTGAAGGGGAGAATATGTAAAACTTTGTCAAAGCAGAATGATATAGTCCAACATCTATACAAAATTTTGGTTAACCTCTCATTATTTCTACACTTAAGTTGTGAATAAATTTGGAGGTAAACATGCAATTTAATCTGGCAAAAGGCAAAAGAAAACGCCCCGCTTTCGCAAAAGACTATGGTATCCAGGAAAATGAAGAAGGACTCATCTCTTGGGATTGGGTAGATGAACAGCTTCTTTCTGCCCGTAATTATTGGGTTACCAGTGTTCGCTCCGATCAAAAACCGCATGCTGTACCCGTATGGGGCATCTATCTGGATCAAATTGTATATTTCGGCAGCAACCGCAGCGCCCAAAAAACAAAAAACCTCCTTAAAAACCCCGCCATTTCACTGCACCTTGAAAGTGGTGATGATGTGGTCATCATCGAAGGCACAGCCAAAGTTGTCACCGATCCGGAAGACTTAAAACAAATTGCGACTGTTTATCATCGAAAATACCCCGGATATGATCCGGAGTTAACCTTTGATGAAAACACGGTCATTTTTGCGGTACTGCCACACAAAGTTTTTGCCTGGACGGAGCAAAACTTTATACATGATGCAACCAGTTGGGTGTTTTAAGAGGCATTGCACCACAAAACGTTGCGACCATGGTTATCAAATCGATTAAAAAGATTTGGTTTCGCAGCCAATGTCTTTGGTAGTTCAAACCCAGCCCTACAATAAAAACCATACAGGAAGCGAATTTGCAGTACCCCTTCGAGGCACAAGTATCCCTACAGGATAAAGGCGATACAGAAATTAATTATTTTTTCTGTATCTCTGTAACTCGGTGTGAGCATAAATTAGTTAAAAACATAACAGAATGCCGTCTCGAAGATCACCAACAATGGATTGCGCGCCCTCCGGGAGGCATCCTTACAAGCTGTTAATTTAACAAGGGCTCCTCCCGGAGGCAAACCTTAAAATCAACCTCTCTTATTAATCAACGACCCTTGGCATTTAACCATCGGCAGGGTTCAAGAGATTCCCCATAAACAGATAGATACCTGTTTGCTCATCCCGAATCAGGAACATAAAGGGATGGTCAAATACCAGCGGGATGGGAGGATCTTCGATCATTGCACCAGTTGCTTCCATAATTACTGCGGTTGCTGCGGCAGCTTCCGTCCCTTCTTCATCCACAGCCACATAAGCTTTATGGAAAACATCGCTGATGAACAAGGGATCAGATTGCGGTTCAGACATGCGGCTGAAATTTGCTTGCCCTGGAGAAAAAGCGGACGCCATGCCCAAGGAACGCAAGGTATCTGCCACTGAAAAACCATCTTCAAACTCGAATTTTGGCATCGATAGAATGAGCTCACCACTCGACAATTTTTCCAGATCAGCGGATAAAGTTTGATGATCCAGCGTTTGTTGGTAGGTTAATAAATCTTGCTCTTTTGGCATCACCAAAACCATACTGTATCGGGTATTTACATACGGCAGTTCAACAATTTGTAAACGTTCATTATTTTTATAACGAAAACGGTCTTGCTGGCGCATCATTTCCACTGGCACGGTTTCACCATCCATCAGGTAAAAATCTTTGTTTTCCGTTAATTCTTTTACAAATTCATTTCGCCAGGCCGCGTTAAAATAAATGGCATTCGCCAACACCAATCGTGTTTCCGGATTTAAACTGCCCGGTGGGAGAAGATCCTGAATTTTATCCTGTGTTTCTTCTTCCACCCAATCATTTATATCCTGACGAACTTGTTCAGCCTGGTGTTTAAAATCAACCGCTCTTAAACCTGCACCATAATTTTTCGCCAGCACATCCAGGTAGGTTGATAAAAATGGATAATCCGCCTGTCCCCAAATAGAATTCGCGACATTGAGGGAAAAACCACTTTCTTCGCCTTCCATATAATCAGGTATCACGTACAGGCTCTGGTCCAGGCTGTTTAATACTGCATGCAAATCACTTATAGAAACCGGATAATGAAAGACGGATGCCATTTCTTGCGCAGTTTCTCCATCCGCACCGGCGTAGGCCATGGTTAAAGCCAGGCTGATGCTGTAGGGGGAAAAGAATGTATTTTTGGGTTCTGTTTTACCAAGTTCACGATATAAATCCACCGCGAATTGATTTAAACCATCAGATAAAAAGACGTACATCTTCTGGTGCTGCATCCATGGATTGACGTTCAATAGGGGATTGTAAATTTTTATTGGAAATCACAACTTCTTCCGTTTCTGTAGCAGGTGGGCTAACCACCGGTTCTCCAACTGGTGTAGGAACAACCGCGTTACAAGCAGCAACCCACGGAATCATTAAACCAATGAGTAAACTTTTAAGTTTTATTTTCATACAACACCTCAATCTTCCAGCGGATTCATTACGCGGCCATAAAATAAAATTACACCGGTTTCTCGATCTTGTAAAATAAAAAAGAAGGGAGAATTTAAATTGATTTCAACAGGTTCTTTTGCCGGCATTCCTTTGCCCGCCAAAAGGATGGCAGTGGCTGCCGCAGCTTCGGTCCCTTCTTCATTTACATCAATAAATGCTTTATGCAGTGCCGCATCAATGTAAATCTGTTCTTCTTTCGTGATATTTGAAAAATCAGCCCGGTCAGGATCAAAAGCACTCGGCATACCCATTTCAATTAAGGCGTCTGACAAATTAACATCCGTGCTGAATTGATACCGTGGTAAAGAAAAACGCACACTACCCCATTTTTGTTGTTCCCGGAGGGACTTTAACGTTTGAAGGGTTAATTCTTGCTCAAAAACGTCAAATTTATCCGCAGAAGGTTGGATAAATACCATTTCTAATTTTCCGTCACTGTATGGAAATACAACCATCGAAAGTTCTTCTGTTTTTACATACGATAAATCCTGGGTCTGGTGCATCATCGGCACTTCAACCGTTTCTCCATTTCGTTGAAAAAATATTTCCTGGTTCGTATTTTCCGATTGGAAAGGAAAACGCCAGGGTGCCTTAAAATAAACAGCATTGATTACAGCAAGGCGGGTCAGGGGGTGAATAGCTCCATCCGGAATCAAATCCATGATATGCTGATTTGTTTGCTCAGCGACCCAATCATTGATCTGTAGTCTGGCTGTTTCCGGTTCATTTTTAAAGTCTGCCAACCGTAAACCAGCACCATAATATTTAGCCAATAGATTCAGGTAAGTTTGTTCAAATGAATACCCGGCTTGTCCCCAAATCGCGTTGGTGATTTTTAGGTCAAAACCGGCCTCCTGTGTTTTGGGTGAATTTGCCCGGCTTTCAATCTCAGCAGAAAGGTTATTCCAGGCCGGGTATATCTGATCGCCAAGATCCTGGTCGTGTAAAACCTGGTGCATTTCAGTTTGTGTCTGACCTGATGCACTACCCGATACCATTGCCAGGCTCAAGTTGATCGAATAGGGAGAGATAACAATATTTTCGTTTGTATATTTTGATCTGATTTGTGAATAAAAATCAAATGCAAATTGGTTATTTGCCAACACCAAATTCGATACCGTTTCAGGAGGAAGATTTTCCACCCCAATTCTTGGCAAATCTGACTTTATCATTTCAGTATTCATTTCCGCACCCTGTTGGTTTATCGTATCAGTCATTATATTTTGCTGAACATTTTGGGAAGTTTCATCCAAATTAGATATTTGATCTGATGGGGACAGTTCTGTTTTTACAGCGGTACAAGCCGAGGTGAAAACCAAACCAAACAGCACCATCCAATAAAATAGACTGTGTTTTTTCTTATGATCCATAAGACTCCTCTCTCCAATGGTAGGACGTCTTTTTTTCAGCATTTGTTCCACAAAAAAACTCAGGCGGTTTGCCTGAGTTTGAAAGTGTTTATTCTTCGCTTATACCACCGTTGAGCAAAACAGCATCCGGTCCTCTGCTGATTTCCCAGGGATACATGATATAGGCATCCGTAATGGCAGCAAAATATTTCGGTCGTAGATTTCCAAACAGATTACGGTAAGGGTTAAAATGTAAAACACAGGTATAAGCCACCCCACCAGCACTAACCACACGATTTCGTACTGCGGTAATGGTACGTCCCGAGCCCCACACATCATCCACTACCAATACTTTTTGGCCGGACATAACTTCATCTTCAGGGAACTGAATAAACTTTGGCCAGGCCAATAGGCGGCCTTTTTTCCGTTTATCATCCATCTCTAATTCGTTTGGAAAATCTACGGAAGCAGTTAGAATATTTTTTAATTGCATGGCCTCTGCTAACAAACCGCCAGGGATTATCCCGCCGTGTGTAATCATAATCATCGCGTCAAATTCAATTTCAAATTGGGGCAGCAAATGATCAATTAATTTATCGACATCATTCCATGTTAAAACTTCTCGCCTGGGGAGCATGTTTATAGTCCATCCTTTATTAATAATAACAATCTGATTATAGCAGTAATTTGGGATTACTCACCAGAAAGAATATAAAGGTTAAACAAAAAAACCACGATTTCACGTGGTTTTTGAATTTTCTGACCCCATAAAGGCTCCTGGAATTTAGGAGTGAACGGGAAAGGACAAAACAATTCCAGAAGCCCTGGGGTTTACCCAAATATTACCCATCTTAGAAAGATTTTATCAGCATTATGTTAACAAATGATTAAGCACCAGTTAACAATATGTTATTTTTAAGCAGCAATTTGTTAATACAACTGCTTTTCTCTAATTTTCACCCTTAATATTATTTTATCATACAAGATAAGCTTGACTGGTAATAACCCACAAATAAGAAAGATATAACAAACTCTGCACAAATATTCCTCCACGCCTCCAAGAATTTCGAGGTCGAGTAAGCTCTCAAAACCGAGCACACCCCTCCGGGAGGTAAAATTTCAAGACAGACAAATTATCAATCTGCGCTCCCGGAGGTTGAATCCATAACCGAGATTTTTGCCCTTAAAAGAGCAAATCATTTCCGGCTTACTTCGATCTGGGATAGCTTTTACGCCTTCCGTATTGTTATACATGATGCATAGAGAAAATTGGGGGTCAAAAAACTTTTTTCAGTGCTACTTTTCAAAGATACTGTTGGTAAACTAAAATTGGCAATGAAGTATAACCCCAATGGACAAAACCAAACCCATGCTCCGAATGGGTCTAAAAG
>PABH01000022.1 GCA_002702705.1 Anaerolineaceae bacterium
AAAAAATCCGGCCACCCTTTGACTAATTAGGTCTTTTAAAATAAATGTATTTCGTATATACTGAACATAATAGAGGTAATTCCGTAAACCAAAAATTGTGGTTCAACAGTTTCTCTAATTAAAGCTGGTTAGGTAAAACCCTTTTGCCCAAGCAGCATTCTCTATAATTAACCTGTGTGCAGTTCTGTGAATCAGATGAATGGGGCATCCGGCAACGTACTTTTCGCAAAATCGAATTCCAAAGTTTTTGAATCGTCTGAGGAGACAATAAAAACTTACTCCTTGTTGAAAAATGCACTTGAAACGCAGGGATTCGGTGTGGAGTTCAGTTCTTCTGGGGAGAATGAATTATCTCTAGCAGATATTGATATACTTGTAGCCGGCATTCCTGAGTATTTGAAAGGCACTCTGGATCCAGCACAAGTTGAATCTTTCCTCACGGGCGGTGGCAGCGTTTTGCTGCTTACAAATGCGTTTACGATGATGAATCCCCCCCCATCAATTCACCAGGTAACTGAGATTGCCGGTGTTAGGTTCAAAGAATATCTAAATGCCCCGGCTTCTACTGTTACACGCCTATTTCCGCACTGGATCACAGCTAACGTAAAGAAGTTAGAACTTGAACCTGACGGAATTGCCACACTATCACTTGTTTCCGATTCTGCAACGATTTTAGCCGAGACGGATCCTCCAAGTGAGCCTTTTATTGTTTGTGCATCGGTTGGTAAGGGAAGGGTCGTTTTCATTGGTAATGCAGCTTGGTTAAGAAATGACCAAATTAAGCGTGCAGATCATTTTACTCTTTTAAAAAACATTTTTTCCTGGCTGGCTAGAAAAAACAGCTTGGAGATCGAAAAATTTTATATTCCCAACCAGGTAAATATTGAACAAGCTGATAATGTCATCGTTTCCATACGAAACCAGGATCCTGAGAACAGAATCAGTTTTAAGTGTATGTTGGATTCAGATGCTGGTGCTATTATTGATCACTCAGTTCGAGAAAAACACGGGCTTCCGTATAATCAAGTTGCAGAAATAAGATGGCAACTTGTGCCTCAAAAATTAGGGGAACAACGGCTTCGATTTCTAATAGAACCAGAAAATGGGGCAACACTATATTTTGATTACTTACCTGAATTAGTTGGGGTTGCAGATGGATACCTTACGCTGGAGGTTAAAAACCATGAGGGTTCACCCCAAACGCGGTTTCGGACTGGTGAACATTTTATTGTTGAGGGCACTTTTCATTCTACATCGCCTATTAATTTTCCACTTTTAGATTCTCTAGATTTAGAACTTGGTGCAGGTCTTATCCAGCGTGCGTTTGAGCCAGGAAGCTACAAGTCACGTTGGTATATACAAGCTGCTAAAGCTGGATGTCATGAAATCCGTTTGTCTTTAAAAGACACGAAGCAGTCTTTATGTGCACAAGTTCAAATTCAACCATCGGTCCATGAAAAAATTCAAGAGATCGTGACGGCAATCAAACTACCTTTGAATGCCGAAATTGCCGCTCGATTACAGCAAATCGATCAATCTCTTGGAAGTGAAGTGGTTCAAAATATCCCTTTTAAAATTTTAACAACCGATGAGTTCATAAATGCTTTATATCAAGGTGAATCCGCTGCCAGGTTAGAAGGAATGTTGCTTTCCGCTAGGCGCGAGCAGTGGTTCAACCCTAACCTGTTAAAGATAATGTTGACTTATTTTTTACCCACTTATGTACCAAATCGAGGGGTGTTTATTCCTTTTGATCCTGATTTAGCTAGCAACCTTGGAAAACTTCATCCTAGAGATAGGCGATACTTGGAAAACAATCTACTTTGTTCGAATGAAAGTAGCATTGTCTTAACTAAACAAATTACTGCAGCCTATCTTCTGCATGAACGTTATGGTCACGGCTTTTTCTATAAACAAACACGTTTGGGCAGACAGCTGGAACTTCTCTATTTCGATGATAAATATAAGGCACTCATCAAGGTTATTGATGATAGCAGCACAATAGTGAATGAAGGGTTTGCTACCTGGTTAGAATTACACTTTTTGGACAAACTTGGTCAAGAGATACGACCTATAGTTAGTTCTCGGCGGGACTTGTTAATAGAACGAAGCAGCGGAATGTTTGAATTAGCTCTCAATAGTAATTATTTTCAGGTTCACCCGCCCCTATATGATTCGCCTTATAGAGAAGGCTTTGAGTACTTTGAATTCATTTCAACCACATTTCAACCCCGATGTGCTGTCCAATTAATGAAACTAGCTAATGATATCGATCTTGGCATAGTGGAAGAAAATTCAGTTATTGTGCTAAAAAAACCTGAAGAAGAAATAATTGAAAATTTACTTGATTTAGAACGGAATTCTTCTAAAAGCAATTTGAGATTACGCAAGATGGCCGAACACTTGCGCTCTAATAAGGCAGCTATGGCTGATAAAACAAAAAAGAAATACTGTCCTTTCGATTGCATAGAAACAGGCTGTCCACTTGTTGAGGCAATTGAAGATAAGTTTCAATGGAGGTTGTTAATATGACACAAGAAGATGCATGGAAAAACTTGGCCGAAATTCACAAAAAGGATGGCCCAGATAGCGAAAAATATGCGTCAGCCTTCACCGAGTATGAAAAAGAATACGGAAAACCAGGCAGGGGGCTAGAAGCACCAGGGAAAAATACCAACGGTGGGTCGCACAAAGGTGATAGCGACCATTTCGGTGCCAATAAACGGTCATAAGTTCCTTAAAACTCTTAAGCTGTTCAAAAGAATATAGCTATTTTTGTTGAAGTAAGTAAAGTGTAGATCATCGTGCGAAGGTCTGGATGATAAACTCATGCCTGATTTAGAAGAAAATCTTCAATATAGTGTTGCTGGAAGTATCAAATTAAATAACCAGAAAATCGCTCTAGAGCTTTCTGGAGTCCGATCCGAAACAGAAAAAGGGGAGAAGAAGGTTCACGCAACCAATATCAATCCAATACAGTTAAATTTGGATAGAACCAAGAAAAACGGTTTCTTAATTAATTCAAATGGTGAGGCCTTGCTAAAGGATAGGCCAATGGAAAAAATTACAGGCCTGAATATGGAAGATTCTCTCGTCATGTTGATACTTCAGATTCCTGGAATTAATGAACCTGATCCTCAAGGAAGAAATAGGTTATTTGGCCTTATAAAAGATGTACCTGGGCGACGGATAACTCGCAAAACTATTTCTCGAAATTTGGATAATCCTGAGGAAGATGTGCGTAGTATAGTTGATTTTCTTATATATCTGGATCAAGCGCAGGATTTTGTGAGTCAGTTGCTTACTAACGACATGCCATCAGATTTGAAACAACGTATCAGTGATTGGCATCGTCAATATTTTTCCAGTAAACGTCCAATGGAACCTGACGATACAAGATCTTTACTAGACGCAAATTATCGAGCATCTTTAGTCGATAGGATTGAACATGCCTTTGATGTGGATGAACTAGTGGATCTATGCTCAAGAATGGATGTGTATATTGAGAATATGTCTGGTGGAACCAAAAAGGCAAAAATTTGGAGTTTTGTTAAATATCTTGAGCGAAGAAAACAAATCAATGAACTTGTCGCGCTTCTGGTGAAATTACGTCAAAATTTTGATTGGGAACAACCAAACGCTTAGCTATGTGCGCTTATTATGATAATTCGCATTGATTAAATCTAAAATGATTGACTAGCTGGGACTTGTTGATAGAGTTGAAATAACATACGAAAAATCATGAATATACTTTCTTATGTCAAAATTGACAGCATAGAACATAAGTGCTAAAATTGTGCAGATGAAATAAGGATTTGATACTCATATAGAGGATGTATGCACAATGGATAGTTCTAATGTTTTTTTAGATTCAATGTCGATATCAACTATTAATACCCCCAAAATGGTGAATTTTTACGAAACAGTATTCAAGACTCGATTGCATCCTCAGCAAATGGGAAAGTACTATTTTTTCACTGGCCCAATTGGCAATATTAATTTAACGTTGGCTCCAAATGAGTTAAAAGGTGCCCGCGCAGGACACAATCGCTATCATTTGAGCTTTGTAGTGCCTAATCTTGAAGAACATCTCATGCTTGCTAAAAAATCCGGTGGAACTCAAACGCAAGAAATCGATTTAGAGAATAATGAAAGATATTGTGAAATCGTTGATCCAGACGGAAACCCAATTGAGTTGATTGAATTCGTTTCGTCCTACCCCTAAAGAAGCATCTCAATTAGCCAAAAATAAGTCGCGATTCGATTGAAGGTTGTTTGCATTCCTCTCAACAACCGGACCAATACTGTGCTGAACCCATATGCACGCAAACCCATAACATTGCAAAACTTGTTTTCACCAAGGCAAGTGAAGTGAATAGATTAATTAGCTGTACTCTTGGTGCGTACAAATTTTCTAACTTTCGATCATCTGCTACGGGTGAATCAAATCTATTCGCAGTGCAGAAGCTCAGTTGATTCTAAGCTATATATTTTTCCAGACCCTTTGCAACAATCATTTCTGTAATTAAATTAATGGGAATACCACGATTCCAAGTCGGCACCCATTTCGGATCACCACTATGGTGCAATGCAACTAACTCCCAATTTTGGTTAAAGCATGGAGAACCCGACGAACCTGGCTCAGTATTTGTCTTGTAAGTAACACGCGTCTTATTGCCATTAAGTCCAATAATTGCTTCAGTGTCCAATGCTAGCTTCATTGGCTTTGCGTCAGGATGTTGAACAATAAAAAGAGGAGTCTGCGGTTCAAATTCATAGGTTTTTGTGGGCAACTTGATTCTTCCCCGCATCGGCGTTTCTTGATCAACAAAAACCCCTCCAATAGGTTCATTCCCAGGTTCCCCATCCAATAGTAACAAGGCAAAATCTAGCTTGTTTGGGCTTGGATCCCCAGCACTGCTTTTCAGATCTGCAATTTCATCGTAGGAGCTATGGGTTAATAGTTTACTTACCGGTACATTATTTCCCTGGTTAACAACGGAACCATTGCTGCGTGTTTTGTAGTCAAAAAGACACGAATAATTGGTAATGTCCTGGTCCCCTGCAACGGCCTTTTCTATGACGTGATAGTTTGTTATGACTGCACTGGGCCCAACGAGAAATCCTGTACCCATTCCGGTTTTATTGAGATCGATTCGGCAAACTTGACCTTCAATCTCACCAATTCGACTGCGAAATGTTTCAATGTCTAAGAGGGCATTCGTCTTACTGATGATGCTTTCTAATTGTTGGTAATTAGGAAGACCTTGAACCCCAACGCCAACAATATTTGCGTATTCTAAAAAAACCGGATAGGAAGGACGTTCTTGTTGAAGGGCGATAACAAATTGATAGACCAGACCTCGACGGTTTGCATGATCGATAACTCGGTGCACTATATCTGTGTAATCGTTCCCCAAGGCAATGTCTTCACGACTCCAATCTAAACGAAGTCTCAGTGTTCTGTCAAACTGATTGAGATTAAAAGTAGCTCGTATAGCATCATTCAATGGGCGAAACTGTGGACCAGACAGTTCAAGATAATTTGCACACATAACTATCTCCTGGATGTGGGGTCTAAGAAAACTTTAGACAAGAAAATAGAAAAAGAATTTGAGGTTTATTTTCCAATTTAAGCTACTAGAATTCTTCTAGTTATTTGAAGTGGAATATTTAGCCTCAAGTATCTTGTTTAACTCTACACACATTGTGTGATGACCTGCTTTGATGGTCGGTTCCCCAATTTTTTTGATCACAATTGTGGCGAGAACTGTCGCTAATGCAGCCGCAATGCCTAATGTGGATGTAAGAAAAGCAGCAAAGGCTAATACCAAAGCTGTTCCACCCAAGCCCATGGCAGCTATTAGTTGATTGCGAATATTGTCGAAATCAGGCTCTTCACTACAAAGGACATTGCGCGATTGTTCCAATGCAGTTTTGATCATTGCATCCACTGTTTTTTGCACCCATGTCGGTAATCTAACTGCCTCAAAAGGGGAAAGTTCTACCTCAATTGAAGGTTGCAGACTCAGGCCTATATCTGACTGAATTGCATTAATGCGTAAACCCAATAACTGGCTTAGTTCATCTTCATCCATAGCCAACATTAAGCTAGCCTCTTGCTCTAACACCGATTGTGTTGAACTATCGTGAACACTCACTGGACATACCTCCTGAAAAGCTTATTTTAATATTGTTTTTAAACGACGTTGGTCAAATGCGTAAAAGCAAAAGCTCATTGTCTAATCTAATTAATTCCTAAGGCCTTTAGTGCTGCAGCTAGCGGTTCTGAATAAAAAACAGGATCTACTTTTTCCAAAATATCTGGTGGTACCTCTAAGAACTGGCGCCGATTGCTGACTGGAATTAAAACACGTCTGGCGCCATTATCCATAATTACTTGCAATGGTTCGACCAAGGATCGTAAAGGAAGGATATTGCCCTGAATTGTCATCTCACCAAGGATAACCATCCCTGCTTGTACTGGCTTGTCTCGTAAGAGTGAGTAAAGGGCAATAAAAAAGGCAACCCCTCCTTCTGCGCCATCCTTAGTTAGTGTGAGATCAACAACCTGCACATGAAAATCGTAACTGCTAATATCCCGCTCAATACCTAGTTTTGCTTTATTGGCTTTAATATAGTCAAAAGCAGTAGTGATAGATTCTTTCATGGCTCGGTCAGGGCTGCCCGTTACCCGCAGTTTTCCAGAACCACTCATCCGGCTGATTTCAATCCGGTTAAGCGTGACTACATCGCTATTGGTGACTGAAGCTGTATAAACTGTACCTGGGGACAATGGATCTTGACTGATCAGATGCTGGCCACCTTCTTCTGGTACTCCAACAAACTGCTCCTGACGCGTTTCGTTATCAGTGTAGGAAAACGAAGTCTGGTAATATTCAAACGCTCCCATCTTTTTTAGTTGTTCTTTAACGCGACGACGTCCTTCTAAGGCAAACTCTAGATATTCTGCTAGCTCTTCCCGCGTTGGGTCACCTGCTGGATGTAGTAACTTGACCAAACCGGAAACTGTACGCCGGACGGCTTTTGCATCTCGTGTATTTAAATGACTACCAAGACTAAAATATCGGTCAATGATATCGGTGTAGTTTTGCCGACGAAGCTCCCGCAGCGCCTCTGCCAGATAATCTACGACAAAACCATAGTGATCTGTAAAAAACTCGTCACGCATCTTGGGAACTTCCCAACCCGGCAAATAATAATGAATCCGATCAATAAGGGCCATATCCTGCATCTCGTCAGGCATGGGTTGGAAAAGAGTTCCCGTTCGTACCATGACGTCAATTGGCTGATTGGTGTTTCCCGCAAAGACAATGGAGGCTTCCGCCACAATTTCTTCTCGTCCGCGGCTAAAGCTGCCGCTCTCCATGAAATCCTTGAGGATTTGAACGGCCGTTTTATCCCCAAACTGAATGCCGGCCACCTCATCAAAAGCGACCACGTCCCACATGCCCACCAACCCAACCTGACGGGTACTCATATTGTAAAAAAGGTTGGCAACGGTTGTTTTGCCGCCTGACACTAAAATAGCATATGGGCTTAAGTCCCGATAGACGAAGGACTTACCGGTACCCCGCGGGCCAAGTTCAATAAGATTGTAATTGCGCTGCACCATGGGGACTAAACGCAGTAAGGTAAATAACTTTTGCCGGCGAGTGAAATGAACTGGCTCCAAACCCACAGTGCGAATGAGCAAATCCAACCATTCGTCTGTGGTGAGTTCTGCTCGCTTTGTCTGATAGCTTTCCATATCAAATGCTGCAAGCTGAATTGGCTTTAACTCAGTGATGAAAAACGGCCGTACCTTACCACCAACCTCCTCTTCACCACGAAACTCAATTTCCAGTTGAGCCCAGATACCGCCTTCAAGCAAACGTTCGTATTTGCGTACAAAATGATCTGGAATGTGAACAAACCGGTGCCCAAAATTTACAATTTCAGCCCAATACTTATTGCCATCCAGGCGCACCAGCACCTTGTCGATGAACTTTTGCTCGCCTCGTTCTTTGACACGAGACTGTGCCTTCATTGCCTCATCAGGCCGAATGATGTTGTCGGCCAGGGTGCTGTTTACCAGGCGCAAGCCTGCCTCTAAGGCTACCGGATCATCTGTCGCGCAGTATTTCCCTAACAAATATTCCAACACGTAAACGGGCACGTTTGCCCCAACTTTAACCTGGCGCACCAAATCTTTACGCACAACACGTCCGGGGAAAATTTCGTTAACTTTATGATCTAGCTGAGGCATCAATCAAGCCTTTCATATGGTGATTTCAACAGAAATTTGCTCTTGTTTATCTAGCAACCGCCCAGTCGCTGCATCTAGCAACTGTATAGTAGCCGTTCCTGTTGATATCTCTTGGGTAATTTGTAGGGTGACTGCGTTTGGCTCAATTTTTCTCGGGTTATCGCCTTTGCGCAGCTGCACATCTTTTGTCTTTTCCTGGAAACCATAAGCAGCAGCCACCGGCATTGAAATAGATTGATCATCTACTTTAACTTCAACCCGAACCGTTGGCAGGTTCGTTAGCAGCAGTTCATCGGTTTCACCTTGAACGGTTACAGAGACAAACCGCGTGGTAATCTTTTTGCTGCCGAGAGCCAGCGACCATTTTATCGACGAGCCTGACAGAGATGACAATTGCTTGGGTGATTTTATTGTCAATACGGGGATGGCTATCTCCTGCAAGGACAGGCCCCCATGAAAATAGGAACGCCCTCCCGGAGCCTTGAAGCAGGCCAGGTTATACGGTGTTACCAATTCCAGGTCGGTATTAATACCAAAAGCAGAGAGGGGTCGGCGCAAAGTTCCAGGGATTTGAGCGCCCCCTTTCCCAACCCAAAACCGGCGTTTTAAGAGTGTGGTTTGCCCACCAGGTGGGTCAATACTTTCCCCCGAAGACATTTCCTCGCCAAAGAGGTAGCCATGATCTGCCGAAACCACAATGGTGGTTACGCCTTGATCAAATAAGGTTCTAATGCCACGCCGCAGTTGATCGAAGACATAATCCAGCATCCGGCGCGCCAGCGCTGGATTGGTCTCGCAAAGTCCGTCGATCTCTTCTGTTGCTGTAACGAGGATGACATCTGCCTCAAGCAACTGCTTTGCCAGATTTTTCCTCGACAGCGGTGCCAATTGATCGAGCTTGGCATCCACTACCTCTTTATTCGCAAATGCCGCTTTAAAAAGCTGAATGCGGTTAGTTCGATTCTTCAGTTGGCTGCCATCAATTACCGGGACAAGGTCATTGCCACTTTCCACAAAAGAAATCCCTTTCTCGGCACCAGGCATTAAAGCCGCCATGCCAATATCGGTAATGGTGGGCGGTGTTGCCAAACCTACATCTAGCTGAGGCTGCCACTCTTTGTCCAACGTCGACAATAATTCTTGGGCCATTTCAAAACGTAAAGCATCGACAAGGATATAAGCTACCTTACCGCTTTGCCCAGTTTGGTTGACGAATTGGGCAAAAATATCAGCTTGCAACGTTACCTGAGGTAGTTCAAACTGCTGTTGCTCATAAGCATGGATGAAGGTGGCGGCCAGCTGCCCGACGACATCAGCATATTGATGACGGGCCATGGTGACCAATTTGACTAACGAATCATGCTGCCGATGATCCAGATCAAACCAGTGGAAATCTCGTTCAAGGTGCCGTTGGGCAGAATCTAGCAAAGACCAGGCATCTTCTCCCTTCTCCCCAAAGGCATATTGCCCTATCAACGCTTCGGCCGTCCATTTGTTGTTTTTCAGGGCCGCAGCAATTCGTTCGGCTTCTTGCAGCAGGCGACCAGCATCCCAAATGATCTCCCAACGGGTTTTGATCATCGGATTCTGGGAAGACCAAAATCCTTTGATACGTCTTGCAGCTACATCAACCAACGACTTGGTTGCTCTTTTCATCAGCTGATTTTCAATACTGGACTGGAGAGCCACTTCAAGTGCAGAAAATGTTTTCGTACGAGTCAATACACGCAGGGGAAGCTCCAGGCTATCTAAGGCAAAATCTTCCTGCACGTGGTTGGCCCACTGAACGTAGCTGGGTTGAAAATCAATGTGCTTGCGCCAGGTTTGTGCCAGGGAAACGGCCGTTTCCCGAGCCACAGATTGTTCAGCCAAATGAATCGTTTTTAGCGCCTCCGGCGTGTCTGAACCTAAATCCGAAATGAGTTCTGTGGCGAGAATCAGTCGCGCCAGATGTAAACGCAACACGCCAGGATCACGAACATCGGCGAATGAAACGCCAAGCGCATCCGACATTAGCGCAGCCAGGCTTGGCAATGCCTCTCGCGAAGCTATCTCTTTGTCTAATTCCGGGTCCGACAAAAAGCGCAGCGCGACTTCATTGGCATTCCCCGTATCAAAAATTGCGTTGATGACGCCGGCCTGACCTTCCACTCCTTTTTCTGTCAATCTGTCCAGTTCACTCAATGTTAGCTGGCCGGCTTCTACTTGACTCACTGTTTCTTCTACCGCAGCAGGCGGGAAAAGCTGCGATAACGCCTGGCGAGCGATATAAGCCAACGAGCTGTTCTGTTCTGGCGGCTGCCTTGCTGGTTCCAAGATGGCACCGGCTACCTCAAACTCGACCAGGGCCTGCTGGCTATCTTGATGGCTAAGGGGTACGTAGATCAACAATTTAGGCGGCTTCTTGCCCTGCCAGTGCGGTTCCAGTTCATGGCGCAGCCAGATGAAGCCCTTTTCTGGCCTGTACCGAAAAACGGCCGCTCCCGCCACAGCTTCAGGTTGGATTTTTTCGGCCAGAGAGAGGTAGTCTTCCTCCGGATCGTACCAGACAACCGTACCGTGTTTATTGATATTTTCGCTTAAGGTTTTCAGCAGGGTTTGCGTCACTAAAGTCATAAGTTTAGGGATTGGTTACCTCAAATTTGATAGAAATGATATTTTGGGCATGGTTCATTTTAGAACCAAAGTACGTTAACAATTGAATGAACAAGGAAGGTTCCATAAGATTGAGTAAACAACCAATTCACTAATCTTAAGGAGACCTTCCGATGACATTATATCTGCAAAAACAGCAAACATCTGCAATCTGGCCGGAACCCCTTGAATCAACCTGGCAAATGCTTGGTGGCGGTTATGGGTGTGAATTAGCACCCAAGTTGCCGCATTTAGGACTGACAGACATTCTGTTCATGACCACCATTATGAGTTTGCCGCGCCAGCAACGCCCTTGGGGTGTGGTTACCTGGATGTCTGACGTATTTCTGTTATCCCGTCCGGCTCTTTATGCGTTATCGGATCGGGTCAAGCAGCAGTTACTGCCAACAGCCGAACCAACAGCTTTGACGGACATGGAACCGACAGGAGCAAGAATCAGCATTACAGCGACCCGCATGGCGCGCACGGTCCTCACGACCAGCTTGCCGGGCAAGACAGCCATTCGCCCGTTGCGGCACATCCTCACAGAAGCTTTCGACCAAACGCGAAGCATCGGTTGGATTAGCGAACTGCTGACGGAGGCTGGTCAGAATGCTGGTCATCGCTTACGTGGCATTGATACCAGTCCGCTGGGAACGGTCATCGCAGCTCGGGATGAGACCTTTTTCGGCGGACAGCCGCTATTATTGGTCATTGACCCGGTCACGACCACGATTCTATTGGCTGAAGTTTGCCCTGACCGCCAGGCTGACACCTGGGCGGCGGCACTGCTAGTGGCGCAAGAACAAGGCGTCACCATTGGCGGACTGGTCGAAGACATGGCCCGCATGTATAGCAAATCGCAAAAAGAGGCCGAGCTTGACGTGCTGGTTCAGAAAGATATCTGGCACGTTCAACGGGATGGTTCACAGGTGTTGCGCGACCTGGAACGGGCTGCATTTCGGGCCACCAGTCTGGTCATCAAACTGGAAAAGCAACTGCTCAAAGAATGGGATGAGTCCTTGTTTGACGAACAATATGTGTCGGCTATTGCCAAAGAAGAACGTTGTTATGACCAGCACGCCGCTTTTGCCGAATGGTTATCTCATTTGGTCGATGCGCTGGAACTGGTCGATTGGCGTAGCGGCGAAATTCGTGACCTGGCTATTAATCAGTGGCTGCTGGAAGAAACGCTCTCCGCGATGAGCGTTATTGACCAGCCTCGCGTCCAGAAATGGGTCAAAACCCTGCGCCGTCACCAAAAGCACCTGCTGACCAGTCTCGATTGGTTGGCCGCTTCGCTGAAGCCCTATCGTCAACAACTGGCCCAAGTAGTTGCCCCCGACCAACAAGAGTCATTCAGGCGCACCGTTGCCCGTCATTGGCGTTTGCAGCAGGCTCTCATCAATGGCCATTCTTCTTTTGGCCAACAAGCCCAGGCTGCGGAAACCGCCCTGCAAGAGAGGGTTGCCAACGATGCCCAATGCCGGCAGTTGGCCGAAAATTTGATAACCCTGCTCGACGCGGCTTGTCGTACCAGCAGTATGATAGAAGGCGTCAATGGATTGTTGAAGCAGTTCCTGCATAATCATCAAGCTTTTCACTCGCCGGAAACGCTGCAACTTTATTTGAACCTATTTGTTCTCTGGCACAATATGCGTGTATTTGAACGAGGCAAGCGACAGGGGAAAAGCCCTTACCAGTTAGCTGGCATTGACCCGGGAACCGATGATTGGTTGACGCTACTTGGCTATCCTGCTGAGTAGCTATTCGTCAGACAATTTGCCTTTTTGCCAATTCGGCTTTTCAGCTGAAGCGTTTCGCCTGTTTAAGATTGCTCTTTTGTTCATTCAATTGTAAAGGTACTATGGCTTGGTTTTGAACCATGCCCAAAATTCCTCTTCGGCCGCTTCCCCTTCAAACTCCCCCGGCACCCCGGCAAAAAGCGGCAGCTCCTGGTAGCGGGCGCGCTCTGCTTTAATCAGCTCGCCCAGCTCTTTTTCCAACCGCAGCAGCGAACCCAACTGGTTCACATCTTGCAGCCGCTGCCACAGCGCCCGGATCAACCGCTCGTACACCGGCCGTGTAAAACGCATCTCCTTGATAAAGCTGCCCAGCCGGGCTCCGTTCAATGGCAGCACATCGGCGCAGGCCAGGTTGCTATCTGTAATTCGCGCCTGTTTGTTTAGCCCCTTGGCTTTCAGGTACAGTGTTAGCGCGCTCAACTGCACCGCCCGCAAATCAATGTCAATCCCGTACAAATTGTGGGCGATAATCGCCGCCGGAATCGCCGCCTCATCACTCACCGAAGGCGTCTCCGGCCAGCCCGGTTCCCCGGCCCGCACCAGCTCTTCCTGATACATGGCGGCAAACAGGTCAAAGGCTACCAGCCCAAAGTGCATTGCGCCGCAGGCCGGATCCAGCAGCGTAATCTCGCTTACAGGTCGCAGTTCTTCTACTGGCGTTTCCCCTTGCAACGGGGCCAGGTAATTCAGTAAATCGCGGCCAACAAGCTGCGTATCGGGGTGCATCTGCACCCACAGCCTCCCCAGTGTATTTTGCACCAGGTAACGCACAATCCAATCTGGGGTAAATAACTGCGTTGCTGAGGGAATATCCTTGGCTTCAAACTTCTCTTTGCCAACGCGCACCTTTTCAAACGCTGCTTGTAGCTCCGGTTCATTGAAATACTGGTACACCCAACCGATTGTTTCGTCCGCCTGCCAAATTTCGGCGAGTTCCAGCGCATTCAGCAGCGCCAGCAGCCCGTTCAGGGACCGCGGCCGGGGAAAAATACGGCCGGGCAGCGCCTGGGGATCAAACAGCACCTTCACTTCCTGGGCCACCTGCCCACACTGCCACAGCAAAAAGTGGCGGTAGGCATCATCCACTTTGCCCTGCTGGTACAAGGCAAATTCTTTGGGGTGGTCAGCCAGGTAAAACTTAAAACCGTTGGACTCCACCCCCTTGTCCACTGTGCCGCGAATCAGCTTGCGCGCCTCCATCATCTTAAAGGCCACCAGTCGGTTCAGGTGGGTAAAGGCAATCTCCTTCACCAGCTTGGCCACCGCCTCGTCACGCGGCAAGCCTGCCTGCACTTCATCATCCAAAAACCGCTTCAGACGCTGATGAAGGTTGGCGGTTTCCGCGTCAGCCTGTACCTGGGGCAGCTTCTGCGGTGGCTCCATTTTGCCATCCGGGTAAAGGCCGTAGACGCCCTCCAGTAGCTCCCGCGTCTCACGGGTCAGCAGCTCACGGGCATCCAGGGCAAAATCATGTATTTGTTTCCTTTGGGAATCGGTCAATGTCTGGCTCATTGTGTATCCTAATGTGTTGGAACTAAGCAGAACATCGGGCCATCATTGGCACAATGGAGGGGGCAGAGGATTTGGCCGGATTTATGTTCTTTCAGGTTCAGTAACTTTTATCAACAACTCGGACAGAACTTAGGTGACACTAGGGTGTGTTTGAAAACTCATAACCAGAGCAAAATCGAACCAATATGCAGCATTGCCAAGTAATTCTCAGCTAACTTTTCATACCGTGTCGCAATGCGGCGAAACTGCTTGAGCCGATTAATCAACCGCTCAACGCGGTTGCGCATCTTGTAATAAGCCTTGTTAAATGGACCGCGCCGCTGCTGGTCAGACCGTCGTGGAATCGTGTGGCGAATGCCTCGACGGCGCAAATATGCTCGGATTTCCTTGGCGTTGTAGCCACGGTCACCCACAACTCTATCCGGTCGTTGCTTGGGTCGACCTGGTCCAGCCCGATTGACGTCACCTTGTTCCATCAACGGCACAAAACCTATCGTGTCGTGTCGTTGCCCTGGCGTCAGCACAAAAGTCATCGGTTTGCCATCTTGTTCGCAGCGCACATGAACCTTGGTCGAGAAGCCACCTCTGGAGTAACCTAATGCCTGATGACCCCTTTTTTTGCCCCAGCCGCAGCCTGATGGGCCCGAACGATAGTGCTGTCCACAAAGTGGATTTCCCACTGGATATTTCCTTGTTGATCGGCTTTGACTTGCAGGCATTTGAACAGCTTCTGCCACAGCCCTTCTTTGCGCCATTTGTTAAAGCGACTGTAGACCGTTTCCCACGGCCCATATCTATCGGGCAGGTCGCGCCACGGGGCGCCTGTGTTCAAAATCCAGAGAATGCCGTTAATAATTTTTCGATGGCTTTTTCTCGGTCGTCCTGTTTCCGGCTGTTGCGGTGGCAGGAGCGGTTTTAGCTTTTTCCATTGCTCATCCGTTAACTCGTGTCTTCGTTTCATATTTCGATCTTAACGGACGAAAATTTACTTTTCAAACACGCCCTACCGTAACTGGCTATCGTTTCAACATACCTTACTCTGCGTAAACTTTTGTATGGTAGCTGCCCCGTCCCTCGTTTTCGGCAATGCCCATAAAGCGCAGCGAATTACCCTCGCTGGCCGCAGGCATAAACAGCACGCAAGGAACACGCGTCTTGCCCTTCATTTCGTCTAGTAGCTTGGATACACGGTACAGGTTGGGCGCCAGTGAGCCTGCGCGGGTAATGAACACCAGGTGACGTTCAGGATCTAAGACATTCAGCCGCTCGGCCAATAATCGGGGCAGCGGCATCCAGTCCGGGTCGGAAAGATAATCCTGCACCTGGCGCTGGGCAGCATCAAAGCCGCTGCTGGCCTCCAGCGCCGCCACTTCCTCAATGCCTTCACTGCCTTCCACAGCCTGCCACAGAAGTTCAGCTAACGATACAAATATCACCTGGCGGTTTGTGTCATTTTCCAGCCGGGTTTTCAGAAGATCTACCTCATGACGCAGTTGCCATTCTTCCTCTGGCTTGTAGCAAAAGATGGCAAAGGGCAGGTCATGGTAAACATGATGCCGCATAGGGTTGGCTTTGAGATCAGATTCGAGTATGGTGATACGTTCTTTCAACATGAGATGAACTCTTTACGTGAGAAATGATTAAGATTGATAGCGCTCTAAAAGAAATTGGGCGTAGTCAGGCAGTGTTTCCTGGGAGAATTCCAGGCGAATGACCGAACCGGCAGCATAATAGCTGAGCAAATGTTCCTGGTGGGCTTCAATGAAAAAGCGCTCTACCCCATCCACCGGCAGAAAGAAAAGCTGCCAATCTTCACTGTGCAGTACCATATTCCCTGAATGCAGTTTCCCTTGCAGCCAGTGGGCAATTAAGGCAAACGCTGGCGTAGGCAAATAAATCGGCGCAATGTATTTATTCGCTTTACCCTGGAGCACGCCAAAGTCTCGAAGCGTAGCCTGTGCATTTCGCGCAACTCGGGTAACAGTAGCCTCACTCCAGTCAGTGGTTGTTTTACCTTCAGATATCCACTGACGAATTGTCCGCTTAAGGAAATCAGTTTGTAGATCCCTGTAACCTGACAATTGTCGTGGATAGATTGCTTCAATCACTAAATCGCGCAGGGTGCGATCATTTTGTGCAGAGAAAAAATACAAGAGTGGATCAAGCCATTGGCTAGGTGCATTTTCTTGGAAAAGCTTCACCAACGTTTGCCCAATCTCCGGATCATCAAAATAACGCTGCCGAAAGATACGCAATTTGTCTTCTACACGCCTGCGTGATGCCTTGCCAAAAATATTTTGTCTTTGTACGCGTGCCAGATTCTCTTCAACTGGTTTCTCTAAATTCCACTCACTAAGCAGCAAGCGCGTGTCGGCAATCAAGGCGCTGGCTTTAATGATCCGGCTTGTGTAAATGGGTTCATCTATTTCGGCTACGATCGTGTCAGTCACAAATTTACTCCAGGCTGTAAGGGATTACCGGCTGGCCAGGTTGGCCTTCTAAAAAGGCCCAGGCGAACGCTACCGCCCGGTGGTGCAAGGGGTTTACGTCCTTTGGTGGCTCCGGCAATCGTATTTGTAAACCACCATTCGCCCCGGTTCTCACGACCTCGTAGGGCATTGGCCCAGCGGTCAGGTGAAGCAGATGTTGGCGTAACGCTTCCATCGTTTTAATCGGTTCAACAGGAACTACGATTTCGGTCAACTGCCAAAATTCCAGCACCAGTCTATCCAGGTTATCAAAATCCAGGTGATAAAGGTGCAGTGCATCTGGCGGACATGCATCCAAATGCCGGGCCACAGCAGCGCGTAAAGCCAGGTTGCGGGCAGCCAAAGTGGGTACTCCAGGAAACGTGCGGTTGAATATAAACTGCGCCGGTTCGGAAAAGGCATTGTCTTCCCACCAATGCAGGCTGTCGACGTTGGCTGCGCGCGCAATTAAGAGACGCAGGCCAAGGATGGCCACTGCATCATCACGCGGAAGTAAAGTTTGTGGGTCAACTAGGCCGGTGGGTTCCTGCATTTGCAATCAATTTATCCTATCAATTATGTTTTTTCAAGCTGCCAAAGTGTGTTCCCAATAGTAACAGAATTTCGCACCTTGCTAAAGGGATGGTAGATTATACCAAAGGGAGAAACAAGTAGCCTGCCCGATAGAATCCCGGTATACTGAAAACACTTTCCAGCGAATTATCGTGGAGAATTGTCCTTGGTCACACTCAATATTCCCTTGCGGGACATCATCATCGACCCCAAAAATAACCCGGATTTACTTTCCCTGCCTGAGGCTGAAGCCATTGCATTGTTAAAGGAGGTGTTTGCCTTTCTGGATGCGCCTTTCTCCGTTTCCATTGAGGGGGAAACGGCCGTTATCGAAGCAAACATCGATAGCGCCGACCCGACAGATAAAAATATCGTCCGGCTCCGAGAAAAAGCAGCCCGAGAGGCGAGTCGCGGCCGATATTCCCGTGCAGTGAAGCTGTACGACCAGATTCTTGCCCAGGCTCCACTACTGGTAGAAATTCGGCGGGACAAGGGAATGTCTCTCCTGGAGATGGGACAGCCAGCCGAGGCAAAGGAAATCATCCGGCAGGCGCTGGCGCTCAACCCGACAGAACCGTACAGCCTGCTCCTGATGGGCAACATTTACTTTCAAACCAGTCAGGAAACGGCCGAACAGTTCTTCACCCGTGCGGCCCGCTTTGCTCCGGAGGACCCATACATCCTCTCCAACCTGGCCAGTCTGTTGGGCAAGCAAGAGAAATATGACGAAGCCATTACCCTCTTTAAACAGGCCCTGGCCGCTGACCCCGGCTATCCAAATGCCGGCTTTGGCCTGGCCCTGGTTTATATGCACCAGGAACAGTATGAGAAAGCAATTGGAGTATTGGATGCTTTGTTTGCCCAACCTTCTTCCGTGGATATTCGCAGCGAAGGCGTGTATCAGGAAGCGTGGCGTCTGTATCGTCAGGCCAATCAGGAACTTGTGAAAGCCAATCCCGAGAAATATATGGCATATGTCCGTCAGCTGCGGGACACAGTTGACGCCGACGGCGGTGTGGAAATTGAGCTGGTGCCGGACAACAGTATTGGCACGATGGCTGTAGCTGAAATTGCCTGGCACCATAACCGCTCGCGCCACGTGGTGCGCTACAAGGACAGTGCGCCAACCATAGTGCCGCATCTCCTTGCCCACGAACTGGAGCATATCAACCTGGAAACGGCCGCACGCCAGGCGGATAACAATCGCTTCTTCATCACCAACCCGGAAACCCGTGAAGCGGCCGAAACCGCTATCCTGCCGGAGATCAGCAAGCTGAAGCGCTCTGGCGCGCTGGGGGACATGCTGGACACTTTCATCAACCGGATAATCTCCGGCCTGACCAATCAGCTGTTCAACCTGCCGCTAGACATGATGATCGAACACGCCCTGTATCACAATCACCCGGAACTGCGGCCAGTGCAGCTTATATCCCTGACCCAGACCATGGCTGACAACCTTCAGGTGCTCAATGACAGTCAGATCAAGCGACTGACGCCCCGGCTCATCTACAACGCCAACCTGACCATGAATGCAGCGTATGCCGTTTTCACGGACCATCTGTATAACGGCCGTACCAACTTCACCGACCCGTATGAATCCACCCGCTATCTGCGTCCCGGCCGGGCGCTGTTCAGCTTGTGGCTGGAAACGATGGAAGATTACCAGCCAGGCGATGAATACGACCTCGTCGATAAAATGGCTGACCAGCTCAAGCTGGAGGATTGGTACGCTTGGCGTAAAGATGAGAAACGGCCGGCGGAAGAAGTAGGTGGGACCACCAATGAGGCCCTGCTGAAGGAAAAGGAACCGGCAGCCGTCATGTACTGCCTGAGCGCGCTGCAACGCTTTGAGAACCTCAACCGGGACCAGATATTTCCCATCGTTTCCGAAATTGCCCTGCTGGGCCAGCGTGGTCTGGATTATGCTGACCCGGACCAGAAATACACCCTGAACAACATACCCGGCGAACAGTTCTCCGGTTTGCAGTTAATGTGTTTCATGTACGTTGGCTTCAAGGATATTGAACCAACTCTCGACGTGGGATTTGATTTATCTTCATCTTACCAACTGGCTTTGCAGCTTTACCAAGAAGACCGTTAAAAGCAAAATCAAATTTGCGATAGTAGGCGGTAAATATGCTTGTTATCGCGTTTGTTGTTCTTATAGTGAACACATTCCGCGTGCTGGTTTGAAAAATGTAGGGAAACCGAAATCGTCCGAAAGTTGAATATCGAGATTTTACACTGTTTAACTTTTTAAATTGAGGAGTGCAAAACTAAATTCCCATAAGGGACCTTTTTTCTAAGACCAATTTGAAGGTCTAAATTCGCGAAATCTGTTGATGATCGGAAGCACATTTCTGTTATTTAAAATGTTCGTATGCTCTGTCACTGTCTATCATTGATGGATATGTGTCTAATCCTATTCGCATCCCTCATTTAATTAATGAGGCCAACGCTATTTCTTGATACATAGTTTGTCTCGGTGAAGTATGTCCGATGAAAATTCCCCATTAAAACAAGCCTTTTCAGAATTGACTGATGTTGTCTCTCAGACATTCAGTTTGCCTGAGCTTAAGCAGTTAGCCTCTTATCTAGAAGTTAAGCTTCAAGATTTGCCCACCAATAGCAGAATCGAATTTGTTTTCGAATTAGTCCAGTATTTTCGGAGACGAAACATGCTAGATGAGTTCTCCCAGTGCTGTCAAAGAGAACGCCCAAACATTTCTTGGTCAGAATATTTTGCTAATATCCGTCCAATTTCGGCAAATACTCTCCAAGAAGCTTTAATATTGTATTTTAGTAAAGTTGAGTTTGAATCTCTCTGCCAAGATTTGGAGATTTACCATGAAAACATACGAGGAAATACCCAGCACGAAAAAAGTTATGATTTGTTGAAGCTTGTCAGTACAAGAGGTCAAACAAAGCAACTAAAAAATATTTGTGAGAAAAATAGGCCCAAAGTTGACTGGAACATCCTGTTTCAATCGGCTAATAAGAATCTAGCACCAGAATTACATATTCCGTTTCAAGCACAAAAACTACCAGCTAGATATGTGCCCAGAGAATCCTTAATTCAGGAAACAATTATCCAACTTGAACCCAATCAACCAGATCAAGCTCCTTTTGTTGGGCTGCTTGGACAAGGGGGAATGGGAAAATCTACGCTAGCTATCGCCATAGCTCATGATGAAACAAAAATAGCCGACTATTATCCAGATGGGATTTTATGGGCAACACTCGGACAAACGCCGAACTTATTGGAAATATTGAACAGTTGGATGCAGGAGCTCGGGGAAACAGAAGTTGTTTCAGGAAATGAAGAAATAGTAGCCGGGCGTCTGCGTTCGTTATTAAGAAGAAAGCGAATTCTGATAATCATTGATGATGCCTGGAGAGAAGATCATGTGCGTCCTTTGCTAGTAGGAGGTAACGCTTGTGGAGTACTCCTAACTACTAGACAGAAATCCTTGGTTGAAGGGCTAAAGGCTCATCCTATCGAGATCGAGAAGATGACCCCGGAGGAAGCTCTAAAGTTATTGTCCCGTGGCCAAAGTGAATTAAGTGAAACTGACAAATCACTCATACAACAGCTTGCTGAAGAGCTTGAACATTATCCGCTTGCACTTGATCTTGTTGGTGCACAAGCACAGAAGATGAGGAGCTGGCCTGTTTTCATAGAGCACTGGAATCGGCAAATTTTATTTGATTCTGCGGTGATCCACCGTTCATTGGAAATTAGCTTAAATAATCTGAACGATGTGCAAAAAACTCTATATCAAAATTTGTGCATTGTCAGAAAAGGGGCTCGTTTTCCTGTGGAGATGGCCAAAAATTTAATCGACCGATCCTACCGTGATCAGACAGAATTCATACTCCATGACTTGGCAGATCAAGCTTTGCTGGTAGTCCACCATGACGGTGACAAAGCCTTGTTTTCATTTCATTCTATTTTGCAAGATCTCATTAAAACTCGTTTGGGTGAGGAGCAGCTTGGGACAATACATGAAAAGCTTTTAGAATTGTATCAATCGAAACTAGAAGATGGACTTTGGCATACTGTGCCTGATGATGGTTACGTTCATAATCATCTATTCTGGCATTTTGAACAGCTGGGGTGGTTTCAAGAAGTACACAACTTACTTCAAGAAGAGACTAATTCTGGACTGAATGGCTGGCATCAAGCGCGGGAAAAGCTAGGACAATTGACAGGCTATCTCGAAGACATAGAGAGGGCTTGGCAAATAGCTAGAGAAAACTTTAGACGCAGTCAGCAGGCAGTTGACCTTGGACATCAAATTCGGTATGCACTTATTATTGCAAGTCTCAACAGCTTAGCTGGAAATTTACCTCCAGAACTATTGTTTGGGCTGGTAAACGCCAGAATTTGGACAGCGGACCAGGCGTTTGCTTATGCATTTCAAAATCCAGTTCCACAAGAGCGGTCTCTTGCTTTAAAAATGCTTCTTCCGATGTTAATTGAGACAAAGGATCAAAATGACATCCTAGTGGTTTTGAAAGAGATTGAAGGGACTGAGCTAAGAAAAGAGGCGGTATGTAGTATCGCCAATTTTCTAGCTAAAAACCTATCGTTCAAACAAGTCTTGAATATACTTGGAAACTCCGATCCCGAGCGAAAACAGGATATTTATTTTGAATTCGCCCCCATGTTTCCTGAAGCGCTTCAAGAAGCAAAGAGAATAATCGAATCTGCAACAAGTGATCAGCAAGGCGGCCTCAACATAAAGCTAATTGACTGTTTCGTAAAGAACGAATTGTACAAAGAAGCATATGATATTGTGAAGGCCGCTGGCGATGATTTGGCAATGAAGGTACAAGGCCTATTGTCTGTGTACAAATTTTTTGACGAAGACACTCAAAAGGGTATGCTTTTAGATGCTCTCTGGTCCTATGAAAAAATGATTTTCTCCCAGGAAAATTCCTTTCTAATAGTTGAATTAGCTAAGCAAACCAAGCAGTATGAAACAATTCAGCGAGGGGTTTTTGAAATAGTCAAAAGGATGAAACACGGAAAAATTCAGGCTAGTCTATTAGCTGATATTGCTCCTTTTCTTTCAAGTAGCCTCGTTAATGAAGCTTGGGAAATTTGGAGCGATTTCGTATTTGATGCCGTTGCCAATCAAGAAATTACCACTTCAGAAACAGAAAGATGGCTGAGAAAGTTTGCTCTATCGAACGATGTATCCGTGGCAATTGATGCATCGGAAAAAATTCGTAACAAAGTTGAACGTGCTAATGCTTTGATTCGTTTAGCTTCATCCAGCTCGAATCCACAAGCAACTCGAGAAGAGGCGTTAAAAACAGTCCTGCAAATCTCCCAAGAAACTAAAAAAATAAATACTCTCATAGGTCTCCTCAAGGATTGGCCTCTTAAAGAACAAGAGTCAATCGTAAATATTGTAAAAGAGATTGCTATAAGTATCCAAGACAATTTTACTCGAGCTGAAGCATATTTTCTTTTAGCACCATTAATAAGTGATGAGGAAGAAAGGGAACTTTATATTGTTGAAGCTTTTGCCATAGTTCAAAGGGAAAGTATAGACCTTCCGACTAAAGCAGATCGATTGATTTCTTCATTGCCACGTTTTAACAGTATAGTCTCAAAACGCATAGTTCAGGAACTAGTCCTGTTAACTAAGCAAGACGTGCATCATAACACACGTAAACAGATACTTGGTCATCTTGTAAAGAAATTAGTCGAAATAGGTTGGAATAATGAAGCACTTGTGATCGCCCGCCTTATAGAAGATGACCAGGAGCAAAAAGAAACGTATTGGGCATTGGGCAGTAGGTTGGCAACACGAGGATTAGTCGGAGAGGCCATTAACATAATCTCAAAACAAGAAGTTAATGATTTATGGAAACAAGATCTAGAAAGCTATATTGATTTATTAAACACCGTAAAAAAAATTCCGGACCAAAATCAGTCTGATTATGGTCCATTAACGAAAGTCGCCATAGTTGATCACAATGGAAGCGGTTCTGTGCAAATTGAGCTAGCCTGCTTACTTGCACACGCCGCCGGACAGAAAGCGATTGAAGGGAACGAAGATAGACTATCTATATTGAAACCATTGGCCTTTTTACTGGCTCAAGCCTCGGCTAATTCCCCTTTATATCTTAGAGAAAAGAACAAAAATACAGCTTTGGTTATTGGTGAAAAAATCCTTCATCCACTAACAAAAGCCCTTCTGTGGGTTGACTTTGCCTATTATTTTGGAGAACATGAAAGATGTCTAAATAATGCAGTTGCAATCATCAACCAAATTTACGTGCGCAATGATCCTGAAACGCAGCAAGGCTATGCTGAAGCCTTATCCGAGCTAGCATTAGCGATGGCTGAGCGTGGCTTCGAGTTGCAGGCGGTAGATGTAGTAAAGAGCATACCGTTTGAGTGGCAAAACTCGATACAGCTTCCAACTTTAACCAAACTTGTTATGTACTTTGATAGTGCGGAAAAAAGAAAAGAAATGATTCAGTTGATTATTGAATCGTTAAAAGGCGAAAAAATTTGGATTGAGTCGAAACAAATCGGGAAAATCCTTGTTGATTTGTCAACATATCCAGAAATCACAGCGCATATAAACGATGCTATTCAGATTGGTTTAACCATTATCAGTCCAATTCAAAAAGCTGAAGCTCTAATTGCACTAACAAGGCACGTGTCTAAAACATACCGAACGAAGGTAATCGAAGATCTTTTTTCAGAAATGTTAACGTTACGCTCGAGCATGGAACAAGTAGAACTGCTCATACTTTTGGTTGCTGAGTTGCCGGACTCAAGAGTCCAGGATGCCATAAGGAAAGTAACGAGGATTGATGATCGGTTACCGAGAAGAAAAGCATTGACAGCTTTAGTTAACACGTTAGAAAGTTTTCCTAAGTCTAGTTTGACGAGTCTCTGGTTGAACAGCCAGCCAGAGCTTAATTTTTTGGTTTCCTCAGCCAAGAGGAACCGTCGACAAATGTTATCTGATTTAATTGGTCTTGAGCTATTGATTGCTACAATCGGAGGCATCGAGGCAATTAAAGAAACTGCTGAAGCTATTCGCCTTGTGTGCCGTTGGTGGCCATAACAGCTTAATTGTGTAATGCGCTCGCTTACATTCACTTTTTTTCTCTTCAATACCCAAAATTTATGGCTGTTGATCTTCAGGTATCGAGGGATGAACAGGTAGATAGTTGCATGTCTGGCGATATGGTTCGCTGGGAAGGTAAAATTGCCATTCGTCCCAGGAAAGGTTGCGAGTCGCGCGTTTGCACGCTTCAATCAGCCGATCTTCCTGATCAATGAAATATCGGATAATGGAACCACCTGCCGTTGTAACCATTATTTGAGATCCATCAAGATTCCATTTCGCTGTAACAACACGAGTTCCATCCCCTTCTGGTTCTGCCAGCATTATACTAGGGTCAGAATCCCATATGCGGACTCCACCATCTAATTCAATTACTACTGCACGGGACTCGTACTGGCTCCACTGGTTGGATTGACCGGAATGCTGCCAAGGATAAGATATCCCCAAATTATATTCTGAGGCTCGTACAGTAACTGCGCCTTCGCCACTTATTACAAGAGGGAATGGTTCATCAGGCCCCAGGCCCCATTGTACGTACTCTGCCCAATCTTCGTAGTTTAGAGTGTGCAAAAATTCACCTGTCCGAGCATCCCATACACGAGCAGGCCCTCTGGTATCATAGGTAACAACTAATGACTCATCTTGATTCCATTGGGCATCCCAAACTTCACTCTCGTGTGCCACTGTGAACAGCAGCACACCAGTTTTGGCATCCCACACTTTTGTGGTTCCGTCTCTACTAGCTGTCATTATATGGGACTCATCGTTGTTCCACTTAGCAATCCAGGCCCAATTGTCATGGGTGAGTTGAAATATCATTTCTCCCGTTTGGGCACTCCAAACCTTAACAGTTCCATCTTTACTCATTGTCATTATTTGGGACTCATCCCGATTCCATTTTGCGCTCCAGACAACATCGTTATGCGCTAACATGAACAACTGCTCCCCAGTTCGAGAATCCCAAATCCTTGCTGTGCCATCATCACTATAGCTTAAAATCTGGGATTCATTCCGATTCCAATTTGCATCACCAACCCAATCCTCGTGAGTAAGGGTTGGTATTAAATCGTGGGGTAATGCATTCCAGATCTGGATTTTCCCATTGTGATGATAGGTAAGAATACTGGTTTCATCTTTATTCCACGTTGCGCCTTTAATAGCACTGGGCCCTTGATTTTCATCCTCATCAGATAAGGCTAATATCAGAGTACCTGATTGGGCATCCCAAACCCGGGCATTACCATCGCTACCATAACCGAGAATACTTGTTTCATCTTCATTCCACTGAACCCCCCAAACCCGATAGTCCAGTGTTAAAAGCAACTCGCCGGTCTCAGCATCCCATATTCGAATAGCATCACTATTGGTGAGAATACGCGATTCATCTTTGTTCCATTCCGCGCTGGTAACAGAACCACTATGAGTAAATGATTGTAGTACATCCCCAGTTTGGGCGTTCCATACTTTTACTATCTGATCTCTACTGCTAGTTAGTATGCGCGATTCATCTTTATTCCATATGGCATTTGTAACGGCATCATCGTGAGAAAGGGTAAATAATAACTCTCCGGTTTGAGCATCCCAAACTTTGGCGGCACCATCAACACTAATAGTAAGAATTCGAGATTCGTCCTCATTCCAGATGGCACTTGTAACGCTTTCATCATGTGAAAGGATAAGAATTAATTCCCCAGATTCAGCATCCCAAACTTTCGCGGTGCTATCAACACTATTAGTGAGAATTTGAGATTCATCTCCATTCCATGTGGCATTTTGAACGCTATTGTCATGTGAAAGGATAAGAATTAATTCCCCAGATTCAGCATCCCAAACTTTCGCGGTGCCATCAACACTATTGGTAAGAATTCGAGATTCGTTCTCGTTCCACATAGCATTTGTAACGGTACTCATGTGAGAAAGGGTAAGAAATAATTCTCCAGTATGAGCATTCCATACTTTCGCGGTTCCATCAACACTATTGGTAAGAATTCGAGATTGGTCCTCGTTCCATTTGGCATCATAAACCTGAGCTTCGTGAGGCAATTCCAGCACCAAGTTTCCAGTCTGGGAATCCCATATTCGGGCTGTTCCGTCCAAACCAGCAGATAGAATAAGTGTTTCCTCCTGATTCCACTTTGCAACGTTTATAAACCCTTCAACCCTGAGAGCAAGATGAGGACGGTTAACTAACCTTGAACTGTCATAGATTGCTTGAAATGCTTGTGGGCTTACACTGCGTCGATCAGCTTCGATCGAGAGCAAATGTGCCAGCATGGTATCTTCATGCAAAATAGCATCTGAAAAGGCAGCCAAGCTCAGGGAAAGGGATTCCTGAGTTTCACGAGCTAAGCGCTGGTTAGTGTTATCTAAAATATAGACAGCAACGCCTAATCCGATGGCTAGCAATCCCAAAATAATAACGCCTGCCATTAAGCGCTTAGCCGCTCGCTGATTTTCCATAGCTCGTTGCGCTTCAATCGCTTGGCGAGCTTCAGCTTCTTCAGTCAGCTTTTGAGCGACTGCCAGTTCTTGTTTGAGTCGCGCATCTGCTTTTTCCTGTTCTACTCTTTGCTGTTCAAGACTAGTTTGAATATAGGCCTTTTCTGGCTGACTTAAATCATAAGCGGAATCAGTAAGCCATTGTTCGGATTCAGCAAGGGCTGCGCCGCGTAGCAAAGCATTAGGATCCTGATCTGTCTTTTCCCACTGGGTGCGGTATACGCGTAATCGTTCTTGCCAGAGGCGAAATGCACGATCGGCCTGCATCCATGTCTGAAGTTGTTCCCATCGTCTTGTTAACGCTTCATGCGCTAGCTCAACCGTTTCGCGCCCAGCTTCATCGCGCCCAGTCACTACAAGTCTTTTATCGGCCAAAATTAGTATGGTTTCCCAGACATTTTTCTGTAAATCATCTCGGTTAGCGATGCGCCTTGTGTCTTCTGTTCCGATGCCTGGCTGCACCAACTGGGTAAAGATATACCGTGCCTGTTTTTTTTGCACATCGTTTAGTTTTTGGTAAATCTCATCTGCATATTGAGCCAATGCGCCATCAGCTTTACCAATTATTTCGTAGGCTTCATGAGTGAGTTGGGCCACCTCTTGTCTTTGCCAAAGCTGTGTGAGAGCAAACTGAATAAGGGGCAAGTTGCCAGGCTCATGACCAACATCATCAAGAATTCGATCAACTAACCCTGTTTCAAAGTAGATGCCAACTTGTGCAGCGGGTTGAGTAATGGCCTGGTACAGTTCATTTCGGTCCATTGGCCCCAAGATAATTAAGCTTCCTTGAAGTGTGTCAGCAAAAGGTCGGTAGGCTAACGCTTGTCCCAGAAAATCAGCTCGCAGGGCGAGAAGAACACGCCAGGGAGGAGAATAAGGCAATGACTCTTCAGTAATTATGGTTGTCAATAATAAGTCGAGGAAAAGCTGTTGTGTGTTGCCGCTAGAACTTAATGTGAATATTTCCTCAAATTGATCAATAAATAACAACGGTAGCGCATCATGTTTTTCTTGAATTCGGGAAAGAACATTTCTTAATGAGACAGTTCCTTCTTTTAGAGCTTGTGTTAAGCGCTCGATTTCTATCAGACGCGCTGTTTCACTTAGATCAGTTTCTAGGTGAAGAATTAGAGAGGCTGCCAGAGCTCTAAAGGGATATTTGCCGGGCCTAAAGGATACTACGTACCATTTGGCTTGTTTTCGCAATTCTGGAACGAGTCCAGCACATACAATAGAGGATTTTCCACCACCTGAGGAACTTACTAAAACAGTGAAAACCTGCTCTTCTATAGCGGCAAGAAGTTTTACTGTGTAAGCAGTACGGCCGTAAAAAAAGCTAGCGTCTTCTTCTCGGAAAGGGGACAAGCCTCGATACGGCTGAGGTATGTCTGTTGGAATTTTGGGTTGCCAGGAAACGTGGGGGCGCTCGGTTTGAAGTTGGTGTAAGAGGTGTGAATAAAGGCCTTGTTTTTCGGCATATTCAATGAGAGAGGCGATTTTGTTAAGTTTGTTTTTCCCATCCAGGTGCTCATAGTTGATCTGTAAGTCAAAGCACAGCATCTGGAGTTCGCTCTCTTTGAAATAGCGATCAATATTTTGTCTAAGCTCATGTCGGTGCGGAATCATTCTTATATCTATACTGGATTCATCACGATTCATTTTGATAGAAAAATTAGTATCTATGATCTGATGACGTAGAAGACTTTTTGAAAACAAGGCCCTTGGTAATACGCGAAATGGTCGCTCCGCACATTATAAAGATACCGAACTACCTAAACAACCCTTTAGGGGTCACCTTCTCATCCATGCTCATTTTTAGGCATTTATCTAAGTTGAAGGCTATCAATTGAACCTCAAGAATGACGATTTAAGTACCAAATTGAGGTATGAGACGTTAAAACGAGGTCAGTCGTAAGATGGTAAAGTGACGTTATTTCAAATCTTGTCTCACAAGACTAAGGCCGCGGCAGATTATAACTACCTCACCAAATCAGGTAAGTCAAGGCTGACTTGCCAAACCACAGTATCTCCGAATCCACCATCGTATCGAACGAAAAGACGGCCACCAACGAAAGGCGTACAATCTTCCATCGCGGGATTTTCAAAATTGCAGTTGTCCAGATCGCCTGGAACGGTGATGTTATAAGCGGGAGAGACCCATTGAGTTGGACAGCTACCAGGTAAACAGCGAACGCCCGAAGCGATACCATCTGGATCATCCTGGCCTCTGACGCCAAAAGCCATAGCCCAATCTGTTTCATCGGGATTATAACCAAGTGGATCACTATCATCGGGGGTAAAGGTCACGGAGTCAAAGTAGAAAATAATAGGGGGTTCAGCACCGGAATCGGAATCAAAAAGGCTTACACTAATAGTTTGTCCTATCATTTCTGGTCCAACATCGATCAATGGAATATCTACTGGTCTATCAATATTCGAGTTCATCGCTATAGTACCCAGGCCATAGACAGTTACGCCTTCAGAAGAATGAGAGCCAGGATTGTTGAGAACATGCAAATTTCGGGAATTGACTTCACTTGGCACTGAGTTGATATGGGTAGGGGGTCCCGCCCAAATTCCAAATCCATTTTCCGAAGCACCGCTCATGGACTGCACTTCAAGGTAGATATATCGTTCACCGGTAACTTGATCCACCATTATATTAGGAAGATCGGTCGCTAGGTTAACTTCAAAACTATCTATGGTTTGGGCAATGGCTGGTACAGGAACACCGGGATCATCCATCGTGGAGAAGGGAACGGTAGCACCAGGGGAGACCCAGCGCAAATCAGTAAGATGATTGCCGGGGGCTCCGCCGTCACGCAGATCGCCAGTTTGTCCAAAATAAGTAACTAAAGGAACTTTAATGATGGTGCCATCAGAATTTTGGGCGAAGTAAGAGAGACTGTAACGGGTTCGTGTATTTAATTCTTCCGTATAGGAATCCGGTACCTCACAGGTACCTCCTGAAGCAGTAGGTGGAAGTCGATTTTCGTCAATGCGAACAAACCAATATGGATTGATTTTATCCAGACTAATATTAGAGGTTGGCGTGTCAGTTAAAGCCAGTTCGTCGGTGCTTAATAAACAGGGCTGAGTGCGGTTTGAGCTTTCGCTATTAACACCACAGGTTTTTGAGGTAGTAGAGGCAATACCATTACTAACGGCAATGTTAGAGCGGGCAATTGAGACTGTGTTGATATCGGCATTGATAGAATCCGGGTCGAAAAGCTCGACACGAACTACATCGTGTCGATAGTTGGCTGGAATATAGATACGGTAGGTGTAAGTATAAGGACCGGTAGCCCAATCGCTGACCAAGGAGGAAAATGAGTCACCTGAAAGAGTGCAACTGTTCGGGCCTGAAATGCTCAAGTTTGTAGTACCAATAATGCCTTTTTCCGCATTATAACCAGTATATATGCCACCAGTCGTGGGACGATTTTGAGGGGCTTGATCGAAATAATAATTTGTTAAAAGTTCAACCAATCCACTATCAAATAAATTTGGAAAAGTTTCTTCATTATTGCTTTTATTAATCAATACATTTGTTAACATCAATTCACTTTGCAAAAAAGTCCGGACCAAATTAAGCCATTGGCTGCGGCTAGTGAATTGTGGTGATATTGGCTGCAAAACCGGAGAAACTGTTTGAATCGGTGGGGATATTGGAGTAATAGTTGGAGTTGGTGTTCGAGTGAGTTGAGATGTTGATGTCACTAATTGCGTGTTTGTGACTTTGATCCCGGGTGTTGGCGTATCTATCCCAGAAGTCGAAAGGGGAGATTGAGAATCATCAATTTCAAGATTTTCTAATTCAGAAGTACCTATAGCTGTTGGAGCTGTTGGAACCAAGGTCTCTGTGCTGGTGATTTCTACACCTTCTTCCAATTCTACACCCAGCAAAACAAAAGACATCACTCGATCCAAATCAGTCAAGGCGTCTGTATAATTCGATGAATCTTCTAAGGTTGAAGTATTACCAATTTCAGTGAAAACACGCGCGCGTTCGAAAAGCGTAGCTGGATTGTTAGGATTAATTGATATCGCATTGTTATATGCTGTCAAGGCATTGTCGTAATCTCCTTCCTGAACCAACCGGCGACCATTAAGCCATTGCTCAATTTCCTGCTTAACTATCAATGCATCTTGATCTTTAAAAAACTCCAACTCGTTTGCCATATGGGTCAGCAGAGGAGTTGTGCTACTGGTATAGTTTGCATCCACCAAAGAAATATAGATGATCTGAATTAGACGGAGCATATTTCCAGGGTTTTCAACAAAATGGTGATGATCATAAATGGCCTTTTGCTGCTCCCAGTTTTCGAGACCAAAAAACAGTTCTCGAACACTTTGTTCGGACGGGGAAGTATTTCCCAGTAAGGGTAAAGGTTGAATTGATGCCAATTCAGCTAATGCCTGTGCCCTCTCTAGGTTATTAGTCGCTTGTAAAAAGTTAAGTTCATAATTCCTTTGTTGAGTCGGCAAGAGAACAGAATTATAGAGTAAGGCAAGGATTGCTAATAGAGCAACTAGCCCTCCTGCAACGCCAATCACAACCCCCCAGTTTGTTTCAGTCTCTTGCTGAATCCACTTTAGGTCAAATACATTTCGATAGATTTGATTCCTGACTTGCAAATTACCATCTTGAACAGTAACTAAACCCGACAACAACAATTGGTTCTGTTCTACCGAGGATTTATTTTCTTTTACATTTATCCCCTTATACACATTCTTATACAGTCGTAACAATCGTCGTTTATTCGAACTTTTGCTAATACCATTTTGGATAAAACGAATATTGCCTTCGTTTCTTGACTCTTCTGATAAGAATGTCTGATATACAAGATCATCAATTGCCTCATCATGCCAATCTTTCTCTGGCTCTTCGCTAATCAGTAGGCAAAGCCTTTGTGTAAGATAGGGATGTCCCGAAGTCCAATAAAAGACCCGTTCCAATATGACCGTGGCGTGTTCAGGATGATCTATTTCTAGCCCTTTTAACAATGGTGCAGCATCGCTAGCTTCAAATTCGCTAAGATTTATCTTGCTACCGATATTAAATGGTGTTCGAACTGGATCATTTATTAACTCTGACGGGGATGCCACCCCCAATAAAACAAAAGTAAGACGCGTTAGCGCCTCCTCCTGTGAACGAGCGTTATAAAGAGCCCGAATAGTAGCAAAAAAATTATCGCGAAACGGCATCGTTAACATCGTATCGATTTCGTCAAAGAAAATAACAATACGACCTTCTACTTGTGCCAAAAGATAATCTAATATAAAGCGACGAAATCGTAATGAGAAACTTAAATTCTTTGTTCTCTCTAACCAGCGCTCCATATCGACATCAACGCGAAAAGCCCTTTGGAGTTCATCAAGTAAAGTGAAATAGAAGGTTTTTTCATCTATTTCTCCACTACCTTGAAGATCTATTGAAAGCGCTTCAATGTCTGCATTTTTCAGGCGAACTAGAGTGCGAGCAACAAGGCTGGATTTGCCCATTTGTCGCGGTGTAAGAACATAGCATAATTCTCCCGCGGTAATACGCGTATATAACTCATCATCTGTGGGACGTTTCACATAAGAAGGTGCATTCGGACTTAACGTACCACCTGCAACAAAGTATTTGGGCCTTTCATGAGTATGATTCGTCATCCTAATTTATGTCCAAAATACTGCGCATACAAACCACATCGGCAGGTAACAATATCACCATTTTGAATGACCAACCCAGCTTTTTGTAGGCGAAAAATAGCATCTTCGTTACTGCATCTTCCTGTTGAAATTATTTGGAGAAGAGCTTTTTGTAGTATTGATTGGGTGCGTATTCCCCAGTTAAGACGGCGTAGATGGTCGCCAAAGGGTCCGTTATCCGATGTAGCCTTCTTTTCAATTTCTTGCCAGCTTAATTGATTCCTTGCCAATAAATAGAGGAGTTTTCTGGTTAGATAGGGCTGCCCATTGAGCAAATCGAAAGCCTGAGAGCTCTCAGCTTCATTTAACGGTGATCCATGCTGATAGTTGAGAAGTTCAAAATCTGCCTGACTAAAATCAGTTAAATTTAGTTTTAGTCCAACGTTAAAAGGGGAATTGATATTATCGATCAAAATGTATGGCTCAGTTGAAATAACTAAGACAATATTTAATTTTTCCCATTCACTTAACATGGCTCGTCGATTATGCCATGAACGCAATAAACCAAAAAAATGCTGGTAAAAGCGCGTTTCAAGCAGTGCATCCGCTTCATCAAATGCCAAAATTATAGGTTCCTCAAAACGCGATAAAATATGATCTTCAATTAAGTTTGTCAGGTTCTTTTGGGCAACTAAACGATCATTCCAGCTCTTTTCTATCTGTAAGCCATCAATTCTCAATTCATCAACAAGCAGTTCAGCAAGACTGCGTAAGAAAGTGTCCATCTCTGATTTTTCATCTAGTCCCAAACTCTGTCCATCTAAAAAGATCACCTGTGCACCTTTTTCCCGAGCATAATGAAGTCCACGCATTAACAAAGATGTTTTTCCAGTTTGCCGAGGAGCACGAATAGTAATCGTTGTTCCTCTTCGTACTATTTCTTGTCTGAGTTTGTTATCTTCCTCACGCTCGACATAAAATTTATCACTTAGACTGAGTGCCCCCCCAGGGATAGAGAGATGTTTTATCAGACGGGGATCAAATTCTGGAGATGGTGGACTAATAAGCTCGTTTTTAGAAAGAAGCCTACCATCTACAGATAAAATAGTGGCAGTATTCGGTATTTGTGAAAAGGGATCAGATTTTTCGGGCAGTTTTTCGTTGATGGCGAGTAGAATTGAATTCACAATCTTCTGGTTATCATTCGCAGAATGCCAGTAAATGTATTGCTTTGGGTTTAAGAATGCGGAAATTCCATAAGGTAACATCCCATTAAAGGCGACACGAATAGGGAGAATCTGTGGTTTTCCTTGGACAGTATGATATTCTTTTGCTCGGTAGATTTCCGAGCGAACCATCTCTGAATCGATAGATTCTGTAGATAACAACACAACCAAAAAATCGGCTGCTTTAATTTCAGCATCGATACGATCCAGCCATTCTTCTCCTGCACGCAACCCCTGATCATAAAAGACATCATGTCCTTTGTCATTTAGAGAGTCATATAATATTTTTGCTAGGTTTGCATCGTTAAGGGTGTTTTGTTTATATGCAATAAATAGTTTGACTTGGTAAGTCCAAACAACTTTGGGTCGAAATTTTTGACAAATTTGTGTTAGCTGAGAAATTCGGTCATCAGAATTCATACGATTTACTAGTGAAACAATTTTGTCAATTTTTGCCCTGCCAGGAATGTTGTCAAAATCTACGCCCAAATCAAAAACTAGGTGCCTGAATTCTTCATAATCAAAGTGATCATTGATCTTTTCCTTTAACTGAATCAAATAATTTGTTTTTGTCATTTTTGCTTGATAGTTAAGTGAAATTATTTCCCAGAAACTTTCGATTATACAGATGTAACGATAGCCTCATGTACCTAAAAATCTAATTTGTTAAACAAACGCGTCAAACTCAATGTAATGGACAATGAACGACACCCATAAGACAATCTTTCCCTCTCGTAAGGATTCCCAACTTATAGAGTACTCAAACTAAAGAGAGTATAGCGTCAAGAAGATTCTCACTAGTAATTTCTTTGATGTGCTTGTCCGGGTTCGGCTTTTCAAATTCGCTTGGAAAAGCATTATCCTTCTTTCGATCAATCCATACCGTTTTCATGCCTACCCTTTGTGCTCCAAAAATATCGTCAAACAAATTATCTCCCACGTATATTGTATCTTGAGGCTCAATTTTCATAGCGTTTAACAATGTTTCAAATATCTTAGAACTGGGTTTTGATACTCTAACATCGGATGAAAAAAGTATGCAATCAAAATATTTCTCAATATCAAATTTTCTTAACTCGGGAAGTGTAAATAGTCTTTGAGTATTTGATAATATTGCTAGGCGTATCTTCCGGTTATATAGGGCCTGTAAAACGGGTACAGTCTCCCGGTAAATGGTGAGCGATTTTGTGGTTAAAATTCTAAATAGCAGACCCATCTCTTCTGCGTCTTTTTGAATGTCATTAGCCTTTTCCACATTGCAAAGAGTTATAAGAATTTTGTTGAATACATCAACAATATCAATATCTGGATATGTTTCGTTATTTGCCAGGATTTCTTGCTTCGCTATCTGCCTGTACTTTCTTCGTAAATCTTCTGGTTCGATGTGAAGGCCTTTATAGGATAACCAAGAAGAAATGAATTCATAAGTCTCTATGTTTTGTTCATCAGATTCGATATCGATTAAGGTTTTGTAAACATCAAACACAACTGCTTTGGAATTTGACATAATTGAATCCACATTTTGCTTATCAAACTATTTTTAAAATTTTTAAGGGGATCATGATGAACTAGCAGAATCTCTTTGATTGCTGAGAATTTCATTGGTCGAACTTATCTTTTGCCGGATCCACTCAATATCTTGCATATTGCCTGTTATTTCTTCAAAGTATTTTAAAAGGATTTCTGTAGCTCTATAGTTCTTCAACATAATAGCTATGGAAATACCTGTAGATAACACCATAGCTTTTAGCTCGAAATTATCTGTTTGTTGGGCAACAGCCCAGCTTCTCTTAAAGGTCTTTTGGGCTTCTGTGATTTGTTCAGCTTGAAGTTGAGTCTCTGCAATCATGTTGAGTAGTCCGGCCATTCCGGATAAGTTGTTTTCTGCTTTTTTTCTCTCAAATACTTGCTCGTATTTCTTGATAGCTTTTTCCCATTCTCCCCGATTTTGATGGATGCGGCCGATTTTTTCAATCCAATCAGTTTCAACATATTTAGGAACAAAGGTTTGTAAAACAGCCTTTGCAAATTGAAGGGCTTTATCCAAATCATCATTATTTAAGTACCAGTTTGCAAGCCGTGAATTAAACTGAAAAATTAAGTAGAAATCTTTATCTTCTTTAGCCTGATTCAATCCACTAAGAAGAATTTTCTCGTTTATAGTGTCAGGTTCTTTAAACCTGTTTAAGAAGTCTTCTCCTTGACGTCTCTTCTCCCAGACCCATTCGACATTCCATTCATGAGATACTTCCCTGAATAGTTGCAATCGTGCCTGCAAGTCAGAGATATTCTCTTCTGCAATAGCGATTGTTATGCCTGTAGATAACACCATTGCTTTTAGCTCAAAATTATCGGTTTGTTGAGCAATGGTCCAGCTGCGTTCAAAACTCAATTGAGCTTCCTTGAAAAGTTCGGCCTCAAGTTGAGTTTCCGCGATCAAGTTGAGTAGCCCAGCCATTCCGGGTAAGTTGTTTTCGGCCTCTTTTCTTTCAGCCACTTGCTCATATTTCTTGATAGCTTTTTCCCATTCTCCCCGACTTTGATGGATGCGACCAATATATTCTGCGCAGTCATCCAGTAAAGTATTTGTGTCAAAATAAAGCGTATAAAAAGGAAAATTATTTAGAATATGACGTTCATTTCTGTCAGCATCGTTAACAGAACTGATAGCACGATTAAAAAATGACAGTGCTTCATCATACTCGTTTTCCAAAAAAGCAACGAATGCTCTGGTCGTAAGCACCCTCGAAAGTACGAAGAACAATCTTTGATTTTGAAAAACCCTCATCGCTTCATCTAATAGTTGTTTCAGTTGTTTACGGAGAACCCGATGCATGCCGCGCACAAGATTTTCATGTTGAAAGAAACCAATTACAGGAATCAAATTTTCGGGTTTCGTAGATAAAGCTTCCTTCCAGGCTCTGGAACAATAAAGCCTAATTCCACGCACATTGCCTCGTAATACTGCTACTTGTAGTTTCCTCAAGTTACCTTCAATATTTGCCATAGAATTATTCTGCGTTATGGCTAAGTCAAGCAATTGATTTGCGATATCTTCAACTTCCTGCAACTTCATGAAACGCCTATATGCGTCTGCTAAACCAGATAAGAAGATGATTTCCTCTCTTTCTTTTGGGGAAGCCAGTCGTTTTATGGCTGCAATACCTTTGTTGCAGTGAAAGACCTGTTCGGAAAATCCTCTTGCCCTATGAACTCTCAATGCTGCGGACAAACGAAAATTGATGGCATCTTCAAAACGCTGTGCCATTTCACAGTGAAAGGCTAACTCGCTAGCCAGCTCATTTCGTGATTCGGGGAAATTTTTTACCAAAAAATCGGCTGCTAAGCTATGAATTTCAGAGCGTTCTTCAACTGCAAGTGAGTCATATAGAGCTTGATGAACATATGCATGATTAAATTCCCAGTTTGACTGTAAACTATTATGAGAAAATCCGCTTTTCTGTCGGACCAAACTATGGTCAACTTCCAGAATCCTAAGAACTCGTAAGATATGGATGTGAGGTTCTTCTAGGATTTCTGAGAGAATTTTGGATCTGAACTGTTCTCCCAGCACTGAGGCATAGCCTAGTATGAGACGATGTTTTCTTTCCAAATTATTAATACGTGCTTGAACAATTGCTAACACACCTCGTGGAATTGGCAAACTATCAAAGGGTCTCATCGTCCAACGTCCATCGGTATCAAGAAATATTTGCCCAGTGTCTTTTAACAATCGCAATAATTGTTCAAGAAAGAATGGATTACCATTGGTTTCATTATGAAGTTTTAATGGCAACGAATCTGAGAAGTTATTTTGGGGGAAATGTTTGACAAGAAATCTTTCAACTTCATCAACTGAAAACGCATTAAGTTCGATTTCCGTATATAGATTGTAGCGTTTCATCTCAGATAATATTTTAGAGAGTGGGTGGGTTGATTGGCCTGGCTTCTCTGCAATATCATGCGGTCGATATGTACCGATTAACAAAATAGGAAACTCAGATATACGTCGTGCCAACGCAAAAATTAGATTAATCGATGGCTCATCAGCCCAGTGCAAATCGTCAATAAATATAATGAGTGGTGATATTTTACTTGCTCGGTCCAAGAGTCTTAAAAACTGATAAATTTGACCAGCAGCTACATTTACACCAATCTGATTACTCTCATGATCTTTCGCTAGTTGCTTTTCTAATATTCCAGCTAAGAACGGGCCTAAGTATGGCACAATCCCTTCCAGCAACTTTGGCCCTAAATCTTTGGCCCAAGCCCCCATCGTTTTTTTTAATCCTTCTGTTTCAACTATCTGAAAACCATCGAATAAATCAGCAAAAGGTGCGTAAGGATTCCCTGAGGCTACAAGATCGCTGCACTTAGCTTGGAGAACGTAAGGCTGATAATTATTAGTTTCTTTTATCTTTTTGTTAGATGTCAAAGAACGCAAAAAGTAATTAACCAGGGTCGTTTTCCCGATTCCTGCTTCTCCAGCAATAAATATTATGTTCCCACAATTTGTCTCCTTAAGTTGGTGTATTTCATTTTCAAGACTCTGGATAAATTCATATCGCCCAACGAAGACATCTGATTCTGGATAGCGGTTGACCATATCATTCTTTTCCCTTCTGATATGGGAGTCTCAATAACAAGGTATGAATTGTTCTATTGCCTAGACGCCCCTTCAAATATTTGTAAAAAGTAGACTTCGAGATCGTCAGGATTTCAAATATCTCACTAACCAGACGATCTTAAATTCACGTTCATGTATGCGTTTGAGGCAATTCGTATGCTTACTTGGGACAATCAGGTGAGATAAAATATGGTGACGTTCTTCGAGTTCTTTGTTCCCAATCTTATATTGTCTGCTGGTCAACTGGTGGGCTGGAGTAAACGACATTCATTTTTGAAAATGACGAGTAACACAAGGCCCCATAGCATTGATACTTTCAACAGCAGGCGTTTTTTATCCATTTACGAAATTGCTTTTCCCATATGTTGTTGTAGCATTTGCAACAGAGTTATAAGCTTCTGCTTCTACGACCGCGCGCCTTCTGGCTTCTTCCGGTTGTGCAACCTTCAGACCTTGCTTGTCGCATTTGGTCAAGAACGGCCGTTACTCTTGGAATGTAGTCCATATCTTGCAAGCTCTCAGCAGACTTGATTATATTCTCTTTTGGTGGCTTCAAATCATTCTCTGCTATGAGTTCATAAGCACCTCACCGCTGGATTTTACATCCCAACGTGCGCTTTAATGGCGAATAATTGATGGCAAATAGATTTCAGACAGATTTCCAAATTGCAAATAGCTGTAAGCCTGGGTTGTATAAACATTGTCGGCCGCTTCGACAAGAACCGTAACTTGCGATTCATCTAACAATACAACATTGCGAAGTGTGTAGGGGCCATCCTGTTGGGCCTGGCGAATATCATCGCCATCAAAGTAAAGAAAAACGGTTTGCTTGCCGGTATCAAGATGGACTTCTATCGTAGCATGTGAAATGAATATGCTGTCCGCGTATAATTCGGCTGAAAGCACGTATATACTCGCGGCGTTGACTTCTATCTGGGAAGAAACTTCAAGGACTTCGTATAAGCCTAAGCTGTTGTTGCTAATACCTCTGTCACTATACACACCGCCTAAATTTGCATTTGCCGGAGCAACGCTAAAGTATGTTGCCGCCGTTCGCTCAAACGCTTCACCATTATAATTACCCGTTGCCGTAAACAAAATGCTGTAGATCCCGCCATCGCTAGTTTGATCGTATACACTCCCAAACACACCATCATTGGCCTTGCCGTCCTGGTGATTACCATCATCTAACAATGGTATTTCCTCAACACTGTTGCCTGGCTGCCGGATACGGGCAACAACACTACCACCAATCACGGGTGTTGTCGCCGAGTAAGATACAGTCGCCGTAATAACAACGGAATTACCGTTTGGAATCCATGCCGGAACCGAACTGCTAACAGCTATGGGTGTTGGCGGTATGGCTAACAGACGATAACCAGCCATTTCAGTGAGACTATCGGCCGTAATAGTATATGTCCACGTCCCTGAAAGCGTATTGGTGATATGGTAGGATGCCGTTAAACCAAGTCCAGCGTCGAAATAGATGTAATCTATGTTCGGATCATTCGTGACAGTTTCGTTGGTAATAGAATTTCCGATGGGATCTATTAAAGTCAAATCTACGCCTCCATTGGACCAGGCCAGCATGATTTGAGAGGAGCCGGAGCCAGCCAAATAAAACTGACCGGTGACAACATCGCTATTGGAAAGCGCACCGCTCTTTATATCCATCACAGAGGCAGGTGGCATTGGCTGTGGCTGGCTTTGCTCTGTCAGCATTTCCAAGACTGAATTATGGTCTTCAGCGTTTTGAGCTAATCCATTGGCATTATTGGACAAAAAGAACTGGCAACCTGCTAAATTCATGTAGGGGCAAATGCTTTCCTCAAAAGTTGCGCTTGGGTTGACGAAAGAGCGTAAAAAACCAAAAGGATCAAGCCAGGAAGGTACTTGGCCATGTAAATCGGGCGTATTAAGTGTTATTATATTCGGGTAGTTGCCTGGCAGAGTTGCTAGCGCATGCGCACTGGTTTCATGAACGGCAAAATCGTTTGCGTTCTCTCGAACAGTATCAAATGGCCATCCATAATAAGCCAACAAGAGAGGGGTCAAACTAGCCTCTACTTGATCACGAGCATCACCAGCCATTAAGAAGTAATTTACGTTTTGGGGCTGTGAGTGACCTATATTTTGCCATTCGCGGACAAAGGGAAGCATTTCCCATATGGCTGGTATTTCTGGATCGAAGCCAGAGTCATCGCCCTTAACAGCTTCGTAGCCAATAATCCAGTCAAAAGGCAATAAGCCCCACTCACCCCCATGGGGCGTTCCCATTGTGAACAGGTTCTTGACATATACGCGACCTGTATCCTGACAATCTGTTCCCAGGGCATTATCCTCTACATCCCTTTCGTATAGATCCTTGCGTTCTAAAAAAGCTCTCGCGCGTAACCCACCGTAACTATGGGCAATAATATCAAAATAACCTGACCATCCTGGTATTTTTTGCTCGGCAATAGCCGCGTACTCGCACAGATTGTCTCGTATGATCGTGGCATTACTCCGCCCGTCAGGGCTAAAAATGTCGTCATACAAGTAATGGTAGGGAGAAACATCTTTAGCATAGAATAAATTGCAGCCCTCTACGTACCCGTGATTTGCCAAATGATTAATAAAATACTTGAGTTGGCCATCTTGACTCAAGCTCGTTAAGCCTTCGCTGCCACTCCAGCCGGTGACCATCAGAATGGGCCGTGTTGCCGTTGCCCCCACGCAGGGAGCAAACGATTGGCTAATCCAGCTTGGAGTCAAATTGGCGGCTGAATTTTTGGTGAGATTGAACGATGTGCCGTCAGCCCAGGTACCAATATAAACCTCGTAGTTACCATCACCGGTGGCGTTAAAGACTAGATGTTCCGCGTCAGGCGAATACACTGCGTGCAGCTCGTCCCCTGACCAATCTGTTACTTGTGTTTCTATGCTACTATCGAGATCGACAATGTAAAGATTGGAACTGATGAGATTGCGGCAACTGGCATAGATAATTCGGCCGTCTGGTGTCCAGTTCGGATAAATATCCCCACCTAATTGGGTCGTCACTCGGACCTGATTACCTCCATTGGTATTCATTACCCAGATGTCCCAATTCCAATCACAAGCAGGGATAGCGATGCTGGCCCGCATAAAGGCAATACGACTGCCATCTGGCGAGAAGCGCGGATAGAGGACATTGTTAGCTACCGCCCCTACTTGTTGTACATCGTTCCCGGACTGGTTCATTGTGTATGCCTGATAGTAGCCGCCGCCCCGATTAGAGGTAAAGAGTATGCGGCTGCCATCAGGTGACCACGAAGGGTGAATATCTTCGACGCTGTTATTGGTAAGCTTTTGTTCGGTACCATTTGACTGGCGTAGATAAATTTCAAAGTCGCCGTCCCGGTCACTGGCAAAAACCAGTCGTTCGCCATCTGGGGACCAAACTGGTGTGGAATCGTTACCGGTGCTGCTCACCAGAAGATCGGCCGTACCAATATTGTCCGCGTTTTGGGCAAATAGATTAAACGGCCCAGTACGATCACTAGCAAAGACAATTTCCCCGGTTAAGTCCAAATGGGTGTCCAGCGAATCTGGCAGATTGATGAGAGTATCTGAGTTTCCCGATGCTGGCGGCAAGTTATCCGATCGATTCCCCGGATCTACCGGGACCAACCGTCCATTTGCCAGCGCTTGTAGCGATTCCGTTTCAGAAACGGCCGTATCCTGTTGGGCTGCTACCGTATTCAAAGCCCCGTGTAGGGTTATTACAACGAACGAGATCAACGTAAGTACGAGTACGATAGGCATGAAACGCGACTTCATTATTCCCTCCTCGCATAATTAGGTGTTCAATCGTTACAGTGATATTTTCGACATTTTTCTTTCCATTCTGGAAGTGGTTCAGAATGTGACTGACACTTTGTTTGCTAACCGCCAGTCCCTGAAACTCTGGGCTAGGCAACAACACACTGTAGTATAACACATGCCCGCACTGTTTCTTGTCTATCCGGCTCTGTCTACTAATGTACGCTCTGGCGTGACTAAATCCAGGTGGATGGCGTGATGATTAACGCATCAACAACAGTCGCTTCAGCGGACCCGGAACGGCCGAAGAAAACGCAGCACTGTTAGTATGACAATGGAAATTGCCTTATCTGGGTCCTCCGAATCGCACAATACGAAGAGGTACCCCAATAAACTAACACGTTTTCCACATGAATGTTATCATGTTCTTGATCCCATGTTCTGTTCCCTTTAGAATAATTCCATACCAGGTATTAGCGGGTCAAACAGCCATTACAAACTCCCGGCCCCCAAGGGCGAGACCACCGTGGCTGTCAAGATTATTGATATGCTGTGTGAGGAAGTGCTGGATACAAGAAACGTCTAATTATTAACAACCGTGCTGCTCAAAACCAGTCGTCAGCCACGTTAGGATAAAAAAACATGCCTATTACCCCCAATGCGCTATTTAAAGCAGACCGCTTAGAATTCTTGGAGCGTCTGGAGCCAAATAGTGTTCAGTTTGTGTATGTAGACCCTCCCTGGTTCACTTCATCGGAAGCCGCAGATTTTGATCCTATCGAAAAGGCTCCGGAAGAGACACAAAAATATTTCACATTCATCTCCAAGACATTACAGCAATGCTACCGTGTCCTGGATAAAGAGGGGGCGTTGCTCATACAGTACGAACAACGCTTCGGTAGCAACCTTCGTCTCATACTGGATCAAATTTTTGGCAGAGATTGTTTTTTAGAGCAATACATTTGGCCTTGGCGAAGCGTTTCCCCTCTGGGCAGCCATAAGAAGTACGATATCCTGCTGCTTTATAGCAAGGCAAACAGTTACAAAATTCCACTACGTTCCTTGACAAAAGAAGAAATCAAACGACGGTATCCGCAAAAAGATAACCGTGGCAGATACCATTTGATGCATTTATTTATCCCCAACAAAAACGATAGAGGCCGACCATCTTTTAATTACGAGTGGAATGGATTCAGACCGCCAGAGAAAAGTCATTGGCGATTCTCCCAAGAAAGACTTGAACAGCTTGCCGAAGAAGGGCGGATAACTCTCGAAAATAACAAACAACCAAGAATGAAAGTGTACTACAAGGAAGACTTTCGAGTTCCCATCGACTTGATATGGGATCACATTCCTAACTTCCATCCGACAACAGAGTGGAAATATGGCGAAAAATTTTATGCTTCGCAAAGACCGCTCGCTCTATTAGAGCAAATTCTCACGCTTGGCCCTCAGCCGGGAGATATTATTCTCGACCCGTTTTGCGGTTCCGGTACCTCGCTACATGCAGCAGAAAAATTGGGGTTGCGTTGGCTAGGATGCGATCTGGATCACAGTGCAGTTAACACTACGATTAGCAGACTACAAGAGAACTTTGGCCTCCAATCAAACGAAGATTATGTAGTAGGAGACAGTAAATATCTCAAGGGACATTCCGTCCTTCATAATGAATACAGGGAACTGCTCACGGGACTGGAGGATGATCTATCATACATGATTGCTAAAGGTGAATCACAGTATGTTGAGTTCAAAGAAACTGCCAAATGGAATCGAAAATATAAGCGTGTAGACAAGGGAATAATAGAAAAGATTTTAAAAGATGCAGTCGCATTTATGAATTCCAGAAAAGGGGGAGACATCCTGATTGGTGTCATGGATGATGGAACTGTGGTTGGACTGACAGAAGATTACCAAGCTGTAAACAAACAAAAGAACAATAAAGATGGGTATAGCCTATTTCTTACCGAAAAGTTGCGGAACGCGTTAGGTGAAAGTGCAGTGTCTTTGTGCGAAATTACCTTTCCAACATATTTGGGAACTGAACTATGTCGAATTAAAGTTTCGCCGGCAGACAGACCAGTCTTCTATAACAAAGAATTCTATTTGCGTGATGGGAGTTCTTCGCCTCCCCTTAACACTCAAGAGGCTGTTGAGTATGCTCAGCGTCATTGGACTCAACGTATTGAATGCGCACTCAGGCGCTAATCCGTATTAAAAGTCGAAATTTTACAACTTTTCAATAACGCCGCTTTTTTCCACAATGAGTCTAAGCAAAGACTGAAGGAGGAGAAAAGCGGCATGACCTTAACAACTGCAAATGAAACCGGCCCTGTCTATCAAAGCACCCAACATGCAATGCTCGTTGCCTGGGGGCGTTTCGCCCGACATCTGGAGGTGAGCCAGCGGGTGCGTGACGCCGTGCAGATAGCGCGGCAAGCCAATGCTATTCCCGGCGGCGATCTCATTCTCCAGTTCGCGCTGGCTTCATTGGCCGGATACGAGTATCTGCAAGACCTGAATAAAGGCACCCATCCGCTGGTTCATGATCAGGCGGTGGCCGATGCCTGGGATGTGCGTTTTGCTCATTACACCAATGTCAGCCGCTTTCTGTACCAGGTGGATGCGGCCACAGTGGAGACTGTAGAAGCAGAACTGGCAGCGATGTTACAGCCCTTTTTGCAGCGCGCTGTGCATGAGGCAGTGAGCCAGCAGGGGTATCTGACCCTTTGCGGCGACCTGACTGGTCGCCCGGTGAGCGCCTACAGCCGCACCTATCCCCCGGACACTGTCTTTGGCTATATGGCCAACCAGCTGTCAAATAACACCCGAAAATGGAACTCCCGCAATTTGTGTGAAAAACTCTTAGCGCCAATGGTGCTTTGAATCGCCTCCAGAGAGAATGGGATTTAGATTACCTGGATTGCGCTTTGTTAGGCAATTCGATCACATACAGTACAGGAGACCCATTTTTATCTTGTCAAAAACAGGAACCAGACCATTCAAAAGCGTACACCAATTTAGGGATTTTGATGATTCTACCGGAACCTGTCATTAGCGCACAATTTCACTTTGTACTCGAGGAAATATCATTTGGATGGAATTTTTGCACACTACGCACTCCACACCGGAACCCATAGTTGCCGTCATTGTGGTCAGGTTCGTAGAAGTGGCGATACCCGCCGCGAGCGGAGGATTGGTTATTAATATACGAGCCTCCTCGTAGTACACGGTTGCTGTTACCGGCTGGATCTTCACGACCGTCGGCCGCATCATAAGGATAATTTCGGAAAAGAGTACTGGTCCATTCCCACACATTGCCGACCATGTCGGCTACGCCGAAGGGGCTATCTCCTTGAGATGAATAATCCCTTACCGACGTTGTGTCAATAGGGCCAGATTCTTCTGTATTGCACCGGTTTGCATCAAACGTATCGCCCCAAGGATAACGCAGCTTTCTGCCCTGGGGCTTGGTTCTTTTCGGAACCATCTCTCCGCTGTTGCCTTGCAGCCCAAGGGCATTGTTTCCATCCACCTTCCAAGTAGCTGCTTTCTCCCACTCCGCCTCGGTTAACAGCCGCATCCCCGCCCACACAGCATAGTCACGCGCATCATACCAGCGCATATTCACTACCGGATGCTGTTCCCTGCCCTGAGGAAATTGCCACGCCCGGCCGATGTCATCCATATATCGTTGGTATGCCATATTGGTAACCGGATATTTGCCAATGTAGAAAGCCGCTACGTCCACTTCATGCACCGGCTTTTCATTGTCGCTACCAGTATCATCCCCCATGACAAATGGCCCAGCGGGCACGTAGCATTCATGTACCAGATGTTGGTGCCAACCTAAATCGGGCCACATCTGTTCCAAAGCATGGATAGCCGCTACCCGCACCTGGGGATACTCATCAACCAACAAGGGAATCAAATCATAGGCAAATGGCTCTCCCAATTGGATCATGACGGCCACCGCCGCCACACGGTTACGGTAGTTGCGATGGATTAGCCCCTTGCGGGCAATGGCGGTCACATCTACACCCAGCGCCTGTGCTCGGCTGAACCAAAGGGCAGCAGACCCTTCCACCGCCAAGGCGCTACGAAAGAGAAGTACCACTTCTTCCTCTGTCAGCCGCTTCAAAGCCGTATGCCGCTCCTGAATAAGCGCCAAAATCTCTGGTTGGATCAGCAGCTCTGCCTGATGCCAATTATCCAGCGCTCGTTGCAAGAGCTCCCGTGCCAATCGCGTCTTTTTCTCAGCCTCATCTAACCAACTGCCAATCTCCGTGGCTAGATAATCGTGTGCCAGTTCATAATACGCGATACCATCTCGCTCAAAGCTGCGCACTAGTCGCACTTGCTCCAACCCTTGCCGGGTACACGTCAACTGAAGATGATCCGCTTCATCCGCCAGTTGGATTACTCCATCAGCCTCTAACCAGGCCGCCATATCAGCCTGGGTCAACGCTGCTTTAGTCGCCTGGCTGGTAACCATCACCTTCAACAGTTCACGAGCCAGCACTGGGTTGGCTCTGAGCAGGGTACCGTCCGCCTGCTGTAATTGGGGCAACAGGGCGATTGCCTGAGACACGTACTCAGCCAAAATCGCCTCGGTGCCCCGTAACAGTATCTCTCGGCCATCTTCGACACGCCGGTATTGAATGGCTCTATAAGCATCCAGAGTCAAGGTCACCCCCGGCGGTGGCGGCCCATCGGCTGGTGAGCCTTGCGGCAAGGCATCCTGATAAAGACGATGTAGCACAATTTGCAGCACCGCAGGCGGCACTTGCCCCTTTTCCTCTACCAAGTCGCCACCAACGCCACCGTCACGCCCTTCTGTTCCCACCAGGGCATCAACCAATGCGATTGCCACTGTCACGCTGGCGCGGGCCGCCGGCTCGGTAATGGCCACGCGGGCGTCTCCCCGATCCAGAGGATGTAGCCGGTAGCTGTGCCCCAGAATATCGGGCAGGACGGAACGCGCCTCATCCAGGTGTGGCAGATAATCCTCGCGCAAGCTCAGTAGAAAGCGCACCTCGCGTGTTGGCGTCTCAATCACAGCGGCCACTTCTGCAAAAAACTGCTGTCGCACACGGCTGCCCACACGTAAGAAAAGCTCTTCAAACTGATCCATAATAATCAATAGCCGATCCGATTCGTCCAACATCACCTGCAAAAAAGCCGACAAGTCATTCCCCACCTGCCAATCCGTCTTGCCTGCACGTGCGGCGACCGCTTTACGCAGGGCTGGCAATGGGTCATCGAGGGCGCGCACATAAACGTGCTGGTACGCTTCAGCCTGCAAATTGGGTACAACACCAGCCAGGAGCAATGAAGTTTTGCCCGCGCCAGAAGGGCCAAACAGGGTCAGCAAGCGTGGTGGCGTCAGTGCCAGCCGCGTAACAATCTGCCGTTCTGTCTCCCGGCCACAGAAGATGTCGGCATCCTGCGTATCATAGTAGTCGAGAAATTTATAGGGGGCACGGGTGACGCGGTAGCGAGTAGGCGCCCGCCCAGACGTGGCCGTGGAAAGTTGTGTGGCCAAAGATTGCAGGAAGGTGGTGGCTTCAGACTGATGAAACTGCACATTTTTTTGCTGCCAATACGCCCGTAATTCAGTCAGGTCATCAGGCCAGATTGCATAGGTACGGCGCATCAAATCCTCCATGTTGGCCGAAGCGTTAACGTAGAGGCGGCGGGGCATCTCTTGAAGGAGGTCAAAGCCAACAAACAGGGGGGGGCGGATAGTCCAGAAGTAGTTGACCAACTCAAGCTTGCGGTTGAGCTGACCCATCAGATCATCTTCATCCCAAGTGCTGCATTTGAGCGAGTCGGGATCACGCAGACTGCCATACAGTTTGACCACAATCACTTCCCGCTCTCCTTGGGTGGCAAACGGAATTTGGCGGTCACGCACTACCTGATTGACGCGATAACCGGCTTTTTGCAAAGTCTCTTCCAGCACGTCATCATACCAAGCGGAGACGATGGCACGGAAACCGGCAGCGGCAATGGCTTGATGGATAGGCCCAGGTTTGACTTGTGGGCCGCTGTTGTGGGCGCGGAGAAAGGAAAGCAGACCGTGTCGGTCAGTGGGGTTTTGGTTCAGATAGTTTTGTGCCGTTTCGGCCCAGTTTTTACCAAGCGGTAGACCATATTTTCGGGCTAAATTTTGTGCCAGTTGGGGGTGGCTAAGGGGAGCATCACTGTATGGCAACGGTTTGTCAGCACCGAAGAAGAGAATGCTGTCCCCTTTCTGGATGTTTTGCAATAAATCATCTGGGATGAGTCCAGTTTTGGTCATTTATATCTCCATAAGAGTCGCCAGTCGGCGATCAAGCCAAGAATGTTGCTGTGCAAGGCCACTACAGCCGACAGCAGCCAGCAAACAGCAGTTAGCTTTTAGCAATCGGGGGAGAAAACGGCCGGGACACCACCCCAAACGGAACCCGGCATCATGGTAGACGCCGTCAGGAACTTCGTTGTTGCGATACGTGCCGCGAGCAGTGAATTTGTTATTATAGTACGAGCCGCCTCGTACTACACCGTGGTTGGTGGTGACTAACTCTTCACGACCGTCGGCCACATCATAAGGATATTCCCGGTAAATCGTACTGGTCCATTCATACACGTTGCCACTCATATCTGCTACACTGTAGAGACTATCTCCATAGGGTGAATAAAGCCCCACTGGCGTAGGGTCACCTCGGCCGGATTCATTAGTATTGCACAATCTTGCATTAAACTTATCTCCCCAGGGATAGCTTCGCTTCTTCCCCTGTGGTTTGACCCCTTTCTGAACTATCTCTCTGATGTTGCCTTGCAAACCCTCGGCATTGTTTCTACCCCCCCTCCCAGGTAGCCGCCTTCTCCCACTCCGCCTCGGTTAACAGCCGCATCCCTGCCCACTCAGGATAGTCACGCGCATCATACCAGCGCATATTCACTACCGGATGTTGTTCCTTGCCCTGAGGAAATTGCCACTGCCGGCCGATGTCATCCATATATCGAATGTAGAAAGCCGCTACGTCCACTTCATGCTCCGGTTGTTCTGTTTCACTGTGCCTGTGCCAACCACTATCAAACTCCATGACAAATGGTCCGGCAGGCACGTAGCATTCCTACCTTAGGTGTTCGGGCCACATCTGTTCCAAAGCATGGATAGCCGCTACTCGCACCTGGGGATATTCATCAGCCAACAAGGGAATCAAATCATGGGCAAATTGCTCCCCCAATTGGATCGTGTTGGTCACCGCCGCCACCCGACTGCGGTAGTTGGCATGGTTCAGCCCCTCGCGGGCAATGACGGTCACATCCACACCCAGCGCCTGGGCTCTGCTGGACCAGGCAGCAGTATTTTGCCCAGTGCCCAACGCAGAGCGAAACACCATTTCCAGTTCTGCATGATCCAGTGTCAATATGGTTAAATGATTTGTCAATAAGGCCAGCTTTTCGGTTGTCAGCAAATGGCCGAACTTCTGGTAGTTACTCATTTCTCGCCGCAGCATGTTGCGCACATCCAGCAAACGCAATTCAGCCTCGCTGACCCAGGCCCACACCTTGTTAACCATGACGGCATGGGCCAGTTCATACCGCTCTTCATCGCCACACTTGCGCACCACACGTCGGTCGCGCAGGTAAGCCAGCAATCGATCCAGTTCTGGCTCGGTCAGATTGGCTGTTTGCACGAGCTCGCTGCGTCCAATTTCCTGCCCATTGACAGCGGCTTTGGTTCGCTCGGCAGTGAACATACTCTTCAAAATCATCTGTGCCGCCGCCTGCTTAGTCTCGGTAGGCAGTTCGGCCAAAACCCGATCCAGATAACCGGCCAATATTTGCTGGGTACCGCCCAACTGCTCATACCGGGCCAAAGTCAACCCCTCCCCTGCCGACTTGTCTCAGTCCATAAGCCCTGTGCTAACGCGTCCTCATGCAGGCGAAACAGGACAACCTGTAAATTAGCCGGTTCCAGGCCATGGTCATCCAGATCCGCCATCAGTCGCACACATAGGGCTTCGGCTACAGGCAAGCCAAAAGCTTCGGCCGGTTTCAGGATGGCCAGCAACCCCTTTTCCGATGTCAGGTTTTGCAAGCGGTAGCGATGGGCAAACACATCCTGCTGCTGGGGCAGGTATGGAGACAATTCATCCAGTGCACCCAGATAATCGTCGCGCAAGCTGAGCACAAAGCGAATGTCTGAGCGTCGTGTGGTGGAGACATCGGTGACGCCAGATGATGTTATCTCCGGCCAAAGGCAGTTGGCCATCTCCTGCACAAAGGCGCGGCGCACTTCCGTCCCCTGGCGCAGGAAAAACTCTTCAAACTGGTCTAGAACAATAACCAGTCGGCCCCCAAGTGGCCGAGAGTCTCTTAACATGACTAATAGTGACTGCTCCCGGTCGGCAGGAGCAAGTTGGTCTAACCGTTTCAGCCGGCGGGCGGCGGCTTTTACCTCACTGATTGGTTCCGACAACATACGGGCATAAGCCACCTCATACCCCGCCTCACACAAAGCAGGCAACACTCGCGCCAACAGAAGTGACGTTTTAACCGTACCGCTGGCACCGTAAAAAATAGCCAGTCGATAAGACAAAATGGTGCTTAACAGCAAATCCGCTTCCAGAGTACGGCCAAAAAAAATGACCTTATCCTCCTCGGTATAGTAGTCGAGGAATTTGTAGGGGTGGCGCGGCAAAGCGGCCTGTTTTTTCTGCACATTATAGCGGTGTAGTGAGGTAGTCAGCTGGGTTAGAAAGGGGATCGGCTCGGTCGTGATCAGCTTAATCTTCTGATGCCAACGGTCGGTCAGCAGGGGGTTTGCTTGCCATTGCAATGCGTAGGCCAGCCGTTGATAGCGAGCAATGGGGCCAGTCACCTGTCGATACAACAGGTGAAAATGAGGGTCTTCGAGTCCATAGTCAATAAACAACAAGGTTTTGCTGGCGAAATGTCCTTGCAGAATCTTAGTTACGGTGGGCAGACGCGCAAATAAATCGTAGGCATCAACCTGAGTGAGCACCAGGCTGTCTGGTTGACTGACACTCCCTTGCAGACGTATAACTTGTACCTGGTTGGGATCATAAAAAAGAATATCAGGATCCCGCACTACTGGCAGATAAGGACGATTCGCTTGCTGAAGAGCACGTTCCAGGCGATCATCATAGGCAGTAGTAATCATGACCCTTACCGGCAACACGGCCAATGCGCAGTGCACCGGCGTATGTGGTGTTTGATTATCGATATAACCTAAGACAAAATCAACCAGCGTCTGCCGATTGTGGTTACTCTCATACAATTGAGCGGCCTTGGTTAAGGGCACTTCGCACGAATTGGGCAAGGCATACTGGCCTGTCGCCTGACAATGGCGACAGTAAGGACCACAAGCATTGACCAAGGCGGCCGACAGCTGAGCACTGATGGATTGCGAGCTTTCCAGGGCATCCCCCACAAACAGAACGCAATCTCCTTTGTTAAGGTGCGCTATCAGCTCTGGTGGAATGGAAAGTGGGTGAGTATCGCTCATAAAACAATCTCTCTAACAGATATAGCAGAAACCCTCACAGGAGTGCTTCCAGCCAGCCAAGCAGTTGGTCATGAGGGGTGTGCCCCTCATCCAAAGCCAGATTGATGACCTGAATATGACGTTGGCGCAATCTTTGTTGCCGTTGCAGGGAGGCGTTCATCATGACTGTATAACCAAGTCGAGTTGCCCGACCTACCTGTTGTCCGATCTGATCCTGCACCAGGTTAAATCCAGGGTCGGTCATATCATAGCCAACAAACAAGAAGGTGGTATTCACCAGTCGCGTCCGCAGTTCATTGACCAACAATGGGTGGTTCTGAGCATAGGTGTGTACATCTTGCCGGGTCAAAATGAGTGTGTCTGGTTGAGATACATCGCCGCGTAGCCGGGCAATATAGGCTTTATCCCGGCTGGCATAGGGCAGGTTGCTGTTACGAATAATGGGTGTGCAAGGGCGATTTTGTGCCAGAAAAGCCAGTTCTAGTAAATTGTCATAGTTGGTGGTGAAATAGGCTTGCACAGGCAGTTGAGCCAGCAAGCGGTGGGCCAGCGTGGGCTGTACACCTACAGTCTGATACGCATCGATAAAACGGCGCACCAGGGCGTTGCGACCGGCATCAACTTCATAGGTTTCCGCCGCTTCCAGAAGATGATCGCTGGTCAGATATTGGTCTGGCGGCAAAGGGGTGTCGGATGAGCTGACCAGCGGTCGTAGAACATCGGCTATGGCTGGCAGGCCAGCCATCTGGGAAAGCTGAGAACCAACAAAAACCGCTAGATCCCCACGAGACAGCGCCTCACGCAAGTTTATAATCGCGGCATCGACTACAGGAGATTCCCCTTGAGTAGGCGACGGTGATCCGGCAATCCGTGGCTGATTGGATGGGTGAGCAAATATTGGATTAGTCGTTACGGCAGTAATAGAAGGCCATTTCACATGCCCTCGTTCGAAACCGCAGAGAACCAGAAATTGTTCTAAGCGATTGTCGCGCTCCAGAAATGCCACCAAACTCTCAATAAACTTGCCTTTCCCCTGATTCTGAGGGAACTGTTCATAATCAATGCCTAAATCAAAACAAAGCCCCTGTAATTCACTTATTGTGAAGTAAGTGTTGAGATCCTGGCGAAACTGGCGGCGCTGTGGTGCTGGCATATTGCTAGAAGCAGGCGTTTCGGCGATAGCCAATTTATTGGCGGGGCGGGTAGTGAGCGTTAGCAACGCAGTAAAGCGTTCTTTGTAGACTGTGTCTTGTTCCGCAGCCACTTCAACCAATGTGCGGAGTTTTCTTTGCAATGCCATTTCTTCAATAAGTTCCCTACTCATTTTAAATATAGCATCATTCTCTGGGAAAGTGCCATTCGCTATTCCGGCCAACTGTGCCAGGTGCAAAAGGCGATCAGGCTTATTATTGGCATAGCCAATCAAATATTCGTTCAGTCGTTGAATTTCTTCTGGATTTGTCCAGTCAGGGGGATGGTTGTCTAGAAAATTCTTCATTTATAAATACCTACAGGTTTAGATGGTCTGCCTCTACAGTGTTGCTGAGTGATTTTTGCGCTTTTTGCTCCAAAATCACAAAGCGTTACCAGAGAGAATTGCGTTTCATCTTGAGTGTGTTAGAGCAAAAAAAGCCTAGCAACACTCAACAGGGAGACTACCCGGGTTTAGATTTCCTCAAAATGAATAGGGCAAAGCCGAGTATAACAGTTTGCTGCCTAGGCAAATACAGCCGTTCATCCCTTTGTAACTGTTCAATAACAAGTTCCTAGTGCAGTGTTAATTACCAACGCAAACTTTCTTCTTTCGGATACATCTTCGCTATAAAGATTTTATCCTTTTCAGAAAGCTCGGTGTTCCAACCAATTTCAAAATCGCCAATCGTCAGAGCTTTGTTCACCGGATATTGCATAATCGAGTCTTCATCATGGTCTTCAGTATGGAACACCTCATGCTTCTTATAGCGTTTAAGGACATTATCATCGACTTTCGCCTTGTCCCATCCATACCGTGCATAATAAGCATAAACCTTTTCCACATCCCAAGGAATGTCGATGGAGGGGCTTGATTGCTCATGAACACAACCTATGGCGTGGCCAAACTCATGGATGACAACTCTTCTCAATTCTGTGGCATTTGTGTTCACAGTGAACCCGCCCAGCGTCATAGTTGGAAATGGGGATGGACGTTTTAAAGCATCAGTTCCTACTAGGGAACGATACCCGCTCCCATTAAATGTAATTCGAATCTCGGCGTCTGGAAAGTTGCCAAATTCAAACTCTAAATTGGCGTACTTCAACCATTGGCTGGCTTGTTCCTCTACTCTCCAATGCAAGGCTTGCTCACCATCCAAGAAGCGGATGCGTAGACGTTGACCAGGTTGCCACATTTTGTACCTCGCCAGCGCAAGTTCTTCACGGCTCGTAGTAAGCGGATCTACACGATTTGGCAATTCGTCTAAATCGAACCCTGCACTCCCGATATAATCATCAATACAAACATCTAACTCAGACCAATTGACTCCTTTCATGATTTACTCCTTTAATTACTTGTTCCTTTTAAATTCGATTCCATTGGCTTGTAAGCCTTCCATGACCTTGTCCATCAGAATTCCTTCGTTACGATACACGATCTCTTCACGGCCGTTTATCTCAATTTTTTCCTCGGCTTCAGCATGATGCAATGCAATAGGGTGTAGTTCTACATTAAAGACGGGCGATCCGGAGGAGCCGTCCTGCGTGTCGGCTAGATATTGGATAATTATCTTATCTTCCTCATCGACGTACTGAATTGACAACGGGTCTATTGAAAATTGCTTAAATGCCCCAAGCGGATGCTGGATAATAATGACGGTATCATCCTTGCTTACAGTGTAAGGTGTTCCCAAAGCCAAAGGATCTCGGTCAACCTTATCTACTAGTTCAACCACCGCCCAATCATGTTCGGCATTTTTTACAATGTTGTCAACTTTACCTTGTCGCACAATGGGACTACCCAGAAACCGTTGCACATAATCGAATTCGGCCGTTACTGCTTTGATATCCCCATATCTTTCATGGAAAACGTTGTGGTAGTTGGTCAGAATGAGATTAGGTTGAATGAGAAAGCCCGTACCATATGCTTTTTCTCCCTCAAAGTGCAGAACGAGTTTTGCTACGCTTTGAGCGGCTAGCGTCACTTTATAGGCCAGATTAATGTCGAAGATCTGGCTACGCTTTTCCAGTAGACGCTCAAGGTGCAACTTACGGGTACTATTCACATCTTGATCCGGCCCCTTCCACCAATCCCCTGATTTCGGTATTTGCCTAGGCACAGACGGGTGTTCCTCAAGCATTTCTGCGAATCGCTGTTGATAGGCGGTCGTAGGATCGTTAGAGGCCACTTCGACCATCTTACGAAGTTTACCTTGTAGGGCCATCACATTCATAAGCTCAGTCCATGTAGTTCGCATGTTATCATGATATGGAAATGTACCCGGTACGATGCCTGCCAAATCCGCAATTCCCTCAGCATTAATTTCCCGTTTGTAGGCTCTTACAAACAGATCGCGCAATTGTGGTACTTCAGGACGAGGCCAATCGAGCGGGTGTTCATCAATAAAGCTCATGTTCTATCTCCTCATATAATAGACCTCTTGCAAAAGTCACTTTAACCCAAGTGACAAATTGTAAATTGAGGCAATCAAGTTAAATCGCAAACCAAACCGTTTGCGCCGATTGCGATATCGCTCTTTCAAAATCCGAAATATCTTGAGCTTACCAATGACATGCTCTCCATAGATTCTGGCTTTCGCCAACGCCCGATTCTTTGCTTTTTCCTCTTTGGTTAGAGGATGATGTTTGGATTTCTTTTTGGGTGTCTGGCTGATTTTGTGAATCTTGGCGATGCCTTGATACCCTGAATCCGCTAAGCAGGTAATGGTTTGTATCATCCCTGGACAACTCTGGGTGAATAACTTGAAATCATGTTTCTTGCCTTCACAAAAGGCCGATGCCACAATTTCTAGTGTTGTTAAGTTGACCATCACCTGCGCTTTTTGCGTGTGGCACTTTTTCTTGCCACTATAGTGCCGCTTCTGTTTTTTTGGGTCGTTCTATCGGTTGCTCTGTGGCATCAACGATAACGACCTCAATGAGCGTATCGCTTGTTTGCAGCTTTTTCTTGCCAGGTAATGTGAATTGGCCTGACGCAACCAGCGCATTTTCAACTTGCTGGATTGTCCGGCACACGGCTGACTCGCTAATCCCGTAGGCTTGGCCAATATGAAACTGGGTACGGTATTCTCGCCAATACATCAGCGTCAGCAAGAGCTGGTCTGCCCGGGACAATTTAGGTGGTCTGCCAAAGGTGGGCATTTTTTTTCTAAAATTGCCACCATTTGCTTAAAGATTGGGTGGGGAACACCCGTTAAACGTTTGAATTTCGCATCGGATAGGTTTTTAATTTCAGCATATTTCATAACAGCAATTATGCTTGAATTTCTACTTATGCAAGAGGTCTAATATGAATATCAAAGGGGCCAGCCCCTTGACCTAAAAACAATCTCTGGCAAGCTGTACAAAACACATCAGTACAAAAGGGCATCTCGCTTTCTCCTTGCCGCTTGACGGCTACCAAAGCGTATGACCCTCGTCCCGTTGGGTGCTTCTGACGCGCATCTTGTTCCAACCTTTTTCGGCTGCGAGCAGCAGACCGCAGACTGCAACCCTGATTCAGATCGTGTTCTGATCTCGCGCGAGGTTGTTGGTCTCAACGGGAGCCAGGGTTTCCCCTCTTGTCATAGTTCCGACAATGGAGGTACCATGTTTTCAGATACAGCTTTAATCGTCGGTGTCGATGTGCATCAACGCCGCAACGTGACGCTAGTGATGGATGGTGGCGGCGATGTGGTCGATAAACATCGGCTCTTTGCCAACAATCGGCTGGGGTCAGACCAGTTAGCCGGTTACCTGGCGGAGATGGCGCAACGGGGTTCATTCACGACGATCCACATCGCTGCTGAGGCGACCAACAATTACTGGTTGCCTTTCTTCTCCCACCTGGAAAAAGCGCCAGCCTTAGCCGCCTGGCCAGCCACGCTCTATCCCTTCAATCCCCGTCTAGTGACCAATTTCAAGAAGGCTCTGTGTGAGGAAGAAAAGACCGATTTGCGCGATGCCGGTGTGGTGACTGAGGGTTTGCGTTTTGGCAAGAAGCTGCCCCGACCTTTTGCTATGGATGAGCTCTACTTACCTTTGCGAACGCTGACGCGGTACCGTTACCCTTTGGTTCGGGAATTGGTGCGCGTCAAGAGTTATTGCCTTTCCCTCATCTATCTCAAGGCTACCGACTACACCGACAAAGAGAGAAATCCTTTTTCTAACCCCTTTGGGGCTACCTCGCAGGTGGTGTTGCGTCAATTCCCACCCTGGATGAGTTGGTCGAATGGTTGGATGTCAAAGGCAAGCGTCGCTTTCCCAATCCCGAGGAAAACGCCCGCAAGCTGCAACAGGTGGCTCAGGCAGCTTATCAACTCTCAGATGAGTGGACAGCCGTTATTCATGACCTCATCAGCCTCAATCTGCGTCACATCGCTTGCCTGGAAAATCTCATTGACCGTGTCGAAACGGCCATTACCCAGCAAATGGATCCCCATACCTTGGAGACGATTCCTGGCATTGGTCCTGTTTTCGCCGTCGGCATCATCGCCGAAATCGGTGACCTAGCTCACTTTGAGTACCAAGAAGCTAGAGTGGCCGGTTACGCCGGACTCCGCTGGCCGCGCTCCCAATCCGATGCCTTTGAAGCCGATGACCGACGGATGTCTCGCTTTGGTAACCACTTCTTGCGTTACTATTTCTGTGAAGCCGCTCAGTTGGTGCGATTGCAGGCCCCTGACTACCGTGATTATTACAACCGTAAATACAAAGAAGTGCGCAAACATCAGCATAAACGTGCTATTGTTTTGACCGCTCGCAAGTTGGTTCGGCTCGTTGTGTGTCTGCTGACAACCAATGAACCGTATCGGCTAAGGCAGGTGCCTAAAGCATAACAACTGCAACTTCATCCCCGGCCTTTGTGACCGGCTATCCATCACTTGCTATGTGCTTGTTAAGGTGCGTCGAGCAGGTGCGCTTTAGCTTGCCTGCTTTATGATGAAATTTACTTATTTTTGCCTCTTGACATTTCACCGCATCGCTTTGCGCGGATAAAGCGAGGCAATGAATTGCTTTACAACCGGTGACAGTTCTCGATTCCATCCAATAGCCTCTCCTCCTTTTAACAACTCAACAGGAATAGGCAACATTTGAATCGAATCCGGGTCGAAGACATTGTATAAAGGATAGTACCCTGGTGGCCAAATTGAGAAGATATTAGACATTATCGGAAATAAAAATCGACCAGATTAACCGTTTGCAAGGGCGAGCGGTGCTCCACCCGAAAGTTGTGCAAGCCACATGCCAAATTGATAACTAAATCGGCAAATTCTTCTTTCCGATTACGAAATACATCTTTAACAATCCGGCACCGTTTGACTCCGGCAATGACATTTTCGACCACAATACGAGCGCTGGCAATGACTTTGTTGATGAACTTCTCGCCTGACGTGAGGTCTTTGCCTTTGGGTTTTTTCTTGGGCTGCAAGATGATGACCCTCTCCGGCAAAAAGCCCTGGTAACCGGTATCTTGTTCCAAGAGACAATTCAGAGGAAAGCTCAGGTTTGCTT
>PABH01000023.1 GCA_002702705.1 Anaerolineaceae bacterium
GAGTAAATGTACGTTAGGGATACCCTAACCTATATAAGGAAAGAAACAAGGGAGAAATTTTCTAGTTTCTTAGTAGCGAAGCGAAGCAATCTTGTGCCCTTTGGATACAGCGTACACCTTTTGATATCGCTAACAACGAATTAAGGATAAACGCTGTTAAGCCGGTTATTGAAGGTATAAGATTGCTTCAGTCGCTTCTAACGATAAAATGATCGTATATTGCCAATTACGATTCAGTTAAAAATACGAATTTTCCCATACCCGCTCCATCGCAATGACATTTTGATAGTCACCATATGCTGAATGGAGGTAATGATAGTTGTGGTGATGGGTACAAGCAAACCATTATAAAACCACAAAGATGATTCGTCATTGCGAGCGAAGCGAAGCAATCTTGTGTCGTTGGGTATCTGGTACTCATGTTATAACTTGTATCCATGGGTCTCTATACGACAAATTTTGGATAATCTCGATGAAAACGGAAATAGGAGCTATTAGATTGCTTCAGTCGCTTCTAACGATAAAATGATCGTATATTGCCAAATACAATTCATTTAAAAACACACACTTTCCCATACCCGCTCCATCGCAATGACAAATTGAAACAGGGGCTAACATCTTTTCCGCAGCTTAACGCACCGGACAGATAGGCAGCCTACGAGCGGTGCCTTGCCAGCGTCCGTGCGATCCGCACGATGTTCAAAACACCATAGGTTTCTTCCACAAAATCAGCCAGCGCCAGGGTGTAATCAACCAGGTTGTTCCACTTCTTATCCCCCATCCAAACCGCGTCCAACAGAATGGATGTTTTATCATACAACTTTAACAATTTAATCTCATCCGGCTGATCCCAAATAACGTCCTGCTCCGCCTGGAAGCTGTCAAAGGTCATCCCGTGGACCAGCGCAACCACCCTTTCGTCCAGGTTATCCGGCAATGATGATTGGGTATCTTCCAATACATCATGCAGCAGCAGCGCCTGGTACCCTGGCAAGCGAATCTCATCCGGCAGTTGGGTTTCGTGCAAAATCATCATGGCGCACCATATAGGGTGAATGACATACGGGGTTTTGCCATCCCAAAAACGGAGGGCGTCCTTGGGTTGGTTGGGATTCACCTGATGGGCATACACAGCATGACGAATCATAGTTAATAATTCTTCGTAACCGGGTTGCGTCATTTGACACCTCCTAAAAACAATTGGCTGCCGTGTAACTTAAACCACTTGCGGCGCTCTTTATAATCCGGCATGATGGCTGCCACCCCGTTCCAAAAATCTTTGCTGTGATTCTGAAAACGGCTGTGCACCAGTTCATGTACTACCACATAGTCAATCATATCAATCGGGGCCATCACCAGCCTCCAGGGAAAACTGAGCGTACCGGACGTGCTGTAAGACCCCCAGCGGGAGCTAGCCGATGTGATTCGCACTTTTTTATATTGGAAGCCATGTTTTTTGGCATAATAAGCTACTCGTTCCGTCAAAATCCGTTTGGCCTGCACCCGGTACCATTCCTTAAAAACTTGTGCACCATAAGGCTGCAAAGAAGCGGTCATGCGGAAGGTGTTTTTTTCGAATTTGAGCGTCTCCAGAGCCTGATTCACAATCATTAGTGGGTATAAATGACCCAAATAATAAAATTCTTCCTTTTCCACAAATAGTCTTGGCTGATTTTGTTTGGCACGGATCAACATTTCAGCTTGTTTTTTGAGAATCCAATCTTCCTGCTGCTGCACCAGTTGTTCGATGTCCTTTTTTGTAGTGCGTAACGGTGCCCGCACGATCAGTTTCCCGTCTGTCTGAACCACCAGGGCTATCGTTTTGCGTTTTGATCGGATGATTTGGTCAATTTTTGGCATATTTCTATTTTGCCATAGATTGAGAGATTTTGCTTTCTTTTACTTATCTACCTTGTGCTAGTTGAGGGTTGATGGATGAATGAATACGGTGAAAATTTAATCCCAAAATGACCCATCCCGTGCTGATAAAAATAATTTCGATAACATTGAACCAGATCGTCCAGATCATATAGATTAAGACAACATCTACCATCAGGGTCGTTAATCCCACCATACATAACGCAACAAAAATTTTTTTACCCACAAAATTTTTATAATAGGCCGTTAACCCTGTTAATAAGATACCAATTGAGATTACAAAAGTCCAAGAGTTGGTAAATGGAAGAAGACGCCACTCAAACGACATACCAATCAACGCGTGAATATGAATAAAAATGCCATAGAACACCGGCAACAACAAAACCGCCGTAAACCATGAGCCTGATCGGATAAAAAAAACTGCCAGACCCAAGATAGCGATCGCTAAGAGGAAATAAATCAGAATATCCAAATAGACGGTTGATATGGTAAACACCCGCCACAGATTTGCCTCGCTCCCCTGACTGCGTTTCAAACCATAAATTATCTTCACCAACCTGGAAACAGCAGAATACCCTCCAAACAGCATAAAAATAACAGCGCCAAAACGTGTCCATAACATAAAAATTGGGGCTGTTTCGCTAAGCAAGTATTCATGAATCAAAGTACGGAAAAAATCTTTTAGTATCCAATAAAACAACCATGCCGGTCCCCAGGTAGAATCCATATCTTGACAACGCTCTTCAAACATCAGTAATAACTGCTGCCCATATAGATTCCGTAATGATTGTGGATAAAATCGTAATAATCCTCGGTAAAATTTATAAATTAATCGGTTCCATTTTGAATCCATCTTTTTATCCCCTGTTAAATGACCCCAAAATATTTTTCTTTTGGGCAATCAGTATTTGTTTTTGTAAACGGTTTAATTCCGCTTCCAATACCATCCGTCCAAAATGGTTTAATTTGTAATATCGACGGCGTTGATCTGTTTCTGTTGGAGGGGAAGTGGTTTCAATAATCAATCCCGCCTCAATCATCCGTTTAATGGACCCATACAATGTGCCTGGCCCCATCGGGATCATATTGTCGGTTGAAGATTCCACTTCTTTCATAATCAAATATCCATGTTTCGGGCCATCGGATAGAGCCAATAGTATGTGAAATACGGCTGGTGTGAGGGGCAATTGTTGGTTGATTTCAGGTTTCATAAGTTGTTCCTCTAATTTATTATATCCATAACAGATATATCTATTATGGATATAATAACAGGTTTTAAATGACGATACAAGTTAAATCTTTCTGTATTTTTTATTCCCATTCCCTTTTTAATCTGCTATGTTTATAACATCAAAAAAACACTGGAGAGAAAATGAAACGGTTAATTTTATTTTTGGCGATTTTATTGTTAACCCTAAGCGCGGGCTGTGCAAATAATGAATATTGGAATAACAATTATTCAGATGATGAATATTCCGATGAGGTGTATGCAGACGAGGATGAATCGTACGATTACGAAAACGACGAATACAGTGAGGAAGATTACTACAGCGATGAAGAATATTATGCCGACGATGAAACATTGTTCGACAGTGTATTAAATTCTTGGTTGTACGACAGTCCGGAAGATTGTTACGAGGACGAATATTTTGATGAAGAAGAACAATTATGCCTGCTGCTGGATGAAAATTATGACGAATATAACGAACCCAGCATTCTCGAGGATCTGTTAACCGATGTGTTCAGCAATATTCCGCAGGGCGGTTTTGAACCGGGAGAAAACTCAGCGGAGGAAATTGAAACCAGTTATGCGGTAGACGGAGACCAATTGATCATCGAAAACAACGCCGAAATTTCAGCCGAAACATTGGCACAGCACCAACAGTTATGGTCTTATTTTGCCCGTCTGATTCCCGCCAAAGACCGGACCATGGTTTCGATGTTCGCGATTTCCAGTGATGGCCCGGATGAAACCATGGCATGGGTTGAACCGATCAACGAGAACGATCTCTCCTCTTGGATGCTCGTGCTTGACCCGGCTGACGCTGCCAAACCGGAAGAATTAACTTTCACCCTAATCCATGAATATGGGCATTTGTTAACCCTTAACCAGAACCAGATTATTGTTGGGGCTGCATCTTGCAGCACGTACGAACCACAAGAAGGCTGTAGTTATGAAAATGCGTATGTAAACGCTTATTACGAACGCTTCTGGACAGAATTGCTGCCGGAAATTTTGGATATCGAAACCGAAGAAGATGATGACCGTTATTACGATGCATTGGATGCTTTTTACCAAAAATACGAAGATCAATTTGTAAGTGATTATGCTGCCACCAACCTGGAAGAGGACATGGCCGAAAGCTGGGCCTACTTTGTGTTAAACCAGCGCCCGGAAGGGGACAGCATTGCGGAACAAAAAATCTTGTTTTTCTATGACTATCCCGAATTGGTTGACCTGCGTGGAGAAATAATCAAGCGAACGAACTCAAACCTGCGGCGAAACAGTCCTTGATGAATGGTGTAGGGATAAAGAGCGTTTTCCCACATCACACATAGTGGGTATTTAAGAACTGCTGGATGTCCATACTCAATTGATCCGGTTCTTCCAGTGCCAATAAGTGCCCACTGTGTTTATAATCCATCAGCACTGCCTGGGGAATTTGATTCGCTAAAAAAGCACTGCTCTGGAAAGGCACAACTTGATCCAAGCGTCCGGCAGCAATAAAGACTGGTTGTTTGATCTGGCTCAATCGGTTGCGGATATCAAAACGGGCGCAGGCTCGCCAATCGGTATACCACAAGCTGGGATGGGTGGATGCAGCCAGATGTTTCTCTTCCAAAACATTCTGGGCTGCGGGCGTACTCGACAATTGTTTTTTTAATTTTTGTAAGGCTACCGGCAGGGTTAACGCACTGCGGAATTCCTGCAAAAAACCGGTCCCAATGTGATAACTGGCGGCACCGGCAATAATGCCAATCCCCGCCGTGTGATCCGGTTCATCTAATGCAAACTGCATGGCAATCGCGCTGCCCATGGAATGTCCAATAAATATGGCCCGATAAAGCCCCAATCCAGCCAAAAAATTAATTAAGGGTGGGTTATACTGTTGAATGGTTTGGGCTGCCGTCCCTTTGGATTTTCCATGACCTGGCAGGTCAATCGCATATACATCATACCCTGGCAAACGCCGAATTTTGGCTGGCCAGCTCAGATGCGTACCGCCAACACCGTGAATCAATATAATCGGTGTTTTTGGCACATCTGCCCCCTCAGACTTAATATAATAGATATCGTTTATATAGGGCATATTATTTTGTAAACAGAATAGGGTGGGTTTTAGGCTTGTAACAAATCAACCACGCCGTGTTGAATGCGTTCTACAGCTTCCTGTGTTAAAGGAATGTAGATTTGTACCCTTGTCCCCCGCTCGGGTACGGAGTCGATATGTAAAAGTCCATTGATCAGTTGTGTTCTCTCACGTAAGTTTACCATACCTAAACTGCCGCGCTGGTTGTAATTTCCATTTACTTTATTAATATCAAAACCCACACCATTATCAATAATTTCCATCAATGCCAGGTCATTATCTTTTGGAGATAGCCGCAGCCGCACCCAAATCAAATCAGCCTGGGCATGTTTTCGAGCGTTATTGACCGCTTCTTCCACCAGGTAAAACAATACCGTCTGTTTGTTCTGATCCAGCCGGGAAATGATCTTCTCATCTGCGTCAATCCGAACTTTTTGCTGGTAAGTGGTTTCGGTTTTATTGGCAATTGCATTTAAAGCAGCCACCAAACCTTCCGACTCCAATACCAACGGGCGGAGGGTAAACAACATATGACGAATTTCACCCGTTGTTCTGCGTGCCAGGGATTCAATCCGTTCCAATTCATCTGCCAGTTTATCCGGAGCGACTTGCATCATTTTCCGGGCAATGTTCAACCGCATGGCAATTGCGGAAACGGACTGGGTAGGGCCATCGTGCAGGTCACGCGCTAGTTTTTTCTGGGCTTCTTCTTGCGAATCAATGATCGCTTCTTTTTCCAATTGAAGCTGCTGGTAAAGCAGCGCATTTTGGATTGCGATCACGGATTGGCTGCTGATCATGGATAGCAGTTCCACTTTTTCATTGGTAAAGAAATTTGGTTCTGGATGGGCAAATAGCATCACGCCATAGGCATCCAAACCACGGGCCAGTGGTAAGGTGATAACCTGTTTACAGGATTGCAGCGCCAGGAGAGATTTTAATTCCGGGTCTTGCAGCGGCTCGGAACAAATCTGCGGTTCACCACTCTGAATGGTATCGTACAAAACGCCCTGCGCCGCCTTGAAGGTGCGTTTTAGATCAGTAGGAGAAAATCTACGGGCATTGGCAACCATTAAGAGATCGTCTTTAAACAGAAGGACAGCACTGGTCATCATTTCCGTTGGTTTACCCAACTCATCAAACGTCTTTTGGCTGAGGTCCAGAGTCGTATTTAATACCACTTCATAATTTAAGGTCGAACTTAAAGTCTCAATCAACTGGTAAAAGACTTTCATTCTGCCTCGTTCTTGTTTTTGAGCAATCTGCTGTAAATTCTGCCGCTGTCGCATCTCTGAAAAATACTTGTGCCTTAGACCCTTCATCAGCCGTTTGCTGCTTAACCCAAAGATGATACCCGCGGTTAAATTAAAAACAAAAATGACACCCATTGGAATTAAGATCGGTGTGGGGTCATTTTGAAAACTGGTCAGATAACTTAATCCGAATTGGATAATAGATAAAAAAGTAGCGGCTAACAAACCACCACGCCACTCATAATAAATGGCAGCGGTTAAAATGGCTAATAATCCTGCCCAGGTTAATGGACCAAGCAAGCCACCTACCATCGAATATAACATGCCACTTACCAGAATATCAACACATAAGTTGATCAAACGATGGCTTGGCATACGCACATTAATTGTCGCCAAAAGCGACATAATCACATTCCAGATGGCAGCAAAAATTAATCCAGCCGTAACTGGCCATATGAGGCTGCCGGCTGTGGTTAATGCAATTGTAATTCCCAGCAGATTAAACCAGCGAAAGGAGATCGCAAACCAATCTGCGAGAAAAGGAAGTTCCGCTTTTTTCACAGCTTAATCATACTAAAGAAAATTTGATATAGGAACTTTTAACATTCGTTTTTATCTTGTTTTTACCGTCATGTTAAGTAGATGAAAGGTTTCTTAATCCGATGGGTTCAATATTGGTAATCCACTTAACGCCATTTAAACCCATTCGATTGGTAAAATGAGAATATGAACCCGATCATAAATACGCACCAAATTCATCCGGTCGGTGATTCCGCCGTGTTAATTCAACTGGGAGATCAAATAGACCTGGAAATCAACTCCCTTGTGCATGCTCTTGCCCAGGTTTTAATGAAGAATGCTCCTCAAGGTATGGGCGAAGCCGTCCCAGCCTATACGACTGTGCTGCTGCATTACGATCCACTGTGTTTATCTTACAGCATGGTAAAAAGCTGGATTGATGATTGTTATTTGCGCTTAACGAAAAACACCAACCGCAAAGAAAATTTAATTAAAATCCCCACCGTATATGGGGAAAGGTTTGGACCTGATCTCGAAGATGTGGCCCGATTGAACAACTTAACTGTTTCCGAAGTGATCCGGCTGCACAGCGCTGTTGAATATCCGGTTTATATGATGGGTTTCACCCCCGGTTTTCCCTATCTCGGCGGGATGGACACCCGCTTATCTACGCCGCGGTTGGAAACACCTCGAAAAGCAGTACGCGCCGGTTCGGTTGGGATTGCAGGCTCACAAACCGGCATCTATTCAATCACTTCACCAGGAGGGTGGCGGATTATTGGTTGTACCCCGCTGGTTTTATTTGACCCGCAGCGCGAAACACCTTTTTTGATCAACCCGGGTGACCGGCTGCGGTTTATACCCATCTCCGCTCAGGAGGCCGGATTATGACAATTGAAATCATGGAAACCGGTCCCATGGCCTCCATTCAGGATCTAGGACGAAAAGGTTTTGAACGATTTGGCGTTCCACCTTCCGGGCCAATGGATCGTTTTTCATTTATGGCAGCGAATTTGTTGGTGGGAAATCCTGTCGATTTAGCAGAATTGGAAATTAGCTTAATGCCGCTGCGGCTGTGCTGCTGGCAGGATGGACTGGCTGCTTTATGCGGTCGGGGTTTTGAACTCTATAAAAACGGGATAAAACAACCGACCTGGACGGCGGTTAGCTTCCGCTATGGGGATGAATTGTTTTTACCATCGGTTTCCAGCGGCTGGGCAGTGCTTGCATTTTCAGGCGGTGTCATCGTACCGGAAGTGTTAGGATCTAAAGCTACCTATGCCCGGGCTGGAATCGGTGGAATAAACGGCAAAAATTTACAAGCCGGTGATCTTTTTGTGACGGGCACACCCCCCAGCGATTCAATATTCTATGCCGGGGCAAGTTTACCGGATGAAAACATACCAGAGTATCGTGACTCAATTAAAATTGGTGTGGTGTTAGGACCACATTTAGAATTTTTTTCCGAAGAAAGTATTTCTCTTTTTACCAGCACCACCTACCGGGTTAGCCTCGATTCGGACCGCATGGGCTACCGTCTGACAGGTGAAACACTCCCCTTGTTAAAACCAGCCGATATTCTCTCGGAAGGGTTGGTGATGGGTGCGATTCAAGTATCTTCTTCCGGACAGCCGATGGTGATGTTAGCGGATCGTCCGGCTACCGGCGGTTATGCCCGCATTGGGACGGTCATCTCCGCTGACTTACCCTTGCTGGTCCAATCCATTCCGGGAGAAACGAAAATTCAATTTGTTCCCGTAGATGTAGAAACAGCGCAAAAAAAGTATAAACAACAAATCAAGACGTTGTTAAATGCGGTTACAATCCCAACCTGGAATCTGCTCACAGCGTTCTCGGGTGCGTTGGATTAAGAAAGGAAAATATAATGCAGGTTGATCTGAACTGTGACATGGGTGAGGGTTATGGCCGTTACCAGATTGGTAACGATGCAGAATTGATTTCTTTGGTGACCTCTGCCAATATTGCCTGTGGATTCCATGCCGGTGACCCGTTGGTGATGCAAAATACCATCCGGCTGGCGGTCAAAAATCAGGTGGCGGTTGGCGCTCATCCGGGTTATGCCGATTTACAAGGTTTTGGCAGGCGGGTTTTAGACCTGACGGCAGAAGAAATTGAGGTTATGATCACCTATCAAATTGGTGCACTGGCAGCCGTGGCCAAAGCCAACCAAACCGAAATGGTCCACGTGAAACCACACGGCGCTTTATACAATCAGGCAGCTGCAAACCGGACGATTGCTAAAGCCATCGCTACCGCCGTTTCCAACTTCAGTAAAAACCTGATATTGGTCGGGTTGGCCGGTTCCTGTTTGGTAGAAGCCGGGATGGAAGCCGGGCTGCGTGTGGCACAGGAAGGTTTTCCCGAGCGTGGATATAACCCGGACGGCAGCTTAATTTCCCGCAGCCAACCGGGCGCATTAATTCACGACCCGCAAGCCGCGGCCGAACAAGCCCTGCGCCTGGTGAGGGATGGCATTCGAGCAGAAATCAACGGCAGCAGCGGCAGCTTTTCAGTCGATACCCTCTGTATCCACGGAGACTCCCCAGGCGCGGTGTTGATTACCAGCCGAATCCGTCAGGTGCTGCAAGAGGCGGGAGTGCAGATAAGGTCGGGCATCACGCCAAAACCGAGATTTTTGCGTTAAGGCTCTGTTCTTAGCAAACTGTGTGCTCCTTCCATTTTGACACATCGCGAGAGTCCATCTCGGTTTTTGCTCTTTACAACCGATAAGGAAAATTAACCCCACAAAGATCCCAAGTTATACATTTAATAAAATACTTACCATAAAACGGATACGATAAGTCGAATTACTGTATTGTGATTAATGACCAGGATGGTATTCTTATGGACAAATATGCTGCCCCTTTCCGGCTCGCTGCAAATGAAGATCAATATGGGGAAATACGCGGCCTTGGAATCAGCAAGATCACGTTTAAACTGACTTCACCGGATGAACACGGCGTGCTGATTTTAGAAAACACCTTTCAAACCAAGGGCGGGCCCGCCCGGCATTTACATTATGATCAAGATGAATGGTTTTATGTCATCGATGGGGAATTTGTTTTCGAAGTCGGAACCGAAAAATTCAACCTATCGCCCGGTGATTCCTTATTTGCACCACGGAATATACCCCATGTTTGGGCTTATATTGGAGAACAGCATTATGGAAAAATTCTGATTACTTTTTTGCCAGCCGGCAAAATGGAATCCTTTTTCCGAGAAGTGAACAAAGCCAATGCCATGCCGCCGCAAGACCCGGAACTTTGGCATAAACATGGGATGCAGTTACTTGGCCCGCCGCTTGATGTCAGTTGAGTTCGCGAAGTGATCATTCGTTATCCGGTGATCAATCGTGTTCCGCAAGCCTGACAGAACAAAGCAGTTGAAGTGTATTTCGACTCACACTTTGGGCAAACTCTTGGTAAAACAACAGGCAATACACCACCGCAGGCAAAACAATGTTCTTCTTCGTCGAGGTTTGCTGTTCCACAGAATTCACAGACCTTCGGGTTTTTTGGTGCGTTCTTCTCGCCAGCCAGCGTTAAGGTCAGCGAACAGATATCATTAATAACATCCCAAATCTGAGGGGTAATGTTTTCTTTTTGTAATTCTCCGAAAACTTCCGGAAGTAACGCTAATAAGGAGAGTTTGTTTCCGCTGGCTGCCTGAGTTAATAAATCCCCGGCATCGGAAGCACGATCCAGCCAATCCCGATCCCGACTCATGGTCACCAATACCCCGCCATCCGTATCGGTGATATGGACTGTAGCCGGTGTGCCGTGTTTACTGCCAATCTGCACCAGAGAAGAAACCCCATTGTGGGTAATGCTGGTTCGTTTATGACGTTCGTTAAATTGCGCGGCAAGTTGGTCTGCCAAAGCGGCAGCGTTTATTTTTCCATGAAACATACGTTGTCTGCCCATTGTGGTTTTCCTTTTAAACAATTTTCTTAAGTATAGATCAATCTGATTGATATAAATCCATTTTTAATTCGTTTTTTATCCCAAAGGAAACCCGTTAATGTCAAAACGAAAAGAGCAGACCTCGAGGCCGGGCGTCACCCTAAAACCGAGATTTTTGCGTTAAGGTTTCTTTTTTGGCAAATGATGCCGACCTTTCATTTTGACACATCGCGCAAGGCCATCTCGGTTTTTGCTCTTCACTCTTTCCCGTTGTTAATTGCGCCCAAAGCGGAAAGAGCAGACCTCGGGCTTTATCCTTGCACAGGATCTACAACTCTAACAAGCTATACTCGCAAAAGAGGTAACTTTGGCGATCAAAAACCCGAGGTCGGGCCGCCCCAAAAATCTCGAGATCGGAGGATTTCCGAGGTCGGACGCGCCCCCAAAACCGAGATTTTTGCGTTAAGGTTTCATTTTTGGTAAATGATGCCGATCTTTCATTTTGATACATCGCGCAAGGCCATCTCGGTTTTTGCTCTTCAATTCCGTGGTTAATTCCACCCAAAGCGGAAAGAGCAGACCTCGGGCTTTATCCTTGCACAGGATCGCCACACCTGACAAGTGATCCTCGCAAAAGAGGTAACTTTGGCGATCAAAAACCCGAGGTCGGGCCCCTCAAAAATCTCGAGGTTGAAGGATTTCCGAAGCCGGACGTCACCCAAATAGTTAGTTATAAATTCGTTTTTTGTACTATAATTTTGGTATCCTTTTTTGAGGTTTTCTGATGGTTAAAAGTGCATTATTCACCTGTCAAAAAGAAACTGAGCCAAAAAACACACCCCCACCCGATTCGGTGGAAAGCCTGGTTGCTTACCGTTTACGCCAGGTTCGTAAAAAACAAGGGTTATCCCTGCGGGCATTGGCAGAACGCAGCGGATTAAACGTAAACACCCTCAGCCTGATCGAAAATGGGAAATCATCCCCCTCCGTCGGCACCTTACAGCAGTTGGCGGTGGCTTTGGGTCTATCCGCATCTGTTTTTTTAGAGGCAGATAAACCCGAAAACAAACTGGTTTATGTTCAGGCTGGCTGCCGCCCGCAAATGCAAGTTGGAAAAAATCTGTTGGAAAACCTGGGGGTTGGCCTGGAAGACAATGCCGTGCAGCCGTTTGTGATGCACCTTTCTCCGGGTGAAGGCAGCGGCAAACAGCTTACCGTGCACACCGGGCAAGAATTTATTTACTGCCTCTCCGGCACCATCCGCTGCTGGGTGGAAGAACAATCTTTCCCATTAAACAGCGGTGACAGCATCTTGTTTGAAGCACATTTGCCGCACCGCTGGATCAATGAAGGACAACAACCGGCTCAAATATTATTGGTAATGTGCCCCGCCGATGCGCATGAAGCATTGGGCGGACGACATTTTGACGGATTAATTGAACCATGAGAAAATTGGGCAATCCTTTTTTTCTTCCAAATCTTTCCATAAACAGGTAACTATGAAAAATACACAACAAACTGGTAACAAACTTTTTAAAAGCCATTGGATTTTTTGGCTGGGTCTGGCCGTTTTGGCCGTCGTTTTATTATCCAGCCTGAGCACTCAACCTGCTCTGGCACAAGACTCAACCGGAAATCAGGCCATTATTTATATGTTCTGGGGTGATGGCTGCCCACACTGTGCTGAAGCAAAACCTTATTTTGAAGCATTAGCAAACGAATACCCGGAAGTGGAACTGCGTTTTTACGAAGTTTGGAACAGCCAGGAAAACCAACAAAAATTTGTCCAAATGGCGAGCGCCTATGGATTTGAAGCCAAATACGTGCCAACCATTTTTATCGATGACCAATATTGGGAAGGGTTTGGCGAACAACTGAAAGGGGAGATCGACAACCTGGTAAAGTACTGCGTTGTGGCTGGCTGTAAGGATGCAGGGGCAGGCATCATTGCCCCCATGCCGACCATTTCATCCAACCCGACACCGGCTCCTACCACAAGCCCAAATGGAGACACCCCTGAAAAACCTGTTCAGGAAAACCGTACCATCAAATTACCTTTGATCGGTGAAGTAAACCTGGAAAATCAATCCATGACCGTTGCGACCCTCCTAATCGCTTTTGTGGATGGGGTAAACCCTTGTTCGATCTGGGTGTTAACCATGCTGCTGGCGCTAACCCTGCACACCGGTGACCGCAAACGGGTTTTGATCATTGGTTTTGTTTTCATTTTTATCACCGCCCTGGTGTATGCCCTCTTTATCGGCGGCCTGTTCACCTTCTTAACCTTTGTCAGTTTCATGACCTGGATTCAAGTTTTGGTGGCCGTGGTAGCCCTGGTATTCGCCCTGATTAATATCAAAGATTACTTCTGGTATAAAGAAGGGGTCTCCTTCACCATTGATGATGCCAAAAAACCAGGTTTGTTTAAGCGCATGCGCGGTCTGGTAGATAACAGCAAAAGCCTGTGGGGTTTGGTTGGGGCAACCATCGTCATGGCTGCCGGCGTTTCCCTGGTGGAATTTTCCTGTACGGCCGGTTTCCCGGTCTTATGGACCAATATGCTCGCCTCCCAAAACATCACCGGCGGTTATTTTATCTTTTTACTGATTCTCTACATGCTGATCTACCAAATTGACGAACTGGTCATCTTTTTTGTGGCTGTTTTCACCCTAAAGGCTACTCGGTTGGAAGAAAAACACGGTCGAATCTTGAAATTAATCGGCGGCATGTTGATGTTAACCCTGGCCGGGGTAATGATCATTAATCCCAATTTGTTGAACAATCTTTCCAGCGCCCTCATCATTTTTGGGATCGCTTTTGGTGCAACCATTTTGGTGCTGGTGTTACACCGCCGCGTCTTACCCGCCTTTGGCATCTGGATCGGCACCGAGCAGCAGAATAAAAAGAAAAATAAAAAGAAAAAAGGCAGATAACCCCCTATCCAATTCCCTGAATAATCATTCATATCTGAACTTACCACAATGTTTTTAGCTTTATCTCGTGATATTTACGATGACTGATTCCCTTCTCCCAAAACCGGAGAAGGGTTAGGGATGAGGGCAAATTCAAAAAGGAGAATTGATGGAATCAACCTATCATCCCCAGATTCACCAATTTTTGGAACTGATCCAACAACAGGACAACAAATCCCTGACCGGAAAAAAGATTCTGGACTGTGGTGCCGGGGGTAAAAACCCGCCCCTGATTTTGTTTGGTCAGAAGGGTTTGGAAAGTTTTGGGATTGACCTTTCGGCGGAACGATTGCTTATGGCAAAAGAAGCAGCCGAGAAACACGGGGTTTCGCTGAATCTGCAGGAAGGTGACATGCGTTCCCTCCCGTTTGAAGATGATTATTTTGACTTCGTGTATGAGTTTTATTCCATGTGCCACCTCCGCAAGCGGGATACCCTGATCGCAATAGAAGAGATGAAACGCGTGGTAAAACCGGGTGGGCTCATTTTTCTGGGTTTTATGACCGCGGACAGCTGGCCACTAACCGGCCGCCCAAATGAATATAATGAATGGATTCAGGAAGAAAACGGGCAACCGACCCTACACTCTGTCTTTTTTGATGAAGAAACCTATGAATTTGTGGAAGGGTTAAAAATTCTATCCGGCGAACAAGAACGACGCTCCTTGGTGAGTGAGTTCGAATCGATGAGCCTGCAAGAGTGGATGGCAATGCACCAAGATGATTGGTTTTATGACCGGGACGAATGGGAAGCCATGTACCCTGAACGCCTGGCAGAAGCCAACTACAGCCACCGCTTTTTTATGCTGGAAAAACAAATATAACCATTAAGCCAGTTTAAATTATCCGATTTAACCTTAAACTTAATGATTAATCGTTTAATAAAAACATGCATATTCAACTTTATTATTTTGACGATTGTCCTTCCTGGAAAGTTGGTCTGGAAAACCTGAAACAGGCCATGTTACTTGAAAATATTACCGCAACGGTGGAACTGGTGCGGGTCACAACCAACGAAGAAGCCAATGCGGCCCATTTTTTAGGTTCTCCTTCTTTTGTGGTGAACGGAAAAGACCTCTGGCCGGAAGAACGAGAGACCTATTATTTAGGCTGCCGAGTATATCAAACCGACCAGGGCTTAAAAGGGGCACCTTCGATCGTTTCCTTACAAGAAAAACTGCACCAACATCTTGATTAACCCCTATCTTGGTTAATTAACACCCAGACGGATTCTGTTTATTTTTATTTTTGTGATCCGTGCGGTTGTTTTTCTTTTCGATTCACTTTATACTATATCTATTCATTTAATGAATAGTTCGGGTTTATAGGATTAAAATGACTTCTTTAACGGTAGAAAAGAAAAAAATTAATACTGCCCTGCCTTCACGAGAAATTTCGCTTAAGTTTAACAATTTCTGGTGGCTGGCCACCTTCCCCATGCTGCTGTTTATCACCTTTCCCATAGTGGCCTTATTTTTACAAGTAACCCCAACTGATTTATGGGTAAGTTTGCAGGACCCGGTTGTAGGGTTAGCCATCTCCACCAGTTTGCGAACATCCTTAACCACCACGCTTTTGACGTTTTTATTTGGTTTACCGGTTGCGCTTTTATTAGCCCAAAAGAATTTTCGTTTTTCTCGTCTGGTTGATACATTGATCGATCTGCCAACCGTCTTACCACCCGCTGTGGCCGGGATCGCGCTCTTGATGGCCTTTGGACGGGTCGGTTTGTTGGGCAGCGGTTTGTCCGATTTGGGGATCAGCCTTCCATTTACATCGGTGGCCGTGGTCATGGCGCAGCTTTTTGTTGCTGCCCCACTTTTTATTAAAGCAGCTGCCATTGGCTTCAGCTCCGTCACGCCGGAACTAAAACAGGCCGCCGCCTTAGATGGTGCTACCCGCTGGCAAACCTTTCGGTTTATTATCTTACCAGGCACTTGGACTGCCCTTTTAAGTGGTTTGGTGATGACCTGGGCCAGGGCTTTGGGTGAGTTTGGGGCAACCATCATTTTTGCAGGCAATTTTGCCGGGCGAACCCAAACCATGCCGCTGGCCATCTACCTTGGTTTTGAAATCAACTTAAAACTGGCATTAACCCTGGCCGTAATTTTGATTAGTTTTTCGTTTTTGGTGTTGGTGCTGGTGAAACAGGTGCTGTATCCTCGTTTTACCGATTGATCCGGTTATGAAGCTTAAACATTGGATCATTTTTTTATTGGGATTGTCGCTGGCTGCCTGTTCAGCGCCAGCGAGCAATAAACCAACCATCTCCATTTTGGCTGCTGCTTCCTTAACGGAATCCTTTACTCAGTTAGGTGCGGTTTATCAAAAACAAAATCCTGAGGTGGAACTGGTCTTTAACTTTGCCGGTTCGCAAGCGCTAACCAACCAGATCCGCCAGGGTGCCCCGGCTGACATTTTCGCCAGTGCAAACCTGCAGTATATGTTTACGCTGGAAAATGAAGGATTTGTTAATCCAAACACAGCCAAAATATTTGCAGGAAACCAGTTGGTAATGATTGTGCCAAAAAATAACCCGGCCAAAATTCAACATATCCAAGATCTGGCAAAGCCCGGCATTCAACTGGTGATTGGCGCGGAAGCGGTGCCGGTTGGTTTTTATACACGCCAATTTTTAGATCAAGCCAATTCCCTTTTGGGCGAAAATTTCCAGCAGCGTGTGTTAAGCAATGTCGTTTCGTATGAAAATAATGTTAAATCCGTTCTGACCAAAGTCCGTTTGGGAGAAGCAGACGCAGGCGTGGTATACCGGAGTGATGTCATCAATGCAGGTGATGAGGTTTTGGTTTTTGATATCCCACCGGAAATAAATATCGTGGCAGAATATCCGATCGCGGTTTTAAAAGACAGCAAAAATTCTCGAGCTGCTCAGTCGTTTTTTGATTTTGTCTTATCAGAAGAGGGACAAACCATCTTAATGGCCTATGGTTTTAGCCCGTTGTCTGACCGTTCGTTAAGCACGCAGCAAAATTAACACCGCTATCAACAGCATGGGAACACCAATGACGGCTATCGGTAAAACAAGAGCTCCAATCGCACGCCACACCGAAAACTGATTGGCTTCCTTACGCAACTCCTCTTACCTACAATCCCGGCTTCGGCAAGACCTCAACCTCAGGGTTTTGATCGCCAAGAGGCTCGTTTTTTTTGCAAGAAATGGTGAATAGAAAACTGGTTAATTGGCAAGGATATAGCCTGAGGTTTGCTCTTCCAAAGACCAGAACCCGGATTTTTGTGTTGGGCACGTAGCGACCCGTAATTCGCAAAAACGTAACACCTTTCGCCGTCCGCGTTTTTTGTTATCAATCCATGCCCGACCTACTTTTTGTTGGGCACGTGGCAATCATTCCACCATTTGAATTTTTCTCAGCTTGCAAACTTTTTTCTTGTTATTTATTCCATGCCCAACCTACTTTTGATGGTTTTATCATGACCATCGGAAGGTTTTTCGAATGGATGTTTGGTTTAATTGACCCTGATTGGTAAAACCGACCCCGTAAAAAATTGTAGGTTGGGCATGGACAATTAAATGACAAACCCTTTTGCAAATTCGCTCAATAAAAAAGCCTTGATGTTTGCCCCGTGCCCAACGTTTTTCCAATCAAATGATTTGTTGGGCACGTGGCGACCCGTAATTCGCAAAAAACATAACACCTTTCGCCGCCCGCGTTTTTTTGTTATTTATTCCGTGCCCAACCTACTTTTTGTTGGGCACACGGCAATCATTCCACCATTTGAATTTTTCTCCACTTGCAAACTTGTTGCTTGTTATTTATTCCGTGCCCAACCTACGGCAAAAGCCCAACTTCGGGATGCTCGCCCAACCTGCTTTTTACGTATATTAAACGCAACTACTTGTGGTTTGTGTTGTTTTAACCAACAGTTGTTACCCTATGACACATGTCACAGCACCGTCACCGGGTCATGGTATGAGGCCCACCGGTCATGTTTTGAAAGCATGCCCATTTAACCCCAAGACTATGCAAAATTGCACATGCTGGAAAAACATAATCGTTTTATATTGGTAACATACTCCAATCCCAAACTCAGGAGAACATTTTAAATGCTCGAAAAACTTTTGTACCGCCTATCCCGTCCTGTTGTGAAAACCTATGTCGGGACGATGCTCGACCTTGATGTTGAATGGAAAACACCCTTCCCCGAAGGGCCAAAAATCATCGCAGCCAACCACCCCAGCACATCCGATCCCTTTTTTGTAGCGGCATTGGCAAACCAACAAAGCTACATCTTAATCAACCAGACCTTATTTAAGGTGCCCGTGTTTGGCAAATACCTGCGCAAATCCGGGCATATTCCTGTGGCTGCCGGAAACGGCCCCGCGGCAATGGAAGAAGCCCTCTCCCGTCTGGCTGATGGCTCAACCATTATCATTTTCCCGGAAGGTGCCCTCAGTCCCGAACGCGGCGGATTTTGCCAACCCCGCACCGGCGTGGCCCGCCTGGCCCTGGCCAGCGGCGCACCCGTTGTCCCGGTCGGCATCCACCTGGACCGCTCCCGCATCCACGCCATCAAAACCGAAGTGGAAGGGAAAGATGAGGTTGGCCGCTGGTACATCCGCGGACCTTATAATATGACCGTTGGACGTCCACTCTTGTTCCGCGGCGATGTGGAAAACCGGCCCTATGTTCGCCAGGTATCCACCGCCATCATGCAGCATATCATTGAAATGGCTTACCAGAGTCGCCAGCGCCGGGATCAGGGCACAACTGCCTTCCCCCTGCCGGAACTCTATTAATTGGTTAATGCAGAACTGAGGAATAATTAATGCATATTGTTACAGATAGTGGTATGGATCTCGGCCCAAAACAAATGGAGGGCATTCACATTCACCAGGTACCACTGAAGATCGAACTGGATAACAAAACCTATTTAAGCGGCGTCGATATCAATGCGGATGAATTTTACGAATTACTCACCAAAACAGATTCCCTGCCAAAAACATCCTTACCTTCGCCCGGTGATTTTGTAGATTTATACAAAAAACTGATCGAAGAACACCCGGAAGACAAAAACATCTTTTCCATCCATATTTCCTCCGGGTTAAGCAACACCCTACAATCGGCGCAAACCGCTGCCAGTCTGGTGCCGGAAGCCGTAGTTCATTTTTTCGACACGATGACCCTCTCCGGTGCACAGGGCTGGCAGGTAGAAGCCGCCGCCCGGGCTGCACAGGCGGGTTGGCCGGTGGAAAAAATCAAAGAACTGGTGGGGAAGGTACGTAAGGTGACCGAAACCATCTACACCCTGCCCGATCTGAAATACCTGATCAACGGTGGGCGGATCAGTCACATGAAGGGTTTGCTGGCGTCAGTTTTACACATCAAACCGATCATCGGGGTGGATAAAACCGAGGGAAAATATTACGAACGTTCCAAACAGCCCACATTCAAACGAGCCATGAAGGGTTTGGTGAATGTAGTCGCCAAAGATATTCCCGAAGGTACCGCCATTCGGGTCCAGGCCGCATCCACCGCCAATCCGGAAGGGATCGAATTTGTGCGTCAGGAATTGAACAAACGGTTCGACTGCCACTGGCTTTCCGATTCCACCGTTGCCCCCGTATTGGGTGCTCACACCGGGCTGGGGTTGGTTGGCTTGGTCTACGCCCCGCTGGCAGATTATCCCACCTTACCTTAAGTATCCCGGCCTGCTGTTTTCCCACAGCGGGTGAAAACAACTGAATATTTTCGACCCTGACTAACATCGGCTAGGGTTCTGTTTGATGTTCCTATGAAACTTTTTAATTGGAGGTAAATCATGAAGGTTCTGTTTTTGTATCCCGAATTTCCGAACACATTCTGGAGTTTTAAACACGCGCTGAAATTCATTGATAAAAAAGCCAGCACCCCGCCGCTGGGTTTATTAACCATCGCCGCCATGCTGCCCGCCAATTGGGAAAAACGCCTGGTGGATGTCAACGTACAGCCCCTGACCCAGGATGACCTGGACTGGGCCGATTGGGTCATGATCTCCGCGATGGTCGTCCAGCGGGAATCTACCAAAGAACTGATCCAGCGCTGCAAAACTGCGGGGAAAATCATCATCGCGGGTGGGCCGCTCTTCACCAGCGAATATAAAGAATTTCCGGAAGTGGATCATTTTATCCTCAATGAAGGCGAACTGACCCTGCCCCTGTTTTTACAAGATTGGGCACACGGCACCGAACAGCGAATTTACCAAAGTGACCAATACGCCGACATCCAAACCACCCCGGCACCCCTGTGGGGACTGGCCGATCTGAGCCAATACGCCACCATGTCCATCCAGTTTTCCCGCGGCTGCCCCTACAACTGCGATTTTTGCAACGTGACCGCTCTGCTGGGCCACAAACCACGTACCAAAACCGCCCAGCAGTTAATTAAAGAACTGGACGACTTGTATGCCCTCGGCTGGCGAGACCAGGTGTTTGTGGTGGATGATAACTTCATCGGTAATAAAAAGGTGCTTAAGCAAGAGGTGCTGCCCGCCCTGATCGAGTGGCAAAAAGGAAAAACAGGTATTCCCTTTAACACCGAAGTGTCCATCAACCTGGCGGATGACCCCGTCTTAATGCGAATGATGGTCGAAGCCGGATTTGATACCGTCTTTGTGGGCATCGAGACCCCTAACGAAGAAAGCCTGGCCGAATGCAGCAAAAGCCAAAACCGCAACCGCGACCTGGTGAAAAGTGTGCATGCCATCCAACGCGCCGGAATTCAGGTGCAGGGTGGTTTTATCGTCGGTTTTGATTCGGACACCCCCAGCATCTTTAAACGCCAGCTGGAATTTATCCGCGAATCCGGCATCGTGACCGCCATGATCGGCCTGTTACAAGCCCCAGCCGGCACCACACTTTACAAACGATTAAAAAAGGAAGGCCGCCTGCTGGGAGAAATGACAGGCGACAATGGCGACGGCTCCACTAACATCATCCCCAAACTTGACCTGGGCCTGCTGCAGGATGGGTACCGTTCCCTGGTACAGGATCTATATGCCCCGCGTGAATATTACCGGCGTGTGCTGACCCTGCTCAAAAACATTGAACCGCCCAAAGTGGTCCGTCTCCTGGATAAAACCTACCTGCGCGCTTTTTTCCGCTCGGTATACCAGCTGGGGATTAAAGGCACGGAACGGGTGGAATATTGGAAACTGGTACTTTGGGCCATGTTTCGCAAACCAAAACTATTCTCCCAGGCTATCACCCTCGCCATTTACGGGCACCATTTCCGCACCCTGGCCGATGAAATATAAGCGGTTTCCACTTGACGATTAAGTTAATTTGGTGTATAAATTGGAGGCTAGATAGAACATGCCCTCGTAGCTCAATGGATAGAGCACTTGCTTGCGGAGTAAAAGGTTGGGGATTCGAGTTCCTCCGGGGGCACACCCAGATATGGCGGTAAACATAGGTTTATCGCCATATTTTTTCTATATATGGGGGTGTGGGACGAGAGCAAAATAAACATAAAAACCCTTCCGTTGCCATTTCCGTTGCTGTTGAAAAAATATCCCAAAGGTGCAATGCACTTGGTTAATCATCAGCGAATTTATAGGCACGTTATGACGGTAAACCGCACCACCTTTACCAAGAAAGTGCGTTGCACCTGAAGATGAATGTCGTTTGCCCAAAGGTGCGATGCACTTGGTTACCAAAGAATCTACATATCTCCTCAGTATAAAGCACCCCTCCCGGTGGTGAAAAACCCGATAGGCCGGTTAAAAGTCTACCCACCGGGAGGTTTGGATAAAGACTGCCTCCCGTAGGGCAAATTTTTTGGAATACCCCGATTTCCAAGGTGCAACGCACTTCTTCGCCAACACGAAACGTATGAACCAATTGATACACACCAACGAGAAAATTGATATCAGAGAAAGTGCATCGCACCTTACTACAAAAAACTACCTGATTGACAGGTGTTTTTTTGTAATTATTTTATAACAAGCGGAATGAAAACTTTTTCAAGCATAATTACAGCCACAATGACAGAATCGGTATTGGAATAATTGGATACACTGGATTGGGTATACCCTCGAACACGATATTCATACACAGCACCGCGTTCCAGCCCGGAATCCGTATAGGTAGTTTGGTTCGCTGTTACACTGTGAAGGAGGTTCCAAGTTCCGTCATTTTTTCGGCGTTCAATATGGAACCCTTCTTCGCCATTCGAGGGATCGCTCCATGTTAAGTGAGCAGTTGTATCATTTTCCAGATTAACATTCAGATTTGTGGGGGCCGGTAAGTTTTGTGTCGTCCCAGATACACCTGGCGTAAAGTCCGAATCACTATCAGTATTATAGGCACGCACACGATACCAATAGGTTGTATTGGGTGCAAGCCCTATATCAGCATAGGTCGTTAGGTCAGAAGTGGTTGTATCAATCTGAGTCCAATTTGAGCCGTTCTCAGAGCGTTCAATTTTGTAACCCTCTGCTCCCGACGCCCCTGACCATGACAAATCAATCTCGGTATCGGAGATTGTAGTTGCTATGAGGTTGCTTGGTGAGAGCAGCACTGCTTCAAACTGGAGACAGGCTGTATTCGAAAAATCTGAAACACCACCATCATTTTGTGCGCGAACTCGAAAACAATATTCTGTACTTTCGGTTAGTTCCATGATATTGGTGCTGGTAGAATCAGCCGTGGTCGTCTTCACTTCTGTCCAATTTTCCGGTCCTAAATTACCAATATTGATTTGAATTTGGTATCCGGTTTCATTTACAGCATGGTCTTCCCAATTTAAGGTCGCCTGATCAACCGTTGATTTTTCAGCAGTTAAGTTAGTAGGTTGTGCTGGTATAAAGTGCGTGAAGGTTTCCCAGAGATCGATCCTTGGTTTGGTGATATTATTGCGTGAATCAAGAACAGAAACACCGTTATTTTTGAATAATGCCAGTAGGGTATCCACATCTAAATTGGGGTTCGCGGATTTCATCACGGCCCAGGCCCCTGCCACATGGGGTGTCGCCATGGAAGTGCCATTTTTTGATGCCAGCAAATTGTTTGGAATCGCAGAAATAATCCCTACACCCGGAGCTAGCAAGTCTAAAATATCCGCACTATTTGAAAATGAGGCAACCTGATCAGCATCCGTTGTTGCACCAACGCTAATCGCACTGCTGATACAGGCTGGTGTACTAATCGAACTTGAATCATAATCATTACCTGACGCGATGATGGTCGCTATCCCGGCGGCACGTAAGGCATCAATGATCGCTTTTCTGGCAGTTTCCGTGCTGTCGCAGTAAGAGCTGTAACTGCCGCCCCCCAAACTCATATTTACAGAAGCAATAGAATAGGTATCACGCAGCGCATAAACCCGTTCCAGTCCTTTCACCTGATCCGAAGAAAGTGAACCAGCCCAATCATGATCAACCAATGAAAACACCTGAATTGCAAGGATATCGGCATCTTTGGCAACACCAGTTGTGCCCGCCGCAATGCCTGCCACATGGGTACCGTGATCACACTTGCCAACCGGGCAAATCCCGCCATAAGGCATGGCGGCGTTGGATGCTGTGCTTTCTGTTACTCCGCCCGGACAAAGCGACTCTAAGGTATACACACCCGAAGAGTTGGTTGAATAACAAGCCTCTGAGACAACTTTACCGGACAGTAACGAATGTGTTTTTTCAACGCCGGTGTCTAAAATGGCAACTACCTGTCCCGCTCCGCTGAATCCTTCAGCCCAAACATCATCCGCATTGATAATCGGCACACTTTCTGTTAAGGTAACTCGGGAAAGATTATCCTCATAAATATTTTTAACCGCGCTTGATCTGGTTAAAATGTCAAAACTGGCACGGTTTATTTGCATGGACATAAATGGGATAAACTGAAAACTGTGAAAATTATTAACTTGCGTTTCTTGTAGTTCGGAAATAATTTGCGCTTGTTTACTGTAAATGGCTTTTTGTTGGTCTACACCTTTAACTCCATCGATCGTTTCTAACCCGGCTTTAAATTGCACATCAAGTTCGACAATCACAGATAAGATTTCTTGCTGGTCAAATTTCTGGTTGATTTGCTTCTCGGTTGTTGTTAGGTCCGGTGTAAAATCCGAAAAAGAATCGTTTTGTTCTGCATAAACCCGCCCATTTCCAAACAAATTCATGGAAAAAATTAGGGAGATTAGAATCATGCATTTAAAACTGCGTATGAATTGTGAATTGGTTTTAGAAAACATCGCAATCCTCTCAAACAGGTATGGAAAAAGTTATAAAACAATCATAAAAACGACTCATTAAGTGTAAGTTTGATTTTATCGAAAAATTTAAAATTTTTTTATCAAAATAGTAAAAAATAGATAAAAACACAGTAAATATTTCAAACATTGTTAACGCTTTTCACCTACGGTAACTTTTCACAAAATTTACAAGAAATTTAAAACAAGCCGTCAACTACTTCAGAGAAAGTACATCTTACCTTACTGCATCAACTTTTTTAAGTCTGCCTCCCGTAGGGCAAATTTTTTGAGGTTGTAGACTAACGTCTCACCTACGGGAGGATTTCCGGCACAATGCATTCCTCCCGTTGGTGAAAAACCCATTTACGTGGTTAAGAGTCTACCCAACGGGAGGTTTGGATAAATTTTCCTCCCGTTGGAAGGATTTTTTGGAATACCGCAATTTCCAAGGTGCAACGCATTTTTTCGCCAACATAAAACATATAAATCAATTGACTCTAGCAAACAACTAAATTGATATCAGAGAAAGTGCATCGCACCTTACTACAAAAAACCACCCGATTGACAGGTGGTTTTGTTTTTTATAACAGCGTCTAGCTTATCTTATTAACATCGGAAGAAAAACATGATCCGTATATGGAATCAGGACTTCATACAACTGCGGGCGGTAGTTAACCAAACTGCAAATCAGGCGGTTGCTTTGTTCCGGCGTAAAATTATTCATACAATTATCGGGGGTGTAATTCATGTAATTGGTGATCGGGTCAGGCGTGCCGCAGGTGGTTGTTTGAACGCAATCATAATGGTCAATATTTTCACTGGCTGTGTCATTAATTAAATCACCCAGGGTATACCCGGTATAACATCCGGGCGGATTCGGGTAACTCTCAAAGGTATGGAATAAGCCAAAATAGTGTCCCAATTCATGGGTTAATGTGCGTCCTTCATCGTAGATACCAGCGCCGTTATCCCGCCCGCCAACAACCTCGTAAAGCACCACAACGCCATCCCAAACGGATCCGGCACTGTCCTGCGGAAAAGATGAATAACCCAAATAGCCGCTGGCGGTATTGGTGTAGATGTTTAAATAGTTGTCCGGGTCCCAACCCAAAGTTGATTTATACCCGCTTTCATCATTGTCATTAAACCAGTTGTCATTCATGGTACGGGTAATATCCACCAATCGAAACTGCACCATGGTGTCCGTTCCGGGGGCACCCAGCGTACCGGGCAAAGCGCGGAAATCCTCATTTAAAACCGCTATCTGATCATAAATCTGTTGGTTGGTCAGGTTGCCGGTGCCATCCGACCCATAGATAATATGGAAAACAACCGGAATTTCCAAAACAAACCCGGAGTTATATTCATCACGAATCACGGTTAACGTAAAACTACAGTCCGATAGAGCCGCTCGCTGGGCTTCCACATTTAAGGCGGAGATCGGTGGGGTACCGCAGCGTTTATTATTCTCCCGGAAAAAATCGGACTGCTGATAGTCCGCAAAATCCGCAAAAAGTTCACCCCCAGCCAGGATACTGCCATCCGCCTGAACATCAATTGACGGCGAATCTAACCGAGGCGGTGCGGGTGGATAAGGCGGCTGAAGAAAAAAATCAGCTGAATTGATTTTGTCTTTTGCCAATACCAGGCCATTTTGAACGAAAACCGGATGAAAAAAAGCCGAAACGGCGCTCACCAATAAACTAACCACAAATAAACTTGAGAGAATTGGCTGCATAAAAATATCCTTTTATGAACAACAAGTGATAAAGATATGGGAAAGCTCATTATACAAAAAAACAAACTATACAAGAATAAAAAAACAATAAAATTTCATTGTGAATTTGTCCTTCTTTTCTTAAAAAACTGAATTTTTGATGTTAATTTACGGATTTGATTTTTTTCGCTTATGCTATACTAAATTTATCCCACAGCATGATTAAAAACTTCCCGATTCCCTTTTAAAATTGCTCTGATTTTGGAGAAATTATGAAAAAGGTGTTTTGGGTTTTAATAACTTGTTTGTTGGTCGTGATGGTGAATGTCCCTCGTTTGGTTCAGCAAAAACCGCTGCCGGCATTTCTCGAATCTGATTTTGTGTTTCCGGAAATGGGCTGCAGCGTCTTGTATGCCGCCGATGAAAATGTTGTCTTGGGTGGGAATAATGAGGATTTTATAAATCCCTTCACCCGAGTCTGGTTTTTACCCCCGGAAGAAAACGCCTATGGCCGGGTTTATTTTGGATACGATGGGTTTTTGTGGCAAGGGGGTGTGAATGACCACGGGTTATTTACGGATGCTTTGGCGATGGAAGAAGGGATCACGGTAGACCAAGGGGATAAACCCTTATACCCTGGCACCCTGTCTGATAAAGCCCTGGCTGAATGCGATCGGGTGGCTTGTGTGATTGATTTGTTTTCCACCTATCATACCAACGATGTTTGGCGTTTTTCGTTTTTGTTTGGAGATGCCTACGGTGATTCAGTAATCATTGAACCCAATGGTTTTCTTTTAAAAGAAGGGGCTTACCAGGTGGCGACCAATTTTTACCAAACCACAACCGACTCTTACCATTGTGAACACGAAGCCTGTGGGCGCTTCCGCACCGCCAGCCAAATTTTTGAAACAGCACCAAAATTCTCTGTGGAAGTGATGCGAGAGGCCCTGGCAGCGGTCCATTTTGAGGGGTCTTCACCAACTTTGTATTCCAATATCTATGACCTCAAAAACAATCTGATTTACCTCTATTATTTTTATGATTATGAAACCGAAGTAGTGATCGATATCGCAGCCGAACTGGCACAGGGTCCGCACAGTTACGCGCTGGCCGATCTTTTTCCAGGGAACACAGCCGCCCAAAACTGGTCAAAAAAGATGGCTGCGGATGTAAAATCCAGGCAGGATGCTTACCCTACATTCCCAGATAATCCTGCTGTTTACGAAAGCCTGAGCGGTGAATACCAGCTCACGCCTCCCGGTGCTTTTTATGATACATTATGGGTGGCAGTCGAAAATAAAGAATTGGTCTTAAAAATCAAACCGGACAAAGCCTGGCTGGATCTGACCGCCTTTGAGCCGGATTCCTTTCATCACGTTTCGATGTTTTATGACTTCACCCTGCATTTCCTGTTTGGCCCGGATGGGCAAGCACAGCAGTTTGTTTATACACAGGATGGGGAAAATTTTACCTACGTGCGCACTGGCATGGACGTTATCCAGGCAACAGAGATTCCCATACCGACCGCCACGCTGCCAGCCACCACAGAACTAAGTCCTTTGATCGCCACCCCAACTGACCTTTCTCCCACAAACACAGTGCCAGCGGAACCATCCACAAACCCACAACCTGCAGCAGAACGATCGGGTTTTTGGCTGGTGATTCCAGGGGTGATTTTATTTGGTGTCGTGGTTTGGATTTTAAGAAAACAAAAATAATCTATCCCTCTCGTTGGTGAAAAACCCATTTACCTGGTTAAGAGTCTACCCAACGGGAGGTTTTGTTCAAGTCAGCCTCCCGTTGGGCAATTTTTTGAGGTTGTAGTCCTGCATTTCACCTACGGGAGGATTTACGTTGAATAGGCTGAGCATATATGAATCCCTTATATTCAGGCTTCCCTGGGTAACAAGGGCCAAATGACCAAGGCAGTTTGCTGCACCTCGGTAATCGGGGCATCCAAATTCAGGTGCAACGCACTTTTTCGCCAACACGAAACATATAATCTGATTTACTTTAACAAACGAGTAGATTGATATCAGAGAAAGTGCATCGCACCTTTGTGCTAATATCCCCAGGCGTCCAGCGGTTGGGGGCCTTGCATAATATCCCGCACGATGCGCAGGGAACCGGAGAAATCCGGTTTGACACACCAGCGCACCAGGGCAATCTGCCCATGCCGGATTTCGATGCCGGTGATGCAGTGCGGGGAGACCACACTGCCGGTGTTAAAATAGGGCGGTTGGGCAGTTGTGGGGTAGCGCGGGCGGTGGGTATGCCCGGCGATGATCATTTTTTTCTGCTGCAGACTCCAATTGATAAGACGTTTATCTACACGCACCGCCTTGGTGAAGTTTTTGGCGGCACTGGTGGGGTCGCTGAAGCCGAACAACTGTAAGTTTCGCCACATCAAGCGCACCATTAAGCGCCCAAACGGCCATAAAATATCGGAAACCAGGTCACCCTGGTGTCCATGCACCAAAAAAATATCACGGTCTTGGGGAGTGTAACATAATCGGATGCCGCCCACAGGTTGGATATCAGGAAAGAGGGGTCGTTTTTGTTGTATGTTTTCATCATAGTAGGCGTAGAGGGTGTTTTTTACAACGGAGGGAATGGATCGTTCCACATCGTGGTTACCATAGACCATGTGAAAACGATCTTGCATATAAAAACGGGACATCAACTCAAATACTTGTTGGTGAGCAACAAAGATTTCAGAAAAAAAGCGGTTTTTCCACAGTTCATCCCCATCCCCCAATTCAATATAGGTATATCCTTCGTTAAAATAAAACGAAAGGGCGTAATAAAAAATATTCCTGTTTTTTGCAAAATCGTCCGACCAGCCGTAATCACCGCGGTGACAATCACTAAAAATAATGATTTTTGATGAGTCGCCGATTTTTAATTTTTTTGCGTTTTGAAAAACGGTATTTAATCGTTGGGTGGCAAACATAACCTTTCCTATTCGTTCTTATTTTATTATACGGCGCTCGGTGATTAACACCAAACGGGTTAACACCCAATTTCCAGCTTGCCCCAGGCTGATTCCTATCGGTTAAGGGCCTATGCATCCGAATTATTTCGAAGCCGGGAAACTTGCGAAAACCGAGATTTTTGAGGGAATCAGGCGTTTTAAGCGAACGTAGAGGGGGATATTTTTAGACATTAAAACATGGATATATCTCGGTTTTTGCTCTTTTTCCAACCCTATTGTGAATGGACACTCATCTTGAAAGATATGACCACCAGATACTACAGGTACAGCCTTATCTTTCGGAAATTTTTTTTGATTTAACATGTTTTGGTTTTAAAAACACACCTCCCATTGGGAAAATTGGCAGCAAAGAACCCTTGTTTGTCACCATCGGGAGGGATAATCACCCCTCCGGGAGGTTTATTATTAAAAATTGCACACAGAGGTACGGAAGCACAGAAAAAAAGATTTTCAGGTTGTTTTTTTCTCTTCTCCGTATTTCTGTTTTTCTGTGTGAGAACACACCTCCCGGAGGTTTATTATTAAAAATTGCACACAGATGTACGGAAACACAGAAAAAAGATTTTCAGTTTTTTTCTCTTCTCCGTATTTCTGTTTTTCTGTGTGAGAACACACCTCCCGGAGGTTTGTTATTAAAAATTGCACACAGAGGTACGGAAGCACAGAAAAAGACTTTCAGGTTGTTTTTTCTCTTCTCCGTATTTCTGTTTTTCTGTGTGGGAACACACCTCCCGGCGGTTAAGTTGAGGGCGTGGTAAATTTTATTTTCACCACCGGGAGGGTAAGTAAGGTAGGAATGGAGGTATTATTTCTCCATGCAATGGGGTTTCATCCTACGATTAAGCTATCGCCTAATAATGCTACTTTTTACTATTCGTTACTTGTATCGAGAATTGGTTCGAACGTTTCACTGTTCGTTGATAACTTTTCACTTACTAGTCGTTCTTCCTCTTTTTGTTTGCCAACCCGCAGTATCAGGTATAACACGGCGGCAGCGGTCACGATCAAAAAGGCTTCGATGATCCACATATTGACTCCGAAAGAGCTCATCAACACCACCGCGCCATCAATCACGGCATGATACAAAACACCCAGCCAGAACCACAGTGGTTTTCGGAAAGAATAGGCCAACCAAACCATAATGGATAAGGAGATATGCAGCATGAGGGCCCCGATTCGCTCCACAGCGCCAGCCAGCGGCAAAAACCAGGGAGAGGACCAATAGGCTTGCAGTTGGGCTTGGGCCAGTTGAACTTGATCCGCAGGCAGGGGTAAGGATGCCGGGTCTGTGGCACGCAGCGCCATCATGGATACCAGGGTCACCAACACAATACCGCCAATGATGATGGCTTCGATGCCGCCGTGGCCTGCACCCAGGGTTAAGGCAGCCCCAAAGGAATCACCCGATTTTTTGAGAAATTTATAACCGATCCAACGAGCCGTTTCTTCAAACAGACCGGCCAATAAACCCAACACAATCGCATTAAAGTAGGGCGCAAATCCTACCGGAACATGTGGAATTAAACCGGTGGAAAAGGCTCTGGTTAATCCATTCACGACCGGAATGTGAAAAATTTGCGATCCGATGAAGGTTAGTACACCAACCCCAAACAATTTCCAGTTGGTTTTTTTATTACGAATGATCCACCACCCCAGAAAGAGGGGGAAGAGTACGTTAAACGTGCCTGCTACGATAAAACTAACGGTTAACAATCCTGTGTTTTGCATATCTCCTCTTATTTTTAATTTTTATCATAAAAATATTAAATATTATTATGAAGCATTCTGATATAACAATTTTTTGCGGTTAAACTGCTGGATGCCCAAAAAGAACAAAATCCCTGCTGCCAGCCAAATCACCAATCCCAATACGATCCCAATCCAGACGCTCAGGTAAATCAAACCAACAGCCTGCCCCATCACCAAGCCCAATACCAAAATCACAAGGGAACCACTGGTCTGGTAAGCACCCATAAAGGTTTGCACCCGGGTAGAAATCAAAACGGTTGCCGAAATGCCCAAGGCGGAAAATGCCGGTGTAACCCAAAATACCAAGGGGTACCATAAAGGCAGCGGGAACCAGATTGAGCCAAAAATAGACCAACCGCCAATATTCAGCACCAAAACGTATAAAATAAAACTGACCCAGGCAATTAACACGGAAGGGATAAAGGCGGCCAGAGATTTGCCAATAAACAATTCTGCATCGGTAGCGGCTGTGTATAACAAAGCTTCCAGGGTTTTGCGTTCTCGTTCTCCGGCAAAAGATTCAGCACTAATACTGGTAGAAGACATTAAGGGCATGATCAAAAACATAGGCGCAAATAAGTAACCCAAAATCATTGCCATCCCCATTTGAATATCATTCATATTTGCAAATGCGGAAGCGATGCTTGGCGGAATGTTCTCAAACATCATCTGCAAATCAGGGTCACCGGTAAAAGCTTCAGCTGTGCCAGCGGAGCCACTAACCAATAACATCACCAAAGGCATAATCACCAAAATAATGAGCGGCACCAAAACAATCGATAATACAACAGATTTATTTTGACGCACCTCTAAAATATCTTTCCAGGCTATGATTCCAATTTTCCGCCAGTTCATGACAGACCTCCACCATTTTGTAATTGTAAATAAATATTTTCCAAAGAAATTTCTCTTGGTTGAACCCGTATGATTCGAGCGCCGAGTTTTACAAACGTTTCAATCACTTCGGGAATGTCTTTTTCATCACGCACCGCAGCGCTGAACTCGGTATCAGAATTGATCTTTGTTTCGATTAATCCTGGTACAGCAGCACCATTAAATAAGGCAAAATCTACCGGTTCCAGGAAGGAAAAATCAACCCATAAACCAGCGCTCACCAGGCGGCGTAAATCTTGTAAACTACCCTGGGCAACACTTGTGCCCTGGCGCATCACCAACAATCGATCACATAAACGCTGTGCTTCATCCAGGTTGTGGGTGCAAATCAAAACGGTGGTACCTTCTTTTTGGCGCACATCCGAAATTAATTCCCGCACCTGAACAGCTGCTTCGGGGTCCAGGCCAGAGGTGGGCTCATCCAAAAATAAAATTTTTGGATTGGTTAACCAGGCACGTGCCAATGCCAAACGTTGTTTCATGCCTTTGGAATACGCACCGGTACGATCATCTGCACGTTTCGCCAGCCCAAACAAACCAAGCAGTTCCTCTGTTCTTTGCTGAACTTCAGCATCGGACAAACCTGCCAAAACACCAAAAAAACGCAGATTTTGGCGAGCTGTCAGTCGCTCGTACAAAGCCGGTGTTTCGGTTAATACGCCCGCTTTTTCACGGATGACGGCACCCTGTGTAGCCGGGTCCAAACCAAGCACCCGAATCTCTCCTTGATTGGGTTCAAACATACCGTTTAATAAACGGACTGTTGTGGTTTTCCCCGCGCCATTCGGCCCTAATAAACCAAACACCTCACCGCGATTTACCTCAAAATTGAGATCATTAATCGCCCTATTCTCCCCATAAAAATGGGTTAATCCTGAAACTTGCACAACCTTTTCCATACACTCCACTCCAATAAAAATCACTTTACTTTAAAATGTTTCACGTGAAACATTCTCTACATTTCCATCCTTTAACACACACTCTTAAGCGGTTGGATGAATTTTTTGATAACGAAAATAAGAATAAACAATCGTAACAACCGATGTAAATAACAAAGGCGCGACTAATAACCAGATATTAAACTGAGGAAGGACAATGCCCACAAATGCAATTAAACCGCTTATTTTAAATAACAGTCCTCCCAAACGATGGGTATCATTCCAAACCTGTTCATCCTGTAATGTCCAGGGTGTCCGGATGCCAATAAAATAATTTGATTTTGCTTTGGCTACCAATACGCCAATATAAAACACCAAACCACCAAAAGCGGGAACCAAATAGGTTTGAAGATCAAAAGTTTTTCCTAGGTTCCAAAGAAGGGTTAATACTTGAAGATAGGCCAGAAAGAAACTAAAGAACAAAACAAACCCGTTATATTCATTACGGAATTTCGCAATATTTGCTTTTCGTGGATCAATGGAAGGAATCAGGACCATCATTAACGTTAAGCCAATAATTATGATAGGGAGTAACCAAATCCCAATAAAATGTGAACCATAACCATCCACCTGTCCATCTGCACCCCAGTGAACCGCCATTTGGTCTGGCATTTGGGGTTCTAGTACCAAACCCAAACCCAGCACGGCAAGTCCCAATACGATCGCTATTATCATGGTGATTTTTGAATTCATCTTCTCTTCCTTATTTATGTTTCACGTGAAACGTTCAGATAAAATCAGCCACCTGTATCTTGATTACCAGGTGGCTGTGTTTGTATTTCTTCCAAATCCATGTACACCTGTTTTATGGATTATGGCCTTCTTGGTTTTCTTCTTCTTGGTCGTGGGTAGGTTGATCCCAATTGCGAAGATTTCTTTGGAACACAGCCAAAATTTCTCCCGAGCTTACACCTAACTCTGACGCTTGTTCTAAATAATTTTTGGTAAGACTATCCAATTTTTTTAAATTCGATCCGGGGTAAACAACTGCTACCGGTAAGATATAGGTGCCGCGGCCGTGCTGGGTGGAGATAATGCCCGCTTCATCCAATAACCGGTATGCTCTTGCTACCGTATTAAAATTGATCTTAAGCTGCTGGGCAAGGCTGCGCACGGTTGGCATCTGGTCACCCGGCTTTAAATCACCACGCAAAACCTGATCATAAATTTGTTCAAAGATCTGGTTGGTTATAGGAACACCCGAACGAAAATCGATTTGAATTGGAATAACAACCTCCGTCAAAAATGTATCATTGTATTATTGTATCATTGTATATTAAAATCAAAAACTGTCAAGGGTTTAAATGAAAAATAAATTTGAATTCTCTGTGTGCTCGGAGGTGAATTGTTTTTTTGTTGGGCACTGGGTCGATCAGCTTTCTGTGAAATTCTGACTCGCCATGCCAATAGACCACTACTAATTTAGGCCTTGCCCAACCTACATTTGTTTTACCCACTCCGGTAAACTATCCAAAAGGATCTTCATTACCATGGCCGTGCCTGATTCAAATACGTGTTTGCTGCCATAGGCTTCGCCGCCCTCATCACTAACCAGGTCAGAAACACCCCGCAGAATCAGGCAGTGCAGGTTATTCCGCTCTGCCACCCAGGCAATCGCACCGGACTCCCAATCACCTGCAACCGCGGAGTGTTTCTCCTTTAAACCAGGAATATCCTCCGCGAGAATATCTCGATCTGCGGAAACCAACCGCATCGCTCGCACCGGCAGTGGGTAAGGCTGACGAATCCAATCCAGGTTTAAGTCGGTGCTGTAAAAACGAATAGCTTCTTCCGGGTCGCCCATCTGTTCAATGATGTCATATACCACCGTCTGTGTTGCCAGGATAATTTCTCCCCGATTTACCAGGCCTTCAAAACCGCCGCAGGTTCCCAAATTGATAACCAGCCCCGGTGAAAAATGACAAATTGCATACTGGGCTGATGCCGCAGCGGAAATTTTTCCCCATCCACCCTGAAAAAAGATGAGTTTTTTCTGATCGATCCACTTCTCAAAATACTCCCCGTAGGGTGATTCTAAAATATCGAAAGGCCGGTAGTATTGTTTTACTTCCCGCCACTCCGTCCCGGCGGAAATAATAACCAGTATTGTTTCCATAAAAATCCTTTCATTGTCTGGTCTATTTTACCAATGAAAGGATTTTTACTCGATGGATCAGGCTTGAATTTCTACCACAACCCCATCCTCCGCCCATTCAAACAAACTCGCGCCGGTAGGCAGATCGGTGATGATACAGCCATAGGAAGCGGGTGTACCAAGCACACTGCCCCATAAACGCACCCCACTGGATAAAACCGGTAAACCATGAATGCCGTTCATAAAACCAGGTACGGCTTCATAGATACCCAAAAAATGCGGCATCCATAAATCCCAATTTGAGGCATAAGCGTTCACCTCATGGGTCTGCACTTGAAACACACCCGGCAAGGTGGGTGAATTGGACATACCGGTACTGATGACATGATCACTGATCATCTCACCATTTTCATATAACCACATGTGCTGTTGTGTGATATTAATCACAATCCGTTTGTTTACGATCACCGGCAGCGGCAGCATCTCGTTTTTAGAGGGAATGGTTAAGACCTGCCCTGGCGTCAGTCCATATAAACTGGTGCCGGGGTTGGCTTCCTGAATTTTCCAATAAGGCATACCAACTTGAAAAGCAATCGAGATCAAGTTCTGCCCCGGTTGAACGGTATAGGTGGTCGATTTATGCCTTAAGACCAGACTGAAAACTTCTCCGGTTTTCCAAAGCTCATTAATGGATTCTACGGGGGAAAGTTGTGTGATTTCCTTATTATCCAATGTACTTTCCCACTCATCCAGATAGGCCAAAAATTGGGCTTCGTTCACATCCAGGTAAGGTTCACCATAGGGATCATCCAGGTGAATCCATTCACGTACCAAATCTTGGGGAACTTCCCATTGAATCGTTTCGCCGGTGATCGGATCATAAGCAGCCACCTTTAACGGCTTTTGATAAAAAGCGGCAATGCGGTCCAATTCTCCGGACAGATCGGAAATCTCAGGTTGTACCGGTACCATTGATAAGGTTAAATAACCCACATTCACCACAGCCAGTGGATCTGATTCAATCAAGCTTACGGCCGCTTCAACATCCAAAGCCAGGCCCGTTTTGCCGGGAACAGCCGCCCAATCGCCATCTGCTGTTTGTACCAGCTCCGCGTTTTGAGCGGGAATATTAATGCGGTTTGCTAACTCTTGAAAAACATCCGTCGCCAGTTGGCGGTCAAAACTGACAACCGGCTGGATGGAAATTTGATTCATTCCTACAATCTGCTGTATTTGTTGGAAACCGTCTTCTCCACGGCCAACGTTAAAAGCTTCCTGTGCGGTTAAACCTGGGTCTACCCAAATACCAATATTCGGCAGGGTGACGGACCATTGGTGTTCCCCGTCTTCTACCAAAAAGTGAGGTTTCCCGTTCCAATACTGGTCAATTTCCAACGCGGCTGATTCAATGGACATATTCCCAACTGGCAGAGGGCCAACCGAAACGGAAGGAAGAACAAACTGCATCTGCTGGTAAAAAAGGACAATACCTCCCACTGCAAATAAGGCCAGAATCAGCAGGGAAATGACTGCGCCTATTAACCAGAAATACCATTCGGTTTTTTGTTTCTTACGCCTGGCGGCGGAATTTGGATTTCTTTTTTTCTTCGGTTCAACCGTTAATTTGTCTACTGCCATAATGGCTTACTCCTGATGAAACCACTTAAAGTATAAGATAACATGCTTTTCCATTTTTGCATCATTGTTTAGACGTCTAACATGCAAGGATAGTTCCACTTTAATACTTAAATAAGGAGAGTGTCTCGCCGTCCGAAACAATCTCCAGCCCGTTCACCGTATTTAATCCCAGCACGAAGTCTAGCGATTCTTGCTGTGGTGCGCTTTCGGGAACAATCACCAAACTGGCTTCAATGGGTAACCAATCCATAACTTCGACGGGTTGATTCAAATAAACTACCGCAGCAGGCGGCCATTTTTCCAAAACCGAATCGGAAATATTCCCTTGGATGACCAGCATCCGAAAGTTTTTGTACCCAATTTGCATTACAGTTTGGTCTTCCTGGGCCAGTAGCATTTCAACTAGTACTCCATCACCACAATCCAACACCATTCCTTCGGAAAAAAGATCTGATGGAATATTTAATAAAAAAGCGGTTTGGTCAATTTCTTCTGCCAGGAATGTATCCGGAAAACCAGCAGCCCACAATAGCTGTTTAACTTGAAAACGTTTTAATAATAAAGGCAGGGCTGCATAATCTTGCTGTTTATCTGAGGTAATCATCACAACGTCAAGCGAACGGTCGAAAACCGAGTGAAATTCGGTGATTGAGCTGCTCATTGAATTACCATATTCACCAGGGTTGATCAGCAGGGTATTTCCAGATGGTGTTTCCACCAGAATCCCTTGTTGATGGGGCTGTCCAAATACTTCAATCTTTAATTGTCCATCAGGTTGGTGTAAAACGATATTCCATACCAGGAAAGCACATCCAACGGACAACACGGTGGTTAACGCCGGCTGCCAGCGAGAAAATAACCAGCTCCGAAACGAAGATTTAAGGGTCAATCCAAAGATCAAAACATATAAAATCAAAACGACAATCCAATTGATTTCTCCAAACTGGAGGGTACCCAAAGAGAAATCAGACAGCCAAGTTACCATACGGTTGGTATAAACCAGGGGAATCCAGACCACATAACTTAAGTACCGCCCCAAAAAAGGAACCACCAAACCAACCAAGACCGCAATCCCGCCAAACATCATCACAAAGGGCTGCGGCGGCAAAATTAACGGATTAGCAATAAAAGAAGAAAGGGAAAAACTTTCAAAATGATATAAAAGCACCGGAAAGATGGTTAATTGAGCCGCCAGGGTAAACAAAAAATATTCACCCACCGGACCGGAAATCTGTTTAACTTTATCTTCTGAAACCCAGCGGCGCATCCGGTTTTGGAACCAGTGCAGAATCTTATCCGCATACAGGATAAGCCCCAGGGTTGCCATCACGGACAGTTGAAAACCAGCATCCCATAAAAATAAAGGATTAAAAAATACCATCACCGCCACGGTGAGCAGCAGCGTAAACGGACCGGCTTGTTTTCTGCCAATCAGACCGCCCGTCATGGACAAAGAACTCATTACGGCTGCCCGCTGCACAGCTGGTGCCGCACCAACAAAAAGGGTATAAACCGTAATGGCCAATACAGCGAGTGCACCAGCCCACCAAACCGGCAGCCAACGGCGGAAACCCTTTAAAAAGAGGGCTGCCAATAAGGTCATATTAAACCCTGAAATAGCAATGATGTGTGCTGTGCCCGTATTCTGAAAAGCCAGCTCCAAATCATTCGGAATATCGGTTTCAATCCCCAATAAAATACCGGATAACAGTGCGGCTTCTGGCTGGGGTAAAAACTGTTGAATTTTTAGGTGAACAAACTGGCGAAAAGCATATAACCCTTGCTGAATTGAGTTTGCCTGATTTTCGGATAAAAGCTTTAATCGCGGGAAAGCCATCAGGCTGTACACCCGGCTTCTGGCCAGATAATCACGATAGGAAAATTCTTCATTTTCCGGTGGTGTCACAAGGTCACCCGTCAAGAGCAAACGGTCGCCATAAGAAAACTCCCCCAAGCGATATTGGACCAACATTTTTCCGTTGAGCGGTTCTTTTTCTCCGTGGGATGTGTGTCGAAATTCAGCCTGAAAAACAAAACGAGAACTACGTTCTAAATTTTGAGGATCGGAAACAACCACACCTTCCACGGTCATAACACCCTGATCATTATAATAACCAAGGTTTTTTTCTGAAAAATGGGGAAGGTTCGTTTGATATCGCCAGGCGCCCACAAATAAAGCCAGACAAAGCAGCGAAATTGGTACCGGCAGCCATTTTCCCTTGTCTAAGGTACTTTTAATCCGTTTTCGAAGGACCACTTCTCCTACAAGGCATACAAGGCTTACGCCAGCCAAAAAAGACCAAAATAGGCCGGATCGTTTTAAGTATGCTGAAATGAGGATTCCAAACAATAACGCAACCGAGAGCCAGAAGAGAGGTAACCGCCGCATAACCACTTCCTGTTGGAACTTGAACTCAGATAAACTTTCCCCACCAACCCTGGAATACTAGAAGAACAAAAATGTGCATGAACAAATCCTCCTCAAGCGGGTATAATTAAATTCAACAAAACTGAGAAGTTTGGGGTATGGTGGTCAGTAGAACAAACCTGAATTTCCACCCCGGGCATACCTGATCCATGCAGCATTGTGCTTCGTTAACAACTTCAAAAATCAGTTTAACTTCAAAATTTTCCTTGTCAAGCAAAAAAAGGAACGAACCTGGGAGTGTGTATGTATATAACGATTGAAGGTGTAATTGGCGTCGGAAAAACAACATTAGCGCGTTTATTACAACCATCATTTCAGGCAAATATATTAATGGAAGTATTTGAAGAAAACCCTTTCCTGAGTAATTTTTATGCTGATCGGGCATCATATGCCTTTCAAACCCAAATGTTTTTTTTGTTATCGCGGTATAAACAACAAAACCAAAATGTACCAGCTTTGTTGAGTAATGGGAACCATTTATTGAGTGACTATTCTTTTGAAAAAGATGCCCTGTTTGCACGTATTAACCTGAATGGGGATGAACTGGATATGTACTATCGTTTACATGAGGCGTTGGCTGAAAAAATCCCCTCACCGGATTTGTTTGTCTACTTACGGGCCGATACAAAAACGTTAATGCAGCGAATCGCTATGCGGGATCGACCCTATGAACGTGCCATGGAAAGAGATTATATTCAACAGCTTAACCAGGCATATGATGACTTTTTTACCCATCCAACCTTTACTACACCGGTATTGACCATTGACAGCAATAACCTGGATTTTGTCCAAAATCCAGACGATCTCGCATTTATTGAAAATAGAATCCGTCAAACCCTGCAACTGCCTCCATTCCAACCGGAATTGCCGATGGAATAAGGGAAAAGAGCGGGATGATTGACCTCTTTCATCCCGTTTATAAAAAGAAAGGACACAGATTTATGCGAATTACCCGCGATACCCTTCTGAAGGCTGCGAAAACCTATGTCATGCAACAAACCATGCGTGATCGCCATGTTATCTGTGTCTATCTAACTGGATCACTTATTGATGATCTTCCCTTACTTGGCGGCACAGCAGATATTGACCTGGTTTTTGTACATGATGACACCCCGCCCGCAGCGCGAGAAATTGTCCGCTTAACCCCTACCGTGCACCTCGATCTGGCACATCATGACCAGACGATTTACAAAGAACCAAAAAAATTACGGCTCGATCCCTGGGTAGGTTCCTATCTGATTAAAGATCCTATTGTTTTATATGGAACCCAACATTGGTTTGAATACGTCCAGGCCATTGTCGCCTCACAATTTTCTCACCCCGAAAATGTCTACCAGCGTGCGTTCACATTGGTAGAAAAAGCACGGCAAACCTGGCTGGACTACCAGCTCAACCCACAAGAAGCAGATATCCAACATATTTGGGCTTATTTAAAAGCATTGGAAGAAGCTTCAAACGCACTGGTTATCTTAAATGATCCGCCGTTAACGGAGCGCCGGTTTATGTTAGATTTTCCGGAAAAGGTAACAGCCTTGGGTTACCCGGAGATGGCAGCCAGCTTAATCAATCTGTTTATTCCCAACCAGGAAATATTAAATGAAATTTCTGGTTTGATGAAGACCTGGAGCCAAGATTTAACAAAAACGGAAGATGAAAAAGATTTTCCGGTGGAACTCCACCCACACCGGCTAAATTACTACACCAGTGCAGTAGAAGCACTTAGTATGGACCACCCAGCAGCTGCGATGTGGATTTTATTCCGTACCTGGACTCGTTACGCCTTATATTTTAAAGATTCACCGGAAAAGACCGAAAATTGGTTTTCTGCATTTCGTGATGCCTTATTTTTAGAGGAACATTTTAAGCAAAGGTTAGACGAATTGGACCTCTATTTAGACAAAACAGAAGAAATTATAGAAAACTGGGGAAAAACCAATGGGATCAACTTTTTAGCCTGATTTGGTTTTTTCTGTGGATAACTTGTCTAAAACTGTGGATAACTTGATTCGAATGTGGATAAGTCATAAAAAATTCATATATATTAACAAAAGGAAACCCCTATATATAGGGGTTTCCTTTTGTACTCTTACAAATATGGATTTTTTTGTTTTTTGTGGAAACCCTGTGGAAAAGTATTGGTTAAAAACTAACAACATATCCACACATACCCGTGGAGAAAAAAGGAGGGAAATCACCCTATATACAGAAGTCAATAAAAAAAAGGCCTGTATAAGGTGTAAAAAACAAAAAAAATTTGTGTTATCCACTTATCCACAGGCCCTACTACAACTACGACTCATTAAACAATTAAAACTAATTGAATAAAGGTGTGGAGAAAATTCGCTGTGCCGTCTTGTGGAAAAAACCTATAAGTTGTTCGTACAATTGCAAACTTGTTTTTTACCCCCAATTCTTGTACAATTTGTTAAGATTACTAGTAAATTTATTGATAATCTATAAATATCTGTTTGCTTATCATTGATCGTCAAGTTAGAAAGGGAAAAACAAGGAGAGCATTCATGGACATCATTAAAGTAAAAGCAAACTCGCGTACTGCTGCTGTAGCAGGCGCCATTGCCGGTGTTGTTCGGGAACATAACCGGGCTGAAGTGCAAGCTATTGGTGCTGGCGCCATTAACCAAGCAGTCAAGGCATTGGTATTAGCCAGAGGTTATCTCGCTGAAGATGGTATTTCAGTGGTGTGTTTACCTGAATTTGTGGATGTTGATATTGACGGGAAGATTAGAACTGCTATAAAACTGGTTGTAGAACCACGCTAAATTTTTCCTATTGAAGTATTAATCGGTAGCTTGAATCACTTCATCCGGATTGAATATCACTTCGTCTTTTCCGGTTAGTTTTTCTTGCACCTTTTTTAAGATTAAATCCAAATGGCGGGGATGTTTTACGTAATCCAGGTCATCTGCTGGGACAGTTAAGACCGGACAAAAAGTGAAATTGGTGATCCAGTTTTCATATAAACCATTTAACTGGGCCAGGTATTCCGATGGAATGGTTTGTTCGTAATCACGGTTACGAATCTGAATTCGTCGATTGAGTGTATCCACTGTAGCGCGTAAGTAAATAACCAGATCTGGGGGCGTTAAAAATTCGGCCAGTGTTTGATAGAGAGCAAAATAGGTTTCATAATCGCGAGCGCTCATTTTTCCTTGCAAGAAAAGATTGCGGGCAAAAATTTCGGCGTCCTCATAAATACTGCGATCTTGAATAACAGAGCCAGCGGTGTGCAGCAGATTTTGATGAATTTTTAAACGATGAGTTAAGAAAAACACCTGTGAATTAAAACTCCAGGCTTGCATATCTTCGTAAAAATCGGCCAAATAGGGGTTTTCCGTGACAGGTTCATAAAAAGGTTCCCAATCGAGATGCTGGCAAATTAATTTTACTAAGGTGGATTTCCCCACCCCGATATTTCCTGCTACAGCAATAAATTTTTTCATGGTTACCCTCCATACGGTTTCAATCACTGGCTCGGATTATATCATAGGGCCATTGGTCAAGGGGGCTATCAGGTTGGAAGAATTCTGATTTTTTTGAATACTGGGTTAGCTGTTTAGTGTTATTGTGAGACATTTGAAGGATGCCAAGTAAATTGCTCACTTTAGATTGTCCATAACAATGCCCATATAGATTTGTTTGTTTAATATAACCCTGCTTTTTTACCGCTAATTGTGGATAACTTGTTCTAAACGGTGGATAACTGTGGAAAATCAAGCCCAATTTGTGGATAAATCTTTGGATAAGCAGTGGAAAAAACTCGATTCCATGTGGATTAAATCATAGATACTTGTTTTTTAGGGGAGAAAGTTAGAAAAAAGTTCTTGTTTAATGATCGATAAGTTTAAACTGTGGATAACTTCCGTTAAACTGTGGAAAAACGGATTGAATTGGGGATAAAAAACGAGTTATTTGCTCCAAAATGCAGATATTTGAGTAAATAAGCCCATCTTTTTTACAGCGAAGAAAAGTCAATATAGAGTTATTTACCAAAAAAATCGGAAAAATTGTGGATAACTGGTTCAAAACTGTGGATAAAACCTTTTAACTGTGGATAACTTTTAAGATTCAGTGGAAAAAATACTTTCATCTGTGGATTGTATTTTTTTTATAAAAAAATCTCTATTTTCTGTGGATAACTGCCAGTAAACTGTGGATAACTTAGATTAACTGTTGAAAATTTGTCCGAATTAAAACGAAAATGGACAGGATTTTAGCCTGTCCATCCCAGTTCTGTTGAATTAATAGGTTATGCGGGAGAGATTGCTTCGTTCGGGCAAACGTCGACGCAAGAACCACAATCCTGACACAGATCAGCATCAATTACATAATAGCCATCGGCTTCAGAAATTGCGCCTTCCGGACATTCACCTTCACATGCGCCACAGAGTAAACATTCATCAGCATTAATTACGTATGCCATCTTTTTTTATCCTTTCGACTTCATTGTTAATCAAGGTAATCTTACTACAATAATCTGAAAATTAGAATAACACAAAAATTTTTCTTCGGGTCTTGTCTTTTGTCATATATTTCTTTGACGTTCGTAAAAGGTTTAATGATGACTTAAATCATCTTGTTTATCTAAGAAAGGTTGAATTGTTAATCATAATGGATGATGGTTTCGCGGATTTCAGCCCATCGCAATGCATCAGCAATACCTTCATTAATAGATTTTTCCGCTTTCCAGCCCAAATAACGGAATGCTGTATCGGCATTAGCGTAAGCTCCGATCACATCTCCTGGACGGGGAGGTTTATCCTGTTTATTAATTTCCTGTTCAAAAACAGATTCAAATGCGGTTACCAACTCCCGCACAGTGACACCTTTCCCGGTACCCAAGTTAATGACCAGGTACCCGTCTTCCGGATTTCCTGCCTTCTCAAAAACTTGATCGAGGTTGGTTAGGGCCATCACGTGTGCCCGAGCCAGGTCCCAGATATGGATATAATCACGGATGGCCGTGCCATCCCGGGTTTCATATTCTGTACCGGTGATGTGGAACTCCGGAATACGTCCCAAGGCGGTGTCCACCAATTTTCCTATAACATGGCTGGGATTTTTTACATGAATGCCACTGCGCATCTTTGGATCGGCCCCGATAGGGTTAAAATATCGCAGTGCAATCCCCTTCATCCCATAAGCGATGCAAAAATCACGCAGGATCATTTCCATCATATATTTTGTACGGGCATAGGGGCAGTTGGGGTTTAATGGAGATTTTTCTGTCACCATAAAACCTGGGACCACATCATAAATAGAGGCGGAAGAACTAAAAACAATTTTATTACAACCAACATCATGCAGGTTTTTAAATAATTCCAGTGATTTGGCTACGTTTTCCCGATAGTATAAATAGGGTTGCTCAACCGATTCCGGAACGACGATAAGTGCTGCACAGTGTAAGGTAGCTTCAATATCCGGATGTTCCTTAAAGATCGTTTCCAGTACTTGCCGGTCTGCAATATCAGCCTGATAAAAAATTCTGCCCTTGGTAAATTCTTTTCGCCCGGTCACCAAAGAATCCAGGATGACAGGAGTATGTCCAGCATCTTCCAGTGCAGATGCCACCGTACTGCCGATATATCCGGCACCACCTGTGATTAAAAATTTCATATTTTCCTTCTCTCGTAAAAAATAGGGGATTTAAGATTCAAAGTCACATTTTAATTGATTCAAAATAGTTTGCAAAGCGTTATTTTTTTCCGCGGAAGATTCTGTTTCGCGGTCAATACGCTGCCAAAGATTACATAAAACCGGATTCATAATTGGTGTAATCTGAGCGGCTTCCTGACTTAATTGGAGCGCTTTGTCCCAATCATTTGTATGGGCATAACCTTCAATAAATGGTAATCGTTCCGCTGGATCATTGGGGTTATCATCCAAAGCAAAACCCAAATCACCCAACCGTTTCACTTCAGCCCAGTCACCAAATTGTCGTGCTAAATCCGCTTTTTGGAAATAGTAACACCAATTTTCTGCAGGCTCCGGATCATATAAATAAGCGGGCAAAATAGCCCGGTTTTGTAACAAAATATAATCCGGATTAGCGAGGGACAGCACCTGGCGTACCTGAATTGGTACCATCCAATTATCTTGTTCAATTTCGGGATCTAAAACCCGAAAACAAGACGGAGGATCATAATAAATAGCAATGGATTGACTGGTGTTACCATAAAAAGTACCAACCAATAAATCATGCTCAATATTCATATCTTCGTCCAGCGTTTCAAAATCGGTGCCGATCCGAACCGAGGGATAAAACAAAATATAGGGTATATTTTCATTATCATGGGTTGGATCATACATCCAGTTTAATGTGGATGTCAGAGAGTTATCACTAAAATATTGAAAAGGGAGTTCCGGTGCATAAAGAATCGTATTTGGTTGGATAGAAGGCATACGCCAGGATAACTGCCAGAAAAAACGACTTTGTTGTTCCCAATCCCTTTCAAAATTGATTCCATTGCGAACCTGGACAGTTGCAGCGCCAGCAATTAAAAAAATGACCAGAGATAATCGCAGCCAGCGTTTAAAAGGTATCCAGTATAAAACACCACTAAGGAATAAACACCCACCGAATAAGTATGGAATAACAAAACGATCATTTGGAAAGTTTAATTTTAAGGGTAGGTCAGTTAACCAAAAAGCAACACCGGCGGGTAAAATGGCGAATAAACCAAAAACAACAGCAGTTATCGCCTGTTTTTTTTCCGTTTTTTCTGAATAGGGACTTAACCAGAACGTGATGATTAATAAAAAGGCTACGCCAAGACCTATCGTTAAGGTTAACAGGCTTGCAGATTTTCCAAAGGAATCTATCGAAGGAACTTGAAAGATTTTCCCCCAGGCCGCGATCAAGGATAACCAATAGTCACGCACGATATTTAAGAAGAGCGCAGCAAGCCCGTCCAGGGGTTGATTTTTTAAGAGAGGAATTAATTTTGGAGTATAGTTTTCCGTTTGATAATTAAAAATAAAAAACCGCCAAATGCCTGCACTGAGAAAAACAACAAAATAAGGTATCCACCTGGAAAAAACAGATAAAACTCGTTTTTTCCAGGGAGTTTCTTTTTGCTGGAGCACGATGAAAAATAACACCGGGCGAAGTAGTTCAAGCAAAAAGAAATATTCCATACTAAATACGTTTACAACGCTGAGTAACACGGCAAGTAACGTGAAAAGAAGATTGTTTTTTGAAGTTTTAAGTGTTTTTAAGCTGAAATAAAGGGAAAAGAAAAAAGCACTCAATACCAAAAAGAAATGCCCGAAAACAGTGGCAATAAATTGACCACCAAAGGCAGGGTAAACGACAAAAAAGAGTGACCCAACCAGTGCGGGTTCTGACCGGTCTTTCCAGAAAACTTTTAACACCAGGTAAAGTCCCACAGAAGCAAACCAGCGCCAAAAAATTGCAAAAATTTGCCACACCCACGGTTCTTTTCCCAGGAGGGTCATATTCAGCTGATAAAACAATCCCCAAACGGGTCGGTTCGTGGAAAAATAACGGGCCAATCCACTGGATCCATATGATTCAGCAATCCATTGAATTGCTAAATCGTCCCAATAAAAGCCCAATAATGGGATAAATACACCGTAAATGAGGAGGGTTGCCCATAAAAGAAGGAATATCGGTTGGGTGAAAAAACGCAAAGCCCGTTTGAAAAATGAGATTGCTTCTTTATTCTTTGTTTTTTTGAATGATTTGCCGAACAAGATAAATAGGTCTTCCTTTCACTTCCTGGAAAATGTATCCAATATAAATTCCAATAAAACCAAGGGTAATTAAAATCATACCGCCGGTAATAAGCAAAATGAACATTAAAGAACTCCATCCAGGAGCTAAAGTAGATTGCTGCCCGGTAGCCCAAAAGCTGAGCACATACACTGCTTCTATGATGGCCCCCAATAAAAACAAACCACCCAGAGAAATGCTGAGGTAGAGTGGCATTAATGAAAACGAAAAAACAGCATTTAATGCAAGTTTAATCATTTTTTTTAAAGAATATTTCGAACTTCCCCCCAATCGTTTTGAAGGTACATAGGGTAAAATGACGGAACGATACCCCATCCAGGCTACCATGCCTCGCAAAAAACGATGGTATTCACGGAACTGTTTTAAGGCATTCAGCGCAGGACGGGTCATTAAACGAAAATCAGCTGCACCTGGGAGAATTTGCGTATTCCCAATCTGGTTGATCATCCAGTAAAACGCATCGGATGTAACTCGTTTAAAAAGGGATGCTTTTTGCGATTGGGTTCTTTGGGCGATGACAATATCATATCCTTTGTCCGCCAAACTTAGCATTTCCGGTATTAAACCGGGTGGGTGTTCTCCATCACCATCTAAGGTAATAACCACATCTGCATCCGCCTGATCCAAACCAGCGCTTAAAGCGGATTGGTGTCCGAAATTTCGGCTTAGTTCAATAACACGAACTCTTTCATCTTGGTTTACTAAGTGGGTTAACCGAATCAAAGTATCGTCTTTTGAACCATCGTCTACATAGGTAAACCGGAAAGAATGGGGCAGTGGCTCTAATGTTTCTAATAACTGATTATGAAAGGTTTCAATCGAATCAACTTCGTTAAACACCGGAATGACAAACTCAACGGTTGAAATCATTAACACCTCAAAAGAGAATGTGGTTCAAACCATTATCGCTTATTTTGAAAAAACACGCTAACTTTTTCCATTTTTGGTTTGGTGCACAATTTCCAGCATTTTGGCATGGATGACTGGATTGGCTGCGACCATTGCATAAGGTGGGGTCAATGTAAAGGGACTTCCATCTAGTGTCGTTACGACTCCGCCTGCTTCTGCCAAAATCAGGATTCCGGCTGCCGCATCCCAGGCTTGTAATTGAATTTCCCAATAACCATCCAACCTGCCGGCCGCAACATAACAAAGATCCAATGCCGCAGAACCTAAACGTCGGACGGCTTGGGCGTTTTTAATAAAATTGGCAAAATAATCCAGATTATCGTCTTGGGTGTGGTGAACATTGTAGGGAAATCCGGTTACCAACATGGCATTTACCATTTCGGTAGTTTTGGAAACATCAATTTTTTCTTGGTTTAAATAAGCACCCTGACCTTTTACTGCTGTATAACATTCATCCAGCATAGGGTCATATACGACGCCAAGTTGAATTTCACCCTGATATTGATAGGCCATGGAAACAGAAAAAATCGGGACCCCATGTGCATAATTACTGGTTCCGTCCAGCGGATCGATTAACCAGACCCCATCCTGATCACTGCCTTTTGATTTTCCGGATTCTTCACCAATAATGGTATGGTTTGGAAATTTGCCGCGAATTTGTGTAATCAGATACTCTTCCGATTTTTTATCCATCTCTGTTACCAGGTCGATGGCACTTTTATATTGGATTTGATGTTTTTTTCCAAAGCCGTCTTTTAAGATTTGTCCGGCCGTTTTTGCCCAGACAACAACATCTTCTAATTGTGGTTGCATAAGTTTTTGTGTGTTCCTATAGTAAATTTATTTTAACAGACGTTAAGTCTGATTTACGTCATCCAAGCGATTTAATAACTCATCCAACTCAGTTTGAATTTCATCCTGATCTCGTTTGGCTTGTTCTAAAAGGGTTTCAAAGGCTGGTTTTTGATCATCGGGTAAGGTTTGTAATAATCGTTCGGTTCGATGAATTTGACGAACTTTATGCTGCAATTTTTCCTCGAGCCGTTTGCGGTAGCCTTCAAAAAAATCGAGGTCGTTTAACAAATCACCTTTACTGGGTGTATCGCCGGTAAGAATTTCAGCGATGGTGAGTAATAAATTTTCCGTGTCAATTGGTTTTTCTATAAAACGTAATGCACCCAAACTGAGGGCAAACATTTTGTCATCTTGTGTGACATAGGTGGCGGAGATAAATATCACCGGAATTTGGCGGGTTGTGGCATCTTTTCTAAGGTAATGAACCAGGGTATACCCATCCATTTTTGGCATCAAAATATCCGTAATAATCAATGCCGGACGTTCCCGCTTAATCAGCTCAACGGCCTCTTCCCCATTTTTAGCAGCCAGAACCGGATATCCCTTAAAACGCAGGGTCACTTCCAATAATTCACGAACATGATTATTGTCTTCTACAATTAAAATTGGACCATAAGGAACACTCATGCGTTAATTGTAACACTTCAAAACTTTTTTACAAAAATTTAATCAAAATTGTAAAGAATCTATAAAGTTGTATGTGTTCGCCAGTTATCGTTCAGCCTGAATTTCACCAATTAATTGGTCGTAATATGCGGAAAGAAAAGCATGTCGTTGTTCCGCTATTTTTTTGGCGGTATCGGTAAATAAACGCTCTTTTACTTTACGAAGCTTAAATAAAAATTCATGGTAGGAACTATGCGGTTCATTTTTTTCTTTTTGCCCGGTTTCCTTAAATTGAGGGGAGGGTTGGCTGTAGATTGGCTGACCAGCCTGAACGGCGTACCCTATGGTACGGGCGACCCCAATAGCACCCAACACATCCAGCTTATCCGCATCAAATAATACCTTGGCTTCGATGGTTTGCGGGCCTTCATTATCACCGCGGAAGCGGTGTGCCCGGATGCAGTGCTGGACTGCTTCAATGTCGGTTTGATTCCACCCTTCTTCTTTTAAAACGGTTTCCGCGAACAAAGCGGAAGCCAGGTGATGGCTGAGTCGTTCCCCACTGTTGGGGTCACTGCCCTGTGAATCATGCAGCAAAGCTGCAGCGTGCACAATCGACAGATCGGCTCCTTCCGCTCTGGCCAGGCGATCGGCCATGCGGTATACCCGTTCGATATGGTCAAAACCATGGACGGGATCTTTTTCCGGGTACCAGGCACGTGCATTTTCTAAATTGATCATTGGATCTCCTAATTACCGTTATTTTGTACCACCAAATTTCCGCGTTTGAATACGGCAGTTACCTGATTGCCGCCAAATTTATATCCCAAATTGCGGTAATCATCCGTGGATAATATGATTACATCCGCTTGTTTTCCATATTCTAGTGAGCCGATCTGATCTGCCCGACCCACGGCGGCGGCGGCGTTAATGGTTGCTGCTGCGATGGCCTGTGCTACGGTAATATTTAAGTAACGGCAGGAAAGGGCAATCACAAACTGCATATTTTCACACCAGGCTGGCCCCGGGTTGAGATCGGAAGCAATCGCCAATATTCCATTGGCTTTAATAATTTCTTTGGCAGGGGTATATTCGTGATGTCCTAAGCCAAACGGGGTCGGCGGGAGTGCAACTGCCACGGTGTTTGATTGTCCTAATGCGTTAATATCCGCCTGAGAGGTCTTCACCAGATGGTCGGCAGAGACCGCTCCCAATTCCACCGCCAGGCTGGCGCCGCCCAGATTGTCAAACTCGTCGGCATGAATTTTTAAGGGGAACCCCAAATCCTTTGCGGTTTGTAAAACCAGTCGTGATTGTGCCAGGGAAAAAGCACCTGTTTCGCAGAATATATCCACAAACGGTTTGGCCTGGTTTTTGTTATTGATATGCCACCAATGTTCCAGGCCGGGTAAAAATTGATTCACGACGATTTGTGTAAAAGTTTCTGGATCGTCCTTATATTCCGGCGCAATCGCATGTGCTCCTAAATAGGTTGGAACCAGGTCCAATACACCTTCTTGATTCAATTCCAAAATGGCTTGTAATTGTCTCAATTCACTTTCAGCTTCCAGACCGTACCCTGTTTTGGCTTCCGCGGTCGTAGTGCCGTGCGCCAACATGTTAACCATGCGGGGCCTGGCTTCTTTTTTTAATTCCTCGATAGAAGCATTCCGTGTAGCCCGGACGGTATTGGCGATTCCACCACCGGCAGCCATAATTTCCATATAAGACTTTCCTTCAAGGCGCATCTCAAACTCAAAGGCGCGGTTGCCGATAAAGATGAGATGTGTATGCGGATCAACAAACCCTGGCAAAACCACCCGCTGCCTGGCATCAAAACGCGGTTCATCGGGATATTTCGCCAACATTTCAGAGGTTATGCCGGTCTGGATGATTTTTCCCTCTTGTATTAAAACTGCACCATTTTCGATAATACCCAGATTTCCGAGCTGGCTTCCTCTTTGCGGGCCACCTGCAAGGGTAAGTAATTGTGATGCCGAATGAATGAGCATACGTTTTTCCATCCTTTCCATTCCTCTAATTATAAAGCACACAGAAGTACAGAGATACGGAGAGGAAAGTAATTAATCATGTTTTACCCACAGTTTACATAAGCTTACATTTGATTATAGAAGAACATTTCTTTTTTAATTATTTCTCTGTACTTCTGTAACTCTGTGTGAAATTTAAATACCTTACCTGTAATCAGAAGCACACAGAAGTACAGAGAAACGGAGAAGAAAGTAATTAATCATGTTTTACCCACAGTTTACATAAGTGAGATTACCCCGACAAAACGGACACAGAGTTAAGAGATTGATAAAAATTCTCCTCGAACACAACAGGAGATAAATAGCCCA
>PABH01000024.1 GCA_002702705.1 Anaerolineaceae bacterium
AGAATTAATCGTACCAGTTGCGCTGGAACAAGGTCAAAGCTTCGCTATTCGCGAAGGTGGCCTGACCGTAGGCGCTGGCGTGATTACTAGAATCATTGAATAATTTGTAATAGAAGGAGATGGCGCAGTCCGATTTCAAATGACGACTGCGCCGATTTAAAAACTTATGGCTTCGAAAAAAGATGTCCGTCCAGTGATTACCCTGGCTTGTGGTGTTTGTAAGGAACGTAACTATACTTCCGAAAAAAATCGCCGCAATGACCCAGGTCGTATGGAACTCAAAAAATACTGTCCTCGCTGCCGTGCACATACAGCGCACCGCGAGACAAAATAGTTTTACCGACGGTTGGTTGCAAGGTTGTGACGGAGTTTAGAGCGCAATCAGCGGTCGACTCAGGCGAGTAGCTCAATTGGCAGAGCACCGGTCTCCAAAACCGGGGGTTGCGGGTTCAACTCCTGCCTCGCCTGCCTGAAAACCTAAGCACGCCGTCCGCTGAGACGGCGTTTTGGGTGTAAACAAGGAGAAAAAAGTGGCAGCAAACGAGACAAAATCAAAAAAAATTGATCGTGTAAAACGCACCGATAAAAAAAAGAAAGCAAATGCAATTACGCGTTATTGGCGTTCTACTATTGGAGAACTGCGTAAAGTCAGTTGGCCGACTTCTCAGGAAGCCTGGCGTTTAACCAAGGTTGTGATCATGGTCGTGTTGGCCATGGCCTTTGTATTGGGTTTACTTGATTTTGTTTTCTCAAAAGTTGTTGCGTTAATCGTTTAGTTTTAACCAACTAGTGTGGTGAGGATAACCAATGGAAGATTTACAAAACGAAGAAATGATGCCTGAAGACGAACAGGAAAATATGAAAAGCGAAAACCCGGAAGTGGAAGAAACTGACGGTGAATTTGACGCTGTGGATATTGACCTGGAAGATGAAGCGCACCATTCCGATTTGCGTGATGGAGAACCTCATTGGTATGTAATTCACTGTTATTCGGGTTATGAGAAAAAAGTACGTCATAATTTGGAACAGCGTATTGATACCATGGGTATGAAGAGCATGATTTTTGACGTTGTTATCCCCACACAAGAAGAGATTGAAGTTAAAGATGGCAAACGTCGTACTGTGGAACGACACGTATTCCCGGGTTATGTTCTGGTGAATATGATTATGTCGGAAGAATCATGGTATGTTGTGCGAAACACCCCTGGTGTAACCGGTTTTGTGGGTATGGGTAACGAACCAACCCCCTTACGAACCGAAGAAGTTTCACAAATTCTGCGCCGGATGGAAGCAGATGCACCCCGGGTTAAAGTTACTTACAAAGTTGGCGAACGGGTTCGTATTGTGGATGGCCCATTCAACGACTTCCGTGGTACGGTATCTGAAATTGATATGGAACGCACCAAAGTGCGGGTCATGGTTAATTTCTTTGGTCGTGAAACCCCTGTGGAATTAGATTTTCTACAGGTTGAAAAATCGTAATACCGGCGTTTTCGAACGTCAAAAAATTGTGGGAGGATGGAGACATCCGTTAGAACCACGAAGGAGATATTGTGGCAAAGAAATTTAAAGCTGTCGTCAAATTGCAATTAAATGCAGGTAAAGCCAATCCGGCTCCCCCCGTCGGTCCGGCGCTCGCAGCGCACGGAATTAACATTATGGCTTTCTGTAAGGAATATAATGCCAGAACCCAACAAAAAATGGGTGAGGTTATTCCTGCGGAAATCACAGTTTACACTGATGGTTCATTCACCTTTATCTTAAAATCGCCCCCAACCGCTGTGCTTTTAAGAAAAGCAGCTGGTGTGGAAAAAGGCTCTGGTGTACCCAATCGTGAAAAAGTTGGCAAGGTAACCCGGGACCAGGTGCGTGAAATTGCTGAAATTAAGAAAAAAGATATGAATGCGGTGGAACTTGAAGACGCCATCCGTCAGGTTGAAGGTACAGCCCGGAATATGGGCATTACTGTTGTAGACTAATCATTCGTGGGAGGGCATCAAAACTGCCCGTTTGCACCACAAAGGAGTAATAATGGCAAAAACTGGTAAACAATATAAAGCGGCTTATGAAAAAGTTGATCAAGAAAAATATTACGAACCCCGCGAAGCACTTGCATTAGCAAAAGAACTTGCTTTTACAAAATTTGATGGTAGCGTGGAAGTTCACCTGCGTACAGGCTTAGATCCTCGCCAGGCTGACCAACAAATTCGTGATGTGGTCGTGCTGCCCAATGGTTTGGGTAAAACCGTGCGTGTGTTGGTTTTCGCACAGGGTGAAGGTGCTCAATTGGCGCGTGAAGCTGGTGCTGATATTGTTGCAGATGATGATGAATGGATCGCGAAAATTCAAGCTGGTTTCACCGATTTTGATGTAGCGATTTCAACCCCCGATATGATGGGTAAAGCCGGTCGTTTAGGGCGCGTGTTAGGTCCTCGTGGTTTGATGCCAAACCCGAAAGCCGGAACCGTTGTGCAAGCAGAAGATTTACCACGCACCATTAATGAAGCAAAAGCCGGTCGTGTTGAATATCGTTTGGATAAAACCGCGAATATTCACGTTCCGATTGGAAAAGTATCTTTTGAATTGGATAAATTATATGAAAATATGGCCGCGTTAATGGATGCGATTCGTAAATCTCGCCCCGCTGCTGCCAAAGGTTCATTTATCCGCAAGATCACGGTTGCAACAACAATGGGCCCTGGTATCAAAGTTGATTCCGCTGCTGCCCAATCCATGAAGGTAACCGAGTAAGTTTGTTCGTTGATTAATTTGCAAGTCCCGGGTATAATTCATGCCTGGTTGGGTAAATGATTACCCGCTGAAAGACGCACCGAAGAAAGCCGGAGCCCGCATGGGCTTAAATATTCCAGCCGAGGTGAAGACTAACAGTAAATATTAAATTTACTGCGTTTGGATCGAAACCAAAAGTCTTTACCTGAACTACGGTAAAGACTTTTTTTGTTGTTTTATCCTAAGAAGGAAGGAGGTGACTGTCGTTGGCTTTCACCAAGAAACAAAAAACGCAAATGATGGCTCAGTATGAGCAGTGGATCGACAATTCACAAGCAATTTTCTTACTTACTTATGAAAATATGAGTATGAAAGAGATTGATGAACTGCGTCAAAAAGTTCGTGATGCAGGCAGCGAAGCACATGTTGTCAAAAATACTTTAATGGAAAAAGCTTTCCAAAATAAAGGTATTGATAACACACAAGCATTAGAAGGCAAAACATTAGCTGGTTTCGCTTTTAGTGATCCCCCCGCGCTGGCAAAAGTTCTTAAAGAATCCACCAAAAAATCTGAAGTTTTTAAGATTAAAGCTGGTTATTTAGGATCTCAATTATTGAGTGAAGCAGATATTTCTGCATTAGCCGAATTACCACCATTGCCGGTGATGCGTGCCACCATTTTGGGCACTATTATGGCACCCGCCAATAAACTGGTTCGCACACTCGTGGAACCTGCCCGTGGTTTGGCTGCTGTTGTTAAAGCTTATTCCGAAAAAGCAGAAGCTGTCGGATAGTAGTATTCAAAAAAATCACCGGTTTTGTACCGGTAATACATAATAAAAAACACTTAAGGAGTGATTTGAAATGGCTGATATGGAAAAATTAGTTGAAATGTTGAGCGAGCTTACCGTTTTGGAAGCTGCCGAATTGGTTAAGACTTTAGAAGAAAAATGGGGCGTCTCCGCTGCTGCACCCGTTGCCGCTGTTGCCGCTGCTGGCCCCGCCGCAGTTGAAGAAGCTGCCGAAGAACAAAGCGAATTTGATGTTATCCTCAAAAACGCTGGCCCCAAGAAGATTGAAACCATTAAAGTTATCCGCCAATTAACCAGCCTTGGTTTAGTGGATGCCAAAAACATGGCCGAAGCTGCCGATTCCAAGATTTTGACCGGTGTCGCAAAAGAAACCGCAGAAGACGCCAAGAAAAAATTGCAAGAAGCTGGCGCCGAAGTCGTCATCGCCTAATTCTTTCTACGGAAAAACAACAAAAAAACGGCAGGATTTCCTGCCGTTTTTTTCATTGTGGAGATATGTAAGAAGGGGAGAATTAATGGAGCTCGTTTTTGTACTGCCGGATGACCATCACAACCTTGCCCATAATGCGCAATTCTTGGGAGTTTTCCAAAAAAATGGGGGACATGGTTGGGTTGGCAGGCTGCAAACGAATGCGGTCTTTTTCTTTATAAAAATATTTGAGGGTGGTTTCGTCTTTATCACTTAACCAGACGGCAACCATCTCGCCATTATTGGCTTGCTGCGCGGGACGCATAATGATGATATCACCATCGTTTACCATCGCATCAATCATTGAATCACCTTGAACTTCCAGGGCAAATAATTCATTTATTTTTTCCCGGGCGGGTAATAAACTGCGGGCGATTTCCACGCCACTTTCAGGATCAAAATAACCAAAATCAGAGGATGGTACGGGGATGGGGGCGCTGGCGACAATACGACCACTGAGCGGGATTGTGACCAGGTTGTCAATGGCTGCGCTGACGGTTCGGGCGGTTGCTTTTAATTTTTCCTGTAATTTTTTGTTGGAGGATTCAATTGGTTTTAAGATGCGAATGCTACGAGAGATGCGTCCTTCCCGGGAAATATACTCTTTTTCTTCCAATTGATTCAAGTAATAATCTACCAGGGAAGTCGATTTGACATTAATTGCATCGCCAATTTCACGGATAGAAGGAGAATAACCGGCGTCATCAATAAAGACGGCCAGATATTCCATGATCTTACGATGCCTTTCGCTTAATCCTTCTCGTTTTCTCGCCATGATACAAACTCCTTACATATCGAATATTTGTGCTATCTATAATATACACGAACAATTGTTCTGTGTCAAGTACTATTTTGAGGGAATTTTCCGGCTAATACACTCCCGTTATGTAAGTTAAAGTGGTGGAAATGTGTTCGATTAACAACTTGTTTGATTTGTCCGGCTGGATTGGTTTTTGCATTCCCACCTCTTTGATATAATCAGGCAATGAATCGAACCCCAGCCAGAATCGCCCTACTATTTTTTGGTGTCTTTTGTGGCGCCACCGCCGTCATTATGATCAAAGCCAGTGATGAATCACCGCTTTTGATCGCAGCCTACCGGCTGTTGTTAGCAACCTTGTTTTTATCCCCCATGTTTTTTTTACAAAAACAGAACACCGATTTACATTATGGAAAAGAGCAATTGGCCTGGTCTGCCTTACCGGGTATTTTCCTGGCAGCACATTTTATCACCTGGACGATAGGTGTACCGCTGACCCAGGTTTCCAATGCCAGCCTGATTGTGAATATGACACCGGTGGTGATGCCCTTCTTTTTGTGGCTTTTTTTTCGCGAGCGCGTGAACCGAAAAGAGGTGCTTGGTACCATGCTGGCTATCTCGGGTCTGGTGGTTTTAGCTTTCAGCAAGCCGGATCTTTCTCTCGCCAACAACCGTGGGGATCTGATTTGTTTTTTCTCTATGTTGTGCCTGGCGGCTTATCTGGCATTGGGGCGCAAAAACGGCGGCCGGCTGCCCATCTGGTTATATATGGTGCCGCTGTATCTGATTGCCGGTCTGATTTGCCTGGGTGTTGCACTACCTTTTATTAATCCCATCAAATCTTATTCTTTGCACAACATGCTGCTCATCCTGGGTCTGGCACTCATCCCGACCATTGGTGGGCATACCACCCTCAACTTCTCAATGAAATATTTCCGGGGGCAGGTGGTGAGTGTGGCCAACCTGGGTCAGATCATCTTTGCCTCGATTATGGGTTTTCTTTTTTTCAAAGAGGTACCGCCGCCCGCTTTTTACCTGACTGCCGCCCTCATCATCAGCGGTGTGTTGATTGCTTTGTTTAAGGGTAACGGAAACAGAGAATCCATCCAGCCCACGCTTGGAAAATAGCTGGATAAACCAGCAATCCAGCCACAAGATTCTGAAAAAAGCGGATGTTTTTTTGTAGAATCGATTTTAATGTCTGCTTTTTTCGTAACGGAAGTTAAGAGCAAAAACCGAGATGATTCTTGCTTTAGCAGGTCACCTTTTTCCAAACTAATTTGAATTGGCTTAACGCAGTGCTTTTTAACAAAAATCTCGGTTTTGGGCGTCAACCCGACCTCGAGATTTTGGCTGGTGCGGAGGACTGTTTGCAATGTTATTATTTTTTAAAAGATAAAACCTTGGTAAGTATCATCTCGAGGTCTGCTCTTTCCGCACCGGAAGTTAAGAGCAAAAACCGAGATGATTCTTGCTTTAGCAGGTCGCATTTTTCTAAATGAATTGGCTTAACGCAGCGCTTTTTAACAAAAATCTCGGTTTTAGGGGTCGTGCACCTGCTATAAACGAAAATTCCAGGCTTCCGATTTGTATTTCTCCTCGGCCAACTGGGCCGCGCGGGTTAATTCCTTTTCCGTATAGTCCCCCATCTCAATCTCTCGTCCCACGCTGAAACCCTTCTCCAGTGCCAACTGCAATTCCTCCATGGGAATATCTAATTGGTCGGAGATGCTGGTAACCCGTTTTTTAACACTCTTAATTAACTTATCGGAGATTTTTTGTTCGCTTACATTTAAGTAAGAGAACATCTTCTCCACTTCGACACTGTATAAAATCGTACCGTGCTGCAGCAAAATGCCCTGGCGACGGGTTTGGGCGTTGCCGGATATTTTTTGTTCGTTTAATAAAATATCGTTAACGGGTTCAAAATGGGCATTCAAACCAAGTTGGTGTAATGCAATAACGATCGATTCGCAAATATCTTCATACGACTTTATGATATTGACCGAAAACTTTTCAACCGGACCGATGATGGAATAAGTGACTTCCCCAAACTGGTCATGATAAACGGCCCCGCCCCCCGTCTGGCGGCGAATCACATCCACCCCGGCCTGGCGGGTCACATCCAGGTTCACTTCATTCCGGATGCCCTGAAAAAAACCAATCGAAACCGCGGAAGGGGCCCAACCGTAAAAACGAATGGTAGGTAAACTTTCACCATTTCGCACCGCTTCCATAATGGCTTCATCCAAAGCCATGTTCATAAAGGCATCAAAATAACGGAAAGGAATCATGCGGAATTTCATGATAGAGCCTCCTGCAGGGTGAGGATGATGTCTTCCGCTGTTGCGCCAATTAATTGAGCTTCCTGGTTGATAAGGACGGTTTTTACCTTTTGTAAAGCGGCGGCTTCGTCCAGCGGCAGGGTTAAACCCGTCAGGGCGAAAGTGATTTCTTCCAGTGTTTCTTCCGGGTGCAAAAAAAAGTCACCAGTCAGTTTCACGGTTTGAATCTTGTCTGTGTAGGTCACATCGATTCGTAATAATTTGCCGCCGGGTACTTTCCGGGCTGCTGAACCAGTCTGCATACCGCCGCTCCTTTTTTGTACTAAAACGCCTAATCTTGGGTTGGGTTGGCTGCCTGGTGCATGGCACTCAAAGCCCGTACCTGATCCACCGCATGGTAAGAAGAGCGCACCAGTGGAGCACTTTCCACCCAGCGAAAACCGAGCTCAAGCCCATAGGCTTTTAATTCCGCAAATTCTTCCAGGGTGTAATAACGGTCAATGGCGATATGTTTTCGGCTGGGCTGTAAATACTGCCCGATGGTCAGGATATCAACACCCCAACTGCGCAGATCGGCCATGACGGCTTTTACTTCATCGATGGTTTCACCCAGTCCGAGCATGATGCCGGATTTGGTTAACACCTCTCCATCCAGTTTTTTTGCATTTTCGAGGATAAACTGCGACCACTCGTACCGGTCTTGCGGTTGAATCAGTTTAAACAAACGCGGCACGGTTTCCACATTGTGGTTCAGAATTTCGGGACGGGCATCCATCACAATCTGTAGGGCTTCCAGGCTGCCTTTAAAATCGGGGATGAGCACTTCCACCGAACAACCGGGCTGGTATTCGCGAATTTTGCGGATGATCTCGGCGAAGATGGGGGCGCCGCCGTCTTTGCGGTCATCACGGTTGACGCTGGTGATGACGGCGTGTTTCAGGTCCATTGCCTGGACTGCGCGAGCAACCCGTTCCGGTTCTTCCCAATCCACCTCATTCGGTTTACCGCGTTTTACATCACAGAAACGGCAGGAACGGGTACAGACGTCACCCAAAACCAAAAAGGTGGCGGTGCCGCTGCCCCAACACTCGCCCATATTTGGGCAGTGTGCTTCCTCACATACCGTGTGTAATTCCTTGCGGCGCATCAGCCCCTTCAGCCAGGTAACCGTTTCACCGGTGGGCTGATCTACCACAATCCAGGAAGGCCGCCTTTTGGGTGTGGTATCCATTTTTTCGGGATTTACCCGATCTCTTGTGATTTTATGAGTCATGTTGTCATTATAAGGTTTTGTTTGCTTTTGTCAATTGGTGTATCTCGGCATTGGATTTGGTTAACCCGGTGCGATGCACGTGGTTTGCCCAGATTATGCGGATTGAAATAGCCTTGTTTGCACAGGTAACGATGTAAGAAGAGCGTGCGTTGCACCTGAATCTGGATACCAATTAAAAAGGTGCAACGCACTTGTTTGGTATTCGTGTGTCTTGTGCCCTATCAGACTTGGCTAGCGGGCTAGTTGTGAATACCCAAGTGCGTCGCACCGATTTTTCCTATATAATATGTACAGCACTCAATATGCAGGGTGGAATCATTACTCGTATCCATAACAGGAGAAAACATGGCAAAAAACAACAATAACACCGATGAACCACTGGAAAAACAACTTTGGAAATCCGCCGATAAATTACGGAAGAATATTGATGCGGCGGAATACAAACATGTGGTTTTGGGTTTGATTTTTTTACGGTATATTTCCGATGCTTTTGAAGAACTGTATGCCAAACTGAACAGCGGCAGCGATGAATATGCCGGTGCTGACCCCGAGGACCGGGATGAATACAAGGCTGAAAACGTGTTTTTTGTGCCCGAAAAAGCGCGTTGGTCTTACCTGTTGGCAGAAGCGAAAAAGCCAACGATCGGAAAAACCGTGGATGATGCCATGGATTTGATTGAAAAAGAAAATCCCTCCCTGCGGGACGTATTACCAAAAGTATACGCGCGCGGCAACCTGGACCCGGCGAGCCTTGGTGGTTTAATTGATATGATCGGTAATATCGCCATGGGGGAGGCTAAACAACGAAGCGCCGATGTGCTTGGGCATGTTTTTGAATACTTCCTGGGGGAATTTGCCCTGGCAGAAGGAAAAAAAGGCGGTCAATTCTACACCCCACGCAGTGTGGTGGAACTATTGGTGGAGATGCTGGAACCGAGCCAGGGCCGGGTATTTGACCCCTGCTGCGGTTCGGGTGGCATGTTTGTGCAGTCTGAAAAATTTGTGGCCGAGCACCAGGGCCGTTTGAATGATATTTCGATTTACGGGCAGGAAAGCAACCAGACCACATGGCGTCTGGCAAAGATGAACCTCGCCATCCGCGGGATTGACAGCTCACAGGTCAAATGGAATAATGAAGGTTCTTTTTTGAACGATGCTCACAAGGACTTAAAAGCTGACTTTGTGATTGCCAATCCACCTTTTAATGACAGCGATTGGAGTGGGGAACTGCTGCGCGGTGACGGGCGCTGGAAGTTCGGGCAGCCGCCCAACGGCAACGCCAACTATGCCTGGATTCAACACTTCCTTTATCACCTCAGCCCGAGCGGGCAGGCCGGTTTTGTGCTGGCGAAAGGGGCATTAACCTCCAAGTCCTCCGGTGAAGGGGATATCCGCCAGGCGTTAATTGAAGCAAGACTGGTGGACTGTGTGGTGAATTTACCCGCCAAACTTTTTCTAAATACCCAAATTCCAGCCAGTTTGTGGTTCTTAAGCCGCAACAAAGCCAACGGAAAATTCCGTAACCGGGTGGATGAAATTTTGTTTATTGATGCCCGCAACTTGGGACACCTGATTAACCGCCGCACCCGAGAGTTTTCCGAGGAGGATATTCAGCAAATTGCCAGCACCTATCACAACTGGCGCAACCCGGATGGAGATTATGAAGATGTGAAGGGCTTTTGTTTTTCAGCACCACTGGCACGGGTACGCGAATTGGATTATGTGCTCACCCCCGGGCGGTATGTGGGTTTGCCGGATGAGGAAGATGATTTTGATTTTAATGAGCGTTTCACCCAGCTTAGGGCAGAATTAGAAGGGCAGCTAGCAGAAGAAGCTGAATTAAAAGCCCGTATTTTGGAAAATTTAGGGAAGGTGCAGTATGAGTAGGGCTATTGTGGGGGCAGCCCCCTGTGGTTGCCCAAATTGTACGGGGGCAGGCACGGGGCAGGGCAGGCACGGGGGCCTGCCCGAACAGCGGGGTTGCCCAATGCAGGGGGTATTAAATGAGTGAGTGGAAGGAATGTAAACTAGAAGATATGGCTCTAAGTTTTGCTATGGGGCCATTCGGCTCAAATATTAAAGCAGAAAATTTCATCAATTCAGGAGTGCCTGTAATTCGTGGAAAAAACTTCAATTTTCCAAAATATGTTAGCGGCGATTTTGTGTATTTAAGTGAAGAAAAAGCAAATGAATTAAAAAATAGTAATTGTTTTCCAGGAGATTTAGTGTTCACTCATCGAGGCACTATTGGTCAAGTTGCATTAATCCCAGAAGGGAAATTTTCTCGATATGTTATATCTCAATCTGGAATGAAAGTTACCGTTGACGAACAAAAACTAAGTAAAGATTTTCTCTTTTACTTTTTTAAATCCTCTCTTGGTCAATATGAATTATTAAAAAACGAATCACAAGTGGGAGTCCCATCAATAAGTAGTCCCTTATCATCTTTGAAAGCTGTTGATTTACATCTTCCTCCCCTCCCTGAACAAAAAGCGATTGCGGAGGTGCTTTCCAGCCTTGATGACAAGATCGACCTGTTACAACGCCAAAATCAGACCCTGGAAGCCCTGGCCGAGACTCTCTTCCGGCAGTGGTTCATCGAAGAAGCCCAGGATGATTGGGAGGAGAAGCCTTTATCAGAAGTTACAAATATAGCTATAGGCAGAACACCTCCACGAAAACAATCTCAATGGTTTTCGGTGAATAATAAAGATGTTAAATGGATTTCGATAAAAGATTTAGGCCTTTCAGGTGTTTTTGTTTTTGATACAGCGGAATTTTTGACAAAAGAGGCTGTTAATACTTTTAATATCCCGATTATACCTAAGGATACTGTATTGTTGAGTTTCAAAATGACTGTTGGGCGAGTGGGAATCACAACTGAAAATATGTTGACTAATGAAGCAATAGCTCACTTTAAATTCAAGAAAAACACCCCCTTTACAAAGGAATATCTTTATTTTTATTTAAAGTTATTCAAATATGAACTATTAGGAAGTACTTCATCCATCGTTACATCCATCAATTCCACAATGATTAAAGATTTAAAAATTACTATCCCTGACACAATTACCATGAAAAATTTTCGAGAGCAGACGGAAGTTATATTTGAAAAAATTAAAAAAAACCAAGTACAAATCCGCACACTTGAAAACTTGCGGGATACCTTACTTCCAAAATTGATGTCCGGGGAGGCGCGAGTTCAATATGATTAATAGGGGATTTTAAAAATGGATCGATTAAAAAATTTAATCCAGCAGTACGGCCGGTGGGGACAATTAATTACATATATTGAACGTATTGAGTTGGGCAAAGAAACCGATTTTAGTTTCGCTGTTGAAAACGCAAAAGCACTTTTAGAAACGATCGGAAAAGAAATATGTTCTATTAAATGTGTTGAGATCGAAACAACTTCTAGTATTAATAATGTAATTAGAAAAGCATTTTCTGCAATCGGGTACTCCAATGAAGATAAAGTCAGACAAATTTCAGGTGCTTTAGCAACAATTGGACAAAGTATAGGCGAACTGAGAAATGAATCAGGAACCACCTCGCACGGTAGGAGTTTGGAAGAATTAGAAAATAGAAACAACAAGTTTGACGAATTAACCAAACAATTCTTGATTGATACGACGGTGATTGTTGCTTCATTTTTAATTAGAGCTTTTGAAGATGAAAACCCGCGATTAAAGGCTGAATCAGAAGAAATCCAAATTGTGTATACTGAAAATGAAGATTTTAATCTGTTTCTTGACGAGCTTTATGGTGATTTTACTATGGGAGACTATTCATATACAGCGAGTGAAATTCTTTATTATGTGGATCAAAAAGTTTATACGATGGAGTACAAACTTTATATGGAAAATGTAGTCAGTGACGGATAATTAAGTTTTTTTTATAATCGTATCTATGGAAACAGAACTCACGTTTTTATGGGAGGAAATCATAACCCAATGATAAAAATCACCGAAAACCAAATTGAGAATTTTACAATCGAACTGTTAACTCGGCAGGGTTTTGATTATATTCCCGGTCCAATCCTGGCAGTAGATGGCGAAGTCCCGGAGCGCGAAAGTTACGAGGATGTATTGTTGGTATCGCGGCTGCGGGAAGCTGTGGGGCGGCTCAATCCTAATATTCCTGCGGATATCCGCGAGAGCGCCATCAAACAAATACAGCGTCTGAATTCACCGGACTTAATAGCCAACGATGAGGCTTTTCACCGTTTGTTGACAGAAGGGGTTCCAGTAACCTATCAAAAAAACGGGCAGCCGCGCGGTGACCTGGTGTGGCTGGTGGATTTTAAACACCCTGAAAATAACGATTTTTTGGTGGTGAATCAATTCACCATCATTGAAAACAATGTTAACAAACGGCCGGATGTGATCCTGTTTGTGAATGGTTTACCGTTGGTGGTGTTGGAACTAAAAAACGCCGCTGATGAAAATGCCAGCGTATTTTCCGCTTTTCAGCAGTTACAAACCTACAAACAAGAAACCCCAAGTCTGTTTACCTATAACGGTCTGCTGGTTATTTCGGATGGATTGGAAGCGCGGGCCGGGTCACTTTCGGCGGATTTCAGCCGGTTTATGGCCTGGAAAACAGCAGATGGTCAGGTGGAAGCTTCCCCCCTGATTGGTCAGCTGGAAACACTGATCAAAGGTTTGCTTAATCCAACCACCCTGTTGGATTTGATCCGCCATTTTGTAGTATTTGAAAAAACAAAAAAAGAAGACCCGATTAGCGGCCAGATCACCATCCATACCGTGAAAAAGATGGCAGCCTATCATCAATATTACGCTGTTAACCGGGCCGTGGAATCGACCCTGAGAGCGGCCGGGTTTGTTACCCAGCATGAAGTTTCAGGGATTAAAGAGTCCCCGGAAAGTTACGGTGTGCCTGGTGTAAAAACCCAGCCAGCCGGAGATCGAAAAGGCGGTGTTGTCTGGCATACCCAGGGCAGCGGCAAATCCTTAACGATGGTCTTTTTTGCCGGGAAGATCGTGTTGGCGATGGATAACCCGACCATTGTGTTAATTACCGACCGTAACGACCTGGATGACCAGTTGTTTGATACCTTTGCTTCTTCACGCCAATTATTACGCCAGGAACCAGTCCAAGCTGAAAGCCGCAACCATCTTAAAGAATTGCTCACAGTGGCTTCTGGTGGGATTGTTTTCACCACCATTCAAAAATTTCAACCCGAAGAAGGCAATATCTACGACACCCTTTCCGAGCGTGAAAATATTATCGTGATCGCCGATGAAGCTCACCGTACCCAATATGGCTTTAAAGCCAAAACAATTGATGCTAAAGATGAGGCGGGTAAGGTGATTGGTCAAAAAATCGTGTATGGTTTTGCAAAATATCTGCGGGATGCCCTGCCGCGTGCTACATATCTGGGTTTTACCGGTACCCCAATTGAAAATAGTGATGTGAACACGCCCGCTGTGTTTGGAAATTATGTAGATGTGTATGACATTGCAGCCGCAGTGGAAGATGGCGCGACAGTACGTATTTATTATGAAAGCCGACTGGCGAAGATCAACCTCAGCGAGGAAGGGAAACGGTTAATCGCCGAATTGGATGATGAACTTGACCAGGAAGAATTAACCGAGACCCAAAAGGCAAAGGCCAAATGGACCCAACTGGAAGCTCTGATTGGCAGTGAAGACCGATTAAAACGGGTGGCGCGGGATATGGTGGAACATTTTGAAGGACGCCAGCTTGCCAACCACGGCAAAGCGATGATCGTTGCCATGTCACGTCGGATTGCGGCTGATCTATATGCCGAGATCATTCGTTTGCGCCCGGATTGGCACCACAAGGACCTTAACCGCGGCAAAATTAAAGTTGTGATGACGGCGGCTTCTTCGGATGGTCCCACAATGGCGAAACACCACACCACCAAAGAACAGCGCCGCCGTCTGGCTGAACGGATGAAAGACCCGCAAGATGAACTGGAACTGGTGATTGTGCGTGATATGTGGCTAACCGGATTTGATGTGCCTTCCCTGCATACCATTTACATCGATAAACCGATGCGCGGTCATAATTTGATGCAGGCCATTGCCCGGGTAAACCGGGTGTATGGAGATAAAACCGGCGGTCTGGTCGTGGATTATTTGGGGATTGCTTCCGACCTCAAAAAAGCACTATCCTTTTATGCGGATGGCGGCGGCAAGGGTGACCCGGCCGAAACACAAGCCCAAGCTGTGCAGCTTATGCTGGAAAAACTGGAAGTTGTTTCACAGATGTATCATGACTTCCCGTATGAAGATTATTTTGATGCAGATATTGGTAAAAAATTATCGCTTATTCTGGCAGCAGAGAATCATATTCTCGGTTTGGAAGATGGACGAAAGCGGTATATTAACGAAGTAACCGCACTTTCGCAGGCGTTTTCCATTGCCGTACCGCACGAGCAAGCGATGGATGTTAAAGACGAAGTGGCGTTTTTTCAGGCGGTAAAAGCACGATTGGTTAAATTTGATGGGACTGGGGGTGGCAGGAGCGACCGTGAAATTGAAACAGCCATTAAACAGGTCATTGACCGGGCTCTGGTTTCGGAGCAGGTGATTGATGTGTTTGATGCGGCTGGAATTAAAAAACCGGATATTTCGATCCTTTCGGAAGAGTTTTTACTGGAAGTCAAAAACATGGAGCACAAAAATTTGGCTTTGGAAGTGCTCAAAAAACTGTTAAATGATGAGATTCGGACGCGCACCAAAAAGAACTTAATTCAAAGCCAATCTTTGATGGAGATGCTGGAAAATGCAATCAAACGATATCACAGCAAAATTATCAGTGCTGCTGAAGTGATTGAAGAGTTGATCCAGATTGGTAAAGAAATTCAAGAAATGGATAAAGAACCCAAAGCAATGGGTATGTCCGATTTTGAATATGCTTTTTATACGGCGATTGCCAATAATGATAGTGCTCGAGAATTAATGGAAAAAGATAAATTACGAGAATTGGCAGTGGTGTTGTATGAAAAGGTCAAAGCCAATGCTTCAATTGATTGGACGATAAAGGAAAGCGTTAAAGCGAAGTTAAAGGTGATCGTCAAACGCACTTTAAGACAGTTTGGGTATCCGCCGGACATGCAGAAATTGGCGACGGAGACGGTGTTGAAGCAGGCTGAGTTGATCGCGGCGGAGTTGACAGGGTGGTAGCGGGTAGCGGGAGTCCCCTGTGGCTCCCGCTTGTTTTGGAATCGGACAGGTGCAACGCACTTTTTTGGTATTCGTGTGTCTTGTGTTCCATCAGACTTGGTTAGCGGGCTGGTTGTGAATACCCAAGTGCGTCGCACCGATTATTACCGACCTCCCGTTGGGGTGATTGTGGGTTTTGATGGCAGGCATTTCACCAATGGGAGGGAATCAGGCCTTCAGGCGGTTTTTATTTATGCGGACCGCGCTTTTTTACATCGTTGCGGATTTCTTCAAAGTGTTCCTCTGAGATTTTTCTTTTTTCTCGAAATTCAGCCACCGCGGCACTCATCACGCGGAAGTTGAGGTTGGTCCCTTCGCTGTCGGCCAGGTATTCCACCGCGCGGTCAGCGCTGATGCCAAAACGGCCTGCGGTTTGGACGGCGTCAATATTGGCCCCCAGGAAGATGAACTCCCAGCCGTAGTTTGTTTTTTGCCGTTCAATCTGCTCTTTGATCTTAGCCAAAGAATACTCCCGGCTGGAATTTTCTTCCCCGTCGGTGATGATGACGAACATCACTTTTTCCGCGCGGTAATCTTCGGCCGTGTGTTTTTGGGCGCTACCGATCTTGTGGATCGTCCGGCCGATGGCATCCAAAAGCGCGGTTGAACCACCCACCTGATATTCGTTTTCGGTGATGGGAGATACGGCCCGGATGTCAAAGCGGTCGTGCAGCAGTTCGTAGTTGTTGTCAAACAAGACGGTTGTGATGTGGCATTCCCCCTGGATCGCCTTTTGTTTTTCCAGCATGGTATTGTAGCCGCCGATGGTGTCTTTTTCCAGGCCGCTCATGGAACCGCTTTTGTCGAGTATAAATACGAGTTCCGTTAGTCCTTTTTTCATCAGAAATGTCCTCCATAATTTTTTTATATCTGGAGGATATCATTTCTGATTGGGGTTAAGGTCGCTTGCGGGGCGACAAACTTTTTAGGGGATCACCCGCCCAACAGTGGTTGGTCGTATTGGAACAGGACTTCGTTAATTTCGAAGATGTCGTATTTGTGATTGATGATAAAAAATTCCACAATGACATCAAATTTTTGGCTGGGGGAGAGAGCGTAACCGGCTCGCTGCAACAGGTCGTCCGTTTCGTCGAGGTTCAGTTCCAGTGCGATGGCCAAGGCAATGGCGGTGCGCTTGCTGGGAGTATACTCTTTGCCGGTTCGTATTTTTGAGAATAATTTTCTGTCGAGGTTGGCCCGTTTGTAAACTTCCACATCCGTTTTGCCTTTGGTATCGATTAAACGCAGGAGGAAACTCGAAAACGGTTCGTCGAGGTTGCTGACCAGGTCGTCTAAATCTCTGGCGCGGGCTGTCGGTTTGCTTTCCGCGACTTGGGGCGTGGGTAGGTTGTACGGAAGCAGTTCCGCTTCATCGAGGCTTTTTTGCTCTACGTTTAGCAGCGTACGCCGGCTGAGTTTGTGTTTTTCGACATAGTGTTCGTCGATGTAGGTTTCGATATCACCAAGCAGTTTTTTGCTGACGGTGAAGCTTGCCTTATCAAATACGGCCAGGTAAACCGTCATATCGTGGTCGGAAAGAAAGTCTTGGATGGTTGAGGTAGCCACTTGTAGGGCTTCCTCTTTTGGATAACCGTAAATGCCGCTTGAAATGAGGGGGAAGGCAATGCTCTCGCATTCGTTTTTTGCAGCAAGGTGGAGGGAATTTAAATAGGCGGCACGGAGGAGTTTTTCGCTTTGTTCCGGGTTTGTGTGTTGGTAAACGGGGCCTGCGGCGTGGATGATATAACTTGCGGGCAGGGCAAATCCTGGTGTGATGACAGCTTCGCCGGTTTTAATCGGGGCCAGTTCGTTACAGGCGGCCTGTAGTTCACGGGGACCTGCCGCTTTGAAAATGGCGCCACACACGCCGCCGCCCATTTGGAGTTCGGTATTTGCGGCGTTGACGATAACGTCAACCTTCATTTTTGTGATGTCCTGACGAACGATGGTAAAGGGCATTTACAAACCTCCGGAATCGCTTGGAAATATTTTATTTCGAATAAGAACCCGTTAACGGTATTGTATCAGAGAATGAATGTGGGGGTTGGGTGCGATGCACGTGGTTGAATGTATCGTGAAGGTTTTTTTGTATAATAAGAAAATATTCAAAATGCATAGACCAATTTGCAGAATAATTGGAGGAGCTTATGGGGAAATATGATCCCAGTGTCCACCATCGTCATTCGATCCGGCTGAAGGGATATGATTACAGCCAGACGGGATTGTATTTTGTGACAATGAATACCCAGTACCGGTTGCATTTGTTTGGGCAAATTCGGGAGGGTTTGATGGTACTTTCCCCGGCTGGGGAGATGGTAAGGAATGAATGGATGGTTTTGCCGGGGAGATTTGAATGTGTATTTTTGCATGAATTTATTGTGATGCCGGATCATTTTCATGGCATTGTTGAAATTAGAGCCCCGGTGGGGGCAGCCCTTGTGGCTGCCCAGTTAAATAGAGAAGGTGGAGAAAGGGCAGGCACAAGGCCTGCCCGAACTTTAGGAGATATGATGGGAGCGTTTAAATCATTAACCACCCACAAATATATACAAGGGGTGCGTGAAGCTGGCTGGCCGCCATTCCATAAAAGATTATGGCAGCGAAATTATTATGAACACATCATCCGCAGTGAAAAGGCTTATCATAATATCGCAGCTTATATCCGCAACAATCCAGCGAGGTGGCAGGAGAAGTAGGGGAAATAATCGCCAATAGGGCATCCCGGAGGGCAGACACGGGCGGGGCAGAGGCTGTGGGGGTAGACCCCCGTGTCTACCCCCACTAGCACAAGAGAACTTGTCTGACAACCTTCCCATTTGGGCAGGTTGTTTTCTTTTAAATCCGTTCTAAAATAGAACATAAATCCTAATAAAGATAGCCGGATAGATATGGGGATCTATCCCAACTACGGGGCCTGCCCGAACAGGCAGAGAAAGGAGAAGGATGGAACAGAAATCTTCACCACGCAAACATAAAAAACAACAGCGGCCATTGGTCGGGTTTTATGCCCGGCGTTTCACCCCCGCCGAACGGGATGCATTAACCCGGGCGGGCGGCCTTCAGGAAGAGATCGGTTTGATGCGCATTTTGATCAGCGGTTTGTTTGCCATCACGCAGGAGGAGGCCGCTGGTTTGGAAGAATGGATCAAAGCCGTGGGTGCCTTGGGCACGGCTGCCCAACGCCTGGCACGTTTGATGATGATCGAACGCAAACTGGATACGGGCAGTGATCCGGCCGCGCAGCTGCGGGAGGCTCTCTCCAGCCTGTTGGCCGATATTCAGCCCGAAGCGGAAAATGGAAACGATGAGCCTCGGTCCGCGTGAAGTTGGAGCGTTAAAACGCTGCCTGGAACACCCGGTTTCTTTTGCCCGGCTTTCAGGTATCAAACTGCGCAAATACCAACGGGCGGTGGCGGAGGCCGTCTTTCGCTCGGTGGAGAATCGTCGTGGGGATAGTTTGGTGGTCCTTTTCCCGCGCCAATCCGGAAAAAACGAACTGCAAGCCCAGTTAGAAGCTTATTTTTTACTGCGTTACAGCCGGATTGGCGCGGAACTGGTAAAGGTCTCACCAACCTGGAAACCGCAGTCCTTAAATGCCATGCGCCGCCTGGAGCGGGTGCTGGAAACAAACCCGCTCACCGCGGACAGCTGGGTAAAACAGCAGGGTTATTTGTACCGGGTTGGTGCCGCGCGGCAGGTGTTTTTGTCGGGTGCACCGGAGGCCAATATCGTGGGTGCAACCGCTTCCCTCTTATTACAGGTGGACGAAGCGCAGGATGTGCACATTGATAAGTTCGATAAGGACATCGCCCCGATGGCGGCCAGCACGAATGCCACCCGCGTTTTTTGGGGTACAGCCTGGACGGACCAGACCCTGCTGGCGCGCGAATTGGAAGCTGCCCGGTGCCTGGAAAAACAAGATGGGCTGCGGCGCGCTTTTGTGGTGGATGCGGACCGGGTAGCGGCGGAAGTGCCTGCTTATGGCAAGTTTGTGGAAAATCAGGTCAAACGCCTGGGGCGGGATCACCCGATGGTGCGCACGCAGTTCTTTTGTGAAACGCTGGCTGAGGGCGGCGGTTTGTTTACGGCAGCCCGGCGGGCGATGATGGTGGGCGAACACCACAGCTTAACCCGCCCGCTGGATGGGGAACGGTATGCCCTGCTGTTGGATGTAGCCGGGGAGGATTCCGGAGAAAACGAAGGCAGCGCTCTGTCTTACCCTGACCGGGACCGGACCGCACTGACCGTGGTGCGGGTGTTAAACCACGGACGGCTGCCAACCTATGAAACCGTTTTTCGTAAGAATTGGATTGGTGTCCGGTTTACCCTGCTTTATGAAGAACTGCTGGCCCTGGCCCGTTATTGGCGGGCAACCTGCCTGGTGGTGGATGCGACCGGGGTAGGCGCTGGTTTGGCTGCTTTTTTAAACGCGGCTTTACCAGGGCGGGTCATTTCATTCACGTTTACGACGGCCAGCAAAAGCAAATTAGGTTGGGATTTTTTGGCACAGATCGACAGTGGACGCTACCGCGACCATCAAGATTCCACCCCGCAGCAGGCCCAGTTTTTTGAAGAAGCGGCTGCTTGTGAATATGCCATCACACCGGGGCCGGAACGCCGCCTGGCCTGGTCGGTGCCGCCGGGCAAACGCAGCAGCCTGGGTGCCCCGCTGCACGATGATTGGTTGATCTCGGCTGCCTTATGTGCCTGTCTGGATAGCCGCCCGTGGGGTGGGTTGACACCACCGCAGATCATCCGTGCCGCGGACCCGTTGGTTACGATGGATCAAAATTGGTGATTTAAAACGGAAAGGAGGAAAAATGGTATTAAGAATTGAGAAGTGGTTTGCCGGTCTGCGTAGTAAAAAACGGGCTTCCTTATCCACCAACCTGCCGCTGTGGCCGGTGATGAACCTGGAAGAGCGTGACCGCCAACCCTATGAGCGCCAAACGGTGGTGCAGCAAGCCCTGGATGCCTGGCGCTTAAACCCACTGGCGCGGCGCATTGTCGGCCTGACCAGCCAGTATGTGGTGGGCGGTGGGATTGAGATGCGCTGTGAACACCCGGCAACCCAGGCTTTCTTAAAAAACTGGTGGGAGCATAACCTGAACCAGGGGCCGCTGCGGGTGTATGAATGGTGTGATGAATTGACCCGTTCCGGGGAAATCTTCTTTTTGTGCAGTACGGATGCAGCCGGAATGACCTACCTGCGGGCTGTCCCTGCGGCACAGATTAGTGCGGTGGAAACGGCAGCTAATGATTTGCAGCAGGAAACCGCCTTTGTGCAGGTTTTGCCCGGCCTGACCGGGGAAACCAAAACCTGGCCAGCCTATGACCCAAGTTTGGACAGCCGGGATCAAAACGGGCGTTTTAAAACAGTGATGTGCCATTTTGCCATCAATCGCCCGGTGGGGGCTGTGCGCGGGGAAAGTGACCTGGCACCGCTCCTGAAGTGGCTTTCCCGTTATGCGGCCTGGTTGGAAGACCGCGCCCGCCTGAACCGTTACCGCAACGCTTTTTATTTTGTGGTGCGCTCACGGTTTGTATCGGAAAGCGAACGGGCAGCCCGCCAGGCCAATCTGAACAACCACCCGCCTACTCCTGGTTCGATTTTGGTGACGGATGAAAGTGAAAGCTGGGAGGTGATCCACCCCCGGCTGGATAGCCAGGATGCGGCTGAAGATGGGCTGGCTTTAAAGAAGATGATCGCCGCCGGGGCGGGTCTGCCGCTGCATTTTTTGGCGGAGCCGGAGAGTTCAACCCGCACCACAGCCGAAGCAGCAGGCGGGCCTACCTTCCGCCATTTTGAACAACGCCAGCTTTTCTTTTGTGAACTCTTACGCCAGGTTGCACAGCTGGCGGTGCGGCGGCGGGCGGCTTATGACTCAAGCGTTAACCCGGCAGTACCGATCCGGGTGCAGGGCGCGGACCTGAGTGCACGGGATAACGCCGCCCTGGCGATTGCCACCCGGGCTGCCAGCAACGCCTTTTTTGACCTGTTTGACCGTGGTTTGATCAGTCAGGAGGAGCTATTACGTCTGATCTACCGTTTTGCAGGAGAAGGGGGCGGTTTGGTGAACGGCAGAAGTGATGAAAAAAAACCGCAGCAGAAACGAAAAACAGCACCCGCCATTGATGAAAAAATAATCAACCCGGAGACTGGCGAACCACGCGGTGCCGCAGTGATCTAAAAAAGAGGAGGTTTTATGGAAACAAAACAAGAACGGGTGTTGTTAAATGCAACCCTGCAGGCGGACGAAAAAACCGAACGGGTGTTTGATGTGCTGGCAATCACCGCTGGGAACGGCAACGGCTGGATGTTTAGCCCAGCCTGTTTACAGGCTTCATTGGCGCTGTGGGATGGGGTAGAGATTTTTGTGGATCATCACACCAACCCTAACCGCAGTCTGCGTGATCTGGCCGGTATCGGGTTTGACCCGATGTTTGACCCCGAACAAAACGGGATTCGTTTGAAGATTCGTCCGGCGGGGCCGAGCGGGGTTTTGTTACAGGCAGTGGGGGAGGAATGGCTGACCAGCCGTGAGCCGCGCCCCCGGTTAGGTTTCAGCGCAGACCTGGTGTTTTTGGCGGAAGGTGCGCTGGTGAAAGAAATTCGGAACGTGCTCAGCCTGGATCTGGTTTACCGTCCGGCGCGGGGCGGGGTATTTACCCGGGTATTAAATCAACTTAGAACGGAGAAGGAAAACATGTCTGAAACAACAAATGAACGTCTTCTATTAACCCCTCAGGAGGGCGTGAGCCCAAATTCGGGGTTGTCGGTCGGTGAAGCGCAGGCCATACGCAACACCTTTTTATCCCTCAAACTGCAGGAAAGCCAACTGCCGCAAGCCATGAAGGATTATTTACGAAAAACCTTTAAGGACAACGCTTTCACTCCGGAAGATTTGGAGGAAGCCATCCAGGTGCAGCAGCAGTTATTGGGTGAGCTGGAAAACAAACAGGTCATTCAGGGCGGAGCCCGCATTACGGAAATGCGCACCGGTGCGGAACGGCTGCAAGCTGCGGCGGATGATCTATTCGGAGCCCCGCGGGAGGCTGGGTTAACAGGCGCAGTGGTTGAAAAACTGAGCGGCATCCGTGAGTTGTACCTGACCCTGACAGGTGATGTTAATTTCACCGGCAAAAGCGACCCGCAGCGGGTACAGTTGGCAAGTTCTGCCAGCCTGCCTTACGTGCTGAAGAACAGTTTTAACAAACTGATTGTGCAGCAGTGGGATGAATTGGGCCGGGCCGGGTACCGCTGGTGGGAAAAGGTGGTTCAGGTGGAACACATGAACTCCTTACAGCAGGTCAGCGGCATTTTGTTGGGTGAGGTGAGTGCCCTGGGTGCGGTGAACGAAGGGGCCAGTTACGGCGAATTAACGATCAACGACAGCGGCGAAACCAAGGATTTCCAAAAATACGGCGGTTTGCTGCCGGTGACATTGGAAATGATTGATAAGGACGAAACCCACAAACTGCGCCAGCTGCCGCGTAAACTGGTCTCTTCGGCTGTACGGAATATCTCAGCCCTGGTGTCGGATATCTTCACAACCGAAAGTGGGGCCGGCCCGGTGATGGGCGATGGTTACAACGTGTTTAACGCCACCCAGCACCAAAACCTGGGCACAGCGGCTTTGAGTGCAGCTAGTTTTGAAGTTGCCAGCCAGGCCATTTACCAACAAAGCCTGGTTTCCCTGGAAGGTAACAAACCACGCCTGGCTGTGGACGCACGGTACCTGTTGGTGCCGCGGGCTTTGCGCCTGACCGCACGCCAAATTTTATACCCGACGTTTGAACGGGAAGCCAATATCTTCAGTGAGAATATGCAGCGCGGTGAACTGGGTGATGTGATCACCGTGCCGGAATGGACGGATAACAATAACTGGGCCGCCATGGCCGATCCTCTGCTGGCACCAAGCATTATTTTGGCGGAACGATTTGGCCTGATGCCGGAAATTTTTGTGGCGGAGCAGGAAACCGGTTTTGATATGTTACACAGTGACACCATTAATTTGAAAGTACGCCATTTTTTGGCGGTGTTTGTGGCCGATTACCGCCCATTGTATAAGGCGAACGTGGCGTAGTAGGTGACACCCCCCTGTGGGTGTCACTGGGGCAGGCACACCCTGCGGGTGCAAGTCGGGGACCTGCCAGAACAAATGCAGGGGCAGGTACGGGGGCCTGCCCGAACAACCCAAGGAGATAAAAATGAATAAATGGAAAATGTTGTTGGTATCGCGCAAATTTTGGGCCGCGGTGGTTGGTTTGGTGGTTATTTTGATTAAAAATTGGCAGCCGGATTTTCCCATCGAACCGGAACTGCTGAGTAATATGATCGCCGTGATTGTGGCTTATATTATGGGCGTGGCTGTGGAAGACGGGTTGCGCTCCGTGAGGGGATGATCGGGGATACCCACAAATAAGGGGAACCCAAACACTGCAGGGGCGAGGCTTGCCTCGCCCTATTGGGCAGGCACACCCTGCGGGTGCAAGTCGGGGGGTTGCCCGAACACAAATGGAGGTATTATGTTTGAAAATTATGCATTGGGAGTGGATGTTTCGCACTGGCAGCCCAGCCTGGATTGGATGTTACTGGCCGAAAATGGCGTCGATTTTGCCTGGGTAAAAGCAGCCCAGGGTGCTTACGGCCGAGACCCCAGTTTAACCGGCCACCTAAAAGGCGCTAAAACGGCCGGGTTGATCACGGCAGTGTATCATTGGTTCGACCCGACCAATACTGCCGCGGCACAACTTGAAAACCTGAAACACGCCCTGGATGGCTTGGAATTTTCGATGCTAGCGCTGGATGTGGAACAGTATTGGCTGGATTGGCGCGAGTGGCAGCAGGGAGCGGTAAAACGCCGTGTACCGGACCGGCAAATCAGCGAACGGGCGCTGGCCCTGGCGGAACTGGCCCGGGATTGGTGTCAAAAACCGGTCGTCATTTACACGCGGGCCAGTTTTGTGGCGGAATATGCACCGCACATGAAAACCTGGCTGGTAAATTGGCCCTTATGGTTGGCGATGTATCCTTATCCTTCGGGCAGGGTATCGTTAAGTTGGCAGACCTTAAAAAACAATTATGCACCACCCGTTCCGGGCCCGGCCCTTCCCGGTGGGTGTACAGATTGGACCTTCTGGCAGTTCAGCGGTGATAAATTCTTACTGCCAGGTTCACAAACCGCGCTGGACCTGAACTTTTTTAACGGTTCCCGGCGGCAGCTTTATGATTGGCTTCAGCAGCCCATGCCAGCTGAAGTGCTTTCAATGGAAGAAAAGGTGCGGCGTTTATGGCTGGCGCACCCGGTTTTATGGCAGGAGGAGGTTCAGGATGTCCGAAAAGACAAACAACAATCCCCTGCCGCCTGATGTAAAACGCCTGCTACGTAAACATAATATCCGTTTGGCAGCGGTCTTAAGCTGGAAAGTGTATCCATCCGAGGTGGTGGTTGTGGTTAAAAGCGGCCACAAACTGCGGTTGGTGGTGAACGATGACACTGAATGAAATCTTAATCAAACTGCGGGTGCTGCTGGCTGACCCGGATGAGGACTTGTTTTCCGATCAGGTTTTGACGGAAAACCTGCGGCTGGCGTTGGTCAAACTCCAAAATATCTGCCCATTGGTTTTACAGGTGAGCGGGTTGGATGAGGCCCAAACCACCGTTTTGGCTGGGATGGAAAACTTGCTCATTCGGCAAACGCGTTGGCTGGTTTTGTGGCAGCGGTTACAGTCTCGGTCCGAAGTGTACCACCCCGACCCACCCGGTTGGGAACGTTTGGAAAATTATCTGATGGCGGAACAACATGATTTGGATTTGGCACTCGAACAGCAGCGCCTGTTTCATTTACAGTCTTCAACCATCCCGCCCTATGCTGTCTGGCCGGATGAAGTGCTTGATTAAGGAGGCGAAATGGATTTTTTACAGATCAACGTTGGTGGAGACACATTAATCCTGCATGGGCAGGGCAAACCGTCTGTACTGCGCGGCTGCCTGCGGCGGCCAACGGAAGCCCTGAATGCCGAGCGCTGCCGGGAACAGCTGAATTTGATTTTGGAAGGAAATAAAACAGCTACTCAGCAGTTTATCACTGCTTTGCAAACCATGTTAACCAAAATAGAAGCCGGACAGGTCGCCTTGTTAAGTATCCGCCCGCAAGCCGGCGCGCCGCTGTATGAAAGCCGCCTGTTGGGTGGGGAGTTCACCTGGCTGGTTGGCAGTGTGCAGCCGCGCGGCGTAGGAATACGGCTGGAGTTAGAGCGGCAAAATTTTTGGGAATTACCCTGGATGTTCTTACCCCTCAGCAATGGTTATGGCAAAGATACCACCCTGCCGCTTTTAATCGACAACCGCGCTGATCATTTGGGAGAAAACAATGTGTTTTGTGCAGCCGATGGGCTGCCAGGTGACTTGCCCGCTCCGATCCGCCTGTTGGTGTGGAATGACCAGGGGGATGGGGTGGCGGTTCAGCATTTTTACGCTGGTTTGACCGAAGGTGAAACACCTCCCCTGGTGCTTGAGGCAGAAAACGCCCAGGCTGACCCCGATTTAGGGGTGGTGGTTGACCCTTCCAGTCAGGGTGGTGCGTATGCCCTCAAACAGGGCAGCGGGCAGGATGCGATGTGTTTAATGTCCTGGCAGGTGGATGCAGCGGAATGGCGTAACTTTGCGGGAAAAACCATGTTCCCTGTGGCACGCTTAAAATTGACCGCCCCGCCGGATTTGTGGGTCTGGTGGCAGGTCTATCAAGGCGCTTTGGTACAAACATCATTGGAAGAACGTTTGCCGGAGAACCGTTTGTTAAACCGTTTACCTTCATTTCACTTCCCGTTTATGTTGGAAGGGATCAGCATCAGCGGTGATCTCCGGCTGGAATTGTGGGGGCAGCTGGCCGCAGGGCAAACGTTCAGTTTTGCTTTGGATGCCGTGCAGCTGATTGGTGAATCGACCTGGTTGGCTGCGGTCCCGCTGCCGGAGGGAAATCTTTTTCCGGGAGAGATTCTGGTGATGGATTCTTTATCGGAGGTATTCTTTTGCCAGAATATCAATAACCAAGCTTTACGTTACAGCCACCAAAAGATAGGGGCGGGATTGTGGCTGTTTCCTCACCAGGCGGCTTGTTTCAGTTTTGTTTTTGACGAAGCTGAAGGCTGTTTTCCGGAAAAACAGGTGCGGGTTCAACTTCAGGTGCGCCCCCGGGTGCGGGTGATGCCATGAAACCAATAGTGCAGTTTGAAGAGCCTTTCCTTTTTGAGGGCCTGGATTGGTTGGTGCAGCGTATGAGCTGGTCCTTACCCGGCGGTGCGGAAGAAGCGCTGTTGGAGGCCGTTTTGCCGCGTGAGAAGGAAGTGGATTGGTTGGCCTGGTTAGGCTCTGGGCTGGTTATTACCACCCCGGCAGGGGATGAACTTTGGTCCGGAACCATCGAACAGATCCGGATTGACCAGCGGCACGGCAGCCGGGTTATTTCGATGGCGGAGTTGGTTAATCGGGTTAAGGTGCGTTACCGGCGGACAGGTTTCAGCGGAACGGATGGAGACGCCTGGCTGGAAACAGATTGGTTGGAAAATACTAAAAGTGTGGCCCGTTACGGCAGGCGGGAACTGTTGTTGGAACTCGGCCAGAGCAGTGCCTCACAGGCTGAAGCGCTGGGTTTGAGTTTACTTAACCAGCGGGCTTTTCCCAGCGATTTGCCCCATTTGGAGACGGGTTCTCAACAGCCGCGGGTGCTTTTGACCTGCAAAGGGTGGTGGTCAGGACTGGTTTGGTTAATGGATGAAGAAGCCAGGGGGCGGATTTGCCATATGGCTGGTGGCAAGAGCCACCAGATTTTGGGTACGGAGTTGTCCAACAGCAAACTGGCCCAATCCTTTGTGATCACAGAAAGTAGTTTTCATCTGGGTGAGGTCAATTTTCGCTTGGCGTTGGTTTCCGCTCCGCTGGACGATGTGGTGTTGGAGGTATGTGCTGATGAAAATGACCAGCCCGGCGCGGTGCTGGCTTCGGCGGTTTTACCAGCAGGGGAATTAAATGGCGGGTGGCAGTGGGTTTCCTGGCCCATTAACCCACCCCTGGTTTTGGAGTTTGGTGTAAGGTATTGGCTGGTATTACGCCGCAGCGGTGCGGTGGACCCGCTTAATTTTTATAAAGTGGAAAGTGATGACGGGCCGGGTTATGGACTGGGTGTTTGTAAACGCTGGTCAGGTAGTGGGTGGGTGTTGGTAAACGAAGATTTGCGTTTCATCACTTTGGCAGTTTCCCCGCTGCCGGAATTGATTCGAGATTTGGTTTCTGTGCCCGCTGGGCATTCGGTGGTGAAATTTGTGCGAATTAACCAACCGAAAGAAGTGTTGGCTTTCCGGTGGCGGGCGTTGGCGAGTAACCAGGCTGAGCGCTTAAGCGGTTGGCTGGCGCTGGCTTCTGCCCCCGGCAGAACGGTCAGTGCAGTGGTGAATGGACAAAAGGCGCTGGATGTTTTTCCGCTGCCGCGTTTGCCGCACCTAACCCTGCGGTTAAACGCATCCGGATTCTGGCAGGATCCCAATGGCCCGGATGGACGATTGGAGAGCGTGCCGGTTGGGCGGAAGGTGGATTTTCAGCAAAAACAGTGGGTGGTGATGGCGGCGGAATGGAAGCCACTTTGTGGTTTTGTAATGACATCCTTAAGTGAGATCCCTTAGACTCTACAAGACTGAAAGGTGAATTGTAATTGCATTCTGCTACAATACACTTAAAATCGCAAAATGTAAAAATACCATCCGGCGAGTTGAAACTGCCTGGGTTGGAATGAAAGGGTTCTGAAATGAAAATCCGAATTTCTCTTTTATTAATAGTAATGCTGTTAACGATGCTGATGAGTGTGCCGGTGCAAGCCAGTGAGGTTACCCTGAACACAGCCGAATCGCCGGCAATGGATGTGACATACAGCATTTCGGGAACGGTGACGGATGCAGTGGGTGGGAATCTTTCAGGGGTGACGATTACATTAATTGAAGAAAAATTTATGGTGTATTTACCGATGTTAACCAGAAATGCCACGTCTTCCGCAGATTTAACAAGTGTGGAATCGGGATTGAAATCAGTTTCACTTGATTTGTATCAGGATGAAACCACAACGGGTACAAATGGGTTTTACAGTTTTTCAAACGTGCCTGCTGGGCGATACCGTATTCGTGCTATTAAAAACGAAATTCGTTTTGACCCCTTAAGCCGTCTGGTAACCGTTCCGCCCACCGCAGTGAATCAAGATTTTATTCAAAATGATCTGGTACATATTGCAACACAAACAACGTTCGAAATGGGCTGCGACCCGGACCATAATGGTGGTTTTGACTGTGAATTTGATGAACTACCAAAACACACAGTAACCATCAGCCCATTTTTTATTGATAAAACGGAAGTCACCAATAACCAATATTCGAAATGTGTGGCCGATGGGGCCTGTGATGTACCTGATGAAACTTTTTCTAAAACCCGACCATCCTATTATGGAAATCCGGACTATAAGTATTTTCCAGTCATTTATGTTTCTTGGTATGATGCGCTGGATTACTGCCAGTGGGCAGGTAAACGTCTGCCAACCGAGGCAGAATGGGAATTGGCAGCACGCGGAACGACCCCGGTTGCTTATCCCTGGGGAGATACTCCTTCACCGAATTGTACTCTAGCCAATCATTATGGTTGTGTAGGCGATACCGCGCAGGTTGGCTCCTATCTACCTGGAATGAGTACATTTTCTGGCGCATTGGATATGGCAGGCAATGTCAAAGAATGGGTTGGAGATTGGCACACGGATAATCCTTTTTCACCTACTTATTATAGCGTTTCTCCATCAATAAATCCTACAGGGCCTGTCTCAGGAGAAGATAAAGCCGTCAGGGGTGGTAGTTTTTACCAGATTGAAGTTTCTATTCGTACCTCGGACCGACATTTCTGGGACCCGAATGATTCAGACGAACAAACCGGCTTCCGCTGTGTTTTACCGTAGTTAATTTAACCACACATAACACCCTGCACATTCGTGTGCAGGGTGTTTTTATATTAAGAATTTGTGGATTTTTTTGGTTCAACCTTCGGAAAGTGACTCCTTAATTTTTTTGCCTCCCGAAGGGGTGATTTCCCTTGCGATGGTTGTGGGAACGTACCATTGATGAATGGTAACCGATTGGAAGATTTATTTTTAAATTCATCTGAATATAAAAATACTTATTCAGGTGCAGCGCACTTCTTTGGTTTTTGTCTACCGGTTTATTGATCTGTTTTGGTTAAAATGTGGTTTTGCATGTAAAAAGGCGTCGTACCGATTTCCTTTGAAATTTGGCCCGTAAGGGCGAATACTTAACAACTTTGTTGGAAGTGTATCGATTGTGTTACAGTCGTATTTCTTTTTAATTACAGTTGGCTTGGGACCCCTTGAACTTAATTTATGGTTGAAGTATCTTACTATTAGCCTATTGGCGTAATAGGTTAACAACCGTTCATGGAGTTAAATTTGATCCGTTTACCGTTTTTGAAAATAAAGATAAATAAACCACACCACACCCGGGGCCAATCCTTTGTGGAATTAGCATTGGTGCTGCCGGTGTTGATCTTAATGTTTTTGGGCATGGTTGAGGTGGCTTTTTTTATTGGACGTTATCTGGATGTGTTAGATCTCAGCCGAGAAGCTGCTCGTTTTGCTTCGGTGCGTGATCCTTTTGCCGCTTCGGGAGATTTAAACTGCAGCACCACCGATGACCTCAATTTTTATTACGATACCTCCTGTATGTTATCTCCCCCATCGGGTTCGGCTTCATGCAGCCAGTCTGCTTTTTGTAACGGGTTTAACCCGTACATTGTATTAAACCCTGCCACCGATGATGTGGTGATTACTGCCTTTACCGCCCTGGAAAGTGCAGTTCATGTGCAGTGGCCGTTACCCAACCACTATTGGGCCTGGTCGAACGTCGATTTTGCAACTGGTACGGATCTCAACCTGAACGCAAATCCCGGCCATCCCGATAATTTTAAGAGAGACTGCCAGGGGAATACTGTTCGTTCCGAACCATATTACACCCCGGCGAAAGTTGCCACAGAATTAATTAATTCCCCCACCGCCCTTCCCGGTTTCAGCGATCCCAAAAAAGGAAAAGGGTTTGTGGCCGTGGAAGTGTATTATTGTTACAGCCAGGTTTTAGGCTTGCCGTTATTAACCGATTTCGTTCCCAACCCGGTGCAAATTCATGCGTATACCATTATGCCGCTGCCAGCAGCGCAGCCAACCCCAACCCCAATCCCATAACACAACCTTAGCAGCCCCAGCCGAACGCCAGAAAGGTCAAATTCTGGTTATTTTTGCTGGTGCCCTCATTATATTGTTGTTTTTTATTGGGCTCGCTTTAGATGCGGGTTCTTTGTACGTCACTTACGGTAATTTAAAACGAGCGGTCGATTCCGCTGCGGTGGCGGCTGCCAACGAATTTAAGCGTGATGCCCAAACTGCGGCCATGGTAACAGCGGCAAATGAAGTATTAGGGATGATGAACGTCGATTATACCAACCTGGAATTGTTATTATGTGATGGTGATAACGACCATGTACGGGATACGGGTCTGCCCCCTGTTTTTGAAGCACGCTGTCCGGATACAGCTGCCGGTGAAGGTGCCCGTAAATTGGTGTGGGTCAAAGCCGAACAGCAAGCACCTTTATACTTTTTATCCCTGTTGGGTTTTAACAATCTGATGATCAGCACCAATACTATCTCGGAGGCGGCCCCGTTGGATGTCGTCATAGTATTGGATACCTCCGAATCGATGGCCTTTGAAACAACGGGCTTTAACCCCTATGCCCCCTTTGATCCCAGCGGCTGTAATGCCACCAATACCTGTGAGCCGATGGCAAAAGCGAAAGCGGCTGCGATTTCTTTAATTGACACCCTGGCGGATGGATATGACCAGGTGGCGGTAGTGACCTTTGATTCCACAGATCATGTTATTTTTTCTTTGGATGGCAACCTTGGCGCCGCAAAAACAGCGATTAATGCGATTGGGGTGCACGATGATCCCCCGGTCATCTTTAATATTTGGGCAAGCTGGTACAGCCATGCTGGCTCTTATAACCCGATGAATTCAGAAGATTTGGATGGGGATGGTTTGGACGCGGATAACCCGGCTATTCTGGGTTATACCTGTCCCTTCGCAAGCCAACCTGATGACCTGGAAGACCGCTGGTGGTCTACCGATGAAGGTTCTCCCGACCCGCATGGTTGGGGTGGTGTGCCGTGTGACCAGGACGGTGTTTACGATTCGATGGACTGGAATGGTGACAGCATCTGGACCATTGATGATCATAATGCAGCCCTCACTTGGGCTGGTGGCGATACGAATTATAAATTCACCGGTTTGTCTACCTGCAGCGGCTGCGGTTTGCGGCAGGGTTCCAATCAGTTGAAGGGCGGTGGCCGGTTTGGCTCTGTTTGGGTGATGGTTTTCCTCTCTGATGGTGCTGTCAATTTAAGTGATACCCATGACGGAAACGACCAAATTCCGGCTGGGCTGACGAATGGTTTTTGCGGTGGTGCGCTGGGTTCCGGTTATTGGACAACGTACTGCCGGGATAATACCATGACCCCGCGTTATTGTTTTGATACCAACGCATCCACCTGCCCGCCTGGCTCCACTCACGTTACCACCACCCCGCAGTATTCCGTTTTGGATTATGCGTTGGATATGGTGGATGAAACGGCCTTAACCAAATCCACCAATACCAATGAGCCACGCGGTAATGAAATTGCCATTTATTCGATTGGCTTAAACGTAGACGGTGGTGTTGCAGAACAGTTCCTGCGCTATGTGGCAGCAGTAGGAGATGATGGAGACCGGGTGACCGATCCATGTGCATCCACTGCCGCGAATACATCGTGCGGGCAGTACTATTACGCACCGGGTGGTGCACGTTTATATGCCATCTTTGAAGATATTGCTTCGCGTATCTATACCAGAATCAGTCAATAGAACAGGTAAGCCTATGAAAAAGTTTAACATTTTCCAACGAATGGAACCCACTTCAAAAAAACGAGGCCAAAGTATGGTTGAGTTTGCCCTGGCTTTACCGATTTTGCTCTTATTACTGTTTGGCTTGATTGAATTTGGGCGTTTATTACAGGCCTGGTTAGCACTTGAAAATGGGGCCCGCTTTGGCCTGCGTTTTGCTGTCACCGGCAGTTATGACCCGCAGTACTGCGAAGAAGCCGGGATTGCCTTAAGCGGTAAAATGTCACCGGAAAGTATCATGGGCGATGAATACCCTGCCAGCGGGACGATTAATTTCAGTGCGGCTGATCTTGCCAGTGATGGCACCTATGACTGCCGCGTTACTAGTGCCTATGTTGAAAGCCAATCCTGGCATGTGACCGACAAAACCCAGGAAGAAGTGGAATTATTAAGCAGTGTACTGATTGACTGGGCGCGTCTACCTTCCATTCGGGATGTGGCTTTGCAGGGGGCAATGGGGCTGGCTTATAACCCAGATGAACCAATAACCGGAAATTACACGTCTTTTCTGGACAATGCGTATGACGTAAGCACCTTTGATCAAACCTATCGCGGCAACCCGAGTTTACCCGGTTATTTTGGCATCACGACCTGTTCCAACAGGGTGCTGCCGAATGATGAGGGTTGGTTTCAATTTGATCCCAATCATCAATATTTCACCCCATTCGACCCAACCTCACAAGATGATTTCCGCTATTCGGACCCCTGCCGGCAGGATGATGCCTCCGGTATCGTACGATTTGTGGATGATGCGGGCGGCCCCGGTAACCGGGTGCGGGTGGTATTAACCTACCGCCATCCCTTAATCACCCCCCTGCTGGATACCTGGTGGCCGACCCTGCGGTTAACTGCCCAGCGGGAAGGTATCGTGGAAAAATTCCGGACAGCGCGTGTGACCGGTTTGGTAGGCGCGATTGGGCAGGCCGCTTTAAACACCAATACGCCCCTGCCGCCAACCCATACCCCCACAGCTTCGGATACACCTACCCCGACGGCTACGCCTCCCATTTTTGAATGTAATGGATCGGGTATATTGATGCAAAAATGGGATGGTATTTCTGGTAATAGTGTAAATAATTTATTAACAAGCCCTGATTATCCTTACAACCCAACCACCAATACTATTCGCAGCAGTTTTGATTTGGGTCCAAATATTGATAACAATTATGGAACTCGATTTGCAGGCCAAGTTTGTGCGCCTCAGGATGGATACTACACATTTTATCTGGCCAGTGATGATAATTCTCGACTGTACTTAAGTCCTGATAGTAGTGAGATCTTTAAAGCTCAAATTGCCTATATTAATAATTGGACTTCGTATCATCAATGGGACAAATATTCCAGCCAGACTTCCAGTCCTGTTTATTTGCAAGGTGGTCAATGGTATTGGATTGAAACACTTCAAAAAGAAGGTACAGGGGGGGATAGCCTCTCTGTAGGTTGGACTGGTCCTGTTATTGGCAATAGTATTCAAGTTATTGACCGGCAGTATTTACGCCCGGCTTCTGTCATGCCTACACCTGTGCCAACTTCGACTTCTACCCCCACCATTACCCCCAGTCCGACCATTACCATGACCCCAACCCCAACCCCGGTGCGCTGTTCTTATAACGGCAGTGGTATTTTGGGAACTTATTATACGGATAGTTCGGCTGATTTGTGGCATGATTACATCATGTACCGGACCGATCCCACCATTAACTTTGATTGGGGTGGTGGCAGTCCCAGCGCAGCCATCCGGAATGATTACTTCCAGGTGCGTTGGTTAGGTTATGTGGTTCCACCCTATGAAGGCTATTACCGTTTTTATACCAGAACGGACGACGGCGTGCGCCTGATCGTGAATGGAAATACGGTTATAGACCAATGGCGCCCGATGGGTGCGACAACTTACTCCAGTGAAGAGATCTATCTCACCTGTAACCGGTATGATAATGAAATTACAATGGAATATTTTGAAAATGGCGGAGCGGCCGTAGCCCAGCTGGCCTGGTCTGGCGAATTTGTGAACACCCAAATCATTCCGCAGTTGAATTTGTATCCGGCAACGCCGCCTAATATTGCCACCGCCACACCAACCCGGACGCCGACCATTACACCCACACCAACGCGGACCAATACCCCCACCATCACCCGGACACCAACCCGGACCTATACCCCAACCATAACCCCCACGCCGTCCAACACACCAACGCGGACCAATACACCGACCCGCACTAACACGCCGACGGTTACCCGGACACCAACACGGACCTACACACCCACCGTGACGAATACACCAACTCGGACACCAACGCGGACCAATACCTTAACACCCAGCAATACACCAACGCGGACCAATACACCCACACCGACCAACACCCGCACCAATACACCGGTGACACCGACCCGCACCAATACACCCGTCACGCCATCACCAACGCCAACCAATACACCGAACGTGACGCCAACGGCAACACCAACTCGGGATAATATCGGCGGCTAAACAAAAACCGCTCCCAGCCAGGGTAAAACCCCAAAGGGAGCGGTTTTTTTACCCATTTCCGAGTAAAATCAACTTTATGAAAACATTTTTACAAAGCAGCGTCGGCAAAATCATTCGATTTGTTTTTATTTTTCTTTTTGTGGCGGCGGCCGTTTTTCTGCTGCTGCGGCGAATGAACTGGCAGCCCTTACAATCTGCCAACCTGCAGTACAATCTCGTTTTGGCGATCTTGCTGGTGTTTCTGCCGTTAGCGGCCTTCCTGGTGGTGTGGGCTTTGCGTTTTTGGGGATACCGCAGGAAACCGTGGACGGTTTTGGTGACCGCTTATGCCCTGCCGCTGCTGGCCGTGATCATCATTCATCTCCGTCTGATGGCTGTCGATTCACCTTTGCTGGCGGGTGGGCTTTCCGCTAACATCTATCGCTCTACCTGGCAGCCCCTGTATTATCTGTGGCAAACCTTTGTGTTGTTGTTTTCCGGCTGGTTTTTGTTTCCACGCTCAGGTGCAGTGAGGAGCGCTTCTTTTAAAGAGATGATGGCTGGACTGGTCACCGGTTTGGGGCTTGGTTTAGGGGCTGCCTTTTTTTGCAGTATCCTGATTCATCAATTTCGACTTTCCGGCAGGGTGATTACCACACCCGATCCGCCCGGTTTGTTACTATGGATGGTATTGGCGGTGGGGTTAACCCTCAGCCCGTATGCGGTGCAGTATTTTTACCGCACCATTTTGGAACCCTATTGGGCCAAAACCTATTCCGAACCGGTTGTGATATTGATGACAGCTGCCGTGTTTGCCCTGGTGCAGGCCCGGCTGCTGCTTTTGCCGGTTGCTTTTGCGGCTGGGTTGGGGTTCAGCTTGCTGTTCCGGCGGACTGCTTTATGGCCGGCGGCGGTAGCCCATGCGGTATTTAATCTGGTCCTGTTTGGTTTGGGTTGGTTTTTGGTGATTTGAAAAATTCCCTTGACATGATATTAAACTTGATTATAATAATGAAGCCGTTCCTCGATAGCTCAATCGGCAGAGCAAGCGGCTGTTAACCGCTAGGTTCGTGGTTCGAGTCCACGTCGAGGAGCCTTTTTATTTAAAGCCTTTCGCAAAACTGCGAAAGGCTTTTTTTTCTAGTGAACCCCACCCCGAGCAAGTTCCATAATTTCGGCTTTGCTGGTATAACTGCGCACCAGATTGCCGTCTTGCATAAAGAGGACACGGTCCGTGTATTCACACATGCGTAAGTCGTGGGTGACCATGATGCCGGCCCGGTTTTGTTCGTGGATCAGGCTGGCAAAGGTTTGTACGACCTGGTAAGCACGTTCCGTATCCAGGCTGGCTGTCGGCTCATCGGCTAAAACCAGGCTCGGGTTATGAATTAACGCTCGAGCAATTGCCACTCGCTGCTGCTGACCGCCGGATAATTGGCCGGGAAGGTTGTGCAGGCGTTCGCTGAGCCCCAAACGAGATAATAATTCCCGTGCTCGTAGTTTGCCAACCTTGTCGAGTTTATTATTTAAGCGCAGCATTAGTTCCACATTTTCTACCGCGGTTAAATAGGGCACCAGGTTATTGGCCTGGAAGGTGAAGCCGATTTTTTCACGGCGCATAATGACACGTTCTTTGTCACCCATCTCAGCCAGGTCCTCACCATCCAAAAGTACCTGACCATTGGTTGGTTTGAGCAGTGCAGCCAAGATAGAGAGCATGGTCGTTTTTCCGGAGCCGCTGGGTCCAACCAAGGCAACAAATTCTCCCGGTTTTACTTGCAGTGAGACATCATTGACGGCATTAATCGAACCGGATTCACTTTGATAGGTTTTAATAACAGATTTTGTTTCCAGTGCATATGATGTTTGTGTTTTCATGATGACAACCCCAAAGCTTTTAATGGTTCAATTCTTACGGCATATCGGATGGAAACCAAACCACCTAATGGACCGATCAGGATCAAGGCAACGATGGCAATGGCAGAAGTAGTGCCGTTAAACACGATCGGTACTGTTGGCGGGAAAAATAACGAGAACATAAAAGTAAACAACCCGCCAATCAACACACCAATCAAGGTCACGAGTGTAATTTGAATGATGGACGAAATTGCAACAGCCGGATTCGCCGTCCCGATGGCTTTTAACACCCCAATTTGGGCTACTTTTTGCAAAATTTGAATTTGGAAAAATCCACCAATGACCAAAATCCCGATGAAGAGCGTAAACCCACCCTGCGTGTTTAATGTGCTTTGTTGGGCGGAATATCCGGGCAAAGCCTGGATTGTTTCAATTTTTGTAGCGGTTTCAATTTTATCGACCTGCGTTTCCAAACGCTGCTGAACAAGTTCAAGTTGAGATGGATTTTCCAATTTGACCAGAACAACATTTGCAACCAGGTTGGAAGCATTAAGCTCTGCTTCGGATTTAGGACGGATGCGATCCCAGGTGTAAAAGGGAACAAAAATTGTGGGCTGTAAGGCAAATTGTTGTCCATCGGAGATACCACTGACGCGCAGTTCGTAAAATTCATCGCGGGTTCCTTGGGTAACTCGTACGGTAAGCAGATCTCCAACCTGAAGATTGGTTCGAATGGCAGTGTTTTTATCAATGATGGTTTCTCTGGCTAAATCAGTGCTTAACTGTGTACCTTCTAAAACGGGTGGTTCTCCTACATGTCCGGGTTCAATGCCCAATAAGGCTATCTTTAATGGCTCAGTTTCGTCATTAAACACCAGGGTGGCATTGGCTGTTCCAAATAGACCACTATCAGCGACCCCGTCAACTCGCCGGATTTGAGCTAATCGATCTTTCCCTAAACGGCTGGCCTGGATTAAGAAATCACTTTTTTCTTGAAATACAATCAGTTCTGCATTTAATTTTGAAAGATACTCGCGGTTTCCATTACCTAAACCTTCACCCAATGCAGCAATGAATAAAACCAGGAGGGTGATCAGGGCAATTACCAGACTGACCAATAAAAATCGACCGCGGTTTCTCCAAATTTCTTTAATCGCTAGATATGTTGATATTGAAAAAATTTGTCTCATATCCAATTCCTTAATCGTTACGGTCAAATGTGACAGAAGCGGTCATTCCCCAGCGTAAATTTTGGTTGGTTTCATTCAAAACCAGGGTTACCGTGTAGGTAATATCACCACGTTTTTCCTCAAATTGTTGTGCGATTTCCACTACTTTTCCGGTAAAATTCATTTCCGGCATGGCATCAAAAATAATTTGAGCATCTTGACCAATTTTAATGTCTACAACTTCCAATTCGGTCAGATTATCCGTCTCTATGACCCAGGTTGAAAAATCAACAATCTCCGCGACTGGTGTTCCAACAGAAACAAGCTGACCAACCTGGATATTTTGATTTAGGATCACACCATCCATGGTTGCCTTTAATTGATAGGCATCCAAAAGTGCCTGTGCATTTTCCAATGCCAGTTGGGCAACACGAAGACGAGTTTCAGCGGCATTCAACAGATCAGGGTCAATTCCATCTCCATCTTGCAGACGATTCAAGTTTTCTTTTGTTAATTGGTAGGCTGCGGATGCCATTTCATAGGCAATTTCATTTTGTTCCGTTTCGTCATTATCAAATTGTTCTTTTGATTCATCCAATTGTTCTTCTGCCAGATAAAAATCCATTTTTGCTTGGGATAAGTTCGTGTCGGCTGTTCGGTCTAAAACGTCTAATGCTTGCTTGGCAGCTTGTACTTCTTGTTCGGCTCTTGCAACCGCTAAGGCTGTCTCAGTTGAATTTTCTAGTTTGGCGATAACTTCATCTTTTTGAACACTTTCACCTTCCTGAATCAATATCTCTGCAATTTTGCCCGAGATGTTAAAGGATTGAGTCATTGAATTGACCGGTTTTAATCTACCTTCGGTAAGAATGGTGTTTGACTGTGCCACAACAGGGGTAGGGGTAGATTCTTGCGTTTGTGTGCTGCAGGCAGATAAAATAAGTACTCCCGCTAAAAATAAAATAAATAATACAGAATGTTTTTTCATTCCCTTTTCTCCAATAAAAATTAAGCGTTTGTTGTAGGCCCCAGCGGCCCATCGAATGTTTGATCCCATTTGGTCGATAAAACCCCATTTAATAACAAATGTAGTGGTGGATGATCGGCGATATGGTCGTAATAATAAGGAAGTTCGATCTTTCCTTGTTTGCTGATGATAAAGGTCCCTGACATTTGCATGGCATCCTGACCTTCCGGTGGTGTTTCGACCCGGTATCCTTTTTTTCCGGCCTGTGAGATAGCGCTCCACACCTTTGGGTTTAAGAAAGTTTGGAATAAATTTCCCCGTTCTAATCCGTAGGCTTCATAGGCTTTGCGTTCCGGATCGGAAAGGCAGAACAAACCAGGGGCATATTTGTTTGCAAAAATCGCTGTTGCTGCCGGTGTGCCTTGCATGATTACTGCAATATTCAACCCGGCTTGCTCAATTTCTTGTTTTCCAGCGACCAGTTCGTCCAGCATTTCCTTACATTGTGTGCATCCGAAATGGCGGGTGAATGCCAATAAAAGCGGGCGTTCCTGCCAAAGGCTTGATAGCTGCACCGGTTTACCGGAAGTATCCATGAGCACGAGATCTGGTGCATTGCGGTTAAAGTTCAATTGACTCTTTTTTACCATTGACATAATCCTTTCTAAGAATAAACAGGATTATATCCGCCATGTACAAATTATGTATATAGAATGTATAATGTTTTTAAGGCTTACAAAGACTTCTTTTTTCTACAAAGAAGGTGTGGTCAATCTCATCACTTTAATAGAATTTTTCCCCATATTCCTTTCTGGTACCTACCCGGTTTATTTAATTTCCCCAATTTTGTAGTATAGTAATCGTAATTGAACTACGTATTCGTTCTAGAGAAAAAGCAGAGAAACCCAGAGAGATGAACCATTCTGTGGTTCAGGGAGGAATATGATGAAAGACTCACCATTTTTAATCATAGCCGTTCCACGAATCCTCAGTGCGTATGCCATGCTGATTTTTGCGGCAGCATGGGTTGGTTTTGTGATTGCTTTGATTGTCAATCCGGCCTGGTTGGATATGCTTTGGAAATGGGTGCAGTTATTGCCCTTATTTCTTCAGGCTGTTTTTTGGATCGTTTTCCTGCCCGTTATGGTGGGGCTTTGGATCTGGCAATCCGCCTTGTCGCTTCCCTTAACCATTTTGGCAGCTGCCGGTTTGGTAGGCTGGACATCCCTTGCCGTGACCAGTTTTTTGAAAACGTTTTTTGGCCCGGATCTTCCGTCAAAATAAATATACCCTGCTTCCTCCTTACAGCCAGTGGCAAATCGACCTGAAATATGCAAAAATGAAGGAGTATTTAAGTGAAAGGAAGGAAGATGTTAGTCTCACAAGCAATTGATACAAAACGAGCGGTTCGGTCATTCACCGATCAGAAATTAAGTGAATCCGAAGTAAAAACGATTTTAAACGCAGGGCGCCGGGCACAGTCCGCAAAAAATATGCAGCCCTGGTCTTTTATTGCCATTCAAGACAAAAAGACCTTAAAAGATCTATCGGAATTGGGCACCTATGCCGGACATTTGGCCGGGGCGGCCCTGGGCGTGGCGATCTTAACCATCGATCCAAACCAGCGCTGGAGTGTCATGTTTGATGCTGGTCAGGCGGCGGCCTATATGCAGTTGGCGGCCTGGGAAATGGGGATCGGTTCCTGTATGGCGACCATTTACGAACCCGAGAAGGCACGTGATTTGTTGGGTTTTCCCGCCGAATATCATATCCGGGCTGCCATTTCGTTTGGATACCCGGTTGAAAAAAGTGTTCTGACCGCCCCTCCCAAAAAGGGAGGCCGTGAGTCCTTTGATGAACTTGTTCATTGGGAACATTGGTAAACCATCTCAAAACCAATTATAATTTTTTGTTACCCGCTGTTTTTTATGCAACGGATTCGTTTGTTTTTGGGTGAGGAGATGGCATGATATCAGACCAGGACATTTTGATTCGCTTAATTGTCGCTGCGCTATTGGGTGCAGTGGTTGGTTTTGAACGGGAGCGCACCGGACAGCCGGCTGGGCTGCGAACCCATATCATTTTGGTGGTAGGCGCTACCCTGACGATGACTTTGTCGATCAATTTGCCGATTGAGTTTAAGAATCTCACCCCGAATGGTGATCCATCCCGTTTGGCCGCCCAGGTTATTTCCGGAATTGGTTTTTTGGGCGCCGGGGCGATTTTTCGTTATGGCCCCAGCGTAAAGGGTCTGACAACGGCTACCTCTTTGTGGACGATGGCGATTGTGGGCCTGGTGGTTGGGGCAGGGCATTATCTGTCAGCGGTGGCTGCGACGACGGTCATCCTGCTGGCACTGGTGGTATTAAATTATTTTGAGAGAAAATTTATTGATACCTACACTTCGGTACAGATCACGGTCACTGCTGATAACCGCATCAGTGTTTTTGATGAGGTAACGGAGACCATTAAAAAAAAGGGGAAAATTATTGGCACCCCCAGCCTGGAAAAGAACTTTAAATCGGAAAAAATGGAAGTGATTTATACGGTGCGTTTGTCACCGACCATTTCTGTGGAACCACTGATTGATGCGCTTGGACGGATTGAAGGCATCCGATTGGTAAAATTATCCTAGTTTTTTATAAAACCATTGTGCCGGAGTAAACCACATTGACCCGAACAGGAAATATTGAAAAAAAAGATTATTCCGTTTCCATGCTGCAAGCAAATATTTATGCGTTGATCATGACAGCGCCGTTTTTATTGTTATTTGTTGTGGCTTATGGTCTGTATTGGGGATGGGCGACCATGTTGGAACAATGGGAGAAACTTCTTGATGGAAATGGCTCGTTTTTAATAATTTATCTCCTGTTTTTACTGGTTTTGTTCGTTGGCACGGTTTTTCATGAATTGATCCATGCTGTTACCTGGGTATTGGTTGGCAGAAAAAACTGGTCGAGTATTAAATTTGGTTTTCAAGCATCGACATTAACGCCTTACTGTCATATTAAAGAGCCGATGTTGGTGAATCCATATCGGTGGGGAGCGGTCATGCCTGGTATCATTACCGGCTTTTTGCCTGCTTTGATTGGTCTTTTAACAGGCAGCCTGGCGGTTTTCCTGATTGGATTATTTTTTGTGTTTGCTGCTGGTGGAGATCTGTTAATTTTATGGTTGATCCGCAAGGTGGAAAAGTCTGCATTGGTGGAAGATCATCCCACGCGGGCCGGATGTTATGTATTAATATCGCAGGATTAGTCTACGATAAGGTTTTTTTGTCTGGTTTTTGCAGAGCCTGAAACGTTAATTATCTAAATCCTGGTTAGTTGTCGTACAGGATTTGTTTTTACCGGATCGTTTGGCATTTAATAAAGCCTGATCAGCTTGTTTGATCAAAACCTGCATATCAAGGGTTTCCGGTGTGCTGGTAGTGATGCCAATGCTGATGGTGGTAGAGAGGGTCTGGTTTGCTGTATTAATTTGAATTTCCGCAGCGGCCAGGCGCAAGCGTTCCGCCACCAAAAAAGCCTCTTCCGGACCGGTTTGGTTAAGCAATATGATAAATTCTTCTCCACCCCACCGTCCGAGCACATCAATTTCACGAATACCTTCCGACAAACATCCGGCTAATTTTTTTAGAAAGAGATCACCAACCGGGTGACCATAGGTATCATTGATGGATTTGAAATTGTCAATGTCGATAAACAGGAGGCTGAGTTGGTGCTGGTAACGTTTGGCGAAAAAGATTTCACGTTGGAACAACTCTTCAAACTTGCGGCGGTTAAACAAGCCCGTCAAATCGTCACTGGTTGCCATTAATTCCAGGCGTTTCTGAAATAAATTAACCGTAGCCACAGCCAGCAGTGTGACCAACAAGGTGACAAAAACACCGACGGAAATATTAATCATCAATGAAGTGCGGGCGGATTTTAACGTGTCGGTTTTATCTTGTTCCACAATCAGGAACCAATCAAAATCCGGAAAATAGCGGGTGGATATGACGATATCTGCCTTACCGTTATTGTATTCATAGATGTTTGTGCCTTCGGTATTGGCAAGAATTTGTTGGCTGAGTGTGCCAATTCCAGGCAGATTTTTAATATTGGTGGTTTCGATCAATTCTTGATCAGGATGCACCTGAATTAACCCGCTGGCATCAATCATATAAACTTCGTGGTGGTAACGTTCGCGATAGTGTTCCAGTGTTTTGCCGATGGACTGCATTTCCAGCCCAACGCCCGTTACACCCAAAAAGGTTCCGTTTTGATCTTGCAGACGGTGATTAATAAAGATAGTGACCGTATCCTGGCTGGCTTGATTCGTATCCACATCCAGATCATATTTTTTGTCCGCCGCCCGAAAGGTGTAGTACCAGATGTCGTGCTCATCTGCGGTGCTGATTTGTTTTAAGATGCCGCCGTAATAATAGTAGTTTTTTGTGTTTTCGGAAACAAAAAAGGAGCTGAAATAGCCGTATTCATGAATGATGCGGCTTAGGTAGCGGGTAATTTCATCCGTATCTTTTTCACCGGAATGAACCCAATCGATTAAAAATTCATCGTTTGCCATCAGTGATGAATTTTCAATTGGGCTGATGAGATCCTGCTGGATTTCGGAGAAAATATTATCACTAATCAGGGGCAGGGTTTCTGTTTTTAAGTTGGTCGTGAGCGCATCACGGGTGATGCGATAACTGATCAGGCTGGTAAAAGTAAAAGTAAACAGCAGCAGGAAACATAAGATGACCAATAATGTTTTTCGATTATAAAAGGTTTGTTTTAACATGGGAATCCTGCTTGGGAAAAATTTCGCTGTAATAAATTTTAACACGATTGGGCTTGATGTCTGTAAAATGCAGCTAAAAATTAAAACACATTTTGGGGTTGTCGGTTCACTGATTTGTACCACTAAACTTAAAATGGTATAGTGTGGTATAGACAGGTTCTCTTGAAAGGAGAAATTTGGCATGGGTAAAAAAGATGATGATGACAAAAAGAAGAAAAAAGTAGACGAGAAGAAGGTTGATAAAGAGAAGAAAGAAAAGAAAGACAAAAAGGATAAAAAAGAGAAAAAAGACAAAAAGAAAAAGAAAGATAAGAAGTAAATATTATTACTGACTAACAAACACGCTCATTATTCATAAATGAGAGTAATTGAACAGTAAGATGTTTTACATGAAAAAAATCATTGATTCACGACTAATTGGGAGGACTACTGAGAATGTATTCCTCAGTATTCTAAACCAGCGAGGGATTTTTTCTGTATCGTTTGATACAAATGCTCTTGATGGTATTGTTTATGATTTAGATAATAAGTACTTTCGAGTCGGGAAACCTCCGTTTTATACTCAAATAAAATGCCGTGGTTCTCCTTCATTAAAATATAATCCACAAGGTCACTCCCCAAAAACTATTCAAAAGATAAAAAGCTTTGCAGGAAGTCTGAATATTCCAGAAAGTTCATTGTATTTTGTAGTTGGTTTTTTTAAAAATAATGATATTCGAACTTTGATTTTTTTTGGTATACCATTTACTTCATTGCCAATGTTTTTAAATACTTCCCAATATCGCTTTTCTGTAAGCTTGTGTAGGGAAGTTATGGAGGTGGATTCAAATGTATTTTCTTTATAATTTTCCATGAAATATCTAACTAAAATGGACTAAATACAAAATATTTAATTAAAAATTCGAATAATGTTTTTTGGTAAAAATTAATACAATAAATAATCCTACATCCAACAAAAGTGTAACGAGGTCAAAAAGGCCAAACTGATCGGTAAATGTGAGCAGTATGTTAAGGAACAATAAGATCAAACCGAACCAATAAAAACGGCGTTTTTGATGCCTGATTCCCCAACTTACAACTATCAAAAGTAGACCGTTTCCAACCATCATGGCTGATAATAACCAGATTAACCAGGTGGGTAAGATACTGGAGACAGATGCGCGGGTGAGGGTGATCACACTGAAAACAAACCAGATAAGCCCAATTAACACAAAAAGAAAAGCAGATATTTTAACCAAATTTGACGGTGGATTTGTTTTTAATTTCTTCATTTTTAATTTTGCGAATGACAATCCAATAAATTGTTTTGTTAACCAACAGTCAGATTTTATTATAAGAGTTTTTTTACGGTAATTTGTCCAGCAGACGAATAAGAATTACTCTTTAAGTCGAAATCCTCACCTTTTTTCAATGCTATTTTGTGAATAATTTTGGCGATTTCGCAATTGTGATTTGTGAACCTTGAAAGCTCTTGGTATACTTAGTCTTATTTGTTGATCAAAACGATAGAGGTGAGAAGATGAAAACAATTTGTGTCTTTTGTGGGTCTAGTCCGGGCGGCAGCCCCGTTTATGTAAATGCTGCCAAACAATTGGGTACACTGCTGGCAAAATCCGGTACAACATTGGTGTATGGCGGCGGCAGTGTTGGTTTGATGGGGGAACTGGCACGCGCTGCTTTGGCAGCGGGTGGGCGTGTGGTGGGGGTTATCCCTCAAAAACTTTTTGATTTGGAAGTAGCCTTGGGCGGATTGAACGAATTACACGTTGTGACCAGCATGCACGAACGAAAAGCGCTGATGGAAGATTTGGCTGAAGGTTTTATTGCCTTGCCCGGTGGGTTAGGTACATTTGAAGAAACATTTGAAATCTTAACCTGGGCACAGTTGGGTTTACACCAAAAACCCGTTGGTTTCTTAAACGTAAACGGATATTATGACCGCCTGTCCGCGTTTTTGGACCATGCCATGCAGGAACAATTTGTGCAAGATATCCATCGTAATATGATTTTGCAAGATGAAAACCCAGAGCAGTTAATTAAGAAAATGCAGGCTTATTCACCACCAAAAACCGATAAGGCGGCATGGGTTAAGGCACTCGATGCAAGACGGTTGGTAGAATAAAAGTCATTCAATAAAATTTATGGTTTTTTAGACCAAACAACTTTTATCATTCTGCTGGTATATTCAGGATATTGAACTCCTGTTTGTATTGCCATTAGTTTGACAGGATCTTTTTCATTGGCTGGAAAGGAAAACCGGCACCATCAAAACTATACCCTTTTCGCTGCCCCGTTGATTTTTTGTAACCTAACCTTTGATAAAATGGAACTGCATACAAAGAGGCGGCGAGTGTGATTTTTGTACAACCCAATTCCCGGCAAGCTTCTTCAAAGGTTTCAGTTAACATGCGTCCAATGCCAATGCCGTGATGATCTTCACGTACAAACAGGCTATGTAAACGTTGCGGACTGCCGCGTAAAATTCCGACAATCTCATTGTTTAAATTAACAGCAACCCACATCATTTGAGCCTTTAAAATACTGGCAATAGCGGCTTTGTGCTGCTCTTGTTCAGAATATGCATATAAGAAAGGCCCCAGGTATGGGCCGCGTTCCAACTTGGGAAGGTAATTTAAATTAAATTTTTCATAAACATCGGCAATTAATTGACCCGTGCAGATGGCATCTTCAGGTGTATATACCCGAATTGTAATCATGGTTTATCCTTCGTATCGTCAGGAAATTGCTTAAACGATTATAGATAGATCTTAGCATATTTCTATTTTAATTAAAATTATTTTATGCTGAATATTGCATATATTGTAGACCCCAACCCCGGTTATCAGCCGGTTTATTTAACGGCAGCTAATATCAAAACGGGTCCTGATTTTTGTGTTAATCTTATGGATAGAGTTAATCCATTTAAACAACATTCCAAGGTGATTTATGCAAAAAAACAAACAAACGAATCTGTTTACGATGCGCTGCATATTCCCCGAAAAAAAACCGTAAATCTTTTTTGACCTTTTGGAGTATCACCATGACGCGTCTATTGTTAATTAAACATGCCATGCCGGAAATTGACCTGGCAGTTTCTGCCAATGCCTGGCAGCTTTCCACTGATGGTAAACGCTCTTGTGTGCGTTTGGCTGATCAGTTAAACGCATTTCATCTGGATGAGATAATCTCCAGCGATGAAATTAAAGCAATCCAAACCGCGCAGATTACTGCCGGGTTGCTGGGGTTAACCCACCGTGTTTATCCGGGCTTACATGAACATGATCGGACAGGAGAGCCTTATTTTTCGTCAAAGCAGGCATTCCAAGATAAAGTGCAGGCATTGTTTAACACACCCGATCAACTGGTATACGGCAATGAAACGGCAAATCAGGCTTTTATTCGATTTGATCAAAGTATAAAACATTTAATCAGTACTGCAGCTCCGCAAAAGGATGTGGCTGTGGTAACTCATGGAACCGTGATCAGTCTGCTGGTATCTCATTATCAGCCGCTGGATGGTTTTCTTTTATGGCAGGATTTAGGATTACCTTCGATTGTTGTGCTTTCTTTGCCCGATTACGCCGTTTTGGATGTGATCAAAAAACTGGACTAAACCTCATTTTTTCAAAAGAAACTTCAGGGGAATGTGGATCCGTTCTCGCCAGGCGGCTTCATTGTGTTCCGCACCTTCAAATTTTTGTGTTAACCAATTTTCTCCAAAAGTATAACCAGCATTTTTCATAACCGTATCAATTCGGTTTTGATGCGGTTCGTATTCTTTATCCAAGCCGACTGTTCCAAAATCAAAATAGATTTTATGGGTAGACGGGTCAGGCATGTTTTCTTTAAGATAATCACGAAACAGGGTTCGGATGATCGGCCAATGGGTAGATAAACACCCTGCCCCACAAAAAACATCGGGGTATTCGCAGAGTGCATATAAAGAAATCAAACCGCCCATACTGGATCCCATAATATAGGTGTTTTCCTGCCCTGATAGGGTGCGGTAGGATTGGTCGATAAAGGGTTTTAATTCGGTCACCAAAAACTGTAGATATAAATCTGAGAGGATTTCGCCTTTCAGGTGGGGTTTGATCTTATCCAGCGCTGTTTCTCCACGACTGGCGTGGAAGGGTTTGTTTGGTAAATACTCATCCAATCGTTTATCGGTATTCCAAATCCCCACAATGATAACTTCTTTCAGGTTTTCACCATTGGTTTTTAATTTTTCGAGGGCAGGCACAATTCCCCAATCGATACCGGTGTAAGCAAATTGTGGGTCAAAAATATTTTGTCCATCATGCATATACAAAACAGCGAATCTTTTATTGTTTTCCTGTTCATAATTTTCCGGAACCCAAATATCAATATGCCGGTTTTGAACAAATTTCGATGAGAAATTCTCAAAACGTTTATATAAAGTAGACATGCCGCCTCCTTTGAATCCTAAAAAACGAACAAAACTTTAATAAATTTTATCCCACTTTGAACCCTTTGCGACCAGCTTCTTTCGCCCGGTATAAATACTGGTCCGCCCTTTTGATCATTGTTTCTATGGTGTCTTGGTCCTGGATAAATTCGGTGATACCGGCAGTAAATGAAATAAAAATTTCTAAATTTTCTAAAGCAACTGGGGAAATTAAGATGTTATTTTGCAGGCGCTCCAAAAAAGCTGATGCTTCTTCACCACTGGTTTGTGGCAAAAGTAAGATGAATTCGTCACCCCCAAATCTGGCAAAAATATCATGTTCACGAATATTTTGTTTAAAAAAGTCAGCAAAGGAGATCAGAACCCGGTCACCAGATTCGTGTCCATGGGTATCATTAATTTGCTTAAAAAAATCAATATCCATCAAGATGATGCTGAATTTGTGGGCATATCGCGTGGAGCGGTAAAGTTCTTTTCCTGCCAATTCCATAAAATGACGGCGGTTATAGATATGAGTTAAAGAGTCCGTGATTGCCAATTGATGTAATTCAAATTGGGTTTGTTTTAATTTTGTGATATCTCGCAAAACAATTAAACGCCCAATAAAAAAATTTCTTTGATTAAACAATGGAGATATTTGTAAGTCTAAAAACATTGGAAATGGGTCATCAATTTGGATTTCTTGGTGGACTTCGTTCACATTAATGAAACTTTTAAAAATTTCCGGCCGGTTTTCAAGGAGTCTGGTAATGGAATCTCCAAGTTTGACCGTTGTGTTAGGGCCAATCAATTTTTTTGCAGCTTGATTAAGATCCAGCAAACGGTTTTGATTGTCTAAAACAAAAACACCATCCTGCATATTTTCAACCACCGTATCCCTTGCGATGGGCACGACTTCCAAAAAACGAAACTGTAATACGGCATAAGCAAAAGCCAACGCTGCAACCGAAAAAGAGAAAGGTGTATTATCTGCATTGGGCAGGGGATTCAAACCAAACACTAAAATCAAACTGGAGATCCATGGAATTGCAACCCCAACCAAGATAATGCCAATTTGTTTTCTAAAAATACCTGAGGAAGAAATGAATTTATAAATGAGCAAGACTGTTCCAACCACAATCAGGAGATTGGAATAGATGATATTTGCCCAAAAAATAGGTCCAGCTTCTAAGATAACACTTGAGTTTAATATGCGGTTTCCACCAAAAAACAGATTATGCCAGGGATCTGTCCACATCAAAATAAAAATTAAGACAGGCTCAATGACTAACGCAGTTATAAAGGATGGTTTTAACCAATGTTGAAATTCTGATAACTGGATTGCGAAGACCAAAAAAGCACTGGGAACGATTAATACACCAATATAGGTTATGTCCAACCAAAAATAAGGTGTGGGTCCTGGGAGACCAGTCCAAAAGATGGCATACGTTAGATCCCACCAACTCAGTGCGATTAATAATAAAAATAAAGGTTTAACAACATCCGATACCAGGCGTTTTTGCCAAATCAAAAGAGCCACAAAAAGGCAGGAAAATCCAATTGTGAAAAGAATAATACTTAAGATATTGTTGGAAATCGCCATATATGGTTTTGGTCTTTCGGGGTAAAAGAACGATGTCAAAATTATAACCGAAAGGCTTATATTTCCAATGGTTCTTTATGAAATATTTATTACATTTCGGAAATGGATCGGAGGTGTTTATCACAAAAAATTGGACGTTTTTCTCTGATTTTGGCTTAAATTTCAAAAACCTTTGATAACAAAAGGAAGAATTACATAAGCAGGTTTTTCTTCAATCAGACTCTTAAAAAACCCAAAATTTTTATAAAAAGATTGACGAATTGATTTGATTATGTACAATCAATAAAACAATATTTTCTTTTGGGCAGATAACCTAAGGCCTCGACCAGATAACTGACCATTCTGGTTGAGGTTTTTTATTAATTAGGAGATGTATGGTTAAGAACTCAATATTGATCGGCTTGTCCGGGGCGTTGTTAACGGGTATGATTATTGGCGTACAGGCTACCTTAAGCAACCGCGGCGGAAATATCATTGGCCCCATTCGTACAGGTGTGTTAACCAATTTGGGGAGCGGCATCTTTGCCATCCTATTTATTGTGATCACCCTGATATGGCGAACCGTTGAATGGCGAAATCTGCCCAATCCCACTTTGTGGATGCTCTTGTTTTCCGGCGGCTTAGGGGTATTGGTTGTGATTGGTGTTTCTTTTTCCCTGCGGTATACGGGGGTGACAGCAGGCAGCGCTGCTTTAATTTTGGGCCAATTATTGATTTCTATGGTGGTGGATGCAATGGGCTGGACCGGGCAGGAAGTGGTGCCGATCACCTGGCAGCGGGTATTGGGTCTAATCGTTATGGCAGCCGGTTTATTTTTATTAATGCCAAAAAACCGCTAGATGATTTCGTATTCTTTAAAGAGATTCTTCGTTACAATTAAAAAATAGCGGATAGAGGAAAACAATCGATGACAGCGGATAATCTGTTTGAAATTAATATATTGAATCAGCATTGGCTGGGAACCGAACCGGATCAGTATGATTTGTGTTCTCACGGCCAGTTAAAGCTGATCATCGGTGGACAGGTCATCTTGGATGGCAGGGAAGAATATGGTCTGAGTGAAACCGCATTGGCTCTGCTGCGAACGGTGGAGCAAGATCATTCTCCCCAAAATCATGTGGCAGAAAAGCTGGTTTTTCATGGCTGTGGATATGTGTTAATGCAAGGCTGTGCAATTGGTGTGGATTGGACGGTAGAGCATGATGGGTCCCATGTTATCCTAAAAGATGTGGTACGTTGGGATACACCGGATGAACATCGTGCCACCTACTTTGAAGGGGTAACAGTGTCCATTTCAAAAGCCCAATATCGTCAGGTGGTTTTATCATTTGCCCAAGAGGTAAAAGAATTTTTTGAAGGGCAGGAAAAAGAATTTTTTAATAAAGAAGAACAACAGGCTTATGAGCAGTTTTGGCAGGAATTTAACCAACTTTTGCAATCTACACCGGATGAAAAATCGCCCAAATCGTGAGTGGTAAAATTAAAACGATCTAGTTTGAATGTTTGGGTTATTTGGAGGAATAATGCCAAGGGTTGTTAAGTTGGTTTTTTTTGTGATCTTTCTTTTTTTGGCTGCCTGCCAGCCTGCCAACACACCCCAGCCAACGGGATCGATTACCCCCAGTAAAACGCCATGGCCCACCCGGACGTTTACCGCTACGGAAGTGCCGCCAACAGCTACCTTGACGCCTACTATAACCCCTATCTATCCTACTTCAACACCAGTTTATATCTTTACAGCACTGGATACCCGCACCTGGTTGGAGTATGCCAATCCGAAATATAATTTTGCATTTTATTATCCTCCTGATTGGCGTTTAATCCTGGATGAGGATGAAGACAGCCCTACTTACCAGCATTTGATTCGGCTTCAGCCGGATAATGCCAATCCGTCTATTGCGGTGTTAATTGGCTTTAAAGGATTGGAAGAATGTATTGATATCAATCGCCCTGCCGTTGACAGCGGTGAATTGGTCGTAAATGGTGAAATCCGTGTTTTGGGGACAATGATTACCCGGCAGCTTTTAATTTTGGATAAAAAACGGCTCAATGTTTTTTATAACGGTGCTGCGGAACTGCGGCGGAATGAGTTGGTATTGACTTTGTCACTTGAATATCTGGGGGATGCCATCAATGGGGAGGGTTTAACCATAGAGCAGGAGGAAATAGCGGATCAGATTATCGCTTCCCTACGCTGGATTGAACCGCCAACGGCAACACCCACCATTACACCGACCATCACTCCGACCCCGCCTTACACGGCCACGCCTACCCGCGATCCTTCTATTACCGTAACGGTTACGCCTACCCTCGACCCGTCGATTACGGTTACGGCGACCCCGACGGTGACGAACACCACATCAGCGTACCCTTAAGTTATTCAAGAACAAACCTCAGGATACCCTGCGGGCACAAATGGATACTTGTAAATAATCCGAGCTGCTGGCGATTTTGTTTTGCCAACAGGTCAGCCTCGGAGACCACAATCCCTAGGTTGGAAGGTTTTCACCCGTTAAATTGAAGGAAGCGGGTCCTTTTTTCTCATATTTCGCACAAAATCAAATATCAAAGGCGGGGCCAGCAGGCAAATGCTGATAAATGCCAAATAAATGAGCATACCGGTTATTTGATCCTTTGCCGTTGCTGGTGAACGCATCCAGAATTCCTGTCTGCCCGTCCAATAATACGTCAGGGCGGCTGTGCTCACTAGCCACACGATGAGGTTGCTGACATAAAGAATTAACAATCGTTTCCATGGTTCGGTTTGTCGTAAATATAAAACTGCACCAATGGTAAAAATGGTGGTGGCAGCTATATGGAATGGGAGTTCATATGAGCTGTTTACTTCATCAAAAATGATAAAGTTAAGGAAGGGCAGCAAAGCGTAAAAGGCAAACGATAATCGGGATGGATCATGCCAGATGGTTTTCCAGAGTATTTTAAAAGGCTGGCGAGAGAAACTTAGGAGAATTGCCAACAGGGTGATTATCCCCACCGGCAGCAGCGCTCGCCATCCCCACACTTCCTTACCTGTGGAGAAACCAAAAAGGACTAATCCGGGGGTAGAAGTATTCATTAAATAAACGCTGAATAAAAGAATAAATAAAATATAGGCGAACCACCAGCGCGGAAAACCACGCAGCCAGCCCAACACATATATCACAAAATAAATTAAAAAATAAAATGATACGATCAGACTGGTGATTTGTTCTCCTGCTGAATCAGATAATGATCCGGTGGAAAAGAAAATAAAGGCAATAACACTGGTAAGTGGAAAGAGGAAAAAAGGAATGGCACCAATGAAGGTGCCCAATTTGTTTTCTTTGCTGTAACGAATTTTCAAAGGATCAATGAATGAAGTGCTTTTCATAAGAACTCCTTTCTGAAAAGACGTGTGAGTTGATCATACAAGTTTTTCGGGTGCGTTGCAAATCAATGTGTTAAAATTGAATCAGTTTTCGAAAGGACGGGGCCGATGCGGGAAGAGTTAAAAAATCGAGTATTCAATGGTTTGTTCCATCCGGTGAGCCTGTTGGCAATAGTGTTGGTTGTACTTAACGACGGTTGGTTAAAAACCACGTATCCTTCCTGGTGGACGGGGAAATTGAGTGATGTAGGGATGGTTGTGCTTATTCCCTGGATCACGATATTTTTTTTGACATTGGTTTTTCCAAAACGTTGGTTAAGAATTGTGCCTGTTCTTGGCTTTTCTCTCCCGGTGATTGTGTTCGGATTAGGAAAAACACTGCCTTTGATCAACAGTTTGGTTTATCAAACAATGGCTGTTATTCTTCCTTTTCGGATTCACTTCGTATTGGATCCCTCTGATCTATTAAGTTTTCTGTTTTTACCTATCTCGGTTTATGTTTGGCGTCAGACGACAGCCACTGCGCCTTTAAGAAGTTGGCGTTGGCTGTTGGTGCCGGTGGTATGTTTGGTGGGGCTGGGCGACGCAGCAGCGCCTGAGTATGGCATCGTATGTGTGACATCTGACCAGGACGGCACCTGGGCGAAGAGTATGTATTTTGAGCAGGTCTATTTTAGTAAGGATGGGGGATTAAACTGGGTGGAACAGCCCTACGACACCAATTATCCGGCAGATTGTGAGTTTGGGTCAACGGGAATGGGTGAAGTGACCTTATTCACCGACCAGGAAAATAACCAATGGCGGTTTACCAGTGGTGAGTCAATTGCTTTTTCGGAGGATGGTGGAAAAAACTGGCAGCAGGTTTTAAATCTTAACCAACTGAGCCAGGCAGAACTGGCATTTCGTCACCAGCAGCAGAGTAATTTTGAATTTGTTCACGGCCCATTAGATATCATACAAGACCCCGCTACGGGTAATCTCATCGCTGCTATGGGACAGGAAGGAATTTTGGTACACCGTGCCAGTGATGGGTTGTGGGTTTGGGTAGCTCTGGGCGATTATGCACCGCAAACTTCTTTATTAGAAGCCGGGTTTGGCAGCGTGGTGCAGTTATTGTTGGCAGAGATTTTATTGGCCGTATTTTTTGGTATCTTTTTGATCAGTTTGTTTAATTTGACGAGTAATCGCCGCTGGTGGCGGATTGTGAAGGTAGTATTGGCCTTTTTGGGGTGGTCTGCGATACTGTTATTTTCCCCGGCTGTCGCAGATGCCTATGTCCGTTCTTCTCTTTGGGTAATTGGTATTCCCGTCGCCGGGGTCTGGGCATTGGTCTGCCTGGTGGATGATATCGTTTCCTGGATAAAGAACCCAAAATCCAATTGGTTATGGATGGTTGTGATGGGACTGGCTGCGTCCGTTTTGATCATCGTAATTTTTGTGCTTTGGGGCTTGAATGTGCTGTTTTTGTATTCCACAGCGTTGGTTTTCGTTTTTTTACTCTCCCTGATTATGGCAATCGGCGGTACAATATGGGCACAAACACGAAATCGTGTGGAGGAAGAGAATTATGCACAACCCTGAATGGCTGCTCCGTTTACGGAATGAGCTGAGTAAAATCTCCGGTGAGGTAGCTGTCCAAATATGGCCTTCGACCAATGGAAAGCCTTATTTTAATTATCGGCTGGAACACGTCCGTCAGGTTGAAAGAGATGCCCGCTGGTTGTTAAACCTTGTGGGTGGTGATGAAGATGTTGTCTTAGCCGCTGTTTGGCTGCATGACCGTTTTCAACCTCAATTAGAAAGCCCCGAAGACCACGCCGGTTTGGCTGCTGGTTGGGCTGCCGGTTATCTGCCGGAAATTGGTTTTCCTGAAGAAAAAATCAACCAGGTGGTTTATGCAGTAGAAATGCATTCAAGTCCGGTTCAATCTTTACCGGAGGATGCACATGAAGCCCGGTTATTGTGGGATGCGGATAAATTAACCAAATTGGGTCCGCTTTCCGTTGTGAACATGATCGCCGTTATGCCGGCTTACCCCGATCATTCCATGAATTCCGGTGAAATTGTACGGATGGCAAAACAAGAACTGAGCCGCCGTCAAACACTGGTGGATTATTTTTACTTTGAACAAAGCCGGGAACGAGCCAGGCAGCGTGTTAAAGTACAGGAAGATTTTATTCGCCAGATGAGCCGTGACGTGGCTGGTGTGTAAACAATAACACAAGCTGCGATCCAGTAATCAAATTGTTGATATATAAAATCCCCTTTATTTAGGGGATTTTATTATTCATTAATCATCATTGGGGGATTTATCATCAGCAGGTGGCGTTTCTTCAGAAGGTTGTTCTTGCTCCGGTAATTTCGAAGAATCTTTTTTCTTTTCTGATGTGGCAAGTGCGGCTGAAAATGCCATACCCATACTAATCCCGAGGGCGATTCCAATGGCAATATTATTCAGTGCTGTCCCCAATGCAACCCCTACCCCTACTCCTAAGGCAATGCCTGCGCCCCAGTTATATTCGCCTGGTTTTCTTTTCATTGACTTCTCCTTGTTATGTATATATTACATATTGTAATATATATTAAACTAAACGTCAAACAAATATTCAATTCTCGGATCCGCTCACTGAAAATTAAACTTCAGATCCATCTTTACCGACAAGTGTATTTTTTTGTTCCAGGCAGCTTTTTATCATCCATTTTTCTGTAAGCAGAGGCAATTGCTAAAGCCATCACAAATCCGACCGGAATACCTAATAAATAGTTATTTAGTGCCAGTCCTACCCCAAAAGCGATTGCAATACCAATCGGGATTCCTGCAGCCCAGTTATATTGATTTGATTTTTTCTCCATCATAAGCCTCTTTCGTTACCTTTTTCTATATGTTTATGATAACTGATCACTCACAGAAACTGCCTATCCGCTTAGGTAGGTTAAGATGGGCCGTTTGATGTATTTTTTGAAATCTATCTACCGTTATAATAGGTTTATGATTCGGAGGCAGAATGAAAACCATAAACTTTGAAACCATCCAGGCAGCAATTGAAGAACAAAACAGAAAACAATCATACAGCGGTGTGATCTCCATTTTTCATCAGGGAAAGGCGGTTTTTAATCACGCTTACGGTTTGGCGAATCGCAGCGAACAGATCCCAAACCGGCTGAATACTCGCTTTGGGATCGCTTCCGGCGGAAAGATTTTTACCGCCACAGCGGTTGGACTTTTGGTGCAGGCTGGAAAATTAAGTTTTGACCAGCCAGTAATCGAATTTTTGGCAGAGGAAATGCCCAATCTGTCTGAAAAAGTTTTGGTACGCCACTTACTCAGTCATACCAGCGGTGTGCCGGATTATTTTGATGAATCGGTGATGGATGATTACGAAGCTTTTTGGTTGGATAAACCCGTTTATACGATGGTATCCGCCCGTGATTTTTTGCCTTTTATGGCAGATCAGCCGATGCAGTTTGAACCGGGCGCTCAGTTTGTATATAATAACGGCGCTTTTGTTTTAGCCGGACTGCTGGTGGAAAAAGTGAGCGGGCAGATTTTTCAGAAATTTGTGGAAGAAAACGTATTTGGTCCGGCCTGGATGCGTTCCAGCGGTTATTATCGAACAGACCAACTGCCAGAGCATACGGCATCAGGTTACATTACCGAAGGGGAAAACTGGCGTTCCAATATTTTTGCTATTCCTGTTATTGGTCATGGGGATGGTGGAGCCTATACGACGACTGCGGATATGAATCGTTTTTGGATGACTTTATTTGGAAAGCGGTTTTTTAAAGAAGATATTTTAACAGAAATGTTAACCCCACAAATTAAGGTTAGTGAAGATGGTGTCTTTCATTATGGGTTAGGCTGTTGGATCAATGACTTAAAAGAGAGCCGCTTTTATTATGTGATGGGGGAAGACCCGGGGGTTGAGTTTTACTCCGGTTATTACCCTGATTTTGATTTGCAAATCACACTGACCGCCAATCAAAATGGTCCGTTATGGGATATGGTTAAAATTATTCGGGATGAGATTTAGAAGTTCTGAATAAAACCAACGAATTCCAATTATCCCCGAGCTTCATGCTCGGGTTTTGTATTTTAAATTTCGTCCCTCATCTTCATATCATGATGGCATTTTGCGAACAGCCCTGTTAAATTTTCAACGGTAATTCGCATAGTAGATTGACAAAAATTACTGTACATAGCGCATAGAAAAATCTTTTTTTAGTGCTGCTTTTTTAATAGTCCTGTTAAATTTCCGGAAACCGCTTGACAAAAAATGTTAGTTAGACTATTATCTAATTATTAGATGATTATCTAATATTTCGATAGCGGTCATACTGCCGTTCCCGAAAGGGATGGTTAAGCGGAGCGAAGCGATAAAATCTTAAACCATCCATCGCAGACTACTCTGCAGCAATATCGTCTCTCCTTGCCCTTTTTACTTTTCGCTCCGCTTAACCCGGTATGACCGTTTTTTATTAACAACATAAAAACCCGGTAAGGTGTTTGTTGGCAGCAATTTTTTGGGATTACGGAACTGCATACGATTTTTTTATCAGCCTGTTTGTACTCCATCATCAGGACCGGTTCGGGTTAAGAGCACAGTGGGCTGCTGGTGTGCGCTCCCGGCTTCCGGGCGAACAACGTTTATTTTTGGAAGAAACGATTGAGTTTTTGCCGGTTCCGCTTACCTTTATTTTTAATTTGCCGGAAGATGGTAAAACTGCGGCTGGTGCTTTGAAGTATTTAGGCGACATCCCACCTGAATCTCGTTTATTACGTTTGATGAATAGAACCAATCTGACGCCAGCTGTTCAATCGGTTGTGGAAACCCTTTCGGGGCAGCAAGAAGCTACCGCAGAACAATTGGAAATGCTGAAAGAATATTATCAGTACCGCCCCGTGCCGATTAAAACAAAAGAAATTCAAAAATTAGCCGAAGCCTGTATGCAGCCAGCCATATTTGGAGAAAAATTACAACAGGCTTTTGAAACCTATTATCAGGTCTTTTTTGCCGAGGAAGAAGAACGCATCAGGCCGCTTTTAAAAGAAGGCTTACAAAATGCCCAGGCACTTGCCCAAGAATTGGCCTTACCTCAATTATTGGAAGAGTTATCACATGGTGTTTCTTATCAATCGATTGATCGTTTAAGGCGGGTAAACCTGGTTCCTTCATATTGGAGTACGCCGTTGGTTTTTATGAATAATCTGGCAGAAGATGAGATGTTAATGATATTTGGCTGCCGGCCGGATACCCAAAACCTGGTGCCTGGTGAGTACGTACCCGAAGTTTTGATTAATACCATGAAGGTGCTTTCTGATTCCACCCGTTTACGCATTTTACGTTATCTGAATCAATCTCCGGATTCACCCAGTGGTTTGGCACGAAAATTACGCCTGCGGGCACCAACCGTAGTGCATCATCTTAATAAATTACGTCTGGCCGGGCTGGTACAGGTCATTATCTCGCAGCAAGGAGACCGTCAATATGCCTTACGAAAAGAGGCTTTACGCACGGTGATGGCAAATTTACAGGTATTTTTAGAAACGTCCGAACTAGATGACCCGGTCATGGATGGGGATTCGAACGACGTTTAAGGAGTAATGTTGTGAATCAACGAAATTGGCGTATGCCCAATGTTTTCGGGACGTATGTGGCTCGAATCCGTGCTTTTCATTGGAATGCCCGCTTGTATTTGGTGTATACCATTATTTTTGGCGCTGCGATGGGTATTCGCAGGTTGTTGTTTAACTTTTATGTGCTTAGTTTGGGCTATGACGAAGCTTTGTTGGGAACGTTAATTACCACCATGAATCTTACAGCCTTGATCGCGGCTATTCCCCTGGGGTATTTAGGAGACCGCTTGGGACGGAAGACTTCACTAATCAGCAGCACCGTTCTTAGTGCCTTGTCTGTGGTGATTATGATCATTTATCCTTCCATGATTATGTTTATCGTTACCAACGTTGTGTTTGGTTTGGGAATGGGGCTTTCATCGGTCACGATGGGACCATTCTTAATGGAAAACAGTGGGGAAAAAGAACGCACCTACCTGTTTAGTTTTAGTTCCGGTTTGCAGATGGGGGCGGCGTTCGCCGGGAACTGGTTGGGTGGTTATTTGCCTAGTTGGATGGGAAATATTTTTTCGGTGCAGGCGGTGGATTCAATTGCTTATGCGGGGGCTTTGGGTGTGACAGCAGTCATCCTGGTATTGGGCGTCCTGCCGTTAAGTTTGATCCGAAAGTCCTCTCTGGAACCAAAAGATCGTTCCGCCTTTGCGTCCTTATCTTATTTTAAGGACCATGCCGGGGATCTCAGTAAGTTGACCTTGCCGATCCTGATCACATCCATGGGGGCGGGTTTGATCATGCCGTTTATGAATGTGTTTTTCCGGCATGTACATGGCCAGTCCGATCAAGCCATTGGAACCATTTTCGCCTGGGGTTCACTTGCAATGGGCGTGGGTTTGTTGCTTGCCCCTGCTTTGGCAGACCGTTTTGGCAAGATTCAGTTTGTGGTGTTAACTCAGGGCTTATCGATACCCTTTTTATTTATGTTAGGATACGCACCCTGGTTCGCGTTAAGTGCAGGCTCGTATTTTGTTCGCTTGGCTTTGATGAATATGAGCGGACCAGTTTACCAGACCTTCGTCATGGAGCAGGTGGAACCTTCCGCACGGGCAACGGTTGCCAGTTTGGTTTCGATGGCAAATAGTTTTGGTTGGGCTTTCAGCCCCAGTTTGAGCGGATGGATTCAGGTTAATTTTGGTTTTCGCCCGGCATTTTTGGGCACCATTCTTTTTTACGCGATTTCTGTCTTTTTGTATTGGTATTTCTTTTTACACGGCAAGACTCGTTTGTTTGGGCAGGTGCGCCAGAAAGCGGAACTCTCCGCTTAAGAGACATATCTCGAGGTCGAATTCCACCCAAAAACCGAGATTTTGGGGTGAAGGTAACCATTTGGCAAGTGTGACGGGTTTTCTTATTTCGATTTAAAGCCAAGGATCATCTCGGACACATTTTGTCAATAGGAAAAAACGAACAAGGCGCAAAAAAGAACAGAAAATGTCAAAAACAAATTCCGGAACAAGACCTATTCTGAAACCAACAAAAAAACTACCCAAAAGAAAAAACCAAAAAACCTAACGATTTGTTGTAAATTTTGCACGGCGCTTGAGATGAAGAACCTCATCATAAGGGGTGCGATCCATCCATAAACGCCAAAGAATATTTAGCCAGCGGTTTGCAAGACAACGGCAAGCATGATTATAAGATTTACTGCTAGGGAAAGCATGTGCAAAATACGCAGCAGCCCAAACCGATTTTTCAATGGAATGCGCAGCCCAGGTTTGCACAATCCACCGAAACTCGTGATCACAAGCTTTGCGGAAATAAATCTTTTTGGATTTACCGCTTGAAGAAGTAACCGGAGCAGTACCCGCCACTGCCTGTAAGACCTGTGGTGTGGGAAAACGATCCCGATGATCCCCGAATTTTGCCAATAAAGCTGGAGCCAAGAACTCTCCCACCCCAGGTAAAGAAGCAAAGATATGGTGATCAGGATGCTGTACAAACAGGTGCTTGAGTGTTTTTTCTTCTCTTTCTCGGAATTCTTTGAGGATCAAGAGTGTCTTTGCAAAAAGAAGTGCTTCCGATTGGTAGGTGAGTACGGTATCCGGGTTCGGTTTTGGATAATCTGCAAATAAGCGAGCATAAATTTCAGGAATACGTTTGGGTCTGGAGTAACGATTTTCTTTACAGAATTTTGTAAACGCTTCCACGGAGAGAGATCTTGCACTTTCTGGATTGGGGTAGGCCATCACAAACCGTAAATTGATCTTTGCATCCAGATCGCTAAAAAGCTTCGTTGCTTGTGGATAATACATGTTCAAAGTATCGCGAAAACGATTCTGAAAACGTACCATTTCCGTTGTCAAAAAGCGGATCAGGTTGATTTGTGCGCGAATTTGGCGGGTAATGGGTAAATCCGGTTGCCAGGGTAACAATCGTCCCTGGTCGGTTCGTAAAATTTCCGCGATCAGTTTGGCATCGCTGGCATCGTTATGTCCCTTGCTCACCGCAAACCTGCTTCTGTTTCCATGCGTTAGATGTGGGGGAATCACATAAATATTTCGATATCCCTGGTCGATAAAGAAATCGATCACCAAATTGTAATTGGTTTCGATCCCGATTGAACTGTTGTCGATGTCAACCCCATACTTCTTGCGCCGTTCTTCTAGTCTCCAATATCCTTCTTGGTTATTCTCAATTTCAAATAGTTCTAATACACCTCCTTTTTCATTCATCATACACACATCATGTTTTTTTGAACTCCAATCGATTCCTATGTATAATTTCATTAGATCCTCCTTTCTTAGTGGAGGTCTTTTGGGAGTAGCCGGTGCTTTGTGCTCCAGTTAGGGCGCTCGTAGCGCGACACATTTTGAACAATTCACCGGTTTTCGCCTGGGGAGCTGTCCGAGATAGGCACTCTTAGTGCTGGTTTTTGTAGGCTCTTTTTCCCAGGCTCATTCCAATGGGTAGATTTGTAAAAGTGTTGGCTTCACTTCCATTTCTACCCATTTTCATGTCTCTTGTCCATATGTTACATAACTGGTTTTTGTTCTTTCTTCACCATGCGCAAAGAGCAGACCTCGAGATGATTTGTCTGCACCTGTTGTTAATTTTTCACAAGGCGAACCCTGCCAACATAGACCTTTCTAATCCAAAAATCTCGAGGTCGGTCAATTTTTTGCTATTCTGCAACTTTTTTCACAAGAATGTATCTAATAAAATGGAAACACGATAAAAAGAAATTGGAGATTTTTAAACTATGGAAATGATTGTAGATTTTCCCGGCGGCGCAAGAGTGGATGCTCATTTTGGCCCTTATACGATTAAAACCGATCAGCCCCCAATGGGTGGTGGAGAAGGTTCTGCACCTACCCCATTTGCGACATTTTTGGGTTCTTTAGCAACCTGTGCCGGAATTTATATTTTAGGATTTTGCCGCCAACGCGGTTTGGATACCACCGGTATTCGTTTGGTACAACGATTAAAATCTAACCCGATGACAGGATTGGTTTCTGATGTGGAAATGGAAATTCAGGTACCACCCACCTTTCCCGAAAAATATTACAACGCCCTTGTACGTTCTGCGGAACAATGTGCGGTGAAGAAACATATGGAAACACCCCCGAAATTCCATGTGCATACGGAAGTTGTAACTGAATAAAACCAATTAATCAAAAATCACTATTTATGGCATGTAGAAAAAATTGTGGGGGTCAAGAATCGGTGAAACCGATTCTTGACCCCCACAGCTACTTAAGGGGGGCTTTGCGAATAACCCTGAATCCAAAATATCGTGATTTGCAACGGTATAGGGCAAAAAGGGTATAAAATAGGATTATCCATCTTTTAAGGAGAACTTTATGTCAGCCCCCCTTACCGCGATTTTGATTGGTGCCGGACAACGCGGCGCTGATTCCTATGCACCGTATGCTCTACAAAACCCCGATCTTTTAAAATTTGTGGCTGTGGCGGAACCAGATCCAAAACGCAAAGAATCGTTTTGTAAAAAACATCAAATTGATTCAGAGAGCGCATTTGATACATGGGAAGAGCTCTTATCGAAACCACAAATTGCTGATGTGGCTTTTATCTGTACTCAGGATTGGATGCATACCGAACCTGCTGTGGCTGCCATGCGGGCTGGATATCATGTTTTACTTGAAAAACCAATGGCGAACCGGGCGGATGAATGCCGCTTACTATTGGACGTCAGCCGAGAAACAGAACGACAGTTGGTGATTTGCCATGTTCTTCGATATACCGATCATTTTAATAAAATGCGTGAGTTAATAGAAACAGGCGTATTAGGGGAAATTATTCAGGTAGCTCACCGAGAAAATGTATCGTTTTGGCATATGGCACACTCCTATGTGCGTGGAAACTGGCGTAATCAAACGGAAACCAGCCCCATGATTCTGGCAAAAAGCTGCCATGACCTGGATATCTTACCGTGGGTTTTACAACAAAAAAGTGTTGAAATGGTTTCAATGGGCGCTCTAAACCATTTTAAACAAGAAAATGCACCGGAAGGAGCGCCAAAACGTTGTTTGGATGGTTGTCCGGTTGCGGATACCTGCCCTTATTATGCCCCATTTATTTATTTGGAAATGGCTCCATTTTGGAATAATGTTGCGGATACAACCCACGGATTTGCACGTTGGGCGTCCCATACCTATCCCCGAAACCCGAATATGATTAAAGCTTTAAGTACGGTTGTCCCGATATTAAAGGGAATAACCAATTACCAAGGATTTCCCATCTCCATTTTAGATTCAAACCCAACCCAAGAAAATCTGTTAAAAGCGTTACAAGAAGGTCCTTATGGGCGTTGTGTTTATTTTTGTGATAATGATGTGGTAGATCATCAGGTGGTGATGATGCGTATGGATGGCGGTGCTCAGGTTACATTTACCATGCATGGACATTCTCACTATGAACATCGTTCCACCCGGATTGAGGGGAGTCATGGCCGATTAACCGCGGAATTTGGTTTGGGTGGCTCGTGGATTGAAGTTGACGAACACCGTACAGACTGGCATCAAAAATTTGATACCAGTGCTGAGATTGGAGCGGGTCATGGTGGTGGAGATTTTCAATTGGTAGCCTATTTTTTGGATAGTATAAAAAATGGCAGTTTTGAAGATGCCTACAATGGTACAAAAGAAGCATTGGAAAGCCACTTGCTTGCCTTTGCCGCTGAAGAATCACGTTTGAATAAAAAGATACTGACGAGAGAAGCGTGGGAAGTGGAAATTGAATAACGAAAAGCTAAAAACTAAAAACGAAAAATTTTTGGGTCCTTCATAAACAAAACAGAAAAAAAACCACCAAGCACACTAAGGGAGTTAAGGACGAAAATTAACCACGAAGCGAGATATACCTTGCGGGATACAGGACACACGAAGTAAAAATTAACCGCGAATTACGCTAATCACGCGAATGAAAAAACTCTTCACTTTTCGCTATCCACTTTTAACTTCCTCGCTTTTTCCGCTCGCAGCCAGGGTTCGCCGCTGTCGGCATCAAGCTCCACTGTGCCGCGGATCAGGAAAGGACCAGCACCGCGCAGTTCCTGGCGGTATTGGCGGTAGACAGGCGGGAAAAAGACAACCTCTAACATACCTTCCAGGTCTTCAATCGATAGAAAAAACATCAAATCACCCTGACTGGTGCGTGTGCGACGGGATGTGATGCGCGTTCCGGCGAAAATTAATGATTGGCCAATGTTTTCGGCGGCTTGTGCAGTTGAGCAAATTTGATACTGGTTCAGCTGTTCCTTGTACCGTTCCAAAGGGTGCAGACTGAGACTGATTCCAAGGATTTCTTCCTGCGCATCAGCTAAGGTCGTAAGTGACCAGTCCTCCGTTTCGGATTGTTCACCCCAGTTAAATAAGCCCGGTTGGTTTTTACGCCATACACCGCTGTGCAACGTGGATAATAAGGCTGGAATGGTGCCCAATCCAGTTAACGCGCCAACTTTGATCAGATTCTCTATTTCGGATTTGCGCGGGTTTACTCGCAGCATCAGATCGGAAAATGAGGTGAAAGGACGCTGGCGGATCAATTGTTTTTGGGTGTGGTGAGTTAATCCGTAAATCTGGTTTAAGCCCATATAGAGAGCAGGTTCACCAGCGGGATACGTAATATGAAAATTGGAGCGGCTGTGGTTCACATGAGGTGGTCTGACGCTTAACCCCATCCGCCGCGCTTCACTCAGGTAAACTCGCTGAGAATAATAACCACCGCCGTTTGCTAAAACAGCAGTCATAAACTCCGCTGGAAAGTGGGTTTTACACCAGGCAGCCTGCCATGCGACTTGAGCATAGGAAGCGGCATGGGCTTTGGGAAACCCATAACCGGCAAAGGCTGCCATCATTTCCCATACCTGTTCTCCGATTTCCAACGGCACACCTTTTGCCTCGAATCCATTCAAAAACCGGGACCGCAAGGTTTTCATTTGTTCACCCGGATCAAAGTGAGACATGGCCCGCCGCAGCAGGTCGGAATCTGCCAGGGTTAAGCCGCCCAATTCATGTGCGATTCGCAGCACCTGTTCTTGATAAAGGATGACACCCTGGCTTTCTGCCAGGATGGAGGTCAGGATCGGGTGTAGGTGGCTTACTGTTTCCAAGCCTTTATACCGGCGCACAAACGCATCTTTTAAACCGCCGCGTAAAGGGCCGGGCCGGTAGAGCGCCAGGGCAGCCATAATATCATTTGGTGAATCAGCTTCAATATCCTTTAATGTAGCACGCATGCCAGGTGATTCAATCTGAAAACAACCAATGGTCTGGGCGAAACGCACCTGTTGGGCGGTTTTTTCATCGTCCAGCGGAATTGAATCCAATACTTCCAACGGCGTTTTTAACTCGCTGCGCCGCCAGGAGTAGATCATCTGGCAAACATCCCCAAGAACGGACAAACCACGAATGCCCAATAAATCAATTTTTACCAGGCCGAACCGCTCCACCATGCCCAGATCGAGTTGGGTGATGGTAATTCCTTTTGCACCCGAAGACATAACGGGGACCAGGTCTGTAATTTTACCTGGTGCGACCACAATGCCGCCCGGATGCATGGAAAGGTGGCGCGGTTGGCGTAATAAGGCGGAAGCCTGTTCAAAGATTTTTTGGTGCTCGGGATGAGCTTTTTGTAACCCAGCAAAGGGATCCTCTCGTTCTTCCGGTGTTGATCCATGCCAAAAATGATAAGGAAGGGTATTCACCAGGGATCGAATTTCTGGTTGCGGAACCCCAAAGGCTTTGGCAACCTCACTCAACGCGGAGCGGGGGCGGAAATGGTTGATAGTACCTACCATGGCAACTTTTTCTGCACCGTATTGGTCAAAAACATGCTGGATGACCGTTTCCCTGCGCCTGGAACAAAGATCGGTATCAATATCCGGTGGGGTTGCTCTGGCCGGGTTAAGAAAACGCTCAAAGTATAGGTTTAACGCGAGTGGATCGGGATTGGTGATTTTTAGACAGTACGCTACCAGGGAAGAAGCGGCGGAACCCCTGGAAGAAATCGGCACCCCTTGTTTGCGAGCAAATGCCAGCAGTTCTTCCACGATTAAAAAAATAGGTTCGTAACCACGCTGCTGGATGATGGTTAATTCATGATCCAGACGTTGGCGGATTTGAGGGGTTATTTTGCCATATCGTTGTTTTGCGCCTTGTTCGGCTTTAAACCGGAGCGTTTGGGCAGCCGTTTGCCCCGGTGGTAGGGGGATAGAAGGGAAATTGGGCTGGTCGAGCGGTAAATCCGTTTGGCAGATTTTGCTAATTTTTAACGTGTTTTGGACTGCTTCCGGAATCCAGGCAAAACGATGGCGCATTTCTGCTGCGGAAGGGAAATAGGCAGCGTCCGGTGCGGCTTCGGTTTTTGGCAGCACAGTTCGTTTACAATTACAGCGCATGGCGCTCAGGGTGTGTTGTAGATCGGCCTGATTATGTTCAAGATAATAAATATCTTGGGTGGCAACCACGGGGATATTAACCAACCGTGCTTGCTGTGCCAGCCGCCGGGCTTGCACTTCCTGCTGGGGGGTGTGCTGCTGAAGCTCGACATACAATCGCTGCGGGAATAGGGCAGCCAGGCTATTTATCCATTCAGCTGCAGCTTGGTTTTGACCATGTTCTACAAAAAAATCCAGTATGCTGCGCTGTCCGCCGCTGAGGGCCAACAAGTCACTTGAATATTTTTTTAAAATATCCAGTGGAAGCAGTTGTACCTGATCGGTTGTGTTGTTACTTTGTAATAAAAAGCTGCTGATGCGGCATAAGTTTGACCAACCTGAACGGTTTACCGCCAGCAAAACCAATGGTCCTTTCTGACCCTGCCAGCCTACGTCAACTTCCAGCCCGATAATCGGTTTGATGGTTTGTTCACTTGCCGCATTGACAAAGGGAATAACACCGGTCAGATAACGGTGGTCACACAATGCGATCGCCGGCATGCCATCCTGTGAGGCCTTCTCTACCAATTCACTTGGAGAGGTCAGACCTTCCATAAATGAATAATAGGAATGGGCATGCAGATGAACAAACATACAGGGTTATTTCTTTACGGGTGCGGGTGCAATGCCCATTAAGATTACCAATCGAATGGTTCCATTGTTTTTTACCCCGTGAGGAACACCAGCGGCAGCCCAAACGGTTTGTCCATTGGAAGCCGTTTCTTGTTTTTCACCGACGGTAAATAAACCTTCACCTTCCAGAACAAAATAAAATTTATCCTGATCGTTATGGGCATGTACACTTTGTTCCTGGCCCGGTTCCAGGCAGTTTAACCCCAACATCAATCTTTCGCTTTGGAATAAAGTGGTTTTATAGTGTTTATCCAAGCGGCTGCCAACGTGGTCGCGATAGTTTTTAATTTCTTCCATTGATAAAGTCCTTTCCATTTGGAGAAAAGCCAAATGTGTTTTCTATAACGCCAGGTAAGAGTTGGTAAACAGAATAACCTAATTGTTCATCAAAAGTATTTTTCAAATCCAAGATGGCTTGCCAACGGTCCGGTGACGAATCTGAAACACCCCGGCGGATCCCCACATCCAATAGTCGTTTTTCAATCAGCCAATATCCGCTGGATACAGAAATGGCATCACAGAGCTGAATCAGGCGGTCGTAATCATCATATTCAATGGTGGTTAAAAATGACCGCATTGTTTCCAGATCCTTGAGGTCACTATCCCAATTTTTTTCGGCACCACGGGTATCCTTGTTGATGAAGGAATGGGTGATGCAGATGCGTGCAATTTGGGGGTAACCTTCATCCAGCATAAACTGGTATCCCGTATAACAATGAGAGAGATCGATAATCCCTACTCTGCGGCCAATATCATGTAAGAGACCCATCACATAGGCGGCGTCGGGGTCGAGACCGTCGATTTTTGAAGCAATGGTATAGGCGGCTTGAGCAGCATATTCACAGTGAGGTACCCACAGACCCGGGTTGATTAAAGCAGCTTCTGTCAGATAGGTATGGGCTTGTTGTTTGTTGGGAAGATGCATAACGATAAATTCCTTTCTGCCTAAACGATTATACCGAAATCGGAGCAACCCGCGTGAGAGAATGATAAAGTTTTTGCATACCTATGATTTGAATTAGAGAGAAATCTAATATTCTATTGCGATTTCATCTGGCAAAAAATCTAATTGAACCATTACAATATAAGAAACCTTGATGAAACGAGTGTATCAAATGGCAGGAAAAATTATTGTTATTGGTAGTTTAAATATGGATTTGGTAGTGTTTACCCCCCGTTTCCCAAAAATTGGAGAGACCATATTAGGTTCGAGTTTTTCAACCTTTTGTGGTGGAAAGGGGGCTAATCAAGCAGTGGCTATGGCAAGGTTGGGTGCGGATGTTCAAATGATCGGTAAAATTGGAAAAGACGAATTTGGACAGACACTATTGGAAAATTTAACTGCAAACCAAGTTCAAACCGAATCGGTTTTGGAAGCTGAAGCCCAATCCGGAACGGCGATTATCACGGTTGATGCGTTAGGCCAGAACACGATTGTTGTAATTCCGGGTGCAAACAGAGAATTAAAACCTGAAGATATTTATTGTTTGCGAGAAACCATCCAACATAGTGATTATTTGGTGATGCAGTTAGAGATCCCAATGGAAACGGTCGTAGCAGCAGCAAAATTGGCGTACGAATCGGGTGTGAAAATTATTGTAAATCCTGCTCCTGCTTCTGATTTGCCTGATGATTTGTATCCATTGGTTGATTATTTGATACCCAATGAAAGTGAACTATCCATACTAAGCAATTTGCCGGTTACTACGATTGAAGAGGTAAAAGCTGCCTGCGCGGTACTCTTACAGCGAGGTATTAAAAACCTGGTTGTCACGATGGGAGAGCAAGGGGTATTTTATCGAGGAGAAGATCAAGAAATTTCTATTTCTGCCTATCCAGTACAGCCAGTTGATACTACAGCAGCGGGTGATGCATTTATTGGCGGATTTGTGACTGCATTGGCAGCCGGTTTGCCAATACAAACCATTTTGAACCGTGCTAGCGCATCCGGGGCAATATCGGTGACGAGGCAAGGTGCTCAGACGAGTTTACCCTATGATCATGAAGTGGATCAATTTCTTAAAGTTCGGTAACCCAAATAAGATCTGCAAGAATATAGCCTCTGTAAATAAATATCTTTTGGTTTTCTAATACTGAATAAAAAATGGCGTTTTGAACAATGATATAATTATTAGATAAACGGTCTTAATAATCAGAATTAGGACTCTGTTATCCAATTATATAAAAGGAAACATTATGGAAAAGAAGTGCATTGTATGTGAAACCAACAGCCAGCAAGTGCCTTTGGTTCGGCTGGATTATCGAGATCAGGAAATGTGGATTTGTCCCCAGCATCTTCCCGTGTTAATTCACCACCCAGAACAATTGGTTGGTAAATTACCCGGTGCGGAAGAATTTAAAGCCGGATAATATATTACTTATATCCCGGGTAAAAATAATATAAATAATTTCCAAATGGATCTAAATTGAATAAAGCTTTATCGTAATAAATGAAACTTTGTGGTGGAACAAAATTTGGAATTGTTTTTTTTAATTCATTTAGATCGATAGGTTCAACCAATGGGACTATTTTTTTAAATAATATTCCATATGCTAATGCGTTTTGTTGAAAATAATTGTAATATTCAGTTTTATTCATGCCGGTATTTTCTTGATAAATATCCCAAATTTCAGTCGGGTTTTTGGCTATAATTTCCTTAACTTCTCCAATAATACCTAGATGTTTCTTAGGTGAAGAAACATAAAAAAATACAAAATCCCCTGATGATAAATTTGGTTTGATTTTTCGTAGTTCAATTGTTTTGATTTTGAATTTGTATAGTTCAGCATATTTTGGCTTAATTGATAAAAATAGAATTTTTGACATGCTAATTATCTTCCGAATAATCATAAATTTTTTGGAATGTTGTTACAGAAATTTCTTGAGGAGACCGTAAACACGGATCTTTTTTTTCTGATTGGATGAATATTCTTCTATATTCTTGTAAATCGATAGGGTTTTTAAGTATTATAGTATTACTAAATAAAATCACCATTAATTCATTATCAATATTCATATTAGCAGTTTTATAAATATCGTTCCATTTATAAATCCCAAGTCGTTTGTATTTATTAAAAAGATTCTTAGGTTTGTCTATATCAATATTATCAAGGGTAGAAATTGCTCTAATCTGTTTTGTTCCGATATGTTGCCCAGAGGTAATATACCATACAATTCTGGCTGGATATTTCATATGTTTATTAACTTTTGCTGATCTATAGTATGCATTTTCAAAACTCAAAGCAGATTCAATCTCAGCTTTAAACAGTGTTTGTTGAGCTAATTTTTCATCAAATAAATGTTGAGCCCATTGGGGTTTAATTGGAATAACATATATAGGAATTCCAGAATCAATAATTTTGGCAGGCGAAATTTTGTTTTCCACAAACTTTATTTTATAGGGATCATTTTTTAATACTGCATCTTTTATTTCCAGTATTAATTTATTGATAAAATTGTTTAAAAAGGGAAATTTGTTTTTAATAATTTTTAATTCTTCAATTATTTCTTTGCTCGTTTTTAACCCTTGTAAATTTATCTTAATTAATGCATCTTCGTCTTTTGTAAAACCAATCTCATATGATGATGCTACCATTTGGGTGTGATTACATCTATCAACAACTTTAGTAATAAGTTTGTTTTGTTTTATAGAATATCTAACAACCCAATGTAATAAATATCTTTGAAGTGTACCTGATAATTTCCCTTTTTCAATTCTTAATATTGGTACTAAAAGCTCATTATCTCTTTTTTCTAAACAAAGTAATCCTAAAAGGTTCTTATCTTGTTTTTGAATAAATACATCACACTTTTCAACATCAGAAATTATTGCGTGAATATGTTTTGAAAAGGTTCTGAATTTCTCTTTGCATGCAGAACAAAGAAATTTCATTGCTATTTCATCAAAATTTCCAGAAAGTTTTAATTGTTCTAATTCAGAACCCGCGATCTCTATTGGTCTATATTCAGAATCTCTTTTTAGTTCGTCTAATGAAACAATAAATTCAGCGGGTTTAATAACTTTAATATTATAAAAATTTTCAATTTCTGTTGCGCGTTTTAGTAGGGGTTCATCCTGGGTAAGATAAAATTCAATATTGTTGAGAATCGCTATACATAAATGTCTAATATCGCTCATTGTGTTTTCGTTTGGATTTTTGGGAAAATACTTTGAGAGTTGTTCATGAAGATTGTTTATTTTGTCATCATCAGCTTTTATTTCCTTAAAAAAACCAGCATAGTAAAAACGTTTTTTTCGAATATCTTGATCTATATTTTTGGATATTTCCATTTTTACTTCTGAAGTAATTAAAATCTCTATTTCTTCTTCTAGCCAATCATCTGTTAGTGCTTTTGCTTCTTCAAACAATAAAAGGTCATCTGAGGTTAAGGATTGATTTATATCCTCTTGAAGTCTTATAAATACATTTGTATCAATTACAACCTTAACCTTTGTTTCATTTTTTATGCTTTCAGTTAAATTCAATAACGGTAACGGTTTAAGCTCTTTTTGCCATAAGATTAATAAATCATCGCTTTTTCCTTTTTTTTCATAAACTTGAGTGAAACCAAGTTTGTTCCAAAGTTTTGTAGCATGAGTATAAGCGCGTTTGCACTTTAGTTTAACTGCAAAAAAACCTTTGTTTATCGCATCTCTTTCGAGAAGATCATATAATAATTTCGGAATATCTTTTCCTCGATGATCTTTATCAATACATAAGTGCACTATTACAATATGTGGATTTCCAAGGTGTTTGTTCGTTGTTCGAAAAAGCAAATAGCCAATTAATCTATTTTCTTGTATAGCAACAATTATAGACTTCTTTTTAAAATATTCTTCAAAAGCCCCTTGAGGTAGGAAACCAAGAGTTTTACTGTTTTGTTTCCCTAAATCAACAACTTCTGTTAATAATTCTAAGTTTGTGAGGTATTCTATTTTGATATTATTTTCCAAAATTCCCCTCGATTTTTCAGATTATTAATTGACCAGGTTTGTAACTTTATTATAATATTGAAAAAAATAAATTATTCTAAAATTTCCAGTAATGCCTTTACCACCATGGGGTCAAATAAAATGCCTGCGTTATCTTGAATGTATTTTTTTGTCTGCTGCTGTGACCAGGCTGGGCGGTAGGGGCGATCTGATAAAAGCGCATCCCATGCATCAACCACAGCAAAAATGCGGGCTGTTAACGGGATTTCCAATCCTTTAAGTCCATCAGGGTAACCACTGCCGTCCCAGCGTTCATGGTGGCGATAAGGAATGTCTAAGGCGGGGATTAGGTGATGTGTTTCCTTTAATAGATTATAGGCCAAAACGGGATGGGTTCGCATGGTGGCCCATTCTTCTTCGGTGAGTGGTCCGGGTTTTTTTAGGATGCTGTCCGGAATGCCCATTTTTCCAATGTCATGTAACCGGGCTCCTCGTTGGATATGGATCCATTCGGTTTCGGGAATGTTAAGTTTTTTCGCGAGTGCCAGTGTTAATTTTACAACCCGGTCCGAGTGTCCTTTCGTTTCGTTATCTCGTAGTTCGAGCGCATTCGCCCATCCTTGTAAGGTGGTGTCATAGGAGAGTTCAAGTAGTCGTTTTGATTCTTTCAGGTTTGAGATCAGGCTTGAATCCGACAGACCAATTGCCAATTGCCCCGTCAGGGTGGAGATAAAATTAAACCATTCCGGATCATTGGGCATGCTGTTTTTATAAATTAACTCTAAAACACCATACAGCCGATTTTTCGCAATCAGCGGTACACAAATCATGGTTTGAAATCCGGTTTGTTTGATGATGTCGATATGGTCCGATGATTTTTCGATGGCCTGAATATTGTGTGTTGTGACGATTTCGCGAGTTAGGGCTGCACGGCCGATACAGTCGTCCATGGTAACCGGGATTTTAAACTCCGGATTAAGGGATAATCCAGTTTGACCTAATATCGAAAAGTCATTTTGATTGGGGTTAAACTTAAAAATAAAACATGCGTCCGCGTTTAATTCGTTTCGCGATACTTCCAAAGTCGTTTCAACCAAGGGGTAAACATCAACAAAGTTAATGATTGCAATATCGATTTGACGCAAGGCATCCAATTGACGGAGCTGGCGTTGGATGCGGGCTGCGTCCAATTTGGGCTGGGTTACATCACGGGCAATTCCTTCCAGATATTCCAAATTTCCTTTTTCATCATAAACCTGTACTACCCGATGTTCAATAAAAATACAACGGCCATCTTTGTGTAAGCTGCGTAAGGTGATATTGATTTTGGTTTGATGTGGTTCTTTTAGTATTGCTAATTTTGTTTGGTCTTCCGGGATGATATGATCAAACATTAAAAGCGGGTTATTATAATATTCTTGAGGGCGGTAGCCGGTAATTTTTTCAATGGCAGGGTTAATATAGGTAAATCCCGTCCTTGGCAATAATCGGTATCGGTAAATGGCATCCTGTGCGTTTTCAGCCAAACGCCAGAAACGCTGCTCACTATTGGTCCACTGCATACGCATCTGGGAAAGGTATAACATTAACGTGCCAATGGCCACCATAAAGGCTAAAACAGCACTGAGGAGATATCCCCATGGTGCAAACCATGTAATATTTGCCAAAATGGGGTAATCCGCTTTGTGGACACCCCAGATGATATATGACCAACCAACCACGTTTTTACCAGAAAAAGCATATTGGTTATGATTCAGAAAGATGATGCCTGTAAAAATATAAATGATAGCTAAAAACGTAAATGTAGGCAGTGAAACCCACATAAAGTCGAGTTTAAATCCAACGGCAATTAAAATCCATATTGAACCGAGAATTGTATTAATTCCCCACCAGCGGGATTTTTTTCTATCTAAAAATACAAATGAGCCCCACAATAAAAAATAACCACTTAATAAGGCAAAAATTTGATTCAAAACGAGCAAGAGGTCATGGTTACTCCCCAATTGCATAATCAACTGCAGTCCCAGCCGGGCTGCATAAATTAACCAGGAAATTGTCCATAATTTTAAATAGTTCTTTCGTTCCTGGAGGTATAAAAACCCAAAAATATAAATCAGCATTAAGGTTGTCAAAAATGCTGCGAAGATAGAAGATGTTAAAGGTATCATGCTTTATATCATATGGCCCTTATAAAGACTTGTTACCTTTAGTTTACCTTATTAATGGATAGTTTGTTGGAGAAATAACCAAATTTTTATGTGAAATTAACTACAAAAAAACAAGGGCACTCCGCCCTTGTTTTGTAGATCAATTTTATTTTTTTTACTCTTCCACTTTACGTAAGTGGGGGAAGAGTAAAACTTCGCGAATGGTCTGTTGATTGGTCAGCAGCATCACCAGCCGATCCACCCCCATGCCAAATCCACCGGTTGGCGGCATACCATAAGACATGGCGCGTAAATAATCTTCATCCATCGGGTGGCGTTCTTCATCCTCAGATTCATAATCGCGGCCCATTTCGATAAATCGCTGTTCCTGATCCAAGGGATCGTTTAACTCGGTGAACGCATTACATAATTCCATGCCAGCCACAAACCCTTCGAAACGTTCCACGGTCGTTGGGTCACCAGGTTTGCTTTTTGCCAGCGGAGAAATATCACGCGGGTAATCATAAAGGAAGGTAGGCTCCAGCAGGGTAGGCTCGAGATAATCTCCAATGAGTGCATCAATTAATTTGCCGCGGGCGCTGCCTGGTTTAAAGGGGTAATTTTTTGCTTTCATTGCCGCTTCTAAACTATCGGCTGTAGGATGTTGGTTGATATCAATGCCGGTGGTTTCGATTAACCCCTGGCGTAATTCCAAACGTTTCCAGGGTGGGGAAAGGTTGATGGTGTTGCCGCGGAATTGGATGGTGCGCGTTCCCAATACATTATCACAGACATAGGCCAGCATATTCTCTGTCAGTTCCATAATCTGATGATAATCAGCATAGGCCATATACAGTTCAAGCTGGGTGAATTCCGGGTTGTGTTTGTAAGAGACACCCTCGTTGCGGAAATCACGTCCAATTTCATAAACCCGGTCAATCCCACCCACAATCAGGCGTTTGAGATATAACTCAAATGAAATCCTTAAGTACAATTCTTGTTTTAATTGATTGTGTTGGGTAACAAATGGCCGGGCAGCAGCACCACCATAAATTGGCTGAAGGATGGGTGTTTCGACTTCAAGAAAATCAAGATTATCAAGATATTCTCTTAAAGCACGTACGGTACCAGCCCGAACCTGAAAGATTTTCCGTACATCCGGGTTTACCGCCAGGTCAGCGTATCGTTGGCGGTAGCGGGTCTCGGAGTCGGTTAACCCAGCATGGCGGATAACCTGCCCATCGACCACTTCGTCTTTGGCGGCTGGCAGTGGGGTAACGGCTTTGGCAAGCATACGGAAGGAATCAACCAATACCGAAATTTCGCCCGTTTTGGTTCGGAAAAGTGTGCCGGTGGCTTCGATAAAGTCACCTAAGTCAAAATCTTCTTTAATTCGTTTTAAGCCATCCTGGCCGATATTATTGACGCGGAAAAATAATTGAATACGTCCGGTGCTGTCTTCAATATGGATAAAGACGATCTTACCCATCGGGCGGTTGGCACGGATGCGGCCTGCCAAGGTAACTTCGATCTTTTCTTCCGGGTCACCGGTTTTTTCCATTTCTTCAAACAAGTGAATCGCTTCCATTGCACGGTGAGTGGGATGGGCTGTGGTTGGATATGGGTCAATCCCTTCAGCACGCATCCGCTCAATTTTTTCAAGCCTGATTTTTTCCAGTTCTGTTCTTTCCATCCGTTTTTGCACCTTTCAATTCTTCAATCGTAAATTTTCAAAAAAAAACCCTACCCTCAAATTTTGCGGGCAGGGCGTGTATGTTTCCCTGTGAATTTATTCTACCTTAATCACGTTAACCGTGAAAGATCCCGCTGGCGCTTGTACTGTTACCTTATCGCCTGCCTTATGCCCAAATAATGCCTTACCCAAAGGGGATTCATTTGAAATTTTGCCGAGCTCTGGTTTGGCTTCGGCAGCTCCCACGATGATATATTCTTCAGGTTCAAAATCATCTTCTTTTACGGTCACTCGGGAACCGACTTGAATGGTACCCGGTGCGGTATTTGGATCGGCAATCCGGGCGGTACCTAATAAATATTCCAGTTCGTTAATTCGGCCTTCGACAAAAGACTGTTCATTTTTCGCGGCTTCATATTCTGCGTTTTCGATCAGATCCCCGTCATCCATCGCATTATGTAAGCGGTCTGCAACTTCTTTTCGTTTTTCTGTGCGCAAGTAATTTAATTCTTGCTGTAGTTCTTCATAACCTTCTTGGGTTAGAAATATAATTGACATGTCTTTCCTTTTATAATCTACATTGGGTGTAAATTTATTTTAATTGGTTATTTTGTATTAATTAAACAAAAGAACCCCTCTAACCAGAGCGATTGGTTGTACCAAATAGTAAAGTAGCAAGATATTATCATAATTTAATTTGGAATGCAAGCGGTTTTTATTTAAAGACTTTCATAAACCGTGTCATAATATTAAAATTGTTGAGAAACAGTTCCGTTCGGAGGGAAGATATGATAAAAAACCAGAAATCAATCCATTTGTGGTTGGGGATGATCCTGATCTTGTTTGTAAGTTTTGCCTGCCGGCTGCCAATCGGGAATGATGAGCCCCAACCGGGTGAAAACTTGGAGGCTACCATAACGGTTTTGCAAACCGATGTGGCAGCAAACCAGGCAGATCAGCCGCACAGCCTGGAAGATGTTCAACCGACGCCAGAAGCTGATCAACCGACCCCTGAAGCTGATCCCATTGTGAACCAACCATACCGCGGATTTGTTGTTTTCCGCGATAACCAGTTTTATGGTTATGATTTTAATGGCAATTCGCTTGGTGTGCAGTATCCAGCCGGACAGCAAAGTTATTATGGAGAAAATGAAGTCAGCCTTTTGCCGGATATCATTTATTACACCCAATTTGGCGAAGGTATTACCGGGGTATATCGTGTTGATGCATCTCAAACCCAGCAGCTTGATTTTATTCCCAGTGGAAACAGCCCCATTTCTATTGCCGTTTCGCCGGATGGAAATAAGATTGCCTGGAGCAGTGGAGAATGGGCGGAAGGTGCACCGGAAACCCAGTTGTATATCGCCAATATGGATGGGAGTGACCAGCGTTTGGTCGCTGAATTGACAGCGGCAGACCAGGCAGAATATTGGCGTGTTTATCACCCGTTGCGCTGGACAGATGATGGCAAACTGGTATACGCTACCGGTTTGACAGGCATTGGCGGGTATATGCTCTTTTGGGGATATAACGGCATGTATTGGTATGATCCCACGAGCGGAACGAGTCAGACTATGGTTTCTGATGAGGAGCGCTTGGGCTTGTGCTTAAGTAGTGTTTCACATGACCTGACGATGGTTGCCATTGTGTGTGGTGATGGAGATGCTGTGGTGCGGGTGCGGCAGTTGAACAGCGGTGTAGAAACAGCTTTCCCGCTGGTGGAAGGTCAAAACCTGGCGGGTTCGGCAAAATTCTCCAGTGACGATACCTGGCTGGCTTATGTTACACAAACCCAAAATTACGAGGATGAACGTGGCAAGGTCGTGGTCGTGCCGGTGGATGGCAGCCAGGCACCGCGCATTGTGGCAGAGATTGATGGCGGCAGTTTTATTGTGCAGGGCTGGTTGGACGCAGATCGTTTTTTGGTAACAAGGAACGAGATAGAAACCAGTAACAGCACAATTTGGATTATGAGTAAAGATGGAGCCCTGGTGCAGGAGTTGGTCTCCGGTAATTTTGTTGGTTTAATGCCGTAAGTGAATTAATCATACGATTCAAGAAGAGCAAAAACCGAAATGTCGTCTCGCATAATTCTCCATCTTCTTGCCTGGTAACTTCGCTTTAATCATAAACTTTTCCGCAAAAATCTCGGTTTTGCAACGTTGCCCGACCTCGAGATTTTGGGATTCGATGGGTCTTTGTTGGCAGGGTTTACCTGGTGGAAAATTAACCGCGGGTGCGGCATATCATCTCGAGGTATGCTCTTTTTGTATTGGGTAAGAATAATCACTGGCATTTGTAGAGAGCAAAAACCGAGATGTTTCTTGCATAATTCTCTATCTACTTGCTCTGGTAACTTCGCTTTAAATGTAAACTTTAATCCAAAAATCTCGGTTTTGGGGCCTTGAAGAATCTTGGTTTTTTTTAGCGAAGGCTATGGTTTATGAAAACACAAGGTATATCACAAAATTAGTGACAAATTTCAGTTGGTCTTGATTTTAAATTATGCTAGAATTTTTATCCGGAGGGGTTTGCAGGAATATACAAGGTGTTCCTGTGACCTGAAAAACCTATATTTTCTTTTCCTAAGCTTCGTCACGGAAGACGAAAGTGGTATCTATGTGTCTCATCCACACAAAATTCAAACAGGAGAAAACGGATTAATGAGAACCAACTTGCGATTTTTTAATGTTGTGCTGGTTGGTGTTTTGGTGTTAACCGCCATTTTGGGCAGCACCACAACACCAGCGGAAGCTATTGATGAAGTTACGCCAGATTTATTCATTTCGGAATATGTTGAGGGTTCAAGTAATAATAAGGCAATTGAAATTTATAATCCAACCGGGGATGAGATTAATTTGTCTACGGGAGAATATAAAATCGAATTATATTCAAATGGATCCAGTACAGTTTCTTCAACCTATCCTCTGTCTGGAACGATTGCTGGTACTGATGTGTTTATATTTGCGCAAAGTTCTGCCGATCCGCTAATTTTGGCTGTGGCTGATCAAACTAGTGGGGCAGGACTTTTTAACGGTGACGATGCTATTATATTAAAAAAAGGTGACGCCATTTTAGATGTTTTTGGGCAAGTTGGAACTGATCCAGGTGACTTTTGGGGAAGTGATCTTACAGCGACCAAAGATCATACCTTGCGTCGAAAAGTCGATATATGCAGTGGTGATACCACCCCAAGCGACGCATTTGATCCCAGCCTAGAATGGGATGGTTTTGCGAATAATACATTTGATGGATTGGGAAGTCACACATCAAATTGTGCTGTGGCTGCAGATCCTGTAATAAGCGAAATTCAGATAAGCACAACCAGTACCGACTGGGAATTTATTGAGCTATTAGGTGATGCCGATACAGATTTATCAGCTTTTACGATCATTGGTGTTGAAGGTGATTTAGATGCTTCAGAAACTCCAGGTGTGATTAATATAGTGATTGGTTTATCTGGTCAAATGATTCCGGCAGATGGGTACTGGGTAGCCACAAGTCCTGCCGCAGAAACTGCTTATAGTGTTTCCGGGGATATGGCTATTGATAATAATTCCTTTGAAAATGGGACAGCATCTTATTTCTTAGTCAGTGGATTTACTGGTGAATTAAGTGATGATTTAGATACCGATGATGATGGTATTTTGGATATTACCCCTTGGGATTCAATTATTGATTCGATTAATCTGCGAGATTCATTAACTGATTTTGATTATGGGGCACCCTCTGTCGGTCCTGATGGAACCTTTCCTCCTTCTGGAACTTTCCGATGCCCAAGTGCTGTTGATGGAACTTTTGATGGGAATTTCTTAAACTTCAGCGTTGCAGATGGAACGCCAGGAATTCAAAATTACTGTAACAGCCCTATTGTGCCGACTTGCCCAGCTTCAATTACAATAGAACCAGGACAATCAGCCAGCGAAGCTTTCTCCGCTGTGGATGCGGATGGTGTAGTCGTTTCAGCGGTAATCAATAGCTCCGAAGTTTCAGGTATTTCGATCAGTGATATTGTACCTGCGACCGCGATTAACGAAACATTGACCGGAAACCTGGTTGTGGCAGATACGACAGCGGAAGGTGTTTATTCCGTTGAACTCCTATTCACGAATAATGACGGAACTCCTCAAACAGCAACCTGTGCCGTCCCGGTTACGATTGCACCCCCACCAGGTATTTGTGCCGGGGATACACTGGAAATTGGTTCAGTGCAGGGTGAAGGAACTTCAACTCCGTTTGCAAGCCAGAGCGTTACCGTCAGTGGTGTGGTAACTTCGGTTTATCAGGGCACTGATGAATTGGGTGGTTTCTTTTTACAAGATACCAACGGCGATGGAAATGACCTGACCTCTGATGGGATTTTCGTTTATTCTTCCACATCAGTAACGGAAGGGGATATTGTTCAGGTTACCGGCACTGCATCGGAACGGTATGGGAATACCCAAATCAGTGCTGGAACAGTAAGCCAGTGTACTCCCATGTCTTTGGATCTTCCAACAACCGTATCACCGGTTAATGTAAGTTTCCCCTTAACAGCCCAATCTGATTTGGAATATTATGAAGGAATGTTGGTCACTTTCCCGCAAGACCTGACAATTTCCGAATATTTTAATTTTGACCGATATGGTGAAATTGTTTTAAGCAATGGGCGTTTCTTAACCCATACCGCCATATCTGAACCAAGCGTTACCGAAGCGGCATTGTCAGAAGCAGAATATCAACGCAATAAGATCGTTTTAGATGATGGCAGAACGAACCAAAATCCGGATCCAGCCTACCATCCCAATGGTTTGGAATTTACGTTGGATAACCTCTTCCGTGGTGGTGATACGGTTAAAAATGTAACAGGTACGATTTATTATGATTTTAACCTTTACCGTGTTGCTCCAACAACCGGAGCGGATTATACATCAACGAACCCTCGAACAACAGCACATGAAGCTGTTGGCGGCAGTTTAAAAGTTGCTAGCTTTAATGTTCTGAATTACTTTACCACCCTGGGCAGCCGCGGCGCAGATACAGCGGAAGAATTCACTCGCCAGCGCGATAAGATCATTGCTGCCATCGCGGCCATTGATGCAGATGTAGTCGGCTTGATCGAAATTGAAAACAATACGGAAGCAATCGCTGACCTGGTCAATGGATTAAATGCCTATTTGAGTCCAGGCACCTACGCTTATGTTGATACCGGTGTAATCGGTACCGATGAAATCAAGGTTGCTTTTATTTACAAACCTGCTACTGTCTCTTTGGTAGGGGATTATGAGATTTTAGACAGCAGTGTCGACAGCCGTTTTATCGATACCAAAAACCGCCCAGTTTTGGCGCAGACATTTCAGGAAACTGCAACAGGCGGTGTATTTACCGTAGCCGTTAATCATCTTAAATCAAAAGGCTCCGTCTGTGATGGCGATCCCGATCTTGGAGATGGTGCTGGTAATTGTAATCTGACTCGCACTGCCGCAGCTGAAGCCTTGGTAGATTGGCTTAACGGCGACCCAACCGGCAGTGGCGACCCAGACTTTTTGATCATTGGTGACTTAAATTCCTATGATAAGGAAGATCCGATTGACGCCATTTTAGAAGGTGCAGATGATATTTTATCTACTACCGATGATTACACTGATCTCATCTTTAACTTTGTTGGCGAGGACGCCTATTCTTATGTCTTCGACGGCCGAATTGGTTACCTTGATCACGCGTTAGCAAATCAGGATCTTTTTGCCCAGGTCAGTGGCACCACCATCTGGCATATCAATGCGGATGAAGCGGATTTAATTGATTACGACATGTCATTTAAACAAGATGCTCAGGATGCTATTTATGCACCGGACCCCTATCGTTCTTCCGATCATGACCCTGTGATTATTGGGTTAAGTTTGGACAATGCAATCCCGGTTGCGAATGATCAAAACGTTTCTGTTGATGAAGATGATTTGGTGGCGATCACCTTGACCGGCTCGGACCAAGAAACAGCCAGCGAAAGCCTGGTATTTGATGTGGTAGACGGACCAAGTCATGGGGTTTTGACAGGGACTGCTCCCAACCTGACCTACGAACCGGATGAAAATTATTTCGGTCCGGACAGCTTCACCTTTACGGTCAATGATGGTGAAGATACCAGTTTGCCTGCAGCGGTAACCATTACAGTGAACCCGGTTAACGATCAGCCCATCGCTGACAGTGGTTCCGTTACAGTAGACGAGGATGATACGATTGAGATTAGCTTGACCGGATCGGATGTGGAAACGGCCAGCGAAAACCTGATATTTGCTGTGGCTGATGGTCCGATTCATGGGGTCTTGACGGGCACAATTCCCAATTTGACCTACGAACCGGATGAAAATTATTTTGGTCCGGACAGTTTTACTTTTACCGTCAGTGATGGCATTAATGCAAGTTCCCCGGCTACTGTGAACATTACTGTTAATCCTGTCAATGATAACCCGGTTGCAGTTTCTGATTCTGGAAGTGCGTATGCTGTTACTGGCGATCAGATTCTGACGATTAATGCCCCTGGCGTCTTATCCAATGACAGTGATGTGGATGGAGATGTGCTGACAGCAGTTTTGGTAGAGGATGTTTCACACGGTACATTAACGCTCAATCCGGATGGCTCTTTTACGTATGATCCGAATGATGACTATGCCGGTCCGGATACTTTTACGTATAAAGCAACAGACGGGGATTTGGAATCGGAAGTTGTGACCGTAACGATCATCGTAGCGGCTGTGCCGGTAACGGGTGAAGATTTCGTCATTTATCTCCCCATTCTTTTACGATAACCCAACTTGGATTTTTCTTCACACCGCGGATTCATCACGATCCGCGGTTTTTATTTTAACGTCAGTGATCCAGGTTAAATTACCGCTGGTTTGACAGAAGAGCAAAAACCGAGATGTCATCTTGCGTAATTAGCCACTTGAACTTTTTGGTAACTTTGTTTAAAATGAAAGCTTTCTCGCAAAAAATCTCGGTTTTGGAAGGTTGACCGACCTCGAGATTTTATATCTACAATATTTTTCCCTCCCAATGGTAGTCATTATTTACCATTGGGAGGGAATTGTTTTATTTTTTGTTAAATTTCTTGCTGTTCAAATAAGCCTACCGCCCACACCATACAGAGGATGATAAAGACGACAGCTGCTCCCAATGCAGTGAAATTTGATGATTGTAATGAAACCGTTAAGTCTTTCCCAACGATACTTGCCCAACCCATCAAAGCCTGTGGACTGATGGCACCGTACTTGGGAATTTGTGCGGTTAACATGAGGACAACGGCTCCACCCAGGCTGATCCCGGCGGCGGCACCCATTGAATTGGCAATGGTACTGGCCAATGTGGTAACAGCGACAAAACATAACAGCCAGAGCAGTAATAAACCATTCATTACGGCAAAAGCCGGTAGGGATATTTCACCAAACAAGTACCAGGTGTACCCATAGGCAAATAATCCTGCCACGATAAAGGCAAAGCTGTACACCACTGCCTGAACGACAAACTTGGAAACGATATATGCCCAGCGTGGTAAGGGCTTATGCAGGATCATTTCCGTAATGCCTTTTTCTTTTTCACCGGAAACTCGGCCCATGCCCACTAAGATAGCAATCAAAAATCCGAACTGGGATATATTCTTGATGTACTGTCCGGTTGCGTCGGCTACAGAGGGTTCTGGGATCAAATCCTTAAACATCTCGGCGCCTTCAATACTGCCAAAAATCTCTGGCATAAAATGCGCCAGTAATGGAGACATGATGCCAAATAAAGCAAACACACCGATAACAACCAACACCATTTTGGTCCGCCAGAGTTGAATCCATTCCTTACGAATTGACTGCCAAAACAAACCCCATTCCACCGGTAAGCGTGGAATCATTGTGGTTTTGGCTTCCATTCGCCAATACCATACCAGCCAGACGATTCCCGGCACTGCGATAACTAACAGAATTAATTCCACCCACAGGGTATCGTTGATTGTCATTGCAGCAGCCACTGCAATCATATCTGCCAGCGCATGATAAAGAATGGCAATCGGCACAAAGATCCATTTTTTCTTTTGGAAGGCATAAAAAACGAGCATGGATAAACTGACATGCAGTGTCATCGCCATCAACCGTTCTGCCAACATGGTAAATCCCCGCAGCGGTGACAGTGAAAAAAGCTGCATTTGCCCGGAAAGATAGGTTAACTGTTCAGCTGTTAACCCCAGGCTGTTCAAGTCCGTGTTCCTCAAGGCGAAAAACTGGGCAATACTTCCAGCAGAAAGAATACCGACCAAAATCATGGCTTCAACACCACCATGGCCCAGGCCAGCCATAAAGCCATCTTCAAATTTACGAAACCGCTTTAGAAAATAAAAACCTACTGCTCGGGCTAACTCTTCGCATAAACCTGCTGTTAAGCCCAGAACAATGGCAGATCGCCATAAATTTTCTTGTTGGGCGGAAGCTTCCGGTAAAATGCCGATATTGGTTAATAAATTATTTAATGGCAAATGCACCACTTGAGAGCCAATAAAGGTTAAGGTACCAATCCCAAACAGCAGCCAGGGCGCTCGAAATCGACGCCGCAGGAGAACTGCAAAAAGAATTGGGGCTGTGATGGTTAATAAAATTGATAAAGTATAAACAAAGGCGTGCATTAGCTTACTCACTTAATTCTAAAAAGACTTGTTCTAATGATGGGCGCACCCATTCCACACGAGCTATGGATAAATTCATATCCTGGATTGCCTGCATCAAATTCATTTTTCCCGTCTGAATATCCGAGACCATTACCCGCACTGAGCGGTGATCTATCAGGGTCTGTTCCACCCAGGGAAGGGCTGCTAACCGCTTGGCCACATCACTTAACGCAGGTTCACTGATGGGATCGACTTCAATATCCACTGCATTGACGGCATAGTCACTCAAAATGGTTTCGCGATCCCCGCTGCGAACCAATTTTCCGTTGTGTAAGATGGCGATCTGGTCACAAATACGTTCAATATCACCTAAAATATGACTGGAGAGAAAAACGGTTGTTTCACCATTTAAGTTCTTGATCCAATCCAACACTTCGTAACGTCCCGCCGGGTCGAGCGCGCTGGTGGGTTCATCCAGCAGGAGGACTTTGGGTTCGTGCAAGATGGCTTGTGCGATCCCAAGGCGCTGTTTCATGCCGCCAGAAAAACCTGCAATTTTACGTTTTTTGGCATCTATTAAATTTACTTTTCCTAAAACCTCGTTTATCCGGTTTTTCCGAAGGCCTGCGGGCATTTTATATAACCGTCCAACATAATCCAGGTATTCCCAGGCGCGCATCCAGCCATAAAAAACGGGCTGCTGCGGCAGATATCCAAACTGATACCCGGCAGCGGCATTACCATTGGTGGTTTCCACTCCGGCGATCCAGGCGGAACCGCTGGTTGGATGGGCCAAACCAGTTAATAACCGCATGGTGGTTGTTTTTCCAGCGCCGTTTCGTCCCAAAAAACCAAAGATTGATCCTTTGGGTACGGTTAAATTTAATGAATCCAATGCCTTTACTTCACCATAATACCGGGTTAGATTTACACAGCGAATGGCAGCTTCGGCATTTGAGTTTTTTGTCATTTTATTCTTCCTCACGTCCGGCCACAAAATAAATAATGGGGCCAATTAGATTAACAAAGATGACAACCAAATACCACACCCATTTTGGACCACGAGTCTTTTCTCGTTTGATCAGGTCGATGATCCCGGCTGCCATCAGGCCTAACTGAATCACAAAGAGTGGAATCAGCAGCGGTAAATACTGTTTTAATAATTCGATTGAAATAATTGGTTCCATTGTTTTACTCCTTTATTTCGGGATGAATAATCATCGCCAATTTTCTTAACCGCCGATCATTTTCAGGCGGATTGTTAATAAGTTTTAAAAGATCTTGCTGAAAGCGGGATAAAAGCTGATCCAATTCCTGCGTTGAAGCATAAAACTTTACTTCGCTGTATCCGCTTCGATCTTTTACAAAATCGTGGTTATCCTCCGATTCGATATAGGCTTGAAATCCCTGAATGAGAGTTGCCGTGTAGGCAGAAAAATAACGTAAGTGATCTTCTTTCGTGGAATTTTTTACATCCTCTGCCGATAAGACAGGGGCCACAGCGGTGTGATAAATTTTTTCTTCAATCCCTTTTACTATGTTTACGTCTTCCACCGCCACCAGCCCGCCATCCAATAATTTTTTTAGATGGCGATAAATAGAAGATTTGGGTACATCCGGTAGATGAGTGGCGATTTCATTGGTAGTCAAATGTTTATCTGCTAAGACCTGTAAAATTCGCAGCCGAACCGGGTGGATGATTAAATCTGCCTTTTCACTTGTCAAATCTTTCTCCTTTCCGATGGTTATCATTATCAATAATAATAACGATTTAATGGATATTTTCGATTATACAGAGATTATTTTTTGCTTTCAATGGATTTTTGGGCGATTTAACCGCTAAGATAGGAATAATCCGTTCTTAAGGACAGGGGTGGGATAGGACTAAATTATCAGCTTGATTCCATGATGAATCTTCCAATAGACGGCTGTTACCAACACACCTGTTTTTCACGATCCAGCAGTACCCCCTTCCAATATTTTTTCGGTTAACCAAAATACACAACAGGTCATTGAAGGATAATTACACTGTGGAACTTTCTGGCTGCCCCATTTTATGCTGAGAGCGTGGCAGGCGATTTAAACTGGATTTAATTGTTTGTTAATATTTTGTTAATCATGATCGATTATAATGTAATATATAGTTTACAAAATGAAAGATAAAGGTTGCTTATGAAAAACAAAGAATTTACCCCCAATGAGAAGTATTTATTAAAGTTACGTTTATCGGTTAGTTTATTGATCGTGATAATTGTTGCTCCAATGCTGTTGGTATCTTGGCCAATCGCGATGGATGAAGGCCCTGCTGCAGGCTTAATTTATGCATTGTTTGTGGGTGGTATTGGTGCTTTTGGAATTATCATCACCCTTTTGTTAAGTGGTCCCTATTATCGAAGTTTGAAATATGAAATTCTGGAAGATGAAGTTATTGTGCGGGCTGGCATTATTACTAAATCCGTAAAACATGTGCCTTACCGCACCGTCACCAACCTGACTGTCAAACGAGGTATTTTGGATCGATTGTTTGGTATTGGTACGCTGAATATTCAAACCGCAGGTATGAGTGGAAACACGAATATGGCCGAAGAATCATTGGTTGGTTTGATCAATGTACAGGAAATTTATGAACTGGTTGCAGCGGAGCTGCGCCGCTTCCGGGGTGGAATGACCCCAACCCAGGCAGATACGGATCCCACCCAAACACAAGTTACTGCAGCGGTAAATAATGTTCAATTGGAAGCTGTTGTCGCTGAATTACAGGCAATTCGCAGTCTATTAGAAAAAAATCAAGGAACTTAATTTTAAAAATTGTTGCCTGGTTTTTACATTTTTTTCGATTTTCACTGTAAACTTAGGGTAAGTCTGATTCATAAAAAATAAGGAAATTTGTGATGGCGCATTTACCCCGAACCATGATTGATCTGATTAAAACTGATTTTGCTCCCGGCAGTTTAGGTATGTTATTAACCGGCAGTTTTGCACGGGGAGAAGCCAGCGCTCAATCGGATATTGATCTGCTGAAATTTGTATCTGAAGTCCCTGCTGATCCACAAAAACGGTATGTTTTGTATGTTCGGCAGGGATATTTGATTAGTGTGACCACAACGTCCGTTGAAGAAAAAGAAGCAGAAATGCAAAAAGCGGAAACGGCGATTTGGTGTGTACCTGGTTTAAGGCAGAGCCAGGTTTTGTATGATCCATGGAGTTATTTACACCATTTGCGAAAAAAAGCCTTTTCTTTTGAATGGGAACCTTCCTTACAAAAAGAAGCTAACCAATATGCCAGTTCGCAAATTTTGGGTTATGCGGAGGAGGCTCATAAAGTGGTGAGTGCCTTACTGCGTAAGGATGAATCTGCGATGATGTATGGGGTAAGTGCCTTATATTTGGCCATGCCGAGAATATTGGCGGTGCAGCAGGGATTAATGATTCGTTCTGAAAACAGCCTTTTTAGCCAGGTTCAGGAAGCAGTGGGGGACGAATCGGATTGGACCAAATATTTACGTTTGGCCATGGGTGTCGAGCAAATCGAAACCACTGATTGGGTGGCTGAACGCGGCCGTGCCGGATTACGTTTGTATAGAGAAACGGTATCTTATTTAAAGAATATTATTCCGGAGCATCAAATGCCGGTTATTCAAAACGCTTTAAATGTTATTAAGAATTACTTCGGAGACCAAAAGTAAGTTATCTTTCCTCCGATTCACATGGTGTTGATTTTAATAACCGTACGGCCCGATCATAGGAAATATACTCCCAGGCCCAGTTTAATAACACCACCATCCGGTTGCGGAAACCGACCAACTGCATTAGATGAACAAAAAGCCAGATCAGCCAGGCCAAAAATCCACGGAATCGAAAACGGCCTAACTGCGCGACGGCCTGATTCCTTCCAATGGTAGCCATCGAACCAAGATCTTTATATTCAAATGGTTCCAACGGTTCTCCGTTTAACATCGCTTTCAAGTTGGAAACAGCATGCTCTGCTTGCTGCATGGCAACCGGTGCAACCATTGGTAAAGGTTTACCCTCCTTATCCTCTACATAAGCCGCATCACCAATTAAAAATACATCCGGATAATCTGGGATCTGCAAAGTGGGTAAAACACGCGCCTGTTTTAAAGAGGCTTGTTCCACACCCAAATGATCCACCAAATTTGCGGCATGTACCCCAGCTGCCCAAATCAACGTTGCTGCCGGTAGTTTTTCTCCACCCTGAAATCGAACCACTTCTCCATCGTATGATTCAACGACCTTACCAAACTGTACCTGGACCCCTTTTTTCTGCAACGCATGCATCGCAGCGGTAGATAGGCTTTTATCAAGATGGGGCAGCAGCCGATCGATTGCTTCCACCAAAATGACTTCCACTTCCTCCGTGTTCAGGTTTGGAAAATCCTTTTTTAAAACCAGGCGGATCAATTCGGAAATGGCTCCAGCCATTTCGACACCGGTTGGTCCGCCGCCTACGATCACAAAGCGGTAAAGGTTTTTTCGTTTTTCAAGGTCTTTTTCCATAGCAGCTTTTTCAAATTGGTAGAGAATGTGGCTGCGGATTTTTTCTGCATCGGTTAGGTTTTTTAAGGAAAAACTATTTTGAGCTAAAGTCTGGTTGCCAAAAAAATTGGTTTCACTGCCCACGGCTAAAATCAAGTGATCGTAAGAAAATTCGCCCTGGTTGGTGATGATCTTTTTCTTTTCAAGGTTTACCCTGGATACTTCCGCTAAGCGAAAATTCAGGTTTTTTTGTTTTTGTAAGATGCCGCGGACCGGATATGCAATTTCATCCGCCGATAAACCAGCTGTTGCCACCTGGTATAAGAGTGGTTGAAAGAGGTGGTAATTATAACGATCAATCAAGGTTACTTGAACCGCTGCATCAGCCAAAGCTTTTGCTGCCCGTAAACCCCCAAACCCGGCACCAATGATAACCACATGGGGCTGTTGTATTTTGTGTTTCATAAATGCCTCCTTATTTATTATAGGCATACATTCTTGTGAAATAAATCACGATTATTTATGACAATAATAGTGCATTTTGTCTGATTTTAAAACTTATTGTACAAGTTTTCCACAGGCCCCTTTCCGTAACCAAACGGTATTTTTCGCGTCATAAATGATGGTGATAGGGATTTTTGGCTTCCCAGGAGGTGACTTGATGAAATTAATGAGTGTTTTGGTGATGTTATCCATGTTGTTTGGGGGAACCGGAATTTCAGTGGCTGCTGCCCAATCCAGCACGCCCGGAGAACTATTATTTCCGGTAAAACTGATCAGTGAAGAAATTCAAATTAAATTATGTGATTGTGTTGAAAATCAATTAAAAATGGTGCTGATGTTCACCCAACATCGTTTTGAAGAAATTCATGCGGTTTTGGCGGAGAATGAACTGCCCACGAACAAGGCCATGCTTCAATATCAAAATCAATTAAAATACAGTTTGCAGTTGGCTTTAAAGTTAAATCAACCTGAAGAAGGTCTTGATTTGATTCAAAACATGCTGCAAACACAAGCTTTTCAGATGCAGCAATTAAAACAAAATGAGGTATTAGAACCTTTCCAATTCCAGATCGCTTATATGCTGCAGTATTATCAAGAAATGGTCGAAACCGGCAAACAAGATCCGCAGCAGTTACAGCAGCAACTCCGATTTGAATACCAATACCAGATGGGAGAAAAAATCGAACCGATCCAAAATATGGAATCCTTCCAGTTCCAAAACCACGCTGGACCGCAGGGACCACAAGTCGTTGAAACAGAGGAACCCGGCCCAATTGAAACGGAAGAACCCGAATCAGGGGAGATTACAGAACCTACCGTGCCGGACAATCAATTAGGTAAAGGTAAGGGCGGCGGTAGCAAACCTTAAGAATAAAGACCCCCACTTAAAAACGCGCCAGGAAACTGCGACCTTCCTGGCGTGTTTGATTCTTAACCTTACTTAACTATTCGTCATTTTCTAAAACCTTTTCACATACATATGAAACATTGAAGAATCTATATGTGTAAATAATATGGATACGCTATAATACTTAAAATACCTCAATTTTCTCCGCAATCCATTCGGTGGGTAAAGAATCTGCGGATACCAATCCAATAGAGGCGATTGATGAAAAAGTCTATCCAAGTTATTGTCACAGTAATTGTATTGATCTGTTTTCTCTTTGTTACTTCTCCAAACGGTCCGGTTTTTGCAAACAGCATCATCTATGTATCAAAAAGTGGTGACAACACAAGCGGCACAAGCTGGGTGACTGCCTACACCGATTTACAGACTGCATTAACAGCGGCGTCAGGCGGGGATCAAATTTGGGTAGCAGCTGGGGTATATAAACCTGGCTTAGCTCGTACAGATAGTTTTAACCTGGTACCTGGTGTGGCGGTTTATGGTGGTTTTGCTGGTGATGAAATTAACATCAATGAACGCGATTGGGAAACCAACTTAACCATTTTGAGTGGGGATATAAATGGAGATGATATCAACCTGGATGGCAACGATATCGCAGAATCATATCAGGACATTATTGGCGATAATACTCTTCATGTGGTTACCGCCAATGGAACCACCGGTATTGTGGTTTCAGAATCTACCATAATGGACGGCTTTATTATCACCGCCGGGCAGGCAATTGATGGAGAACAGGATTTTAACCCGGGTGATTTTGGCGGCGGATTTTTTTGTGATGGCTCTGGCAGCGGTAGTGAATGCAGTCCGACCTTAAATAATCTTATATTTTACGGAAATAAAGCTGTTGTGGGTGGTGGATTACATAACAGTGCGCATATTAATGGAATCTCACGCACAAAATTACACAATATCACTTTTTATGGAAATGGCGCCACATTTTCCGGTGGCGCAATTAATAATCTTGGTCATACAGATGGCATTTGTGAACCCATCTTAGAAAACGTTCGGTTTATCAACAATCATTCGGAAGATAGCTGCGGTGCAATGATTAACTATCCTTCTGGGTCTGGTATCAGTAACCCATCTATGACCAACGTACTTTTTTACAACAATTCGGCTGAAACCTTCGGGGGTGCAATTTGCAATACCGCCTCATCCGGCACAGTGAATGCTGTGTTTACCAATGTAACATTTTTTAACAATTCCGCTTTACGGGGTGGTGCAATTTATAGTGATGGAGAAGGTGAAGGGACTATCAATATACTAGCTGCCAATTCGATTTTTTGGGGGAATACGGCCATTGAAGATGGGGCTCAAATTTATAATAAGTTTTCAAATATTTCGTTTTTAACTAGTTTGATTGAAGATGGTGTCGGAGGAAACGGTATCTATAATGTAAACGCTATGGTGACAGATAACGGCGGAAATTTGGATGAAGACCCGTTATTTGTTGATCTTAACAATGGGGATCTGCATTTACAATTTGGCAGTCCGGCTATTGACAGCGGCAATAATGTAGCCAATGGTTTACCAACCGACCTGGAGGGTTATCCCCGGATCATCGATGGTGATCGGGACACCATCGCAATCATCGATATGGGAGCCTTCGAGTTTCATTACTTATTAAATATTTCCGTAGATGGCACTGGGACTGGAATTGTCGTCAGTGACCCCGCTGGAATAAATTGTGGGACTGACTGCACCCAAGATTACGATCACAATACCCTCGTCACTCTGACAGCAACCCCAAACCTGGGATCAACATTCAATGGTTGGAGTGGCGCATGCACCAATGCCACTGGGAATTGTGTGATCAGAATAGACGAAGCAAAATTCGTAAGAGCTACATTTACTTTAAACCAATACACGCTGACCGTTTCCACGGAGGGTTCCGGAAGCGGCTTGGTTACCAGCCTCCCCACAGGGATCTCCTGTGAAGGGGATTGCACCGAAAATTATGATTACAATACGCTTGTTACCTTGACCGCAGCCCCAAATCCGGGTTCAACATTCGCCGGATGGAGCGGTGCCTGTACCAACACCAGCGGGGATTGTCTAGTCACAATGGGTGAAGCCAAGTCCGTAACAGCATCTTTTACGATAAACCAATATACCCTGACCATCTCTACCGATGGTACCGGAAATGGTTCGGTCACTAGTGACCCGGCTGGAATTTCCTGCGAAAACGACTGTACCGAGGATTATGATTACAATACCCTCATCACCCTGACAGCAACGCCAGAAATGGGTTCATCCTTCACCGAATGGAGCGGGGCTTGTACTAATGTTACCGGGAATTGTCTAGTCACAATGGATGAGGCCAAGTCCGTAACAGCAACTTTTACGATAAACGAATATACTCTGACCGTCTCTACTGATGGTACTGGAAACGGTTCGGTCACCAGTGACCCGGTTGGTATTTCATGCGAAGGCGACTGTACCGAGGATTACGATTACAACTCCCTTGTTACCCTAACCGCAATACCAAATACAGGTTCAACCTTCGTTGGTTGGAGCGGTGCCTGTACAAATACCACCGGAACCTGTCAGGTCACGATAGATGAATCCAAATCTGTGATGGCTACTTTTACGTTAAACCAATACACCCTGACCGTCTCTACCGATGGAACCGGCAGTGGTTCGGTCACCAGTGACCCGACTGGTATTTCTTGCGAAGGCGACTGTACCGAGGATTACGATTACAACTCCCTTGTTACCCTGATCGCAACTCCAAACACAGGTTCAACCTTCACTGGTTGGAGCGGTGCATGTACCAACGCCAGCGGAGACTGCCTGGTCAGGATGGATGAAGCCAAGTCCGTGACAGCCATCTTTACAAAGATAGATTTTAATGTCTTTATCCCAATGGTAATACGTTAATTCGTATCAAAAATATAATTTAATTTTCCTTCGTGTGCTCTGTGTCCCGTTGGGGTATCGTGAGCTTCGTGGTTACCGGTTTTCTCTTTATATTTATCTCATTTTTTACGAAGGATCGCCAGCGGAACCTGTACAATTTCCTTGATTCCCAACAGATAGGCCACGCCAAAGTAAATCACAAGTCCAGCACCGCCGCCAACCACCAACAAAACCAGATCACCGCCGGGCAAGAAGGGTTTTAAGAGCAAGACCATTGCACTCATCACGCCGGCCGCCAGCAGGGCTTTGCCGGTATCCAGTAAAATTCGTTTGGCATCAACACCCTTCCAGCGAATACCAAGGATTGTTAACCCAATCGAAGCTTCAATAAACACCGCCACCCCATTTGCCAAAGCCGGACCGCCGTGGGCAATGCCGCCTTCAGCCAATGGGCGGGTTAACCAGATGGCTAACCCGATATTGACCAGGGTTGTAAAAATGGAAATATAGAGGGGGGTATAGGTATCCTGTTGGGCAGCAAAAGCCCGCACGACCACTTCTAACATGGATTGACTGATCAAAGCTAATGCATAAAACCGCAGTGCAAAATAGACCAATTGGGTACTTTCGGCGTTAAATTCCCCACCTTCAAATAAGATCCTGATGATCGGTTCGCCAAATAAAATTAGGGCAGCCGCTGCCGGAATGGCCAGGGTTAAAATAGCCCTTAATGATCCGCTTAACGCCTGGCGTTGGGCTTTTACGTCTTTATGGGCTGCCAGAGCGGCCATCGTCGGAAAGACAGCGATTCCGATGGCTGTACCAATCAACGTCCAGGGCATATTCATCAGGCGGTAAGCAAAATCAAGGGCAGCCAGGCGGCCTTCTCCCAGGCGGGAACTTAAGGTGGCATTTAACCAATTAATGCTGGCGCGGGCCATCAATAAATCCGCGATACGCGGCAGCATCAGAATCCCAACCCGGCGCACTGCCGGATCGAGCATCCATACAAAAGACCAGCGTACTTTGTAATAGATGATGCCGGGCACTTGAATCAGAAAATGCAGCAGGGAACCAATCACAGCCCCCCAGGCCACTCCAAAAATACCCATCTGCGGCACCAACACCAATACCCCAAAAATGATCCCCCCGCTGTACATAGAGGGTAACAGTGCCGGGATGATAAAATGTTCGTGCGCATAAAGCGTGGAAGTTAATATGCTTGATACCGCAAAAATAATCGTGGATAACAGCAAAACCTGCATCAGCTGCACGGTTAATTGTTGTAATTCTGGACTGTAGGCAGCCGCCACACCCCAGCGGGCGCTTACCAACCAGGGAGCCAGCAAGGCTGCCACCAACGAGATAATCGTAATTATTAAGAAGATCCAGTTAACCACCTTGCTAAACAAGGCCGCTGCGCCTTCACCACTTTCCAGCTTCTCTTTATAAACCGGAATAAAGGCAAAACTAAGTGCGCCGCCGGATAACATGGTAAATAATAATTCCGGAATAACATTGGCTGCCGTAAACACATCCAGTTCGGAACCGGTGCCAAACTGTCCGGCAATCAGCCGTTGGCGTAATAAACCCACCACAATTGAAGCTGCCCACCCGGCACTGACAATGATGGTGGAGCGGCCAATGGAACGAATACGGTTATTCTGAGAATCCGAGGAAGCTGTACTCATCGATTTTCCTTTCCGGAGTTTTCCGAAATAAAAACCTTAGTTGATTATATCCAGTTTTGCAAACGAAGCGGCTAGTTTTTTTTGTGTTTTGATCTCGGTGAAAAAGATTTCAACCGTTTCTTCTCCATCCCCTTCGATCACTACATTTAACACCACACCTTCCCCAAACTTGGCATGACGTACCTGCATACCGGGGCGGTAGGTTGGCTCTGTTTTTTTAACCCGTTTGGGCTGCTGGGATGGTGTTTGGTCGGATGGCAAAATGGCGGCATGTCCCTGACTGCGTTCCGCACGGCGGGACTGAACACTTTCCCAAGTGATCATCGAATCGTTGTCGTAATCATTATCCCAATCGTCAAAATAGGAATCCTGTTGGTTTGAATCCCAACCACCACGCCGGCGTTGACTGCCGCCGCTGCGGCGGCCCAAACGGCCCAGATTGGACCCGGCCTGGTCTTCTTCCACCAGTTCTTGCGGTACATCCTTTAAGAACCGTGAAGGAAGCTGAGCATCATAAGAGCCATACATATTACGCCGTTCGGCGCGCACCAGGTAAAGTTTATTCCGAGCACGGGTGATGCCGACATAAAACAGGCGGCGTTCTTCCGCCATTTCTTCCGGTTCTTCAAAACTGCGAGAATGCGGCAGTGTACCGTCGTCCAGGCCAATAATGAAAACCTGATCAAACTCCAGCCCTTTCGCTGCATGGAAAGTTAATAAGGTGGGTGCGTCCGCTTTTTCCGGTACCGTATCCTGATCGGAGACTAAGGCAAGATTTTCCAAAAAGGCGGCTAACCCTTGCTCTTCAAAATCATAGGACATACGTTTTAACTCTTGCACGTTGCCCCAACGGTCAATGGTTTCTTCCTGGCTGCCTTCGGTCACAAATTCCTGATATTCAATATCCATAATGATGCGGTCTAACAAATCGGGTACGCTGGCTGTTTCTGCCGCTTTGATCCAGCCTGCTAACAACCGTCCAAAAACCCACAGCGGACGGGCACTGCGTTCCAATTCCAACCAATACGGGCTTTCTTCCTCCCGGGCAGCCAGTTCCAATAAAACCGAACTCAAACTGACATCCGCCAACTGTGCGATCTCGGCCAATTTTTCTACTGCTTTGTTGCCAATTTTACGCGGCGGTAAGTTGATCACCCGGCGCAGACTGATTTCATCGACCGGATTATGCACCAGGCGTAAAAAGGCGACCATATCTTTTACTTCCCGCCGCCCGTAAAAACGCTGTGCACCCACCAGGCGGTAAGGCAAACCCGCTTTTAAGAAGGCTTCTTCCAACATCCGGGATTGGGCATTAATGCGGTACATGATGGCGAACTCGGAACCTTGTGCCCCGGAACGCATTTCAGATTGAATAGTGCGCACAACATAATCCGCTTCATCTCGGTCATCATCCCCGCTGTAAAAATGTATCTTGTCACCGGCGCCGCGGTTGGTGAACAACTCTTTACGGGTTCGGTTCATATTCCGGTCAATCACGGCCCGGGCTACATCGAGTACAGTCTGGGTTGAACGGTAATTTTGTTCCAGCAATATCTTATCCGAAGTGTTATATTCTTCTTCAAACCTTAATACGTTGCGGTAATCCGCGCCGCGCCAGCGGTAAATGGATTGATCTTCATCACCCACCACAAACAGGTTTTTATGATAACTGGCAAACTGCTTCACCAATTCATATTGAATGGTGTTAGTATCTTGAAATTCATCCACCAGAACATATTCAAACCGCCGGGCATAACGTTCCCGTACTTCGGGCACTTCATGTAATAAATATAAAGCCAGCAGTAACAAATCATCAAAATCAACCGCGTTGCTGATGCGCAGGCCCTTTTCGTACCGCTCATAAATATCCCGAATGGTTTGATCACGAGAAGTTTTGATTAAATATTCTTTGGGTGTGATCATTTCGTTTTTCGCGCGGGAAATGGCGGACTGCACCTGGTTGGGCCGGTAGAGTTTATCATTCAGATTCAGGTCTTTAATGATATTTTTGATCAGCGAAACCTGATCTTCCACATCAAAGATAACAAAATTGGAATCCACCGGTAAATACTGCGCTTCCCGTCGTAAAATACGGGCACAAATTGAGTGAAACGTGCCTAACCACAGCCCCTCAGCCTGTCCGGCTACCAACATTTTTTCCACCCGGTTTTTCATTTCGCGGGCTGCTTTGTTGGTGAAGGTAACGGCCACAATATTATATGGGCGTACCCCCAGGTCATCAATCAGGTAGGCAATGCGGTGGGTTAACACACGTGTCTTTCCTGAACCAGGCCCTGCCAAAACCAGGGTTTGTCCCAAACCGGCGGTAACCGCCTGATACTGCTGTTCATTAAGCTCGTTTTTTAATCCATTCATATCAGGTGGATTGTACCCGCTCGGTAAAGGCATTGTCAACCAGGGAAAGTTCTTTGCAGATGGAATAAAAATAGGTAGGGTAGGTTGGTTTGCGAAAATACAGACTCTTTGGAAATAAAATCAAACCACATGAAAATAATAGAGCAACCAACCCACCAACAATTAAATCACCACGGAAAGAGGTAGGTTGGGCAAGCCCTGTTACCAATTTGTTTGTTTGAAAGATGGGGCATGATATCGCGGCGAAAAAAATCCCAAGTGCCCAACAAAAATATCGGTACCAGAAGCCTGGAATGTAGGAAAATGGTTCACTTTCTTTATTTCCAAAAATTTCGAGGTCAGTTATTCTTCGCAGTTGTTTTTTTAGGTTCGATAATGGTTATAATCATATTAACGGGAGGCTGTTATGACTTCATATCATTCCAGTAAGACGATTTTACCTGGGGCGGAGCCCTTTTATTTTCCGGGCGGAGAAACTGGTTGTCTGCTTCTCCATGGTTTTACCAGTTCTCCGGAAGAAATGTTTTTGTTAGGAAAACACTTAGCACAAGCCGGATACACGGTTTTGGGCATTCGTCTGGCAGGGCACGGTACACACCCCATGGATTTACAACGCGTGACCTGGCAAGATTGGATGGCTGATATTGAAGACGGTTTTGCTTTTTTGGATTCCGTTTGTAAACATAAGATCCTCATCGGGCAGTCCATGGGTGGTATGTTAGCCCTAACGGCTGCGGCTTACCTGAAGCCGGATGCCGTAATCGCCCTCTCAACCCCTTATCAAAACATGAGGTTTAGCTGGTTTTGGTCGAATATCCTGATGGATTGGTTCCGCCCGATGGTGGATAAAAAAGTGAAACACCATCCCGAATTTGGTGTTCGCCGGGAAGCCGATTACCCTGCCTATGCGGTTTACCCAACCAAAATATACCGCCAAACCTATGTTTTAGGCTCAGCGATGGAAGCTGCCTTGCCTTATCTCAAAATGCCGGTTTTATTGGTTCAATCTCGTGCGGATGGTTTGATTCCGCCTGACAGTCTGGATCAAATTAACAAAAAAATCCCTTCCCATTTTAAACAAACACTGTGGTTGGAAGGTTTGAGCCACGGCATGACCCTTGACCCGGCCCGCGAAATCTTATTTGAAAAAATAAGCGAATTTTTGCAAAATTTAATGTTGTGAAATCAAACAGCCAAAGGCTGCTTGACCAATTCCGCATACACATATTTTGCCACGGCATAACCCAGGGCAATATCTTTCCCACCAACGGTTAATGTCACGGTTTCATTAATCGGCAGGTTGGATTTAATAAACGCCCGGCTGCCTGTAATCACTCCACTTTCTTCCAAAAATGACAAAATTTTGGTGTTTTCTTCCGCTAACTCATGAATCCGGCGGATGATAATCGACTGTCCATTTTTAAGATCGGGCAGACACACCCAGGAAGCGACAGCATCTTCATGGCCTGGCAGGGGGTTACCGTGCGGGCAGACTTCGGGATGGTTAAGCTCTTCCATTAAAGCCGCTTCCAATTCATCCGAAATGGTATGTTCCATATCATGGGCTTCTTTATGCAGTTTAGACCAGGATAACATGCGCGCCAAAAGCCATTCGGTTAACATGTGACGCCGCATTACCGATTGAGCCGTTTCCAATCCCTTTGGGGTAAGGTGCGGTCCTTTTTTGTCATCCATGACCACCAGACCATCCCGCACCATTCGTTTTAAGGTGTTGGTAACAGTCGGGGAGGAGACACCTAACAATTCAGCCAGGCGTACACCGATCACCGGTTCCCCGTCCCGTTCTAAAATGTAAAAAATACTTAGATAATCTTCAATGGTCGGGCTGAATTTCTCCTGCTCCATAAATTCTCCATAAAATGACTTCTGTCAGGTTGACATTATCACATTTCGTATTATACTAACGATTAAGTTTAGTATATGCTAAAGAAAGAGTATAGTATATATTTTGATTATATCACGACCGAAATCGTCGTCAAGTTGAGGAGTAATCTATGGCACCTTACACCATTCCACTGGCAAAGCTAAAAACAGGCGAGGTCGCTTTTGTTTATAAAATGGATTCTGGCAAAAGTATGACCCACCGTTTAACATCCTTGGGATTTACACCGGGTGTGGATTTGGAAATGGTGCAGAATTTTGGTCATGGTCCATTAATGGTATCGGTGCGGGGGACAAGGGTTGCTTTGGGGCGTGGAGAAGCGGCAAAAATATTAGTACAGCGGAGTAAGTAGTGGAAAAACTGGAACAACGTAGTAAAAATACGGCATCTTGTCATTCGGATGTCTCATTTGGTCGTCGAAATCAACCGCCTGATATTCGCAAAAATGAAATAAACCAGAAACATATTGCATTGGTGGGGCAGCCCAACATGGGAAAAACCACTTTGTTTAACTTATTAACCGGATTAAACCAGCATGTTGGTAATTGGCCCGGAAAAACTGTGGAACGCAAGGAAGGTTTTTTTAATTATCAAAACAATCCTTACCGTATTGTTGATTTACCCGGAACATACAGCCTGACTGCAAATTCCCCCGAAGAAGTCATTACGCGAGAGTATATTCTGCACGAAAAGCCGGATATTGTTTTGGCAATTGTCAGCGCAGCCAATCTTGAACGTAGTTTGTATTTGATCGCAGAGTTGGTTGGCATGGGGATTCCCCTCGTGATCGGTTTAAATATGATGGATGTTGCCAAACAAGAGGGCATGCTGGTTGAGCCCCAAGTGTTGGAAGCAGCCCTGGGCATTCCGGTCATCCCCTTGGTTGCTACTCGATCTGAAGGGGTGATGGTCTTATTGGATACGGTTGAAAAAGTAATTCGGGGAGAAATTTTGCCCGAACCGCGCATGCCTGAAATTCGTGAAGACCATCAGGACGCCCTCGATCAAGTCATTCGCGCCATTGATGGATATGTTCCGGAACCCTATCCTACTCACTGGAGTGCGGTGAAATTACTGGAAGGGGATAGCGAAATTAGCAGCCTACTACAAGAAAATTTGCCTTCCGAACGCTGGCAGCAGGTTTATGATGTGCTGTTGGATCATGATGATGCCATGCTGGCGATTGCCTCCGGCCGATATGAATGGATTGGCAGGTTGGTGCGCGCGGCTGTGGTTAAACCAAAAGCCGGGCAGATCAGCCGCACTGCCAAATTGGATCGTTGGGCTGCCCATCCTTTCTGGGGTTTGATTATTTTGGCAGCCATTTTGGGACTTGTTTTTTGGTTAACCTTTACGATTGGGGGGCCGATACAGGAATGGATCAGCAGCAGCCTGGTAATCCCGTTAGGTACTGCTGCTGAAAGTGGACTGGCTTCCGCACCATTCTGGCTTCGCAGTCTAATTGTAGACGGCTTGATTGGCGGGGTTGGCTCGGTGTTAACCTTTCTGCCTATATTGGTTATCTTTTTTGGCTCTTTTGGTCTGTTAGAGGATTTGGGTTATATGGCCCGGGCGGCTTATGTGATGGATAACTTCATGCACATGATGGGTTTGCACGGTAAATCTTTTTTGCCGCTCTTTCTTGGTTTTGGCTGCAACGTACCCGCCGTGATGGGTACCCGCGTCATCGAATCCTGGCCTGCCAGACTGTTAACCATCCTCATTTCCCCCCTCGTTCCCTGTACGGCACGGATGGCGGTGGTTGCATTTTTGGCGCCGGCATTTTTTGGAAAACAAGCCGCTCTGGTCTCTTGGGGACTGATTATGCTCTCCCTGTTGATCCTGATCCTTTCCGGTGTTTTATTAAACCGCACCATCTTCCGCGGTGAACGTTCCGCATTTATTATGGAAATGCCGCTTTACCATGAACCAAATTGGCGCACGGTTGGTTTATTAATCTGGCAGCGTTCCTATTCCTTCCTTAAAAAAGCGGGGACCCTCATTTTGGGTATCTCGATTGTGATTTGGGCTTTATCCATGCTGCCGGGCGGCAACCTGGAAACCAGTTATCTGGCACGGATCGGTTATTTCCTGGAACCCATCGGGCGTTGGATGGGCCTGGATTGGCGTTTGACGGTGGCTTTGTTAACCAGTTTTGCCGCCAAGGAGAATTCAATTGCTACATTGGGTGTGTTATTTGGCGCATCCGATATGGGTTTAGCCCAAACTGTGGCCTCTACCTACTCGTTAGCAACCGGATTATCCTTTCTTACGGTTTCGATTTTATTTATCCCCTGTGCCGCCACGGTGGCTGTGATTAAGCAAGAAACCAACTCTTGGAAATGGACTTTATTTAATATTGGATTGATGCTGGTGGTTTCGATTGGTGCTGCCAGCGGCATTTATTGGTTAATGACCAGTCTGGGGTTTTAACATGTTAGAGAAACTATTAAACGAAATACAACGCGGTGGCACACAAGATGTGACCACATTGGCCTACCGCTTAGAGACCAGCCCGGAGATGATCCGTTTGATGCTGGAGCAGTTGGCTCGTATGGGACGCCTCACCAACAGTTCCTACTGCGCTGGTGATGGCTGCGGCGGATGTTCGCTGTCCGATTCCTGCGGCACCAGTGGCGATAAAATTAATATTTGGGAATACCGAGGGAAAGTTAAAAGTTAAAAACTAACAGTGAAAAGGTGCGTTGCACTTTTTTCCACAGTTATCCGTCTATTCTCACGGCAAACCGGTAAACAGAACCATCAAAACCGAGGATAGAGTTTTGCACCTGCAAGACCCTCCGGGAGGTAACAATCAAGTTAGCCCAATTAAGAGCCTACCCTCCCGGAGGTATTTCTGGGTGATTCAAAAAGGCGGACAATTCAATTTTGTAAATGAAAGCCTCACACAGAGGTACGGAGGTACAGAGAAAAAATGGTTGGAAATCTTTTCTCTGTATTTCTGAATTTCTGTGTGATTCAAAAGATTTGCCTATAACAAAAGCATATTTTCTAACCTTGATTAATAAAGCCAACTTTACGATGGGCTTTCTAATGTCTGAATAGTCTTCCTATGCGACCTCCCGTTGGGTGGATTTGTATTCAAGTAAATTTGCATTTCACCAACGGGAGGAACCGTGACTCCCCCCGGAGGTAACGATCAAGTTAGCCCAATTAACAACCTTCCCTCCCAGAGGTTGGTTTTAAAATATGGGTGTATACTCACTTAAATATCTCAATAAAAAACGGAGCCGCTTATGACAGCAACCCTGGCGTATCAATCCTTTGGTGAAGATCATCCTCAAACCGTCCTGTTTTTACACGGCGGCGGCGCGGCTGGCTGGACGTGGCAGCCCGTTGTAGATTTACTTTCCGATACATTTCACTGCCTGGTACCCGACCTGCCCCAACACGGCGCCAGCCTGGATATAACGCCCTTCACCATTGAAAAAACAGCTGACCTGGTGGCTGTCTTGATTCAGGAACAGGCCCATGAGGGGAAGGCTGTCATTGTCGGGCTTTCCGAGGGAGCACAGGTTGGCGTTTTCCTCTTGGCACGTTACCCGCACTTGATCACAAAGGCGGTATTAAGTGGGGTTTTATCCCGCCCGATGTCCGGCAACCACTGGACGACACCCTCCATCTTAAGCTGGAGTTACCGCTGGTTTGTGGCTCCTTTTCAAGACAGTGATTGGTATATTCGTTTAAACATGCGTTCGGCGGTGGGTATTCCGGACGCTTATTTTGATCAATTTAAAACAGATTTCCAGGCCCTAACCGCAGATGCCTGGGTAAATATGATGACCGCCAACCAGGAATTTCGCCTGCCGGATGGACTTGATCAGGTAAAGTCACCCGTATTGGTGATAACCGGAGAAAAAGAATACAAGGTGATGAAACTATCCGCCGGGGATCTAACCACTGCTTTGCCCAATGCTCAGCTTGCTGAGGTTTTACTGCCGGGTAAAGTTTCGCTGGCCCAATCGCATAATTGGCCGTTAAATGCACCGGATGTATGTGCCGACACCATTCGCGCCTGGGTGAAGGGTGAAAAATTACCGGAAACGCTAAAAACTAGTCAACCAACCAATTAAAATCCCGCTCAAAATCATGTATCCTTGATTCATGATTGTTGGTTTGCATTGGTGGAGGACAGGATGGATAAACAGGGATTTTTCACTTATTTGGAAGGCCGAAAACAAAACGAGGCTCAAATTCAAGCGGCCATTCAATTGGTTGAGATGTTTGAAACGTTTCAACAGCAGCAGCCCAGGCCTGAACCGGTTACAAGTCAGTTGGTATGGGATTTTTCAGATCTGCTCATTCAAAATAAAACCAATACCTACGATAACTACCTGGCTTTAGCACGTTATGCCGTTTATACCAAAAACAATGATTTGTTTGTACCGGTATTAGAGCTGCTGGATGGGGAAGAATCATTAGACAACCTACATAAAAAACTGGGTGAGCTTTACGATGAAGCCGTGCAGGCCGAGATTTTTCAGGATTTTGGCCCCCCGCCCTTAGGGACACCCACCAATGAAAAACCAAAATATACAGCTGCTGTTATGCACCGCATGACGGATAAATTTGGTGAGGACGGCTGTAAAGACCTGATTAAAGACAGTTTACGCACCCTGCCGGATGAGGGTTACCAGGAAGTCAAAAATCGTTTTGAAAAAAGCACTTCCATGGATGATTTTTTGGACAAGGAAGGTCAGCGTTTTCTGGATCAATTGGAAGCTTTACAAAATGAAGACAAATTGTTTTTTGCCCAGCGCATTACGCCCGAAGTAATGGATTATTTAAGACAGCACCCGGAAATTTACCGCGGGGAATGGGATGGGTCGATCGTGTATGAAACCAAAATCCCCTTCCTGACCGAACAATATTTGCAAGAGGAAGATCCGCAAAAGCGGCGTTATTATTACTGCCACTGTCCCTGGGCACGAGAATCATTGATTCGCGATACAGTGACAGTCCCCGCTGCTTTTTGCAATTGCAGCGCCGGTTTCCATAAGAAAAAATGGGAAATTATCTTTGGGCAGCCGCTGCATACCGAAGTACTTGAATCGGTCCTGATGGGGGATGAACGCTGTCGTTTTGCTATTCACCTGCCTACACTGATCCGCTGATTGTGGTCTGTGTCGAATTACATTCTAGTACAGCACACATGTATATCTAAGGAGAAAGTATGACCGTATCACTCCGGGGTGTCATCAACTGTGGTGCAGAAGCGGTAACTGGATGTCTGGTAGTTAATGGCTGCCTGACTAATCGTATCTGTTATATCATTCAACTGTGGGATTGATCTTTCTCATATAATCCATGTAAGAAGGAGAATTAGTATTACATAACCAATCAAGTGCACATTTTTCAATAAAGGGATTTATTTTTGTAAGGATTTTGATTAAATCAGCTTTTTTATTAAAAAACCATTTTTGATCTAATTGTTCTATTGTTATTTCATTTTCAAAATACATTAGTTCCTTTAATGGTAAGCTTTTTGGGGATAATTTCTTATTTTCATCATTTACTGTTATTTGAGTTAAAAGAACTTTAAACTCTTTTTTTGACATTCTCAAATTTAATCCAAAACTAAATCGTATTTCTGAAGTTATTAGTTCATTTAATTTCTTAATATAAACAATACAGTTTGTCTCTTCATCAGATTTATAAACAAATCCATTTTTATTCATGATATGTTGAGTATGCTTTTTGATTATTTCTTTAAAATCAGATTCTTCCTCAAAGGATAATCTGCCAAACCCTCTTGAATGAGGGTTTTCTAACCAAGGAAAAATGTATTCTTCTAACAATAATTCAATTTCTTTATATATCCCTTGATTATCCCCATTTCTAATGAAATTCCACCAAATTATATTTTTATATTTTTCAAGCCCAAAGGTGATTGATAAAAAATGATTTAATCTGCCATTTAAGTTCTGATAAACTTTTGAATGTATATTTTTATTGAACCTTTTTATATTTATATTGAATTGGTAATTATCTTTTTTTTGAAAATTTTTCGAACATTGGAAAACAAACTCACAAACTATATCTTTGTCTAATTCCTTTTGGAATGAGAACATATAGTCTTTATTCGTAAATTTTCCTGTTTGTGAATAACCATGGCACAAAAATAAATTTTCCAAATAAAGAACGATATCTTTTTGAAAATAATTCATGGCTTCACCTATTTAAGTAACTTCCATTTTCACGCCGACACTGCCTGAAATCCATCCCCCAACCGCCTGCATTGATCCGCCATTCTAGCATAATGGGCATGGTTGGCATGCCAGCGGATGGGTGCGTCCAGGTCCCAATACTTTAAATCCAAACCCTCATGCGACAGGGTTAACTCGCCGCCCAACACCTCACACAAATGCACCACCGCCACCATGGTATGGGGGCTGAAATCCGTTTCAGGAAATCGCGTAAACACACCCACCAGACGGGTCACGTTCACATCCAGCCCAGTTTCTTCCTTCACTTCGCGCACAATGGCCTGGGCCGGGGTCTCGTTAGGCTCCAGCCATCCGCAGGGCAAACACCATCCGCTGCCATCAACCCGATCCATCAGCAAAATTTGACCCTGTTCGTTAAAAATGGCAGCATCCGTACCCACCTTGGGGGTGATATGCCCCATTTCTTTAAAAAAAGCAGCTTGAATCACCGGGGCAGGTTGGTTTACCAGAGGTTCATATTCCTGTAAACACAAAGCCAACAGCCGTTCATACCGTTCGCGGTCATACAAGTTGGTGGCATAATTTAAACCATTTCGAGCAATGGCCTGGATTTCATCTAACAAATTCAGATTTGGCATACAATTCCTTTATTAGGAGGTTTATGAGGTTTCTCCCTCCCATCTTTACATCCCCCTTACATCAACAAGTACAAAACCCAAAATATGGGGATGATTGATATAATACGATTAAGTTATCTTACCATAATTGGAGTTGATACTATGAAAATTTATATCACCGGAATCAGTGGGTTTTTGAGTATTAATCTGGTGCGTTATTTACTGGAACAGGGTTATACCGATATCAGCGGGATTGACCTGGTTGATTTTACCTATCCGGAACGGGATAAAATTGAATTTCTGCAGGGTGATATCCGTAATTTGGAGGATGTCAAAAAGAGTATGGCCGGGGCGGATGTTGTCATTCACACCGCTGCTGCCCTGCCTTTATATACCCCGGAAGAAATTTTTTCAACCGATGTGGAAGGCACCCGTCTGTTGTTAAACCATGCCAAGGAAATTGGCGTAAAACGATTTATTCACATTTCCTCCACGGCTGTTTATGGCGTGCCGGATCACCACCCGTTGTACGAAACGGATCCGATGGTGGGTGTAGGGCCATACGGGGAAGCCAAAGTGCAAGCCGAAGAAATCTGCCAGCAGTTTCGTGAGGACGGCATGTGCTTAACCGTCATTCGCCCCAAATCTTTTGTTGGACCGGAACGCCTGGGTGTGTTTGCCATCTTTTACGAATGGGCCAGCGAAGGACGCGGCTTCCCACAAATTGGGATGGGGAAAAACCGATATCAATTGTTGGATGTGGAAGATCTGTGCGGTGCCATTCACAGCTGTATTACATTAGATGAAACTACCGTGAACGATACTTTTAACATTGGTGCGAAAGAATATACCACCATGCGGGAGGATTATCAGGCTGTGTTGGATGAAGCCGGGTTTGGTAAAAAGATCGTCGGTTTCCCCGCAACGCCGGTTATCTGGATTTTAAAAATCCTGGATGCCCTCAAACTCTCCCCGCTGTACCCCTGGATTTATGAAACCGCTGCTAAAGATTCCTTTGTTTCTATCGAAAAAGCGGAAGAAAAGTTGAACTATAAACCAAAATATTCCAACAAACAGGCCATGATTCGTAACTATCATTGGTATTTAAAAAACAAAGACCATTTTGTGGAAGACAAAAGCACCGGCGTCACACATCGCGTACCCTGGAAACAAAAAGCACTGAAATTGGTTAAGATATTTTTTTGATCTGCTCTGACTCAAAACAGATATATTACCTTCTCTAAAATTTTGGGTTAATCTTACCCACATAGATAATCCTTTATCAAAACAAAAATATCGACAAAAGTAGGGTGGGTTGGTTTGCGGGATGAAAAGTAGAAATAGATAAAAAATTATTTTGACTTTTATCAAATTGCAAACAACCCACCATGTAAAAAGATCTGGGGTTCTGTGGATATTGATTTTTTTGTTGAATATATTTGGAATTAATCTCTATAAGGTGGGTTGTTTGCGGCTAGCTACAATACAGGGGTAAATTTCCTTAATCCGTATCAATTATTTTCCAAACCAACCCACCCTACCATACTTAAAAGATCAGAAGCCGGGCTATATTCTTACATAACTAGCGTCATAAAGATCAAAACTTCCATGCCAAAAAGGTGAATCTTTTCACCCAAAATCCCGGCTTCGGTGAGCCTCCCCAACCTGGCGGCTACCTAACCTCGGGTTTTTTGGATCAAAGGAAAGATATGAGGCGAGTATTGCCGGGTTAACAGGTACATTTTTTAACGAGGGTAAAGCCCGAGGTTTGCTCTTATTAGATCAGAAGCCGGGATACGTTCGGGTATTTGTGATGCCCTAAAAAACCAAAATTTCCTGCTTACAGCGGTAGCACGGGCAGCTCTTCACGGGAGTGTAAAACAATGGTTTCACCCGGCACGGTGATTAAGTCGCCACTGGCGAGATAGGCCGTATACAAACCGACTTCATCTGCTGTTAACCAAAATGGTTTGTGTACATCTCGGGAACGCGTGATGATGGGGGTGCTGATCAAAAGGGTATTGATGGATACGTTGTTTTCTTTCATCTCCTCTACCAGCACATCCTTTAACACCAATTGTGCGGCGGCAGAAACGGATATCGGCCCCGCGTTGGCGATCACCTTTAAGGCAGCCCCACCGTTTAACATGATATAACGGCCGTCATCTTTTTCTGCCAATAATGGTAAAAAGGTTTTTGCTGCTACAAAATGCGCGGTCAGGCTGTTTTCAATCAATTGATTCCATAAACGCAGCGGGACATTTAACAGGCTGTCTCCCTGCCACCAGCCGCCAATAGAAGCGACCACCACGTCCAGTTCCGATAATTCATCCAATACAAAATCATACAGGTCCATTGCTCCGGCCTCTGTGCCGCAGCCAGCCTGCTTTGTAATTAACCGAGACAACGCACAGCCCTCTAATCGTTGTCTTAATTCGTCCAGGCGGTATTGTGAGCGTGATGGGACAACCACCGTAGCACCGGCATTTAAAAACTGACGGACGATTCCTTCGCCCACCTCACCGGCACCACCAATCACTAGAGTTTTTTTGCCATCCAGGATTGACATACATGCCTCCTACTATTAAGTTTTGTGGGTGCCCCTCTCATTTCCATTATACAGAATTTGAAAGCTTTATGCTAATCGCTTGCGGGAAAGGCACCACACTTAAAAAGACGAAAACAGCTTTTGGCCTTCTCCCAAAATCTTTTTACAGGGCTGCTTTGCGAACAGCCCTGTAAATTGGTAAACAACGAATTGCCGAAATTAACCAAATCCGGTAAGATAAAAAAGGAGGGTATGATGAAATACGAACTTGTTTTTTCAAAGGCTTGGAAAATTATCTGGAAAAATAAAGCATTGTGGCTGTTTGGTCTTCTGGCAAGCTGCAGCCGCAGTATTAACAGCGGTTCAGGTTCCGGTGGGGGCCAAAGCTCCGGTTCATTGTTTAACCCTGGTGTAGCTGCTTCACCCAGTTTGCAGTGGCCAGGTCTGATCAACCAATGGCTTTTACAGCTAAAAAACAGTTGGGAAACTGAACCCTGGTTGATAGTTTTATTTATCCTGGCTGTCTTTTCATTTATCTTATTAATCATCGTTGTTTCTTTCTTTTTGGGTGCGTTGGGTCGAGTTGGTGTAGCGCGTGGGGCATGGCTGGCTAATCAGGAGAACGAAGAAAAATTAAGCATTGGAAAGATTTTTTCTGAAAGTTTGCCCTACTTGTGGCGGGTCGTCCTGCTGACAATTGTGGTTTGGGTTGGCTTAATGGTGCTCGTTTCCCTGGTCGTTTTGCCAGTATTGTTTTTGGCTTTAATTTCTGCCGGTATTTTACTGCTTTTCATGATTCCATTTTTGCTGCCGCTTTCCCTGGTGATGCTGGGTATAACCGTCTCCATTTTTGTCCTTGTAGAGCAATCCGTGGTGGCTATTGTGGTGGAGGATCTGGGTACATTTGAAGCAATCCAACGTGCCTGGAATATCTTGCGGGATTATCCTTTGCCCAATTTGATTGTCGGTGCCGCATTGATGTTTGGACAGGGATTGGTAACCGCGTTAATTCTGCTGCCTTTCTTATTGACCTTTTTACCCTTTTTATTCTCGTTGTTTTTTGAAACTCGCGTTGCCCTCAGTCTGGGTTTTGCCTTCAGCGGGATTGGGTTTTTGCTTTATTTGCCGGTCACGTTGGTGCTTACTGGCATGTTACATGCTTATATCGGCTCCGCCTGGGTGTTAACCTACCAGCAATTGACCCAGTCAAAATAAATTGGTATGGTGAATTAATAATTTTTTTAATAAGTTTCGTTATAATAACAAAAGGATGGGGTGCGCCCATCCTTTTGTTGTCGAAAGCTAATGAAATTTCCCTCTATGTTTAAAACCAAAAAATTGTGGCTAATTTTAACCCTGGTTGGGTTTTTATTAAGCTCCCCACTTATCATCGCGCAGGCACAACAGGGCACAGGTGAGGTGATTATCCAACAGGTGGACACCAGCCAATTTCCGGCGGTTTCTTTTTATATGGAAGCGCTGGATGAAAATCAACAGCCTTTAGCAGATATTAAAGCGGCGGATATTTTGGTGCTTGAAGATGGACAACCGCCGGTTGCCGCGAACCGATTGGAGACGGTGGAACCGGGTATACAATTTATTCTGGCGTATAACCTGAACAACAGCTTCGTAACCACAGTAAATGAAGCGGGTGAAAACGCGTATCAGGTGATTATAAATCGCCTTACCACCTGGTTAAATTCTCTTCCAGAAAATATCCCGGATGATTTCAGTCTGACATCCAAAAAAGGTTTACAATCCATTCGGCAGCTGACCCCGGTTGAATTTGCTGCCTCGATTAATTCCTACGAACCGGATTTTACCCAGGCCCCGGTTGGTTCTGCCAGTTTGGTTCAATCACTAGACCTGGCAACAGATCCCAACCCCAATCCGTTAATGAAACGCTCTATCTTATATGTAACCGCACTGCCCAGCGTAAGTGAATTATCCTCTTTTGAGGGTATTATTAATCGGGCAGTACAGCAGGGCGTTCAGGTGAACGTATGGCTGGTGGCACCGGCTTCCACGCCGGAAAACAACAGCGCACTCTACGAACCATTGGTGGAATTAACCCAAAAAACAAATGGGTATCTCTTCCTTTATTCAGGGCAAGAAGATGTTCCCAACCCGGAAGCGTATTTATCTTCGAGGCGTACCATCTACCAGGTTTTTTACAATTCGGTCATCAATTACAAAGGAAATCACACCCTCTCCGTACAAGTTCAAAATGAAGGAGAAGTTTTGACTTCTGCGCCTTACCGAGTGAGTATCGATGTATTACCGCCCAATCTGATAGTGCTTAACCCCCCAATGGCCATCACCAGGGAATGGGTGGAAGATGATACCAGTGGTGAATTGGTTTTAACCCCAAACAATATTGATTTTAACTACATCATAGAATTTCCTGATGGGTTTTCACGCACGATTACCAGTGTAAAACTTTTAGTGAATGGCAGCTTACAAAACGAAATCACAAATCCACCTTTTAACTCGATTCGAATGGATTTATCAGATTTTGATACCAGTCAACAGATAAATGTTCAGATCGAAGCGTTAGACGTACTTAATTTAAAAACAAACACCGCACCTTTATTGATTTCAATTGAAAATGCCGAAAAACCGCTTACTTTCTGGCAGTCAATTTTACAATTAAGTCCACAGCGCTGGATTATTCTGTTGAGTGTATTATCTACCGCAACCGTATTGGTGTTAACTATTTTTCTGATTGGAAAACGGAATAATTTTTGGAGAAATAAAACCGAAACACGTAAACTGTATAAAGATCCTGTTACTCAGCCGGTACCGATTCGTCAGGACCGGCCCAGCCAGCCTTTAAAACGCCAATATCCAAAATTTAATGGCAATGGGGTTAACGCCTGGTTGGTTCCATTGGATGAAAATTTTATTGCAGTTCGTGAAAAAGCGGTCCCCCTACAACAGCAAGAATTAAAAATTGGACGAGATCAAAAACAGGCTACCTTGGTACTTAATTCAAAGGCAATCGAAGAGGTTCATGCTATGATCACTCGAAATAAAGATGGTGATTATTGGATTGCCGATAACCGGACTGCCGCTGGCACATGGGTTAATTATGTCCCAGTTACCTATCAAGGAATTCCCTTAAGTCATGGTGATTTGGTCCATTTTGGAAAATTTAGTTATCAATTTGAACGCCAAACCTTAGAAGAAAACAAAAAAAATTAAATTTTCACGTATAATGGGGTATATGATTCGTGAAGAGCAATCGAACTATCAGGTTGTAGCAAAAACACACCCCGGTATGTCCGGGAAAAACAATGAGGATCGTTTTGGGGTGACCGCCTTTCGATTAAAAGAAAACGGAGAACGATCGGCTTTATTGGCTGTGTTATGTGATGGTATTGGGGGACATAAAGCCGGAGAAATCGCAGCGGAACTAGCGGTAAATCTGATCAGCGAAACGATTGCACAAAGTAATGGAAAATCACCTCAAGTTTCTTTGGAACGAGGTATCCATCTTGCGAACCAGGCTATTTACGAAGCAGCCAGTCAGGATGAACAAAAAAAGGGTATGGGTTCGACCTGTGCCTGTGTATTTTTGCGTGGAAATCAGTTATATGCGGCAACCGTTGGTGATTCACGGATTTATCTCATGCACGGTGACCGTATCCGGCAGATCAGCATTGATCACACCTGGATTCAAGAAGCGTTGGATGCAGGCATCATCAACCTGGAAGAAGTAGCAAATCATCCGAACCGCCATGTCATTCGACGGTATTTGGGGGCGTCGCAACCTCCGGTAGTTGATTTTCGCTTGCGATTAAACAAAGGGGAAAGTGATGAAAAAGCGGAAAAAAACCAGGGGTTGTTGTTACAAGCGGGAGATAGAATATTCCTTTGCAGTGATGGATTAACGGACCTGGTTTCGGATGCGGAAATATTGGCTGCTTTTGACCAACGATCGGAAGAAAAAGCAGTTGATTTCTTAATTGATTTGGCAAATAAACGCGGCGGACACGATAATATCACCGTGATCAGCGCCGTTATTCCCGGAGACGTTGTAAAACCCCAACCAAAAAAGAAAAGTATGGTGCCTTATGGGTGCGTTATCTCTGCGGGTTTTGTTGGCTTGGTCGTTGCTCTGCTTTTGGGTTATTTTTTGTGGAAGGGTTTTCCTTGGGAAATTGGTAATACCAGCCCCACACCACCAATCCAAACTACATTGAACCCGATGATCACAAGCGCCCCGCTGCCAACGCCCACTTTAACCCCGCCGCCACCGCCTACAGAGACTCTCGAGAGCTTTTTCTCTACTCCGACCAGCACGCCTGCTGCTTATCCAGCACCAACCAATCCGGTTCTCTCTAGTCCTTCGGCTTATCCGTAGATTATTAAAAAGTTCTTTTCCGTAAGGGTATAAGGAACGGATAAAGGATACCCAAGTCGAAAAAAGGAAGGCAGGCATAACTTAAATCGCCGGGCCAGGGTTTCGGTTTGAGTTATATTCATTTCATTAAACGATCCGCGAATGCCGCCGCTGTGCTTCGGGTTACAAATCGCACCAAGAACGCAGTTAACCAGTTGCCAAAACCAGGCACCACACTGCCGCGTCGTTTTAACATGGCCTTCAAACCAATCCGTGCCACATCTTCGCTTTTCATGATCATAAAACGTTGGTAAAGGCTGGGTTTCTGTCCGCTGACATCAAAGAATTCCGTAGCTGTTACGCCCGGCGAAAGGGCTGTACAGCTTACACCGGTTCCTTTAAGTTCGTAATTAAACGCCTCGGTGAACGACAAAACATAAGATTTTGCGGCAGCGTATGTCGCGTATCGCGGTGTGGGTTGGTATGCGGCCAATGAGCTAACCTGTAAGATATAACCATTACCACGCTGAACCATATCCTTTGCAAATTTTTTGGTGAGGTGGGTCAAAGCGAACATATCCAGGGTGAGCATATCTTTTTCATTTTGCCAGGAAATGTCTAAAAACTGGCCATACAAACCAAACCCGGCATTGTTAATCAATACATCCACGCTTAATTTTGCTGCTTGGATTGCCGAATATAAGGTTTCAACTGCATTCGGTGCTGTCAAATCTTGTGGAAATAAATCCACGCGCACATCATATTTCTTTTCGATGTCTTGTTTTACTGCTTCAAGTTTTTCTATCCGGCGGGCCACCAAAATTAAATTTGTTCCCATAGCAGCCAATTGTTGTGCAAAATCAACACCCAATCCACTGGATGCCCCTGTCACCAATGCGGTTTTTCCTGATAATACGGTCAAAAGTGCCTCCTTAAAATAAACACGTTCATTATAAGTGATTAATGAAAAACGAAAAATAAAAAGTTATCTTGGAATGGGTAGTTTGAAGTGGAATGAGATCGCCAATAAAAAAAGATTCACCTGGGCCCAATGGGTGCTCATGCCCAAAGGGTACTTGTGCCCATAGTACAACACCCCAATTCTGTTCTTTGAGTCCCACTTTCCTTCTGGTACAATCAATTATTCATCCGTTCAGGAGCAGCCATGCAGGTCAATTTTTCAGCCACATACCGGAACATTACCGGCATTCGTAGTTTTGAATTAGACGTAAACGATGGGGATACGGTGTCTGACGGCATTCAAAAAATATTAAAACTTTATCCGGAATTACGGGTCCATTGGATGAATGAGGCGGGGGAACTGCATGCTCATTTGACCGTAATCCTTAATAAAGCGGATATTCTTAGCCTGTCTGAAGGCTTGGATACACCGCTAAAACCAGATGATATTTTTGATTTTGTTCCCCCCGTTGGAGGTGGATAGTATGCACGGTATTCTTTCCTTATTACCTCAGCCGTATTATAAAAAGATAGAGTCCCTATGGGATGAACTGGAAAGCCAGTTTGGAATAAAAGGTATCCGGGTAACACCCTTTCCACATTTTTCCTGGCAAATTGGAGAAAGATACGATCTACCGGCCGTTGAATTGGTGTTATCAACAGTGGCCAGGCAAACCAAGCCTTTTAAAGTTACCACAACCGGGATAGGGGTCTTTAGTGGCGCCCAACCTGTTATTTTTATTCCTGTGGTAAAGTCACCCCAGTTGGTTCAATTTCACCAGCAAGTTTGGAAAGCCCTAATGAATACGGGGCAAGGTATTAATCAATATTACAATCCACAAAACTGGGTACCGCACATCAGCCTGGCTTATATGGATGTTACCCAACAAAATATGGGCGGTATCATGCAGTATCTTGCTTTCCAATCCTTTAATTGGGAGTTTGAAGTTAATAATTTTGTTTATATTAATGAACCGGATGGTTTGATCGGAGAGATCAAATTTAAGTTGGAATTTTCCGGTTAATAAACCATCTGCCTTAAGAAGCTGGAGCGTGTTTTGCATACCAGAGCAAACATTTAGTACATTATAGTTGACTTAGTGTACATTAATTGTTACTATAATCATATCTCCGCTCATTTAAGGATCAATTTATGGAATCTATTGAATTTGATAATCGTGTAAAATTGGCACGGGTAGAGCATGATTTAACCCAGGAGCAGTTGGCGGAAAAAATTGGTGTCACCCGGCAAACCATTGGTTTAATTGAAGCCGGAAAATATAACCCCACGCTAAAACTATGTTTGATGATTGCCAAAGTTACCGGTAAAACACTGGATGATCTTTTTTGGATCAAAGGGGAAAAATCACACCCCGATTAAACCAAAGTTTTTTTATAATTCGACTTATAATTTACCCAAACGAATCCTCGCTGGGTATTTTTTTTATAAGGACATCATGGATACCAACCAAACTTCCCAAATTCAAAAACAATTGATAGCCGGTAATCTGCAGCCCAAAAAAATATATGCTGCTTTGTTCCTGCGCTTAGGCCTGTTCGCACTCGTGCAAGCTGGTTTTGCTAGCATTTATTTTTTATTAAACCAGCCCAATCCCTGGATGAACTCTGCAAAATGGTGGATTGTAGTTGCTGCCATCACCAACGTGATTACGATTTTCCTGCTGGTGCGGTGGTTTAAGCAAGAAAAGACGACTTATTTTTCAGTTATTCATTTTGAAAAGACCACCATTAAACAAGATCTTTTAACCTTACTTGGCGTTTTTATCTTGCTGGGGCCAATTGGATTTTTACCCAATCCGATTTTTGCAGGTTGGATTTTTGGTGATGCGCAAATTGGTTTTGATTTATTAATGCAGCCGCTGCCGCTATGGGTTGTGATCATTTTTATGGTGGTATTCCCGGTTACCATTGCTTTTGCAGAATTGCCCCTTTATTTTGGTTACCTCAAACCGAGATTGGAAGTGATTACCGGTAAGGTCTGGTTAGCGGTTTTGCTGCCTGCTTTATTTTTGGCCGCACAACACTGCACCTTGCCGCTTATTTTTGATTGGCGATTCATCTTGTGGCGTTTCCTCATGTTTTTACCCTTCGCTATATTTTTAGGGTTTGTGATTCACTGGCGTCCTCGTTTACTGCCGTACCTGATGGTTATTCATGGGATCATGGATTTTGGCACAAGTATATATTTGTTAACCCTCTCTCTTTGATTCGTTTACGAATATTTTTCCGTTTGGATGATTATTTTGGTTTTAGGAAGAATATCACCCAAAAAATCACCAAATTACCTTTTGACAATATGACATAAATGGTTACAATAATAACAGTGCCAGTTGTTTGACAACTGAGGCAGTGCACCTTTTATTGTTACCCATTCTGCCCATTTTGCCGCACGCTGATATAACTCGGGCGGCAGACTTATTTTATTTGTATATTAAGGAAGTGTTATGTCTAAAGAAATTCTAGGGATCATTGCATTTTGTAAAATATGCATGTGGTCAAATTGTCGTGGGGGAAATAGTGGTACTGCTGGGTCTGTTCTGGTAAAAGAACCGCGAAATATTTTGAATATTGACCGGTTGCTGCAAGGGTACCAGGTATCATTGCTAACGGGAGTGGTGTGACAATGAACCGGGTTGCACAAATGGGTTCTTACTTTAAATTAGGGTTGATAACCAATCGTAAACCAATAGACTGATTTATTAAAAATTTTAATGGAGGTCGTAATGAGTCAAGAAAAAACTACAGTTAGTGGGGAACAAGAAGCTTCTTATAATAAGTTAAAAGAGCTTCGTTCTCAAATGAAGTTGGGCGGAGGGGCCAAGCGGATTGAATCGCAGCATAGTAAAGGGAAACAAACCGCCCGGGAACGAATCAATTATTTATTGGATGAAGGTTCGTTTCAAGAACTGTTCGGCATGATGCAAAATCGTCATGTTGAGTATGGCTTGGATAAAGCCCGTGATTTTGGAGACGGAATGGTCACAGGTTTTGGCACCATTAATGGCCGCCGGGTATGTGTTTATGCACAAGATTTTACTGTGATGGGTGGGTCTTTTGGTGAAGTCGCCGGTAAGAAAGTTGCTCAGATCATGGAATTGGCAATGGATGCTGGTGTTCCGGTGATTGGTTTGAATGATGGTGCTGGCGCTCGTATTCAAGAAGGTGTTTACAGTTTATATGGTTATGGCGAAGTCTTTTACCGGAATGTTCAGGCATCTGGTGTTATTCCACAAATTAGTGTCATCTTAGGGCCTTGCGCTGGTGGTGCAGTATATTCTCCCGCTGTTACGGACTTCATTGTAATGACAGAAGGTACCAGTAATATGTTTATTACCGGTCCGCAAGTGATCAAAGCGGTTACCCACGAAGAAGTCGATACAGAAACATTAGGTGGCGCTAATACCCACAGCTCCATTTCCGGTGTTGCCCACTTTGTTGGTCAAACGGAACAGGAAACATTAGATATTGTCAAAACCATTCTTACCTATATTCCGGACAACAATACAACCTATGCAGCTCCGGTTGATACAGGCGATACAGCGAATCGGGTAGAAAAATCATTAGATTCCGTTGTACCAGCAGATCCAAACGAAACATACAATATTTTGGATGTCATCAATGCGGTTGTTGACAAAGGTTCTTTCTTTGAGGCTCATGCCCGATATGCATTAAATGCTGTCGTTGGTTTTGCCCGCATGGATGGGGAAAGTGTTGGTATCGTAGCCAACCAACCTGCTTATATGGCTGGTGTATTGGATATTAACGCATCAGATAAAATTGCTCGTTTCGTCCGTTTTTGTGATGCATTCAATATCCCGATTGTGACCTTTATGGATTGCCCTGGATTTATGCCGGGAACAATGACCGAGCACAATGGTATTATTCGTCATGGGGCGAAAATCCTGTATGCGTATGCAGAAGCATCTGTTCCAAAGATCACGGTTGTCACCCGCAAAGGTTATGGTGGTGCGTATATTGTGATGGGTAGTAAATTCCTGCGTGCAGATATGTTATTTGCCTGGCCAAATGCTGAAATTGCAGTGATGGGTGCTGGCGGTGCAGTGAATATTTTACATAACAAAGAGATCAAAGCTGCAGAAGATCCTACCCAAGCCCGCGAAGAATTACTTGCTGAGTACATTAAAAACTTCTCCAATCCATATCGTGCAGCCGCCTCCGGATTTGTTGATGAGATCATTTTGCCGGGAGAAACCCGCCAACGCATTATCTCTTCCTTAAAACTAACAAAGAACAAATCGGTTTCCATACCCCAGCGTAAACACGGAAATATCCCGTTATAAAAGAAAAAGGAGTATAAAGTGTCCCCAATTACGCAAGGTCTTATCATTACTGGTATCGGTATGGGATTGGTGTTTGTTGCCATCCTGGCATTGTGGGGCTTAATGACTGTATTGGTAAAAGCAACCGCTGATCGCCCCAAAGTGGAAGTGCCGCCAGAAGTGGTTGAAGAGACAGTTGTACAGATTGAGTCCCCAGTATCTGTTGTGACAGATAACAACGAACAATTGCATAAAGCTGCTGCCGCTGCGGTAGCAATTGCCTTACAACTGCAACAACGCTCTAACCAGAGCCAACGCCAAGAATTCGGTAATCTTAGTTCCCGGCAAGCAATTTCCCGGGCTGCATTTATAAGCCGAAGTACCCAACTTATTAAACACAAATAAAAAGGTCTGTGCCATGAAAATCCAAGTACAAATCGAAAATCAAAACTACGAGGTCGAGATCGAAGACCTTAATGCCCGTCCAATTTTAGCGAAAGTGAACGGAGAAATTGTTGAAGTAATGCCGGAAACATCAAATGTTTCAGCTGCACCAGTAGCAGCTCCGAAACCAGCTTCCGTGCAAGCTCCTGCTGCCCCACAACCAGTGTCTGCTCCGACACCCACTGCAGGTGCTAATGTTGTTTTAGCTCCAATCCCAGGTGTGATTGAAGAGATCAAAGTCCGAGAAGGCGACAGCGTAAAGAGCGGGCAAGAACTGCTCATTCTGGAAGCCATGAAAATGAAAAACTCCATACGTGCTACGCGAGATGGAAAGGTTGCCCGGGTTCTTGTGTCGGTCGGTCAGCAGGTTCCTCATAACCAACTTCTGATCGAAATCACCGACTAAGCGGAGGCTATGAAATGGATTTTACCGCTGTTTTTGACGAAATTTCTCGCGGATTCGTAAACTTTACCTGGCAAAATGGTGTCATGATCATCATTGGTCTGGTGTTAATTGGTCTTGCGATCATAAAAGAATACGAACCTGTACTATTGCTGCCGATCGGTTTTGGTTGTATCCTGGCAAACCTGGGTATGTCCAATGAACACGGTGTTTTTAAAGTGATTTATGACGCCGGTATCAAAACCGAATTGTTCCCCTTATTGATCTTCATCGGTGTGGGTGCCATGCTCGATTTTCGCCCACTGTTAGCGATGCCAAAAATGGTGCTGTTAGGCGCTGCTGGTCAGTTTGGGATTTATGGCGCTTTAATGGTTGCTTTGGCATTGGGTTATCCGATCAATGAAGCAGCTTCTATTGGAACGATTGGCGCTATTGATGGTCCGACGGCAATTTTTGTGACCACAAAAATCGCCCCGGAAATTTTAGCACCTGTAGCTGTGGCTGCGTATTCCTATATGAGTTTGATTCCGATCATTCAAATACCCGTGATGAAACTGCTCACCTCTCGTAAAGAGCGTTTGATCCGCATGGAATATGCCCCTATTCCTGTTTCCGATAAAGCCATCATTGTATTCCCGATTCTGATCACAATTTTGGTCAGTTTGCTTTCTCCGGATGCGGCTCCTTTGATTGCGACCCTCATGTTAGGAAACTTATTAAAAGAATCCGGTGTTGTGGATCGCTTAAATAAATCCGCTCAGAATGAAATCATCAACGTTTCCACCCTTTTCCTGGGTTTAGCGGTTGGCTCCACCATGATTGGTGCCAGCTTCTTAAATCTCAAAACCCTCGGTATCCTCTTAATCGGCTTATTTGCCTTTATTTTGGATACTGTTGCAGGTTTGTTATTCGGAAAGTTATTGAATTTCTTCTCTGGTGGAAATATCAATCCATTGATTGGAGCCTGCGGTATCTCTGCTTTCCCCATGGCTGGGCGTTTGGCTGCACAGGCAGCTCAGGAAGAAGATTTTGACAATTTCATCTTGATGCATGCGATGGGCGCAAATACTGCTGGACAGTTAGGTTCCGTTATTGCGGGTGGTCTCTTATTGGCGATCACTCTGGGTATTATGGGGTAACCCCAAACCTTTTAAGTCATAAGAGGCTGACAATTTTATATGTCAGCCTCTTTTTATATTAATCAATGATCAGCATTAAGAATTTAAGCCGCGATAAAAGTAAATGGTTCTATTTACATGAAAACGATGAACTTAAAAATCAATGCATTCTCGCTGCAAAATCCAGGAAACAGAATGAAATGGAAAAAAGTTCCCACAAAAGTGGATGGCTTTTACTCTGTTTTTATCGTGGTGATTATTCTTTCACGTTCCTTGATAAATTGTTCCACATTCAAAGCAAGATCCAGATGGTTTAATTCCTGACTAAGCCGTATCAGTTGTGGTATTACCAATCCTGAGTTTTCTATGAGTTCCTTGTCCTTAAAAAAATGTTTTGTGGATGTATCGTGAATCATCTTTCCTTCATACATCAGTATTATTCTATCAACATTTTCAACGACGAAATCCATATCGTGTGAAATAATCAAGGTTGTCTTATTTTCCAGGTTTAAGGTTTTCAACACTTTAGAAAATTGTTTCTTTTCTTTCATATCGAGACTAGCGGTGGGTTCATCAAAGATTAACACTGGGGTTTGCATGGCCAGAGCAGAGGCCAGGGATACCCGTTTGCGGCCTGAATAATTCAGGTCACGTGGGTTGAAGTTGGCTTCATTTGTTAAACCCATTAAGCTCAATGCTTGTTCAACCATGTTTTCGACTTGTGATGCCGAATATCCCAGGTTTTGTGGTCCAAATGCGACTTCGTCCCAGACTCGTTGGCGAAACAACTGCTCATCCGGATTTTGAAACACATAAGCTACCCGCTGGGCTAATTGAGCAGGGCTGTGCTCTGAGGTTTTCCAGTCCCCAACCCAAACGGTTCCACTTTGTGGACGAAGTAAACCATTCAAATGGCGTGCAAATGTTGTTTTACCGGAACCATTTGCACCTATTAACGCAACTTTTTCTCCGGGATTGAGCGTAACAGAAATATTGTCCAATACTTTTACATTTCCTGGATAGGTGAAATGGATATTTTCTGCACAAATTCGCATTATTTTCAACCCCCACCTTTTTTGATCGAACTGACCCGGTTAAACCCCAAGACCGATTGTTCCAGTGTAACCGGTAAGGGTGTTTGACTAGGCCATAAACCATAAATTTGGCTTTCACGGGCGGCCTGTGTATAACGTAAATAATCAATACCAAAGGTCTCCAATAACGGCGAGGTAAGAACAAATTCCGGATTACCATCCAATACAATGCTCCCTTTGTTTAGGGCAATCACCCGATCCGCAGTTTGAGCTATCCATTCCAAATTGTGTTCGGTTATTACAACGGTTGTGTTTTTGGTGGTTAAGGTTTGAATAATATGAAAAACTTCCCTGCTGCCTTGTGGATCAAGCATGGCTGTCGGTTCATCAAGTACTAGTACTGGCGGATCAAGTACGAGCATAGATGCCAGCGCCAAACGTTGTCGCTGACCGCCGGAAAGTGTGAATGGAGATCTGTCTCGTAAATCAATTAACCCAGTGAGGCGTAACACATGCTCAATCCGCTCAGGCATTTCAGAGGGTGATACTCCCAGATTTTCAAGTCCAAAAGCCACTTCTTCAAAAACAGTGTATCGCATTTCGGAGATTTGATTAGTTGGGTTTTGTAATACAAGACCAACACGTCCTGCAAATTCACCGGGTGTATGATTACGGGTATTCATACTATTAATTGTTACATTCCCCAACATTCTTCCATTAAAAAGAGTTGGAATCAAACCAGATAAAACCAGACACAAAGTGGATTTGCCAGCACCGTTAGCACCAATCACTGCAACGAATTGCCCTGCTTCAATCTGAAGATTGATTTCTTTTAAGGCGGGTGTGTGGCTTAAAGGGTAATAGTAGGTTAATCCGGTAACCTCAATCATAACCATTTCGTTTTCTCCAGAACTCGAATACCAAGAAACATACGGCAATCACGATCATACCCCAGCGTAAGACTTGTTGTTTGGTCGTATCAGGAATTTCAGTTAAATTCGTTTTGGGGGTGGGGGCACTGAACCCGCGCACCTCCAATGCTAAGGAACGTTCTTCCACATCTACCAGGGCACTGAAAACAAGTGGAGCAACCAATGGAAAAAGCGCTTTTATTCTCTGCAAAAGGTTTCCCTGTGTCTCTAATCCACGTGATTGTTGGGCAGACCGGATGGTTTGAATGCGCCTTGCCATCTGAGGCAGTAATAAAAGAGGGCTGCCCAACAAATAAACTAATTTTCGGGATAGACCGGTTTGTTCAAGAGCTTGTATTAATGAACCTGGATGTGTGCTGGTTACAAGTAATAACGAAGAAGCTAAGGTTGAAACCAGACGAACTACGATCAAGGAAGCATACATCAGACCTTCTTGCCCCAATACAAACGGACCCAATCTCATAAGGATTTGGTGGTTTGCAGGGCCAAAGAATCCATGAACTATGAATAGTATTACTGCAATCGGGGTTAATAACTGCACGATAAGTTTTAAAGCTCGCCATGCTATGCCAGCTGACCACAAAATCAAAATGGAGATTACCCCGGGTAATATGGCAGATAACCATTTGTTTGGACCGCCGAAAATGATTGCTATGGCTGATAGGCTAAAAATTAATTTTGTTATGGGGAACAACCGATGTAACCAGCTGTCCCCCGCTGTATATAGGCCAAGGGTCATTATTTATAATGATTATTCAAGGACGGCATTGGCACGAGGTGTACGCGAGATAAAACGCTTTGGTAAGCCTTTGACAATAAACCAGGCCAGAAAAGCCGTCACTATTTTATCAAGCAGGTTATCGGTAATGACAGTGATAATTACCGCGCTGAACAGGTCCTTTCCGGTTGCCAATAAATAGGCAGTGATAAAATCAGCGCCACTGCCGGTAATTCCGCCAAACATATAAACCCGAATTGGAATAGCAATGATTGAAAGGGCCACGGTGATGATTACACCGCTTATAATAACGCCCCACCATTTTTTAAAGAGACCGTATTTCGCACACAAACCAGCTGCAATACCAATAATCATTGCAACAGGGGCAAAGGCTGCCGCTACGGGATCAGTGATTAATCCCCAGATGAGATTGGTTAGCAGACCGGTTAAACCACCTGCCCAGGGACCAGCAACCAGGGCAACCAATACGGTACCAATGGAGTCCAAAAAGATAGGCAGCTTAAGTAAAGAAACAATCTGACCTATTACGATATTAAGTACAATGGCGACAGCGATCAAAGCAAGTGTGAAGGTGGAAAAATCTTTTTTGAGTTGTTCTTTAAGAGACATGATGATTTCCTTTTTTAAGGTTAAGATTGGATATCCAGTTCCGGATATCCGGTTTGGGGATCGAATGTGCGTAAGAAACGCAAGCTGTCCAGTTCTGCCAGGACAATTTCAGCTGTGGTGTAAATTTCACTACCATCCATCAGGTGAGCTCCATAGGTGCGTCCTTCACCATCCGAAATGGCAATGTGGTAATGTGAACCGTGAATTGAAACTACACCGGTTAATGAGACAATTTCAAATTTTCCTTCCATCAAAACGGATTTTTCCTGATTAGCAAACCGGAGGGCGGCTTTTTGCAGGCTGCCCACACAAGTGACCACACAGGCAGCTTCTAATTTGTGTTTTTCAGCAAAAGAATCCAGTACTGACTTAAGGTCTTCCCTTGGGTGTAAACGCAGGGCATAGGTTTTCATACGCCATAACCTCTACAATGTGATGACCTTATGGGCGCGGCGTTGGGCTTCAATGATATCCGTCATTCCACCCACAATACCCACTTGTTTTTTCTCGATCAGGTTATAAAAATTCAGGCAAGTATTACAAAGGATGAGGTGTACACCTTTTGATTCTAAAGACCGGAGTGAATCCAGTACGGGTGAACCCTCAACAACCAAATGGACTCCCTCAGCGTAAAAACAAATAACAGCTGGGAGCACGTCGTTTTCATCGAGCAATTTAAAATAGGTTGTAATTAGTTTTTTTTGAAGAATTGGATCGGCATCACCCATGCCATTTCGGGTGATTAATAAGACAGTTTCAGAATCAGGTACGGACATATTGGCCTCCTATAAATTGTTTTACGCCAAGAAATTCAGCGTAATTGACAAAATAAAACCGCCGTTAGTTGGCACCAACGACGGTAAGGATGGCCAAAATAATATCAAACTGCGATAAAATTCCCGCCACACCGTGAGGCGCGCAACAAATGCAAAGAGAGCAAACTTGCACTCAGGCGGAATGTTCAAATGTGGCGGTAATTGATAATCATTACTTTTTCCTGTTAGCAATACATAATACGACTGATTAATAAATTTTAGCACAAGAATTAAAAAATCAACGCAACTAAGAGGTCCAAAAAAAATTTAGAGTTTGACCTTCCTCGTGAAAACAAACACTTAATAATTTCTATCGAGGTAAATTTTCCTCCTACCTGATATACTTAATCCATGATTTTTGTAAATGACAATCTGAGTATTGATGAAAATGAACTTGAATACCGCTATATTCGCGCAGCGGGACCGGGGGGCCAGAACGTAAACAAGGTTTCAACAGCGGTCCAGCTTCGTTTTGATGTGGCTGCATCCAGCCTGCCACAGTCAGTGAAGGAACGTTTGTTAAAGATAGCGGCTGGACGCATTAATAAGGACGGTATCTTGCTGATTCATGCCCGCCAATACCGCACCCAGGAGCAGAACCGGTTTGATGCGGAAGAGCGCCTGGTAGAAATCATCAAACAAGCGCTGATAAAACCCACCCAGCGCAAAAAGACGCGTCCATCCATTACGGCGAAAGCCCGCCGTGTGGCGGATAAAAAACATCGTGGAGAGGTCAAACGTTTACGGAATTACAATCCGGATGAGTGGGAATAAGAAAATTTATGATTTCTTAATTCTCATCCTTAGACAAATATGATACAAAATAAGTATCTTTATGACGGGCAGGCGGCAGATATGGAATTTCTTACATCCCCATCATTTTTAAACACCTTATTTGATGGTGTATATTATGTTGACCGGGAACGAAAAATTAATTTTTGGAATAAAGCTGCTGAAAAAATTACCGGTTATAAAAAAGAAGAAGTGGTTGGTTCCTTTTGTTACCATAATATATTGCGTCATATTGATGAGTTGGGAAATGAATTATGTCTGTCAGGCTGTCCATTACACGCAACGATAAAGGATGGGGTAGATCGGGAACATTTTGTTTTCCTCCATCATAAAGATGGCTACCGTCTGCCTGTCTTTGTGCGGGCTACCCCTATTCGTGATGAAAGCGGGAAAATCACGGGCGCCATTGAGGTTTTTCAAGTGAGGTCGGATGTAGATATTTCCCGTGGTGAACTTGAAAAATACAAAAAAGAATCACTAACGGATACTCTGACAAATACCGGAAACCGGCGTTACGCTGAGTTGGTTTTACAGACCCGTTTTTATCAGTTAATCAATCTGGATATTCCATTTGGGTTGATTTTTATAGATTTGGATGATTTTAAACTCATTAATGATCAATTTGGCCATTTGGTTGGTGATGAAATCCTGAAGATGGTCAGCCGTTCGGTTATGAGTTCGCTGCGTGTTCCTGATATAATCATCCGCTGGGGTGGGGATGAGTTTTTGGTTATTTTGCCGAATATTACCCAGGCAGGATTGGAAAAAGTGGTTAACCGAATCCAAACATTGATTCGGTCCAGTTATTTGATGGTGAAAGAGGAAAAAATTGGCATTAATCTCTCTTTGGGGGCGACACTAGCCGTAGCGGATGATACCCAAGAATCCTTAATTGAACGTGCCGATCAATTGATGTATCAAAGCAAACAATCCGGAAAGAATCAAGTACATATCGGATAATAATTAACAGTGCGGTTCCTCCCAGTCCTAATTTTCTCAACGTGTCACAAATATGTTTTTCGATTAAAATTAGAACTTAATTAAAAATCTAACTTAGGAAACAAACTATGAACATCGAAACAAATAAACGATCTTTCCTGACTCGGTTTGCCTGGTTATCGATTGCCGCCGCTGTTGTTACGATTGCGATGAAATCAACTGCCTATCTGTTAACGGGGTCGGTTGGTTTGTTATCGGATGCGATGGAATCGCTGGTTAACCTGATGGGTGCATTAATGGCATTGGCAATGTTAACCATTGCCGCCCGTCCGGCAGATGAAGAGCACACCTTCGGCCACAGCAAGGCTGAATATTTTTCCAGCGGGTTTGAAGGTATATTGATTTTAATTGCTGCGGGCAGTATTGCTGTCACGGCGGTGCAGCGTTTATTAAACCCTCAACCACTGGAGAAATTGGGCATCGGTTTGCTGGTATCTGTGGGTGCTTCATTGGTGAATTTGGGTGTGGCGCTGGTTTTAAACCGGGCTTCTAAAAAACACAACTCGATCACCCTAAAAGCCAGTTCACATCATTTGTTAACCGATGTGTGGACCTCGGGCGGCGTGTTGGTGGGCGTTGGTGCTGTGGCGGTGACAGGGTGGCAGCAGTTAGACCCCATCGTGGCGCTTTTGGTTGCGGCCAATATTGTTTGGTCTGGGGTACAAATTGTAAGGCAATCCGTTAAAGGGTTGATGGATGTAGCCTGGCCAACTGAAGAAATGGAAAAACTTCAACAAATTTTGAACAAATATACCCAACAGGATATCCAATTTCATGCACTACGCACGCGTCAGTCCGGTGCCAGACGGTTTGTTTCTTTCCATGTTTTAATCCCAGGCGATTGGACCATTCATCAAGGGCATCAACTTTTGGAAAAAATCGAAGCGGATTTACGTCAAAATATCAGTAGTGTTACGGTGACGACTCATATGGAACCGTTGGATGACCCTGCTGCATTAAATGACACGGCATTGGATCGGGACGAGTTCTAAAATTTTTTGGTAAATATAACGACGCAATCTCGTGCTGTAATTAAGGTGTCGTATTAAAAAATGTTTGGGGAGAACCATCGTTCTCCCCAAACAAAATATGTATATTAGTTTGATGGGTACCCATCACGCATCCAGGGTGGCCCTTTTGAACCATCTGTAGTTGACCCCGGGTTTTGCCATCTGCCGCCACCTGCACTGTTACCAGAACCACGGGCTGGAACAGCCACTTCCGGTGCGGTTGGTTCCCAGGCACGGATAAACCCAACAATGGCTTGAATTTCTGCCTCGCTGAGGCGGGTTTCCCAAGCCAACATGGAGGTATCCGGAACACCCAGGGAAATAATCTGCTGCATGGCCATATCGTTGGTGTCTTCCAAAAAGCCTTTTACATTTAAGGATGGTGCTCGGGGTGTCCCTTGACCTTCTGCTGCATGACAGAAACTGCAATTTTCGGCATATAAGGTTTCACCCAATTGGAGGCTTTCGGCAGTCACATGAATGGGTGTTTCCGGGGCGGGAATGGTTCCGCTTGGGATGGTATCCCATTCTTTGATCAGGGTTGAAAGTGACATTACTTCATCACTGGTAAGAATACTTTTCCATCCAGCCATGAGTGTGCCGGATACACCATTCAGAATGGTATTTTCGATTTCTTCTTGGGGTTGTTCACGCAAAGCCGGATCGTTTAAAGCAGAAGCAATGTTGGTGCCTAAACCATCTGCTCCATGGCAGGATACACACTGGGCTGCATAGGTGGTAATCCCTGCTGCTAAAACAGATCCATTGGGTAAAGCAGCTACACTGGCCAGTAATTCCGGGTCTGGTTCCGATTCAAAGGGAATCAGGGGTTGTAAACCCAAGTTAATTACCCGGGTTTGAACGTAGGTCCACCAATCATTTTGCATCAAGGCTACCAATTGGCTGATTTCATATTCGGTTAATGGACCGCCATCTGCTTGTCCCCAAGCTGGCATGGTGGTGTTGTAACGGCCAAAAGATATGATTTTAAACAAGGTATCATAATCCATTTGGGTTATCCCGGGGTTGTTTAGTGGTGGATTTGGTCCAATTCCTTCCCCGGCCAAACCGTGGCACAAAGCACAATTTTCGGCATACAATGTCATGGCGGAATCGATATTTTCTGTCAGGAGCTCCAATTCAACTTTTTCCATTCTCACCGGTTCTTTCCAGGCATACAAAGGCAGCAAAGCCATAATGTAAATAACGGCGATTAAACTGATGAGCTTGCTTTTGTGTTGTTTAAGATAAGAAAAAAATTTCATGCGTATACCACCTGTGAAGAATCGTAATGATCCCGGGTGAGCGGCTGACTGGTGTCCACCAATACATGGTTGTCCTCAATCGTGATTGCAAACAAATCCAATGAGCGCGGCGCCGGTGGTGAAAGCATTTCTCCGGTATCATCATATTCAGCGCTGTGGCATGGGCAGACAAATTTTTGTTTTGCCTGGTCCCAAGGCACCGTACAGCCCAGGTGGGTGCAGCGCTGGTAAATTGCTAAAAAACCGCCATCCCCAAGACGGCTTAAGTAAAAACGTCCTTGGGTAATGGGGGTTACAGAGTTCAGCGGAAAATCATCTACCAAACCTACAGTGATAACCCCACCAAAACCGCCCGAACCAGCCCGTGGTTGAAAATAAGATAACGCAACGCCACCAACTTCCAATGCAACGATGGTACCAGCAGTTTTTAGTGCGATTTTTAAGAAGTCTCGGCGAGAAACCGCTTCTTTTTCAGTCCTTGAACCGTTTGTAATTTTAGAATTTTGAGTCATTTTTTCCATCCTATCTACTATTTAATGCCCGGTTACAACCGGCATATTCCAGGGCAGATATAAAGCCATGCCGGGTCCACGGAAAAAGATGCCCGTCAGGGTGAGTACAATTAAAGCGGTGAAGAAAAAGGTCACCAAAAACATAACCCGTTCTTCGGTATTGATTTCAAAAATCCAGTGAATTACCTCACTTAAAGTCACGATTCCAAGCAAGATAAAAGCAACCGGAATGACACCAGTTGTGATGATTGAAGGCCAATCCGGAAGCCAGTTTGACCAATTCAAAAAATATTCATCCAAAACAATCCAGAGTGGGGTGAGGATCAGGCTTGATAAAACGGCTATGCCGGTTAACCATCGTCCCCGTTTTGATCGGAAGTAAATGCCCTCATTCTGGGTAGAAAAATCATAAAAAGGCAAAAATACCAATAAGACCAATGCAGTTCCGGGGATGAGTACTGCCCCAAATATGGGATGAAAATGAAGAATTAACTCCTGCAGACCGAGAAAATACCAGGCCGCTTTAGCCGGGTTGGGACTGATCATTGGATTTGCAATTTCTTCCAGTGGAGCCGGAACAAGCATTGAAAAAGCCAATAGGATAGCGATCCAAACCAACCCAAATGCTACTTCCTTGTTCACCAGGTTTGGCAGCGTGGTTAATTTTTCCGGTTTTTCAACGATGTCTTCATTCACCTTACGTGCTACCGTGATGCCGCCATCTTTCCGAACCCGCCAGAAATGAAATGACATCAGAATTACCATCGCGATGGGAATCACACCGATATGCAGACTGTAAAAATTCAACAAGGTGGCTGTGCCAACTTCCGGGCCGCCCAACAGCATTCGGCTCATTTCCGGACCAATGATCGGAATATAGGAAACAACACTGGTTGCCACGGTGATGGCCCAAAAGGCAAGCTGATCCCAGGGCAGCAGGTAACCTGTAAAATTGGCACCCAAAACGAGCACCAACATGATGATGCCCAATACCCAATTGAATGCACGCGGCAGGCGGTATGCCCCGGTGAAAAAGACCCTTAATAAATGAAGCACCGTGGTGATAATCATAAGATTGGCGGACCAATGGTGTACATTGCGGATCAATTCACCAAAAACAACATTGGATTGTAAATTGATTATGTCGTAATATGCCTGGTCTGGACTTGGTGTGTAATATTTGGTTAATAATATGCCGGTGAAAGCCAGAATGACCACCAATAAAGCCGATAAACCACCCAGGCCCCAGGTATACGTCAGGCTGAGACTGCGTTTTACAACTTTGGTGGGATGTAAATGTAAGATGAGGCTGTTTAACACGGTTCGCATGCGGCCGCGATCATCATCCGCTTCCTGAGTCGGAAAAAATGCTTGTTTTATACGGTTACCAAAATCAACCAGTGGTGTTTGCTGAGATTGTTCTTGTTCCATAAGACTTTATCCATTTCTGCACTAAAAGAATTTCATTAGAGTTTGATCTTAAAAGACAGATATGAAGTTCTTGTGAAGAAGTTGAATAAAATTGGTGAATTTGGAGAAACTTCATCAAATCTTCATATCCGCTTTTTATAATTGCCTCAAATTAAAAATTAGAGAGGTATAAACCGTATGTTTAAAACAATCCTGATTGCTGTTTTGGTAATTATTCTCAGTATCGCTGGTGGATTTTCCATTTTTAATATTGTTTCGCAACAAACGATTGATGAAGAAATACAGCAGAATATGGTGGCAGATTCCTTAAAACAAGCGGAAATCGTTTTAACAGAACCAACACTGTTAGAAGATACACAAATAGAATCACAAACCACTTTAGGTTTCCAGGCGGGTAATCATCCCGAAGGAACGAACCAATTTGCTGAAAGTATGCTCCAATCCGTCAGTGGGATGGTGACCGAGTTAACTACCACCAGCTTTTCCGTGCTGAGCGAAGATGGACAAACCACCCCGATTTGGATGGGTGAGCTAATTTCAGAGATTGATCCTGTGTTTTCTTTAAATACCGGTGATTCAGTAACCGTAACCGGAATTTGGAATGGGGCTGGCGATTTTAAGCCGCAAACCATCACCAATGAATCAACAGGAACCGTATTTGATATCAGTCAAATGATGGCATCGGGTAATCTTAATCCCAATGGACAAACTCCCGGTGGACAAGGCGGGTACGGGAAAAACAATCAACAAATTATGGATGGTCAACCCCAAAGCGGCCGTGGGTATGGCTATATGGGCGGGCGGAACTAGGATATTAGAGCAACCAGCTTCCCTTAATCAGGCTGGTGCGTGAAACCCAGTTTAGCGGCCAGGTCATAAAAATATTTGGCTTTTTCCTGGTCACCAAGCAGTTCAAAGGATTGCCCCATGTTCAGATAGAGGGATGGATAAAATTGCTTAACACGATCATCGGATACAGCGTTGGCATGGTTTAATGCCAGTTGATTCCAATACAAACGCTGTTTTGGGTCTTCTTGAAAGCGGGCAACATAATGGGCAGCGACACAGGCTTCAAAATCATCACTGGCCGCTTCCCAGGCCTGCTGGTAGAGGGATTTTGCCTGTTCAATTTGACCTTTAAATTCAGCCTGTGTGCCTTCGACACAAAGTTTGATTACGGGGTTGTTGGGATCCATTCGTTTCCTGTTTTTTTTGGTGAAATTATGTCATTGAAATGTCCCTTTAAGTATATCGCCTGTAAGAGAAATCCTCCATGGTTTTTCTCATTAACAATCTAAACCAGGTTGAATTGGTTGGGTGAAAAAGAGTATCTTTGAATGAGGAATAAGGCAAAGTTTTTGAGTTGTTTACCGTGTGATTTGGCGGGGCTTAGATTAATAAAAATGGAGGGTCGTGATTATGAAAATAACAATCATTGGTGGTGGAAATATTGGCAGTGTGTTAGGAAAAAAATGGGCTGCTGCCGGGCATGAGGTCTTTTTTGCGGTACGAAATCCTTCCGATCCAAAATATCAGGAATTGGTTACGATTGGGATGGTCGGTGCGATACCCGCCATGGTAGAACAAGGCGCCATCGTGTTGTTGGCTTTACCCGGGCAGGCTGTTCCTGATTTTGTGAATGAACATAAGGACTTGCTGACCGGAAAGGTGATTTTCGATTCGACCAATGATACCAAGGCAGATTCGTTTCATCACTATGCTGATATTAAAAAAATCATTCCGGATGTTTTGTATGTGCGTGCCTTTAATACCTTGGGCTGGGAAAATTTTGAACAGCCCGTCATCGGTTGGCAAACGATGGATCTGTTTTATTGTGCACCAGCTGAAGCAAAAAAGGATGCGGATCGATTAATTACGGACACCGGGTTACAGCCGGTTTATGTCGGTGGGTTGGATCAGATTGAGGTCGTAGATAACCTGACGCGACTTTGGTTTACCCTGGTATTCCAGCAGGGGTATAACCGCCATACCGCCTTAAAACTGCTGACCGAATAACCTTTCATCCATTGAACTGTTTTGGGTATATAATTCCTGTTTGGAGTGTACTTTAATGCTGCAGCAGTGGAAATCAAAAGCCAAAACGATCAAACGGGAAATTTACACCCTGTATATCGCCTATGGAAAAAAAGGGGTGCCCTGGTATGCCAAAGCGTTTGGTGCATTGGTGGTGGCTTATGCTTTCAGCCCGATTGATTTGATCCCTGACTTTATTCCTATCTTAGGTTACCTGGATGACCTGATCTTACTGCCATTGGGTATCTCATTGGCGATCAAAATGATTCCGGAGGCCGTATTGACAGATGCCAGGACGGAAGCGGCTTTACGTTTGGAAACAGGCCATCCCCAGAATTGGATTTCAGGCGGAATCATTATTGTGTTGTGGTTGGTTTTAATTGTTTGGGTCGTTGTTAGATTATGGGGTGGAATTAAAGCCAGGTATGGTTTCTTGGTAATTTAACGTCAGTTTTGGTTTAGCACTTATTTGTCATTGCGAGTAAATGTACGTTAGGGATACCCTAACCTATATAAGGAAAGAAACAAGGGAGAAATTTTCTAGTTTCTTAGTAGCCCCGAA
>PABH01000025.1 GCA_002702705.1 Anaerolineaceae bacterium
ATGGCTTTTCATGGTCTAACCTTTTGTCTTCCACCCGCTAAGCGGGTGGATTTTTGTTTCTCTCGCTTCGCTCGCTCAACTGACTAAAGTCTTATAAAAAAAAAGCGAAGGATGAATACCTTCGCTTTTTCTAATAACGTTTTTATTGACTATTTAAAAATAATAGGCATATATATTTGGTAAGAATAATATGGTAATCTTTCAATGATGATACGATTGTTAGGTGGCAAGGAGCGATTACCAGCTTTATCATAAACAAACACAAATAGTTGATTGAATCCAATATCCAACATATCAACATTGATAGAGATGGAATAAGGAGCGGTTTCCGCTGTGCCCAATGATACAAGCTGATCTTCAACACCTCCCGGAAGGGTAGGATCATACCAGGTATACCAAAGATATCCAAAATCTTCCTCATCTAACGGAGCTGCACGCAACAGGATATTTCCAGTTTCAACCGTATATGTATTATTATTCGTTACAGGGCTAATCCAATTGGCAATAGGTGGGGCCGTTAAATCAACTTCAATATATACCGTCCCAATTTCGGAATAGGAAATCCCATCGTAAGCCTTGTAAGTGAATTGATCCATTCCTTCAAATCCAGTATTAGCCTGATATGTGAATGATCCATCCGGGTTAAAAACAATGTCGGAATCTTGTGCAGGCTGCGATTCCAATACTGCTGTTAATTCATCTCCATTCGCATCAATATCATTTAATAAAACCCCAGGTGAACTGATCGTTAGTGGATCTCCATTAATATAATAATTATCCTCAACGGCAACGGGAGAAAAATCATTATCCAAATTGACAACATTGATTGGCGTTATACTTAAATTATTATAATCCGCTCCTACACTTTCTAAAGAAAAGGTTATTTGATAATCAATATCACCATCCGCCAAAAAATCATCCACACCGGTTAAAGTAATTGTTTGAGCAATATTCCAATTTTCTTGTGTGAATATCAATCGGTTCGGTAAAGCAGGATCTGTAATCAAACCCTCACCAGTATCGGTACTTGATAACCTTACAGTGACATCAAAAAGCGGTTTGGTGTTTAATCGTAAAGTGAATAAAGCAGTTCCCCCGGCTTCTGTTGTCACCAATCCATCTGTTTGAGAAAACAAGATCCCGGCAGTATCATTATCATTATTTAAAGCATTGACTACTTCTAAAGGTAAGTTATCAAAATGCGAATCCGCACTTTCTGAGGGACCAACATTTATCTCGTAATTCTGACTTCCATCCTGGAGATCATCATCCACACCAACAATAACAACTTCTTGAGGTGTCATCCAATTGGATGGAGTAAATACCAGTGTGCCTGTTGCTGGAATTGATATTGTGCCTTCTGATGTATCACTGCTCGAGATTGGGATCGTCACGCTTGTTCCGGATTGTGGTCTGGCATCCAAAACCACTGTAAATCGATCTGAGCTTCCTTCCTCATTGGTAATCATCGTCCTGTCAGGCGAGATTGTAAAACCAGCAATATCATCATCAAGATTCGTCACACTAACATATTGGTTTGATAAAGCCTGATATTTTGGATCAGAACTCGTTGGATCAACATATACCCGGAAACTTTGGTTACCATCTACATCAAAATCATTTACTCCGGTAACCGTAATCGTTTGTGGGCTGTTATAGTTGCCTGAAGTAAAAGTTAGTGTTAATGGGGAAACCTGACCCTCAGACGTATCCGAATTGGATATGCTAAAGACCACATCTTGAGTAGGTTGGGTATCTAAGTACACATTAAAATTCGAACTCGTACCACTTTCATGAACTGTTAAAGATGTTTCCGATAATGTAAATCCGGCAATATCATCATCCGTATTTGTTAGGTTAACATCCGGGGTTTCCAAGTCATTGTAATTTAAATCACTACTAATTGTGTTGGACAAAATAATGGTGTAGGGTTGGTTATTTGGTTCCTCATCAATATTATCATCCTGGCCTCGCACCGTTACTGTCACACCTGAAACCCAATTTGATGCGTTTAATTCGATGCTGCTTACAAGCGGTAAACCTTCCGATGGCCTGCTGCTGCTAAGATTTATCGTTACAGGAAATGCAGGTTGTGAATTTAACCTGACATTAAATTGAGCCGTCCCGCCGTTTTCTGTTGTTACCAATCCAGTAGTGGGTTGAACAGCAACACCAATCGAATCGTTATCCTGATTTTGAATTGATAATAATTGAGGTGATAAAATCATATACTCACTCGCACCGGATGAGCCGCTTAAACGCACTTGATATGTTACAGTTCCATCCACTTGTAAATCATCCTCACCATGAATCGTAATGGTTTGAGGACTTTCCCAGTTTGCTGAAGTAAAGGTTAAAGAAGAAGGGCTTACACTACCTTCTGTTGTATCCAAACTTGAAACCCCTAAAACAAAATTATTAGTGGGTTGGGTAGCCAATCGAACCGTAAATTGATCTTCAAGTCCGCTTTCATTGGTAATAAAACCTGACAATGGATTAACGATCAATCCCGCATTATCATCATCAATATTCGTAAGACTTACCAAAACAGGCGCCAAGTTCGTATATTCTGAAGATCCAGATAGTGTAGAAACAGAAACCGTATAATCAATGTCATTATCATCCATACTATCGTTCACACCAGTTACTGTTACGGTTTGTAAAACATTCCAATTTGCTGTTGTAAAAGTCAATGTGCTCTTATCAGGCAAACCCTCCGTAGTATCTTGACTGGTTACAGACAAAACAATACTGGCAATTGGTTGGGTATTAAGACGTACAGTAAAGGAAGCGATTCCACCTCCCTCAGTTGTTGTAAGTCCAATTAGCGGATTGACGATTATACCTGCCGTATCATTGTCATTATTCGTTACGGAGACAGAAGAGGTCAATCCACTATATTCTAAAGTACCACTTGCACTTAAATTTATTTGATATGCAATATTACCATCATCCAAACTATCGTCTTGTCCGGTTATAGTAATTGTTTGGTTATTATTCCAATTGGTACTATTAAATGATAACGTAGTTGGGTTGACAATTCCCTCACTCAAATCACTACTGCTCACCGAAATAGAGACTGTACCCGATGGTTCAGTAGCCAAATGAACAACAAATGTATCCTGCCCCCCAGCTTCTGTCGTTACCAAACCGCTCACTGGATCTGCAACAATACCTGCTACATCATTATCATTGTTCGTGACGGAGACGGAAGAGGTCAATCCACTATATTCTGAAGCACCACCTGCACTTAAATTTATTTGATATGGCATATTATCATCATCTATACTGTCATCTTGTCCGGTTATAGTAACTGTTTGGTTGTTATTCCAATTGGTACTATTAAATGATAACGTAGTTGGGCTAACAATTCCCTCACTCAAATCACTACTGCTCACAGAAATAGAGACTGTACCCGATGGTTCAGTGGCCAAATGAACAACAAATGTATCCTGTCCCCCAGCTTCTGTCGTTACCAAACCGCTCACTGGATCTGTAACAATACCTGCTACATCATTATCATTATTCGTGACGGAAACTTCTCCTGAAATTCCTTCATACTCTAAACCCGAGCTCGTTACCGTAAGGTTAATCGTATAACCCTGGTTTCCATCCACAACTTCATCATCAACGGGACTTACATCAATAGTTTGTGGTGTGTTCCAATTTTCAGTTGTAAACACAATAGAATTCAAACTCAAGATTCCTTCACTTGTATCAGAGCTAACAACAGAAATAGTTACTGCCTCAGTTGGCAGCTCTGCCAACGAAACAGAAAAAGAAGCTGAACTGCCACCTTCCGAGGTTATTAAACTTCCGGGTGAAATTATAAGACCAGGTTCAGCTGAAGCTGAGTTAAATGGATTTAAAGCGATCATAACCATTATTATCATGGCGAAAATGATACGCTTTTTTTTATTTTTTTTCATCAACCATCCCTTTCTTATGGGTTAGGTGAAATTATGATGAACCAAACTCGAAAAATAATTGATTATTTGCCGTTAAAAAAATTTTTATTTTAAATCGGTGGTGCTGTCGGTGTAGGAGGTTCTTCAGTAGGTGGAACGGCAGTAGGAGGAGGTGGTGGAGGTTGCGTTGCAGTTGGCGGGGGAGGAGGTAAGGGGGTATTGGTTGGTCTAGGCTGTGAAGGAGGGGAATTTGGCGCAGTAGGAGTATTCGTCCAAAACGGGATAATTGGAGCTTGATACGTTCTAGTTGCTGTATTGGTTGGGGTAAAAGTCGATGATGGGGTCGGCGTTGCCCCTGGAACGTAGATTTTTTCACCTGGCTTTACCAATGTTCGATCTCCCATGCAATTTGCTTTTTGCAAATCCTCAACAGTAACATTAAATATGAGCGCTAATCTCACCAAAGAATCGGTTGGTTTTACCACATACACTATCCAATTTGTTGGCTGTGTGCATTGTATCCATGTTTGTTCCACTATTGGAGTATTTTGATTCTGAATTAATGTGGTTTTTGACATAATTTCAATCGGGTTAATCGCCGGAATAGTTTGAGTAAGACTATCTACAGTGCCTTTTGTGCTCTCTAAAACCACCTCATTATCCTTAGGAAAATTCGATGACAATAATATTATTATCATGACAACAAAAATAAATAAAATAGCGACTGCCATAACGATTTTTTTATTTAATTTTTGATAGGGTAATACCCCTATGATTTCTGGGGGCATTGGGAGATTGAGTGCAGAGTTGTAGACCGGGCAATTAATGTGATTGTTATGTAAACAATAAATCTCCTGATGTCGTCGGTCAACTGGTTCAACCGGACTGACATGAAAACAATAATTCCCCGTTGAAGGGAATTGCATAACGGTTTCTTTGTCGTTTTTTAATCCTAAATATGGACAAATAGGAGTTGCCATATTAGTTCACCTTTGATTCGGGAGATTGTTGATTTTCGTAAGAAAACTGATCATAATTTTTTATTACTTGATAATAACCATCCCCATCATCATTCTTAACCTGATTAAGGACTACTCCTATCGGTTGGACCCCTGCTCGATCCATCTTATCCAACATATCTACTGTAGCTGTTTGTGAAGTTTTTCTGGGACACACAACAATCAAAACTCCATCTACGTAAGATGCCAATGCGGATGCTTCTGCCAAGAAGTATGGAACACTATCAATCAATACAAAATCAAATTGTTGTTTTAATGCCTCAATAATGGATTCCATTTTATTGGACCCGATTACTTCGGCTGGATTGGGAGGTAAACTACCACTGGTAATTACAGAAAGATAATCTTCTCCAACGCTCTGAATAACATCATTTATATCTGTTTTACCAAATAATAAGTCGCTTAATCCTAAACGATTCTGTAATCCCAGTATTTCGTGCACTTTTGGTTTTCGTAAATTACCATCAATCAAAACAACTTTTTTTTCGGATTGAGCTATCACAACTGCTAAATTTACAGCAATGGTGGTTTTTCCTTCATTTGCATCTGGGCTCATAATCAAAATAGAACGAATCGAATCATCCATTGATGAAAAATCCAAGTTTCCCCTTAATGACCGAAATGCTTCAGATATAGGCGAACGTGGATTTTCTAAAACAAACGGTTTATTTGTATTTGCTGACTTATCCATTTTTGATATAGTACCCAATACAGGTAACTGCAGAATATCGTAAATCATATTCGCATCTCGAATTGAATCATCCAAATATTCAATCAGAAAAACAATCAGACCAACAAGTAATACACCAAGCACACCGCCAATAAGCATATTGTTCATCGTCTTTGGACGAATAGGATTAGAGGGTTCAGAAGCTTTTTCAACTTGCACTATGTTTGGCGTGGATTGTAATCTTGCTAACCGGATCGATTCGTAATTGGAGAGCAAATTTTCATAAATTTGTTGATAAAGACTTAATGCAGCCGAAATACGATCATTGTCTTCTCCGCTTTGCACATTTGACATATTACCTGAAAAGGATAAATCCACGTAAATTTGTTGGTAAATATCTAACAAAGATTGTAACTCAGACAGGCGATTTTGGTTTTGATTCAACGCTATTAATTCGTTTAATGTGGGTGTTGGTGTAACCTTAACAGTCAAGCCATTTGAACCAACCATATCAACCAAAGTATCATTATATTGCAGGCGGATAATTTCTTCATGTAAATCTTTTATCTCTGTCTGTAAACCTGAAATAATGTCTGTTACGGATTGAATTCTTTGGTCCTGACTTTTTGCAGAATTTTCAATCATCTGAGATTGTAAATCAGCAATTTGAGATTCCACTTGTTGGATCTGAGCCTGTAAACTTTCTTCGGAGGTAGAATAACGATTGGTTTGCATTAATTCATTTTGGTCAAGAAATGTCGAAACCAATGTGTTTGCAATTTCAGCCGCATGTGTTGGATTCTCATCACGCACAATCACCTGAATTAACTGCTGTTCTCTGACCGTAATTTGATTGCTGCTAACGTAATACCCCAATTTTTCTGATGTGGCGTCTAAAACAGGTCTGGTTACTAATAACTCAATAAAGATCTGATACAACTCCTGACTACTTTGACTGATCACATTCGAGTTATTTGACTCAGGTGAGTTCATTACCAAAATTTTCGTACTGGCTTGGTAAATAGGGGTTTGAAAATAACTAAAAAGCCACCCACCGACCAAACCCAAAAACAATCCGGCTAATAACACCCAAATCCATCTTTTTATTAATTTAATAATTTCTTTTGGTTGCATTTTTCCTCAATCTTGATCTTTTAATAAAATATCAAAAATCATTCGAATGGTATTCACAACAAATTGAACTTCCTCCATTTTTAGTTTGGGATACAAAGGTAAGGTAACTTCTCGATTAGCGATTTCTTCCGTAATAGAAAGATCAATATCCTTTGTATTAATTACACCTTTGTGATAACTAAACTTATAAATGGGTGGATAATGAAAACTAGTTTGTATTCCAGCAGTTTTCATATGTTCCATAAAAACAATACGATCAATGGATGGTGGTAGTAAAACAGGCATTAAGTGGTAAGCTGATTGTCCCGGATGATTTAAGAAAGGAATTTTCATCTCAGGTATTCCAGATAAAAATCGAGTTTGATAATCTTGAACAATATTTTTCCGTTTATCATTAAATTCAACGAGTTTTTTTAACTGCTCTATTCCCAAAGCAGAATGAATCTCGTCAATTCGGTAATTAAAACCAAGCGATACCACATCATAACTCCAGGCATGACCTTTGTGACGGTCCCACGTCAGAGAAGTCATTCCATGAGATCTCAGCTTTTTCAGTTTTTCTGCCATTTCGCCGTCATTCGTCGTAACCATGCCCCCCTCCCCTGTTGTCATATTCTTGTTAGCAAAAAAACTAAAACATCCAATATCACCCCAAGCACCCATCCGAATATCATACAAAGAAGCACCCGGTGCATGAGCAGCATCTTCGATTAGGATTAATTTATTTTCACGCGCAAATAGAAGGATCTCTTCCATATGGCATGGATAACCGCCATAATGCATAACAATAATAGCTTTTGTCCTTGGCGATTTTAATTTCTTTATCGATTCAAGAGATATTGTAAAATCATCTAATGAAACAACATCCGCAAAAACAGGTTTTGCGCCACAATAAAGAACAGCATTTGCCGTTGCAACAAAGGTTAAAGCTGGCAATATTACTTCATCACCCGGACCAATTCCAGCCGCAAGACAAGCCATATGTAATGCCACCGTGCCATTGGCCACTGCAAATGCATATTTAACATCAATAAATTTTCCAAAATCCTGTTCAAATTCAACTGTTTTCTCCCCCATGGTTAACCATCCACTATTAATCACTTGCTGAACTGCAAGTGTTTCTTCCTGCCTAAAATCAATGTCAGATAATGGTACTACCCATTTTTTCATTAATTTATCTCCTTAAAAAAACGTTCCCGATTGTTCACGAAATCTTTTGTAGCTCGTTCATAATCATCTTTTCGGCCCAAATCTTGCCAGTAGCCATCAAACAGATACCCTGTCACTTTTTCTCCCTCACCTAAAAGTTTATGGACAAGATTAGGGAAATCTAAGTATCGCCCTGGTTCTATATACTTTATCAATGCTGGTTCAAATACATAAATCCCCATGCTTACCTGATAATCGTAGGTAGGTTTTTCGATATATCCCACCACAGTAGGACCACTATCACATAAAACCACACCAAGATCAATTTTCTCACTTCGTTTATGCATAGCAATCGTTGCCACTGCTTTCTCTTTTTTGTGAAAATCAATTAAGTTTCGAAGACTAAGATCAGTTAGCACATCACCATTTAAAACCAAAAATGTATCATCCAAATTTTTGATCAAGCCCAAAGGTCCGGCTGTTCCCAATGGTTCTTTCTCATAACTATATTGAATATTTACACCAAACTGGCTGCCATCACCAAAGAAAGCCTTTAATAATTCGGAGAGATGGCCCACAGTGAGTATAATTTCTTCGATTCCATTATTTTTTAGCTGCCGGATGATGACTTCTAAAATTGGCATATCATTAATAGGCATTAATGGTTTGGGTAAAATTTGCGTATATGGATATAATCGTGTACCTCTACCACCAGCAAGAATTATTGCTTTCATGACAATCCTCCCTTTCATAAAGATGTTTTTTGAAATTAAAATTCGTATCGTCCTATGTTGTAACTATCCAGATTTTTACTTATCCAGTGTATTGTTTTTTGCAGTCCTTCTTCAAAGCTAAATTTAGGAAACCAATTTATTTTTTCTCTCGCAAATGAATTATCTGATAAAAGCTGCAGAACTTCCGACTTTTCAGGACGTAGTCTTTTTTCATCAACAATAATGTCAAGAGGTTTTTCTAATATACGAGAGACCACTTGACAAACTTCTTTAATGGAAACCTCTTTTCCTGTTCCTAAATTAAATGTTTTTCCCTCAACATCTTTTGCGATTCCAGCCTTAATAAAACCGTTTACCGTATCCTCCACATAGGTAAAATCTCGAGTTGTTTCTATATTTCCCAAATGCAGTTTATCTCCGGTTAATGCCTGAGTAATGATCACTGGAATAACAGCACGTGCTGATTGGCGAGGTCCAAACGTGTTAAAAGGCCGTACCGTCACAACTGGCAATTTATAGGAACAGTAAAAACTCTCAGCGATGGCATCCGCACCGATTTTGCTAGCGGCGTAAGGTGACTGTCCGTGTAAGGGATGGTTTTCTGTAATGGGAACAAATTGAGCTGTGCCATAAACTTCACTTGTACTTGTGTGAACAATTTTCTTTACCTGATAAAATCGTGCAGCATTTAAAATATTCAAAGTTCCTTGAATATTAGTGTTTATCACATGGCTGGGATGGACGTAAGAATAAGGAATGGAGATAATCGCACCCAAATGAAAGATAATATCAATCCCTTGAGCTGCTATTAGAACTGCATTGGAATCACACAGGTCACCTGAAATGATCTCAATATTATTTTTGGTTTCAGATGAAAGCATACTCAGGCATCCAACATCACCTCTCGAGTTATAGTGAACAAACGCTTTTACATCAGCGTTTAACGCAACAAGGGTTTCAGCCAAATGGCTTCCAATGAATCCTCCGGCACCTGTGATTAAAACTTTTTTGTTTTTAAAAAATCCCGTCTCAATATCCATACAAAAAACCTTTTTTATCTTATCCCGTTTAATTTACGTGGCGAATTGGTCCACATTATCATTGATCATGTCAGCAGTTACAGCTTCTATTAATGAATCTGGACCTAATATAGAATCGTCACCGTGTGTTACACATCCAACCAATACTTCAACAGAAATTAATCCCCTATCTGTTTCAATAGGTTTTGATGTAATACTATGCTTAATCCTATTTATTACGATCCTGGCATCTCTAAAATTGGTTTCCGGCATAAGGATTACAAAATCATTTTCTTCCAAACGCCCGATCGTATCAATCGTCCGGGTTTGTTTGGTTACATTATCAGCCACATTGCACAATATTTGCGATAGAACTGCATGAGGACGGGTTACTCCCTGAGGCCATAAGATTTGAAGCCTTAATCGTATTAATGAAAAAACATGGTTATACCGTCTCGTACGAGCTAACTCAATTCGTAAAGCCCTCATAAAAGATGTTTGGTTTAATACACCAGTCAACCGATCTTTACTGTTTTTATCAATCAAATTTTCCTTGATAGAATTTTCATCTACCTTTCCGGAAGGAAAATAAAACCTCAAGCTTTCTAATATATCCACAAGCATTATCGTTCTTGTTTTTGATCTTCGACACAAATCCAAAATCGTTTCAGAGTCTGTCAGGGAAATATTATTGATTGCGAACAAAACTAACCCTACATCATATTTTGAAATAACATCCGCAACACTTGATGTTTGAGCAATAACTTGAATTCCATCAATTCTTGTGCCGATCTTTTCAGGATCATCATCCAAAAAGCCAATAATATTAAAAGCCGGAGCAAAGGGACTATCTTTTAACAACCTGATGCCAAAATTAGCAGCTTCGCCTGCTCCGATTATAATAACCGGTTCACCCAAACCTTCTGCTTTTGAACCACGTAATTTCGTCCAGCGAGTTGCCAATCCTGTAACAATTCTTCCGCGATAACGAACAATATTAAAACCAATAAATGCAAACATCCCACTCGTCACCAAAATAATCGGTGGTAAGCTTAGTTTGGGTGGTAAGAATATATTAATAACAAATATAGCAACTGTCACGATCCCTGTTGAAACTGCCAATTCTAAAGTTTCCCCAGGTGATGCTAATCTCCATTCAATACGATTAACACCGCGAATGGTATTCACTAGGCTGAACAAAAGAGCAATAGACAATGCAATTGCAAAGGAAGGAACTATGCCAATATCTAATGGGGAGCTTAATCTTCGTAATACCCCTGCCATAGCTACAGAAACCAATGCAACAACAAAATCCAGGATGAACCAACGCACATAACGTCTAAATAATAAATTGAGAGGTCCCTGATATAGTAAGTGCTCTTTAATTTCAAAATTCTTTATTTTAGGAACCAACGCAATCGCAGTCCAAAAGATAACATCCATATCACTTAATAAATTGCGTTTCCGTATGTATAACTGATCCAGGCGCAATTTACTGGGAAGAACGTCCCAAAAATATTGATTCATTATGTCATCGGAATTTAACAGTTTTTCTTCATTCCGGTAAACGATAGATGCAGGACTGGTTAACCCAGGTTTTACGGAAAAAATTTCTTGTTTAATAGATTCCGGCCATTTTTTCGCAATGTCGGGATCTTCTGGTCGGGGACCAACCAAACTCATTTCACCAACAAACACATTCCACAGCTGGGGAAGTTCGTTTAATTTGGTATCTCGTAAGGTTTTTCCTAATTTTGTTATCCGATGATCACCTTCAGCCGTTACCTTTTTTCCATTATAACTTTCCGGTGTTTCATACATGGTACGAAATTTTAATATTTCAAATATTTTTCCATCTTTGCCAACTCGTTTTCCTCGATAAATTGCTGGCCCAGGAGAATCTTTTTTAATTAAATAAACTAAAAAGATAATCAACGGCCATAACAAAAACAAAGCCAAACCGGAAAAAAGAATATCTAATGCACGGCGGATTATACGATTAAAGAATGATTTTAAAAAAATTATTTGTTTTTTTGCATCTTTTTGATCCATTATGACGCGGGATCCTAAAACATCTTTATTCATTTTTTTCCTCCTTTCCTTCATTTCTCAACCCTTTTTGATTGGTACATTTTTTCCCAAAATTTCCTAAATTTGAATAAACCAGCTAACATACCCATTCCATAACTGATGTGTAATATAAAAAAAACCACAGGTAATAAATAAAGATGACTCCATCCAGCCTGGTATGAAAGTTGAAACGAAGCAATCAAATTCACCAATATATAACTTCCCCCCAAGCCTGTAAACAAAACCCATCCTGGTTTCCAAAACAAACCTAATAATAAAGAGAAAAATAAACTTAAAACAAAAACAGAGGGGATAAAGTGCCGCAAATGCATTTGTTTCCAATGTTTTTGCATTACACGAACTTTATAAAAACCATATTGATAATACTGTTTCCAAAGTTTCTTTAAACTTGCTCTGCTGTAGTAAGTGGATTTGATATCCGCAGCCATTAATAATTTGCCACCCTTTTCCCTGATGCGAAAATTATATTCATCATCCTGGTTTCTCACCAATTCTTCATCGAAAAGCCCAATTTTAAGGATATCCTTTCGCCAATAAGCAGGAAAAGGAATAGTATCCACAAACATTGTTTTATTCTTAATTGTCCGAAAAGCGGAACCACCAACACCAAATTTTGAACTCATCGCAAGCGCAATTGTCTCTGCAATGCGAGTTTCTCCGATAGTCTTCATCGGTCCACCTACGCCCATCACGGGTTGTGTCAGTAAATAGTGAACGCATTTAGTAAAGTAATCTTTTGAAATGACACAATGTCCATCAACGCGGATAATAATTTCTCCTGTCGAATCCATTATCGCTTTGTTTAACCCCGTACTAACAATCTTATCCGGATTATCTATGATTCTTGTATTTTCACGTCCCGCTAAAAGGGTGGTGCAGATCGAGCGCGTATCATCAGTCGACATACCATCAGCAATAACGATTTCTATTTTATTTTTAGGATAATCCGCATTTAAGACAGCCCCCAAGCTTCGTTTGATATAGCTCATTTCATTACGAATTGGCATTACAATACTAATGAAAGGCAACTCGTTATCATCCAAAAACGGAATTTCAATATTCACTGTCATATTTTTCTATCGTTTCACTTTCGAAATAACAGTCCTGAATTTTCCATTCGCATTCCGTGGTAAGCGTTCTAATTCCTCAATCTCTACCTCTACATCCCCTATTCTTTCACGGACTAAACCAATAAGTGTTTGGCGTGTATCTATGGTATATTCTTCTGCGGGCACAAGTTTGACACGAATAAGATCCATATTTTCCTGAATAATTTGAGCTTCTTTTACTGGTAAATCAACTTTAAAGATTGGACCTAAGCGACCTATAAATCTACCCTGTTTCGTAATTAATAAATCATCCAGACGGCCATCAATTTCACCCATATTTGGTAAACTTCGACCACAAGAACATGAAATAGCCTGCTCTTTTATAACCATATCCCCTACTTCATAACGGATCAAAGGCATTATTGAATTGATTAATCCGGTACAAATCAGCCTGCCGCTTTCTCCAATTTGGACCGGAACATTTGAATCTTTATTAATTATTTCCGTTATACCCGTATCGGGCCATAAGTGCATCGTTCCAAAAGGACATTCACTGGCGGCGGCAGCAATTTCTGACATCCCATAAGTATTAATCACACGGCATTGAAAAGCATCTTGAATTAACTGCCTTTGTTTGGGCAACAACATTTCAGCATTCGTGATTATTAATTTAATAGGAGACACGTGATAATTTTCTTCTGTTATTAATACTGCTAATGCAGCCAAAGCAGATGGATATCCCAATAGATAAACCACTTTATATTTTGCAAGTGCCTCTAAGTAACTTTTTAAATTTTCTTTTTGAATATGGTAAGCCGACAAATAGAGTTGATTAAGCCCTGCATTCCAAACCCAAAAGGGAGGTTTGTTTTGAGTTGTTGGCACAACCATTTGCCCACCGAAAATGGCCCAACGATCTTTTCTAGTTAAACCATGCCACCGCCTTACACGTGCTTCAAATTGGGCATACCATAATTGTTCGGTTTTATGGTTTCGCCATAACTTCAAGGGTGTGCCGCTGGTCCCACTGGTGTGTTCTTCATTTAAATATTGATATTTATAGTTTTCTATCAGGAACGTTTTTGGAAACTTTCTTAAGTCTTCTTTTTTTAAAATTGGCCAATTATCGAGATAAGCAGGATTAGAGCGATCCCCCCCTCTTCTTTTTTTTGACCATAAGTCTCTATAGAAAGGCACATGTTTGGCTGCCAAATATAAAAGTTTTTCCAATTGATTTTCCTGCCACGTCTGCCACTGCTCTATACTCCAATAGTCTCGATCTAATATTTCCTCAACTAATTTTTCACTACCCCATCCATATCGCCATAAACGTAAATACGCGCCGCGCAAACTGGCTGCCATTACACGAATAGGGTATGGAGAAGTATTATATATTGACTTAAAATTCATAGTCTATTGTGCGCTTTTTTTTATATCAAAAAATAGGTTTTCCCACTGAATTAATATATTTTTCCAGGAACATGCTTCCGCAATTTTTTTACCATTATTAGAAAGTTTTTCTGCCAAACCAGGATTTCTTAATAATAATTGTATTGCTTGCACCATTCCTTCAACATCTTCATTATCTACCAATAATGCGGTTTCATTTTCAGTTAACAAATCTGGAATCCCTCCAACATTAGTAGATATAATCGGTAAACCAAAAGCCGCTGCTTCAATCACGCTAACTGGAGTATTGTCGATTCTTGTGGTATTCAAATAAATATCATGGTTGTTAAAAACTTTTCGCTTATCTTGCATATTTAAAAACCCAATAAATGAAATTTGTTTTCCTAACCCCTTTTCTCTTACCAATCGTTGAACAAATTCTAAACGACCTTTTTCCTGACCAGCCATTGTCAAGTGAATATCTGGTATAGTATTCTTCAACCGTTCAATCACCTCAACTGCCATTTCAGGATTATAAATTTCATGAAAAGTTCGCATCCATAACAATTTGGGGTTGATTGACGATCGTTCCCGAAAAATATAGTTTTCCAATTTAATTGTGTTTGGGATAATGGTTACATCCAAATCCATCGATTCACAAAATCTTGACAAATACCGAGACGGTGAAACAATCCGATGGGCTCGTTTAAGCACGCGCTTTACCCATTTTTGGCGAGAAGATGAAAAATTCGGTAAATTGCCACCATGTAAAACAACAATGAATGGTTTTTTCAATACTTTTAAAAGATAACTGCTGATATCAGCGACGATGAATGCGGGACCGCTAAAAACATTAATAATTGCCAGATCGTATTGATTACGCCAGCGAATTAGAGAATAAATTATGTCCATTAACCGTTTATAACGATTTACAATCTGAGAGGTTTCTAATACTTGATAACCAATTTCACGAAAGTGGTCTGCCAAAATTTCTCCTTGGGTGGTCACCCACCCTTCATTTCTCCCCAACATTGGACCTACAATACATAAACGTACTTTCATATTTTCTGTGTTGGACATGTTTTTCACTAAGCTAAACCATTCCATCAAATTGGCTTGTTTTTTTAATTAACTTCTGGTCTTTTGAATAATTCGCCATTGAAATTAAAACATCTTTAAGTTTCTTATCGAGATTGTTAATATCATATTGTTTTTCTACGATCTTTCTACCTGCTGATCCCATTTTTTCTCGTAAATCTTCAGACTCAATCAGGAGGTCAACTTTGTTAATCAATTGATCCTTATCATTTTGTTTAACCACAAACCCATTTTCGCCATTTAAAATAATTTTTTCAGAATCCCCTGCAGATGTGGTAACAACCGGTAAACTAGCAGCCATTGCTTCTAATAAAACATTCGAAAAGCCTTCATGTTCGGAAGTCAAAACAAAAACATCACTTTGGTTTAATATATTGGGGATATCATCTCTCTGACCGAGGAAAAGAAGATCATTTTCTATTAATCCCAAATCTTTAGATAGTTTTTTCAGGTCTTCATATTCCGGACCAGTACCCACAACCCAACCAACAACTTCTTTTTTCTGCTTACGAAGGCTAGCCATTAACTGAATAAACCTATCGATTCGTTTCGCTTTATCTAATCTTGCAACCAAAACTAGGCTGATTTTTCCTTTTTTTTCTAATTTCTGTAGTGGTTTCTGGAGAAATTGATCAAATTCAAATAAATTGATGTAATTTGGCAAAATAAATATTCGCTCTGTATTTTCACCCATCAAAAAGGCATTCTCTAAAGCCTGGTAAGAATTAACAACCATCACGGTAGGCCACCGCATCAGTAATTTTCCCCATTTACCATTCTTACTAATTTCATGAATCAGATCACTTCGAATACTGCCAATCGACACTACTCTTAATATTTTTCCCACAACAGCAGCATAGAGATTGGAAAAAAAGTGGGTGGAATAGATAAGGTCAGGTTTGAATCGAGCCAGATGAATCAAAATTATAATCATACGGAGGATTGGGGACTTTAACTTTCCAACCCAAACAATTTCGATTCCAAGATTTTTTATCTTATTTTCATAATACTCATTCTTTGTTAACGAAAACACCTTAACTTCAACGGATGCTTTTTTCAAAGATTGGACAATATAAAATAATTGTTTTTCTGCTCCACCTTTTCCCAAAACACCAGTGATCATTCCAACCCGTAATTTTTTATGCTTTTGGTTGACCATTGGTAAGTATCCTTCTTCTTTTATTTCTCTTCTTCAAACCATTAAATAGATATGGGGATTGTATAAAAAGCTGGTGGAGTTGATCAGAACTTAACATTGCTGTTGCACCCGCAGTTAAAAACCATAAATTTTTACCAGAAAACTCAGTTGTAACAAACGCAAAACTTAAAACTAGCGTTACTAACAAACCAATCGAAAATTTCGTATATGAACCGCTAGATGCACCCCGAATAAAATATGAAAACACCCATAAAAAAAACACAATAAATCCTAAAAACCCATTTTCTGCTAAAACCTTTATCCAGGCTGAATGTGCAGGGCGATTTTTACCACCGATAATATCTAAATAATTTGCACCTTCCTCAAAGCTACCCGTCCCTATCCCCAAGGGCTGTTCCAAAAATATCTGCCATCCTGTCCAAAAAATATCAGACCTACCACTAGTGCGTTGAGCCAATGTATACGATGAATCAAACAATTTCTGAATCCGGTTAATGGAATAAATTTGTTTATCCAGCAAAAAATTAGAAAACCAAAAAAAAGAAATAAGACCTAAAATTAGTAAAGCAGATGTCCACGAAAAACTACGCATTACAATTACATAATAAATCACACACATAAAAGCAGTTAATAAACCGCCACGACTTCCACTTAAAAAAACCCAAACCAAATTAACAATCATCAATACCAAAATTAAAAATCGTCCCTGTTCTTTTTTGATCGCCTCCGGTAATCCTAGACATAAAGCAAAAATACCGGCCAAAGGAAAATGTATGAATGAATTTGGGTTGATATAAGGAAGTTCTCCTATTTGTAAATAAAACACAGCTCCCCCCACCGCCGAAGTAAATCCACAAATCAGACCGGCCCAATACCAGGTGCTTTTATCTTTGATTGCTCTGATAAAATAAATCAGAATACCAAACATCGTCAAAATGTTAAGGATCGTTTGAACACCATTTTTTAGATTCAAACTAAAAAACAGCATTAACCCCATTATTGCCAAAAGCACTTGAACTAATCTTGTATGCACATCCTGAATTCGTAAAAACAATGGTAAATTTAAGATAATGACAACCAAAAGCCAATAATTTAACGTATTCCAGCGCCACAGGCCACCAGATAACAGAAAAGTACGGGTTAATGCATCTAAAGTGCATAAAAAAGAAATACCAATTAATCCTGGTTTAGGGTTCCAAATTCCCACCGCTGCCAGCAGAAGCCCACTTATATTTAAAAGAGTTAGGACAGTCTGAAAACCCAACAAAAACGAGCACGTCCAGGCAGTTAGAATAAAAATCATTAAAACTGGTGCATAAAATCCAATTGAGGTAGAAGATTGATGCAATTGCTGCCAACGTTGTCTGTAACGCATTTTTGGTAATGCTGAAGTTCTTGTATTTATTTTTGTTTTCATGATGTAAGTTTTCCTTCTACCAAGCGCAGATTCCATTGATTTGCACAAATCTTTCCAATTTTGTAAGACCAATCCTCCAATGTTCTTTCTTCTGCATAATGTCTACATTGATAGCGCATTTGGGACCAGTTTATCTCGCTCGTAATAATCGTTTGAATGCAGTTTGCTAATAACTCTGGTTTTCCAGGTTTAACAATCCACCCTCTTTCATTGTTCTTCCCAATCGCTTCAACAGCCGCACCAACATTGCCAACAACTACCGGTAAGCCAAAAGCGAAAGCATCAATCCATGCTTTTGACAATCCTTCAGTTAATGTAACTTGGACACAAAAATCAGTATTTAAAAGTATTTCAGCCAGTCTATTCCGATTTACCATTCCATAAAATGTAATTTGGCTTTCCAATCCCAAAAAATGGCTTTGCGTTTCTAACTTCTTTCGTTCCGGCCCATCTCCCAAAATTTGTAAAACAGGCATTGGTTTGAAATTTTTTTCTTTCAATAAATGGATCGAATTGATTAATTTGTCCACTCCTTTCTCAATAGATAATCTACCAATAAACACTATTTTTGCTGGATTAGATAAACCTCGATCCAGAGAAGGTTGATACCGCTTAAGCTCAGTTCGTGAAACAGCAGTTGAAAACAGCCAGTGGATGTTCTTTCCTGGTGGTTTATCCTCCATACCACTCACTAACATAACATTTTTGCCCCCTGCAAATTTTCTCATGAGAAAACGTATTAAATCATTAAAAACTGTGTTTCGATTATTCCTTGCCCACGAACCTCCATAACGAGCAATGATTCTTTTTTTCATAATGAGGGCCAGGATAAAGCCTAAAAAGGCTAAATCACCCGGCAGGGGGGTATGCACAACATCTGCCGTCTTTATGGCTGGTATCATAATTCGCAGATAATAAATAAAATTCTGCACCATATAAATTTTTCTTCTCAGGTCATGCCCTTTTGGAGATTGCATGGGAACAATCTGAATGTCCTTGTTAAATGGAATGCCCCCATCTTTTGGTTGAGTTTTGGTAATTAATAAAGTCATGTTTTGAAATAAAGAAGCAATGGCATTCATTTGCAACGGAAACCCGCCGCTGGAAATCCAATTACCTTGATCATCTTGCCAACATTCTTTAAATGAAATAGCTACTAAATGCATAATTCCCTTGGAAGCAAAATTTCTAGTTTGGACTCCTGAATATATTGATTTATTTTTTCTAAAAATGGCAACAATTTTTCCACTGACTGTAAACCTGTTCCCGATATTGAATGGGGATGTCCATATACAACAACAAACTCCCCTTTTTTTACAGCACGATTTAAATGTTCCAAAGCTTCAGTTGAAAAACCTGCTTTTCCGTTTAGATGTATCGTTTGAATACCGTTTACGGTTTCCAATTTTGCCTTATGTTTCCTATTAATACCGACTAGTTTCAATAAGCGTTGCATCGGATTCGCATACGCTATACGAGCAAATTGATATCCTGTTTGATGAAGCATACCGCATAGTTTTGGGATGTCGATTCTGTTTTGTTTTGATATTTTTCTCTCAGATAAACTAATGGAACCTTTCTGAAAAAAGTCAAAAGGTTGGTTATATGGTGGCACAAAAGTAAAAATCTTATCACCAATACATTGTTCCAAGGCGTCTTTACTATTCCGTAAAACCTCTCCCAATTTTTTTTCTCCAAGGGGAGGTAACCATTCATGGTGCATACCGTGACTCGCTATTTCATGACCCATTTTGTAAATATTTTTAATCAATTTTGGATCGTGATAAGGACGCTCACCCGGCAAGGCAGCTGCACCAACAACCGCGAAACAGGCTGGTACTTGAAATTTATAATGATATTCAAGCAATCTCTCCGTATTGGTAAAATCAGCCATTCCCCAATTTTTTGGTCCAGTTCCAGATCGAGAAACATCTCCTCCCCATTGAGTATCAAAATCCCAAAAAAAGATTAATTTACCGGTCATCGTACTCAAACACCAACCTGTCTCTCAAAACCACTCTCTAGATTAAAGCGATCCTTCTTAAAATAACCCAATAGTTTACGAACGGAATTTTCTTCTGAAAACTGAATAATATGTTCAGTTAGTTCTTTTCGTAATTGGTTTAATTCAGAAATGTCTCTCTGCTGTAAATAATCAAATTTATCAAAAAAATCTTCATATTCAAATTGCAAATATTTGTTATGAACGATTTCTTTTTGACCACCAGAATTATGAACAAACGGAATAGCCCCCGATGCAATTGCTTCGACAGTTGTCATACCAAAATGTTCGTTTTCTGCAGGGAAAATGTAAAACCTTGTTCTTGTTAGTTCATCCTGCACTCTTCCATCACTCGGGTTTTCGAAAAATAGTACATTTTGTAAATTATTATTTTTTGCCTCTTGTTTTAGGTAATTTAAAAACGGAATCCGGTGATCAGGAACAGCTCCCATTATGACAAAGCGAGTTGTTGGATATTTTTCTGCTAATTTAAGAATCAAGTCTGGCCTTTTATAATCAACGATCCTTGAAAAAAAAGTGACCGTGTCCCGTTGAGGCAAATCATCATCAATATAATTACGACCAGTCATCTGGATTGGTGGATAAACCACAGGAAGTTTTACATCATGAGCTTCTTCAAATAATTCAGCTGTGTACTTTGAATTTATTACATATTGGTTATCTCGATGGTATTCATAAACCGGGCAGTTATTTCTAAACCCTTGAAGATAAATCCACTTGCACAACCTCAATGGCCAACCACGCACACCCTTTGGAACTTTCCACAACTGCGGAAGTAATGGTGGACCAGATAAATAACGAAGATGTGGAACTTCTGGTTTTAAGAGAAAACCATTAAAAAACACATAATAAAAATCATAATGATTGGTAAGTTGGGACTCTTTAATACAATTAAATATCCAAGCTAAATAACGGAGCGTATTAGGCAGCTTATCAATCACCTTTGAAGGGATGCGGAAACGAATATATTGGTAATTGGCATCCACGCCTTTCTCGAGCATTAATTTTTTATCTGGAGGAACATCCCATAAAACGTCAGGAATAATTCCAAGCTGATTAAGACCTCGGATCAATGCAATGGCTACCGACTGAACTCCTCCAGGGTGATCCAAACGATAAACCACAGCCACCTTTTGGTTTGTCATAATGAGTCCCCTTCCATAATTTTAAATTCATTTTTCAGCAACGATTCAAACACTTTTACTGGTTGGTTTGAAGCAAATGTTTGATTTACTCGTGTGAAAGCAGTGTTACGAATATTCTTTGCCAAATCCTCGTTAGATAACACTTTACAAATTTTTTCTGCAAGAAGTTTTGGAGAATCTGGAGAAAGGGCATCAAACTTTAATCCACTCACCATATCATCAACCAATTCTGCTTGGCCACCTGAGTCAGAAACAATAACAGGGCAACCAACCAATTGGGCTTCAAGAACCACCCGGCCTAAAGGCTCTCTCGATGAAGTTAAACAAAATACAGACATTTCATTCATCAATTCAATCACATCACTTCGTTGTCCCATAAATGCAATTTTGTCGTTTATGCCCAATGCTTTTGCTCTTTTCCACAATGTTTCTTCCAGGTTTTTTTCAGTCTCACTTGCTTTACCAATTAGAACAAATCTAGCTGAAGGTATTTTTTCTAATACGTAGGGAATCGACTCAACAAATAAGTGCGGCTGTTTAAATTGAGTTATCCTACCAGCCCAGCCCACCAAAGGAGATTTGGAGTCAAAAGGCGTATGACGATGATGTTTTATTTTATAGGTTAGGATTCTTTTTTCAATATCCTCTTTCGCAATTACATCATAAGCGAGTTCAACTTCTCTATCTGGAACCATATCTTTAACATAGCTTTGTAAATCTTTCGACACTGTGAATAATTTGTCTGCTTTTCGCAGCACCTTTTGATAGAGGGGTGTGTGTTTCACGTATTCCCTTACATAGATGATATAAGGAATCCCTGCCATCCTGCTGGCAGTACTAATCCGGCTAGCAGCAGAAAAGGTGTTACAAATTACCAAGTTAATATTTCGTTTTTTTAATTCGCGGGAATTTTTTTTTGATTGGAAATAATGTAATCCAGGATATTTTCTTCTTGGTGTAGAAATTTGATTTACCCATACATTTAAATTGTTGGAATGGAAAAATTCTGCCAAGATCCCTTCACCTGGAACTAACATCGTAAAATCAAAGTTCCCATCAAGTTTATTTATCATATCGACAATCGCTATTTCAGCGCCGCTTACAATGTCAGATCGATAATGCGAGATCAATATTTCCATTTCACACCTTTGAATGTCCCCCTAAATAAAAATTCTTTTGGATTTTAAGGATAATTTTTTTTGCGATGAGATAGCCAGGTATCCTGTGTAGCCGTTTTGTTAGTGTATCCGTTTGCTCTTTCAACTCTTGAATAGTGATCAAAGCAGCATCCAATTCTGATTGTAATACAGCCATATCTCGGTTTCCAAAAACAGGATGGCCAGGATATAAACGTTCCAGATCAAAATTTTGACTAGGCCAAGAAACAAATGATTCTGGTGAATCCAGTATACGATCTGGGAAAGATAACGGTCCTTGTGGATTAAGATCATATGCTTGTTTAATGTGTAGCATTTCATCAATCAGATGAACGAGGCGAGGAAATGCTTCTGTTTTGCAGTGCAGTGCATCATGCAAACAGTAATCCTGATATACCATTCGCTCTAACGGCGTTTCAATCAAGGCGGTTAGAACCTCGGGTATATGCTCTTTACATTTAATCTCCCAAGCAGCTTGGGTATATATGGGAACAAAATGATAATTCAACAAGGCTACTGGTAAACCCAATAACATCGCCTCTAATTGAGCGGTTGAGGGAGTTGTGATTACAGCATCCATTTGAGGCAATAGATCATGCAGTTCTGTACCTGTAGCTGAATTATATGTATTCTTCACCCCAAGTTCTAGATGTAAACCTTTTGAAATCCTCCACACGACTTCAATATCCGTGCGCTGTTCAAGAACAGATTGTAAATCACGTAAAGATTCTAAAGTGATAGCTGTTTCTTCTGGTGTAAAACCAGGCGTTCTTGCTGTCATCACCAACAATCGCAGCGGTCTGTCAAAAATTGGTTCTATTCTGCCAGGCCGCTGCTGCCTGACCAGGTTGTCTAGACGAGGAGCACCAACCACCTCACACTTACCAACATTTCCCCAGGATTCATACAACCGTGCATCTAACCTTCCGAGGCAAGCAATTTTATGAACCAGAGCCGGTTGATTCAATGGACGTTTTGTCACCTTTTGGGTGCGAGACCAGGTATTACGCCACTCTTGAATCCCATCCATGATCAATAATGCCCCCACATTACGGCGCATCATCTCTGCGAGACATAAACCTCTTTGGGCATTGCTCGCCTCAAAAGCAATTACTAAATCAGGGTTATGTGCGGATACCTTCTCTAGCGAATAATCCGCTTCCACAACCAATTGATCTCCATAATGATTCTTAAGAGGTTCTGCATGATGAAAAAAACCCTTCGCCCCCAACACAACAATTTTTGGCATAAAAGCTCCTTTATTAATCATCCATTATCGAGACATTTGTAAAAATACATTAATCTTTCCAAAAAGGTTTTGCTGTATTCCAAACCACCAGGAGTTCATTAATTAATTTTTCCATCTCAGTTAAAGGAATCATATTAGGCCCATCGCTTAACGCGGAATCAGGATTAGGATGAGTTTCCATAAAAAAGCCATCTACACCAGATGCCGCTGCCGCTCTGGCTAGGTAGGGAGCATATTGTCTTTGTCCTCCGGATTTCCCGCCCAACCCACCAGGTTGTTGAACACTATGGGTAAGATCAAAAACGACAGGTGCCATCGTACGCATAATGACAAATGATCGCATATCAACTACCAGATTGTGGTAACCAAACGAACTCCCTCTTTCGGTTAAAATAACTCTTTCATTTTTGGCGTCAAAAGATTTTTGGACAGCAAAAAACATATCGTCTGGTGCCATGAATTGGCCTTTCTTAATATTGACCACTTTTCCTGTTCTCGCGACAGCTTGTATTAAATCCGTTTGTCTGCATAAAAAAGCTGGAATTTGTAAAATGTCTACTACGTCAGATACTTCCCCTACCTGACTTGTTTCATGCACATCGGTTAACACTGGAAGGTTTAAATCCTTACCAACTTTAGATAAGATTTTTAACGAATCTTCAAACCCAATGGATCGAAATGACCGGCCAGAAGTACGGTTTGCTTTATCAAATGAAGACTTAAAAACAAATGGTAATTTATATTTCTCAAATAAAGTCTTTAAATATTCCGCTGTTTCAAAAATAATTGATTCTGATTCCACCACGCAAGGCCCACAAATAAATAATGGGTAACTTGCACCTATCTTGGTTGTTGAATTTATATTAAAAATGTGTTGATTTTCCATTCCTCAGCCCCTTCCGCGGTAAATATCATGCAGGCGGATTAAACCCAAGCATGTATGGTTTTCCAAATCTACAACCGGTAACACCGATATTTGGGAAGATCGATGTTCCATCATCTCTGCAGCCTTTCCCAATGTAATTTCAGGTGTAGCAAATATCGGATTCACTGTCATCACATCTTTAGCCTTTAATAAGCGAATATCTTCATATTGCTTTAATGCTCTGCGAACATCCCCATCTGTAATTATCCCTAATAAACGGTTATCTTGGTCTATGACACAAGCAGCCCCTAAGGGTTTGGATGTCATTTGAATGACAACATCCCTTAATAACGTCTCTAAATTAACCCAAGCGACATTCTGATCTCGATGCATCACATCTTCCACATGCAAAAACAAGTTTCTGCCGAGTTGTCCACCTGGATGAAACCGAACAAAATCCGTCTCAGAAAAATTTCTAGCGTACATAAGGGCACTGACCAATGCATCACCAAGTGCTAATGCTACGATAGATGAAGCTGTAGGTACAACACCCAATGGATCTGCCTCTTTATCTACCCTCCCATCCAAAACCACATCGGCTTCATTGGCTAACACAGACTGCAAATTACCAACGATAACGATTAATTTTGATTTAAACTGTCGTAAAACAGGTACTAATCGTAATAATTCTTCCGTGCTGCCGCTCTTGGAAATCAAAATACTAGGATCCCCGGGTGAATAGACACCCAGATTTCCATGGATAGCCTCTGTCGGATGAAGAAAAACAGCCGGAGTACCGGTGCTGCACAAACTTGCGGTTATTTTTTGACCGATAATACCAGATTTTCCAATACCACTGATAATAACTTTTCCCGGGTGATTTAAAATAATCTCAACAGCTTTTGTGATATCACCATTCATCCGTTCAGAAGCTGCATAAATTGCTTCTGATTCAATTTTCATTGCTGTTTGGGCGATCTGTAAATATTCTGAAATCTCAAGTGCTATACTCATAATAATCTCCTTGAGCTGCTAATTTCCGCACCACTTCCAGATCTGCTGGTGTGTCAACCGCAATAGATCGATATTGCGTAACAATTGTCTGAAATTGCATACCGGCTTCTAAAAACCGCAATTGTTCCAGCTTCTCAACTGCTTCTAATGACCCAGGCAACAAGTCATTGTAATGGGTAAGAATTTCTCTTCGGTAAGCATAAATTCCAATATGTCCCCAATAAACCCCATTTTGTAACCATCCATCCGGCGAAGTGTCCCGGGCATAAGGAATGGGTGATCTGGAAAAATATAACGCTAAACCATTCTTTGTTCTAACTACTTTTACGATATTTGGATTAAGTAAGTCATCATTATTTGATAAAGGATAAACAGCTGTTATTAGATCAGCTTTATCTTGTTGGCATTCATGAACCATTTGATCGATCATATTAAAGGAAATAAACGGCTCATCTCCCTGTACATTAAATACCCAATCAGCATCCAACTGATCGATGATCGAAGCAATACGCTCGGTTCCAGAAGCACATTCTGGATTTGTCATTATGGCTTTCCCCCCCCATTCTGTGACAATTGAAAAGACCTCATCAGAATCTGTGGCAACAAAAACATCATACAAATCTTTAGCCTTTTTTGTACGATTCCAGACATGCCATAACATGGGTTTTCCCTGAATATCAGCTAAAATTTTTCTAGGAAAACGAGTTGACTGTAATCGAGCAGGAATAACAGCAATAATCTTCATAATCCTATTTCCAATTTTTTCTTGTAATGTCACGAAATTTACGCCCAAACGGAAGCAAATTTTTTACCAGGGAAAAGCGTTTAATATATCTCGGATAATTTAAGATCGAGATTAAACGATAATATCCTTTTTTTAATGGATTTGAAATGTGTTCGGATGTGTTCCAATAACCTTGTGCCAGCCGCGACTTTGCTACTCGCTCCCGTTTTAGTTTATCTTCTTGGTCTCCAAAATTAATATAACGCAGAGCTAAACTGTCTTCTCTATACATACGTATCGTGTCCTTTTGACGTTTTGCGTTTGAATGAGTTCGATCTGACGCCAATGGCTCCTCAAGGATAATGATCCTCCCTTCAGGACATAAGCGATACATCAATTCTCGATCCATCACATAATGCAAATCTTCACGCAACCAACGTCCTACTTTATCGAGGTACTCCCTTACAAAAAATGAAGACTGTTGGGCAATATACCATTGAGATATATCCACAGTAGAAAGATCTACCGGCGGTTCCGGTCTTATCTTGGAATGGCGTGTTTGAAGTATGTTTGAATCAGCATCAATCGTATGGATACTCCCTGTCACCAAAATTACATCACTTTGATAGGACCAACCTACCGCAGCCTTGATAAATGCATTGGGCTGGTAAACATCATCACTTGGCAAATAAGCAATCAGGTCACCTTTGGATAATAACCATCCTTTATTAATGGCGTGACTTTGTCCTCGATCTGGCTCGCTGCGCCATTTAGTAATCCAGGGAGAATATTTTTTTATTATCTCTGTACTTCCATCCGTTGATCCACCATCCATCACAAATAATTCAAATCGAGGATACCCTTGTAAAAGCACGGACCGAATCGCTTCCTCTAAAAATGAACTTTGATTCAAACTGGGGATGGTAATACTAATCAAAGGCCAGTCGTTCTCATTTTGCATCTTTGAGGATATCGGGGAAATAGTAGGATTCCATGGCCAACCACTTTTTTTCCCAGTTACTGCTGGTAATTGGGTTGAATAAATTAAAGATTTGAGTTGGTTTTCCACAAAAACCCCCCTTGATTATTTTTAATCTCTAATATTTGGTCGTAAGTTTTTCGCACTGCTCTTTCCCAGTTATAGTAGTTAATAACCAATTTACGCCCTTGATCACCTAACCGCCGTACCCGCTCCGGTTGATTAACTAAACTTTCAATTTTATTAGCCATTTCCTCCGAATCTCCATACGCACAAATCAAGTCCTCTGCATTGATTTTTGATAAAACTTCGCGTACTTGAGGTTGTTCGTTTGAAACAACCGCCATCTCGCTAGAAAGATAGTCAAATAATTTTAAAGGGGAGTTGTAATCTGCGGATCCTGGTTTATAAACAATTAACCCAAGATCCATTTTTGCCAACCATTGTGGTAGGTTTTCATATTGGATCTTTCCATGACAAAAAATATTCGGTGGAATATCTTTGATATCCAAATCAATGCTGCCTATAACGTGAAAAGCAATATGCTTTTCATACCCCCGTTTATTTAAAATTCTGACAACATTCACTAATTGGTCAAAATCATTCCAAGATAATTCCGCACTTCCCATCCATAAAACATTAAATTGTTCAGAATTGACATTTTCTAAAACCGAATTTTTGTATAAGTCCGGATCAAACAGAACTGGGTCTGATCCATTCGGAATGACAATCGTATTTTTTATACTCAGATGTTCTTGAACAAATTCTGAAAGTTTTTCTGATACACAAACAGCCAAATCACAATGTCTTCCCAATTCTCTAAACCGATTTAATTTTTGTTGTTTTTGTGCTTCTGTAAGTTTTTTACTAAACGATAAAATCGGATAAGTGTTAAATTCCCACACATTTATAGGGTTTCCGAATAATAAACGATAAGGTAATGTTGTATATTTACATGCTCCGGTTATTTTCCCCTGCAGCCGAACATATATAACATCCATCTTTCGAAATAATTTTAAACGCTGCAATCGATCAGAGGGTATATATTGGATTCCAGGGTGATCTGTCGCCTGATTCATCCATATCTCATGACCTAACTGCAAAGAATGATTTGTAAATTGCCGGATGTGAACGCTTCGCCCCCTGATATCATTTTTTGTTAAAGAAGCGTTTGCATAATAAATTTTCATAAATTATTGTTCAGCTTCACCTTAAAACAGACTATCCTTTGAGTAGAACTCCAGCCCTATCAATGTAAATTTCGTAATTTTGCAATCGCAGTGATGGGCGATCACGCCAAGCAAAAGGTTTCTGGGAATTTGTATTTTGCAACAGGTTAATATAACGAGCTGCCCAGTATAAAAATAATGTCACCAAATAAGAGATAATAATCTTGTCAAAATTTTTGTTTGGATAAAAAGGTTTGGAATAACCAATTGCCCAAAAAATATCTTCTAAAGATAAATCAACATACGATGGATGCGCCAATAAGCTAACAAGATCAAATAGTGGGTCACCCCAACCACTATATTCCCAATCCACAGATATAAGCTTTTCACCTTGTCGAATAAAATTAGTAAAATTTCCATCACCGCGACACAAGCTGGTTTTTTGATTTGTTTCAGAAAATTCCAAATTTTCTTCCATTTTTAATAAAAGAGATTTTAATTCTTCAGGAAGTAACTCAAGTCGCACATTTTTTAATTGGCTTTTAATTAACGCTAAACAATTGCTCCTGGTATTGGTGTTTCTGTCAGCTTTAGGAAGATATGCGGTTTTTTTAGTGGGTATGATGGCATGGATATCCTGGTAATGATGGAGAATCTTCTTCCACTCAGTTTGATTTTTTGGCGGATTAGTTAATACTTCTCCTTCAATCCAGGTTTCTATTAATACCGCATATTGGTTGTTAATTATTTTAAAAAAAACAGGATACGGAGATAAATTTAGCTTTCGATTACTCAAAAAATCTAGCACCAAAAACTCACGTTCCAAACGATTACTCAAATTTGATGACGTAATTTTTGCCAAATATTTATTCTGATTCTGTTCAATTTTATATACCTGGTGGTTAGTGCCTTGGTTAATTCTGAGAATTTGATTATTGGTTTGAGCGTTTTTCGGATCATTTATTATATATTTAACAGTTTGAAGTATTGATTCTGCATTCGACGGATACCTTTTTTTAATAATGGGTTCAACAATGGTTTTTTGATGAATCCATCTCTTAACCCTACCAGGAAATTTATTAATATTTTGGACAATCCTGATCTCACTCATTAACTAAAATTAATCTTGGATTTAAACCCAAATCGGCTAAGTTTTGAGAAACTTCTTTTTGATAAATTGGGTTCATCAGAAGAACAATATCTGGTTGATATTCCTGTAAAAATTCCGGCAAAACCACCTGTTGGCCACTGCCTGCGAGGTAAGTGCCGTTTTTGTATGGATTAATATCAACTACAAATTCGATGAGGGAGTACGGAATATTCAGTGTGGTAAGAAATGAAACAGTTTTTGAGCTGCCACCCCAAACAACGATCTTTTTACCATTTTTCCTCAACAGGTTAATTTTCTCTACCCATTGATTTATGGTAAGGTTTACAGTTTTTGAAAAATTGTCAACCAGGTTTTTTATTGTGGAACTTCTCAGCCCTATTGAATTTGATGTTCCCAAAAGAAGGGGAGAGGCTTCAATCATCAAATATTGGTCATCATAACCAGTCCATACGTTTTTTACATCAAACCCAGTTAAGTGAAATAAATTCACTATCGAATCCGCACTGAAATAAGAACAATGTTCGTAAAAAATATCCCAAAAAGCACATTCTTCTAATATACGCGTTACTTCAGGTACCTGAAAAAAAACCTTAGCATCCTTTCGATTACCGATCGTCTCTCGAACCATGGATAAAAATTCATTTGTTTGGGGAATATGCTCCAACGTCATTTTACATATATATAATGATGCATCCAGATCTGCATATTTTTTTGAATACCAATCGGCAATATATTCAACTTCTCCCTGTTTAATTTCAGGTTTTCTGTCAGGAAGAAAGGTTGGGTCAATTCCAATGCCGTAATTTTGTCCCATCTCACACAACAAAGCGATAAACTCACCTTTTCCACAGCCAATCTCAACAATTTTTTTTCCGCGCAAATCATATTTATCAATTAGATAGTTTGCCAACCGATTGTGAAATTTGGTAAAAGTGCCTGAAAAACCTTGGGTCTCTTCATAACGGCTAGAATATTCAATCAGATCCTTTTGAAAAGAAATATTCGTTATAAAGCCACAATTTTCACAAAACGCCAAGTTTACATCACCTTTTAGAAAAGATAAGGCTTCATCACGTGATTTTAATAACAGCACACTGTTTATGGGTACTGCCGGCACAGAGTAAAATAAACTTAATGTCGGATTAAAACAATTTGGACAGGATTGGTAAACAAGGGATAATTTGTCTTTGTTGATTTGTTCTAAAAAATTTTTATCCATTCAACACTTTTCTTGTTTCTATTAGTTGAGATTATTAAACTGTATGCAGTACAGGTATCGGAATAATGAATTTTCCACCCAGATCCCGATACTGGATCTGTTGACTTAATATCTCTTCAGAAAAATTCCATGTTAGTAAAAGAACATAATCCGGTTTTTTCTCTAATAACACCCTTGGATCCATAATAGGTATCTTTGTTCCTGGTGTAAATAAACCTTGTTTCACGGTACTTCGATCAACCACAAAATCCAGCGTTTCCGAACCAATTCCAAATGTGTTTAATAAAGTAGAACCTTTAGCTGAGGCACCATAAGCGGCTAATTTTTTTCCTGATGTTTTTAATTCAATTAAGTAACTCTTTAACTCGGTTTGAAGCTGGGTTACCTTTTCACCAAACTGAGCATAAAACTTTAGTTGATCTACTCCCCAATCTGCTTCTTCTTTTTGAAGACGCTTTACATTATGAGAAATTTCGTGCTGCCCGTTATCCAATCCAACAAAGATACGTAAGCTGCCACCATGTATTGGTAAACGCTCTACATCCACAATATTCATGCCATGACGATTAAAAAGTGCTTTCACCGAAAAAAGAGAATAATAACAAAGATGCTCATGATATATCGTATCAAACTCAACTCCATCAATCATATCTTTTACATAAGGGAATTCAATAATACCAATCCCATCTGGCTTGAGTAAAGTTCTCATTCCCGCAACAACGCCATTAAGATCTGCGACATGAGCCAAGACATTATTAGCATGAAACACATCCGCTTGTTGACCATTCTCTTTTAGCTGATTTGCCACATCTTGATTAAAAAATTCACACACAGTCGGAATACCATTCGCTCGAGCATGCACAGCAATATTTTGAGCTGGTTCAATGCCCAAAACCGGAATCCCCGCATTTTTATAAAATTGTAAAAGGTAACCATCATTGCTGGCTATTTCAACAACCAAACTTTCCTGGTCTAAACCACTCCTTAGAATTGTACGGTTTACAATCTCTTGAGCATTTTTTACCACGGTATCGGAAAATGAAGAAAAATACACATAATTTCGAAATAATATTTCTGGATCCACCGTTTCAGTGATCTGAACTAACGCACAATTCTCACAAAAAACAAGTTCTAAAGGATATCCTTGCTGCTGATTTCTTAACTCATCTTCCCGCAGTAAGGAATTAGCTAATGGCGTTTCCCCTAAATTTAAAATCATTGATAATTCTGAAGACCCACAAGATCTACAACCTAAAATTTTCATAATCTCTCCCTTTTTGGACTTATCGGTTCATAAAATAAATTGTTACCAGTTTCGCCAAGGTGCATTTCCCTCTGTATACAACTTATCAAGATATTGTTTGTCTTTTAAAGTATCCATACACTGCCAAAATCCTTCATGCCGATAGGCTGATAATTGTTGTTTTTTTGTTAATTTTTCCAATCCATCTCGTTCCAATATACTGGTATCACCATCCAAGAATCCAAATAATTCCGGTTCACACACCATAAACCCCCCGTTAATCCACGCATCTCCATTCAATGGTTTTTCTGAAAAATTCATAACCCAAGAACCCTGAAAATCCAATTCCCCAAAACGAGAAGGTGGTCTGACGGCAGTAATGGTGACGAAGCTGTTTTGCTTCTGATGAAAACCATACAAATCCCTGATATTAACATTGGATACACCGTCCCCATACGTCACCATGAAGGTTTGATTTCCGATCCAGGGTTGAAGTCGCTTTATTCTGCCACCAGTCATGGTGTTTAATCCTGTATCAACGAGTTGAACAAGCCAATCATCTCTTTCGGGCTGCAGTGAAAGCACTTCACTTGACTTAAAATCGACTGAAATGGCTCCATTCATCCGGGTATAATCTAAAAAATATTTTTTGATTATTTCTGCTTTATAACCAAGCGCAATCACAAATTCTTTATAACCAAATGAAGCATAATATTTCATAATATGCCATAAGATAGGGCGGTCACCGATCTCAACCATCGGTTTTGGTTTTATTTTTGTCTCTTCTGATAATCGCGTTCCAAATCCTCCCGCTAAAATTACGACTTTCATACCAATCTCCTACCTCATTTCTGCTTAGAAATATTGTTGTAGAAATAATTCAAGTGTCATCAATGTATTAATTTGTTTCGTGAAATTCGTTTCCGCATTCATATGCTGTTGCACCAGGTTCTTAACATAATCGGGTTTAACAAATTCGTACAACATTGCAGTTTGATTTAACAAAATCGATTCAATCCATTTTCGATTAGGAGAATGGCGGGTTAAGGCATGCAAATCCGAAAATGTTGAAGATGGTCTCGCAATAAATTTTTTATCCAATAATTTATATCGAACAAGACGAACTTTGACTCTTCTAGCACTCTTCTGCACAAATTTTTGGAAGTGTGATTCGTTATACAAATGACCACCTTCTATATAAGCCATCGACTTATTGTATTTCTCAAGCAGCGCTTTTTGGATTAACCTATCCCGTCGGTATTGAATAGGTAAAGACGTGGCATACAGGATTAAATCCCGATCAAAATAAGGCTCACTAAATTCCAGCACATGATTTATTAGATATAACCCCTGCAATGTACGATTCATTTGCACCGTATTAAACCAATAGGCATCAATCGCTTGATCTGCGTTTATAGGATCATAGAACTTTAACAAATCAAAAAGTTTCTGTCTGGGGTAGTCTTGAATTTTTTGAATATTTTCTGTGAATAACTTTGGCCATACTTCTTCCTTAAAAAATGTATTGCGAAAATGATAATAGGTTTCATAAGGTTGGTTCGGGATAATATCTGTGGATTTTGAATAATAATCACTCACTGAGGAAAAAAGATACTCCCCCCCATTTCCCAACATCATTACATCAACCCAATCTCTCATTTGTTGTAAAAAAAGCCCGTGTGACAAAAAACAATCTACCCGGCCTTCACATCGATCAAGAACAGCAGCTGCGTTTTCTTTAATATAATTACCTTTTAATGTAAAGGAATAATGAGGATAGTCTACCAAATTTGATAATTTTTTTGCCCGCTCTTTATCTCTACTACCTTTTTGTCCATAAGTAAAAGTAGGTACCCGGAGATTAAGATGACTGCAAGCTGCCAACAAAACCCGGGTATCCATACCGCCACTTAATGTGAGTCCCATTTTTGCTCCTGATTTAAAACGAGCTAATAAGGATTTTTCTAACAAATAAGAGGCATTTTTTATGTGTTCTTCTTCCGTTAATGAACTAGGCTGTGGGTTAAATCGCACCATGAAACCTTCACGAATTTCCAGTTTGCCTTTTTGATAAACCAAAATCATACCTGCGGGCAATCGTAAAATGTTATTAAACAACGTAATTTCACCTTGCGGCAGTCCAAAACCTAGTAAATCAATCACTGCTCGATTGTCGACCTTACGTGGAGTCCAATTTAAGGCAAGTAAAGCTTTGATCTCTGAAGAAAAACAAAACCGATTTCCGGAAATAGAATAAAACAAAGGACGCAAACCAGCATAACCACATGCCAAGACAAGTTTTTTCTGATCAATCTCCCATATTGCAATGGCAAACGAGCCATTTAATAACTCGAAAACTTTAAAGCCTATTTGTTCATATAAAATCAATATGATTTCATTAACCGATATTGGAGTTTCAGAAGAATTTTTTGAAACCTTAGCTTGTAATTCATCCTGGTTAACAATCTCCCCAATGAGAAAGATTATTCTACTTTTTTTGATTATTGGCTGCACATCTGTTTGAAATATGCCCAGATCTATCCTGCCCAAACCCACTCCCGTTGATTGATCAACCCATTGCTCATCAATCTCTGACCACTCAGATTTAAGCATCTCTTTCATTGAATCTGCTTGGTTTTTAATTTCTAAATCTGGAGCAATCACTCCATATAATCCTGGCATAAGTTTTCTCTCAAATCATTCTATAAAACAAAATTTTGGTTTTCAATCGATATTGGGGAAATATTTTTCTCCAAGTTATTAAGAATGTAAACTTCAGAAGAATCGCCTAATATATTTTTGAGATACATTTCCACAGTTAAGATAACGCCCAACTCTTTAGTGCGGTTTAACTCACCACGGGTGTGCTGTTCAATTAATTGTTTTAAAATTTCAGGACGAAAAATATCACCCAAAATTACATTACCCCTTAATAATGTCTTTTCCAACCATAAACGGTATGGATTCTTACGTAACAATTGGTGCATGTCATTATATGTAGAAGATGGAGGTCTAAGTTGGGTAGGAGAAATCAATCCAAGTTTTAATTCTGCTCGTTGACTTAATTTTGATATTTTCTTTTTGATTTTTTCCCATAAGAAAGGCTTTGCAATTGGACCACCATCGATTTCTGCAAGTAATGGAGAAATATGGGAAATTGCCAACTTTTCCAATTTTCTATTCCATCGCATTGAAAGCGGCAGATTTAAAACAAATTCGATAAATTCCGTGTCATAAAATGGTATCGTATACTCCATTTTATGAGAAATCATTGGCAAACTCGCACCAAAATAATTTGCATAGGTCTGTACAATAAAACTATCAATATGATTATCATCTGTGTCAGCTTGAATTCGGCTGTATTCGTTTATGAAATTCTGGTAAACTGAGTCACTTAATTTCTCATACCATTTGGTGGTAAACCATTTTTTCCAATCAACTTGGTAAATAAATTCATTCTGGGTTTTAAAAACTGTTTCGGGAATATTTTTTGATTCTTTGTATTCTGAATGTTTGGATCCTGAAGCCCATAAAAATTGATCCAAACCATTTGCCATTGAAATCACTGGATAACGTGCAGCCACTTCCGTAAGGATCATACCATGACAATTTAAAACATTAAATAGTCCGTCTACCCGATCAATCATCACTCTGGCATATTTTTGCAAATAATCATCCTTTAAAAGTAATGAACGATGCGGAAGATTTAATGCAGTGGCGACTTTTTTTCCTCGCGCTAAATCTCTTGAACCCTTTTGTCCATAGGTAATGGTGTCAATTTCCGGGTTCTCCTTTACTGCTAAAGCAGTTAATAATCTCGAATCCAACCCCCCACTTAATCCGATACAGGTTTGTGGATATTTGATTCTTTTTCTGACAGCCAACCCGGATAAACGAATAAATTCTTCTAAATATTCTGATTCAGACAACTCTTTCTCCGGTTGACGGTATAAAACCGGCCACCGATTTTCTATCAATGCAGAATCACGGTAGTACATTAATGAACAACCAAAAGGAATTTTATTAACCCATTGTAAAAAGGTCCGGTCATAATTTAGCTGCTCAATTGCCAAATATTCCATGACAGATTCCAGATTAATACTTTTGGGAACAAATTCTAGCGCCAATAGACCTTTAATTTCACTGGCAAAAGCTAATCCGCCATTCACTTCCGCATAATAAAGCGCTCTTTGACCAAACCGATCTGGAATTAATGTCAATTTTTGATTTAATTCATCCCAAATTGCAACAGCATGGGAACCATTGATTTTGGGAATGATGTCGATCCCATGTTGGAGATATTGCATCAAAACCAAACCGACTTTACCCAGGTTGTCAACACTTAATCCGGTATACTTTAAACCCCGGCGGATTTTTTCTTCGTCCACAACTTCCCCCCAAAGAAGCATCTTAATTTCGGAATTTACACTGACCGGTTGTTCTTCCTGGATAAGGTAATGAAATCCAGTATAACCCAGTCCCACCCTACCATGCATATCATACCAAATATTTGTTTTCATCAAATCACTGGAGCCCATTCGATTTGCCATCTTAACCATATCTTTCTTAATATCTTTTCCCCTATAATTCACAAAGCCAAAAATCCCCGGCATATCTTACCCCTACTCCTCATTTTTCGGTTGAATAAATAGAATCGAACTCTTTTCCTTTATAAGTTACAAATTGAGACAAAAAACAGTGATCTCTTAACCAATCCATAGCGGTTTTTGATTTATTAGGTACCCAAAAAAGCCAATCCGTTGTTAACCATGGATCAATCATGGGGCTAAAACCCCAACGTTTCTTGTGAATATAAACACCATCATTTTCAATCGGCCGGACCCCGCCCATATTAACTATGGAAAATCCATGATCATAAGCATATTCCATAGAAAAAATATATAATGATGAAAGAATACCCATTTTGCATAGATTTTCATCCCCATCAAGAATTCCATTGATCCAACCGTATATGGTCCCTTTGCAAGGTAAGATCAATATTCCAGCCAACTTTTCACCACTTGGATTACAGGAAAACAATATGGTGCCGCAAGTATTTCTTGATAAGACATATTCCAAAGAAGCGGTTTCAGCACAACTTTGAAACCGGTTTTTTACCATTGGAATATACATGCGGTTATAAAATAATTTAAAATCCTCAACTTTATTGCTGTAATACGGCACAAAACCAGCCCGTTTTACTTTTGAATAGTTTGACCGATTGTTTTTCTTATAATCTTGTGCCCAAATTTCCTTGTCACAAAATTTTTCCCTGTCGATCTTGTAAACCATATTTACCCAACGAGGTGTTCTAAGCCAATTACCAGAGGGGGGTGTCCATTTATCGGTTATATTCCTCTCAAAAATAATAAGGTCAGCCCATAATTTATATTGATTTACAATATCGTTTATAGTAGAAGCCCCCACCCTTTCACACCGGTTGTTTGCTGGATTTGAATCCGGAAAAAATGTCTGTCGAAAATAACTAGTCGAACAATCGTCACCAATATATAAAACATTAAACTTATCATCACCTAAGCCTGAATTTCCAGACATCATTTCAACTGAATATTCTAAGTTGTTTAAATATTTTCTGTAAACAGCGCGGAAATTTTTTGTTAGGGAAACTAATGCATCACTGGCAGCAGGGTGAGAAATTTCCAATTCTTGTTTAAGATTTTCATCTGTCCATTTAGTTAGAAAATGTTCTGTTTTTCTTCTTGTCCGCCCCGTATAACCATAAGCTTTCGATATTAATGAACGCTTTTCTATTTTAAATTCATTCATTGTTTTATATTCCCCTAATATTTATAAAAAAGATTTAAATTTAAGATATGCATATATATTTTTTAGCAAATTTAAAGACTGATACAAATATCATTGGGCAAACCAAATTGTTTAATAATATTCTTTATCTCATCTAAGTAAATTGAATTCACTACGATTATTTGTTCAGGTTGATTAACTTTTAATTCTTCAGGTAAAAATATCTGCTGTCCAGTCAATGGAATGAACTTACCTTGTTTTCTTGGATTAATATCAACAACACCAACAATATTACTTTCGGGCATTTTGAGTATATTTAAGAAACTAACACCTTTCGCCCCTGCGCCCCAAACAACACTTTTTGAATTGTCTTTTAGCATTGCCGATAAGATATTACGCCATTTCCAAATCAAGTTTGTAGCATTTTCAGAAAACTGAATAATCTGATCATCTTGAATAGTATTTTTTGGATAGATTTTTGTTTTTTCATCTGAAATACGACACTCAATACCCAAATATTGGTTGTCAAAAGTTTCATATAAATCCAAAATCTCAAAACCATTTTCCTCAAAAAGATACCGCAACGATGAAGCAGTAAAGTACTGGCAGTGTTCATAAATAAGATCCCAAATCTTTGTCTCTCGCAGCATAAAATCAGCATTGGGAACTTCAAAATAAAAAATTACATCGCGCTCTTGATCAAAATCTTTTTTTAATTGTTGGATCAATTCTCTGGGATTAGGCAAATGTTCTAAAGTATGGCGAGAATAAAGAAAATCGATTTTTTCATTGATCAATTTTTTTTGATAATATCCTTTAAAAAAAGTTAATTGATTTGCAACAGGATCCGGGGAAAAGTCCGGTAGATAAGATGGATCAAAACCCCATCCTTTATTATTTCCTTGTTCACAAATTAATTTTAAAAAATCCCCTAACCCACTCCCAATTTCAACAATATTTTTAAGAGATAGCGAATACTTTTTTATGAGTTGTGTTGATAATTGATGTGCATATTCTCGAAAAACACCAGAAAAAAACAAGGAATTATCATAAGGCAAATCATATTCCATAAGCTCTTTTATAAAGCTGGAATTAAAAATATGTCCGCATTTTTTACAACCATTTAGGGTAATATCGCCAACTGGTGCGTTTTCGGCGGATGATTTATCCGGCCATAATATACCAATGTGAACTGGCATATCGAGTATATTAAAAAAGTTTTTTACTTGCGAGGAAAAACAAATTGGGCAATTAGGCATCATATTTATATGTTTCATTTTTCGGGAAAAGATAGCTCAGTTCAGATCAAAATTGATCTGAACTGAGCCTGTAAATCTTCCTATCGCACTACCAAGGGAATAAACACATCAAAACCTTCTGGATTAAAATTAGCAATTACGGTTTTTGAACCGGTCATTGTCACAACACAAGTCCCAGTACCCAAACAACCTCCTCCACTCCATCCCGTAAATATTGAACCAGCTGTTGGATTTGCAGTTAAGGTAACCACTGTTCCATAATCATAAACTTCGGAACAATCGATCCCACAATTAATCCCGTCAGGACTGCTTGTTACTGAACCACTGCCTTCTCCAGTTAAGGTCACAGACAAGGGGTAGGTATTTAATGTAAAAGTTGCTGTTACTGTTTTTATCGCGTCAATATCCACCTGACATGTTCCTGTACCTGAACAACCTTCACCACTCCACCCAACAAATGTAGAACCTGTGTTGGCGACCGCGGTTAACGTAACCGTTGTACCAAACAAAAATTCAGAAGAGCAGGTGTCTCCGCAAGTTATACCGGTGGGTTCGCTGGTTATGACACCTTCCCCGTTACCAGCTTTTTCAACGATCAAGATATCGGTCCCCAACAAAAAGGTAGCATTCACTGTTTTTGCTTCATCCATTGTGACTTCACAAGTTCCAGTTCCTGAACAACCACCTCCCATCCAACCTGTAAATGTTGATCCAATGGATGGATTTGCAGTTAAGGTAACCACTGTTCCATGATCATACTCTTCGGAACAATCACTTCCACAATTAATCCCATCCACACTTGTAACCGTTCCTGTACCAGTTCCAGATTTGGTAATGGAAAGTAAATATCGATTTAGTGAAAAGTTGACTGTAATATTATGGGGATTATTCATTACCAATGAAACAGGATTCTCTGTGCTGACTACGTCTCCTACCCAATCGACAAATGAATATCCAACAGCTGCATTCGCGGTTAGACTTACAGATTGTCCGCAAGTATAGGAAGAAAGATTAGGATCTTTTGTTACGGTACCATTACCAACAATTGTGAGATTAATTGAATTTTGCTCTGTATCGTCAACAAAAGTATTATCATTAACATCTTTGAAGTAATCAAAAATTGCCGTATGAGCAGGAGCATTAGGAGCGATTGCATTACCGGCATATATACCGATTTTATCGACATCCATCATGTAAGGGAAAGTTGCCTCGGCGAACCAGGTTGAACCACCAATGGAGTAGCCCGTAATCCAACGATCTCCGCTTCGGAAAACCCGCAAATAAAGTGGGGAAACACCGGCCACACCAATTTTTTTATTAAGATAGGTATGACTCACAGATCCTTGGAAACTTCTTGCATATAAAAATGTATCGGTTCCATCACTATAAAATTCAAAGCGCATAAAATTATTTGGATCAACCCCTTCTACCATAATCCCTTGCATTTGGTATTGCTCGTTCACTACTGAACCGAATTTTGCCTCTACATGGAAATCCTCATCGGCAATCGACTGACGCACCCTGGCAGCATAATTTTTATTTTCAATCGGATTATTGGCAACCGGCAAACCTCCTGGTACTGATATATTCAGTTTTGCATCGCCGGTAAAAGCACCTGTTATCTCACTACTCGTTTGAGCAATATTTACAGGTGTATAAAATTCCCAAACAGCCGGGTCTAATGTACAAATGTTAAAATCATCAGAAACAATATCTGATTGGGTTGGTGGGTTAATTTGTGAAACCCTTACGTCACCGAATTCTGCATCAACATGGTGTGAAAAAAGGACCACAGAACCGCTGCGTGGATCATCCGGTGCACCCTGCCAGGTTAAATTCCATTCAGATGGCTCAGAAACAGATTTATCCCAAACTTTCAGGCTATATAATGGGCTGCCATCACCCATTGTTACAACCTGAAATTTATACATATATGTGGTTCCAAATGATAATGTAGATAAACCTGCAGAAACACTGGTACTTTCATCATGGTAAATTTTTAATCTTCCCTCATCAGCATTATCCCAGCGATACCATCCAATCGCACCCAGCGGAAGCCACCCCGATTTCGGTTGGGTACCAGCGACAAATGCAGGTAGATCTGTATGACCAGTCCAGCGAGCAATTAATCCGATTCCGGGTGTATAACTTTCGCCGCCACAGTCGTAAAACTCATCACAGCTTGGGTCAATCCCAATTGGTTTAATTTCTGCCAAAACTTCGTAGTCTTGCCACCCCATATCGCCAATTGCCACCATACGATCATAACCTGGTTCGGTTGTATATAACATCGTATCCGCTGCATTCCATTTTCCATCCACAACTTGCGCTTTCGTTAAATCAACATTCCAATTTGTTATGGAAAAAGAAGATTCGGACAAGTCCCATCTTTTATAACGTTCATAGTTAACGGTCACTGTAACGGACGTTTGATTGGGAATACTGTCCGTGGCAATTATCTCTACTGTATTTACTGCAGGTAGAGCATTTAATTCACTATCAAATAATTCAACCGCAAAATCTCCAATATTTTCCAAACGACGTCCATCCGGTCCAATGGTTAAATCTTTAATATCTCCCCCGTTCAACCGATATTGTAAAGAAACAGCATCGGCAGACACATTCCCCAGAATAGCAATCTGCCCTTGCGGATTTGAAGGATCACCAAAGGTTTGGGTAAGACCATACCAAATATTAATTACAGGACCAACTTCTAAAAGATCTTCTTGTAGATTATGACCTAATGAATTTGCCCCAACAAGACCGATATTGATATCCAACCCGAGCCAGCTGGTGACTAAAACCAAAACGAATAGAATTGACAACAACCGCTTAATATAGCTTTTCATGGAGACCTCCCTGAACATAATCAGATTTCATATGCTTTCATACGCAAAATTTTTTATACAATTCCTTTTCCCCCAAAATGTTTTATAAATTTCCAGTCTATTTAATCAACATCGGTAGATAAATCCTCCTTTGGGTAAAAACTGCTCGTAGATTGTTATTATTTTCAATTTGAATCTGAAGAGGATTTTCAAACCTTGTTTCAGTACCTTCCCAATGACTAAAAATCCAACCGGTTTGGGGATAAGCTTGCAAATTCACTAACTCACCATAAGCATATAAAGTCTTATTGGGCTCAATTTCAATCCAACCTGAACCGATTACACTAGTGGTTATTTCAAAAAATGATTCGGAAAAAATCGCTGTCACATTTTTATGCGAGTCCATCATGAATGATATTTCGTCCAAAAATCCATTTTCAGACCCTTCCCATTGTGCAAAAGACCAGCCTAACGCTGGTTCAGCTTGTAAAGTGACAATTTCTCCATACGCATAATACGTTTTATCGGGAGTAACAATAACATTCCCTTCACCTGTCGTATGGATGGTTAATGCATAAAGTTGTGGCACAAAAATAGCTGTCATTAACAAATCTTCATCCGTTACCGTAATGAATAATTCGTTTTCTTCACTTACAACAACTCCCTCCCAATGATCAAACACCCAGCCAGGATCAGCAACCGCCGTCAATACAACCGTTTCTCCAGCTAAATAAACAGTTTTTTCCGGTGATTTGGTCACATCACCAGAACCAACAATATTTATATCCACTATAAACGCCGTTTGAGAAAAGTTTGCTCCAACCGTACTAGGGCTGTTCATGGTAATTGTATTTGTCGCCTCTGAACCTTCCAACGCCCCACTCCAATTAGAAAAAACCCAATTTTCATCTGCAAAAGCGGATAATGTAACAACTTCCCCACAACTATAATTTAAACGATCAGGAGATTTATTTACCAATCCACTGCCATAAATGGAAACATTCAACTCATTTCTGGCTTCATCTTCCACCGAAATTGGGTCGTTTGTTGCGATGTAATAATCAACTGTGGAATTGATTTGGGGAGCTTGGGTATTACCTTCATTTCCTGCATAGATATATGATTCGGTAATTTTTTGATGAAAAGGAAAAGTTATCCGATCAACCCATTCATTTTGCATAATCCGATAAGATAGCAAATACCTACTGCCATACCGCTTGAGAGCTAACGTAATATCTGCCTGATTATTCTCACTAATTTTTTCCATCAACCATTCAATTTTCAACCAGCTGGTAGAACCAGTTTTTTCTTGTGTGGTTATTACCAAATAAACCCCACTTAAACGGTATTGTAATTCTGCTTGAACCCATCTGGTATGATCAATATTTTTAAGAACAATACCTTGTAATGGATAATAAATATCACTGGTTGGAAGAATGGATGAATCAAATTGAACCTCAAGATTAAAATCTCCATCATTGATAAATTGTCGAACTTTAGGCACCGTATTTGTGGAACGGTCCAAAATATGTTCAACCCCTTGCGGTAACGATATGGATAAACTGGCATCCTGAGTATATCCATTATTAATCACCATCGTGGCATCTGCTAACGGATTCGAGAACTCCCAAATGCCATTATCTAATTCACAACGGTTAAAATCATCCGAAACCATGTTCGTATCAATCGCTGTCGAAAGCGGAACAATGGATACGTTTCCAAAGGTTGCATCCACATGATGGGCCAAAAGGAGGATTGAACCCCCAGTCGGATCTTCATCACTACCATCATAAGCTTGCAAATCCCAAGAAGTTGGTTCAGATGTTCCTTCATTCCACACTTTCAACTTATACAAAGACCTGCCGTCATCTTGAGTCTGCACAGACATTTTAAACATATAGGTAGTATCAAAAGCCAACTGTTTTCCACTGGTATCCGTGCTATTGGGCACTGAATTCATATCAATTTGTAATCGAGCAGGGCCTAAATCATACGGCCAGCGGTACCAACCAATCGCACCGTACGGCTGGTATCCACAATCCGGTTGATCACAACTTACGGGATCATGTGTGTGTCCACTCCATCGCATGAGAATGCCAACAGCCGGCCCATAACTTGGCGGTTCATACCCTGCGGGATCCATCGAATGGATTGTAATTGGTACTGTAATTTCGTAATCCCGCCAACCTAAATCCCCAATCGCAATTAATCGATCATAACCAATTTGACTAGTTCGAATTCCATCAGCATTGATATTCCATAACCCATCAACAAACTGAACTTTCGATTGTATATTACCGCTGTTCCAATCAACAGAATACGTTTCCGGCCAAAAATTTGTTCTCGAATATTGAATGGAAACGACTTTACGATCTTCGTCGCTCATATTTCGATTTGCAATAATCTCAACTGAATTTAGACCTTCAATCAAATCTCGATCAAATATATCTATCGCAAAATCACCTGCATTTTGCAAACGACGACTATCTGGACCGATAGACAAAACTTGAAGGCTTCCTCCATTCAGAGAATATTCCAGTGTTGTCGCATTAATCGCATTACCTAAAATATTAATTTGCCGCTGTGGATTCCCTGGCCATCCGAAGGTTTGGCTATCTCCATACCAAACGTTGACTGTCACGCTGGACTCATCGGTTTCATAGGGAATAATCGAGTTTGCTGAAACTTTCACGGGTGTAGAAGCCAAAAACAAAGCAGACCCTAAGATTATTAATAAGACTGAAAAACGGAGTTGTATATATTTTTCTTTCAAATAACACCCCTGATTTAAAATCCCAGAATTGATTTAATTAGGCTTTTTGATAAACCTTCCAACGTAGCGAAGAATCCAATTCTCCTGAATCCAGCAGGTTTTGAATATGCAGGATTCTCTTATAACGAGGTCCTTCAAATTCTTCCGGCCTTAACTTAGCTACGTTAAATATTTCTTGGAGCTCCTCCACTCCTTTTTTTACAGTCCATTTTGGCTGAAAGGAGGGTAATTTTTGTTGAATTTTGTCGCAATTGACACGATAATTACGAATATCTGGGCCAGCTTCTGGTGCAAAAGAAACCTCACAATCCGGTAAAACCTCTGCAACAATTTCGGCAACATCTCGAATTCGGTAGTTTTCACTGGTCTGTCCTACATTAAACGCTTCGTTATGCACAATTTCACGAGGGGCTTCTAAAACCGCTAAAAATGCACGACTAATATCTTCCACATGCACCAATGGACGCCAAGGTGTACCATCGCTTTTCAGATAAATTTTTCCTGTTGCAACTGCCCACGCAGTCAGATTATTGACTACTAAATCAAATCGCATTTTTGGAGAATATCCATAAGCGGTTGCGTTCCTTAATATTACAGGACTGAATGTATCATTCGCCATTTTTGAAAGCTCTCTTTCGGCCAATACTTTTGATTCCCCGTAGGCTGTGACCGGATTAAATGGTGCATTTTCATCAAGATAATCATCTCCAGCAGCCCCATAATTACTGCAGGATGATGAAAAAATAAATCGACTTACACCAGCTTTTTTTGCCAACTCCGCTAACCGGATTGTAGAACGGTAATTTATTCCATAGGTTAATCCAGGATTTAAATTGCCTAAGGGGTCATTAGAAAGGGCCGCCAGATGGATTATTGTGTCAATCTGATCTAAATCTTGGACAACAATATTCCGAATATCCTTTTTGATTGTTAGTACATCAGGAAGATCTCTTTGAAAAGCACAGTCTTCATAAAAATCCGTATCAATCCCCACCACATCATACCCCGCATCTACGAGTAAGGCTGACAACACTGTCCCGATATAACCTAAGTTACCCGTCACCAAAACCTTATTCATCTTTCCTCCTCAAACTCTCCAAGGAGCCTCATTCGACTCCCATAATTTTTCCAAAACAAATTTTTCTCTTGGTGTGTCTACTGCATACCAAAAACCATCATGTTTATACCCCATCAGTTGGCCATCTTTTGCCAAATTCGCTAAAGGTTCAAATTCCCAAACAGTATCTTCTCCTTCAATATATTCCATCACCTCGGGTTCCAAAACAAAAAATCCTCCATTCATCCACCCATCCTCAAATTGGGGATTATTACAAAATTCTTCCACTTGATTTTCTGTAAACTTGAGAAATCCATAACGAGCTGTTGGATGAACTGCGGTCACCGTTGCTAATTTTCCATGGGAACGATGAAAAGCCAATAATTCTTTTAGGTTTATGTTAGAAAGATTATCTCCCCATGTCAGCATGAATGTTTCATTAGATAAATATGGCGCTAATTTTTTGATTCTTCCGCCAGTTTTCGTGGATAACCCAGTCTCAACGAGTTCAACTTTCCAATCCTGCTGAGGTTTATCATGAATTTCAACGCTACCATCCCTTAAATTAATGGTCAGGTTGGACTGTAAAGTAACATAGTCTACGATATATCGTTTGATTAACTCGCCTTTATAACCGAGAGCAATTAAAAAGTCGTTAAATCCATAGGCTGAAAACAATTTCATAAGATGCCATAATATCGGACGTCCACCGATTTCGATCAAAGGTTTGGGTTTTATTTCTTCATCCCCAATTTTTGTTCCATACCCCCCCGCCAGGATCACTACTTTCATATTTCCTCCGTAATAATTTCAAAATTCACTCAGGAAACTTAATCGAAACTGAGATTAAAAAATCACTTTTTAATGAAATTTCTTGAAAGTGGATAACTTAATTTTTATTTCTTAAAAGCAGTCAAAATGAATTTCCGTAAACCTCGAATCGGTTTTTTAACCGGTTCTGGCATTTTGAAAAATTTCCAATATAACCAACTATTAAATTCTGAGCCCAGTAATTTTCTCCGCCAAAAAAACCACCCCAATACAGAAATTGTACATCTCATTTTATCAACCAGGAAAATTCTTCCATTCCATATTGATCGTAAAAATTCAAAACCTGTTCTCCAATGAACATACACTCGCTGATTAATTTTTTTATGGGGATCAAACCAGGAAGTCCGATCTGCTGGTTTATAAGCCTTTATACTCATCTTTGGATGAATGCGTCGAAAGAAAAGAGGTTTTCCGACCTCAACAATTTGCCCTAACAAAACCAATTCACTTAACAAAACCGTATCGGAATTGACAAAGTGATCAATCAGTCTGGTTTTTCTTAATGCGGAAGACCGTATCACGCCAAAAATTGCATTACACTTTTCACTTATTTTTAATCGTTGATGAAACTTGTGATAACGTGTAAAAACTTTTTGGTCTTGCAAATCCATCAAGTCTGCATAAGCTTCAATAAAATTTCCATTTTCATCAATCATCGTAGTTTTTGGATAACTAAGTACTGCGTTTGGTTTTTTTTGCAGTTCCTCTAAACAGGACTCGATGAAAATAGGACTGATCAAATCATCGGCAGAAGCCCATTTGAAATAAACCCCATGGGAAAGCGAAAATGCGAGATTGTAATTGTACGCAGCACCCATATTCTCTTGATTGCGGTGATATTTTACATGAGGATGATTGGCAGCAATTGACGAACATATTTCTTGCGTGCCATCTGTGGATGCATTATCACAAATAATCAATTCGATATTGGGATAACTTTGTGAAAGAATGGATTCGATGGCATCACGAAGGTAAGGTTCACCGTTATAAACCGGTAACCCTATACTTACCAATGGAAAATTATTGTCGGATTCTTTCATCATGCTTCCGGAAAAATAAGTGTTTCCCAATTTAATAATGGCCGCATCATGCCAGGGAAACGGCCAGCAAAATCCATCCGGGCAGAAATTGTGTCCAAAGGGCTTTCGGAGACTTGGAAAGCCAAGGCTTCTTGTTCGTATACATGGACCATATTAGGTGTATCCGATCTTAATGATGGGCCAATAATAAAGGTGCCTTCGGATAACAAATTACCTGGTATCCATCCGATACTGGTATAAGTTCCCGGTTTTCGGATTTTTCCTTGCCATTCACTATCGGTATCGATTGAAGCAAATAACCACTGACCTTCTTCGTTATGCAAACTAAAGCCAGGATATAAAACGTACCCATCCGCCAAAATTTCATATTGCATCTCAATACCTATACTCTCTCTGATGTCAAAGTGATCACGCGTATTAAATCCTTCATCCAAAATTCGGACAGAGGTTAATCGCACAATATGATTTCCAGGAGCATACTTTTTATCCTCCCATTTAATAGCAGACTTTGTATTTAAAGCATTACTCAAATATTTACCTACAACTTCAAAAGCAGGACCATCCATTACAACATTGCCCTGATCAAGCAAAATAGCCCGCTCACATAATCGGGTAATATTTGGCATATGATGTGAAATAAATATAATCGTTCTGCCTTCCTGTCCAACACTTTCCATTTTGTTCAAACATTTTTTTTGAAAGGTTGCATCACCTACCGCTAAAACTTCATCAACTAGCAATATTTCTGGTTCCAAATGGGCTGCTACAGCAAAAGCCAATCGAACGCCCATACCGCTTGAATAAAATTTAACTGGCGTATCGATAAATTTTTCCATTTCGGCAAATGCAACAATTTCATCAAATTTTGATTGGATTTCCATTTTACTCATCCCAAGGATAGCACCGTTTAAGAAAACATTTTCTCTTCCAGTTAATTCCTTATGGAAACCCGTCCCGACCTCTAATAAACTACCAACACGACCGTATAAGTCGATTGATCCTCGAGTGGGATATGTGATTCGAGTCAAAATTTTCAAAAGGGTGGTTTTTCCCGCCCCATTTGGACCAATCAAACCAACCACTTCTCCAGGTTTTACTTTAAAACTAACATCCTGCAAAGCCCAAAGAAGATGTCCGGATGAATCAAAACGATAAGACCTGGGTTGTATAATCTCATTTTGATTGATTTTATTCCCTTTTTTGAATGGGGAGAGCAAGGCATTGGTAATTGTATCGCGCATTGTACGATATTTTGGTTTTGCACCATGCTCGATTTTATATTTTTTTGCTACGTGTGATATTTCAATTGCAGATTGTGGCAAAATAATCTCCTCTGTTAAACCTCATCAGCAAAGGTTGTTTCCATTTTTTTAAAGTACAAAACACCGCTTACAAAAAGAATGATTGAAACAATTACGGATATCCAAATCATAATTCCTGGTGGATCAGCCCCTAATAATGCCCAACGAAAACCATCAATTACACCCGCCATCGGATTGATGCCGTATAAAGTACGCCAAGGTTCATCCAACATCGTACTTGAATAAACCACAGGGGATGCAAACTGCCATATTTGAATCAAAAAAGGAATTATATAGCGCACATCGCGGTAGCGGACATTTAATGCAGAAAGCCATAAACCCACGCCTAACGCCGTAATTAATGCCTGCAGCAAAAATAAAGGCAGCAAAAGAACATAAATTGTTGGTGGAACAGAATAAAAAATCATCAAACCAATTAATACCAAAAAAGCAAAAGCAAAATCAACCAAACCGGAAACAACCGCTGAAATCGGAAGGATCAAACGAGGAAAATATATTTTTGTAATCAAATGGGAGCTATTTACCATGCTATGGGCAGCTGCACTTAAGGAACCGGAAAAATAAGTCCAGGGCAACAATGCTGCATAGTTAAAAATTGGATAAGGAAAACCATCAGAAGCGATTTTTGCCAACCGTCCAAAAAAGAGGGAAAAAACAACCATTGATAAAAAAGGTTGCAGAATCGCCCAGCTTGCACCTAATAAGGTCTGTTTATATCGTACTTTAACATCACGCCAGGTAAAAAAATATAATAATTCACGGAACTTCCAAATTTCTTTGAGTTTTAATTCAACCAACCCTTTTACAGGTTCGATATGAACATGAAAATTTTCCAATTCCATCTTGTTTAAAGGAATCTCTTGCTCAATGGGATGTTCCATATAATCCTCTTCGACTCTGAAGTTATTCAATAAATTCAATTTTTTAATTTGGACAATTTTTAGGCGTGATCTTTTACACTGAATCAAACCAAATCTACGTTAACATTTTTTTATGAAATCTATTTTTTTAGATTCTTAATCGGCACGCTCCGCCCTTTCAACATAATTTTAAAAATTAGTCGAGAGGTAGGCACGCATATTGGCCAACAGGCACGCAAAAAACGTACCCTGCCTAAATAATTTACTTAATTACTGCTGCGTGTGGTTTTGTATAATTCTCTACGCGAAGAATAATGGTTTAAACAAAAACCATAACTCCTCTACTTCTGCTGTGATGTAGATATCAACGTCATTGAGCTATTGGTGGCGAGGAATAACAGTGATGCTTTTATTAATGGCCTCAACAGCTGTTCAATGTAATTTGTTGTGTTTTTTGGAAAGCTCTAATTCTTAGAAGTCGGTTAAGATACTATGGATAAATAATTAATACATTTAATAAAAATAACCGACTAGTGGTCGGTTTCGCAATTGGCTCATCAAGATTATTACCCCATATAGTATGGTTGGTGCGACCAAACTCACGATCTTGAATCTTTGCCACCACTGATTTGACTATACCAGATTATAAAACCTATGTCAATCAGCAATTATTGATTTGTTGTGTCACAAATATAGTGAGATAAATCTTTTTTATAACACCATACAATCAATCGATAAAAAACTTTTTTAATTAGCAACTATTTTATTTGAACCAAGCCTTAAACCAGGATAGTATAGACTCAACAAAGTTAACCAGTAAAGTATTTTTTTCTTTTGCCTTTTCCTGATCCAACTGGCCAATCATATCTTCTTTATATAATTGGATAACTTCTGTGGCATTATTTTCTATCACAAGACTTGGTGCATCTTTCTTCAAAAATGGTAAAAAAAGACTATATTCATCAACCGAAGAATTGTTCGATAAAAACCAGCCCACAGTTGTCGGATTGGATTTAAAAAAGTCCATTATGAGATTTGCAACTTTTTGTTTCCCCGATTCGTTTGGATGAGTACAATCCTGGGTCAGATCGGCTTTTAACCAAGTCAGTCCATCTTGACGTGGAGTTTCTCCGTTAGCCCATAAATACGGTCCCCATAATAAAAATGGTGCCACAACATCTCCTTGAGCCGGATCAAAATTTAAACCAACATCACCATTAATTTGTTTTTCAATTAACCAGCGCACCGCAAATCCTGTTTCATAAGCATTTGGCTCAGGACTTAACCCATTCCAATAAGTATAAGAATAGATACGGCTGGAAAAATAAGCGATTTTTACATTCGGATATGCTGTTTTTAAGTTACGTACAATGATCTCTAAATCTGTCTGGAGTGCCTCTGCCTTTTCAGGGAAATCTCCCCCTCCTGTTTGAGTTAATTTGATCCATGCAACCTGCACCTGAAGCGGATTGACCTGAAGATTATCCAGCCGATCCGCTAAAACTTGCCAGGCAACAGCATTCGGATCAACCCATCGATCTGAGGTTTGATTCGCCAAAGCACCATTTACCAATAATAATCTGTCATTAATTTGGGCATCATTATTAACGAAATCCATAAAACTGCCAAATTCCGCGTTTGTATTGGACATACCGATTGAAATCATCACGATTTTTCCGGCTTGGGAGTCAGGCTGCCCGTTAATATTTAATGGTTGAATCAAACTTGATTGCTGGAGACCTGCGGATGAATGAGCAGGTGGTGGTTCATTACTTCCATTAGGATAAAGCCCCCCTATAAAACCTGTTTCTTGTCCATCCATACGAACATATTCTTGATTGCCTAATTCCGTAAGCGGGATTGCTACAGATTGAAATGATGCTGTGCAAGTTTCACTTTGGGCTTTTACATCTGTTAACGGAGAACCCAACAATTGAAAGAGTAAAACCGCAAAGATGATTGTCGTTACACTTTGTTTCATATCATATCCCATTTTAAATAAAAATGATTGGATTTTATTATAGCCTAATTGGATATATTATCTCTTATTATGTTATACAAACCATATTGATTTAACACGTATAAATCGGTAATTAATCTTATACAATGGATTGTAATCAAAATAAACTGCTTAAAAAGCCAGTCACTGTATGTTTCCCCATCAATGTTAACAATTATCTTAGATTGGCATCCTATAATAGAGTTAAATGATCAACAATTATAAGACTGAAAGGAGTCTATCATGGATGAACTTGTTAATAGAATATCGGAAACTATTGGTGCTTCTCAAGGTGATGCCCGCAAAGCAATTCTCATTACAGCAGGTTACTTAAAAAGTAAATTAACGCCACCGTTAGCTAATGAAATTGACATTATTTTGGATTTGGAAAAATTAACTGAAGAGGAAACCAAGTATCTTGGTACTTTTTACATGCCATAAACCGAGAGAAAAATTTTTTTGATCGGGTTTTGTCGGTAAAATTTAATATTAAAGGGGGGCATTTATTCATTCCGTCAGCCTGTGTGATTATATAATTTACAGGCTGGCGGTTTTTTAATATGGAGAGGACTTATGGAAATTTTTGATGTCATCATCATAGGAGCTGGCCAAGCAGGAAATCCACTTTCAACTACTTTTGCTCAAGCAGGCAAAAAAACCGCATTGATCGAACAAAATCATCTCGGTGGAAGTTGTATCAATACAGGATGTACGCCTACCAAAACCATGATTGCCAGTGCTGAAATCGCACATTTAGTCCGGCAATCGGAAATATTTGGTGTAAAAAGCGGTGAAGTTTCGGTGGATTTAAAAAAAGTTCGGCAGCGAAAAAATGATATTGTTACGAGCTTTCGGGAAGGTATACAAAACCGAATCGGAAATTCTGACGTTGACCTGATTTATGGCAAGGCAACATTCTCAGGACCAAAAACCGTATTTGTCAAAGAAAACGAGGGTGGAGAACGCCAACTCACAGCGGAGATCATTATCATTGATACGGGCAGCCACCCACGTTTACTCGAACTAGATGGTTTATCACAAATCAACTATCTCGATTCAACCCAAATTATGGAATTAGAAGAGATTCCACAACATCTGGTAATTTTAGGTGGCAGTTACATCGCGCTTGAATTTGGTCAAATGTTTCACCATTTTGGCAGCAGGGTTACCATTCTCGAGTTGGGGGATCAATTAATGCCTCGTGAGGATAAAGACATTGCTGATTCAGTTGCTGACATTTTTAACGAAGAAGGAATCCAAATTTTATTGAATGCCAAAGCCAACTCCACAAAACCCATTAACAATGGAGGTTTCTCCCTCAATTATTCAATGGGAAACAAAGATTTTTCTATCGAAGGTTCCCATCTTCTGCTTGCTATTGGTAGAGTACCTAATTCAGCCGACCTAAACCTAGAAGCTGCCGGTATAAAAACCGGGGAACATGGTTTTATCACGGTTAATGAGTTCCTGGAAACGAATGTTCCTGGAGTTTATGCAGTGGGAGATGTCAATGGTGGTCCTGCCTTTACTCATAATTCTTATGATGATTACCGTATATTAAAAGCGAATATATTGGAGGGAAAAAATAAATCAACAAAGGGCCGTTTGGTACCTTATGTTTTATACACGGATCCCCAGTTAGGACGTATTGGACTGTCTGAAAAAGAAGCCAGGGAAAAAGGATTAAATATCCAGGTCGTAAAATTACCAATGAAACAGGTTGCCCGCGCAATTGAAGTGAATCGAACGTATGGAATGTTAAAAGTAGTGGTTGACATGAATTCCAAATTAATCCTTGGAGCGGCATGTTTGGGGTTCGAAGGTGGAGAAATTATGGCAATGCTCGAAATTGCTATGTTGGGAAACTTGACCTATCCTGTATTACGGAATGCCATCTTCGCTCACCCCTCATTAGCAGAGGCATTAAATAACTTATTTGCAGATTTACCGTAAATTGACCAAGTGAAAAAACAGTACAAAGAAATACAATCCATTTCGACCCATTGATTCTCCTCTTTTCTAACCAATAGGGAGTTTCCCGTATCCTCGATAGGCATATCACTTATTGTTTACCCCCAATGGAACAGTTATAAACAATATGGGATAAACAAACGTATTAAATTATTTAAATTATCGAGGAGGCAAAACTTTAAAATATGAAAAAAGATTTTAAAATTGGCTACAATCTTTCCAGTGAGGAACACACACCAAATGCGCTTGTAAAAAACACACAACGAGCAGAAGCATTGGATTTTGATTTTGTGATGATCTCTGATCATTATCACCCCTGGCTTGATTTGCAAGGGCAATCAGCATTTGTTTGGAGTGTGATTGGGGCAATTGCACATTCAACAACCAAAATCAGTCTTGGTACAGGGGTAACTTGTCCAATTATGCGAATTCATCCTGCCATCATTGCCCAAGCTGCCGCCACGACAGCCACCATGATGCCAGGACGATTCTTTTTAGGTGTTGGTTCCGGTGAAAATTTAAATGAACACATCCTCGGTGACCATTGGCCACCCACTTTAACAAGGCTTGCGATGTTGGAAGAATCTGTTCAGATTATCCGTGAGTTATGGAAGGGTGAAGAATTTACCTATTACGGTGAATTTTATATTGTTGAAAATGCCCGCATTTATACCCTGCCTGATAAACTGCCTCCTATTTACGTTGCCTCGTCTGCGGAAAACTCTGCTTACCTTGCTGGTCGAATTGGTGACGGATTGATCAGTACAGTACCTTTGGAAAATATTATGAATAAATTTGATGAAGGTGGTGGTAAAGGTAAACCGAGAATTGGAAAATTAGATGTGTGCTGGGCTCCCAGTGAAGAGGAGGGCTGTAGAACAGCTTTTGAACAATGGACAAACACCGGAATTAATGGAGAGTTAAATCAGGAACTGGCTACACCTGCCTTAATTGAGCAAGCGGCTTCAATGGTGCGTTACGAAGATGTCGCTGAGAAAATTGTCTGTGGGCCAGACCCAAAGAAATATCTCGAAAAAATTGAATTGTTTGCTGAAAGCGGTTTTGACCATATATATCTGCATCAAATCGGTTGTGACCAGGATGGCTTTTTTAACTTTTATGAAAAAGAACTTCTTCCTGAACTCCGGTAATCAAATTTTTATCAAGAAATTCCAAATATGCTGCCAGTTATATAGCTAAAGAGGAGATCAAAATGCCTTATAAAACATTAAGTGACTTACCCGAAAGTGTAAAAAACAACCTTCCAAAACACGCCCAGGAGATTTATCGCTCGGCTTATAACAGTGCCTGGGAAGAATATAAATCGGCTGATAAACGAAAAGATGGATCATCTCGCGAAGAAACAGCGAATAAAGTTGCCTGGAGTGCAGTGAAGAACGTTTATGAAAAAGACGAAAACAGCGATACATGGAAAAAAAAAGCCGATTAATCGTAAACTGGATTGGCGTCCAGGAACATGAAAATAACCCAGCGGATTTTAAACTATTTATGTTACTGTGATTCTTTAAGATTAAATAAAGAATCACTTTTAATTTAAAGAAATCCCTAATCTTTTTTATAACCCAATAAACGTAATGCATTTAATACAACGATAATTGTACTTCCCTCATGAAGTACAACCGCCCAACTAAGCTGTACCAAACCCAGAACAGAAGTAACAATTAATAATAAGATAACGCCTAAAGAAATGATAAGATTCTGCTGAATAATTAAGCGGCTTGCACGACTTAACCCAACAGCGAACGGTAGTTTTCCCAAATCATCTGCCATTAACGCAACGTCAGCGGTTTCCAATGCAACCGCTGTTCCAGCACCACCCAAAGAAATTCCAACGGTGGCAGCAGCCAATGCGGGTGCATCGTTCACCCCATCGCCTGTCATCGCTACTGCTCCATATTTTTTTTGTAACCGTTGAATCGTTTTTAGTTTTTCTTGCGGCAATAATTCAGCTTCCACATCAGTCACACCAATCAAACCAGAAATTTTATTTGCAACCTTTTGGTTATCTCCTGTTAACATGATCAAATGACTAATTCCTAATTTTCGCAAGTGATCCAAAACCAATTTTACATTCGGACGTGGAACATCGGCTAATCCCAACACCCCCACGATATGGTCACCCTTGCTGATAAGCATTGTTGTTTTTCCGTCTTCCTCGAGACTCATCAGTTTTTCTCGGATGGGTCCTGTAATTTGAATTTCTTCTTCCTCAAATAATTTGAAGGAACCCATCCAAACAGGCAAACCATTTACCCGGCTTTTCACCCCCTTGCCAGGAACATTTTCTAAACCATCAGCTTTGGGGATCGATAAATTTTTGTTTCGTGCAGCACGAACAACAGCCATTGCTAATGGATGATTTGAGTGTAATTCAACCGCAGCTGCTAGACCTAACAAATCATCAGCAGACATACTGTTTTCCGGTAAAACATCCGTTACTTCAAATTGTCCCTTAGTAAGCGTGCCGGTTTTATCAAAAGCCATTGCCTTTAATTGACCTAAATTTTCCAAATGAACGCCACCTTTTATCAGTACTCCATTCCGTGCGGCTTGTGCAATGCCTGCCAACACGGCAGCCGGGGTTCCAATTGCCAATGCACATGGGGAAGCCGCTACAAGCAATAACATCGCTCGATAAAAACTATCGGAGAATGGCATCCAAGAGAATAACGGTGGTAATGCAGCCACCAAAATCACCAATACTAAAACAACGGGTACAAACCAGGTTGTGAACCGTTCTGTAAATTGTTGTGTCGGGCTTTGTTGTCCCTGTGCTTCAGCAACCATTTCCATCACACGGCTGAGCGTATTGTCCTTTGCAAGTCGTGTGATTTCCACCTCTAATGCAGCATCCTGATTGATTGTCCCAGCAAACACTTCATCCCCAGGTTGCTTTTGTACTGGCATCGATTCCCCTGTGATGGGGCTCTGGTCTACTGCACTTTCACCCCGGATAATTTTTCCATCTACTGCAATACGATCTCCCGGACGAACGATGACGATCTCGCCAACCATAAGTTCTTCAACAGGTGAAACCACAATTGAACCTTCGCGTCGAACGCGAGCAGTTTTTGGCATCAATTCTCCAAGTGCATTTACAGCATTCCGCGCCCGTTCCAAAGCAAAATGTTCTCCAGCATGACCCAAGCCAAATAAAAACAATAAAAACGATCCTTCAGCCCAAGCCCCTAAAAAAGCTGCGCCTAGAGCTGCGGCTAACATTAATACATCCGTATCAAATTTCCCACGCATAACAGCTGGTACAGCGTGGCGCATCAAATCAAAACCACCCGTTAGGTACGATAATAGATAAAACGTGATTACCACCCCACCTGGCATCTCCGTAAACATTTCACTCAACCAACCAATCAATAAAAACAAACCGCTCATCCCAACAATAACAAGATCCGAGTGCTCCTGCAAAATAAACCATAAATTTCTTGTTTGTTCACCCGCCGTGGTTACAATCGGTTTTGATCGGGGTATCGCCCCGAAGTTACGCATGGTATCCCGTATTTGGTCTGATGATAATTCTTGTTGATCATATGCCACCAAGGCCAAGCCCGCCGCATAATTTAACCTTGCATGCAGCATTCCTCCTAAATTTTCAAGTGCTTCACCAACCACAATCGCAGAATCTGCACTTTCTAAACCATCAAAGGGTATTTCTTCATGAACATATCCATTACTTAATTCCGCTCCTGCTTTTTGGGCTAAACGTTTTACCGCCGATAAAGAAATCAGGTTTGGATCATAATGGATACATAAATCGATCGGATCATGATCTACATGGAGATGCGTTTCTATTATGCCTTTATGTACTTGTAAACGGTCCTGTAGTTCTTCAATACATGGATCACATTCATCATCCCAATCGGACAATAGGACAGAAAGTGTGATTTCCACTGTTTTTTCAGTCATTTGTTTTTTTCCTATATAACGGCGAAGAATAGTTCTGTTGTGGATTTTAAACAACACGAAATATTAAAGATTTTAAGTATTGTTTTAATTTTAACTGGTCGTATTCATGAAGCAACTCGCCATCCATCCTTTTTTAGCTATAAAATAAATAAATTTACTCATATAGGGAGATTCCCCATAAAAAAGGTAGGGATATCCCTATCAGAAATTATATTTAATATTATAAAAACCTGCCACACAATAGGAAATAGGCCGTGTTTAAATATCCTCATAGCAGACAACCAATAAATTTTTGCCCAAATTTATTCCATCAGTTTCTGCATTAGGAAAAATTTAATTCGTAAATGTATGTCCTAATTTCGAAAAATCAAGACCCGTTGGCTGCTGGAATACACGAAGGTCAAATGTATTGGCAGAAGCTAATAAATGATCAAATATTTCTGCTTGGATTGCTTCATATTTCGTCCATTCGGTTGTTTTTGTAAACACATAAATTTCAATTGGTAATCCTGTCGTTGTTGGAGCTAACGCACGCACCAAAAATGGCATTCCATTTTGGATGATATCAACCCTGTTATGCAGATAGGCGACAATATAGTGACGGAATATTTCGATATTTGTTATTTGAGGTCCATCTAAAATATCATCAAAATGATCTTCGTGCTTTTGCTTATACGAATTCAGTTCCAATATCTTTTGGTTCATTAAATCCGTTATAATATCGACCTTCTTAAGCCTCTCTAACAACGCTGTTTCACAAAACTTGATACTGAGCATATCAACGGTAATGCAACGTTGAATCCGGCGTCCTCCGCTTTCTTGCATTCCGCGCCAATTCTTGTAAGCCACATCCACTATCTTGTATGTTGGAATAACAGTGTAAGTCATATCAAAATTGCGAATTTTGATGGTATGCAAGGTGACATTGACCACATCTCCATCAGCACCATAACTGGGTACTTCAATCCAATCACCTTCTTTTAAGAGATCATTCGCGACAATTTGCACACTGGCAACCAGAGATAAAATAGTAGATTGAAAAACAAGTAGGATCACCGCTGTTAATGCCCCCAAACCAGTTAATAATACCCAGGGAGACTGTCCTGTCAGTATAGCGACACTTAAAATTACCGCAATAGCATAAAAGAGAAGCTTCGCTAAATCGAGATAACTTTGGATGCTAACACCATTGTAATGTTTGCTTTTTTCATAAATCTCATTAATTGCGTTTAACAATCCATTAATTGTTAGCGTTGAAATCCAAAGAATAAAAAATAAAGCAACTTTTGAGAGAATAATTTGAATAGTCGGAAAAAAATATGCAAGTCCGTAAATCAAAATAAATGGTGTTAACCAGGCTACCCGGAAAGGTGATATATGCTTTATAAGAATATCATCGGTCTTGTTTTTGGTTCGGGCAGAAATAGAAATTAAACTTCGAACAATCACCTGCCGCGTGAAGATAAATGAAACCACACATAACAACACCAATACCCAAACAGAGAGGGTTGGATTTTGCTGAATCCAGGCTGTAATTTGTTCAGAATTTGGCATAAAACCTCCAGCGAAAATTATTGGAGCATAAGGAGAAAGATTTATGGAATCACGGTTATATTGATTCATCTACCGATAAACAAATTGATAAATTTGATTATAGCGATTCATTTCCATTTTCCAAATATTTAACTATATATTTGATAATATTTATCCGTTTTCTTCAAGCAATTAATTGACCCTCTTATCTCTGACTTGCTTTTTCTTATTACAATCATGATTATCACAAAAGTAAAAAATAACTTAATATCCTCGTACTCTAAAAACCCCATTCGTCCAAAGATATATCCTTATTTATATCCCACGCCTATATCCTGATGGATTTCTTAGTATAAACGACTATGTTACTTTATAAAGTAAGTTTCGATAAAAGGTGGACTATATGAATAAAAAAATATTTTCAAACCATGCTTCAACATGGCTTACTGTTTTAGTATTTATCGCGTTATTAGCCACAATGTTCGGGTCGACAGACTCAGTGACAGCTCAGGAGATTTTTGATGGAAATAATACACTTGGGCAGTCTTTTGTTTATACATTAACTGGTGGTGTAACCGTAGATGGTGTGGGGTTACGTGGAGTTGGCAGCGGGAATATTTACCTGACGGGCATTCCTGCGGGTGCAACTGTGTTTCGAGCTCACCTCTACTGGGGAACACTTGGTAATTCTAACACCTATACGCAGCCAAGTTTAAATGGGAACCCCGTTTCTGGACAATTAATTGGCACAACTGGCGACACTGGATGGTTTGTACAAAACAATTTTGTGTACCGGGCCGATGTCACAAGCTTAGTAAGTGGCAATGGAACATACACAATCAGCGGACTTCCATCAGACCGGCTTGCTGGTAATGATTCTCAAGGCGCTTCATTGGTTGTCATTTATCGTGATAATACCCAACCCCGCCGCACCATCCTCATTAATGATGGTGCCGTCGCATTGAATGATATCCGCCCAACGCATACCAACACCATCACTGGTTTTGAAGCTGATTCACCGGTTGGGGAAGCAAAAGTTACTTATTTGGTTGGAGATGGACAAGCTATTTGGGACGATGAAAGTATTTTATTTAATGGTACTTCGATTGCCAACGGAGTTTTTTCCGGTGTGGATGGTGACTATTGGGGTTCACATACTTTTGATGTAACCGATTTAATGACAGATAACACTGCTACCACCACTTTAAGGATTACAGGCCAGGATACCGAAGACCCAGATTATTTATTATGGGCTGCTACTATCTTTTCTATCACTGCTTCTGAACCAGTAACAACAAACCAGTTATCACAAAACTTAAATCAGACATTTTTTGGAGATGTAACTTCGGCTGGTGTGGGGCTTCGCGGTACAGGTATAGGAACAATTAATCTTTCAGGTATTCCCGATAATACCTATGTCCATCAAGCCTATTTGTATTGGGCTACACTGGGTAACTCAAGCGGTTATTTGAATCCACAATTAGATGGGAATACTGTAAATGGGGAGCTTATTGGTACATCAGCGGATACTTGTTGGGGTGCCGCTGCAAATTATGTTTATCGAGCTGATGTAACAGATCTAGTTCGTGAGAATGGAGACTACACCATCAGTGGGCTACCAAATGACCTGGCTGGCGGAAACGACTCTCAAGGAGCTTCCCTGGTTGTGATTTATGGATATGGTATCACCGGTCTCTACCGTACTATTATTATCAACGATGGTGCAGTAACACTAGATTTAGTAACAAACAGTTACACGGATACCTTGGGTGACTTTTTTGCAGATCAACCCAACGCCCAAACACATATGACTTACCTCATTGGTGATGGACAGTCAGCATGGGACAGTGGTAGTATCTCATTTGAGGGACAACCTATCGCAGGAAGTGTGTTTAATGGTGCGGATGGAGATTTTTGGGGCACCTTAAGGTTTGATGTAACCGGATTAATTTCTGAACCTGATGCAACTACTACGATTAACAATGATCCTCCGGGAAATACCAATACACCTGACTGTCTATTGTGGGCTGCGTCAATTTTATCCGTAGAAACCGAGCCCCCCGTATTTAATCACTTTATTTACTTACCCATAGTTATAAAGTAAGCATTTTACAGTTCTAGAAACAAGGTGGTTGCAGTATATAATTTCAACCACCTTTTTATTTTTATCCGGAATTCTCAAAAAGAATCATTTCATTAAAATCATAACCACCCGTTTTACGGGTGGTTTGCTCTGAGGCTAAAAGCCTCTGTTACCGGCCAGCGCCTAAAGACGCTGGCTTTCACTTTGTTCAAGCCAA
>PABH01000026.1 GCA_002702705.1 Anaerolineaceae bacterium
CTTCAAACCCAAGTCAATTCCAACAGCATCATCCGTTCGATCAAATTTCGGTTCAGGAACTTCCAACTCGACCTGCACGCTGGCAAAATAGCGACCGGACTTGGTTTTCGTCACGGTCACGTTTTTTACTTTGCCTTCGCACGGGCGGTGGATAACCGCCTTTACCTTTCCAATTTTCGGGAAAGTGATTTCGTTTTCGCCTACGAAAACATACTGCATATATCGCACGGATTGCTTGCTGTTTTTTTTGTGAAACTTTGGAAACTTTGCGCGTTTGGTGAAGAAATTCTGATAGGCTTGGTCAAGGTCTTTAAGCGACTGCTGAAGCACTTGTGAGTGTGCTATCTTCAACCAATCGAATTGGGGGTCTCTTTTCATTTCTTTCAACGCCTTTGCGTTGTCGTTGTAACTAAGCCCCTTTTTCTTTTCATCTTTATGCTTTTTGTAAAAATCCATGCGTTCCGCCAGAAAATGGTTATAGACAAACCGTACCTGACCAAAATTATGAGCGAAAATCTGCTCTTGGTCGGCGGTTGGGTAGAGGCGGTAACGGTAGGCTTTTCGTGTCAGCATATTTATAGACGATTATAGAACAAAATTAGCAATATTGTCCATACTTTTTTGCATTGAATTTCCGCCATTCATCACCGAAGCTAAAGACTTCGGGGTTTTCTGGCGAAAAATCTATAAATACCAAGAAAAGCTGCACTTGCGATCAGTGAATTTCGGATAAACTTTTTCATTTTTCTCCTTTTTAATTAATCGGAGTGGATCATCCCACCCCGATTAATTATTTTTAGAACAAATTATGATTTATTACGTAATAGCGTGATACCAAGCCAAGCGAACCACACAATTTGCGTCAGGCCGAAGATATTGGCACCGATTTCAGCCAGAGCGGACACGATCGTGACTAGCCCAGCCCCAGCAACGACAAAACCTAGGATATTAAAAGCACGGGGCAGTCTGTCATTGCGCAAAGCTGCCAGGCTCAAAAGAAGGACCCAGATCCCGCCGACAACTTCCACGCCGCCGCCAAGACCATTGAAGACGGATTCAATCGCCAGCCATACAGTCGCAGCCTGTGATGGATCAGACGCACTGACAGTGATCACAGTTTCGATTCCTACGTTATAAATCATGCCGCTTGCGATCACTAACACAGCCCAGATCAAGCCAAAAACCGTTGCTGTACGGGCCAGCGCAGAATTTTTTCCATCCAAACGTTCGTGCAAGACCAGCGATAACACCACCAGCCATGCACCAAAAATCACGTAAACAATCAAGTGTAATATGCTCAATAAGCCATGATTATCGATCAGTGCAGTCACTTTTTGCAGCGGGTCGGTGATCTCAGAGATGTTAACACCGAGAATAAAACCAGTCATCCCGATAATATAAGCCAATGCTTCGTAAAGCGCCGCAACGCCCCCCCATTTTTCAAATGATTTCGTTTTCATTTTTTTCTCCTTTTAATAAAAAGTAAAAGCAAGATTTTATGCAGATTACTCTGCGTAACAATAAATAAGGTTTAGTGTAAATTCGATAGCCAGCTTGAAGTAACATCAAACAAAGCTTGATCTGTAAGCAGACCGATGTGTCCCAGATCGGGTAAAAGTATGTAAGTGCCTGTGTCTGTTTGCGCCGAAATCGTCGGCTCGTAGGCTTTGGCAATAAAAGCTTCATCTTCCAACCCGGCGGCCAGTAAAAAGGGTACTTGAATGGCTGCCAGATCACGTTCATAATTACTGCGTGGTGAAAAAGATGTGTTCAAACGTTGGCTATATGCCGTGGTTGCGCTCTCTCCCAACGCACTTTCCATAATGCTATTAGGCATCGCAAATTGGATTACGGTCAAATCATCGAAGGCGTGGATGCCGAGATTGTTTACCATCGTCAGCCCTGCAATTCGGCGGGATAATGGATGCGCCCAGCCACCAGAGTTTGGACGCGTGGTTGGCGCGTTGTACTTTAGAAAAGGCGCTAGCAGGATGTAGGCATCACTCATGGATTTGTACTTACTTCCGGCAAAGCGGACCACAAGCCCACCCCCGGATGAATGTCCACCAATTACCACAACCGAAGCGGGATACTGTTCACGTAGCATTTCGATCAGGTCTGCCAAATCATCTTCGAATTGACCGATATAATCCAGGTCACCACGTCGTTCAGGGTTAAAACCATGTCCACGTAAGTCTGGCGTGATGACATTGGTAACGCCATGATTACTTAGATAATTCGCCAATGGGTAAAACTGCATACTATGCCAGCCGGAACCATGTAATAGGATGAGCACATTGTCCGTAGGTGTATCACTAACGTAGCGGCGATAATACAAAGTTGCACCATCACGAGCGGTGTAAGGTTGCAGTTCGGGTATCTCTGTGTAGTTGATTGCAGTTAACGCATCGAAGCTAAGCGACTCATTAGTGGACTCAAGCAGAGCCTGAGGGTGATCCGAGAAGATCAGTCCAGCAGCGATACCGAAATAGATCACCAAAGAGATGATGACAAAAATCAAAATCTTGTACAGCATTGTTAGTCCACTTTACGGATGTAAAAAAGTTGAGATGCAAATTTAACGATCTCAGCCAAAAGCAGGGTGAGCATAGCAAAATTTGCCAAACAAAAAGCGGGAAATTCAACAAAAAGCAGCCCGATGACAATGAGCAAGCCTGCAACCAGCACGCCGTAACCATTTCGTTGTGCTTTTAATGAGATGATTTTCTGCTGCATGGAGGATTTATCGACAGCGCCTGCCCCAATGATGAGCACGACTTGAAGTAATATTTCGGCAAAGATAATCACACCGAAGGTGGTTAGTACCAGGCTGCCAAACCCGGAAGGGATGGGGGTGCCTGCTAAAGCGATCTGACGCATGGGCCAGACTTGTGAAACATAGTAGGCTGCCATACTGCCGAGAATAAAGAGCGAGACTCCGGCGCTCTTTTGTTGAAATGTTGCTTTGATGGTTTTATGTGTTTCTTGAACAGTGTTTTCTTTCATTTCTGTTTTCCTTTCGATTGAGGTCACGGACACCAGCGTAAGACCAAGATTGTTAATTTTTTTGAGCACCCCATGGAGCGCTGCCTGATCGGCGATGTTACCTGACAGGATCGTGTTACCTGCTTTGGTATGTGTGATGGTGAGATTTTCAAACCAGTCTTGCCAGCGGGTATCCAGATGACCTTTGATTTCGATTTGATACATGTTTGTTTTCATCGTGACCAAATTTTAAGGCAGGCGAAATAAAAAGTCCCCACAAGAAGTTGTAGTCTGACTGTGGAAAAAACTGTAGTTAAAGAGTTTGACGGCGGAAAAAAATATGAACTATAGAATATTAAGTTCTTTGGCTTTTAGCACCGCTTGAGTCCGCTTATTAACCCCCAGTTTGTTGTAAATGTTTTTGGTGTGATAGAGAACGGTATTCAGGCTAATGAACATTTCATTAGCAATTTCTTGATTTTTTAGGCCATTGGCAATGAGTGTCAGCAACTCGACTTCTCGCTCACTAAGGAAATTCGGAAGCGGTTGCTTACGCGGAATAAACAAACGAGTATATTCCAAAGAGGTGCATGCCGCCAGATAACTTATTGCTTGTATTTGTTCGGTAGATGGGTCTTCCCCACCAAGCAATGTTTCCAGAAAATGAAGCTGTTCAACGATCTCAGGATTTTCCAAACCTGATGCGGCCTTTTTAAGATCCACCCAAGCTGTTTCAATGGCTGCATTTTTTCCTGTTGTTTTTTCTAGTAGAAACAATAAGATATTACTTCGATAGAGAGCGCTGATTTCGTTAATATAGCGGCTGAATTCTTGCGTCAATTTAATATGCTCGCGAGCCTTCTCAAGGTTGTTTTCAATAAAAGAAAGTATCGCTAAGCCCAAGTGTAGGTATGCAAGTAACGGGCTTTGTCCCAAACTATGTTGTTTTGCCCAATCAAAGTATTCTTCGAAAGTTTTTCGGGCTTCTGAATAACTTTCCTGCAAAAGAAATACCAAGCCCAGATAACCTCCAGCAAGCAAAACGACATTAGCATTATTGCTTTGATGGGCTTGTGATAAGGCATCCTTTAGGCTGATTTCCGCTTTTTTTATCTCGCCTTTCATTAGTTGTAAAGCCCCTACTTGTAATAAACTTGCACTGCGCGAAAGTATGTTCTCCGCTGATGCTAATTCAAGAGCTATCAGAACAGAGTTTTCTAGCATGATTATATTTTCATGCGCGCGAGCGATATTTGCACGAATCAATGAAGTAACTGCAAGGATAGAATTATCTCTTTGTGAATCAACTTCAGCTGCATGCAAGTAGAGTTCAACAGCATCAAAACTACCCTGATTAACTAACACCCAAGCGTAGTGAATAGAGAGCCGGGGAAACTTCTTGTACCATTGTTTTGGTATATCATCCAGCCAATTTTGTAAAAGAGTCAGGTTTCCTTGAAAGAGAAATGTAAGTCCATTTTCAGCCAGCAAAGGGGCAGCGATCTCCCATGCTTCCGCTGTTATTGCATAATCAATCGCATCTCTAATATAACCGTTCTGAATAGACCATAAAGCTGCTTTTTTACGCATAGTTTGGGCAATTTTTATAGGTGTTTTTTGAAGCAGAACATCAGTGAATAACTGATGGTATCGGTACCAATATCGTTGGTCATCTAGGGAAATTAAAAAACTGTTTTTGTTTTCCAAATGTTCCAACATTTTCTGCCCTTCTTGTTTTGTAAATGTAAAATTTCCCTCGTTAAGTATTGCCTGACACAGATCAGCTGACAACCGATTTAAAACGGCGGTCATCAGCAGAAAATGTTCTTCTACTGCGGAAAGCTGCGTAAAAACTTCGTCGATTAGATAATCCATCACAAAACGATGGCTGCCACTAAAGCGTTCTACAAATTGGGAAACTTCAGCAGCAGTACGATCTTGCATGGAAAGCCCAGCCATTTGCAAACCCGCGACCCAGCCTTCAGTGCGTTTTCCTAAGACAGAAACTTGTTCATCAGGGATGGATAAGCCCATTACATCTTGCATAAATTGGATCGTTTCGTTAAGGGTGAAGCGTAGATCGTCGACTCGGATTTCTATTAGTTCCTTACGAGATCGTAAGCGAGCTAATGGAAAACCCGGATCGCTGCGACTTGTCATCATTATTTTCATCGAATGGGGCATTTTCTCAATCATGAATGCCAGAGATTCATCAATAATGGCAGAATCAATCACATGATAGTCATCAAGGACTAGTAAAAAAGGATCTGATACCGGTAGCAAATCGCTGACAAATGCTTTTATCAGTAATTTTGCAGGCATCTGTTGCGCCTGAAGCAACTCGTTCAGTCTATTCTCTTTTCCTGGCAACCCTTTAACCGCTTCATTTAGGTAAGTGAAAAACTGATAAATATCATTATCATCATCATCAAGCGAAAACCAACAAACATTATAATTCTGTTCCTTCTGAATATAACGAATTACTTCAGAAGCAAGCGTTGTTTTTCCATAACCCGCCGGTGCAGAGAGTAAGATCAATTTAGCTTGTATTGCAGAAGTGATTTTTTCGATCAATCCTTGACGTACAACTGCACTTTTTTGCGATGTAGGTATATGTAACTTGGTAGAAAGCAATAGGGTAGACATATCGAAAATATTGTATCCGAAACAGGGTCCGGATTCAACTTATAAGTGCAATGGTTAATGCTCAAAGAATACCCAAAAAGGTGTTTGATAATAAGGATACTTTTCTGGAAATTTTCATACAAGTCCCAGGATACGCCACCAGGTGATCTCGACCAAAATGAGGACAATCATAGTGATAAGGGTTAGCGGAACACCGTATTTTACAACATGCCGTGTTGTGTACCCGCCAGTTTCCCCATGCCCAAGGAGGATAGTAACATGGTGAAAAGGGAAAATGTAGTGAATGACAACCGCAGTGTATACCAATAAGGCAGGAATCAATGGGCTGAATCCAGCAGAAATTGCATAATGTACCATAGGCGGGGCGACAATCGACATACATGCCAACGCGCTACCTAAAACCATGTGGATCAACATAGTTACTCCACCGACCAGAGCGGCAAAAGCATATGGGTTTTGGGGAGGTGTTTCAGGCAATAGAACATTGGCTAACCAATCGGCCATTCCTGTGGTTTTTCCAACGGTGCCGATAGCTAAAGCGCCAACAACAAAAAAAATGATTGGCCAATTTACGCCAGAGCTGATATCTTTGGCATCAAGTACATCGCCAATCTCCGGCAGGGAAAGCCCGACAACAACACCGAGTGCTACCCAAGCTGAATCGATGTGGTGCAAAAAATCAGTAGCCCATAAAACCAGTGCGAGAATGACCCAGATTAGCGTAATAATTTCCGAACGAGTAATCGGCCCAAGCTTTTTCTGCTCCAATCGGAGGGCATTGTGATTTATTGAAACCGGCCCTTTTTGTTTAAACAGCAGCAAATGGAGGGATAACATTAATATTGAAGCGCAGAATCCAGGCACTGACATATATTTAGCCCAAGCCAGCCAGCTAAGACTTTGTTCACTAAAGCCAACCGCTGCTATATTTAACGTTGAATCTCCAGTAAGTAAAATCATTGAAGTGGCTGTTGTAGAGATAAAGACGGAAAGGCCTAATGAGGCCGCATCACGTGGGTCCATCCCTGCTTTTTGAATGATTGGTTGTATGAGGGACATCATCAATAAAACTCGGGGAAAAGGGTGAGGGATAAGGAAACTAAGAACAAATCCAAGTACATATGTAAGCATGATCAGGCTGCGATAGGAATTTGCATACCGAATCATAAAAAAATATGCTACACGTTGGGCAAGACCAGATTTGGTCACAGCAGTAGCGATTAAGAAAGAAGCAATGATCAACCACATCAGCGGCAAAGTCCAGATACGGAACACCATATCCGGACCAGCCAACCCAAGAATAATATAACCCAGCAACATCAAGATGGTGGAATAAGCCGGAGGAACCACATTAAAAACCCACCAGATCACAGTAAACAGGGTAACTACTAGGGTCTTCCGTCCCGCCGGACTTAAGTCTCCTGGTAGTGGTATACTCCAAAAGATAACAGCAACCGCCAACGAAAGAAAAATTCCGGTTAGCTTACGATTACTGCGAAAGGTATGTAGTAGATTAAACTTTGCGGTTAAGGACTGCATCCAGAAAATCCAGCACTTTCTTAACGTTTTCAGGGGTTTCAAAAAGGGAGTCTCCGTGGCGGGCATTCGGAAGAATCTCGAACTTAACATGATCTTCACCAAGAACGGATTTTAGTTTTTGGGCAATGTTCACTGACTGTTGGTATGGAACCGTATTGTCCTTGTTTCCATGCTGTATATAAAATGGGGGTAATCCTGGCCGAATGTAGGTTTCGGGGTTAGCTGCTTTTACTTTTTCAGGGATTTCAGTGATTTTTTGCCCTAACAGCAATGATTCTGGAGAGTTTGCACCGTTATGCGCGAAATCTTCAGGAGGTGCCATGTCGGAGGCGGCAAGTTGTTCATCCATTTTGAGAAAATCAGTAGGTCCAAACCAGTCGACAACAGCTTGAACGTTTGATGGCTGTTGTTCATTTCCAAGGGATAAGTCTTCAAACTCGGGTAAACCCTCGGTAATTCCAAGCATCAGAGATAGGTATCCACCAGCGGAACCACCCCACACAGCAATTTTGGTGGGATCAAACTGAAATTCATGCGCGTTCGCCCGTATCCAGCGCACCGCCGCCTTTGCATCGTGGATGAGGGCAGGGAAGAGCGCTTCCCAACTTAGGCGGTAGTTGATGGAAACAACTGCATAATCTCGCTTTAAGGCTTCCAACATGGGCAGAACTTGTATATCCGCTTTATCACAACCCATGAAGGCACCACCATGTATCGCAACAATTACGGGAAAGGGACCGCTTCCTTCATCAGGCAAATAGATATCCAGTTTTTGGGATTCTGATAAATTTGCATAACGAACATCAAGACAGCGTCTTTTGACGTGTTCAGTATCGGCTGGCGGAGGCAAATGGTGAATGGCGTAATGTGTGTTGGGGTTAAAGAGGCTGTTAGTCATAACGATCTCCTTTATTCGTAATTTAGGGTCATTTGAGAAGCTTGATGACGGTGGTCTTTAGATGCTCACGTTCTTAACCGTTGCTTTTGCTTTTGCACTTTTTTGGTAAACATCAAAAGCAACAGCGGCGAGCAACACGGATCCTTTCACCACATTTTGCGAGAAATCCGGGAAACTGGCTAACTGCATCGCGTTATTTAAAACACCGATGATGAGGATGCCGGTCATCAAACCGAAGATGGTGCCTTCTCCGCCTTTGAAGCTAAATCCTCCAAGCAGCGCAGCGGTTAAGGCATCAAACTCAATCCCTTGCCCGGTGAAAACTTGACCGGCAAAAACACGGGAGAGTAAAAGAATGGAGGTGATTGCTGAAGCGAAACCGGAAATCGCGAATAAAAGCACCCGCATTCTTTTGATATCCACGCCGGCTAGGCGAGCAGCTTCTTCGTTCCCTCCCAAGGCAAAGATATAACGACCGAAATAGGTTTTGGTGAGTATAAATGCGCCGATGAGTGCAATAATGATCATGATAACAATTGGTACAGGAATCGGTCCGATATAACCTTGGCCAAACCACCGGAAGGCATCAGGGAATCCCATGATGTTCCTTGATTGGGCAAAGATGTATCCAAGCCCTTTATAGATGGAGGCGGTGCCCAGCGTGATAATGAGCGAATGAACATTCAGGGTAACGGAAAGAAGCCCATTAATTACCCCCAGGGTTGTTCCGACGAGTAGGGTAAGCAGGATCGCTGTGCCCATAGGTAAATCCCAATCCACCATCATAATGGCTAAAATGATGTTGGTCATTACAATCTGGGAACCAATGGAAAGATCAATGCCGCCGGAAATCATTATAAAGCTGACGCCGACCGCGCTAATTGCTGCAAAAGATACTTGTCGAATAAGGATGATAATATTGCGGCTTGTCAAGAAATTGGGTGAGATGATGGAAAATAAAACTATTAAGCCAATTAATATCATTTGAGGTGCATATTTTCTCATTTCCGCGCCGGTCCTTGTCCGCAGATTTGAAAAGGTTGCGGTTGAATTTGTCATCAGTTTTTCTCCTTAATGAATGCCCGATGCGAGATCGAGAATGTAGTTTTGACTAAATTGTTCTTTTTGCACTTCCCCCACCAGTTTTCCTTCGCTTAACACGATGATTCTGTCTGACATTCCTAATAATTCTTCCATATCAGAAGTGATCATTAGAATTGCGTTTCCATTATCAGCTAACTCGCACATCAGTTGATAAATTTCTTGCTTGGCACCAACGTCTATGCCGCGTGTGGGTTCATCAAAGATTAGAATTTCGGATTCAGCAGCCAGGGATTTTGCAAGCACGACCTTTTGCTGGTTGCCGCCGCTTAAGTTAATTACTAATTGTTCCATATTGGGTGTTTTGATATTGATCCGCTCTCGATAATGCTCAGTAATATCTTTTTCCGATTTTTGATCTACGATCCCGTAATTTGAAAGTTTACGCACAATTGGAAAGCTGATATTCCAGCCTACACCTAATTCGAGGAAGAGGCCTTTGTTCTTTCGATCTTCTGTTAACAGACCTATGCCGTTTTGAATAGCCTCTTTGGGAGATCGTATTTTTACCTGTCTCCCACCTATCCAAATCTCACCACGTTCAATTGGGGCCGCGCCAATAAGCATCATGGCGAGTTCTGTTCTGCCAGCACCTACCAAACCGGATATCCCCAAGATTTCACCTTTACACACAGAAAAAGAAATATCTCGATCCCCATTGCCTGTCAGGTTTTTGACTTCCAATGCGATCGACCCCGGTGGATTTAAACGAGATGGATATGTTTCTTTTAACTCGCGACCGACCATTAGACTGATGAGTTCTTTGCGGTTTGTGTTTGCGGTCAACTTGGTATCTACATATTCACCATCACGCAACACAGAAACTCGATCCGATATCCTAAAAACTTCTTCCAGGCGGTGGGAAATATAGATAATCGTGACGCCTTTTTCCTTCAATTGTTTGATGATCTCAAACATACGCTCCACTTCCGAAATCGAAAGTGGGGCACTCGGTTCATCCATGATCAGGAGTTTTACTTTTTTAGAAACCGCTTTGGCAATTTCCACAATTTGCTTTTGGGCAGGAGATAACTCTCCTACCAACGCATTTGGATTTATATCTACTTTAAATAATTCGAAAATCTCCCTGGTTTTTTTCCTCATCGTGCCGTAATCAACAAATCTCTTATTACTTACCTTGTCGCCCAAAAAAATGTTTTCAGCAGCAGACATGGTCGGTATCAGGTTAAATTCCTGATAGATCACTTCAATGCCCATGCCTCTGGATAGTTGTGGGGTCATTTGCTGATAAGATTGTCCCCCGATATGAATAAATCCACTATCTATACTAATTGCACCTGCGACAGCCTTGATCAAGGTGGATTTTCCAGCGCCATTTTCTCCAAGCAAAGCATGGACTTCGCCTTCGATGAAGTCAAGAGAAACTTTATTTAACGCCAAAACGCCAGGATATCTTTTTGTAATGTTTTCCAGGGATAATACAACCTTGGCATTCATTCCTTTTTACCTACGTTTCTGAAATCTAGTGAAGGACCCCCAATCCTTCACTGTCATTCGTAATAAAAGCAACTAATCAGGGTGCCAACGTGGAAAAATCACAATTGACCGGTTCCAATTCATCATTAATGATGTTGGGATGTTCGACACCTTGCAGCATTTTCTTGATTTGGTCGTATGTAGCCTGATCGAGAGCTGTTCCACCGATAGCTATAAAACCTTTATAAGGATCTTGACAACTCGTAACCACATCGATCACGGATGGATCCATATCACCAGCAAATACGCCGTAATCTTCTAAATTAACATCGGGCAGCGCTTTAATGGCGTTAGCAATACCCTGAGCATGGGCTGTGGATTGGGCAATGAACACTTTAACATTGGGATTTGCGGTGAAGACGTTCTCTGCGGCGTTCTGACCCACAGGGAGACTATCACCTGAAACATCTAAATGGGCAACAAGTTTTACTTTGGGGCAAATTTCTGTGATAGTGGAGTAGCCGCGATCACGCTCAGCCATTCCGACTGAGGAACTTGCACCACCAATAATAGCTGTCTCAACACTGCCATCAGCGGCATCCGGGTACCTGGCTTCAATGAAATCACAAGCCATTTTGGCTACTTTGGTGCCATCTTCGTACTGGCTGGTGTGCATAATGGAATCAAATGGCGCGAGTTTCGCTGGGGGAACACCCATTACCATGATACCGGCAGCTTTGGCTTCCTCAATTGCTGGGATCAATTGATCTATCTCGCCGGCTGCCATAACATACATGAAATCAGTACCCATGGAGATACAGTTTTCGATCTGGTCGAACTGTTTATTTAAACCACCTTCGTCAGCGCCATAGACGTTTACAATCACTCCATCTGCTGCAAACTTTTCTGTAACGGAAGTAGCTACACCGTTTAAGAAAGGATTGGCAAGCGAGGGAATGATGTAACAAACCACTTTGCCGTTGATATCAAAAGGTGCACCGGATTGTGCTGGTACCATTGAAACAATGGTGTCTTCAGCTGGCTCTTCGGCTGCAGGTTCCACTGCGGTAGGCTCTGCAAGGGCAGGGGCTTCAGTAGCTGTGCTGCCGCAAGCTGATAGCAGGAAGCTAGCAACGATGAAAACTGCAATGAGACTAAGGTATAACTTCTTCATTTTTTTCTCCTTCAATTTAGAAAAATTGTGCCCGGAAAGGCTTAATCCGTAAATATAGAATACAAGTAAGGTTTTATCTAAACAATTCAATTTTCTGGTACAATCTATTCCATAACGGAATAGATTGATTGTGAGTGGAATGAACAAAAAACAAATTCAATATTTCTTAAAAATCGTTGAAATGGACAGCTTCTCAGCAGCTTCTGAAGAACTGTATATTTCACAGTCTTCGCTTTCCAAACAAATTATGTCGCTGGAAAAAGAACTTGGTATTATCTTGTTTGATCGAGGTAAACGTCAAATCAAACTCACCCAAGCGGGGAAAACATTTTTGCCCCATGCTCAAGCGTTTCTACGTACATACCAAATGATGATAGCTGATCTTGAATTACACCAGGATACACCTTCTTTAGCCGTTGTTGCTATCCCGGTGATTGCCCAATACGGGATTACCGGGTACCTGGCAGCTTTTCGCAACCAATTTCCGCACGTTAAATTAAACTTGGAAGAACGGGAAGCCCATGAGGTTCTTTCTGGTTTGGCGAATGGGCAGTATGATCTGGCTTTTCTGCGAGATAATTACTTGGACAAAAAAACCTTTGACTTGTTTGAAGTTACTGACGATAAATTGTCTGTGGTGGTATCTAAAAACCATCCGTTTGCTAACCGTGATTTAATCTCTCTGCACGAACTGACTACAGAAAACTTTATTATGTTTGATAAGGGTACAGTGGTGCATGAAATTGCTGTAGATGCTTGCCGTGAAGCTGGGTTTGAACCGCGTATTTTTTATGCCAGCCTGCGTATTGAAAGTATTCTAGGGTTAGTGACTTCTCAATCCGGGATTACACTAATGATGGAAAAGGTAATTAATTATCATAAACGCCCGGAATTGACCGTGGTTCCTTTAAAGGAACCAGTCACCAGCCGGATCGTTTTGGCGCATCCGCGTGGTCGGAAGCTCTCACACGGCGCGGAGTTTTTCTTATCGTTTATGAAAAGAGAGATGAACCGTTCTCACTCTTAATGGGATTAGGGTTTCTAAATCCTACCTCAAAAAATAGCGACGGGGGAGTGCTGATGGATAACTTTTATAGATGTTTGGATTAACATAAGGATTTTTCTACTAATAAAAATCATTTCTTCTTCGTATATAAAAAGATCCCGGGTTTAAATGTCCGGCATCTTATATTAATTTGCCCACATATATAGATCTTAACACAAGAATACCACCATATATGTTGGTATATAGTGGTGATCTCTGGGTTATCAAAAAAAGATGCCGGGTCGAAATGTCAGGCATCTTTTTTGTTTTTTCAGGTGGTTTAAAAGGACGGAAAAGTTGTTTTATTAGCCCTGTTTAAACCGGCTGGACGATTTTCGGTGGTGGTCACTTTTTTAGAAAGTGATGAAGCAGGGGAGGAAGGGAGTGAGATAATTCAGCAAGTGGAAATGAAAATTATCGAGAAGCGACAAAATCAACTATATAAATATTGGGCTGAATTCCAGGAGCTGATGAAATGTCCAATGGCGAAGAGGTAAAGAGGAATTAACGTCAGCCAGACTTGTAGCCAGAGCACACCGAAGGTGAAAGCCAAAATGGGAAAAATTGCCATTGGGATAGGAATACCCAAAAAGTTTTCAAACAAGGCGCGATAGGCCTGTTTTTTTACCATGTAACGAATCCAGAGGGCATAGTAGATGGCAGTACAAACGATCAGCCAGATGAATAACATAGGATTTCCATCTTGCCTGGGTTGATGGGGGAGAAATATGAATGTAGCGAAAAACAATATTTGTCCACCGTGTTCCAACATGGATGTCCATTTGTTTTCCTCTGGGATGTTTTCTGGTTTGCTGGTAGGGGGAAAGAAAACAAACAATAGATTTGGAAAAAGGATAATTAGAATGATTGTTAATGCTGGGATTGAGAATGACATGCAGAGTTTGTTCCTATTGAGAGAAAGATTAAACCGAAATTTTACGACTTCTATATTTTTCTAAAATTTTCACCCTTCCTGAATGGTTATGATGACTTAACTTATCTAATTGTAGCATCATTGCTTCAAATGAATTTCATTTCAAGCGATATATTTAACAAAAACAGGTACCATTTAAACGACTGAACAGTTTATTCCTGAGGGGACATGATAAAAGCCCAGAACCATTCGATAAAAAAGGCGGGCACAACTCCCAATAATTGGTTTGTTATGAGCCATGGAAGCCGTTATGTTGCCGCAAAATGAATATATTACAATCGAAATAGTCTGATAAATGGGGCGTTTTTAGAGAATATTCCGTGGAAAATCTAATTAATTTTGTCTGAACAATTTATTTTGTTCAAAAAAGAACATATGTTCTGTTAAATTACCCTAAATTTGTTCAATTCCCTGTTTTTTTAGAAAGAGGGGAGGAGGGGATGTAGGCCAGTGCCAATAGCTTTGCATTTTTTTAAGCCAAATGTAGGCTGGTGCCAATAGGTGTGCACTATCATCAGATGATTATGGTTTTAATGTAGGCCAGTGCAGATTGAATGCACTTAAATTTAAAAACTCTTCAAAAAATGGCAAAAAATGGGTGTTTTTTGCTCCAGTGCAAATCTTTATGCACGCCAGTGCAGATCTTTGTACTATCCAGTGCGAATAGGTATGGATTCCTACACAACTGTAGGAATCCATACCTATTCGCACTAGAGACCTGTTTTTTGCCTGTTTTTCGTATACCTATCTGCACTGAGAATTTAATATATCTGCACCAGCCTACATTTTTCATATAATGATTTGCAATGGCCTATGTGAGTCATCAAGTCTAAAATTGAATATGCCGTGCTGTCAAAACTGCAATCCAACTGGTCAGATAACTAGAAAAAGTTATCCCAATAGCTTAAATCTGTTTTCGCTGCTTGATGAAAAAACACCACCAACCCAGAGGATATAGCTGGTGGATTTGCTATTTTAACCATCCCACCGGTCTTGCGTTTTCCGCAATTTTTGAAATAGTAAAAATTTGTGTATCAAAGAGTAATGTATCGTCATCATCCTCAATGAGAAGGTAGCGACTATCCGGTGACCAGATTGGGATGGCTGAATTTACTTGCAAACGTACGTAATCTCCAAGCGAAGATAACATATCATAACCAAAACGTCTGGGGTAAGGATTAATTTCATTACAGAATAAATGAACGGTAGAGGTCTCTAAATCCAATACCGCAAGTTGGGCAGTTTTTATGGGAAATTGTGTGATAATCCAGAAAGCGATTTTACTATTGTCTGGAGACCATGCCGGCAGTGTAAAGGAATATTCATCATCCGGGCCATAATAATCCGAAAGAAAGGTTATCCGAGTTAATTCACCATCAGGTTGGATTAAAAATATTTCATCTCTGTTATCAAAATAATCTTTTCCTGCACTGACGGTCAATAATAAATATCTGCCGTCAAGTGACCATCTAGCTGGTCCGCTTCCAAAAATTCTTGTAACTTCTTTGTTTTCATCTACATTCCACAAGACAGATCCCATCATAGTTTGATCAGACAACCAAATTGGATAAAGAACTAAATCAGCATCCGGGTTAAATAAAGTAGCAGATCCCCAATGAGCCCATTGCTCACTCAAGTAAATATCCGGCAAATCCGATGGCAGAATTTCTTGTTCCTGACTTAGGAAATTAACGGCAACCAAATCATATTCACCCCGTGTTACATCAAGAAGCATGACGTACTGCCGCAAAAGTAGTTGTTCATCATTTAACCAATTGAAAAAAGTCCAATCATCGGGCACAATGATCTTAGTGATTTCTTCACCCGTTTGGTTTACAACCATCAGGTCTAAGGGCATTGGTGTTTGTTTGCCCTGCATAAATGCTAGCTTTTCCTTATCCGGTGATTCAGCAAAATAGTAATAAAGGTCATCTCCAATCAACGTATAAAAATAAGTCTGCTTCGTTTGCGGCATCCAAAAGGTGAGTTTTGGATCATAATCCGCTATTGGGGATAAAATCCTGTCAAAATCCAATTTATTATCCGCACCAAAAACCAGCGTTCCGGGTAGTTCGTCGATCTCATCAAGTCCCCATCCCACGGACGGGCAGTGGTTTTTTACATGAAATTGAGCTGATTCCGATGTTGGTGTCGGGGTGATAGACACGACGGACGGTTGGATATAACTTTCTACCGAAGGTAAACTCTTTACAACTGTTATTGTCCGTGAAGGTTTTGGTTGTGAAGGCTCTACCGTGGCTAACTGAGGTGTTTGTATCATTTGAGGGGCCTGAGTTATTGTGCAACCGGTAAAAATTGATAAAATCATACAGCATACTATTGTTCTGAATGTTATCATTTTCATTCCTACCTTCTCAATATAATTTTTATATTTCTTACTTTCTATCAACATAAGGAACACCCTCCGGCCATATTCCACTACCACAAGCCATGAATTCATATTGAATGCTTTCGCCAGACAGGAGTTTATTACCACACCCATTTGGAATAAGAACCTCTCTGGGATCCCATCTTCCTGATCTCCACGCGAACATTTTATATGATTGACCTAGATTTTTAGCATTATCATCATATTCTTCTGCCTTTTTGAATCGAATATATTCATCACCTGATTCATAAAGATCTTTATTCCCAACCCCAATTGGTAAATCAGCCATTAACCGATCCCAATATAAAATACCGTGAGTTTGCGGATTACGAATAGCACTTGTGATTTCTTCTGCGGATTCATACGGATTTAATGTTAATTTTTCTGGTACTCCATTTTTAACTCGGGCTTTACCCGATTCGCTGTATTCGGCAAGCCAATTTAAGGCACCTTCAGGTTCATTTGCCATAGCTATTGGATAATTAAAATTACACCACACATAAGCAGCACGAACTACAGCTTCTTTATAGATTGAAAACCCCTGATACATGGGAGAATTTGGGTTACCTACTCCAGCTAATTCCGCGTGGATAACTATAGTAAACAGGTCCCAAGTAGAAAATGTGGTATGTTCTTCCCACCACCAAAAGTCCTTATCTTCAAATAGATCTTTATACCACTCATAATATTCTAAGCCAAATCTCCTTGTTCCATACAAATTAGATTTTTTAAGTTTAGTCTCATCCAATACATCCGGCATTGGTGTTGATGTAACGGTACAAGTTGCTGTCAGGGTTGGAGTCTGTGTCGGTGGTCCAGTTGGGGTCGGTGAAGATGTTATTGTGGCTGTTGCTGTAATTGTTGCAGTAGCTGATGGAGTAGGCGTAGTAGGAGTTATTTCAATATTTACTGTTTCAGTTGGTGTAGTGGTTTCAAAATTACACGCCGTCAAACTCATCCCCAAACTGAGACCGAGGACGAGGATCACCACAGCCATCTCCCATTTGCCGCGTTTTTTCTTTTTGCCAAGGAGCAAGCCCAGGAGGGAAAGCGGAGCCACCAGCATTCCGGCCGGATCCCCACTCCAGGGGACATAGGGGTTGGCTTGCTGGGGTCTGGCACTTCGGTTAAGGAAACGTCCGGTACTGGGATCATAGTATTGTCCATTCCCAATATACATCAATCCGGTGGCAGTGTCCATAACACCGCCAAAATAGCCAAAGGTAAAGTTTCCTTCTCCGTGCATTTCCAGTAAATCACCCCAAGGAGTATATGAAGTTACCAAAGTCACTTCACCGGTCTGGTTTGTTAACTGACGGGCAGTATTGGAACCATCCGGTAAAGAATAAGACCAGTTATCGGTCAATTCTCCAATCGGCCCCATGCCGTAAAGGTAAAAGGTGCTGTTTTCAGCACTGGCTGCTGCCAACACCCGCCCGGCATCCAGGGTGTAACGCGTAGAAACACTTTGACCATCCGCGTAGGCGGTCATCTCCAGGCGGTTTCCCAGACCGTCATAAAGCATTTCAGCTTGAAGTTCCCAATCTAACGTGCTCGTATAGGTTTCGACAGAAACCAGGAACCCGGCGGTGTTATAGGAATACCGTTTGGCCCCGGCGGAAAGGGTTTCACCCGGGGTGGATTGGATCAGGCTGCCGTTGCCGTCATAGGTATAGGTCCAGGTGACCTCACCTTCGCTGGCGGTGAGCAGCTGGTTCGCTGCATCATAGCTATAGGTGGTTATTGTCGATTGTCCATTAATCACCATTTCGTAATCAAGGACATTACCAACTGCATCATAAACGTAATGGAAGCCAGTGCCATTGCTGTAGGTAACATCCGTCAGACGGTTCAGGGCATCGTATTCATAGTCAATCGTGACTTGCGTTTGTCCGTTGCCGCCAGGTAGGGTCACCTGGTCGTTTTCACAACCCGGCACAGTACAGGTATTCTCCGTCCCGCTCCAGAACTGGACCTGGTTAAAATCAGCGCGGAAGCGGTAATCTCCAACAGGTAAGGTGAACTGCACCTGACCGGCTTGATCGGTTTTGCCGTGATACCCGCTGTAGGTGGTGCCGCTGAATACGTATACATCCAGATCGGGATACGGTGTCCCGCTCTCACTGCTGACGGTAACGGTCATTGGTTTGGTGACAATCAATTCAGCCTGCGTACATCCGGGCAGGGTGCACGTGTTCTCTTCACCGCTCCAAAATTGGGTACCGTTTAGATCCGCGCGGAAACGATAGTCTCCCTGCGGTAGAACAAAACGTACCTGGCCATTTTCATCGGTTGTGCCATTGAAGTTTTTATAGGTGTCTCCCTCAAAAGCATAGACATGGATGCCGGATAAAGGCGTGCCGTCCGTATCCACCACGGCAACTGAAACCGGCAGGGTCACCATCAGTTCAACAGCCGAACAACCGGGCACACTGCATAACCCTGCCTCACTCCAGAACTGAGTACCGTCGTAATCAACCCGGAAACGATAGTCGCCATCGGGGAGGATGAAGGCAGCTTGTCCCGTCTCATCGGTGACCGCGCTGAAGCCACTGTAGGTAGTTCCTTGATAAACATAAACGGTCAGTCCGCTTTGGGCTGCTCCATCCGTGTTGATCACGGATAAACTTACCTGATTGGAAACCTCTTCCTGGTTGACAGACTTAATCAACGAACCCAGGCCTTTTTTATGGAGCGAGATTGCATACAAGTTCCCGTTTGTTGATGATCCCAAACCGGATGGGTCATCCGGTCCCGGTGTATCAGTAATGGTCGCAGTGGGGGTAGGTGTCACTGTTTGGCTGGGTGGTTGAGTAGTCTCCGTATAAGTCGCAGTAGGTTCCAGGGTAACAGTCAATGTCACCGTGGGAGACACAGGTAAGGACTCCGTTGGAGTGAAAGTGCCTGTTGCTAGTGGTGTAAATGTTGGGGTAGGTGTAGCGGTTTGGGTGGGAACAGCTGTCATAACGGGGCCAACGCGCAGGGTTAACCAATCACAACCAGGAATTGAACATGAATTATCAGTTCCCGACCAATATTGAGTTCCTTCATAATCTGCCCTGAATCGGTACGAGCCAAACGGCAGTGTAAATTGAACCAATCCATTTGCATCACTGGTGCCAGAGTATCCTGCATACGTACTCCCTTTAAAGGCATACACCTTTGCCCCCATCATTGGATTCTCTAAGTAATCCTGAACGATCACGTTCACCGGGATAGAAACCAGTACTTCGGCTTCCTGACAGCCAGGCAGAAAACAATTGTTTTGTTCTCCGCTCCAAAATTGCGTTTGATTAAAATCAGCTCTGAAACGATAGTTACCCTGTGGTAAGGTAAAACTGACTCTCCCATTGGCATCGGAGATGCCGCTGAAATTTTTGTAGGTAATGCCATCAAAAGCATAGACTCGAATCCCGGACTGAGCCACGCCGTCCGTGTTCTTGACACTGACAGTAACCGGCTTTGTAACCACCACTTCCACAGTATCACAGCCCGGAACTTCACAGTGATTCTCCGTTCCGCTCCAGAACTGGGTGCCGTTAAGATCTGCCCGGAAACGATAGTTTCCCTGTGGCAGGGTAAAGCGGATCTGTCCGTTGGCATCGGTGATACCGCTGAAATTTTTGTAGGTACTGCCATCAAAGACATAGACTTGAATTCCGGATTTTGCCGTTCCGTCCGTATCCTTAACTTGCACGATCGTTGAGTTTGTAACGATGATCAAGGTATCCATGCAGGTCGGAACTTCACAGTGGTTCTCCGCCTCGCTCCAGAATTCGGTGCCGTTATAATCCGCTCGGAAGTGGTAGTTCCCGTTAGGCAAGGTAAAATAGGCTTTTCCGTTTTCATCGGTGGAGGTGGTGAAATTTGTGTATGTACTGCCGTCATACACATAAACCCGGATACCGGTTTTCGGATTCCCGGCAGTGTCCATCACGGTCACCATCAATGGTTCCGTAACGATCACTTCGGTCTGTAAACAACCGGGGACAGTGCAGGTTTCCCCGCCATCACTGTCACTCCAGAATTGAGTGGTACTTGTGCCCGAATGGGTATTATAGTCCGCACGGAAACGATAGTCGCCAAATGGTAAGGTAAAGACCGCCAGGCCATCATCCCCGGTTGGTGCTGAATAATTGGCATAGGTATTCCCTTCAAAGGCATACACCTGCACCCCGGATTTCGGAGTTCCCAGATAATCTTTAACCAATACCTGAAGCGGGACGGAGACTTCAACCGGCACCAGGGTACAGTCCGGCACATGGCACGAATCCTTTTCTTCATCACTCCAGAATTGGGTGGCGTTAAAATCTACCCGGAAGCGGTAATTCCCCTGGGGTAATAGCAGACTGGCTTGCCCGTTTTCATCAGTAACACCCTGGAAATTGCTGTAAACACCTCCGCTGAAGGCATACACCGGTAACCCGGCTCTGGCAAATCCGTCACTATCCGTGACAGAGATCAAAACCGGCTGCGGAATGGTGAAAACAACCTGAGCACAAGACCCTACCTCACAATGGTCCGTTTCCTCACTCCAAAATTGAGTTACTGCACCCGTATCCGGGTTTTGTACATCCGCGCGGAAGCGGTAGGTACCCTCGGGTAAGGTGATAGAAGTCAGTCCCTGGTCATCGCTGGTCTTTTGATATCCGGAATAAGTGCTCCCCTGGAAGGCATAAATCTTCACACCGGCCAGCGGTGACCCTGTCGTATCGGTTACCGAAATCAAAACCGTCGGACCGGGATCGGAATCGCCTTGTTTCTGCTCAACGGCACGGATTATATTCCCCACCGCATCATAGGTATATTCATACAACCCGAGGGTTTCTTCTTCAAGATTTAAGTGTTCCAGCGTGGAAATTCTTCCCAAAGGATCGTATTCGTAAGCGGAAGTTACCCCATTGGGCCGCAGAATAGATAATAAATTGCCTAATCCGTCATAGTCATAGGTCGTATTCTGGTTTTCCCAATCAGCCACCAGTGTTAAACGGTTATCCTGGTCATAATCATAAGCAACTTGTTTTCCGTCTGGGTAGGTAACCGTAGCCCGTTTTCCGTTCAGATCATATCCGTAAGAGACCGTTTCTCCAAAGGGATCTGTAGTTGATACCAAACGGCCTAACGCATCATAGTTCCAGGTTGTTGCGCCGATCCCGTCTAGCATGGTGATGCGTTGTCCAATCTCATTATAAGTAAAACTGACATCCGCATCTGGCTCCGGATAATTAATGGTCACCAATTGATTTTTGACATCATACTCAAATTCTGTGATCTGACCATTCCCGTCTATTTGCCGGACCAGGTTCCCAACCAGGTCATATTCGTACACCCAGGTATTTCCGATCGGGTCGGTTTTTTGGGTTACCCGATTTAAGGCATCATATTCAAATTCGGTAATATGCCCATTGGCATCTTTAAACTGGGTGCGGTTTCCGACTGCGTTGTAGGTATAATCTATTCGTACATTGGTATCTGCATCAGAGAGTTGGGCGGGTAAATAATTTTGGATCACCGTGATCTGCCGGTTCAATTCATCATAAAGATAATGCGTTACCACGCCATTGGCATCAATTTCAGAAGTGAGGTTTCCCAAAACGTCATAAACCATCCGGGTTGTGTTCCCTAATGCATCTATTGTGGCAATACGCCGATTTAAGGCATCATAAGTATACGTAGTGGTATTTCCAAAACCATCCGTGGTGGAGACCAGGTTGCCAACGGCATCATATGCATTGGTGGTGGTGTTGCCCTCATAATCCGTTGTTGAAATCACTCTGCCTAAAACATCGTAAGTGGTGGTTGATGTACGTCCATATACATCGGTGCGAGAAAGCACATTTCCCAAGGCGTCATAGGTTGTGGTAGTGGTCCCTTGCGGACCGGTTGTGCTGATAACCCGATCCAAAAGATCATATTCATACGTGGTTCGCTGACCGGCAGCATCCACAGAAGCAGCGCGCCTTCCCCATTGATCATATTCGGTACGGGTAACCTGACCAAGGGCATCGGTGGTGCTGATTAGGTACCCTTCTTCATCATATTCATACACCGTTTCATTTCCCAAAGCATCCGTGGTAGCAAGCAGCTGCCCCTGGGCATCGTAGGTATAAGTGGTGCGGTTACCCAGCGCATCAATCGTGGCAGCCCGGTTACCGGATTGATCATACTCGGTCTCGGTTGTCCCACCCAGAGCGTCAATGGTGCGCACCAGCCGGTTTAATGAATCGTATTCGTATTTAGTTTCACGGCCTAATGCATCCCTACGCGATTCAATATTCCCGTTACTGTTATAGGTGGTAATCGTTTCATTGCCTAAAGGATCCTCAACTTTTACGACCCGGTTTAAGGCATCATAGTAATAAACGGATGCCCGGCCCAGCGCATCATAGGCCGTTGATGTATTCTCTACTACATTAAATGTGGTCGTACCGGAAGCATTCCCAAGCGCGTCAATGGTGGTTAAGCGGCGGCCGGTTGCATCATAAAGATAAACGGTTGTATTTGATAAAGCGTCGCTGGAAGAGACCAACAACCCGGTTTTATCATAGGTATTGGTGGTGATATTTCCGAGCGCATCAATGGTGCGTACCAGACGGTCCGCATCATCATATTCATAACGAGTTTCACGCCCCAGACTATCCTCGACCCGGATCTGGTTTCCTCTCATGTCATATTCGTAGGTTGTGGTGATGTTATACAGATATTCATCGTTCTGCGGGCGGTTCGGGTCATAATTTTGGATACGCTGTACCAACTGCCCCAGTTCATTGCGCACATTGCGGGTAATCCTGCCGCGTGAATCAATCGTTTCTCCCAGGAACCCAAGATCATCATAAACATAACTGACCGTTTTTCCGTTTTTGTCGGTAATTGAAGTACGCTGCCCATGTTCGTCATACACATAGGTTGTGGTCTGACCAAAATGATTGGATTCACTTTCCAAAAACCCTTCCGTTGTATAAGTATAAGTTGTGGTGTTACCTTGAGGATCGGTCTTGCTGGTTAATAATTTCCCTTCATAGGTATACGTGGTCGTATTTCCGGAAGGATCGGTGGTGGAAATTAAATTATTTAAGGAATCATATTCATTTTCAATGCGATTCCCGCCTGGGTCTGTTTCTGCCAAAAGATTCTTGCCATCTTCACTCCATTCCAAAACCAATTCATGCCCGGCGGCATTGGTAATTGAGGTAGGTCGGAAATTGGCATCGTAACTGGTATTTGTTGCCAGGTCTAATTCATTCCTTGTTTCGGTAACAACATTGTGTTCATTAGCTGAATGGTACTGTGATTTCCCGTTTGCATCAAAAACGGTTATGGAACCATCCGAATGATACTCAATGCGTACCATCAGGTTTCCTTCCCCGTCAAACTGCCGGTAAGCACGCCCCATCATATCGTATTCAGTAGTAACGGTTTCCTTACCGCTGGGATCCAAGACCTGTGTCATGTAATGATCGGCATCATAAACAAACGACCATACGCGTTCCCCAAGATCGGTGGTACTGACCAGGTTTCCATGTTCATCATACTCGTAGTTAACAAAACGATTTGTATGGTCCTGAATGGAGGTGATTTGTCCGGCATCATCGTAAATGAGATTGATATAGCGGGTTCCCTGATCCGCGCTGATTTGAATTAGTTTACTTTCTTCATCATAAACATAGTTAAAAGCATGTCCTGATGCATCCGATCGGGACAAAACCCGCCCGCTTTCATCAAAGGTAAAACGGGCTTGTTCCGGCATAAGCAGGGTATAAACTACCGGGATGGTTTCAGATTGGGTTAATTCTGCCAACACACCCGGCCCGGGACGGAAGGTGCCATCTTCGTTAATTCCAAACAAATATTGGTTGCCCAACACATCTTTAAAGAGGACAAAATCCTCCATTCCACGGGGATCATCTGGGAAGATTAATGAAACAGCATGGTTATGCGTCCATCCGTAACCAAGCCCATCTGTGTTGACCATATTTTCTGCGGAAGAATACGCACGTTGGAAAACCAGGTTTCCGGCAGAAGTGGGGAGGGAGAGGTCTGGAGATGCAAAGGAAAATACACCGGTGCGGGTATTAATCGGATCTCCGCAATCACTCTGGGTACAGCTTATTGAACTCACCTGATAGCCGTAATCCGCTGCAATATCCTTAATCAATCGTTTAATTTCACCCCAGTTCGTAGTAGAACCATCATAAACATCAGTCCAGGGGTTAAAGGCACGGGCATCCACACAAGAGTAGGTGGACAACACGGCTTGTTGAGCGGCAGCAGCTGATTCCGCACAAGCATAGGTTAAGGCACTCCCTACATTTAACCCTAATACATAATTGGATGAACTGATGTAGTGTCCACCGTTATAATGCTGTGTGTCCAATTGAATATTTTGTGTGGCCAACCCGGCAATCGAACTGTTTAATGTATTGGGTGAAATCGGAAAATTAAATTGACCGGAAGGGATCGATTCTTCGAAGGCACCAACTTCAACCCCATTTACCGAAATCGTCCCGTTATGCGGCCTAACATACGTTTGTGGAGAAAAAGCCAGACTTAAAAACGCAGAATTTAAACTGCTTTGGTTTAGGAAAGCCGGAATGGATACGGGTGTAGTAATCCGCGGCCGGTTGGTACAATACCAATCATTTGTTGCAAAAGAACAGGTTTTGTTGTTAATATTTACCGGATAAATTTGTTTCCCATCACCGCAGGAGACTGACCCGTTGGTGGTGACCGTATTTCCGGCACTGCTTCCTTCGAGAGTAAATCCTTTTACAATATTTACGGATTCCGAAACAGAAGATCCTGGATGATAAGTTACCAGTTGAAAATCATCACTCGTTTGGGTGAGCGCGGCCGATTGGGCTGCATCTTCCGCATCAAAAAGCGGGTACACGACAACCCGGATTGTTTGGTTTGTTTCCAGACGGGCATGGTCAACGCTGGGACTGATATATACATTTGCTGGTTCACCCGTATCGGGATTTATCGCTTTTAGAGAAAGGTCTGTGATCACCTGACCGTGATTGGTAATAACATAGGTCTTTCCCAGGGTTAACGGGTCGAAGGCGGCTTCATCTTCGGTAATGGTGAAGTTACCAGGAGCCAAAACAGTGATACTAAGCGCGGCATTATCCGTAATCGGTTGAGCAGTTCCTTGCTCTGCACCCAGAAGCGCGGTCAAATGATATGTCGTTGCTCCTCCTTCAATAATCTCCGCATCTTGTGCGTGAATAGCTAGGGTCAGGCTGCGCACTTCACCGGGTTCCAGGGTTATTGTTTGGTCGATACTGCCGCTGTTTATGAAGTTAATGATCAAATCTTCATAGGGATTAATCATACTGGCAGTCAGGGTATGCGGAATAGTATCCGTGTTACGCACGCTGATCTGCGCTTGCTGGTTATAATCCCGATTCACCGTGAAAGATTGGTTATGGTTAACAAAAACGATCCCATTACCAACGTTAAAATGTCGTATAATTTGTGTCGTACCGCAGGTTGATTGAGCAGTCAACTTCCATTCGTAATTTGTGTTTCGACTCAAATCTTCAAAGATGACGGTGTGATTCTTCCCGTTAACGGTGTTCATTGTTTGTGCGTTTTCCGGCTGTCCGGAAGGATAAACCTCCACCAATCCGGTTGTGGTGGGATTTGTACGCCAAGTTAAAGTGACCGTGGTTGATCCGCCGGTGCTGTTTTCAGCAGGGGCTTCGATGACAACCTGAGGTTGTGAGTGAACAGCCAGTGTTGAAGCGAATGATTTCACCTCACCACTGCCTTGTGAGGTAACAATTAACTCAAAGGGTTGGGTTTGCTCCTGGACGCATTCATCCACTGCAACTTGCATCGTTATATCCGCAACAGCACCCACAGGTATAATGATGCTTTCCGGAGTAAAACTAACCCAGTCCTCAGTTAATCCAGATTGCGAAAAATGATATTCATCCGTTTTCCTACCCGTATTTGATAAATGCAGGGTATAAGAGGTTGAACCGCCAATACTTAAGTTCGGATTCACAGCAGTTAATGAACCTATAAAAACATAAGCAGGAAAAATAGTAATTACTGAAGATGCGGTATTGTTTTCATTGATAGTTTCAACCGTTTCTGTTGTTACCGAGACAGTGGGGGATAATGTGGATCCAATCGTAACCGCTCCATCGATTTTTAGATCAACAGAAAAAGTAATTGCATCATTTACAGGCAGGTTTCCTAAACTCCATTGCCATAGACCTTCATTTAATATTGGATCAGTATATGCAGTATCAGCGACCAATGTTAATCCATCTGGCAGGTCCAAATCCATCAGTACATTGTCCGCTGAGATATGTCCACCATTCGATATTTTCACAGAATATCGTAGCGTTTCACCTTGCACTCCTTCAACCGGCCCTGAGAAATCAACCGATACGTCCGGACCCAGGAATTGGATAGCTGCCATGTTCTCCAGAGCCTGCCCTTCCACAACCGCCTGAACGGTAACCGTTTCAACCTGTTCGTCTGTTATCGAGGCCGTGACGGTTCCCTGTGCATCAGTAGTTTGATTATGCTGGGTTATAACTGCGGATCCATCTGCAAGGATTTCTACCCCTAAATCCGGGATGGGGTTGTTGTATTGATCCACTGCCTTTATGGTGATATTTGCTGAAGTTATGCCATCCGCTGGTAATCCAGTTTTATCTGTTTCGATAGTTGAATTTGTGATATTTAGTGTGCCAGGCAAACAAATAATTTGTGGGGTGTCAGTAAGAACCACATGGTTATGAAGATCTTCAACAGTAATCGTTTTTACTTCAGCTTTATCTGAGAATATCTCAAATGAGATGTCTCCATTTTGATCGCTAATTCCATTGTTTAATACATTTACGAGATTCTCAGAACCACTTACAGTCACCCGAACGTCTATATTACCAACCGGATTTCCATATTGATCTTCCAAGTGGGCAGAGCCCTCAATCGGCTCCGTACTTCCTGCAATGATTGAAGTTTGAACTAAGGATATTTCCGATAACTCTGCATCCGTTGGTCCAGGGATAAATTCAACTTCGGCATTTGAATTAAAGGCAAACCCGTTTGCCAGATCCTGCACTGCGATAAACAGCACTCCCGAATTTTGTGAGGTTACGGAAAATTCAAATGCTCCTGTATCATCCGTTAACAATGGTTCAGGTAAAATCAGATTCACAGGATGGTCGTTTGTGCTCACCAAAATTTCATGCCCTGGGATCGGATTCCCAAAAGAGTCTTTTAAAGTAAACCTAACTGTAGCCTGATCGACAAGATCTGCCACTACATTTTCTTTATCAATATCCAGAGCAGATTGCTCTTGGGAAGGCTGGCCGGGAAAGAATGTTAGATTGAGTGCCTGATCAATAAGGATGTCATCGCCTAAAATTGAAATTAATTTATCCTCTGCCTTTGTTGAACTTATTAAGGAAGAAACTTGTCCGACTTCATTCGTCATTCCAATAAAAACAGGTTCATAACCAACCAAAGTCCCGTTTACATAATTAAAAGAATCTTCTTCTGAAAAAGACAAATAAACTGGTTTGTTTACAATCACTTCCCCTTGTAGAGTTTTTAAGGTAATTATGGCTTCAATTGTGTTTTGCCCATCAGCAACCTGTTGCGTAATATTTGATGTGACTTCAGATTGATTTGGATCCGTAGAAACGATCTCTAATTGTACTTGCGTAAGCAAATCCAGGTTTGCAGTTAAATCTTTTACATTAAGAGTTATTTGCTGCACTTCACCCGAATGAATGAGGGCAATCACTTCCCCATTTTCATCAGACACATTATTTTCCATATCCATCGTAATATTATTTCCGGTATGCATAATTTCTACTTCATGCCCGGAAATAGGGTTATCAAATTGATCTATTAATTGAATGGTTATTTCACTTGTATTTACATTATTAGCAGATATTTTTCCCGGTGAAACAGCGACCAAAGAACGCTGTACATCCAAAGGTCCAGCTATTAACGCCAATGTCTTAATATCAGGCAAAACAACATCCTCATTGAGATATCTAGCCTGTACGGATATTTGTTGCGCGGTTTGTGAGGATAATTTTCCGGTAACTTGTCCATTTTCATCCGTCTCAAAAATAGTTTGCTCAATAGAAACCCCTTCACCAGATGTTTCAATCCCCACCATAAAACCGGGCATTGGATTCCCAAGGCTATCTTTTAAAGTTACAGTAACATTCGCCTGCTCGTTACCATTTGCGACAATAGTATCAGTCGACAGCTGGATTGTAGAATTTTGAATATCAACCGTGAAGTCTCCAAAATTAATGATTTTTGTTTCACCCCCAGTGATATCCGCATTAACCATATCTTCTGTAGAAGAAGTATATCCCGGTAAATTCTCCGCAGTGATAGTATAAGTTGAAGTTTCATATGGAGAAAGCATGACATCATCCAGATAAACCCAATGGTTAGGATCACCGTTAGCCATTCTGAACTTAACATTCTTACCAATATAAGGAGCAATATTGAAGTTGTATTTCAACCATGAATATCCTGTCCCCACATTAGCAAACATTGTTATTAATACCTGATCCGTATCAGCGTCTATTAAATAAAAATATGTGTGATCCCCATAGTTATTCTTCCACCACCACGTTAAATTTTGTGCTTCACTTGGAATGACAAAAGCCGGTGATGTCACTGTCCCTGTTGTTCCTGATGACCGGTATAATGCGGTTGTCCCATCGTAGCTTCCATTCACTACTTTCGTTGTACTCGTTTTGGTCATATTTCCACTAATTGTCCATCCCGGTACATTTACCTCAAGTTGAATATCATCCAGGTAAATCCAATGGTTAGGATCCCAGTTTCCCATTCTGAACTTAACATTCTTACCAATATAAGGAACAATATTGAAGTTATATTTCTTCCATGAATTTCCTGTCCCCACATTAGAATACATCGTTGCTAATGTCTGGTCCGTATCAGCATCTATTAAATAAAAATATGTGTGATCATGATAGTTATTCTTCCACCACCAGGTCAGGCTTTGTGCTACCTCAGGTATGACAAAAGCCGGTGATGTTATGGAGGCTGTGCTTCCCGCTGGACGGAAAGCAGAAAAAGTCCCATTATAATCATTCTCAACAACACGGCATCCGGTTCCTGACCAACCGTTTAGGGAGCCCAATTCAAAATTATAATTAAACGGCAAATATTCTTCAGCAAGAACATATCCCAATTGTTCAAGGTTACGATTTGTTTCTGAAAAACTTTCATCCTCAACAATACCGCCTTGGAATTCAAAATCATTATTAAACAATTGGATTGAAGAATTGGGAATGGTATAAGCTTCAACATTAAACGAATAATTAATGGGGGCGTTCGGCAATTCTGCAGGAACTCTGATTAAATATTCACCGTCTTCATTTGTGATTCCGGACAGTTCAACATTACCACTGGCAGTAACTTGGACCCCGGCCAAACGATCTTCCTCACTTTCAAGGACACCGTCTTGGTCTAGGTCATTCCAAACTGTTCCTTTAAATACACCAACCGCATTCGAACCAATATGGATGTTGTCTACTATTCCAAAAGCGTTAAGCGTAACTTCGTAATCCTCTTGGTTTGTTACATATTGATCAGAAGAAAGTGTATTTAATAAATATTGACCTTCATATAGATAATAAAAACGATAAACACCATTATTATCCGAAAAAGTAGAAAATAATAATTCCCCAGAATAGTCTTTTAAAACCACCTGAATGCCAGGCAGTGTCATATCGTCGTAATCTTGAAAACCATTCCCGTTTTTATCCTCATAAATTATTCCGGAAATTATCCCACCGGAAAATTCGACAATCCCCGTCTTAGACAATTGCAAACTTCCGGTCGACAAAACCAAAAGCACCCGAATTGATTCTCTCCCGGGGAGTGTACTCGTTAACTTTACGCTTAGTTTCCCGCTTTCATTTGTTTTGTCTGCTAGAAACTCCTGATTTACTGCATCTCCAGTTATATTCAATACAACCTTCACATCAGGGACCGGGTTCTGGTTTGCATCCAAAACAGTTATATTTAATAAGGCAAATTCCGTACCGTCAGCCTTGGGATTTCCAAGGATTTCAAAGGAAGATGTTGCAGCATCAGGAGCCAATTCTTCAAATGGAACACTACTTTTTTTATTCGCGATTCCACTTTTTGCAGTCGATAACCCTATTAATCGTTCTAGTTTCTCTTCACGAGAAGAGTTGTTAAAATCTGCTTTCACTGTTTCCGGAATATATCCTATATTTGAAATCAATATTGCCAGGATATTAATGATCGAAATGATTTGCCAATTAATCGTTGATCGTTTTCCCGATCCATTAAAAATTCTAACAAATTGATTAAAAAATGAGCGCATGAATAACCTCCGATATGTTAAACATTTAGGTTTGCAGATTTTATTTAATTAGAATCACAACAGTAATTAAGGTCAACCAGTACTGACCATCAATTCCGTGAGATTTATTCAATTACCTATTGCACAGCTTTGCTTCTACGAATAAAACAATAATCTATGCAAAGGATCAAATGAGATGACCCTCCTACATAAAGATCATTATACCCAATTCTACGTAGTTTGCAATAGAAAATTGGGTAAAAGTTTTAAGTATTCATACTTAATTCAAACCCAGTCATAATCAAAAAATTTGAAAAATTTAAAGTTTATTAGCCAAAAAATGGTAAGATGAGAAATGAATTATTGAGTACTGAAATTTTTTACACAATCATGGATGCTGAATAATCATTGAATTGTGGAATATTCATTACAATACTATCAAACCACATAGGCACTTGGGTATAGACCATAGGCACCAGAAATCCTCATGAGTCAACCTATCCATTTTTCACAGATCAGACTATCATAAAGTTTTGTACATATATTAGGGGCAGGTCAGTGATAGAAAATGCCACGCAAGAAGAAATTAAAGAATTTAGTGATTTTATTACATCAGGAACGGTGAAACAAATTGAGCCGATCACCATTAAAGGGGTCAAAGAAGACGGAACTGTTGATTTTGAAGACATAATGGATAATCTGGATGTTTATAAATCTTTTCTGACAGAAAATAAATTTCCTAGATTATTTGAAAAAATGATGGGCGCTGATACCGAATATTTTCAATTAGAATCTGTGAAAGGCACATCAAAGTTTATAAACTCTAATGAGAACTATTTGGAATTTAAAAAACAACAGGATGGAAACCATAATGAAGATTTATCAAACAGCGAGTGAAGTTATCGGAAAAAGTGAAGTTGCTGTGGTTGTATTTACTCACGGGGATCATTTTTATTTTGATGAACAAACTGGGGTGGGGCAATCCGGAAATTGGGTTGTAGATCCGGAAATGGTGGAGGGGATGGATAAAATCATCGTTTACTACCGTGCAGATGGGGATGGAACCAACCATATATTTCTGGGGACTTATGCTGGATATTACAAAAGCCCGGAACCACGCAGATACATTATCCGGTTTCATTCGATAAAAAAGGTGGGCACGACTCCCAATAATTGGTTTAATTTTGGCAACGGAAGTCAATCTCCAGTGTGTTATGTTGCTGGAAAATGAATATTACACGATCGAAATATTCTTGAAAATGGGGTATTTTTAGAGAATATTTCGGGGAAAATCTAATTATACTTGTTTGAACAATTGATTTTTTGCTCATAAAAGAACAATTGTTCTGTTAATTTGCCCTAAATTTGTTAAATTCGTTGGTTTTGGAGAAAAAGGGGAGGAGGGGATGTAGGCCGGTGCCAATAGCTTTGCATTTTTTTAAGCCAAATGTAGGCTGGTGCTAATAGGTGTGCGCTATCATCAGATGATTAAGAAAAAAATGTAGGCCAGTGCAGATTGAATGCACTTAAATTTAAAAACTCATTAAAAAATGACCAAAAACAGGGGTTTTTCGCTCCAGTGCAAATCTTTATGCACGCCAGTGCAGATCTTTATGCTATCTAGTGCGAATAGGTATGGATTCCTACAACAATGTAGGATTTCAAACCTATTCGCACTGAAGACCTGTTTTTTGCCTGTTTTCAGTATACCTATTTGCACTGGAATTTTAATAATTTTGCACCAGCCTACATTTTTCATATAAAGATTTGCACTGACCTATGTGATTTTATATTTAATTATTAAAAGCCGGTTCTTGAGTGTTAATCAAGAACCGGGTACTTTTTATAAGAACTATTTTATCGTTGTAGGTAAGAAAACTTGAAACTCATCAAAATTCCGGATTTCCCGAATGTAAAATTTTTCATACGTTGTTCCATCATGGGTAACAACAACATATGTATGCCCTATTATAGGCTCGATTGATTCATATTGATGGTAGTATTCTCCCCAGCCTATTCCTAACGATTTATCAGGTGCGGAATGTGTCAATGATTTGAGACATTCCGTAGGCGAAGTTACCTGGAGAATTCCAAAGGGTGTATGGAGATGAAAAAGATAATGAGCCGGTTCTTACGGATGGATTTATAAAAGAGGTACTGCCATCCGGTTGATATGCCCAATCCACTACGAGGAATTTTCTTTTAAGTAATATCTCATTTTGGGTTGAATAGATCCCTGTGGAAAGTTGGATCATTTCTCTATGGTAATTTTCGCTTACACTTGAGAATGCAGGATACGCTACTCCTATAAGTGCGGTTTTTATTTTCTTATCTACAAAAGCAAAAACATTATAGCCAATGGCCGGGCATCAATTCTCTAATTCTCATTAATAAGAAGATTTAAAGAAAAATCATTCCTCTTTTCCCTTAGAACATCATTTCATTGCGCTCAGAGGTTTACCCCAAGATGAATTTTGATAATTAATTCCAGAATAGTCAACGGGGATTCCTAATATTTGCCCACTTTTATCCCGGTTGCCAAATAAATTATTCCAAATATTTTTTATTTTTTGAGGTATTTTTGTAATTTTGTATCCTAAACCAAAACCTCCAGGTACACCCTCAAATACTGTGTCTACAGTATTTATAATCTGTTCAGGACGCTTATCATAAGCATAATCAATATCTCCACCGATTCTTACCCACTCAATTAATGCTGGATCATCAGGTGTCGTATTATACTTTTTAGCTAGATAAATTAATTTTTCTTTTTCGGTCGGGCTTTCCCATATTTTATTTATTTTATTCCCCATTTCTTTACCAGAAATAACAGCCCCAACACCCTTGCTTCCAGTGGAAATAAAACCATACCCTAGGGTACTAGAGGTATCACCAACTGCATCATTAATTATTGATGTGCTAGATGGTGGGTCACCACCTAAAATATCTAATGCCTTTATAAACCAATCTATTCCTGCTTCTACTCCAAAAAAACCAGTTGGGTCTTTAAGGGTAATCGGTTTATTATTTACATAAGTATATTTATTTATTGACTGGGAAAAATAGCTATTTCCCGGGAATCTATCCTTACTAATAAATCTGCCAATCTCCGGATCGTAATACCTGGCTCGGAGGAAAACCAACCCGGCTTCCGGATCAACCTGTTCCCCGGTGTAAGTGAAAGCCTGTGTCGAAGATCCCGTCTGAGTTCGTTCCGCTCCAAAGGCATCATAATTGTATTGATCCGTAACCACCCCGGAAAGGTCCGTCAACAAACGGGTACTGCCTAAACCATCCGCATGATAAAAAGACCAGTCTCCATCGTCGGCAGCGATCAGATCCAACCCGTAAACAAAATCACTGGTAGATGTCCCGCTGACCTCACGTACGACCATTGATAACCCGGAACTCATATCCTGGAGATAATCTGTATTGATACCATTCACGGTTTTCCCTAACCGGGCGCCGTCGCCATTATAACGATAAGTCATCGTGGTTGCACCATTGGTTAAACCTGCCAGACGATTGGCGCGATCCCAGGTGAAGGTTTGAGTTCCCTTGGTAAGCATATTGCCGTTATTATCCCAGGTGAAATTGGTTACCGTGGCTCCAGTGGTGGTGCTCTGAAGCTGGTCGGCAGCGTTATAAACGTAGGTGGTTACAATGCCATCCTGAGTGAGCGTGAGCCGGTTTCCCATCGGGTCATAGGTATAACTGACATTGGTCGGTGTACCTACCGGATAGGACACAGTCAACAAACGATTTAAGGCATCATAAGTGTAAGTGGTGGTGCCATCGTTATCAGCCATGGTCAAACGGTTGCCGACATTATCCAGGGTGTAGGTGATGGAAGAAAGCGAGGTTACGCCATTTGTTGTGAGGATATTTGTTAATCGATCGGCGTCGTCGTAGGTATTGGTGGTGGTAATGCCATTCGGGTAAACAATTCCAGTCTGGCGTCCGGCGGCATCATAGCTGTATGTGGTTACCTGGTTGTCCCAATCCGTGACGGTTACCAATCGGTTGGTCTCATCATAGTTATAATTTGTGGGGCCAGCCGGGGTGGACAGAGTAAGCTGGTTGACGGCATCGTACGTGTAGCTGGTGGTGCCGGTCGGGCTGGTTATCGAGAGCGGCCGGTAGAGATCATCGTAGGTGTAGGTGGTTGTTCCCAAGCTATCTACCATTGTCAGCCGGTTACTAACTGCATCATAGGTATAGGTAACACTGGAACCATCATCATAATCTATGTCGGTCAGACGGTTGAGTTCATCATAAGTGTAGGTGGTGATATGACCATTCGCATCCAGCGTGGTAGCCCGATTGCCGTTGGAATCATAGGTATGGGTGGTGGCTTGTAAGATCGGGTCAGTGACGTTGATCAACCGGTTTAGTTCATCATAACCATAGGTAGTGGAATGAAGATTGGCGTCTTCCATCGAAACCCGGTTCCCGGCTTCATCATAGGTATAAGTAACCACGCCGTTCATGGCATCGGTGACAGTCTCCAACTGGTTGAGAGCCGTGTAAGTGTAGGTGGTGGTATGACTGTTGGCATCGGTGACCGTCAGAATATTCCCGACTGCGTCGTAGGTGGTTGAGGTGGTATGCGTGAGCGGATCTGTTACACTGATGGGACGATTAAGTTCATCATAGGCCGTAGTGGTGGTGTGGTAAAGTGCATCCGTAACCGAGGTTTGGTTTCCGATATCATCGTAACCGTACGTAATGGTTTGATTGAGCGCATTGGTTATCGTAACCAGGCGGTTGGTTGCATCATACCCAAAGGTGGTGGTATGGTTATTTGCATCCGTTTCCGTCAGTTTATTCCCAACGCTGTCGTAGGTATACGTCGTGACATAATCCATCGGATCGGTGATCGTAACTAGTAGATCCTTTTCATTATACGTAAAGGTAGTTACTTGATGATTGGCATCATCCTGTTGGATAAGATTTCCGACATCATCGTAGGTGTAGGTTGTTACACCGGATAGATGATCAGTTTCGGTAAGGAGGCGGTTAAGCGGATCATAGGTATACGTCCAGGTGTGATTGCGGGCATCGGTGAAGGTCAGTTTACGTCCGCCGAGGTCGTAGGTATAGGTTTGAGTCTGAAGGTTTGCGTCAGTAATTGAGGAGACATCACCCTGGGTATTGTAATCATAGGTGATGGTATTGGTGCGTGGGTCGGTAATGGTATGCAGTAACCCCAGACGATTGTTGTCAATGTAATAGGTGAAAGTAGTGGTATGGTTGAGCGCATCCGTGGATGTCAGCCGATTGCCGTTGATGTCATAGGTAAAGGTATTGGTATGATCATTGGCATCCGTGGCGGTCAGGATGTTGTTTTGTTCATCGTAGGTGTAAGTAGAGACACCATTCAGCGGATTGGTGACTGTGAGGACATTGCCCCGATCATCATACGTGTAGCTAGTGGTGTGCAGATTGCGGTTGGTAACCGTGAGACGGTTATTGTTGGAATCATAGGTAAACGTTTCCGTTTTTCCTAACCCATTTGATTCTCCAATCAGGCGCAAATTTTCATCGTAAAAATAGGTAGTGGTGTTATTGAGCGGATCGGTAACCGTGGTAGTATGGGTGAGAATATCGTAAGCCAGGACTGTTTTATTATTATAGGCGTCATACTGCTCCGTTACCCGGCCATCGCTGTTGTACACATTGGTTACAAAAGTATGATTGTTTGCATCGGTCATGGTTAACAAACGATGGTTGGCATCGTAGGTAAACGTGCTGGTCTTAGAATCCGGATTGGTAATGGTGATCAAATTCCCATCCGTATCATAGCCGTATTGAACGGTCCTTGATAAGGGATCTGAGACCTGAGATACCTTTCCGCTGCCGTTATAGGTTAAAATCAACTGGCGGTTATCGGGTGCGGTGATCGTGCTGAGGCTTGCCCCGGCATAACCCAAACTGGTTGTATTTCCATTTCGGTCGGTAATTGTCTGCAAACGATCCAGAGAATCAAAACTATAAACGGAAAGATCTTTTAAGCTTAATCGGAATACATCCGAGATTTTTTCGAGGGTGGAATATACCCCGGCAGGGGGCTGGTAAGCTGACCCATTCCAGGTAAATCTTTCCGTATGCCCATCCCCAAAATGAACCGTAGCTGATTGATCAATGGATGATTCAACAATATAGATATTGTAACTATGGGTCCATCCATAACCCATAACACTGTTTTCGGGATAAGCAGAATTATACGCGCGTGAGAATTGTAAGGGGAAAGAGCGGGTGGAGATGGAGAGATCGGTTTGGTTTGAGATGTAGTTGCCGGTAGCTGTGTTAACCGGATCTCCGCCAAAGACCTGGTAGGGTATATCGGTGCCGTAGGTTTCAGTTTGCCCTAACCAGGGGGTCGCATCCACATAGTATTCGCAAATATAGGTGCGATCATTTAACGAATCATAACAGGTGCGGTAGTTGATGCCATTTCCTGAGCCAAATGGAGCTGGTCCGGATGATGATCCCCACCAGTTATTTTGGGCGGAGATAGTGGTTCCAGAGGCGTAAACACCATACAGGACATTATTAGAAATATTATTATTTGATATTAATGGATTTGAGGAATTAGATAATCGAATTCCGTAGGATCCGTTTTCTGTAATAACACTGTTCGTAATTGAAAGAGACCCTGGAGTATTATTAAAGATACCATCGGAGGAATTGTTTGAAATAGAGGAAGAATTGACAACAATATTAGCAGTTCCGAATCCAGACGTAGATCCTCGGTGGGTATAAATACCGCTGGTGTTATTTTCCAAAACAGAGTTATTGATTGTGATGGA
>PABH01000027.1 GCA_002702705.1 Anaerolineaceae bacterium
AGCTTTTTCGGTTCACTCAAATGTGAATGGCTTGGTTTCCAAACCTATAAAACCCGAGCTGAGGCCAGACAGGATATCTTCGCTTACATTGAAGGGTTTTATAATAAAATTAGGTTACACTCAACGCTGGGATATAATTCCCCGGATCGGTTCGAGTTTCAGAATTATCAATCTCTTAATCCCGTGTCCATTTAATTGGCTCTCCCGCAAAATTCGTGCTTGAGAGGTGAATTCATCCGTAACCTACCTTGAAAATAAAAAAAGGTAGGAGAAAAAATGTGGAAGAAATTTACGAATTAGTTGGATTCACGGTAATGAACACATTTAATCAAAATGGAACACAGATTATAGAAGCGCAAACAGAACAAACTTCTGCAAGATGCCCAGTTTGTCAACAACAATCTTCTCGAATTCACAGTTATTATTTTCGAAGACCACAAGATTTACCGATCTGTGATAAAAATGTCATCTTAATCCTGCGTATGCGAAGACTTCGATGTATCAATAAAAACTGTACTCGTTCAACCTTTTCAGAAGAATACCCGCAAGTGATTACAAAATTCAGCAGAAAAACAAACCGGCTAAAACAAGCCTCATTGGAATTGCATTTGAATCTGGAGGGGAGGCTGGGGAAAGGTTAGCCAAAAAACTTCATATGAAGGTTAGTGCGGATACATTATTACGATTAATACGAGAGCACACAATAGAAAAGAAAGAAACAATAAAGGCACTCGGGATTGATGATTTTGCGTTTAGAAAAGGAATCAAATACGGAACAATCTTAGTCGACTTGGAAAATCACAAACCAATTGACTTGCTTCCGGATAGAACCAGTCAATCCGTTGCGACCTGGCTGAAAGATCATCCCGAGATAGAAATCGTTACTCGGGATCGATCAACGGAATATGCACGAGGCGTCTCTGAAGGATTACCACATGGAATTCAAATTACAGACCGTTGGCATTTATTACAAAATTTGAGAGATGCACTTGAACGAATGTTAAACGGTTTTTACACCAACATCAAAGCATTACCAATCCATAACGATTTACTGGAAGCATATCACGCAGAAACAAAGAAAAACTACTCACGAAAACATTCTCCTGCTGAAGTGAAATTACAAGAGGTAAAACGACAACGTCGTTATGAACTGTACCAAAAAATTCAAGACCTTCATCGAAAAATATACCTGTGCTAACCATCGCTCAGCAGTTATCACTCAGCCGTACAACCGTATATCGATTCATAGCAGCTAAGTCATTTCCTGAACGTGTTTCAAAAGTGAAACCATCAAGTATCCTCGATCCATATCTTACCTATTTACAACAACGATTTAATGAGGGTTGTGAAAATACTAATCAACTTTTTCGTGAAATTCAAGCAAAAGGATTTATCGGATCCCACAAACAAGTTTCGCGCTGGGTTCAATATCGCCGAACAAAACCAGCAAAATCTACTACTAAAAAACATGTTCAAAATCCCTTTTCTAAATCTCAAATGCAAGTAATCATTCCAGCACCCACGCGTTTGGTCTGGTTGCTTGTAAAGGAATCCACAAAGCTTAGCCATTATGAACAATTACTTTTGAAACATCTAATCCAAAATCCGGAAATTGAAAATGCTTATGAAATAGCACAACAATTTCAAAAAATGGTCCGTGAGCATGAATCCGAAAAGTTTGATATATGGATCGAACATTGTCTTCAATGTTCAACCATTGATTTAGTGAATTTTGCAAAAGGCTTGCAGCGTGATCACGATCCTGTTTTTATGGCTGTTCATTCAAAATGGAGTAATGGTCAAACTGAAGGGCAAGTTACCCGCCTAAAATTGATTAAAAGAAAAATGTATGGTCGTGCTAACTTTGATTTACTCCGACAACGTGTTTTGTTTTCAGATACCTCTTAAGCACTAAATTTGCGGGAGAGCCATTTAATTAGGTCCACTCCAACAATGTCCACCCATGACTGGTAAACAATACTCAACTATTGACATCGCAATTGACTTAAATAATATACTTTTCTTCGATTATCTAATTTCAAAATAATTGCAACCGGATCAATTATCGGGCCTAGTTCATATGTCATTCCATTATATTCCAAGTAATTATATCTACCTGTATCCATTGCAACATTCCAAAATAATTCAGGTGTAATTTTTGGGTTAGTTTGCGCTGCTAGCACATAGATTCCAGCAAGGTAAGGCATTGCCCAACTCCATGATCCACGGAAATAATAAACATATTCATCTATTCCAGAAGGACTAGCCGTCACCCGAGAATCCATTGGTACTAAAATTCTGTCATTTATTTGTGGTTCTTCTTGGAGAATACTCGTTCCCCAAAAACTGGGACGGTACACCTTATAATTATCAGGGTCAGCAAATGGGTATCTGCCAATCCCATTAAATTTTACTGGGGAATAACTTTCTAAACTTGAACTAATAATGAATATATCTTTGGAGATTGCCAATTCTATAGTGGCCAATAGTTCATCCACGCCAACCGAGTCTATTTTCCAGCCTACAGGAATTAATATTACACGAATCTTCTTATTATGAGGTAATTGTTTATTTACTTCTAAAATTCTTTTAATCGCTGTTGTTATGTAATTTACGCTTCCATCATTCCCCATTCTAGTTGCTATGTAATATAAATCGGCTTCTGGAGCTACCCCCACTGACTTTCCAACGGCTAACGAAGCTACAGCGGTTCCATGCATTGTGCTTCGTCCACCCACAATTCCTCCTTGTTCTTCATATAATTTGAGCTGATTTTTATATTCTTGGTGATCAACAAGTAATTTTTGATCAATAATCGCTATACCAATATTTTTTCCTGTATACCCTAATTCATGCAGCGAATGTAAGCATAACCCCGGGTTTTTTCCATATGCCATAATTTTTTGGAAATCAAAATTTATTGGCATTTTATTGATAGTAGGCCAAATAGTTCTGTCATCAAAACTTGCAACCATAAGAGAATCAAAACTATTAGTAAGATCAAGTTCTGAAAGATTATATCCTCTTAGGTCGAGTGCAATGGCATCTTCAATACTATAATTAGGCAGTGCCGTTAAAACATCCCGGTAATATATATCTGGATCAGGCTTCCTGTCAATCTTTGGAAATTCAATTATTTTATTTTCATTTAATGGTACGCATGAACTAGCTAAAATTATTATAAATAGTTTTATTAAGATAAATTTTCTCATTGTGTTAATTTTTTATTAATTACTTCTTCTATACTTGCGTAATCTGATGGAGGCAACTCATTCAATTTTATTATTTTTAATTTTTTCTCTTTAAAAAGCATCGCTTTTGCTACACGGTGAATTCCATCTAATATATCCTCATTAGGAGATAGAATTAAAGGATAAGAAAGGTCAGATTTCAATATTCTGTCAAAGTGTAGCAACAAATTTTCTAATGTTGGCTTTGTGTGATTTCCAAACCAACGATCTTCTTCAAGATATCGAGAAAGTTGATTGATTTCTATTAATTTTGATGTTTTATTATTACTAAACCTCCATAAAGTTGTTACTCTCCAGATATATTGCACATTTTGATACGTATACATTATTATATCTTGGGAACTATCTACAAAAGCCATAATAACCTCATAAATAATTTATATCATCCTTTTCTTTCGACCCAATGATTTTCTATATCCCATGCTGCTTTTGATTTAACAAAACTCCTTCCATGGCTTATTTCGATCACCTTATTAACAATTGAAAAAATACTTTGGCGGTGAGATATCAATATTAATATACCATTAGTATGGTGTTTTATATTATTTAAAATTTCATTTTCCGTTCTCAAATCTATAGAAGCCGTAGGCTCATCAAGAATAATCGTGGATGCTCCTTTAAAAAAGGTTCTAGCTAGGGCGAGTTTCTGCCATTGACCTACACTAAGTTCAACACCTTCATCAAATAATTTTCCTAACATTGTTTCAAACTTTTTTGGAAGAGCATCAATAAAATCCTTAGCTGTACTTTTTTCTATGGAAGATATAATTTGATTAAATTCCCAATGGTTATTTATATTTCCATAAAAAATGTTTTCTTTTACGGTCGCATGATAATGGCCATAATCTTGAAGTAATACAGACATTTTTTTACGAATTGTTGCAGAAAGATAGTTCGCGCTGTCTTGACCATTAATTAATATTTTCCCACTATCAGGCGAATAAAATTGACAGATCAACTTGATTATAGTTGTTTTCCCCGTTCCATTTTCTCCAACAAGTGCTACCTTATCGCCTAAAGAAATTTTGAAATTAACATTATTGAGAATTTTTTTATTACTTCCGGGATATGTAAAGGAGACTTCAACAAATTCAATTTCCTTGATTTCCTCATCCCATATTTTTTGTTCTTTTTGTTTTTCGGGAAAATCGAGAAATTTAAAATAATTATCAAAAAATAAAGAATTTTCGTATAGACTGGCAAAATTTAGAAAAATTGCTTGGGTGCGAGATATTGATGTCGTTATCGCGCCAGAAAACATAGTAAAATCCCCTACAGTGATAATTCTTTTAATAGCAAGGATAAAAATATACCCTAATACTATCATTCTCCCAAGTTCAGATAATAATATTGAAATACCTTTTCCCCAAAATGTGCGAAAAAAAAGATCTTTACTTTCAGAATGATACTTAAGAAATAGTTTTTCAACTAAATTCCAAAAATATTGTTCTAAATCAAATAATCTAATTTCCTTAATATGCCAATATGATGTTAATAAGGAACCAAAATACGAGCGCTGTCTTACTTCAGAAGTTCGTTTTTTCTGTAAATGAAAGTTTTTCTTACCATATTTTCTATTAATATAATAAGTGGGGACTGAACAAACAATAATTATTACTAATAATAAGGGATTTAAAGTGGCTAATATTACATACGTTCCTACTAATGTTATCCCATTTTGAATTATAGAAAAACCTTGGGAAATTATTCCTAATGGTCTACTACCAGATTCTGAATTAGCATTTTGTAAAATGTCATAAAATTCTGAGTTCTCAAAATATTTTAATTCTATACGAGTCGCTTTTTCACAAATATTTTTCTTTATGTGAAATGATAGTAATTCACAAAATAAAGAATTAATACTTGTTTGGATATTAGTAAGTAATGGTGTTATGATAAATATCCCCATTTGTAAAAAAAACAGGAGATAGAGATTTGATATTTTATCTATTCCTTGGTCTAACATTAGGTGATTGGCAATGATATCGATAATAAATTTTGATATCCAAAGTTGTAAAACTGGAGTTATTCCTTGCAATAAAGTTATTACACAAAGAATAACTCCATACTTAACGTTAGTAGAAATTATTAACTTTGTTGACTTAAAAATAGAATTAAACATTTAGCTCAAAAAGCTTAGATCCAAATTTTCATTTATATACATAATACCTGCTATTTTTTGTGTATATAAACGGATAATTTTTGGATCATTTTCTGCTTTGATTTTTTCTTCTTCATTTGCCAATCGCAATCCTGTGAGTTTTGCTGATGCGGCCACTTCTAATTTATAAGATTCACAATGAAATGTAGATCGAACCCCAGAATCATTATTTGATTGCCAGTTAAAGCCAGCACATGTTGGACACATATTCACCAAAAAACATGAAGCACATTTATCGGGCTTCCAAGCTTTTTGTTGATTAGCTTTTAATTCCCCGATTTCTGGCGCTAATTTCCCTGTCACCCAAGTTGAAAACCGATGACAAGGAAATTCATTGCCATCTACATCTATCATAATCATTTCATGTCCTGCACCACAATAACGCACACAATTAGTATCATACCCAATTTTAAAATTGGGGTTTTGTGTTGCAAAAGCAATATGTTCTGGCTTGCGATCTAAAATGGATACTGGAAACAAATTGGGGTGTTCGCAATAGTAATTTATTAATTGGGCTAGCTGTTGTGCGTATATATTAAGCAATCTTTTTTTCTCCATCTCATCTCCCCAAATATCTTCAAAAACAATATTTGTGGAGAAAAAATATTTAGATTCCTCCATCGCAATAATGCTATCAGCAACAAGGTGGATTGTTTCAGCGCCTATGGTCATTTTCATTGGTTGATCGCCCCAATATTTCAAAAAGAAAGGCAAGTTTTCTTGGAGTTTGTCATATGAATTACTTCTATTAATATCATGTGCCTCTTTATTACCATCTAAACTTACCCCAACAAAAACACATCCTCTGTATTTAACTAACCAATTTTTAATTTCATCAGTTAATATAGTCCCATTAGTTCCAATATAAAAAACATGCCGTTTATTCCATCTTTGAGTATGAAACCAGTCTACTAAATCTCGAATTAACTTAAAATTTAATAGCGGTTCCCCTCCAAAAAAATCAAACTCCACAAAATCAAAACCGTCATCCATTTTCATAAATCGATTAATGGTTTCTTGCGCAATTTGAAAAGACATGTTACGTTGCGGCTTGAATGCTTCATAGCAATACTTACAACGCAAATTACATGCTTCAGTTACTGTGAGCATTACAGATCTTCTTCGCTCAACAGTTCTTGTTTCATCGAACAAGTTTTTAATAGGCATACAATTCTCCACAGCTAGGTGGGTAATGTCTTAATATATCTACATTACCCACCATTATCGCTTTACTCTAATAATCAAATCCTTTGCAAGAACCAATGCAAGTGTAGTTACAAATAAGCATACAATCATTTGCACAAGATTCTGCACAAAGATCAGAGCATGCTAAATAGCACAATGTTGCACATGTAACATAATAATCCGTCGTACACCCACAACCACAAGCGGAATACGAAACGGGTGGGTCTATAACCAAATTTGGATCTACTTTTTTTTGGAGAACTTCATTCAGTTCCTCCAGACTTATTGTTTGTTCCTGTGGTAATTTAAACATTTTTTTCCTTTCAATAAATTGACACAAATGATCTTAAAAAACAGATACTGGTCTTATGAAAACCTCCTTAAAATAATAAACTCCCCTCTGAACCCCAAAATCATACCTGCATCTTCTGTTGTTCTTTGCAAATATATTTCACCAGTTATGGTACATGAATACAATTCACCCACAAATGAACTTGAATTATGTCCTCCTACATAAAACGAAACCCCAGATGATTTCATTTTTAAAGTCTCTTCGAGTTTTTGAAAAAATTTACTTAGCTTTAAGTGTGGGGTTTTAGCTAATTCTGTATAAAAAACACTTTGACTTAGTACAGTTACTCCAATATTTTTTGATAATTGAAACAACTTTTTTGCCGAATCTATGCTCACTTGTTTTTCTCCAGACGCAGAAACAAATAGACGCCTTCTGTCTGAGGGCATAATAATTCCTTCTATACTAAAGCATTAACCAAAACTGTCATTTTCCACCTCATTATTGGATTTATAAATATTTCTAATACTCAATAAATCCAATAATTAATAATAGTTTTTTATTTTCAGAAATAAGTTTTTACTAAAAACAATACACAATATGTCCCACCAATAAAAGCTTTGTGTCAATTATTCTGTTAATCTGTAATGACAATACCATAAATAAACAAAAAATACAACTGACAGTTTCTGTTAATTAATAATGAAAAAGGGTTCTCCCGCAAAGTATGTGAAATGATCATGGCGGATGTAAAACTCGTTGACGAAGTAGGTCGAAATTTGCCCGTCCGTACATCTGACGCTTGATCACTTACAATCGATTGACTTGTCCTTCAGTCTGCCCATTACTCCATTCGAAGTTCAAGGCAGCATTTATGGCATCCAGATCATATTTGATACCCTTAGCAAAATTCCGAAACTCAGGCAAAGTGCTGGAAGATGCTTTCAAAAGCCAACTATTCAATTGTTCCGGTCGACGGTCTCGAAACATTTGGAAAAACAATTGTGTCAGGTCATAAGCAACTTTAACTTCAGAGCATTCTTGTAGTATTTTCTCCACAATATTTTTCTGCTCTTTTTCAAGTTCCTCAGACTGACGAATCAACATAAAAGACACTTTAGTAGCGGACAATTGTTTTTTTTGTGGGGATCGGAACACGAAACGAGTTTCGGTTTTTTTGTGTTTTTGCTTTGGATGCTGGGGAAATTGGTTTTCTTAATTCACGTATGTATAAAATCATTGTTTGATAGGCGCCTGTAAAACCTTGTGCCTGAATTTCTTGCCATAATTGCATAGCTTTATAATTTCCATCTTCCCATCTACTCTGCAAATAGGGTTTATAGGAATCAAGTATCCTTTTGCGTTTTGGCCTGCAAGCAATTTCTGGAAAACCATCGGAATCTAAGTATGGACGAACTGTCTTGCGACTCACTCCCAAGTGGCGGTATATTTCTCGGATTCCCATCCCTTCTTGAAACAAATTAATAACCTCTTCATACCTTGCCATTCTTTTTGCACGTCTGGCAAGGCGAATTTCCTCATTTTGTGGTAATTGATCAAGATTTTGGAGTAAATCATCCCTGGTTAATGTTTCTAGAGCTTCTCCTGGGTTTATAACGAGATTTTCTCCTGTAGTAAAACTCCAAACAGTACCAATACTTTCCAAGCCGCCGATATCCCTGACATTAATCTGCCAATAATAGGTAGTATTTGGAAGTAAATATCCCGGACCATAAAAAGGATCTGCTTGATATTCCCCTACGAGAATATCCGGGCTGCTATCACCGGGCTCAAAGTATATATCATACGAAACAAGATATCCATCAGGATCGCCGCTTACCCAGGAAATTACAGGATCAATTCTATGCAGAGTCATACCATTTGCTGGAATAGGCCGGCTTGCTTCATAAGGAGGATTATTCGGTTTAAATTGCTCCAAGAGTACCGTTTTGGTTTGGACAGAGATACACTCAAAATCCTCCAATTCCAGCATAAAACGGTTTCCCAATCGTTTAAACCCTTCCACTACGGAAAATCCAGCAGGAACATCTACACCAGCAGACAATGTTAACCACGGATCATCAAGCGGGTTTGCTTCTAACTCAAGGTAAGGGGTAACTTTAATATAAGGGCCTGCAATTCCATACATATACACATTTAGGAGCAGCCCATAATAGCCTTTAAAGTCGCTTCTAGCATAGCCTGGGGTTCTTCTTTCGTAAACTCGCTAGAAAACTCACCGATAGGGTGCCATCCGGAAGAGCCTAAGTATTCAACACCTGCCCGCATTTTTAATTCTTGGGGAACACTCGTAGACCAGCCTACATTGATACTACCATCTGCACCAACAACAACATCCAAGCGAGGAAGAAACACGACCGGGGCAGCACTAACGAAAATAGTGATTGGGGAAAAGGTATGAGAAGCTATTATCCATTCTTCATCAAACCCGGCCAACTCCAATTCCGAATAAACCTCAAGCTTATTATCTGTTTCGACACGCCCTGCAAAGGTAATATTATTCAGAATATTATTTTCAATGTCTACCCATATATCAAGACCTAGATCAAAATCGACTTTACCTTCTAGCTTAATCTGGTCATTCTCTGTCATAGAATCTCCATAGAGATCAACAAGAACGAGATCATTAACGATATAAGAAAAAGTAGTCCCTTTTGCATCAGGGGCGTATTGAAAATCGATACCCTGATAAGTGTCTGTAGAAATAATGTCAGCTGGTGTTAACGTCTCTTGAACAAAAACTGAACCATCTTCAATAAAATCTTCTAAAACGGCAGGCTCGGTTACAAGAACCACCTTGCCAGCCTCAGAATCTACGGCCACAACTCTCCGCAAATAACCAGCAGGAGAACGATCGCTAACACCGCTAACGATAATATCTCCAGGAAGAATCGATTGGATCTGAGTGGTTGTTTGAGAAAAGGCGAAAGTAACACCATCTTCTGAAACAGATTCCAAGTATTGATTTGTTGCTTCAGTGATTATATCTGCGCTAGGATCAACAACAGGAGTTCTGATTGTTACCTGAAAATTACAGGGGGTAGAAGTAGGAACGGAAACAGATTTTGAATTAGGTGTAAATACAACATTATTCAATTCAGCATATACAGTAAATGTGCCGTCAGGCAAAGAGGAGAAGAAATAATTCCCGAAGGCATCAGTTTGAGAAGAAAAAGAAAACTCATTCGGGATGTCGAGTTGATTTGAGGATGTATCGCGTGCTGTGCTTCTAGATGATGGATCTATAACTAAAGGCAGGTACACCATCTCCATTTTCGACACAATCCAAACGGTAACCCCGGAGACCCCCTGGCCGTCACCATCAGTTACGCTGCCAGAGAGTACGCTGCTTTTTTCAAACGATGCAATATCTTCAAGGGCGGAAATATCCGAAGCCAATAGATTATCGCTGCTTTGAGCAAGCGCCGGTATAGAACTCATAAGTATAAACAAAACAAGCAGTCCATTAATTATCATAGAGCCAATTGATTTCATTACTTACCTCTCACCTTTATATTTTCCCAGCAGGAGATGACAGAGTATAGCACTCTAGCAAATGATACGCATCGGCGATTGTTACCAATCGAGAGGTATCCATAGTAGTTCAAGCACGATCAGCAGGACATTCACAAATGGAGAACAGCACAGCAAAAGCAAACATGGATCCTACCAATCCGAATTTATGGAGATATTCACTTATCAATGGTGGCGTTTTCCATCCACCACCCAATCCCTAAAGTGATTTTGAAGGGATCACGGTGGAACTGTACAAAGATGGCATCCTGCAAACCAATGATGACCTGACCGATGAAAATGGAGCCGTACTCTTTACCTTGAATGACGGTGTGTATCAATTTGCAATCAACCTCTCTGAGACCCGCTTCTGGAACGAGACCTGTACCAGGTATACTTCCGATAAAAATCGCATAATTTTTTAGTTTCTTACACAGTGTTTTGGGAATTCTTTTAATTAACTCTTTTCAAGCAAAATGTTAATTTTTAACTGATCATAAGAATTGCATTCGAAGTTCAACCAAAAACCAAACCAATTTATAACCAATTATTGGCTTTTTTATTTAAAATCCATTTTTACACACGGTCACTTTATGGCAATTTTTTTTACACACGGACATTTTATTGTGGTTTTTATTAATAAAACACGTCAAAATGTATTATTAATGGAAGAAATAAATACCCAAAAAGGACATTTTATTGTGGTCAAGTTGGACATTTTATAGTTGCTGTCACAGAACTGAATACCGTTTACCTCAGTCTGGAAACGATAGTTTCCATCCACCAGGGTCAGAAAGACCTGCCCGTTGGCATCGGTGATGGCGGATACATTAACATAGGTACTCCCGTTAAAAGCATACACCGGAAGGTTAACCAGTGGTGTTCCATCACTGTCCCGCACGGTTACCGGCAGCGGTCCACTGACCGTGATCTGTGCTGTGTCACAGCCCGGGACTATGCAGTGGTTAACTGTGTCACTCCAGAACCGAGTACCATCCACAGTAGTAC
>PABH01000028.1 GCA_002702705.1 Anaerolineaceae bacterium
CGGGGTGGTTTCCTCTGGTTAGCCCATTTAAACATTCGATTGTTACAAAGTTTTTCTAATTTAAGGCAGGTGAATTTTTTTTGATGTTTTTATAGGTGGGTTGTTTGCGCTTTGATAAAAGTCAAAGTAAATTTTTAATCCAATACAACCCTTCACATCGCAAACCAACCCACCCTACTACTTAACCCAAAAATCTCGGTTTTATGGTTCTGCCCAGCTTTGAGGTTTTGGAAAATGGAGGAAAATTATATCCAAAAGTGGACCTGCTTACAACAGGTTCAGTTCGCGTGCTTTAGCCACCGCTTCTGTGCGCCTTTGCACCTGTAATTTTCCGAAAATTTTCTGGTTATAACCTTTGATGGTATTCAGCGCAAGGAAGAGCCGCTTGCTGATTTCGCGATTTGAAAGCCCCTGCGCGATCAACTGCAGGATTTCGAGTTCGCGTTCACTCAGTGACTCATTGAGGGGTAATAAAATCGACTGGGATGTTTTACCGTCCATGTTATCTTGCGCGTTAAAGGCTGCCAGAATTTTGCTGATATAGATGGGGTTCATCCCTTGTGCTGCGGCTTTGGTCAGCAGGTTAACCATTGGGGAGCCTTCGTTAACAAAGATACAAATGAGACCGCCTGGTTCCGCCAGGTTTAACGCTTCTTCCAATAGTTTGAGAGCCTGATCCTCATTTCCCAAGCTTTGTTGAGTCAAGGCTAGTAGAATGATAACCTTTAACTGTTCGTCCAACCAGCCTTTGTGCTCCATCTCCTGGCGATAGGATGTCAATATTTCCAGGGCAGAAGTGGCATCACCGCGGGCCAAATTGACCCGTGCCTGACTGAGGGGAAGATTATGTTCATTTACCAGTTCAGCGGCTTTTGATATGTTCCCTTGATTAAGTAAAATCAACATGCGGATCGTGATCACATCAGGAAGTAGATGTGAAAAATGAAAGCTTTGAATCAAACGTTCGGCAGTATTTAAATTTTCCAAAGCAGCATTTATATCTTTGCGGGCCAGATTTATTTGAGCAAATACTAATTCACACTTAACCGGGGTGTCGACATTTTCCAGTTTTTTTGCCAGCTGTGAGCTTAAATCCCCATGTTTTTGAGCGGTTTCCAGATCGTTCCACTGATAGTATATTTGTGCCAACCCAAAATGAGATTCACAGGCAACCGGCAGCGGGGGATCACCAGCCAGCTGCAGTACTTTTTTATAATATTCTTCAGCTTGATTCAGTTTGTTATCAGAAAAATTGATTTGTCCCAACGAAGTTAATGCAGCGAGAGAAATCATTGTGTTGCCGCTTTTGAGGCTGATCGATAATGCTTCCTGGTGTGCCTCAGCAGCCTCGGTCCGATTGCCTTGAAGCTGGTAAGCGTAACCCAGCGACCACATGGTTGATGTGCGAACCGATAAATTCTCCGGACTGAGATACTGTAGAGCACGGTTTGCCTGGGAGATGATTGTTTCCACCTGGTTTTGTGGGATTGCGATCATGGCCCGGATAGCGGCCACCTGACCCAATAGATCGCGGTTTTTTTCGTCTGGTTCATTCGTTTGCAGCGCGTTTTCAGCAGACTGTACTATTTCTTCGATTTTATTTACCTGTTTCCCGATCATTGTCAGTGTTGATGCATACGCTACCCATAAAGAAGGGCGCGAATCCATCAAATCCGCTGGCAGTGATTCTAACCAATTCATCACCGGAACCATCGCACCTCGATATTGAAGCGGCATTCCTTTCCCTTCCATTAACCGTTCGGCGCGTTCCAGGTCATTGGCCGCAGCTGCGTGTTCAAAGGCTTCAATTTCCAGGCCGTTTTCCTCATACCATTGGCTGGCGCGGATATGTAATTCAGTAACGTCCAAAGCGCTTCCCACTTCTTTTGTGGATTTTTCATACAAACGTTGGCGGAGCAAATCAGCAAAAAGGTGATGATAACGGTACCACTGACGTTTGTTATCCAGGGGGGTGATGAACAGGTTGGCACATTCAAGATAAGCCAGGGTTTCCTGCCCGGAAACTGATGGGTCACCTAAAACCGCATCACACAGGGAACCGCATAGGCGGTCTAGGATGCTGGTTTGTAAAAGAAAAGACTGTATCTTTTCGGACTGCTTTTGTAAAACTTCTTCAACCAGATAATCCAGCACAAAATGATGGCTGCCGGTGAAGGATTCAATAAAACGGGACGTGTCATCTTCGCCTTGTAATGAGATGGCTGCTAACTGCAAACCCGCGATCCATCCCTCCGTCCGTCTTTCCAGCGCAGCAATATCTTTTTCTGTAAGGGTTAACCCCATCATTTCGTTAAAAAAATGAGCCGTTTCAGAATTCGTAAAACGCAGGTCGGCAACACGAATCTCTGATAATTGCCCCCGGACTCGGTACCGGGCTAACGGTAAATTGGGATCTTCTCTGGTTGTAATGATCAGATGCATATGGGGCGGAAGGTGCTCGATTAAAAAGGAGATCGTTTCATCAACCGGCTTTGATTCAATGACGTGATAGTCGTCAAGCACCAGGTAAAAATCATCCTGAGGTTCAGCGATTTGGTTAAGCAGTGCCGTCAAGATCGACTCCGTTAACGGTGGCTGCGGTGATTGGAGATCAGAAAGTACGTCTTTCCCCACATCAGGCAAGATCGTTTGTATTGCGGTTACCAGATAGGTTAAAAAACGGGTCAGGCTGCTGTCTTCATTTTCTAAAGAGAGCCAGGCGACCGGGTGATCATATTTTTCCACCCATTCACTGATCAACGTTGTTTTTCCAAAACCGGCCGGGGCTGAAATCAGGGTCAATTTTCGCTGGATACCATCGTTCAGCTGCTTTAACAAACGAGTGCGTGGTACCAGCTCGGGGCGTGGTTTTGGGATGAAGAGTTTGGTAAAAAGAAGTTGGTTCACGGTTATCCTTGCGTTTTTCTGGGCAATACATCCCCAGCTTCAGTTAACGCAAGGACGATTGACTTGGGTTGAATCAGTTTCATCAGAAAATACTGGCAGACACACATTCCGAAAAATATTTTGCCATTATAGCATTTTGACCTGGCCGATACATTTCACTGTCCACACCTTGCGGTAGTCACCCCTCTGATGGTTTAATACGCTTCGCCATCAAAATATCGGGTTTGCCCATCCCGTTGGCGTCGGGCAAAACCCCTGTAATGGTATAACCCAATTTTTGATAAAATTCATAAGGGTGCCGGTTTAAATTCCTGATTTCATTAATCTTCTTCCAGGTGTCATGATAGAGATCAACATTTGATAAGGAAGTTCTATCATTTTCGTCATCGGTACCGAGCGTGATAGTGAGACCTCCTCGTTGCCGCACCTGTTCTTCAAAATCCAATACCAATCGGCGGCCAATCCCTATCCCTTGTTGATCCGGTTTCACAGCCAAAGGGTGTAATTCCCAGACATTTCCATCATACTGGGGGATACCGCCAATCCAACCCGTCACATTCCCTTCTGAGTCCAAAACAGCCCGCAGGATGCGGTCATTTGTGAGCATTTTGCGCACTTCGACTAAACCATCTTCCAAAGAAGGCCAGGCTTTGGGGGAACAGAGGGTAAATGCTTCCACGAGAATTTGTGCGGCTTGTTGAACGAGATTTTTATGATCCGGCGTTAAGGAAACAATTTTCATATTATTCATTATTCCAACTGCTCACAATGTTTCTTTTGACTTTCGACGATAACGATCCCAAACGAACCAAATCCCAAAGTACAAAACGATCTGCAAACTAAAGGCTCCCCACTGCCAGAACGAAACCGCATTTTCTCCAATTAAATAACCTTCACCCATCCAGAGTGATTCCGTCCAAACATAGATGATTCCAAACGGCGGATTAACGATTAGCATAACCCAGGTTGGCAGGATATCCCGTACAATCATTGAACCCAAAATAATAATGACCAGGGTTACGACTGCCGCGATCCAGAGGAACGTTTTTAAATACTTAACCAGCATCGTTTATTCCTTTCAAGCCCAAAGATTAGTGATCAAGGCCTGCATAATTATTATACGGGTTCTTAAAATGCAGAGATTAAACCGTACAGCCTAAAAAACGAAGGGTCTTAAATTTGACTAATTTTACCCGTAGGTTCACTCAGGGAACTTATAGACTCGCCTTTCTATTAATTTAAATCAATCCTCCAGATTCGGTTATTTCATTCCCGATCCGTACGACTTCTTTTGCCAGTAAGTCAAAGTCATCCTGTGTACTGCGGTGATTTGCGATTGCAATTCTCAAACAGTAGCGTTGATTGAGGGTTGTGTAGGACGGTGCTGCAATTCCCTGTTCATGCAGCCGCATTAAGATCTCTTTGTTGATCTTGTTGAGGCTATCATCGTTCCGCTCGCCTGGGTTGAAGCGGAAGCAGACAATGTCCATACCGATTGGGGCTGTTAATTCCATGTTTGGTTCTTTTTCAACCAATTGACCAAAATAAAACGCCTGGTTTACGTTCCGTGCGATCATCCGGCCAAACCGATCCAATCCATGCTCTTTGATTGACATCCATACCTTAAGTGCGCGGAATTGACGCGAGAGTTCCAGCCCATAATCGCTGAACCAGATATGCCCGGCGGCCAATCCGCGGGTTTCATGTGCCAGATATTCAGGAGTAAGCGAAAATGTGCCGCGATGATATTTTTCAGAGCGTACAATAATGCAGCCAGCTTCAAAGGGAATGTGCATCCATTTATGAAGATCAAGCCCGACTGAGTCTGCTCGTTCAATGCCATTAAGTTTCGGCCTCACATTTTCTGCAAGAATCCCCACTGCTCCAATTGCACCATCCACATGGAACCAAAGGTCTTCACGCAGGCATAAATCAGCTAATGCGCTCAAGTCGTCAATTGCGCCCGTATTGGTCGTGCCCGCAGTGCCAATCACACAGATCGGACGATATCCTGCTTCACGGTCTGACGTGATGTTTTGTTGTAATAAATCCAGGTTAATGGCGTAATCATCGTTCACCGGGATTTTCCGCAGACTGGCATTTCCCAACCCTAACAATTCAACAGCTTTTTGATTGGAGCTGTGTACTTCATTGGAAGCGTAAACGGTTAATTTCTGCGGCGATGCCTGCATCCCCAATTCCCGAACATCGAATCCGGCTTTGACATTTCTGGCTACTGCAATACCCACGAAATTAGCCATCGATCCGCCGCCTACCAGCAATCCGCTGGAGTCTTTTGGAAAGCTGAGTATCTCTTTTATCCAATTAATTACTTGATCTTCGACTAGATTTGCAACGTGATTACCGCCGGCAAGATTTGGATTCATGATCGATGCCAAAAAATCGGCAAGTGCACCTAAGACAGTTCCGGCGCCCATATACCATCCCCAAAAGCGCGGGTGGGTGTTTCCCATTGGATAGGGAAGGATGGTTTCTGAAAATTCTTGATATACTGCATCTGGACCAACTGGCTCAAGCGGCGCTGGTTCATCAAATCGGGCGGCTATTTCATCCGGGATTTGCTGCCAGACCGGGCGTTCACGGATTGTTTTTAGATAAGTAATCGCATCATCCACCATGCGGTGTGCAAGTGCCCGCATCTCATCCCAGTTTTCTGGGTCAAGCGTCTCATAACGTTTTTTCGGTTCCATCTTATTATTCCTTTGTTTATCTATAAAGTCTATATTGAATAAATATAACATGGAAAACCAGTGATCAAAAAAACATTAATACCCTCATCCCTAACCCTTTTCCAATTTTGGGAGAAGGGAAATTGGAAAATTCCAACCGAAATTATTCTTAATTATTAAAATATTTCCCCTCATTGTCGGTAATGGCAGGGGGTGTCTGGTTAGCTGTTCTGTTCAAAAACAAAGAACTCGCCAGAACTTCCAAAATTTTTGTGATACTGGATCCCTCTTGGTTTAAATCCGGATTTTTTTGCAACGGCATGAGCCGCTGCGTTTTCCGGATGGCAGTAGGCACGGACTTCCACTTTCGAGGATAATAATTTGACCAAAGCGGATAAAACTTCCGTAGCGATGCCTCTTCCGGTTTCATCCTGATTAACGCTGTAGTAACATTCAACGATTCCGTCGTCGTAGGGTGCATACCCACACGAACCCATGTATTGATTATTTTCTTTTTCAGCGACGGCATAAGAATGAACCGGCTCATTGGAATCGTAAACGCCGCGCACATAATCAAAAAGTACCCTTGCCCCACTTTCTGTTTTTTGATCTTCCTCGAACATCAGGTATTTCGTGGATTCCTCATTTAACATGAAACTCAAAAACCCCGGCAGGTCACTTTTTTCAAACCGGCGTATCACATAACGTTTTGTCTCGATTGGGATTTTTATCACTCGTTCCTTCTTTCTTTACAATTGTCGTTATCAAGATTGGTTATTCTTTTTTAGCCTATAGGTAAACCTTGGTTAGTGGTGATCAAGCCCTGCATAATCAATATACGGGTTCATAAAATGCAGAGATTAAAGCGTACAGCCTAACAAAAGAAAGGTTTTGTAGTTGATGCACAACTTCCAATGTGGAAGAATGTTTCATTTAGGTAACCTGCGTATGGGAAGGCGTGACGTGGACACTGCTATCTTGCACAATGCCGCAGGCACACGCGGGAACAGGAAAACTCAGAGCCGCGCTTCGCGAAATGCCTGACCGCGAAGCGTGTCGCACACCATAAAGCGATAGTCCCACACGTCAGGGGCACGCTTTGTGTGGCCTTTTTGATCCCACCGAAACGATAACTGAATGAAACTATGCCAATATTCAAAGCCTACGTGTCCATTTTCCTAAGTATTTCTAGTAATTTCGTTGTTGTATTCCAGTTGCGGATCGTCATGGATTTATAGAATGGTGATTCCATAATTTTATTAAGACGACTTTTGGTGCGTTGGGCACTGAGACGTTGTGAGTAGATTACGCCATTTCCTGCCCAGACGTGGTCGACTCCCTCCCGAGGACTGAATGCAAGCATAGCCTGAGCCGAATCAATACCCATCAGAAAGATTACGTCGCTGTGATACTTTTCGGGATGCTCACCAAAGCCTTTTGGTTTGTTATCAATGATGGCTTGGAATTGCTTGTCAGTTAACACCAAAACTTTGACGAACCCATCATCCAGTTTGAAGTTTTCAGGTAAAACCCCTTCAATCTGGGTTTTTACATCGTTGGCATCTTTGTCGGATTTTAAGATTACATTACCACTGGCAATATACGTCGAAACATTGGAAAATCCTTCTTCTTCCAGGCATTTTCTCAAACCTGCCATTGGGACTGTGTTTTTGCCGCCGACATTGATGCCGCGTAAAAGGATTACATAAGTATTCATTGTTTCTTAACTCCTTCGTTTTCTTTTTAATCCGAAAACACTGAACTCAAACGTCCAACTGTTTGCGTTCGTTTACACCCGTTAGAGTACCTGCGTGTTGGCGGGCATGGATCCTTTTCGCCTACAAAGCGGCATTCCCACACCGCTAATGCAGGCTCTGTTAGGCGTGTTTTAATTTAACAGCCAAAGGTGGGTTGGCTTAGCGTGGGGTTAGGCCGAATCCATGGTGGAATCATCTTCGATACCAGCCCACCTGAGGGCGTCGGCCCGTTCCCAAAAGGTGCGATATTGGGTGATCTTGCCATTGCGAAAAACGAAGCCGTCAGCAAATCGTCCGCCACTCCATTCCGTCGAGCCCTCTAATCGGACCCAAGCATGGAGGTACACAACGACTTTGTCTCCGTTGATCAAGAACTTCTCAGGCTGGCAGGTTCCTTCAGCCCAGGTCCCGCGTCCTTTGGTGATGTTTTCTTGGACTTCCGCGATACCACGATACGTGCCTGCGGTTGAGAAGCCATCAGGCTCAATACGCACAATCTGCGGATCAAAATCCTTGGTTATGGCCTGCTTGTCAAAACGATTGATCGCATCGAAGAACTGCTCTAGTATTTCAGTTTCGGTACGCATGGTTAATCTCCTTTGCAAGATAATAAAACATATATTCTATTGCGTCAAGAAGAGAATACAACTTTTTCGAAACCGGCGAAGCACACTAGTACCTGCTAATCTTCTATATTCGTGACAGCCCATCCATAGGAACGTACCCGCCACTCACCATCTTCCTGCACCAGCACAAATGCCCATCCACCATCTTCTTCAAAACGATCACCATCTTCTGAGATCGTCCAATGCGTGGCCAGGGATAAAAAGGCAAGACCATCACCCACTCTAAGGTCTTGAACGGTTCCAAATTTGTGTTTGAGCACGAGATCACTGGGTGGTTCATGCCATGACAAAATTTTCTGTGACCAACGCTCCACAGCGTCATCTCCTTCAAAGAGATGCGGCGGAAAATTTTCGATAATTACGACACCCTTTTTAGCAAAGGCAGAAAGCAGAGATTTATCTCCAGTCTCTATGAAACGCGCGACCTTTTCGATTGGCGCGAGTAATGCTGGGTCAAGATGCTCAGTCATTGTGTCTCCTTGTGATTTTTATTTCGATAGGCCGGCTTTCTGACATGCATTGATACCGAAGCACCCAACTATGTTATATCCAGCCATCTATATAAAATCCTGATTGGTTATTTTATACAGTCGTTTGGCTGTATAAAGCGAAAATATTTCAATAATTATAGATCATTTAAGAAAACAGGTTAGCGAAATGATTCAACCAACCCTTGAAAAAATTCCTTTAACTGATTTACGACCAAATTTGCGGTAAAAAAATTTATAACTAGCACCTTACAATAATTCCAGAAATTCATTTAAAGGAAGCATACATTTTGCGTGCATTCCATAACCGGCAAAACTTGCTACGAAAAATTTAAGATCAAACAGCTGTGATTGGGCATATTTTTTTATATCAGGATTACCAAGCATCGTTTTTAATTTCGTACTGCGCGGATTGTGGTTGGCCAGGATAAAAATCACTTCGGGTTTTTCACCGGGATTCAGTTTGACCTTGGTTTTGCTGGTGCCCTTGTTAAATTTCAACAACCCAAGTTCATCCAGTTGATTAAACTGGCTTTCCATGGTTTGTAATAAATCGGAGTAACGCTCTTTATTTGAGATCAATTTTTCCATATCTTGTAAATGTTTCAGCAAGCCAGCTTTACCCCCAAGAGCCCCGTCACCATATTTCACCTCAATTAAGGCGGCTTTACAATTACTGCCGCTTTGACGATGGGATGCTAACCAGCGGATAGCGATCATATCAAATCGAGCATCAGATTCTGTAACTTCAATGTCTGCGACGAAATATTCACTTTCATTTGAAATTGTGGAATTGTTATTCTCCCGTGCGATTAACTGTTGAAACTCCCGCTCGGCCTTGCCATAGGTTGAGAAGTATTCATCCATCATGTTTTTACGAAATGGGAATGAATCAACCCAATTTTTCGAATCGTCCTGGTGGTTAATCTGAGTTGGCGAATCAGGCATAAGGAGAACGGATTGATTGTAGTTTTCATCAAATGAAGTTTGATAAAAACCTTTGTTGTTTTCCCTGATATTAAGAATGTTCCCACCACGATAATATATATTGATGAAATTTTCTCGAATGGCCAGCATTAAGGTGTGGTCTTTTTTAACACGGGTTAAGATCGGGTGAAGTTTTCCTTCGGGATTATTAAGGTCTTCCATAAATTGATCGGATAGTTTTCTCAAGTATTCCTCCCATTCAGTATAAATATTAATAAGATCAGGTAGAGCTTATAAGGTTTCAGTAAATAAAAGTAAAAAGACTAAAAAAGTTAAAACCCTTTAAAAAACAGGTAAAGTTTGCACTAGCCCGTTATGAGTTTTGTTCGATGGCATTTAATGGGCAATCTCATTTTTTGGACTGGACGGAAGATACTCCCTATGGTTTTGAATTTTACGCCAAACATAACGACTTAATATGTCGATACTACCAATTACTATTATATAAGCTAATAGTACGACGCTGACATCGTTGTAATTTAAAAGGTTAAAATATTGATGAAGAAGAAACCCAATCCCGCCACCACCCACGATGCCAAGTAAAGTGGAAATCAGAATGTTTACAGGAAATTGTTTAAAGGCCAAGGCCGGAAAGTGCACCTTAAAAAGTATAGTCCAGTTTAAGGTCATGTGCTGTTTCGCATAGTCTGAAAAAATTCCAATTAAGACCGCTGTTGAATATAGGGTAAGCGCCAGTACACCCGCAGTGGGTCCAATACCAACGATAACGACTGTGGGGATTGTGATAATTACCGGATGAACAGAACGTATTCCTGCAAGAATAGGCTGCAAAAGGAGATTAAATCCATGTCCCGAAATTGAAAAAGGTCGAGCACTCAAGTAAGTAATTGGGATGGCAAAAATCATACTGATTGTGGTGGCAAGAAATGCCATCTGAACGGTTCCCCACATGTACGCAGCCACAACACTGGTGATCTCTGGATCAAAAAGATTCGGTTTGGATAATGCTGTTAATACATGAACAAAACCTTTCTGCCGAACTGGATTTGTTAAAGATTCTAAGTTGATAATTTTTTGAAACGAATAGACAAAAAAAACAAATAAACCTAACCAGAACAAAATCTTTAACCCATTCTTAATTTTGGTACCTGCTATCTTTTTGTCCATTTTATTTCCCTAATTTGTTATTGAATTTACTAAGTGGAAGTTCATTCGGTTGCACAACGGATGGGGTTCGCAAAGCAAGACGCTGGGTGGAATGTCGAATCTGATGGATTGATCTTGACGAAAGTGTGTGTGAATGTCTGAAATTGATGTGTGCTCCGAAATGGCAATCCCACACGCCAAGTGAACGGTTTGTTAGCCTGTATTTGTCTTGAAAGACCATTGCTATTTTAACCCAAGAAAGTTTCGCCAAATTTACTGTCATAAATTATCGGGATAACATGGTCATTGGATTTTTCTTTTTCTTTTTCAGCAATATTTACAGCACTGACAATATATAAAACAGCATACTTGGCAAGTAATAAAACTGCTTTTGTTTGTTGCTCAAGTTCATCTAAGCTAATCACAGATTCTTTTTTATCGTCCTTTGTTAAGAACAATTTGACATTAAGATAATCATGGGTGATTCTATTTCTTCGGGTGTCAATAGTTTTAAAATCTACTTTGGCGTTTTCAAAATAGTCAATACACAAATCCGAGAGTGCAAATAAACTGGGGTTTTTAGTATCACATACAGTTTGCCTTGCAATAAAGCGGATTTCGTGAGTTTCTCCCTGCGATTGTTTTTCTGCAAAGATATTCCAGAAAGTGCTTTCTCGCTTTCCAATTCCAAAATAGGTATTCACTACCCTAGCGACTTTGTCTAAAATGTCAAAGGCTCGCGAATAAGCAGTTTTACACAAGCCTGTATATACACCATTAATTGAATAATCAAAGTTATCAAAGTAAATTGCAGTTTGCGATACATTGTCTAAAACTTCAGATTTGTTCTGAGATAGGAAGTATAAATAACGCGCTGTTGTATAAGATTCCTTTATTTCATTGAGAATTCTTAATAGTTCAGGTACTAGATGGTTATTGTCAATGGCTGTTGTGATACCACCAAATGAAATATCGTCACTTATTTCTGGCGTTAAATTCTTATTTCCTGCCCAAGCGTTTAGAAAAAGCCCGTTTTTGATACAAAATTCTATGTAGGCTTGTTGGTATTTATTTTCATGACTGGCCTTAACGGGTTCTGGAGGCAAAATAGGCTCTTCGTGAGCATTTATGAAACTTTTTAGGTACCGCAATCGTGATTGAAAATCTCTAACTGCTTGCTGTGAACCAAAGCGCAAGTGCATTTTCGGACTGATGGCTTTTTTAAGGAAATCATAAGCTAATGCAGTATATTCATGCCTGTAATGTCCTGTAATACGTGTCGCATGTTCAAGTTCAATACCCAGATTACCCGCTGCCATTCCATTTGTCGGGTCAATACGAATGGAATGTTCGTAGCATTCAATAGCGTCAATAAATCTTCCAAGTTGGGAAAGACAATTTCCGTAATTTATCCAAACCTGAGAAGCAAAGGATGGTTTTGAGCTTTCCAGATTCTCAATGGACAGACGGTAAAGTTTTTTTGCCATTCTTAAGTCATTGTCGTTTGGGGGAATCACATCTTTGCCTTTATTGCGTTTTATTGTGTAGAGTGAGTTATATCCATTTGCAGCATTATACAAAATAGTGCTTTTGATAATACTGCTTGAAGTTTCATTTTCCAGCAACATATTTTCAAATATTCTTGTTCCCTTTTTGACTTTACTTGAATCACTTAAAGCAAATCCACCATCAATAAGTACTCCAGCACGGAACGCGTCGTTCGATAGGTTTTCCGCCAATTTTATTGCTTCGACGTACTTTCCTTCATCTAACAATTTCGAGCAAGTATTATATTTGTCCGAATCCGTGTTACTCGTCATTGATTTTTTCCGCTACTGGACCTATAAATAAAGTTTATTATGCAGGGGGTGTGACAATGGTTTGCGTTTCCTGTGAGTGGGTAAGTGTCGATCGCTGCTAAGCACCAGTTCCATACGTCGTGTACAAATGAATGTTGGTCGCCGATGTTGGTCAATTGAGCAAACTTTTACTCTTCGGACACCGTAATATAAATTAATTCTGAATCATTTTCTTGAGAAGAAGACGGTGGTGCTAATTGCTGCCACTCTTGAAAACTCATCCCTAACCGATGAATCGTCTCCACTTCGGATTCATACATCGCCAAACGGTTGTAATTTTCCACCATCGATCCCATTAATTCCATCGCTACCGGTAAGTTATTATAAATTTCCATTTCTGATGATTGGATTAACGATTCTTGAGAGCCCGTATTCGATCCTGATATTTTCGATATCTTACCGGGTAATGAGCCGATAAACTTTTTGGATTGTTTGGCTAACTCATTCAATCCTTTCGTTTGATTCACAATTTTCGGTATGCGGATAGCTTGTGGAAGTGAGTTAATCCATTCTTCTGGTTGTTGCGCCAAAATAAATAAATTTTCTCGCTGCATGTCAAAGACATCGTTTTCATTTACACCGGGATTAAGCCATTGATAAATTTCAGTTAAATGTTTCAACCCAACTTGTTCTTTTAAACTGGGATGTAAATAAGCGGCTGGGTTAGAAGTCAATAATGTGTTGACATGTTTTTCAAAACGTGATCGTAGCGCTGTCGCACCTTCTTGCAGACGACGGCGAGCAGTATCAAGTTCTTCTATTTCCAGGTAACAACGAGCTTCCGTAACATAAGCCAAACACAATGTTGCAAGGTATTCATCCGCGACTTGGCTGCCATTACCAATTTCTTTATCCGCAAGTTTGGTATAGTGATGTTCCGCCTCTAAAAAACGATTTATGGCTTGCATCGCACTCATTTTCCGGCTTTCGGGATTACTCATTGAAAAAGCGTTACAAGCCAAATCAAGGGCAGCTCGAAAGTTAGCATAAAAAGACAAGTCAATTTTATAATCAATGATTTGGAGAACTTCCTGGGCTTGTTCAAGTTGTTGTTCAATAAAACCTAAACGTTTTAGAACGAGAGCAAAGCCCATAGTTGTAACTGCTAAATTCAGTATGCTGGCTACATTGCTCAGATTGTTGACCACATTACTCACATTACTGGTCACAGCGTTTGCTGAGGAAAAGACCGAAGAATCTGACAAGGCTGCCTGGTTTTTTGCATTTTCGCGTAGCCAGGCAACAACCTTTTTCGACCCTTTTTCCCGTACAACCCCACCTATACGTTCATAAGATCCATCTAAAAATCCGGGTAAAAGTCTTTCTGGAATACCTAAAGTGACATCAAGATTCATTAAATTTTTCTCCAGTTTTGATTTTGTATAAATTGAAAAACGCGATTTACAGCCAGTCCAACTATTAATTTTAGGGAATGTTGATACACCACAATTGTTTCGTAAAGTGAACTGTAATTTCTTTTTGGGTCACCCCATTTGAATTCATTATACCAATCATCTACATGTAAACAACAAAAAACAACCTTCAAAAACTGGAGAACTATCATTTTTACAAACTTACTTACCCCATCATGATGATTCATTTCTACAATCCGCAATCAAACTGCCGGTACACAAGTGACCCCAAGAACGCCAGTTTCCGAAATATCCGGAAGGACAATCACCTGACCGCCTGACCAGTGTCTAACTCTTCCCGCGGTGGATTTATTTTTATATAATTGAGCGTATCATCATGGTTGGGTTTTATCCGGCTGCCATCCCTATATCATCACGGAAAGGAAATAATAAAATGAAATTTAAATCCATTAGCACAGTTTTATTGACTGTTTTGCTCTCCCTGCTTCTGGTAAGCTGCGGTCCAAAACAAACCGAACTGACCGGCGCCGACAAAGACGCTGTTTTGGCATTCAGTGAAGCCAAAACCGATACACTTTTAACCGGTATGAACAATAACGATTACGCTGCTTTTTCGCAGGATTTTGATGCGGAGATGCTGGCTGCTATGCCCCAGGCGCAGTTTGATGCCTTAAAAAAAGACCGTGACGAAAAGCTGGGTCTTTACCTCTCCCGTGAGGTCGGTAGTGTGGTGCAGGTTGATGATTTTTATTCGGTAAATTACGTTGCCCAGTTCGAAAAGGAAAACGATGTCGTGGTACGGGTAACCTTCCGAATGGACGAACCTCATCAAGTGAGCGGGTTGTGGTTTAATAAATAGCAGGTTTTGTTTTTGGGGTGATGGCACCTGAATATTAAAATTTTCAAATTGGACATACCAATAAAAACGCCCTTCAACACAGAAGAGCGTTTTTTTGCCCTTATAGGTTTCGCGCAGCGTTGTTTACTAAAGATTCGAGAATATGCCCAGAAATACAGGAATATCAATCCCGGCATGAAACAAGATCGAACCCCACACGCTGTCCGTTTTTTGCATAATCCATCCCATAACCAGCGCAAGTGGCGTGAGGATGATAAGGAAAATGTATTCATTTGACGTATAGCTCGATCCTTTGTGCAGCACGGTAAAGACGATGGCGACTAATAGATTCGAGAGGAACTTGCCGAAGAACGGTTCCAATTTACGCAAGAACAAACCCCGGAAGAGTAATTCTTCAAGGGTGCCATTTGCCAGCACGATAATTAATATCCATGGCACCCAAGGGAGGACCCTGGCAGCTGTTAGGTTATTTCCATTAAAAAGCAATTCTGCCGTTGGGATGGAACCCGCAACTGAGACAAGGAAAGCGATGCCTCCAATGAGCAAACCCAATTTGAGATTTCCCTTCTGGATGTAGATTGAACCCAGGGAGTTGCCCGCCAGTTTATTAAAAACGATGATCACACACACAATCAGAACCACTTCATGTAGTTTTTCAACCATCCATCCAATTGGTTTGGCATCACTCAGATTTAAGCTGTTGTAAAGGAATTTACCAAAAACCCAATCCAACGAGAGCGCAGTGGTTAAGATAAACATGGTAAAAAGAAGTTGCCAAAACTTTTCAAAACGCTTACTTCTGCGAACCAACAGGGCAGAAATGAGGAGAAAAAAGCTGATGCCGAGTCTCCACAGGTAATTATTAACCGGATCAGTTATATACTGTTTTCCCCAAGGTTTGAATACAATCATAATTACCCCACCGATCCCAACGAACAGCAAGGCCAAAATGATTCGCTCAACCCATTTATGTGTTGGCAATTGATTTTTTTTCATTTTCATCTCCTTTTTATACGATTAGCCAGGCGAGCCAACGAATTGTGGTCTCTGACTATGGGCTGGCGCGGACAATGTCTGGGAGCAGTTTAGGGAAGGAGGGAGATAGAAGCCTATACGTCGCACAGAGTCCGACTTGTCGAGTAGATACCGGGTTGGGTGATTTTAAACTTCAAAAAACTTCAGGTTTTGTTAGTAATTCTTTCGATTGTGAATTAAGAATGTGTGACTATATTCGTAATGATTTGGATAATAAAGAGGACAAGCAGAATTATCCCTTTTGGCACAGAATAATACTTCCACGTCATAACCACAAACCCATAGTTCATCGACATATAGAGCGCCACATAGGGTGTTAATAGTTTCCAATCCATTGTCGCTCGGAAGGGAATTTTCAAGATCCAGTCATAAAGCGCTTCGATCGCCAGAAATGCCAGAAAAATTCCTAAAAAGATGGTATATCGGGATGTTTCATGTTCCTTTTGGACAAGAAAAATGGCATAAATTGCTGGAATTGCTAATAAAAAATATACCCATCCGAATCTTTGCAAAAGATCAAGATGATTTTTGCGAATCAGAAAGATGAAAATCAGAAAACTACTATTTACAAGACCTAAGGCGAAATAGAATTTTTCAAGCATTTTGAGACTCCTCATGCTGTTCATTTAAGTAAGTCTCTCATTTTAGATCAACGGTTAGGGCAAAGATGAGTTCATATAAAATAATACGTCAACACCCTTCATTAATCAAGAATGATTGGTTGAGAGGAGGGAAGTGCCGAAGGATTCTTTACACCCCTGCGGCACACAAGCCTCTGTTGGGTAAACGTAGGCTCTGCTCGCCTGAACAGTTCTGCAGGCACACGTGGGATCAATCCGTCTCACAATTATAAGTAAGAGCCGTCTTTGCCGTAACAACCGTTTGTCTGATAATTTTTTCTTGATTTATGCAACAACTTCTTCAGATCTGAATGAACACATCCTTATAAAATTAGCTGTTCCAATATTTCACGCGCTTGAGTAACAACCGCCTTTTTCAACTCATCAGGTTCCACAACTTCAACAAAACCAGCCAGACCAAAAACGAGCATTTTTGCCATGAGTTCAGAATCCATTTTCAGAGATATTGTTTTCCATTCTTTATCGTTTGTTTCTTTTATAAGTTTCCAACGTCCGGGCATTAGCCATTTAATGAAAGATATCCGCTCAGGGTGAATGTGTAGGACACAGTTATACTCGGACGGTAAATTTTCAATGTTTTGTGCATGTGTACGCCAATAGGTTGGCAGGTCAAAATCGAGGCGGCGAGAAAACGACCTGTCGAGCAGGCGTACCGAATGGATACGGGTAACCCGATAAGTACGCAGTTCCTTATCCCGTTCCGCTAACAAATACCAGACACTCGATTTGCATACCAGACTATAAGGGGCTAAAAGACGCTGGGTTAATTTTCCGTCAAACGTCTCATATGCCACTTCAATGAGCCTGTCTTCATAAACAGCTTTCTGAATATCTTCCCAGAAGGGTGAGATGGAAGTTTCATGCCACCACCAAGTTGGGTCGATCATCAAACGTTGTCGAATATGTTCGGCAGTGGAATGTTGTGTATTCGGCAAAGCAGCCAATAATTTGAGTAAGAGCCGTTCCCCTGCATCACCCAAACCGACATCACGCAGGGCGTTTTGGTTATTGGCGATAAACAGACTTTGCACTTCGAATTTATTCAAACCTGTTAACGTTGTGCGATATTCTTCCACGAGTGCAATTCCGCCGCCATGTCCGCCTTCGGTGTAAATCGGCACGCCGGAGAACGATAAAGCGTTGATGTCACGTAAGATCGTTCGACGCGAGACCTCCAATTCTTCTGCCAGCGTTTTGGTAGTCATCTTGCCGCGTGTTTGTAATAATAAAATGATGGATAATAGCCGATCTGCTCGCATGTTTTTCCTCAATCTTGGGTGACACAAGATGTCACCCAATGGTTTGTATCATCATTATATATCAGAAAACAATAGGAGAACGAAATGATACAGACAAAAAAAGGTTATTTAAAATTGGAGGACGGGCAGTTGTACTACGAGATGGCAGGCAAAGGAAAACCACTTGTTCTGTCACATGCGGCATTCCTCGACAGCAGAATGTTCGATGCCATCTGGGAGCCGCTGATTAAACATTTCTGCGTGATTCGATACGATATGCTTGGTTTTGGACAATCCAGCCCGGCGACAGGCCCACTTAACCGCCGCGAAGATTTGGGGAAACTACTCAATCATCTCGAAGTAACCGATGCGCATTTGCTTGGATGTTCCAATGGCGGACAGATCAGCCTTGACCTGGCCCTTGAACAGCCCCATCGCTTCAAATCATTGACCCTGGTTGGCGCCACCCCGAGCGGCTTTGAATTACGCGGAGAGCCCCCGCGTTACATGTTTGAAATGTTCGATGCGATGCAAAAAGGGGATATCGATCACTCGAATGAACTTCAAATCCGAATATGGTTGGATGGCGAAACGCGAGATCCGGAACAGGTTGACTCGACGTTACGTAAAAAGGCATTGGAGATGAATCGTATTCCCGTATCGCAAAGCACATTTTTTATCGCGGATGTACAGCCGGTCAATCCGCTTGACCCGACTGCCATTACTCGATTGGAGTCGGTAAACTGTCCAACATTGGTTATAACCGGAGTGCTAGACCACCCTGAAGTACAACGCGCTGCTGATGAAATGGTCAAACGGATTCCCGATGCTCAAAAAATTATTATTCCATCAAGTGGACATGTTCCCAGCTATGAGCAGCCAGAGACTTTTGTTAAACTGTTATTGGATTTTCTGGGCAGCATTCATTAACCTGAGGTTCTGTCTTATCTTAAAACTTATTCCTTTGTCATTCCTGCAGGAAGCCCTTATTTTCTGATTTTTGAAAATGAGAGAGGAAAATAAAAAACGCCCTCCAACACGGAGAGCGTTTCATTTTTAATAAATATAGTTATCCCATCACAGGCCGGAACTTATACCCATACACAATCATGCCGCGTTCGGCTTCGTCTGTGCGTAATTTGCGGGTCACCATTTCGACGGGCATACCGATTTCAATCGATTGGTCGCCGATGTCGGTCAGTTGGGCGGTGACAACGGGGCCTTCTTCCAGTTGGACAAGAGCCATGGTGTAGGGGGCAGCCTGTTCAAACCCGGTGGGGGCACTGGTCATTTTGGTAAAGGAATAAACCTGGCCTCTACCGCTGAAGGCAAATTGGGTTTTGGCTTCGCCGCCGCAGTATGGGCAGACATCTCGCGGGGGAAAGATTTTTGAATCACAATGTGGGCAAACTTCACCAACCAGTGCATATCGTTGTTTTTTTAATCGCCAATGGCGCGGAACTTCCATTTGATCACTCCTTTAATTTTCGTACTGTTCCAAGTCTACCTTTATGAATCTATCAGGAACTATCAAAAAACTATCAAAAGCTATAAATCAGACAAAATTAATCGGTTTAAGCCATTTTTTCAAGCACATGGGTGACCGCTGTTGAAGCCGGACCACCCAAACTTTGCACCAAACCGAGCCGGGCATTGGGTATCTGGTTTTCCCCAGCCTGACCGCGTAATTGCAAAACGGCTTCCACGATCTGATAAGCACCGGTGGCACCCAAAGGAAAGCCGCGTGCTTTTAATCCACCCATGGTGGAGATGGGCAAATCTCCATGACGGGTGAGGGTGTTACCCAGGGCTAATTTCCAGCCTTCACCGCGCGGGGCGAAACCGGCCGCTTCCAGCGAGAGCACGGCATAAATGGAAAAGGCATCGTGCAGTTCAAAAAAGTCAACATCACTGGGTAAAATACCCGCCTGATGGCAGGCTTGTTCCAAAGAAATTCCTGCCGCACGGAAAGCCAATGGATCGGGCCGGTCATGGACCGCCAGGGTATCGATGGCGGTATCGGAGCCAATCACCCGCACCAGGGAATGGGGCAGGTCTTTGGCGATGTCAGGTGTGGTCAGTAAAATTGCAGCGGCTCCATCCGCATAGGGTGCGACATCAAACATATTTAAGGGTTCAGATACCATCCCTGCTTTCATGTACATCTCAGGGCGCAGGGCCTTGCGGAACATGGCATTTGGGTTATGGACTGCGTTTTCATGGGCGATCAGGGGAAATGCCCCAAAGGCATCCCGCTGTGCGCTGGGATTTTCGTGCAGATACCGCTGAAAGAGCAAACCAGCCTGGCTGAGCGGGGTTAAGCCCTGCACGTATTCATAATCGTAGTCCAGTATCTGATAAATGGGATCGTCCTGATCTTGCCCGGCACGGTCGGTATATTTTTCCACACCTACTGCCATGGCAACATCCACCCAACCGGAAGCTACCGCCAGGTACGCCATCCGGAAGGCAGCCGCTGATGAAGCTTCTCCGGCTTCCACGCTGTAGGCTTCGATCCCTTCCAGGTTGGTGTTATCGGTCAGCAAGGCACCCAAATTGGCCTGGTGGGAGGCTACTGGGGCCAATAAATTACCGACATACATACTTTCCGGTTTTAAACCACCTGCATCTTTCCGCGCAGCCTGAATGGCCAGGGCGGAACTATTTCTTAACGAAAGCTCCCATTGTTCTCCTACCGGGGTTTGCCCGATGCCTGCAATCACAACGTCACGCATAGGGTCTCCTTAGGTCAGGGCCAGTTTTCCGCGTAAGCGGGAATAGGTGGCATAGTCGATTTCGGTGCGGCGGGCGATATAATCTGTTGTTTTGGTGGCGTTTCCCTGCCGTTCGAGAATTTTATCGGTGACGGTGATGTCCATCGCGTCCGATCCGGCGCCGGAACCAAACGAGACCATTAGGATACGGTCACCGGGTTTGGCTTCGTCCAGAACAGCCGTCAAACCAACCACGGCGGCCCCGGCATAGGTATTACCAATCACCGGGCATAATAAGCCGGTTTTGATCTGTTCTTTGGAAAAACCAAGCTGGGCGGCTACCCGCTGGGGGAATTTGGTATTGGGCTGATGGAAAATGGCATATTGATAATCGCTTGGTTGGGTGCCCATTTCTTTCATCATGTGACTGCCTGCTTCCGTGATGTGTTTAAAATAAGCCGGGTCGCCGGTAAAGCGCTGCCCGTGTTCGGGGTAGGATTGTTTGGGGCGGCGCCAGAAATCGGGTGTATCGGTAACATACGAAAAGGTGGCGTTGATGACGGCCAGGGATTCTTCTCCCGGTCCGAGAATATAAGCAGCACCACCAGCGGCAGCTGTATATTCAAGCGCATCACCAGGGCGTCCCTGGGCGGTATCCGCACCAATGGCGAGGGCATACCGTGCCATGCCGGAACCAACCAGCCCCATGGCGGCAACCATGGCTTCGGTCCCGGCTTTACAGGCGAATTCCCAATCACCAGCCTGAACGTGGGGTGAGCAGCCAATCGCTTCCGCGACGATGGTTGAAGAAGGTTTGACAGCATAGGGGTGGGACTCCGAGCCAACCCACACGGCACGTAAGTCGGTTGGGTCAATCAGGGCTCGTTTGAGAGCGTTGCGAGAGGCCTCAATTGAAATGGAGATGGTATCTTCATCCAAGCCGGGCACGGCTTTTTCTTTAATCGGTAAACCGGATGTGTCACCGTCTTTCCAGATGCGGGCTACTTCCACCGCAGGTAAACGGTAGCGGGGGATATAAACCCCGTATCCAATAATGCCAACCGGCAGTTTTGATTTTAATAAAATTGAATTTAAAGCAGGATTCGTTTCCATTCTTTATTGTTTTCTCCAATTCGCCAAAATTTCGGATGCGCGGTCAATCCGCACGTTTTTTTCTGAAGCCAGCTTAACGGCCAGTTTGGTAATTTCTTCCCCTTCCGCACCGGCGGCAATGGCTACCTGGCGGGCGTGTAAGGTCATGTGCCCGCGTTGGATGCCTTCGGTTGCCAGGGCACGTAAGGCGGCCAGATTTTGCGCTAAACCTACCGAAACGATGATTTCGGCCAAGTCACTGGCAGTTTTTACATTCATTAATTGCAGGGCAGCTTTGGCTGCCGGGTGAACACGGGTTGCGCCACCCACAATACCAACCGTCATTGGCATTTCCAATGTGCCGACCAGGTTACCCTTTTCGTCTTTGGCCCAGGTGGTCAGGCTGGTATATTTTCCGCTGCGAGCGGCATAGGCATGGGCACCGGCTTCCACGGCACGCCAATCGTTGCCGGTGGCGATCACAACCGGGTCAATGCCGTTCATGATGCCTTTATTGTGGGTTGCGGCTCGGTAGGGGTCGGAGGCGGCAAAGGCCCAGGCTTCAATGATGCCGTCACGCACTTCTTCCCCGCTGTATTCGCCAAATGCGAGCTGTTCGAGGGTGAAGGTGGCGCGGGCACGGGCTAAACGCCGGTCTGCCAGGTTGGAAAGGATGCGTAAATGCACACGCCCGCCGCTGATGGCTTCGATTTCGGGTGCCAGGCGTTCTGCGGCGGTATTAACCGCATTGGCGCCCATCGCATCCCGTACGTCAAAGATGAGGTGGATCACCAAAAAGGACCCAATGGGAGAATCTTCGATGAGCCGAACTTGCAGATCACGCGGACCGCCGCCTAATTTTTGTAAGACCGGGTCCACGGTGGCGGCCATTTCGAGCAGTTTTTCCCGATTTTCGAGCAGTTTGAAACGGGCGGTCTGGATTTCGGCGGTGTCCAGCACTTGAATCTGGGCGATCATTTCCGGGGTGGTGGTGTGGGCGGTAAAACCGCCGCTGGCTGCTGCTAACTTTGCCATAAAGGAGGCGCCGGCAACAACGGATGGTTCTTCAATAACCATGGGAATGAGCACTTCACGCCCATTGATGATGAAATTTTGGGCCAGGCCGAGTGGGAGGGCAAAGGTACCAATCACATTTTCAATCATGTGGTCGGCCTGTTCGGCAGTTAGGCCATTTTCACCGCTTAAGATATCCAAAAGAGCTGGTTCGATTTGTTTTTCTTTGGCCAGCCAGGATCGTCTTTCTTCCACACTCAGGTTATAGAATTTAATGGGTTTATTTTCCTGGGTTGATTTTTGCATGCAGTCTCCGCGAATCCTTTTTCAGTATTGTATAGTCGTAATTTTACAAAGAAGAATCTGGCAAAACCTATCAACTTCTTTATCCTTATACAAAGCTTATATATTTTTCAGGGGAGATTCACGAATTTGTAACAGGTTTTGTGTAATATAAAAGAACAGACCTCAAGATACCCGATTGGCGCACGGCACCTCCCGTTGGTGAAATGGGAAGGTATCATGTAAAGAACCTTCCCAACGGGAGGATTATTCGCACACAGATGTACAGAGATACGGAGAAGAGAGAAAAACGAAATTATTTTTTCTGTGCTTCCGTACTTCCGTGTGTGATATTACTAGATGGTTAGAGATACGATTTGAAGATTAACTAATCAATGCCGGACTTTGGACCCAATTTATTCCAACGTAAAACTTTCACCTGGTTTGATGACATGTACCTTAGTTTGGGTCTCTTTTTCAACCCGGTTCGCCCAGGCTTTTGGATCCTGGCTGATCAGATCCCAAGTGTTAAAATGAATTGGGATGACGTGTTTGGGTCGGATTAACTTCACCGCCCGTAAGGCATCATCCGGTCCCATTGTAAAATTATCCCCAATCGGGAGGACAGCCAGGTCGATACCCTCATCACCAATTAACTGCATATCCCCGAACAAACCGGTATCCCCGGCAATATAAATCTTTAAATCATCTTTGGTGGTTAGCAAAAATCCGGCCGGGTTACCGCCGTAACTGCCATCAGGCAGGGCAGAACCATGCAGGGCCAGGGTTAATTTCAGGTAACCGAAGGGGTGGTTAAATCCGCCGCCCAGATGTTGGCCGTGGGTTTTTTTGACACCTTGACCATCCAACCATGCCGCGATTTCAAAATTGGAAATCGCCATTGCACCCGTGCGTTCTGCAATTTTGATGGTGTCACCCACATGATCACCATGACCATGGGTAATAAGAATATAATCTGCTTCGACCTGATCGGCGTTGACCGCTGCCGCAGGATTTCCGCTGAAGAATGGGTCGATTAAAAGTTTATATCCGGCTGTTTCCAGTCCAAGTGTGGCATGACCATACCAGGTTAATTTGGTTTTCATATTTCCTCCTTATAAATAAACGTACCGGGAAAATTTAATTTATTGTGAAGTTTATTTCGGTGGATGTGCTGCTGTTTCCTGCCAGATCTGTGGCAGTAATTTTCAGCGTGTGTTTTCCGGTTTGTAGACTTACAGGATAACTATACGGCATTTGGGTCTGTTTTCCAATTAATTGTCCATCCACATACCAGGCGATTTCTTGAATACCCATTTGATCCAATACATCTGCCTGAAGGGTAATCTGGCCATTTAATTCTGCTGAAATCGAACTGTCTTCCAGCGGGTATAGAACTGCAATGGTTGGAGGGCTGTTATCTACCGTGACCTGAATGGTATGGTTTTCAATTTGAAGATTTTTTCGCACTACCTGTAATCGTAAGGCATATAGTCCGTCTTTCAAGAGGGTGGTATCCCAGTTTGTCAGGAGTGATTTTTGTTTTGGTGTGTTTTGTTCTTCTCCCACTTGCAGCCAGGTTAAAGGATACAAACCGGCGCCGCTTTGAACCTGAAAACTTTGAAAATCTTGTCCATTGGCTGTGCCTCGAATCGGTACGATTCCACTGACATACTGGTAAGAATCCGGATTTGTGATGGCAACGGTATCGGAGGGCGATTTGGCTTGAATCGAATCGTAATTTTTCGGTGGTTTAGGAATATCCGCGGCGGAAGCCCATTCCACCGCATTTTCGGGAATAATCATAAAGGTACGTTCTTCCACCATTTCCGGCGGTGTAAATACGGTTGCTAATAAGCCGGTTTCACGATTGATGGCATAGGTACGGAATAGGGTATCGTAACTGACGGGTTGGTTGCCGTCGATAAATTTTTCGGTGATCGTGTTAGGGCATTCCTTGGTAGGTAACATCCCTGAAAGGGTACACACTCGTGCTTCACTGATACCAATCGGCTGCTGCCATTCCCGAACCGGCAGGTCTTTGTGTAACCACTGCATGACCGCATGCCAGATGGCACCGGCGGATTTTGTTACCAAGGTGGGCACGTCTTGCGAGGAAGGGAGCCCAACCCAAACCACGGTGGTGTAATCCGGCGTATAACCGACACTCCACACTTCATTTTTTTCGTAATTAATGCCGTATTTGGCACCGGTTGGCCGGCCAATTTCGAGCAGATTGGGATAACCATAAGCTGAGCGGCGGGTAAATTCATCTTGCAAAATATCGTGGGTCAGGTAAGCCAGCTGTGGGCTGACAATTGAGGCGGAATCCGGCTCTTTCAAAGTGAAAAGAACCTGGCCATCTGTCGTTTCAACCCGTTGGTATAAAACCGGTTCAATAATGCCAGTTTCCGCAGAGCGAACGCCATAACGGGTACCAAGGGAAGCGAAGGTATTGTAAAGCTGGGCAATTTCGATCAGGCTGGCCGTGTTTTGATGATAAAAGATTTGATTGGGTGCTTCCAAAGCCTGATCACCTAAACCAAAGGAGGATGCGGTTTGCCAGATGATATCCGCCCCAAGCTGCTCATATAACTGGCTGAGCGGAGCCAACAAGTCATTCATAATTGCAACACGTAACCGCAGTGGACCTTGGTAGGTATCGATGGGTTGTTTGAAGGATTGTAGATCAAGGGGTAAACTGGCTGGAATATCCCACACCTGGGAGGCGGGATTAAATCCACGGGCAAAGGCATTCACGGATAAAAGCGGTGTCAACAAAGAAGCCGCCTGGTGACGCTGCGTGTAGCCTGATTCCTGCACACCGTTATCATCTCCCAAATAGGCTAATACCTGACCGGTTTCTGGGGCCATGATAATGGCACTGGCTTGAAGGGTTTCCGGCAGGTTTGGCTGGATGCTGGTTATGGTCGTTAACAAATTGGCGGGCGGGCAGTTGGTGATTTTTGTTTCTTGCCCTTTTAACCGTTCTAATTGGAGACGGGTGGTGCAGACGAGCGCGTTTTGTTTGTTTATGTCTAACGTGGAAATGACCCTTAATCCGCCCAATTCAACCCGCTCAAATCCATAATCGCGGTAGAGGCGGTTAAGAACCAATTGACTAAAAGCTTTTGCCGTCTGTGGAAAAGGCGGCGGCGGGGTGTTGATTAAGATTTCCGTATTCCGTGCGGTTTGGTAATCTTCCGTGCTGATAACTTTTTTCTGATGAAGCGCTTCCAGAAATTCTTTCTGATTCTCTAAAGCAGCTTGAGGAGCATCCAATGGATTAATGGCTGGTTTTTGAGCGGTAGCAACCAGCAAAGCGGCTTCGGCAAGGTTAAGTTCACTGGCTGGTTTATTTAAATATAGGCGGGCAGCACTATCTGCACCAATCGTATTGTGGCCGTAAGCGCTGCTATTTAAGAACCATTCCAACACTTGTGATCTTCCGTAGCGGTTGGTGACCTGTGCCGCCAAAAGCCGCATACGAAGGCTGGTGTTCCAATCCGCTTCTTCCTGCCATAATAAAAGACGGGAAACCAACGTTTCGGCTATAGTAACCGGCGCATCATTTTTAAACCAGTTTCCGTGGTATCCGGCGCTGCTCCAAAAATCCGGTTCGATACTGGCGACTGTTAACTGCACCAAATAAGGACTGAAAAATTCTTCCTGATTGGGATCAATGGAGAGAAACCTGCGATCAATACCATAATTTCCTAGTTGATAAAGAACGGTTTGTTCATCCCGATCCAGGATTTCGGTTGGTGATAAAAAGATACCCGTTTCTTTGTTTAAGTAAAGTCCGAGCCACTCTACTGGCGGGAGGTCCTGACTAATGCGGGTATAAATAACACCAGCGACAACGGGTAAAGCTAAAACGGCGATCAATATTAAGGCGGTAAAAAAATAAGCGCTGTTCTTCAGTGAGGATTTTTGTTTGTTTTTTTTGAAATTTCTTCTTAAGCGGTGTCGTTTAACCAACAAAATTGTGTGGAAACGTTGCATAATATTCTCTTATTCGTTAGGGGTGCGGGTAGGACGTGGTGTTTTGGTCAGGGTTGGGGTGGGCGTGTAATGTTGGTTAAGATAAAACTGAGCTGTTGCCTGCCATTCCGGTTTTATCATGGTTTCATCCAAAGATAACATTCGTTCCCAATCCCGTACGGCGACTTTGTTTTGAAGTGCTTCCAGGGCAAGCGCGCGGTAAAAATACATCTGTGCTAGCTGGCGGTCATCGTCTGCATTTTTCTGGCATTTGCTGATTTGTTCGTAGGCGTCACCCGGAAATTCCGCTGTTAATAAAGCCATTCCATACAACATACAGGTTTCAAATGAATCGGGTTGAATGGTAAAAGCCATGTCAAAATCATCTACTGCGGCATCCAACTTGTTTTGGTTGAGGTAAATTTGACCACGTTGGAGGTAGACTTCGACCTGCCATTTGTCTTGCGCGATGACTTCATCAAAAATTTCCAGTGCTTGTTTTGTCATATTGTTGGCAGCGTATGCGCTGGCCAACCAGGCAAGGGCCTGGGGATCTTCTTCTTCATTATAAGTTACATAGATATATAACGGGTCCAGTGATTCTTTGACCTGGCCGTTCGCCTGCATTGCTTCTCCTAACAGGCGGTAAGCCATCAAGTTGGTCAGGTCACGTTCCGCTGCCTGTTCAGCATAACGAATGGCAGAACGAAAATCATCTTGTGCCAGGGCAGCTTGTCCCAAAACAATTGAAATCTCAGGGGAATTAGGTAAATATTTTTCTGCCAACACCAAATTTTCTTCAGCATTCTCGATTTGGTCTTGTTGAATCTGGATTTTTGCCAGTTCCAGATAAGCCTGACCGTAGTTTTTATCCAATTTAATGGCTTGGTTTAATCTTTCCGCAGCCGAAGCAAGTTCGCCTTGTGCTGCATCGAGAATCGCTTGGGAAACATAAGCCGGTGCAAAATCGGGATCAACCAATAAAGCCTGGCGATAGGCACTTTCCGCTTCGGGAATTGACCCCATACTGCGATATGTTTCCCCCAGATAATAGGGTAAATCGGGAAAAGTGGGTTCGCTTTCAATCGATTGTTCAAAATAATCGATTGCTTTTTCCCACTCACCATTTTGATAAGCCCGTAAAGCAATGCTGTATGCTTCAATGATGGGGTGAGGGGTATAAACGTAGACGGGGGTAGGGGTGTAGGTTGCATTGATGGCTGCCCAGGGTGGGGGCGGACCTTCGTAATCCGGGGTGGGTGTTTGGGTAGCCGTGTTTACAAGCGGGAAAGTGGGCGTAGGTTGGGCTGTACCTAACTGGGCTACATTCCGGTTGCGGAACAACCACAAGCGGGTGGAATTAAGCGCTGTGATGATTAACGCCACAACAACAATAAAAGCTACCAATGCGGCAACCATTTTTGCTACCGGCAACCGGACTTTGTTTTCTTCCAAACCGGGTAAATCTGGCATTTTCCAGTTTCTTTTTTGTGAATCAAAAGGAATGATGCCATTTTCATCCGGGGGAAGATCACCCAGGATGGCCAAACCCTGTCTGGCCATTTTATTTTGGGGGTCAAGCTGTAATACCTGATTCAGGCAGTAGCGCTGCTCTTTTAAATTATCGACCACCGCACTCATCCAGAGCCAATAATCGGCATTTTTTTGATTAAGCCTTAACAAGCGCGTTAACAAATCTTTCGCGCGTTTGTTTTCACCGTTTTGTACGGCGATTAAAGCTTCCTGGAAAATTTTCTCCTCATTTTGGCTCATTCCTAGAGTTTAGCACAGCCCCGTTAACACGACAAGTTATCCTTCATAACAAATCGGTAATGTGATTTTTTCGTTTACCTTTCCATGAAAGAGTTGCACAGAAATACAGAATTGCAGAGATTAAGAAAAGAACAATTCTTTTTTCTCTATATTTCCGCCATTCCGTTTTTTAGATTGGTAACAAAAAATACAATCCTTGTGGGGCACCTATTTTTATGTTCTCCCGCTTCAAGGTATAATCGCCTTATGAAAATAAAAACTTATTTAATTAGCATATTATTTATCAGCATGATGTTGATCTTAACGGCTTGTGGTGGGGTAACCCAGTTGGAATTAACTCCAACTGGTCAGGGGCAGCCATCTCGTACCGCTACCAAAACGATTGTTTCAACCCCTACCGCTCCGCAAAACACGACGGTTGTGAGTACGGCAACTTTACTGCCCTCACCAACACCGACACCAAGGATCCATGAAGTAAAAAAAGGAGAAACCCTGGGCGGAATCGCCTGGATATATGGTGTTTCATTGGATGAATTAATTAAATTAAATGAAGATGTTAACGTACGGGCAATGAGTGTTGGTACCAAACTTCTCATCCCTTACGAAACATTACCTCCAGCCAATCAAACTCCGGTACCAACACCTATTCAAATGCCGCTGCGCAATTTGAATTGCCAGGAAGTGTTGGATGGTGGAATCTGGTGTTTTATGGCGGTCGAGAATAATTCCGGTGAGGTGTTTGAAAGTGTCAGCGTGAATGTGAATATCGCAGATGAAAATGCGGATTCCATCACCAGTCAAACTGCGTTTGCTCCTTTAAATTTGTTAACCCCAGGAATGAGTTTACCGGTTGCGGTTTATTTCCCAGCTCCTGTTCCAAGTCCCTTTCAGTCAAGCGCTCAGTTTGTTTCCGCAATCCCATTGGATGATCCCGGCAGCCGGTACGTTTCAATTTCTGTAGAAAACCTGGTCATTATTCAATCAAAAGACCAAAAATCCGCTCAAGTTAAAGGTAGTATCAATTTATCCGAGACTTCGACTGCAGTTCGACTGCTGGCGGTGGCTTATGATTCAGCAGGACAAATCATTGGTGTTCGGCGGTATGATATGAGCCCTGATGAAATCAATGGAAGCCTTTTTGATTTTCAGGTTTATGCAGCCTACGGGTTAATTGATCGTGTGTCCGTACTGGCAGAAGCACAGCGTTAAGTTCGATCCGTATAGAGGACAAACACCTCTTTTATTTGTGATCCCAGATCAAATAATTGTCTTGATGGCAAATCGGTTTGTCGGTTGGGATATTTAAACATACCTCAAACATAACCAAATCGCCATTTGAAAGCTGCGGATGTGGTGGGATGGTGAACTGGCTGCTGCCGTTTGCATCGGTTGGCGTAAAATTGTATTTTTCAATATCCCCATTGGGCAAAGTGAGATACAAAAAGGCTTCAATATTTTCCAGAGGTTGATTATCTTTTCTTCGCAAAACCACCAAATCAATTAATTGTTCTTGAGATGCCGGAATTTGTGCTGCTACTTCACTGATATTAAATAAGACGGTTTCAGGGGTGAATTTGAACTTAACGATCAAGTCTTCGTTTAGATTGGCGTACTTCGCATATTCTAACCCTAATGGCGCCATGCTTACTTTCTGTCCATTTGGTTTTGTGCCGTCAAAATCTAAACAATAATTTTGGAAACATTGACGATAAATTTTTCCTTCAACAACGGCATAAACCTCACTGATTGGGTTTCCGGAGAGGGTGATGCTCCCGTTGCGTGAAATAAAGCGGTCAAAATCAAGTGGAACATGGTACCCATCTGTTCCGTATACAGGGTAAAAAACCATACCGTCCGCTTCCGTATAAACCTGCGGGCCGGGTATATGGCGTGGCATGTTTAATAATTCCGGTATATTTAAAAGCCGGATTGAGGTGGGAATATCGGGGTTGCCGATAAATACGACGGAATCGTAAACTTGTTGGATTTCATTTTCTTGAAAATAAAAAGATTTGGTAACTGGTTCTCCAAAAGCTGCAGGGCTACCCATCCGTATGATATAAGGGAGAAAAGGAACGTTGACATTATCGGTTGGGTTTGTAACGGCACTTCCTCCCTGACCCTGAGATCGGCAGTGTGCATCGCAGACATAAACACCGTAGGAGAGTAAATGTACTTCTCCGGGAGGGTCTTCCAAGAGACGATAAAAGCCGACATTTTCAAAATATTGTTCAATCCGTTGTTTGTAGGGATTAAACCGGACCGGGGTTAAGGGTTTGCCAACATATCGAGCCCCGTACAAACGATCATACAGCGGCTGGAATTCCTCATAAATAACGATGTTATCAACAATACGATCTTGTGAAGAATTACTTACATAAGTATCTTCAAAGGGTTCAATTTCAAACGTATTGGCTAATCCGAATAAATATAAACGGTTTGGATCTTCCGCCAAGTTGTTAAAACACATCAGCGAATTTTCCGTATATTGGCATACGATATTTTCGTGATGAAAAATTGGACTGATGGCTGGGCCGAGGATTTCTTTCCCGCCTAAATTTTGATGAAATTCACGAAAGGTGCTGTCAATCTCAATCGTCTCACCTGTGGTTCCGGCCGACATTTGTTCTGAGCTAGCAGAACAAGCGGAAGCCAAAACCAGGAATATAAAGATCATTGAGATTTTAATCGTTAAACGCATCCACCTTCTCATTCCGTCCCACCCTTCAAAAGGACAATTCAATCGACTTAAAATAATGGAAAAAATTACTGAACTATGCAAGTATTATACCATTCAGAGAAATTAAAAACAAACAAGATGAGCAAACGATTATTCAAAATTCGTTTGGATTTTAATTCATTTCCAAAAGAAAAGAAATACCAAAAGTGTTAACAAAATCGTTAGAAACCATTTTGCCGAATCCGTTGATCTTTTTCGTACACCGTTTTTAACCCTATGGTTAAAGGAGTGCGGGGTTTAAAACCCAGTTTTTCTTTTGCCAAGGTAAGGTCAGCACACATGCGGCTGGGGCCGCCGTCATTCCGAATATTATAGACGATTTCCGGTTGTTTTCCTGTTATATCAATCACTTGTTTTGCCAGATCTCGAATGCTGGTTTCCACACCACTGCCAATATTAATTGTTAATCGACTGATTCCTTCTGCTGTTGAGGAAGTGGTTAATGCCTGTACGACGTCATCAATATAAATATAATCTCGGGTTTGGTTCCCATCGCCATGTAAAACCAAGGTGCCATTTTGGTAGGCTTGTTTAAAGAAGTGGGGTATGACAGGTGGGTGGGTAGGTGGCATTTGTTGGCCTGGTCCATAGGCGTTAAAAATTCGCAGACATACAGTTTCGATCCCCCATAGAGCGCCGATGGTATGCGTGTAATATTCAGCGGAGAGTTTAGAAACGGCATAAGGTGAGCGGGGGTTGGGAATAGCGGTTTCGGAAACCGGTTGGTTTTCTTGATTGCCATAAATTGCACCTGATGAAGCAAATACAACCCGGCGTACGCCCACATCCCGCATGGCTTCCATTAAGGTTACCGTTCCACCAACATTGACATGGTTATATTCCCGTGGATAAAGGACGGACTCCGGTACAACCACTCGCGCTGCCAGATGATAAACACAATCGATATCTTGTAGTAAAGTCCATAATTTTGGGCGATCATTTACGTCACCCCGCGTGAAATTAACCTCGGGTGATAATTTTGTGGGGTCTCCCGTGGAGAGGTCATCAACTGCTCTGACATGATGTCCCTCTTGTATCAGTTGGTTGGCGAGAGCCGTGCCTAAAAATCCGGCTGCGCCGGTGATCAGATAACGCATTTTATATCATATCCATTTTTGATGTAGGGTGAACAGATTATAGCACAGGCCAGGAAATATCCACAAAACGATAAAAAGGACAAGCCTGAATTGGGCTTATGTGAAATTCTGCCGTTATAATAAAAGGAGATGAAGGGACGCTGCACAGCATGAAACATATCATTCAAAATTTTCAGCCTATGGCGGGTAAACACAGTATCACAAGTTCGATCCGTCAGGTTTTAGCTTATCAAGGAGCGCACCTTTCGGAAGCCATGTTGTTTGGTTTGGCAAGTGCGTATCATTTTTCTTATTTTGAATATAAAAGCATTTTATCTCCCTTTATTAATGGACGGGTACAACCACGTGCATTTGAAGAAAGCCTGGCGCGCCATGCCCGACTAGATATTCAATTTCACAAGACCCAAAGTAATCAAAAGGCCTGGCGTAAGGTAAAGGAAAACATCGATCAAGATATTCCTGTGGTGGTCTATGTTGATAAAGGCGCTTTGACTTATTTACGAATGCCGCCAGGACAGCATTTTGGCGGGCATGCAGTGGTAGTTTTTGGATATGATGAGCAGGAAGGGATTGTATTTTTATCTGATCGGGATCGTGATGGATTTTCGATTACGGTTTCAGCTGATGAAATTCCTCATGATTTTCATTTGGTGCCATTTTTTGAATTGGAGGAAGCACGTGCTTCTCGTTTTAAACCCCTGCCACCGGAAAATGCCTGGTTAACAATTGGTATTGGTGAATCGTTTGAGGCTCCGCGCCGGAACCAGATTTTTGCTGCGATTCGGGAAAATATGTACAATTATTTAAATCCTCCTCTTGCAAAAATGGGCCTGGAAGGCATTCATTATTTTTCCAAAGTGCTTTATAGCTGGCAGGAATGGGGTGCGGATAAACTGAGGGAAGCGGCTTTAAGCGCTTTTACTATGATTGATCAAATTGGTGGAACAGGCGGGGGAATCTTCCGAAAATTGTATGGTGAGTTTTTACTTGAGAGTGCCTCCTATGCAGCGGCACCTGCTTTGGGTGCGATTGGGGAACAATATTTGATTCTTGGGGAACAATGGGATGAGGTTGCTCGATTGTTTTATATGTTATACCAGGGTGAACAGCCTATGATTCTGGTTGACATTGTGGAGCGGATCAAACAGATTTACAAGTATGAAGAAGGCCTATCCAACCAATTGGTGAAAGTCATTGGGGCAGTTTACGATTAGCCAAAAATAGTTTCATCTGTTTTGGATGTATTCAGGATGGTGTTAATAATTTGTTTTACGGCAGACAGACTGGTTTCCAAAGCCATGGATGGATAAACTTTGTTTTTCTCTACCACCTGCTGGGGTAAGGAAGGAACGTGAATAAACCCAGCAGTTTGTTTGGATTGTTTTACCGCAATTTGATGCAGTACGGTATAAAGGATTTGGTTGCAGAGATAGCTTCCCGCGCTGAGGGATAACTCGGCGGGAATACCTGCCTGGAGCAGATTGTGGAGAATCTGGCGGACCGGAATGGTTGAAAAATATGCTGCGGGCCCATGAGGTATAATTGGTTCATCCTGAAAAATTACGCCGTTGTTATCGGGAATGCGAAAATCAAGCAGGTTAAGAGCAACCCGCTCGATGGATACAACGGGGCGGTGCGCTGCCTCTCCTAAACAGAGGATGACATCCGGCTGGTGGAACTCAACAGATTGCAATAGGGCAGGGGGCGCTGATTTTGTGTCCACTGGAAGGATTAACGGTTGTACGAACGTGGCGTATTGAGGATCGACGGTGATCGCCTTAACAATTTCCGCGGATGGATTAATGGTGCTCTGATCAAAGGCTTCAAAACCGGTTAATAAAAATTTCAAGTTGGCTCCAATTTTGTGAGTTTACTAAATTGTAACCGCTTAATCAGTGTAAATCATCACTTTAAGTCCTACCCAAGTGACTAGGTTGGAGTCTATCCGATTGCGGGTTGATAAATCTTGAGTTCAAAGATAAATTTAGTGCAACGATTTAATTAATTTATAACAATTCTGGAGGTCCAGAAATGATAAAGGTTTGGTTTTTGTAGATGGTACGTTTAGTAATAGCAGATGATGATGTAAAGGTTCGTTCCGCCATTGGTTTAATTTTGGGTCAGGATCAATCTTGTTGGCAGGTGATTTCTTGTGTTCGTGATGTTCAGCAGCTTTTTGAGACTGTGCGTGAAGAAAAACCGGATTTGGTTTTGTTGGATTGGGATTTATCTTTGGGGGAAAATAATGACGGGAATACCTTATCGGATCGAGTTCAACAATTAAAAATTTTTTCACCAAAAACACAAATTTTGGTTTTAAGTTGTAAACCACAAAATAAACAAGATGCTTTGAATGCTGGAGCGGATGCTTTTGTTTCAAAAGTAGAACCGCCGGAAGTGTTTTTAGAAGCAATGTATGGGTTGTGTGAAAAATTTACAATCGCACAATATCCATTGATGTTAAAGCATTTTGCGGCAGTTTAATTGGGTTAATTAAAAAAGGCAGTCCACGGTAGAACTACCTTTTTGTTATGGAATAAAAACAAATTTTTAGTGGGCTCTTTCGCTGCGGTCCTGGATGTTTCCAGATAACCATTGGGCAAGGGCTTCTTCGATCTTAACAATATCGGTCATGATGACTTGAATACCGCTTTCCTCCATGTGTTTGCGCGCTCCTAGCCCCATGCCGCCGCATAATAGAACATCGCAGTCCTGAATGGCTTCGGCCATTAAAAAATGTTTGTTTTTAGAAGCATCGTCCATTCCGTGTGGTTGATTGGGATCGTGTTGGTGGTCATCATGTTGGGAAGCAAAATTTTTGTGTCCCATCTTTTCGCGGATTTCTTCGGATTTCACTTGTTGATCTTCTACAGTGATTACTTTGTAATAAGGTGCTCGGCCAAAATGCTGGCTGATGGTTGTACCGTTATCTGTGATAAAAGCAATTTTTTTCATTTCGATTCTCCAATAAATTTTCGTTTGTCAATTATTATATGTAATTATAACCCATATGTAAAATAAAAAAATACAGACAGGGTTTGTTTAGGAAAAAAGAAATTTCAGCGAGGACGATAATTCGTGGAGAATTAAACCTGGATGGGTTGTTAGAAAATATTTATAACCTTGGTAGAACTTTAAACAAGGTTTCTAATCGAAACGCAGTTGTAGCGGGTTTTTTATCAAAAAAGATATCTCCTAATAAAGCTGCTAACGTTGGATCTTGTTTTAACAGAGAAAACAAATTATTTAAGCGGCTGGGACTGCTTAAGAATTTTCTCAACCGTTGAGCAGCTTTGCGGGCGGATGCAAACTGTTGATTTAAAGCGTTTGTATAATCGGATAGATTCATAGTATTGATGAGGCCATTATCAAATACACGCTGAATGGTTTTTGCAGCTAAGTCACCGCTCATCATGCCCGGGCCGATACCAACGCCGGTGAAAGGGTTTACCAGCCCGGCTGCATCGCCGACCAACAGGGTGCGATTGCTGTGTGTGGTGGAATATCCGAATTGGGTGCGCAGCGGGTGCCCCTCGATGGGGCTGTCTGGTTCGGTATGATCTAACCTGCCGCGTAAAATTGGATCGGATTTGAATCGTTCCAGTTCTTCTCTTAAGCTGAGTTCTCTGTTCTTAATTCGTTTTTGAAAAGTGCCGGTTCCGATATTGATGCGACCATTCCCTACCGGAAACATCCAATTGTAACCAGGGATGATGCTGGATTGGAAATGCACCTCCAGAAATGGATCGTTAACTGCATCACCAGTTAAGTATTGGCGGGCAGCCATTAATTCCGGGCCATCTGTTACCAATCCCAGTGATTTGGCAAGTGGGGCGTTGCTGCCTTCCGCAAGAATCAAGAACTGACCTTCAAATTGTTGGTTTTCACTCTTTACCAACACACCATCTTCCAGATATTCGATGTGGTTTACTTTGATTCCCTGCATAAATTTTGCACCTTGCTGAAGTGCAAACTGTGCAATTTGATTATCAAACAGGTGGCGGGGAATGGTTCGGCCCATCAGCTGCCCCCGATCGGTTTTTAAAGGAATGGATACGATCGTTTGATCGGGAGAACTAAATCGCAGCCCTTCAAAAGCGGGAAACTGTTCTGCCCATGCACCTAACCCAAGTTTGTCTAAAACAGCCAAACCATCTGCGGTAATGCCATCTCCACAGGATTTATAGCGGGGAAATGTTTCTTTATCAATTAAGGCAGTTTTTAAACCATATTTTGCCAGGTTCGCAGCAGCTACGGAACCGGAAGGGCCAGCGCCAACAATGATGACATCAAACCGATCTGCCATTGTATTCTCCTGAATTGGGATGAAAATGATATAAGTTTAGTTTAGCATAAGGTGAAAAAAAGTTTTTAATAAAATAAAATTGAGATTGGGTTTGAACAGAAAAAAGATTGTCTTCGTGCTAAAATATTAAAAATTATTCCCGGGAGGCAGGCAGGTGAAATATATAGCGGCGATTGATCAGGGAACAACCAGCACGCGTTGTATTATTTTTGATTTTTTTGGTGAGATTGTTTGTTTTGATCAACAGGAACATGAACAAATTTATCCTCAACCCGGTTGGGTGGAGCATGACGCATTACAGATTTGGGAACGAACCGAGTCTGTCATATCAGGGGCATTAACAAAGGGGAGTATTTCCGTGGACCAGGTGGCGGCTGTGGGGATTACCAACCAGCGCGAAACGGCGTTGGTATGGGATAAAACCACCGGAAAACCTGTGTTTAATGCCATTGTTTGGCAGGACACACGAACCGATAAAATTTGTAACCAGTTAGGGGAAGATGGCGGACAGGATCGTTTCCGTTTAAAAACAGGCCTACCCTTGGCGACCTATTTTTCCGGACCGAAAGTGAAATGGATTTTGGATAATGTACCCGGTGTGCGGGAAAAGGCAGAAAAAGGTGATATTTTATTTGGAAATATTGATACCTGGTTGATCTGGAATTTAACCGGTGGCGTGAATGGCGGGGTGCATGTAACGGATGTGACCAATGCCTCACGCACTTTATGTATGAATTTGGAAACCTTGGATTGGGATGCGGAGATTTTAAGTATCTTGGGAATTCCCCAAAGCATGCTGCCAAAAATTTGTTCTTCCAGTGAAGTCTACGGCACTGTCAGCCAGGGTCCGTTGAAAGGTGTGCCCGTTGCAGGTGATCTTGGAGACCAACAGGCAGCCTTATTTGGCCAGACTTGTACCCAGCCAGGAGATGCAAAAAACACCTATGGCACGGGTTGTTTTATGTTATTAAATACGGGCAATAAAATCGTCCAATCAGAAAACGGTTTGTTGACAACAGTCGGTTATAAGCTGGGAGACCAGCCAGCTGTATACGCGCTGGAAGGTTCGATTGCTATCACCGGGGCTTTGGTGCAGTGGCTGCGTGATAACCTGGGTATAATCAGAAATTCAGCAGAAGTGGAAACATTGGCGAAATCTGTTGAAGACAGCGGCGGTATTTATTTTGTTCCAGCCTTTTCCGGTTTGTTTGCACCTTATTGGCGCAGTGATGCGCGCGGAGTGATCGTCGGATTAACACGTTACATTAATAAAGGCCATATTGCCCGGGCCGTATTGGATGCTACTGCTTACCAAACACGGGAAGTATTGGACGCCATGAACAAGGATTCCGGTGTACCGCTTTCTTCCTTAAAAGTGGATGGCGGTATGGTTTATAACGAAACATTAATGCAGTTTCAGGCGGATATTTTGGGTGTCGATGTTATTCGCCCGAAGGTGGCGGAGACAACAGCCCTTGGGGCAGCCTACGCTGCTGGCCTTGCAGTCGGAGTCTGGGAAAAAGTGGACGACTTAAAAGAAAACTGGCAGCAGGATGTGTGTTGGTCTCCCGCGTTAAAGGAAGAAACAAGAGAAAAACTTTATCGAGGATGGAAAAAGGCAGTTACCCGTACTTTCGATTGGGTTGAATAGACCATTTGGATGATGTAGTTCGTTAATTTATTCACTATGTACTTAAAGCCGAGGTATTGTATAATCACCTCGGCTTGGTTTTTAAGCCGATTTTCTGGTAATGGGTTTAAGGTTGATATGGGTTCTCAATGAAACACCATTGAGATACTTTCTTATTTAATAACCAATTTGTAAACATTAAAAATATGGAGTGTTTGACATGACAAAACCCCATGCGATTGTGATCGGTGCCGGGTTTACCGGAGTGGCTGTAGCGTATGATCTGGCTCAACGCGGCTTTAATGTGACCGTTGTGGAACGCGGCCCGATTGTAAACGGCACCTCAGGGCGCACGCACGGCTTGCTGCACAGCGGTGCTCGTTATGCAGTGGAAGATCAGGAATCTGCTATTGAATGTATTGATGAAAACTTGCTGTTAAGAAAAATTGTACCGCAGGTGATTGAACCGAATGGTGGATTGTTTGTGGCAATCAATGAATCGGATATGGCGTACCGTGATGATTTTATCAAGGGATGCGCAGAGTGCCATATTGAAATTGAAGAACTGTCCCGCGAAGCGGTTTTAAGAATTGAACCGCACTTAAACCCGAATACGATTACGGCTTTTCGCGTGCCGGATGGTACGTTTGATCCGCTGCGTTTGGCATTGGCATTTGCGGCCTCAGCACAAAATTTGGGAGCCAAGTTCCGTTTGTTTTCCGAGGTTGAGGGTTTTCTGAAAAATGATAACGGAAATGTTACAGGTATTCGGATTATGGACCGTACCAAAACCAAACCGGTTGATATTGGCGCCGATATTGTTGTAAATGCTGCCGGGGCCTGGTCGGGACAGATCGCGGCTTTGGCAGGGGATGAGAGCATTCCGATCAAACCAACACCGGGTGTGATGGTGACCTACAACAAACGTCTCTGTAACCTGGTGATTAACCGCCTGAATGAACCAGGCGATGGGGATATTATTGTGCCGCAGCGCCAGATGGTGACTGTGGGCACAACCTCTTTTGAAGCTGAAGATTTGGATTATATTCCCGTGTTTGAAGACCAGGTTAAGCTGATGCTCGAACGTGGGAGGGAGTTGATCCCGGATATCCAATATGCTGATGAACGCGGCGCATTTATGGCATCTCGCCCGCTGGTCGATTCCGGATTAAAAGGCCGCAGCCTGGCACGCACCTTTAAATGTTTTGATCACAATGAATCGGCTGGTATTGACGGTTTGGTGACGATTACCGGTGGTAAAGCTACCACTTTGCGTTTGATGGCGGAAAAAACAGCAGACCTGGTTTGTAAAAAACTGGGCGTTTCCGCACATTGCCAGACGGCTCAAACCCCGCTCTTGTCATATCGTCAGTTTAAAGTGGATCAATGGTAGGAGGCAAAATGACGGAAAAATGGCAGGTGACTTTTGAAGTCTACCGAAAAAAAGACAACCAACAACCCTATTATGAAAAATTTGAACTGGATGTAAACCCCGACGAATATGTGTTGGACGGGGTGGAGCGCATTTGGGCATACAAAGACCGATCCCTGGTGTTCAGCCATGCCTGTCACCATTCTACTTGTGGTGCCTGTGGTATGGTGGTGAATGGTGTGGAGAAACTGACCTGCATCACCCCGATTCGGGAAGTGACGAAGAATGGCGGCACAATTCGGGTGGAACCGATGCGGAATTTCCCGGTTATCAGTGATCTTTCGGTGGACATGAGTGAATTTTATGCCCGGATGGAAGCCGTCAAACACCAACCGGTGGTTTCAATCAGTGAAGAGAATTCCAAGGGAAAAATCCGCGTAGAGGATGATGTTGAAGAATTGTTCCGTCTGGCCGATTGTATCGAATGTGGTTTGTGCATCAGTGCCTGCCCGATTGCGGCGACAACCCCCCTATATATTGGACCAGCGGTTTTGGCTGGTGCGCAGCAAGGAGGGCAGCTCCTCAACCCCTGTGTGCTGGAAATGGTTGATTCGGAAGACGGTGCCTGGCGATGCCACAGCGCGTATGAATGTTCCGAAGTTTGTCCCTCGCACGTGGACCCCGGTTGGCGAATTATGGATTTGCGTAAGAAGGTGGTTTCACACCGCTTGAAGAGATTTTTTGGAGTAAAGTAGGAGTGTTATGGAAAATTACCCTCAAAAACCAGGTCATTTTATCAAATGGTTTGACCCTCGTTTTCGAAAATTAGGTTCCTGGGCGTTTATATTAAACCGCATCACTGGCCTGGGGTTAACCTTGTATTTGTTTTTACACCTGATCATGTTAGGGCAGCTGGCAAAAGGCCCGGAGGCTTATGATGGATTTATAGCGTTGGTTAAAAATCCATTATTCCTGATTGGTGAGCTTTTGGTAATTGCGGCCGTGTTTATTCATGGATTTAATGGCATTCGAATCGCGCTGACCAGTTTTGGGATCGGCGGCGGTAAACAAAAACAGATGTTTATTGGCTTTATGGCTGTTGCCGGGTTAGCAATTTTGTATTTTGCTTTTCGAATGTTTGGGGAATAGGAGAGGTGCGAAATGCGTGATGGATTTAATACGAGTCCCAGATCCGGAGAAGGTGCCGGATTATGGTTCTTAAAAATATTAAGCGGCTTGTTGATCATCCTTGTCCTGATGATTCATCTGGTGGTGAACCATTTAATTGTTGAGGGTGGTTTATTATCCTATGCGGATGTGGTAGCTTATTACCAAACCTGGATTGTGCCTATTATGGAGGTGTTTTTCCTGGTGTTTGTTGTGGGCCATGCCATGATGGGCTTGCGCAGTGTGTTGATGGACTTAAGACCATCCAATAAGATGCTGAAGGTAATCAATTGGGTTTTGACCCTGGTGGGTGTTACGGCAATTGTGTATGGCACCTGGCTGGTAATTATCATCACCCAACGCGGATAAAACCCTTAAAATCATATCGACTCAAAAACCGTAGGTCTCGCCTGCGGTTTTTTTTGATTCGTTTACCAAATTTTTACACAAAATTCACCCTTTTTTACTCAAAATTTCTTTTCAGGCTGGTGTGCTTTTGATAGACTAAAAAGGTCAATTAAGAAATTATAAAAAAACGCCATATTAAATTAAAAAAGGATGTTGTATGCCTGAAAAAACCACATTAAAAATTGGTCACTTGCCCATCACCGATCATCTGATCTTGGGGGTAACCGCGGATAAACTCAGTTCCGGAAAAGAAACCTTTCAATACGCCGAAGTTGATGCCAAAGCATATCGTGGGTGGAATCCACTCGCGGAAGATTTACGAAAAGGGGAATTGGATGCAGCTTGTATTTTAGCCCCGTTAGCAATGGAACTTTACCAATCTGGTGTGCCGGTGAACCTGGTTTTACAAACCCATAAATCCGGCAGTACGTTGATCAAAAACAAAAAAGCGAATATTGAGAAGATTGAGGATTTTAAAGGAAAAGCGATTCTTATTCCCCATTACCTTTCCATTCATCACCTTTTGTTTGATCGTCACATGCGTGAACAGGGATTGGAAGTCGGTGCCGGAAAAGATATTATTTTTGATGTGTGTGCTCCATCCGACATCCCGGAAATTTTGGAATGGGACGATAAAGGATTGGTGGGCGGTTTTATTGTGGCGGAACCATTTGGCATGCAGGTGGTGAAAGCCGGTTTGGGTGAAGAAATGGCCATGTCGAAGGAACTCTGGCCGGATCATCCGTGCTGCGTATTGGTAGTACGCGAAGAAGTGATTGGCAAAAACCCGGATGCGGTGCAGGAGTTAACCAACAGCCTGGTGGCATCTGGCAAGTTCATTTCCCAAAATGTGGATGAAGCTGCGCGTATTGGATCAACCTTCCTCAATCAAGCCGAGGACGTGGTCAAAAGCGTACTGGCAGATCCCAAACAACGCGTCACGATGAATGAGCTTTTTCCGGTAGTTGATGATTATGAGTACATTCAGGAATATATGACGACCAAAATTGAAGCCATGTCAAAGAAGATTGAACTGGAAAAATTTGTAGATACCCGTTTTGCAAAAGAAGCCGGCGCAACCTAAGCCAAGATTATCAGAACCATTGTTACATCTCAGGAGGTCAGATTGACGGATACCCCATTTGTAGAAGCCCGGCAATTGTTTAATGAATTGCAGCAGTCAAACATTGTTTTAATTGACACGCGGGATGATCAGGCTTTTAATAGAGGGCATTTACCGGGGGCGGTCCAGATTCATGATATTTTCACCTATATCAGTCTGCCGGAGAATGGCGGTTTACCTGCCTTATTTGAACATTTTTCCATACTTTTTGCATATCATGGCATCCGGCAGGATGATGAAATTGTGATTTATGAAGACACCACCGATAATGGTTATGGTCAGTCTTGCCGCGGGTGGATGATCTTAAATTATTTGGGTTACAACAAAATTCGAGTATTACACGGCGGTTTTCGGGCTTGGGTGGCAGCTGGTTTGGAGACCAGCCAGGCTGTCGTGGTTCGGCCTCAATTGGCTTTAACCCACACAAAACAAGAAGGTGTGTTTGTTAATGCAGCCGAAGTGTTGGCCGCATTGGAAAAACCGGATGTGGCCTTGTTAGACTGCCGGGATTATGCTGAATGGATTGGTGCCAATTCTTCTCCGTATGGTTTTGATTACTGCCCACGCAAGGGGCGCATTCCCAAAGCGGTGTGGTTGGAATGGTACCGTTTTATGCGCCATGATAAAGGCATCTCCTGGTTTGAGCATCCTGAAACAATTAACCGGCTTTGTGAATCAGCGGGTTTACGAAAAGACCAGACCATCTACGTCTATTGTTTCAAAGGCGCCCGTGCTTCTTCCGTGGTGTTGGCAATGAAAACGGCAGGATATAAGGATGTACGCAACTATTTTAACTCCTGGAACGAATGGTCTCGTAACCTGGATTTACCCATTGAAGAAGGCTACCCGGAGTAAATTGAATCACGGTTTATATTGTTCAAAATTTTGATACATCGCCTTTACTTCATCGTCCGTTAACGCGCGATCAAAGATCATTATCTCGTCAATCGAACCATTAAAGGGATATCGCCGGCTGCCATCGGTGTTTAATTCACTGGCTCCAATTCGTGTCATGTTAATATCCGTATCGGGTCGGGGTTTTTCTGCTACATATCTGGAGACAGTTACCTTCTCTGCGACCAATTCTCCGTTGATAAATAAACGCATATTACTGCCGCCGGTTGTACTGCCATATACTGCGGTTACATAACTCCATTGATTGGTAGGGATCAATTGACCGGACTGTACCACATCGACTGATTCACTGTATTGACTTGGCCGCCGATATAACTGCAAAATCCCGCCGGAATGAACGCGTAGGGCAAATTCACCCAGGGCCAGCCGTCCGCTGACCTGGCTGATGATGGTATGGATTCCATCGACTGTGCGCGGATTGATCCACGCGCTGACGGTAAATGCCCCATCGGAAGGAACGGTTTCCAGCACGGGATAGGTATTCAGGTACTGCCCACTGCCATCCAAAACAAAGGCTTTGTCACTGGCGTTTAACCCATTCCAGCCGGCACCATACGAACCACCAAAACCACCCAATTCTACGTCGCTGTAAACATCCGCCAGGGTGTCATCTGCCGTCCACCAATGAATCGGGGTGGGGAGAGCGCCCGCCACGGGAAGGCATTCCCGCACCTCATAATCGGTGGAATTGGCTACTTTCGCCAGCCGGTTGTCACTTAAATTACGAATGGTAAATGAGATTGGCTCAACCTGGTTGATTGCCAAGGGGGCTTCAAAATAAGCGGAAAGGTTGCCATCACGAATCAGATTTTGAACACCGGTATTGGGTCCGCCTAAGGCAAAAACTTCAATTTTCCCCGTACTTAATGTTTCTTGTAATTCCGCTTCGCTGAAAAGATCAACGCCTCCAACCGGAGAATTATAGGAATATTCCAAGGCTGCTGCAATTTGTTCACGGCTGTCGCTGGAAGTAAACGAAAACATCAAAATCCTTCCATAGGAGACACTGTCAATATAAAGGGGTAAATTATCCGGAGAGATGCCCAAAGAAACCAGGTCATCCTCGCTGACATTGTCATTAAAGAAAGAAGAAGGTCTTTCCGGTAAATCAACCGCTACTGTGAAAAGGCGTTGGGTAAAATAAGCGGTATAGGTATACTCATCCACATCCTTGCTGTAATTTAACCTTCCCGATACTTCGTTGCCCAAATATCGTGCATCCAGCCCAAGTTTTAACAAAGCCTGGGTGCTGCTGTAACTTTCCACAGAACGAAATGACCCTGCCCCGGCACCGACTGCAACATCCGCGCCGAGGGTGTTTACCACGATCTGATTAATACCTTCCCGAATGGTGCTGCCAACCGGTTCTTGCACCACCGTACTGACACCGCCTGGTATACCAAGCACACCGCCGCCCTGAATGGAAATACCGAGCGGGGCGCGTTTATCTCGGCTGACGGCTAATAATTCGAGTGACCCATTTTTTAAATGGGATTCACCACGGATGAGGGCTCCGGGCCATAAAACAGCCGCATCCGGATTATACAGGGCAATTTCATCCGGGTTTTCAGTGATATTGTATTCCGTCACGGTACAGGTAAAAAGATCACCCTCCGAATTTTTTTCTTCCTTTGTTTCCGGTGCCACATCGTCGCGGGGACGGTCTGCTTCCGGCAGTTCCGGTGCAACCTGTGACCAGACCGGTAAACTGTTAATAAAAGAATCGACACTGCTTTTGCCCGAAGTGGGTATTACTTCGGGCGGGATGGTGGCGGTAGCATTGGGAACAATGGATAGTGGAACAGGTAAATTACAGGCGGCACTGATCAAAAAAACTAAAACGATAAAAAAAACCAGTTCCTTTTTACGTTGAATGGCACGATTGATCTTTAAAAACATAAGATTACCCTTTTCATAAATGGATTGTTGAATATGGCTCTCCGTGCAAAAAAATTGCTGATGAGTTTTTTATCCGAAGACCAGCACCGTTTGAGTAAAATCAGGGATGATTTTAAATGTATACTATAACTATAAACATTATCATAAATAACCCCCAAGTTCTATAAATTGTCCTATGCTTTTCCCCCATCTTAACAAAAAAATCCCTCTCGTATCTTTTTGATGGAGAGGGATTTTGATTGTTTATTCGGCTGGCCGGATCGAACTATAAATGGTTCGCAGATTTTCCAAATCGGCGGGGGCAAAATTAGCTTGTTTGGTGTTGATCACCATAAAAATCTCTTGATTCTCTGGCGTGACAACAATTGCCCAAATGGACTTTGTCACCTCATTGTCTAAATATTCCCGTTTGGAGAAGATAAACTCAAAGGTTTTGTTCTTTGCAAAAAGACTGACGTTGGTTGAATCCTCTTGATAATAATCCCAGCCGCCCATTTCGATTTGCGTTTGCACACCAAACAAACGTACCGTATCGGATTGATAATCGCCTAAAAATGATTCATCCAGGGTATCTAATAATATAAACAAGGTTTCATTTGGATTACTAAGTTCCACATAGGCATTGTTTTCACCAAAGATTGAATAATTCCACGATTCCGGAATGGAAAAAATATACTCCTGGGTATCTCCAAATTCGACATTTTTCCAATTCTCCGGAAGTTTAAAGGATTTGATCTCAGCGGATTCATTTTGATTGTTTTGGGATTCAACTTCGGAGGCCGTATAAGCATCGACCGGATTTTTTTTGAACGCGGCAAATTCCTTCTTTACCACCTCGCGCACCCGGTTGGAAACTTCCATTTTGCGACTCACAATAACATCACTATCTTCACTGTAATAACTGACCAAAGCATCAATTTCCGTTTGCATACTGACCAAAACATATTCTTGAAGATAAACGGCACATTCCGGTGGATTTAATAACTTAACGGATTGGAAAACATCCTGCAAATTTAGAAGCATGACATCTACATCTTGCCGGGAAGTGGCACGCTCCATATCAAAAGCGGCATCAAAATTTTCGAGCTGCACACTCAACTCTTCAATATAGGCGTTCACAGCTTCCGATTCACACGATACAGCGGTTGATTTTGGGGAACTTGTACACGATGCACTAAACACGATCAGTAAGATGATGATGTAGATCAATTTTTTTCTAAACAAAGGGGCCTCCAATAATAACGAACTGGGTAATTCCATTCGGCTCTATATTATATCCTTAGATGAAAAGAATGGTCTTGATCTAGTGGTTGATTCAGGTCCTTACTCAACAAAATCGGTTTATTGACACAGCCCTATCTCGGGGTATAATATTAGCGGTTGGACGAAACAAAGAAAAGAACAGTTTCGTTTGATTGTAAAAACCAAGTGTCATTTTACCAAGTAAGGCTCACTAGCTCAACTGGCAGAGCAATTGACTCTTAATCAATCGGTTCAGGGTTCGAGTCCCTGGTGAGTCACAAAAATCGATTGGGGAACGCCGACTCCCCGTATCGTCGTGTGGGGCCTGCCTTCCGGGCAGGCTTTACCCTTTTAAATAGGCTTTGAATCTGGTATAAATGGGGGAGAAAGAAAAATCGAGGTACTCCGATATGGAAAAAATTGGCGTGATGTTTGTCTGTTTGGGAAATATTTGCCGTTCCCCAATGGCGGAAGCCATCTTCCGCGACCTGGTGCAAAAACGCGGATTGGGGAACCGTTTTGAAATCGCTTCGGCTGGCACCGATAACTGGCATGTTGGTGAACCACCGCACCGCGGCACCCAGCAGATTTTGGCCCGGCATAAAATTGAAATGGGGAAAAAACGTGCCCAACAGCTTACCGCGCGGGATCTGGACTTTTATGATTATGTGGTGGTAATGGATGCCAGCAACGCCGCCGAGGTGGAAGCCGTTTTTGGCAAAAAACTAAAACGCCTGCTGGAGTTCGCACCCGAAGGCAGCCCCTTGGATGTGCCCGATCCCTATTACGAAAACAATTTTAATGAAGTTTACCAACTGGTGTTGGATGGCTGTGAAGGGCTTTTACAACATATTCGGGAGCAAGAAGGGTTATGAGTGACCTTCCCTCTGCGCTAAAATCTGTGTTTGAACAAACAATGGAAGAAGCTGGTGACCCCGGACCGTTCGAAGTGCTTGGCAGGGTGGGCGGCGGTTGTATTAATCATGCCACTCATGTGCGTTCAACCAAAGGGGACTATTTTTTAAAATGGAATAACGACCCGCTGCCCGGTATGTTTGCCGCCGAAGTTTTTGGTTTAAAGCTGTTAACCGATTCACAAACCGTACGGATTCCGGCGGTAGTAACCGTGAAAGATCAAGCAGAATCTGCACCTGCCTTTTTGGTTTTGGAATGGATTCCCAACCGCACCACATATTCGCAAACGCTATTGGGCGAACAGCTGGCCGTTTTGCACCAAACCCCCGGTGAAACACGTTATGGGTTGGAAATGGATAATTACATCGGCAGCAGTGACCAGTTTAATGAATGGGAAACCGATTGGGTGGCCTTTTTCCAGACACGGCGGCTTTATCCGCAAATGGAATTGGCGATTGGTAACGGCCTGATGCCCGCCCATCGCCGCAAAAAACTGGAAACCCTGATCGAAAAATTGGAAAACTGGCTGGGCGGTGTGCAGCGTAAACCCTCTCTTTTGCATGGGGATTTGTGGGGTGGGAATGTCATCGCGGGTTCAGATGGTGAACCGGTTTTGATTGACCCGGCTGTTTACTGGGGTGACCGCGAGGCGGAAGTGGCCTTTACAGGTATGTTTGGCGGTTTTACAGACACCTTTTATAAGGCCTATCAACATGTTTACCCTTTGCAAGCCGGGTATGAAGACCGATTTAAAATCTACAACCTTTATCACCTCTTAAACCATCTTAACCTGTTTGGCGGCGGGTACGCAGCGGACGTGGATGCTACCCTCGCTTATTTTGTGGGGTAACCATGTTTGTATTCCTTTCCAAGTTTTTACCCTTGTTTGTGTATCCGGTGGGTCTGGTCTTTTTTGGCCTGTTATTTTACCTGTGGTTAACACGCAAATCCGGACCAAAAGGATTGCCGCGGCTGGTCTTGTGGTTGGTGGTGATTGTAATCTTCGTGGGTGGCAACCGCTGGGTGGAGGCGACCCTGGTGCGTTCCCTGGAGTGGCGCTATTTGCCCCCCGAGACCCTGCCGTTAAACGCGGTGGTGGTGGTATTGGGCGGCGGTACCGAATCAAACCAGCCCCCGCGCCAGATGGCTGAGCTGAATGGTGCCGGTGACCGCGTGATGTACGCCGCGCGTTTGTATCATGAGGGGGTAGCGGGAAAACTCCTGTTGAGCGGCGGTAATATCACCATTTTGGGCAGCCGGACGACCACCCCGGCGGAAGATATGCTCGAGATCATTACCCTGATGGGTGTGCCGCCCGAAGCCTGTTGGTTACAAAACCGTTCACAGAACACCTACGAAGATGCACTGTACAGCGCCGAGATGCTAAACGAGAAAGGAATCACCGAGATCGTTCTGGTGACCTCCGCCATGCACATGCCGCGCTCGGTGCCGCTGTTTGAACACCAGGGCCTGACCGTGATCCCTGCCCCAGCGGATTACAGCATCACCGAGGATATCTGGGCTGGGTTGTGGTCTCCCACGGTGGGTGATGTGCTGACCGGGTTGATCCCGCAGGCGGGCTATTTGTCGGGTTCCTCGGCGGCACTGAAGGAGTATATCGGGATGGTCGTGTATGCGCTGCGAGGGTGGGCATGATGGAGAGAATTTATATTAATGGGCGCTTCCTGGCTCAACCAATTACAGGTGTGCAGCGTTACTGCCGTGAACTGCTTGGTACAATGGATGAAATGATCGAAGCCGGAAAACTGGATATGGAGGGCCGAGAACTAATTTGTCTGGTACCCAAAAGCCTGATGGATTATCCCAATTGGAAACATATTCAGATACGCCCGGTGGGCTGGCTGGACGGCAACCTATGGGAACAGTTTGTTTTGCCCTGGTATGTTCGAGATGGTTTATTATTTTCCCCGGCAAATATCGGGCCATACGTGGTGCCAGGACAAGTGGTTACTATGCACGATGCCTCGGTTTTTGCCATGCCCGAGGCTTATTCGTGGACGTTTCGCCTCAAGTATCGTTTGATCCTGAAACACCTCGGAAAAACCGCTAAAACCATTATCACGGTGTCCCAATTTTCTAAAGGGGAATTGGTTAAACACTGCGGCATTAAACCCGATAAGATTGAAGTCATTCCGCATGGTCATGAACATCTATTAAAGATCAATCCTGACCCGGGGATTATGAAAAAATACAACCTGACACAAAAGCCTTATTTTTTAGCGGTCGGCAGCAACAGCCCGCATAAAAACATTAAAGTCGTTTTAGAGGCCGTTGCTTTGATCCCAAACCCGGATTTTAACCTGGTCATTGCCGGTGGCTCCTTTGGAAAGGTGTTTGCTGCCCAATCGCTGGAACTGCCAGAAAATGTAATCCATGTTGGTTACGTAACTGATTCTGAACTGCGATCTTTATATGAACACGCTCGGGCATTTATCTTTCCTTCCAAATACGAAGGATTTGGCTTGCCGGTACTGGAGGCACTCTCCTTTGGCTGTCCGGTCATTTCTTCCAATGCGGCTTCCCTGCCTGAGGTGGGGGGAGATGCGGTGGCGTATTTTGATCCGGAGGGAATTGAGGATATGCATAATTTATTAAAAGATCCCATCCAATCAAATTTATCTTTATATGTGGAACAAGTTCATAAATTTTCCTGGAAGCAAAGTGTATATCAAACCTGGAATTTACTAAAGGGATTTAACTTCTAAGGTGAAATTCCTAATGGAAAATCGTCAAGCCATTGTGGTGCACAGTTATCTACATTCCACGGAATAACGCGATTGATTGTATTTCGATAATAATTTTTGTCGGAAATTTCAGAAAATTGCATATAGCTGATGATCCGATATGGAATTTCGCCACATTCAGTCTTAATCCCTGCTCCGTATAATAAACTGCCGGAATATCCGTTTAAGGTGGGAATACCAAGTTCCAAAGCAGCAAACATCGCATCAATTTCAGAAACATACCAGGGAACGGTTGGGTCACTTCCTATATAAATTATTGAACCTTCTTGGATATCTACCGAATTTCTGATCTCATCTCTCAAATTCGATATTCGCATTTGAGAATCGTACTTTGAAAATCTGTAATGGGAAAAGGTTAAAGCTTCAAAGAATAGGAGGATCATTACCCCTATAGAAAAGAGTTTCTGTAAAAAACTTTTATTATCCATTAATCGATTTAATATAAAACTTGTGACCACAGCCAAAGGCCACATCAAAACAAGTTGAATCCGGGTTACAGCACGGATACTGTTGAATCCGGGGATCTTTATGAGTAATGTGTAAAGAGAAAATCCATTAAACCACATTGTGAACAACAAAAGTAGTATAAGAGCTATCAGATTAATAATCACAAATGGTTTGTAACTTGAATTTTTACGTATAAATATTCCCAAAATAATTAACAAACTTACAGCGATTCCTGGAAAAAGCTGATGTTCGTGCCGCATTGGTAATGAAGAAATTGTTTTTGATATCGGTTTCCATAGCAGGGAATGATCAGCAAGGAAATAGCTTTGCCATCTTGGTAACATGGAAGTAATTTCGTAGAGCGACCTGGTGAAGGGATAGAGTTTGGACACCTGATAATAGGGATAAATGAGTCCAAAGAATAATCCGCAAAATGCCACAAACCCAATTAAAAAGACTAGTTTTCCTTTTGGCTGAGTTATTTGCCAGGCTTGAAGCAGCCGTTTTGGCCAAAATAACAAAAGATTTTGGATATTGATTTTTTGACAAAAAAATGGAATGATTAAAAGCATAAAAAGCAAAAGCAAAACAAGAAAAAACCCGATGTAAATGGTTAGATAAAATTGCCATACAACCATAACAAAAACGATAAGTATTGATTTAAGGTTAGGTGAGTTGGCAAATTTCCATAAAAAATAACTAGCGAATGGTACACAAAAGCGATAAATTAGCTGAGGGTGGCCTTCCTGTACCAGCATTGGCAAACCAAACGCAAAAAAGAATGCCCCAAATCCTGATGCGAATGGTTTTATTTCAAGTTTTTGTAATACATACGCGGCAGCAATAAAATTTAGAATAAAGCCAATAAGATACCAACCCTGATAAGCGCTTTCACGACTAACACCGAATAAGCGAAAAACTGCGTAAATTGGCGCTGAACCAAGAAGATTATCGCTAAATGCCATAGTAAGGGGAAAAGGGTAAAAGAAATTTGCTTGCCAGTAATTTGTACCCGGATTTTGCAACCATTGAAAGAAATGTTCCAGGATGTAGAGGTTGAAGCGAGTATCACCCAAGTCACCAGGTATTTGGGAAAAGTTGAATCCAAAAACTGCTAAAATCAATCCGACCCCAAAAAAGAAAGTTAAGATGATTGAGAAGTTCTTAAGTATTAACTGAAGCAAGAATTTAATTTTATGTTGCACTACTAAAAAATTTCCTTAAACTATCATGGTCAAAAACGAAAATCAAAAACTAATAAAATCTTTATACGTTGATAACCATGTTGAAAATAGCAAATATATTTGAGAATTTATAAATAAACTGATTGATTTTTGATCGTATCTTAAAAGATTTTCCTTTAATAAAGTTACTTTTTTTGAATCCAATATATTTAAAGAGAGAATGATTTCGTTTTCTAATGCATTTATGAGCAATTGAACGGTTTCTTTCGTGAATTTAGTTATTGGAGTTTTTTTAACTTTTGAACGATCATAATTTGATGTGGATGGAAGATTACCTAAAAGCGGATTGATTTTTTTAATAATGTCTTCGTGGATATTCTTTTCTTTTGTTATCCCAAAAGGAAGGCCGAAAAAATAATTAAAAAATTCGGGATCATGAAATATATTGATCATTTTATGTTTCTCACTAAATATTCGGCAAGCTTGATAAATATTTCTTCTATCTCGTGAATTGATTCGATAATATAAGAAACCCTGTTCGTGGAAGAAGGTTTTTTTTAATTCCTGAAAAAAGCTTTGTTGGGATGCTAACTCAATTTGATTTTCAAATCTATCAACAAATAGACCAAAGTGATTCGCTTTTGACCAATCAAAATATGCATTTGCTAACGTTGTTTTTTTGGATGGAGTATATGAACCGCGGATCAATGCGTCGCCATCTATTCCAAGCAAATAAGGAGAGTTATTAATTGGCAGCATATCTGTTAAATACTTAAACCATGGGTGAAACCATGATTCAAAATTAGATTGGACAAAGTACTCAAGAATATAGTTGGAGTACCAATTTTCCGAATAGGGAATAAAGAAATTTTGCCATCCCAATTCCTGGGATACAAGTTTTGCAAAATCTTCTTCTGTGGAACTGCCGACATCGGTATTGATTGTATAAGTTATGCTTGATTTATTCAAACTATGTAAGCTTGCTGCTATTAATCGTGTATCCAAACCACCACTAAGCATCATTTGAAATTGATCGTTAGATGCTCTGATTGCTTTTTGAACACTTTTTTTCGATAACTCTGCTATTTCAGAAATTACGACTTCTCTGGTTTTGGATATAATTGGTTGGTTTAATATTTGATAATTTTGAATGGAAGTAACCGTTTTTTTACTTAAATTTATCTTGACAATTTCTCCCATAGATAACGTTTTAATTTCATTTAGATAGGTGCGTGAGCCATGGATATGGTGGAAAATAAACATATCACTCCATGTAGTCCAGTCTAACGTTAATTTTTGATTACAATTTCGTATAACATAATCCAAGCTAGAAGATACGATTAAATTTTCCCCATCATAAAAATAGTAAAGTTGATTAACCGCATTCCGGTCTGTGAAAAGAGTGAGAATGTTTTTTTTCTTATCATGGATTACACCACAAAAATTACCAATAAAATTGTTTAAATTTTCAATTGATCTTGTGATTTCAGACAGAAAAAAAGATAGAGAAATCGCCTCAAAACATGAATTACGGATAGTCCCTTGAATAAAGAGATCAAATCTAGCTGATTTGATAGGATTATTTGCAGTTCCTAACACATTTCTTTTATTTATTGAGATTAAAAACATAATAAAATAATTATACCCAATTTGGAGACCAGGCTTTCTTTATTTAGAATAACTTTGGATAGTGCCATTTTAAGATTCATCTCTTAAATTTTAAATGGTATAATTTAGCAATCTTTAAAATTAATGGATCCTTTCCTAATAATTTAGGGGGTTATTGGTTAATCTGGAAATTAAAATGAAAAATTATATAAAGAACAATAAAACACAAAAATTATGGAAAGTTTTACCAGGAATTTTTATAAGTATTTTTGCCCTAATTTATATTTTTAATCTCATTACTTTTTCTGAAATAAAAGAATATATCAAAACAATCGACTTTATATCATTACTACTTGCATTTATTGTGATGATAGTTGGTATATATTTCAAATCATTAGGATGGTGGGTGATTCTGGGTAAAAAAGCACCTATCGTTGATACTTTTTTAATTTTAAATATTGGCAATTTATTAAATAATCTATTGCCTTTTCGTGCTGGTGAGTTTGGAAAAGCGTACATGATGGGGAAAAAATCAGGAATGGGATCTTTATATATTTTTTCTTCGATTATTATCGAACGTTTTTTTGATATGTTAATTTCTGTATTTTTAATACTTTCAGTGTTTCCCTCCGTATTAAAAATACAGAACGCATTACCTTATACGTTTATTTTGTTTTTTTTGATAATAATGGGATTTTTTATCCTGATAATTCTTTCAAAAAACAATCAAAAAGTAGTGAATTGGCTGAAACAAAAGTTACAAAATAATGAAAAACTAGAAAAAATATTGGTACCAAAATTAGAATCTTTTTTATTAGGATTAGGCATTTTTAAAAACATATCGCAGTTCTTACAAAGTTTTTTTTGGATAATTTTAGCCTGGCTTTTTTATATACTCTTCTTATATATATTGATTTTGCAATTTTTTCCAACTGCAAAGTTTTGGTGGGCATTGTTTTTACAAGGGATAATCTCATCTGGATTGGCTATTCCATCTGTTCCAGGTTCTATTGGAGTATATGAGGCAGCAGCCATTGGTGCTTTATTTTTCCTGGGTATAAACAAAACAGAAGCAGCCGCATTTGCTATAGTGACACATGGTTATAATATATTTATTATTATATTAATTGGATTAATTTCATTTATATTATTAAATATTAGAAATAAACGCATTAAATAAATAATTATAGGATCTAGATTTGATGAAAAAATTTTTAAAATCATTGATTTCTGAACCACAAACGAGAGGATTAGATATAGATAATCCCTCAACAACCTTGATTCGAAGAGATATTATCAAAAGGAAAGGATTTCTTCGACGAATATATGAAGAATGGTATGGTATGGTTATAGTGGATATCCCAAAGGTGGATGGTATGGTTTTAGAATTAGGCTCAGGGGGAGGCTTTATCGAGAATTACGATACAAATATAATAACCTCAGAAGTTTTTTATTGCTCGCATGTCCATATGATATTGGATGGTACTAAACTCCCTTTTTCAGAACATTCACTTAAGTCAATCGTTATGATTGATGTTTTGCATCATATACCTGACCCCAATGCCTTTTTCAAAGAAGCCTTAAGATGCGTAAATAATGGCGGAACAATTGTAATGATTGAACCATGGGTTACAACATGGTCAAAATTTGTTTATCAAAATCTGCACCATGAGCCGTTTATTCCGAATGCAATATCATGGAAAAACGATTCATCGGGACCATTATCTGGTGCAAATGGTGCTTTACCTTGGATTATTTTTAAACGAGATGCAAATAAGTTTTCAGAGGAATTTCCTAAATGGAAAATTGAAAAAATATATCCATTTATGCCTTTCCGTTATTTGTTGTCTGGTGGAGTTTCACTTAGAAGTATTGTTCCTGAAAAAAGTTATGATTTTTGGAAAGCGCTAGAACAAAAATCATTTCGTTATATGGATAAGCATTTAGCTATGTTTTCGAAAATTGTTCTCAGGAAGGTAGATTTCTAAAATTTGAAAATGTATCAAAAATTTTAGAAATCAAAAGGATTAAATATTCATAAAATATTGGCAAATAAATAGTTTAGGTTCTTAATATTTTAATTGAGTTTAAAAAACTTTCAATTAAAATAAGAGCCAAAAATAAAGAAAGAGTAATATAAATAATATTGGATAGCTGTGGGGATAATATTTCAACAGTTCCGGTGTTAGTATGAACGAGATTGGAAGCCGTAATAATTGTCCTCGATATAGGTTTTTCTTGAACATATTCAATTCTTGTTCCACAAAATTGTATAAAACCTGATTTAGATGGAAGCGCATTTGTATTAACTAATATAATATTCCTTGACGTTTTGTAAGAATTATTTGGGTCAAAGTAATTGTATGGGATCCATCCAAAAGAATTTCCCAAATTAATATTATCTACTATTGAGTCGTACCCATTAGAATTATGATAACCGTAATTTTCAATAAGTGTCAGTAATTTTTCTTTTGTAATATATGGAATTTTTATTCCATTGGGAATACTGTTTTCTGGGACAATATGTATCCATGAATTAAAATTTGTCCAAAATCCTATTGGAACTTGATCAGAATTGCAATTTAATTTAGAAGGGTCATAAGATATTTTTTCTTTCGGATAAAGAAAAAATGGAAAAACAAAAGTGAAACAAATTAGTAATAACAACAAAATTTTTCCAAAAAACATTGGTGAAAAAATATAAATTGAATTATCTACATTCGAATATGAATAAGTGGTTGAGAAATATTCAGGCATATTGGTTTCAAATTTCTCTTTTTTAAACAAAGATAAAATCACAAGAAATTTGTTTTTAAACCAAGGAATCGAAACAATTAATAAAGTTTGTAAAATAGGGTTTGTGACAGTATAGGAACGATAACCAACATCACGAGTCGGTGCTAGGGGAACTGATAACAAAATCCCTGCAAGGGAAAATAAAATAAATGTTGAATACCATGCTTTCCTTTTTTTAAGAAGATAAACTAAATTTAACAAAGCTAAACCAAACACGGGATAATAATTATTGGGTTTTCTAAAATGCAGAAAAGAATAGGCATTTATTACATTTGGATTTATGTATTCTTTATAACCACGAAATATACCAATTAGCAACATTTCTGGATTCGATTGAATTTTTTGGAATGCCATTTCATACGCTTCACTAGGTAATTTATCAGGATAATCATTTTTAAAATTCGTCCATCCACTATTTCCTGTGGCTAACCCATAAAAAGTATAACCATAATTTGAGAATAAAGGTTGGTTACTTTTATTATAAAAATTTGAGAACAAAGTATTTAATATAAAAGGTAATATCACGACACCCAAAGCGTATAATGCATACCGAAAAGAGAATTTCCTTTCTCCTTTAAAAACCAATCCTAACCATAGTACGAGCATTGGTAAAATCAACATTGCTGCTGGCCGAATGACGAGACCTAGACTCAGAGAAAAAAAGCCCAGTAAAATATTTTTAACATTTTTATTAAAAATACCGTTCCAAATGAAAGCAAAAGCAAGATTCCCTAATAGAAAACCTAACTGCTCGGTCATAAAATTATTTAACCGGAATTTTGCAAAAAAGAAGCCCATAATTACAAATAAAGACGCAGCCAAAGGGCCATGTGTTTTCCGTAACTCATTAGCCGCTAAAAAACTACCCAGAGCATTTATAAATGTGTAAATTGAAAGAAAAGAAATTAGATTAAAATTTGTTATTGACAAAAGAATAGATGATAATATATGAAATAGAGGTCTAAAAGCCGCATCACCTGTGATTGCGCTTGTAGTTAGTAAGGAGTATGCTTGTGTTAAATATCCACTCGCATCGCTAGTGGGGAAAAAACCGGCCAGTTGTGCGGTATTTGTATAGCCTGAAGTCCATGTCCATACTAATCCAAATCCATATAACGATATAACTGCCGTTATTGCATATAGATTACCAATATATCCTTGTCGTTTAAAACACAAATATAGGACACCAATAATGGGTAGCAAGAAGGTTATGTTTAAAATATCTTTGGAAAAAAAAAGAAAAACTTTTTCTGGTAAAGGAGTTTTAATCAAGACTAAAAACAGGATACAAGGAATCACTATTAATCCAGAAAACTTAATTATTGCCCGAGTTTTATTTTCCATTAATATTCTCCACAAATAATTATTTTAACGAAACTTTAGTCGTTTTGCTGCAACCCACACCATTTTTAATAACAACAAACCGTGGGAAAAACGAGATATATTAGTACTACCGTAAGTTCGATCGCGGTATCGAATTGGAATATCTAACAATTTGAGATTTAATTTAGCGGCACCAAAAATCAAATCAAAATCTCCAAATGGATCAAAATCACCAAAAAAAGATCGATTTTTCGCAATTTTTTCGTAATCAGCTTTCCACAATACTTTTGTTCCACATAAGGTATCTTTAATCGGTTGTCCTAAAAGCCATGTAAATGCCATACTAAAGAATTTATTTCCCAAAAAATTCAAAAATCGCATGGCCTCCTTCTCCATAGGGTAGATTAATCTAACACCATTTATGAATTCGCCTTTGTTATCTACTAGTGCATCGTAAAATCTTGGTAGATCTTCGGGGGGGACCGTCAGATCAGCATCTAAAATCATGAGTATATCCCCAGATGCTTTCTTAAATCCCAATTGCACTGCATCGGCCTTTCCTTTTCCGTGTTGTTTGTATAAAACCATATTCCGATTTCGATAATTGCTTTCTAAGTAATGTTTTATAGTTTCATAGGTTTCATCTTTTGAACCGCCTTCTACGAATATGATTTCAGTACCACTTCCCATTTCAGGAATGCGATCGATAATATTTTTTATATTTCCAGCCTCATTTCGAGCTGGAACAACTACAGATACAAGTGGATTCTCATTTGGAGCGTTATCGGTTAATCCAAGAGGTCTTGCGATAATAATATTTGTTAATGCAAATAGAGAAAATACAGGAAACCTAACTAAAAATTTATTGAATATTGTTGTTAATAGCGGAAAATAAAATGGAAATAATATTTCAATTCTGTTTTTTAATTTTTCAAAGTTTGTTAAATATAATAATGATATTATGTCAGAAGGAGTGATCCAGTTTTGTTGTAAGGTAGGGGTTGCAAGATTAGTTGATTGGGCTATTGTTAGGGGTATCTGCCAAACTCTACTGTAATTGTTCAGTATTATTCGAGTATTAGGTTTACATAAAAGATACACCTCTTGCAAAACTTTTTGAATATCCCAAAGGTCGTTTATAAGATCAGAGAGGATGATAAAGTCGAATTTTGAATGTAAATCTGAGCAATTGTGTGCGTCTAGGTTATAAAAATTTAAATCCGGATACTTCTCTTTAGCAGTATTAATCATCTCTTCAGAGAAATCAATCCCAACACCAAATTTTGGTTTCACTGCCGCTAAAAGATTTCCTTCTGCACAACCAATTTCCAATACATTTGATCCAATTGGAATGATATCTTGATAAATTTCAATAATTCTTTTGTGATAATAATTTCCTAAACCACGCCATTTTTTTCTTTTTTTTGAGATAGTGTTCCAATGATTGGTTCTTTGTTGTTTGTAATTTTCAAATGCCATTTATAGTTCCTTGTTTTTTGATAAGATTTAATTCCTTATAAATTGTTTTTTTGTAACTTGATTGAGCCTTAACCCGTTGAGCTGCTGCTTTCGACATTTTTTGAAATAAATCAGGGTCATAATAAATTTTTTCAATTCCTTCTACAAACTCCTGATAGGATTCTTCCTTTGCCAAGATAGCACAAGATTCATCTACAAATTCAGGGATGGCGGCTACATTGTTAGTTAATGGCACCAAACCGGATAACATGGCTTCATCACGGGAGACACCTTGGGAATCCCATCTGGTGGGGTTCAAAAACATACCATATTCCTTCTGTAATGTAGCAATTTCTTTTTGAGTTATAAACTTTTTCTCAAGAGTTATATTAGAAAATTGATTGACGGGCTTTGTTACTTCATTGAATAATATCCCATCTCCAATTATCCTGAATTCTAGTTCCTTAAAAAAATCTTTTTTTGATAAATCTAAAATAGTGTTGATACTAAGATCGTTTCCATATTTTTGTGAAGAAAAGGATCGAATTGATAATATTCTTTTTCTTTGTTTATTGTCTTTTTCCTCATATCTAAAAATATTCTCATCGATTAAATTATGGATTATTGAGTAATTTAATGTAGAAAGATCAATTTTATAATCTTCAGCAACCTCATTTGCAAAATAGTTGGAAACAAAAATCAAATGCAAATTGGTTTGATCGGATTTAAACACATCTCTCCATAATTCTTCGCGTAATGTGCTTTGATAAATTGCTTTATGTTTTTCTTCGTCATTGTCCAGGTTATACTCTCTTCGCCACCAGGGCTGAACTTCAGAACCATGCAGCCATATAAATACTTTTACCTTACTAAGATAATTTTTTATTACCTGCCACATGGTTTGGTCCAAAAAATGAATTAGAACTTTTTTGTACTGCCCTGTGGATAATGCACTTTCTAATAAAAATGCATTTCCTGAGATAACGTCAATCCCTTCAAATTCATAAAAACCTTCCGTGGTGTGCGGTGAGATTGTCATTACATCAACGGGATAGTTTTCTTTTTTATAAGCGGCAACACGCCGGTGGACAAAACCATTGCGATAAAGATTATCATATTGTGGATAAATATTTGTAATTAATAAAGTATCCGATTTTCCAATCCAGGGTTTGGTTTTGAGGTTATGTTCATTTTTAATTTCAATCCTGTCAAAGCTGGCATGTCCACTTCCCTTAATCCTTAATCCGAATCGGACATAATTCGTGCCTTTTGGGATACAAACATTTGTGGTTTTCATTTTTAAGACCATATCGGCAGATATTTTGTTTTTGTTTTTATCAAGCCAAAAAACAACCAATTGAATATCACAATTTCCTTTTGCAGGAAAACGAAATGCCTGATTGCACCCCAGGTCTATATCTGATATCGAAATGAGTTCCTCGGAGTAAATGTATTCATGTTTATCATCTGGAAGAGAAGAGGAGATGTTAATATTTTGATTTAAATAATTTATTTGAATATTATCCATCCTTACTCTTGGAAATATGGATAATAAATCGTCTCCCTTAATTGTCGGTCCAGAATTTTCTTCCTTTTTAATCACTTCCGCTAGATTTAACAATCGATTTGTTTCTATACCCCGATCAGGAAATTCAATATCTTGAACGAGATCAAGATTTTCATCATCAACATTTCGGCAGTAGTTAAATTCGTCAACCGAAAACCCGTTTGCTGAAGAAATTTGTAACGGTTCATCTTTGGATAAAAAGTCCAGCACATTTTGTGAAGCAATTTCTCCCAATTGAATCATGCAAGCACGTTTATCAAATGCATTTGAAAAGCAATAAACGGCATTAATATTTTTTTGCATGATTTGATTATTTTGATCTGATTCAAAATAGGATGATTTTCCAATGTAGTTTGCTTGTGTGTATTTTGTAGTGAGGGCCAGGTCATACAAATAGTTTTTTCCATAATAGTCTTGGGGATAAAAAATGGTAATATAATCTGCGTCCGAAATTTGATCCCAAGTTTTTTCTTCCAATCCCGATAGAGGAATCAATTCAATAGTTTTTAATTCTGTAAAGCTAGATTCATAAAACAAATCATATGGATGGATGATGGTATATCTTACGTTATGATAATACTGGTTTTGGAAATTATTAATAGATTTTTGCAGTTCCTGTTGTGTATTAACAAAGCTGACCGCGTGAATGGATGGTAAATCTTTCTTGATCTTTGTATTAAAGACTTTTTGCACCAAATAATCTAGTCGATCTTGATAAGTGTCCTGGCTTAAAACCTTGCGCAATCCTGCCAGACGGAATTTTTTGTAATACAGTGGATCAGACTCTATTAATTTAATTCCTTCTATCAATTGATCTTTGTTATCGCTGCAAATGACCAGATCACCAAAAAAGTTTCTGACACCGCGGGAATAGTTACTGACTGTTACTGTGTTTGAGGCTAAAAGCTCAAAAACTCTCCGGGCAAACATGGTTTGGGATTGTTTAATTGTATTTAAATTAATACCATATTTATAACCTTTATAAGCAATATCAATTTCTTCCGGCGGCAAAGTACCCAAAATATGTTTTTTGAAGATTTCCGGAAAACGATAGTTAGGGTTGTCAGGATAAGAATTGCGATCGTAGATATCCAGATCCCATTCTGATTTTACAGCTTCAAAAACAATATTTAAATCTTTAGTTCGTTCTGGAAAGTGGGCATAATATGCACCAGCAAAATTAAACCGATCTTTCCGTGAGAATTTTTCAATCGGATTATGGATTTTGGTTTGCGCGGCAAATGGCATTAAAAATACCTTGTCATTACCTGTAATTGCTTTATATTTGGGAATAGAATCAATATCGGTTGTAAAGATTACATCGCATAAGACGGCGGTATTGATGAAGGTTTCAAAATGGACAGGATCTTCCTTATTCCAAAAGATTGTGGGAATATTCTTTTCATCACAATAAATTATTAAATTTAATACCTGATTGCTTAATTTATCCACCTGCCGATACCATAAATTATCTTTGCCTTGCCAGGCTGATTCAATAAAAACCAGGTGTGGTTTGAATAAATCGATTTCGTCCTTCCAATGATCCGGAGAAAGTTGAGATAAGACACATTCAGGATCAAAAGATTGAAATGTAAATGGATCCATGATACTGGCAATACGCAGTGATTTTAGATTTTTAATTTCATAATCTAAAATAAAGTTCTTATTTTTTTTTTTGTTTTGAAGTTTTTGGGGACTCAGTTGTTTTTTTTGAGTACCTAGATTTGTTTTTTGTCTATTTTCCGGATATGCAGCCTGGTTTTGTTTTCGTTTTGAAATCCGGTTGAGGCCACGTTTAAATAATTTTAAAAATTTTACCGGCAGCAATAATGTATTTTTGCCTGGTTTAATGACAGCCAACTTTAATAAATTTCCAATTTGGTAAGCGACGGAGTTTTCCATATCGACATAGGCATCATGATAGATATTAAACTGATCCATATAATAAATTAACTGTTCATGACTTTTTTTATACTCGCTTGTGGTGCTGGAAAGTTGTTTTTTAATTTTTTCAATTTCAGTTTTGTTTTTATTTTGTTCTTCTTGTAACTGCATTTTTTCAAAGGTTAATTGTTCTAATAGTTTCTCTTTTTCTATTTGTAACTGCATTTTTTCAGAGGTTAATTGTTCTAATAATTTCTCTTTTTCTTCCAAGGAATGAATTGATTGCGCGTATTTATTGTTGATTTCCTCAAAATCTTTGATGGATAGCTGAAAATCTTTTTTTAGTGTTTCTTCTTCTTTTTCTAACTGAGATTGAAAGGTTTTTATTTTTTGGAGTTCGTTGTCTTTATCCGTAAGTTGTTCTTCAAGCAGGTTTATTTTTTTTGCTATTTGTTGCAGACGCCTGATTTCATTCTGTTGGTCATCCACAATTTTGCGGTATCTTTTTTGCTCTCTTAAAGCAGCTTGTTCGGTTAAATCCAGTATATTTTCGTTTTTATATTTATCCCAAGCATTTTGCAATGGAATTGTATTTTTACCGACAAAACGAATATACCCGTCCACAACGCTTAGTGAAACAGGGGTTAAACGATCAGAGATTAATGCGATAAAAGTTCTTAAGGTGAATGTTTGGTGATGATCAGGATCCGGAAAATAACCAAAAGGAGTGGTAATTAATATTGTGCCGTCGGGTATTAATGCCTCAATGGCTTTATTAATGATAAAGTTCGGGAAGAACAAATGCTCAATAACTTCACCCAAAATTACAGTATTGTAGTGCTGAGATGTGAACTGATATTGCAGTGAATCTGAACAGATAAAATCAATATTTTGCTGTACTTCATTCGGTTCTTTCGATAATAGATCGTTGGCAAATTGAATGCTTTTTGGATTAATATCAATGCCTGTTACACTAATACCTTTTCTTCCAAGCAGAATGGGTAGAATGCCCTCACTACAACCAATGTCCAACACAACCGGACCTTCAACTTGTGAAGCTAACCAATCTATTCTTCTTTTTGCGCGCTGCTGAGATTCGACGTTCCCAGCCATCTCCAAATAAACCTGAGCAATGCGGTCATATGCTAAATCATTCGCTTGATTGTTTGATTGTACTGACATTTACCACCTTTTTCCACCTTATTTAGAGTAAAAATGATTATACTATGAAATCCCTAAAGATAAAAAAAGCTTTTACTGTTTAAAAAACAATTGTTAAGATATAATCTCTTGGATGTTATTATCGTGAGGTGGTAAATGAACTTTGAAAAAATATCAATTTTAGGATTAGGGTATATTGGCTTGCCTACAGCAAGCATGTTTGCATATCACGGGGTGCAAGTTTATGGTATGGATGTCAACCCCAAAGTTCTAGAAGCGCTTAATCAGGGGAGGTTGCATATCCATGAACCGGGGTTATTGGAATTTGTGCATAACGTAATTAATAACGGTAAGTTGGTTGTGAATGATTTTGTTTGCCCATCGGATGCGTTTATTATTGCTGTGCCCACACCGTTTTATGGGGAAAAATTAGCCGATTTGAGTTATGTTAAAAATGCGGCTGAAGCGATTGTCCCTCACTTGAAAAAAGGAAACTTGGTGGTATTAGAATCTACCTCCCCCCCCTTAACTACTCAAAATATATTGGTGCCGATTTTAGAAAAATCCGGGTTAAAAGCTGGAGAGGATTTTCTGTTGGCTTATTCACCTGAACGGGTTTTACCCGGTCAGATTCTGCGAGAGTTGGTTGAAAATGCCAGGGTGATTGGCGGCATTAACTCGGAATCGGCGCAAGCAGGAAAAGATTTATATAAAATCTTTGTGAAAGGTGAAATTATCACAACTACAGCAGCAACTGCTGAAATGGTAAAAATCATGGAAAACACATATCGGGATGTGAATATTGCAATTGCGAATGAATTTTCCCGCTTATCAGAGCGGTTTGGGGTAGATGTGTGGGAAGCCATTAAAATTGCGAATTTACATCCCCGAGTGAATATTTTAAACCCTGGACCTGGCGTCGGTGGTCACTGTATCAGTGTTGATCCTTGGTTCTTTGTGGAGTCTGCCCCGGATTTGACGAAATTAATATTAGCAGCCAGACAGGTAAATGATTCCCAGCCTGATTTTGTAGTTAATCAAGTTGAAAAAATTCTGGGTAACTTACAAAATAAAAAAATAGCTGTTTTAGGTTTGGCGTATAAACCAGATGTTGACGACTTACGGGAAAGTCCCGCAATTGATATAGTTACTAAATTGAGTAAACTCGGCGCGTTTGTAACGGCTTTTGAACCGTTTAAACTTGATTTTGATTTGAAATATGGTCAAATGGCACAAAATTTAGGGGACGCTATAAAAGAAACAGACCTGATTCTGGTGTTAGTTGCTCATTCTGAGTTTAAGAATATTGATTTGGTAAAACTTAAGAACTTATCAAACACCAATGTTATATATGATGCTGTAAATATTTGGGATAAACCAAAACTCGAAGATCTTGGATTCCAAATTTTTAAATTAGGTGTATCTGAATTATAATGAAGAGTTAGGGTGAATACATTCATCCTTCGTGAAAATTTAAATATGATCGGTGAATAATAAAAATGTCAAATGATATTGAGGAAAAGAAAATTGATGTATTTGATAATAAAGCTTATCAATCAATTTTTCTGTATCTAAAAAAGACCTACAAAGAATTGCATACGGCACGGTATGCTTTGTTTTATTTTGTGCGAAATGCTTTAAGATATCGTTACCGTCGTTCTAATTTGGGGTTTTTATGGAACATTTTAAATCCATTGTTAACGATGATGGTAATGGGTGTAGCGTTTGCATTGGTCTTTAATCGAGATATCAAAGTTTATTTAATTTATTTGTTTAGCGGTTCGATTCCATACCAGTTTTTAAACACATCCATCCAAACAGCAACCCAGTCAATGGTTTCTTATGAACCTTACCTAAAAAAAGTAAATTTACCAAAACCCTTTTTCCCCATTGTGAATGTATCTATTGAAATTGTAAATTTTGTGTTTATGCTTATTGCTTTATACATTATCACACTTGTAATTGGATCAAAGTTCAGCTCTACTGTCGTATTATTACCGTTTGCGATGTTAATCCTATATGGGTTTAGTCTGGGTGTTGGGATGATTCTTTCGGTGGCGTTTGTCTATTTTCGAGATTTATCCAATATTGTTCATGTGGGATTTACAGCACTTTTCTATGTTACACCAATTTTATATCCAGAAGATTTGGTTCCCGAATCATTAGCGATGGTTTTTAAATTTAATCCGATTAGTTATTTTGTTTTGTTGGTTCGAAGATTAATTCTAGGGGATCGTCCTACTACACTTATGGATTGGGGTATCCCTTTAATTGGAACATTAATCGTCTTATTAATTGGTACCATTGTAATGATGAAAAAAGATCGGGAAATTGTTTATCGATTATGAACAGTATTATTGAATTCCAAGATGTTACATTAAAGTTTAAAATATTTTTTAATCCAAACCCCACATTAAAAGATACATTATTAAGTTTTACAGGTAAAAATGATGCTAAGAAGAAAAAAACTCAGGATTTTTATGCTTTAAAAAATATAAATCTCACGATACATTCAGGAGAGAAAGTGGGGATCATTGGATTAAATGGAGCAGGCAAATCGACAATGTTAAAAATTGTTGCTGGGATATATTCGCCGCATTATGGACAGGTAATTGTGCGTGGGAAAGTTACCCCATTAATTGAATTGGGAGCTGGTATTAATCCTGAGTATAGTGGTCGAGAAAATATTTACTTATATGGTGCGATTCATGGGTTATCACCACAACAAATGAGGGAAAAAGAGCAGGAGATTGTGGATTTTGCTGAATTAGGGCCACATATTGATGTTCCAGCCAAATATTATTCATCAGGTATGTATAGCCGATTAATTTTTTCGATAGCTTCTATGACTAATCCCGATATCCTAATTGTTGATGAAGTATTTGCCGCAGGAGATGCGCGATTTGTGCAAAAAGCAATGAACAGAACATTGGAACTATTCGATAAGTCTAAAGCAGTCTTATTTGTGTCTCACAGTTTGAGTCAAGTAGAACAAATTTGTAACCGGGTACTTGTACTTAATCAAGGACAAATTGTAAATGACGGCTTACCTAGTGAAATGATCCAATATTATCAGGATGAAATTGTCACAAAAAAATAAATTTTAAAAATATTTGATTATTTTTTTAACCCTTTGAGCCCAATGATGCTTATTAGCAAATAATTTTGCATCTTCAGATGTATCGGAAAGCTTTGAGTTCAGAAAGTTTCTTATTGCTTCAATAAATTCATCGGTTGAACTGGCTATTTGTAAAAACGATTCACCCTTATATTGAGTGATTTCATAAAAAGAAGTGGTTACAACTGGTAAGCCTAATGCTGCGTACTCAAAAAATTTTATTGGAGAAACACTATTTGTTAGATCGTTGATCGTGAAAGGTATGATCCCAATATCAAAATTAATTGCGATTTCAGGTAATTTTTTATAAGGGATTAATCCTGTAAAATGAACATTGGGTAAACGAGAAATTTCATTTATATCTGTCCAAATTTGCCCAATAAACACAAATTCCCATTCAGGCGATTTATTTGCAACGTCGTGAATGAGTTTAAAATCAAGCCACTCCGCAATTGCTCCATAAAACCCAATAATAGGCTTGTCTTTTCTTAATTGAATGGTGGGGAATTTTTTGAGATTTGTTTTCTTAAGATTTGTAAAGTCTTCAGTGATAACACCGTTTGGTAAATAAATTGCGTTGGAACGTTTTTTTGTAAAATCGGTGAGTTGTAAACCTGAATATGTAACTAAATCCGCAGCCTCCACAAATTGTTCATGTTTATTTAACATTTTTTCATCATACAACGAAAAAATTTCAAGACGATCTATGATGTCATACCATAAAAATTTTTTAGGAATAAGATTCGCGAATGGAAGATTTAACATCCAAGTACATAAAATAATGATATCAAAATTTTGGAGGGGATAAATCAGGTACTGATCACCTGAGATAGTGTATAGATTAGATTCAACTTTTACTATGGATAGGTGGGATTGTTTTGGTTCGCAGAAAAAGCATAAATAATCAAGTTTTGCGAATTCACGTAATAATTGTTGGGGACGCTGTAAAGGCTCCCAATGAATAGTGGAAGGGTAAACAATTATTCCGGAGTATTTTTTCTCAGATAGTATTTCATAGATCTTACTTAGGTCCGAATTTTTATTATATGACTTAATTCGATATTTGGAATAGTTATAAGCCTTTCTCTTATAAGCATCTTCAAATGTATCTGGAAAGGCGAGTGTCTTGAATTTTTCTGATTTGACTAATTTATGAAAGAAATAAATGATCTTGAATTTTAACTGTTTTCTGTTTTTAGAATAATAATTTATTTTTGATAACCAATCTCCTACTTTCCATAAAACCGGAAAATTCTCAATTTTTTGTAAAAAAACTTCATTTAAGAAGCGTTCTTCACTAAGTTCAAAATTGAGTTTGTTATGTAAAAATGGGTTAGATTTGAGTTTATCATTCATAAAGATTTATATATTTTTTTAGTATTTGTATCCATCGATTTTGCCATAAAGAGAGATTAAAAGATTGAACACTTATCAGCGCATTTGCACTTAATTTTTCTCGAAGATTTGGATTTTCAATTAATCTGCAAATTGAGTTAAATAATTCTGATGAATTTGGTTCTATCATAGTTCCATTGAACTCAGCTAAAACAATATCTGTTAATCCCCCAACATTTGTAACTATAACAGGTTTTCCACTAGCCAGAGCTTCCAAACATGACAAGGATGTACCTTCACTATATCGAGTAGGTATGATAACAATATCTGCATTTTGATATACTTCTCCCATTTTATCAGGGGCGGTATCATACCATTTAATTTTTCCATCATATTTTTCCGTGAGTTTTTTTACTTCTACTTCTTCAAATTTTTCTGCTTTACCACAAAATTCAATAGAAATATTTTCATACCTTGATAATAGATCTGGGATAATTTTTTGTATCAACCAAAAGCCACGTGCATCAGTTAATCTTCGAGGAAATAAAATGGTTACCTCTTCCTTTCCCTCTTTTTTTATCAGATTAAATTTATTAAGATCAACAAAATTAGGAATATAGACACATTTTTCGGAAAGATCATAATCAGTAGCTCTTAACCAATTAATTGTATTGGTATCAACAGATACAATTATATTTACGTTCTTACATGAAGAAAGCACATCATGAATTAAGTTTGTATATTTACTATTATCTTTTTGAAGCCAATGCGCATCCCAATCAACCCCATGGCTAACACAAATTGAAGGTGTATTAAATTTTGGGCTTGCCAATAATAATTGAAAATAAATTGAGAGAGTTGGTTTTGGAACCCAATCATGATAAGCTTCATTTAGTCGTTTTATATTGTATCCATTCGTATTTAAGCCAAACACATGAATACCTTCGTGAATTTTATGCCAGGTTTGGTTTCCACATTGATAAACCTCTAAAGAAGCACCCAAAGTATGAATTATTTTACTTAGTTCAACAATGTATCTTTCTGCACCACCCTGCATATAATCCCGACCATTAAGATCATAAAAGGTTGACACAACTACTGCAATCCGTTGTTTTTCAGAAATGTTCTCCTTCCATAAATTGAGGAAATCGTTTTTTCGAAATTTTTCAATTTGGGGATTTGTTGGTGTTTTAGACCTTATCCATTTCCAAAGTTTATTTGTTAAAAAGACTATGGTATTGCTTAAACCCATTTCGCTAAAATACCGATACATCTTTATTATTTTCCATTTTATGTAATTTGTTTTTTTTAAAATCATTTTCTTAATTTGGAAAAAGTCTATTTTTCAAGCTATAATTTTGCATATGCCCAAAATCGCAATTATTCATGAATGGTTTACCGTTTACACAGGCTCGGAACGTGTGGTTGAGCAGATGTTGCAGGTATTTCCTGATGCAGATTTATTTTGCTTGGTTGATTTTTTACCACCGGAGCAGCGAGGATTTTTGAGAGGGAAAAAAGTAAATACTTCTTTTCTTCAAAAAATGCCTTTCGCTCGAAAAAAATATCGTCAATATTTGGGCCTGATGCCATTAGCAATTGAGCAGTTTGACTTATCTGCTTATGATATTATCATATCAAGCAGCCACGCGGTTGCAAAAGGTGTCATCACCAGCCCGCAGCAGCTTCACATCAGTTATGTGCATTCTCCTATGCGTTACGCTTGGGATATGCAGGCAGCCTATCTTCGGGATAGCGGTCTCACAAAAGGGATTAAGAGTGCTTATGCCCGGCTTCTTTTGCATTATATCCGGCTTTGGGATTTGAGTACAGTCAACCGGGTGGATCTATTTTTATGTAATTCCGAATATGTTCAATCACGGATTAGAAAATATTACCACCGAGAAGCTGAGGTTATTTATCCTCCCGTTAAAGTGGAAAAGTTCAATTGCTGCAAAGAAAAGAAAGATTATTATTTAACCGCTTCACGACTTGTTCAGTATAAAAAAGTAGACTTAATCGTTTCAGCTTTTGCAGAAATGCCTGACAAAAAACTAGTCGTAATTGGTGAAGGGCCGGATTTTGAAAAGATAAAAAAAATGGCAACTCCAAATGTTCACTTATTAGGTTATCAAACCAATGAAGAGTTGGCAGAATGGATGCAAACCGCAAAGGCATTTATTTTTGCCGCCCAAGAGGACTTTGGCATTACACCAGTAGAAGCCCAGGCTTGCGGTACGCCTGTAATCGCTTATGGGAAGGGCGGTTCGTTGGAAACCGTTCGTGGTTTAAAAGATAAAAACCCAACCGGATTGTTTTTTTATGAACAAAGTGCAGGAGCGATCCAATCAGCAGTGCTTGAATTTGAAGAGAATCAAGATGGATTTTCTGCTGAAAATTGCCGTCAGAATGCTGAACGATTTGATGTGAATGTTTTTACAGAAACTTTTCAAGAAATTGTTGAACGAACATGGTATAATTTTCAAAATACTTTCTCTAAAAGTAATTTTGAATAGAGGGGAATCATCCCAGTTCGCAACGAAAGAAATTCTCAAAAGGCAAGGTGTCTTTTTTGATCACCGGAAATCGTTTGGAATACGAAAACTACCAACCCAAATATATTACGAAATCTCCGCCAAAAATGTTTATGCTTCAATATGCTAAACAAATTATGTCTATATTAATGATGAGCAGTGATTTATTTGTTTTGGGCATCGTGTTTACTGTTTCTGTGTTGGGGTGGCAATATGTAAATCCGACTTTAATACCAGAAAATTATGTCGTTTTATTTCCTTATTTTTTTATTTTTATTCTTGTGTTTGCTTTTTCCGGTTTATATCCGGGCATTGGGTTAAGCCAGGTTGATGAGTTAAAACGGATAACGCTAACAACAACCATTATCTTTTTAGCACTGGGAACACTAACCTTTTATTCACGGAGTGCAATTGCCTGGTCCCGCGGTGTTTTTGCAGTTTCGTGGATGTTGTCCATGTTATTACTTCCTAATGGGCGTAAGTTGTTTCGCTTGATTGCATTAAAAACTGGCACGTGGGGTATTCCCACTGTTATCATTGGGTATGGACCACGGGGGCGATATGTTGTAAACCAGTTAAAAAATTACCCTGAATTGGGGTTTTTGCCCGTGATCGCCATTGATATTGATGAGAGAAAAACAATACGAAAAAAAGATGTTTATAAAAAAAGTGAACCTGATAAAAAATATATTGAATGGGCTGCCAATCAGATCCGTTCAGCGATTATTTTAACGGATGAAATATCGAAGGAGTTTTTAAACGAATTTATCAATGATGATTTTTCGGGATTCCAACAGGCAATTATGATCTCCGGGGATATGCAAATTGGCTCTTTATGGGTGCAATCATTTAATTTGGCAGGCGTTTTAGGATTAGGTTTTCGTCAAAACGTCATTACCCGGTGGCAATTGATGACGAAAAGAATCTTTGATTTGGGTTTGATTTTTTTGTTTTTGCCAGTATTGATTATGTTATTTCTGGTAATATCTTTTGCGATCAGGCTTGATAGTCCTGGCAGAGTATTTTACAAACAAAAAAGGGTTGGGCAAAACGGAAAGCCAATTTTTGTTTGGAAATTTCGGACGATGGTATCCAACGCGGATGAAATATTAGAAAAATGGTTAAAAGCTAACTCTGATTTACGAAAAGAATGGGATGAAAACCACAAATTAAAAAATGATCCTCGTATCACTCGGGTAGGACGATTTTTACGCCGGATGAGTTTGGATGAATTACCTCAAATGATGAATGTTCTTCAAGGAGATATGAGTTTAATTGGTCCGAGACCAATTGTTGAAAAAGAGATCATTTATTATGGAAAGAAGTTCCAGCTTTATAAAAAAGTTTTACCAGGTCTCTCGGGGTTATGGCAAATATCCGGAAGAAATGATGTGTCCTATACGGATCGCGTTTTATTGGATGAGTATTACGTGAGAAATTGGTCGATATGGTTAGATTTTTATATTGTGATGAATACATTTTGGGCTATTATTACTGGTAAAGGGGCCTATTAAATAGGCTTTTTGAAAAATGCTGAACAACTGGATTAATAAATATAAGTGGGAAAAAATATTTCCTTATATTGTAATAATCATCGGTCTCGTGCAAGGTTTAATTTATGTCTTTCTCATTCCACCCTGGCAGCATTACGATGAGCCTGGGCATTTTGAATATGCCTGGATGATTGCCAACCATGATTCGTTTCCCCAAAAAGGGGAATATGATAATGAGGTTCGGCTTGAAATTCTCGAATCGATGAAACGGAACGATTTTTTTAATTCCCCATCCTTACAAAAGCTTTCTACTGTTGCACATACATATGATCCTGTTTGGATTGGGATTACTCAGGTTGGTGATCCACCTTTGTATTATGTGTTGACGGCTGTACCATTATGGGTCTTGAAGAATGCGTCAGTTGAGGTTCAATTATATGCTTCCAGGATCATATCGCTTATTTTGTTTTTGTCCGTAATTTTTTATGCAGAGAAATTTGCTAAAGAGATTGACCCAAAGAAAAAATATTTTTATTATCTGTTTCCGATTTCGTTAGTCTTGGTGCCAGCTTTTGTAGAACATAGTGTGGCTATGAATAATGATGTTTTGGCGACGCTTGTTTATTCAATAATTCTCGTTTATGGTATAAGAACGATTAAAGATGGAATAAACCTTAAACGATTATTTTTTTTGTTTTTGTTAATTGGGGTAAGTTTGTTAACCAAAGCTTCCGTTTGGTTGTCGGTTATTGTGGTGCCTTTGGTTTTATATTTTTCATGGTTTCAGAAAAAGAAGCCATTGAAGGGCTCATTCATTCTTGTTTTTATTGCTCTGGCAGGTATATTTTTGTTTTTTGAGCTAAAAGATGCGGCATATTGGTTACCTACGTCAAATCAGAGTCTTCCCACAAAAACAAACACACAATATGGAACTGCTTTACAAATAAGCAGTCAACCAGAAACCAATAGTTTGTCCCATTTTATAACCGATGGAAGACAAGAAACAAATGAGGTGGCTGGCAAAGTCGTCACGATTGGGGCCTGGATCTGGAGTGATATTGACAAAACCACCATTGGCGCGCCTTACCTAAATTATGTAAAAGATAAACAAGATTTCTATTTAACGAACGGCTCTATCGAAATAACGAATAAGCCCACCTTTTTTGCTTTTCACCACAATATTCCTGAGAATTTTGACTTTTTATATTTGGTTTTCGAACCTGTTTCTACAGATGAAAATTTACAAAATGTTTATTATCAAAATCCACTGTTTGTTATTGGTGAGTTTCCAGGAAATATCGAACCAAATTTTGATGTTGGAAAGAATTCTGGTGAGTGGAATAGAGAGGGGGTTACGAATTTAGTTCGAGATCACGATTTAAAGAAAACTTGGCCGCGTTTCAGGCCATTTATACTGGAACTTTTTAATAAAATTGATTATCGCATTAGTCGAGCAGCGAGTTGGATCATTTATTCTCTGGATACAAAAGCAACATTTTGGTATACGCAAGAATCGTTTGAAAATCTTTTCCGTTCTTTTTGGGGAAAATTTGCCTGGTCACAGGTCGTTCTAAGCGGCAATAAACCATTCAGACCTATTAAAATATTTTCTCTGATTGGATTAATATTATCCTTATTTTACTTAATTCCTAAGCTTTCAAAAAAGAATGTTAATATCTTCTTCTGGCTTGCAATAGCCATATTTGGGAATTTGTTTTATGCATGGTTTACAGGTATTTCTGATAATTCTTTCTTTGGAAAACCACAATTACCAGATTCAAGATACATATTCGTGTCGATATACCCGCTGCTTGGATTGATTGTTTATGGTTGGTCTAGTATACTTGCACATGTTCAGAAACGATTTAGAATAGGTTTGATTAGCTTATATTTTGTATTTTTTGCTTATATTAATATAAATGCAATCTATACAATCGTGCAATTCTATTATTAATGATTTGGAGAATAAAATGAAAAAATATAAACAATTCGTTTTCATTATTCTGATATTTATCTCAGCTTGTTATGCCTTTGATAGTAATCCCGATCAACAGGTAGTTGAAGCTTATGAACAACAAGGTTCAATAGTGAAATCCGAATTGCCAATTAATATTTATCTGCCCGCAATTTTAAATGGGTATCCTCCACATACTATATTAGGTGCTCAATTAGAAACAATTACAGCAGCAAATGGGTTGCTTGAAATGGCTGAAGCCGGTAACCGCTGGACGAGAAGAGATTTTCTTTGGCGTTTGGTTGAGCCTACAAAAGGACAAAGAAATTGGGATGCTGTTAAATATTACGAAGATGAATTAATCAATGCAAGCCAAAATAATTTAAATGTTATTCTGATTCTTATGAGTACACCGGAATGGGCACAATTTCCTGGGTATACCTGTGGTGGCAAGATCAAACCGGAAGAAATTTCAGCGTATGCCAATTTCATGTATGACTTAGTAAGGCGCTATAGTAAACCACCTTATAATGTAAAATATTATGAATTGTGGAATGAACCGGATGTGCGTGACATTTTGGGATGTTGGGCAGACCCGGAAGACCCAAATTATTATGGGGGAAAAGCCTATGGAGAGATGTTAAAAGTTGTGTATCCTGCAATAAAAGCAGCTGATCCGGAAGCACAAGTTCTTGTTGGTGGGTTGCTGTTAGATTGTGATCCGAATTTAACATTTGAAAACAAAACATGTACGCCTGCCTATTACCTGCGTGGAATCCTTGAAGCGGGTGCAAAGAATTCATTTGACGGTGTCGCTTTTCACTCGGGAGATTATTACATGGGTGAGGTAGGTAAGTTCCATAGTCCGAATTTTGGTGCAACGTGGGATACTACCGGTCCATCAACCAATCCAAAAGCAAAATTTTTAAAAAATGAATTAGCCCGTTATGGGGCTCAAGATCGGTATTTGGTTAATACTGAATCAGGTTTAGCTTGTGTTGGAACCGATACTGAATGCACCAGTCCTACTTATGGATACGAAGAAACAAAAACCTATTATTTTGTTCAAAATGGTGTTTCTGCTATGGCAAATGGATATAAGGCGAATATTTGGTTTTCTGTATATGGGGATAACGCAAATAATAATCGCAGCGGAATTTTAACGAGAGAAAATGAACCTCGCCCCATTTACTATACGTTTGATTTTATGACCGAGGCTTTAGCAAATTATTCCTTTGGGCGTTATGTTGATTTGGGAGAGAATATTAGGGCCTATGAGTTCCTTTCTCCTTCAGAAAAAAAACAATGGGTTGTTTGGAGCTTAAATGGTTTGAATCAAACGATTAATCTGACGACTTCACCCTATAGTATTTATAAAATATCCAATACTGGGCAACCCGTGCAGATAGAAAACAGTCAAGTAATTGAAATTGGTTTAGCTCCTGTTTTTATTAAATTCAATTAAGCCATAGATGGAGCGAGAAAATTCGTGATTCAAATGAACTTTGGGAATAAAAAGATCAATATATCCTTAACGGTATTAATTGCTTTTTCACTTAGTTCATTCTTATTTATTTTGCTTCTTTTTTCATTAAGATCTTGGTCCTATGATGACCCGTATATAACCTATCGTTACGCTGAGAATTTGGCAGCCGGAAGAGGGCTTGTTTTTAATATAGGTGAAAGGGTGCTTAGCACGACCACGCCTTTTTTTGCCTTATTGTTAGCTGCGTTACATAATCCATATGTTAGCACACACGCCTTGGCGAATGGACTGGGGGCATTTAGTTTAGCGTATGGCGGTTTTTTGCTTTGGTTAATTTTAAGACATCAGGAAGCTAACTATGCTGCTTGGTTGAGTTTACTTCTTTTTCCGATATTTCCTTCCGTAATCAAAACGATTAGCTCTGAAACGCCTCTTTACATTTTTACTGGCTTATTAACTATTTATCTTTATCAAATAAGAAAATTTAACTGGTCCGCCTTTTTTGCTGGTTTGATTGTATTAATTAGACCAGACGGGCTTATTTTGCCTGGATTATTAATCATCATAAATCTTATTCAACATCGGAAAATTCCGTTTAAATATGGATTAATTGTTTTGTTCGTGAATTTACCCTGGCTGATTTTTGCATGGTTGTATTTTGGACTGCCTATACCCATCACGTTAAACGTTAAACAATCCCAGGGCGTAATGCAAATAAGCCAATTATTTGCGCCGGGTTTTTTAGATTTAATAAAGCAGTTTTTATCACAACCGATATATTGGATCCACTGTTTGTTATTCACGGTTGGTTTGGTGTTTTTGATCGTAGAGAAAAAAATACAAAACCAGATTGTGTTATTTTGGGTAGTCTTGTATTTTCTTGCCTATACCATAATGGGCGTAACTCGATACTTTTGGTACTACGCTCCTTTATTTCCGGCGATTATTATTCTTATTGGATTAGGTTTAGAGTGGTTGAAAAAAATAAGCCCCAAAACGTATCAAAAGTATTTTGCGACGAGTTTAATGCTATTTTTATTCATTTTTCAGCTAAATGTGTTTTTTAAATCCAGCCAACAATTTGATAAACGTGTCTCCATCTATAAAGAAATAGGAATATGGCTTAATCAATATACAGATGAAACCGATACAATTGGATTATTAGAAGTGGGTATCATTGGATATTATGCCGACAGAACGATGATCGATTTCGCCGGTTTGATAAAACCAGAGGTTGCAAAGAGTATGCAAGCAAATACTACCTATCAAGACACAGCAAAATGGGCGGTTGAGAAGTATCATCCAAATTATTTGGTCTTACATGAGGGGTTTATATCTCAAGATTTACTAACAAATCATTTTAACTGTCTATCTGTCAAACAATTTGAGGGTGATTTATATAATTACTCAACGATGATAATTTATAAATGTAATTGGCCTGGTAATTAAGGTTGACAAATATGACTGCCCAAATTCTATCAATATCGTGGTCGATCATTTTATTACTTGTTTTTATATATTTAATTGCAAAACAGTCTCAAATTAAATTTTTCCATAACAGGAACTCTTTACTTCTGGTACTTGCAATCGGGTTATTTGTAAGATTGGTTCCTGCATTTTTTTTTGAAACAGGCACTAATTTTGATATAGAATCTTACAAATTAGTAAGCGAGCATGTGGTAAATTTTGAAGATGTTTACACTGCAGAAGATACGATAAATAGACACCCATATTTACCTTTTCAAATGTATTGGATGGGTGCCGCTAATCTTATATCGAATAAACTGGCAATTTCGTTTTCCGCAATCGTAAAAATCTTTCCCATTCTTGCAGATTGCCTAGTTTCATTATTATTATTTTTGATAATAGTGAATACAAAAGACAAACAAACCGCGCTTTTTGGAGCGTTACTTTATGCTGTAAATCCGATTTCTGTATTTGTATCCGCCTATCACGGACAATTTGGTGCAATACCGATTTTGTTTATTCTACTCACTATTTACACATTAGAAAAGAACAAATTTATTTCAGGTGTGGCACTGGGGTTTGGTGTATTAAATAAAAGCTGGCCTATCTTATTTTTTCCAATAACGTGGACAAAACTAAGTAGCATGAAGGAAAAAATGTTTTTTACCACGGCTATGCTGATTTCGCCAGGTATTGGTGTTTTAATCTACAGCATTTTGTATGACGCAAGAATATTCACAGTAATAAAACGAGCCGTCATGTATAGTCATGGCATCGGGGTGTGGGGGTATACATACTTCATCAAGATGTTGGGTATATATTCTCCAGGGATATCACCATTTGTTTGGGACTACTTTGGGGTAGCAAAATTTGTTACTATCGCTATTTTGGCATTGATTTGGTATAAGTTTGCGAGGCATAAAAAGGTTTCAGAGGGATTTTTATTAATATTGATTTCTTTTTTCGCGTTCACACATGCGTTTTCAATTCAATATTTGGTGTGGATCGTGCCTTTTGCGATTTTAAGTTTTGATTATCATTGGTTGAAATTATATACCTTGGGTGCGTTTTCCTATATGTTTTTAGTTTACAATACCCTAATTAATCATTTTTATATTAATAATATTATGTCTTGGCCTGAAGCAGACTTACTTATAATTATCCCTGCAAGTTTACCGGTTTGGTTTGTAACCTTATTTTGGTTTATTAATAAAATTAAACAGCCTGACTAATGGAGATATTTTTTTTCGTCTATTTGTTTGAAGATCAAAGCGTATCAAACTGTTTTTATATATTTCAAGTTGGGGTTAAAAATCGTTTTTTCCAATTGTTTTGAAAAACACTGTATTTTTAGGATTACCAGCAATAAAATTTGTTAGGTTTTTGATCTTCATTCCATCGCCATCCGTGTTAACTTCGTATGATACCCAAAGATCTGTGGGAGGGGGAAATCCCTGATACTCAATTAACTTATCCCTGCTGCGTAAGAATTCATGAATTCCAGAAAAGCTGGAGAAGAAGAGATACAAAATTAGAATGAATGAAAATAAAAGATTCCGTAAATTTTTAGGCGAAAAAAGATTGATGGTGGATATCTTTTTAATTAAAAGAATATACACAATTAATAATGCGGGAATAGATACTCGCATTACAAAATCATTGTGATTCCCATAATGGTATAAAGGGATTATCGTTAATGTGATGAATGTTGCTAACCATAAGAATTTATTATTCTTTTGATAGACTAATAGAATAGCAATCCCAAATTCCAAAACCAAAAATAATACGATTCGTTGTGGTAAATATTTACCTAATTGACCATATAATTCCCAAATAAAGTTATGGGGATTGGATGAAATTGTCGCTGAAAAAAATAAATAGCTGGTGACAACTAAAATTAATGGAATAATTGTATTCTGAAAAGAAATGGTTTCTCGAAAAATACGTTTAAGATTGGGAGAAGTTGATTCATTGATTGGAAATGCAAGTTTATATAAAACAAAAGGAATTAATCCTATAGAGGGAAAAGGAGCAAATAATAAGATCAATGCATAAGTAAAAACTATATTTTTTCGGTTTTTTATATTTAACAATAAAGCGGTCATTAGCCAGGCAGGAATGGCTTGATTAAAAACCCAAAAGAGTTGCACGGTTTGAGCAGAATACTGAAAAGGTGGAATCCACCATTCAAGCTGACTATTATCTAAAAAATTAAAGAGTGATAACCCCAATTGGGCTTTTAAGCCGGTTGAAAAGGGGGGCTGTGTATTCCCAAATAGGTTTAAGTCGTTTAAAAGTACAAATCCAATGATATCTAGCCCACCCCAAAAAATAAATATGATTAAGTACCCTATGTTTGTTTTTTTAACGTATCGAGCGATTAATAATATTGTCAGTAAAACACCAATCCCAGTCCATAGGAATAAGAAGTAATTTGCCACTTTCCACCCAAAAAACTTGCCGACTAAAGCTGATGGCAACCAAAAAGAGAAATAATAAATTAAAGCGCCTTGATCACCAAAAATTTCCTGCAATATGGGTTGGTCTGAATAATCGTAATGAACAGGCCAGGTATGGGAAATGAGGTCTCTTAGCATGGCGTTTCTTCCGCTAAAATCGTCGTTTTGAAATCCAAGACCGCCAATACCAGAGAACACCAACCATATTCCAACTAAAATAATTGTGAATATAAGAAATTGTGTTCTCTTATAGCTAAGTTTATAGGCTAGAAATTCCCAATTTCGCAGACATAATATAAATCCCATAATAAGTAAAATGGAAAAAATTACTGACACTATTAATTTCAGCCAGCCAAAAAAAAATAATATTAGCGGGATAATAAAAAACAGATACGCCGAAACGATTAGGATTTGATCAAGGAATTTACTGTTTTTCATAATTGGCGTAATGATAACATTTTTTTCTTAATCGTAAAGGAAGAATATATTCACACCTTAAATATCACACCATGATCCTGTAGCAGCCGCTTGATTGACACGGTAGCTTCTTCCAGTGGTTCATAGTGATGGAAGATGAGATCGTAGGTAATGTCGGTGGTCAGGTCTTCGCCCAACCAGATGGTTTCGATCTTTTCTTCGCCGATGACGGCTTTGATGATGTTCAGGTCAGCCTGGGTGAGTTCAACCGCAGTGACGATCATGATCATGCCCGCGTCCAGGAAGAGGTGGGCCACTTCTGCAAAACGGCGGATATTTTCCCGCCAGTCCCCTGGCGTTTGGTTACGTTTGAGGTCTGCATTCACGCCATACAGCAGTGATCCGATGCCCATGTAGTAAGCCAGTTTGCCGGAATCAAATAAGTGCTGCTCTAACATACTGGCCAGGCGTTTACGCCCAACACCTTTAGGTCCGGTGACGATGACCAGTGAAGATTTTTGGTTATAACGCTCGGCACGCTGCTCACTATTTACTGTGCTGCGAATCCATTTTTGGTTACGCAGGAAGATGTCTTCCCGCAGTTGGCTTTCTTCATCCGGCAGCGCTTCGATCACAATCCCGCCGCCCCGAATTTCATACTCATCCACAATCACAAACCGGCTGGTGTCAGGCAGCTTGTCGGAAGTGTCAAAGGCGATGGGGTGCGCCAATTTGAAGGTGACCTCAGCCACATCGTGGTGGTTGATCTCCGTTTTTCCGTTAACACTGCCGTAATCCGAGGCATCAATAATGTTGTGAATGGTTTCGATTTGAGCACGTTCTTTTGCGGTGCCTAGCTTTAAATAAAATGTCTTTTTGGTAGTGAGGGGTTGTTTGCCTAACCAGAATAAACTGACCCGCATCCGGGTACTGACAGCCGGTGTGGCTTCACCCACCTTACACACCACTTCACCACGGTGCGTATATATTTGGTCACGCATAGTGAAACCTGTGGACTGCCCGGCGATGGCTGTTTCTTGTTTTGGGGTATTAAACGATTCGATTGAAGCCAGGGTAGTTCGTTTGCCGGAAGGGTAAACGATCAGTTCTTCATCTTGATTTAGACTGCCGCTGGAGATGGTACCTGCGATAATACGCCGGCTGTCGCCGTAGGTCGAAAATTTGTATACATCCTGGATGGGTAAACGCAGCGGTTGGTTGGTTAACGGTGGTTCTTTGGTGAAAGAATCCAATGCTTGTAATGTAGATAGACCTTCATACCAGCTTGTGGATTTTGAAGGAAAAACCACATTATCGCCCTCTCTTCCGCTGACAGGAATATAAAATAAAGGTTTTACACCGATGCCTGCCAGGTAGGCACTGTATTCAGTTTGGATTTTATCAAAAACTTCCTGGCTGTAATTCACCAGGTCCATTTTGTTCACCACCACCACAATCTTTTTGATGCCCAGCATCCACAATAAATAACCGTGCCGCCTTGAATTTTCCTGCACCCCTTCATCCGCGTCGATCACAAGAACAGCGGCTTCGGCGTGGGAAGCGCCAGTCACCATGTTTTTTATAAATTCAATATGTCCTGGTGCGTCGATGATGATGTAACTGCGCTGTTCGGATTGGAAAAACACCCGCGCCGAATCAATGGTGATGCTTTGGGCTTGTTCATCTTTTAATGCGTCAATCAGAAAGGCATATTCAAACGGTTTACCTTCTTTTTGGCAGCGTTCCCGGATTTGTTCCATTTTTCCTTTTGGCAGGGAATTGGTATCTGCCAACAAACGGCCAATGACGGTGCTTTTTCCGTGATCCACATGACCGACGAAGACGATGTTCATTTGCTCTTTATTGAGATCGGTTAGTGCTGTCATGGTTTACATATATCCTTCTCGGCGTAATGCTTCCAATCCGCCGCCGTCTTCTTTATCCTGTGCACGCCCGGAGCGTTCGGCGATATTGGCGAATTTACCTACTTTTAATTCGGCGATAATTTCATCCACATTGGCTGCTTCCGATTCAACTGGCACGGTACAGGGATAACAGCCCAAAGACCGATACCGCCGACCATTACCCTGGTTGTAATATAAGGAAACGGTGGGAATATTTTCACGTTTGATGTATTCCCAGATATTTAATTCCGTCCAATCCAGCAATGGGTGAATGCGGACATTTGTGCCCGGAGCAAAATCGGTTTTGTATTGATTCCAGAATTCGGGTGGTTGGTCTGCGATATTCCATTCATTTTGGCGGTCTCGGGCGGAAAAATATCGTTCTTTTGAACGGGATCCTTCTTCATCCGCCCGGGCACCAACAATGACACCGGTGAACGCTTGTGGGTTGATTTCTTCTTCGTAGGTGTGGGTGTCGTGGTTGTAACGAAGCCGTTTTCCTTTTCCGTTCAGCGTTTGGGTAAGTGCCTGGGTTTTTAATAAACCGCAGCATGTTAAGCGATCCACAGCACCATCCGGAAAGGTGTTTTTTTGTTCGAGTGCTTCAAAATTCGACCCTACGACCATTGTCAGGCGCATTTCCCGCACCAGTTCATCCCGATATTGAATCATTTCGGGGATTTTAAAGTGGGTGTCAATATGCACCAGGGGAAAAGGTACATGTCCAAAAAAGGCCTTTCGGGCTAACCATAACAGCACGGTGCTGTCTTTTCCCATTGACCATAACATACCCAGGTTTTTAAAATTAGCGTATGCTTCACGTAAAATGTGTACGCTGCGACTTTCAAGTTCGTCTAAATGACCCATACAAATTTCCTTGTTTTTAAAGTATTCAATTAGTATAGGGGGTAATCACTTTTTTTTGAAGTAAATGTTCAATGACCTGGTTTGCACATTCTTCAATAGTAAGTTCCGCACTTTTTAAAATTAGTTCAGGATTTACTGGTGGTTCGTATGGCGAACTGATGCCAGTAAATTGCGGAATTTCCCCGCTGCGGGCTTTCTGATATAAACCCTTTGGATCCCGGCTTTCACATACTTCAATGGGACAATCCACAAAAATTTCGTAAAAGCAACCTTGCGGGAGGGTGGCCCGTACACGTTCCCGGTCATTGATAAAAGGGCTTATAAAAGCGGTAATGACGATCAAACCAGCATCGACCATTAATTTGGAAACTTCACCAATGCGGCGGATATTTTCCTGCCGGCCTTGTTCCGAAAAATCAAGATCCTGGTTTAAACCGGTTCGGATATTATCGCCATCCAGTAAATAGGTGTGAACACGATAATGTTGATTTAATTGCTGTTCGACAGCCCCGGCGATAGTGCTTTTTCCCGAGCCGGATAGTCCCGTGAACCACAAGACCACTGGTTGATGGTTTTTAATTTTGGAACGGTCAATCACTGTGATTTTGTGTTGGTGCGGGATAATATTTTTGTTTTTTGTCATTAATTAAAACCAGATTTGATAAAGTGTTCTTAATTGTAACCCAATAATCAACACGGCAACGATGATCATAATCACTTTGGGTGGTAATTTTTTGGTGAGTAATGCGCCAAATGGGGCGGCAATCACGCCACCCAGCATTAAACCCAAGATAATATTCAGGTTAACCAGGCCGATGGTAAGTATGAAGGCAATTGCTTCGGAAAAGGTGACAAAAAATTCAGTCAGATTAACCGATCCAATGGTCTTATTCGGTACATTCCCATCGGAAATCAAGGTAGAGGTTACAATCGGTCCCCAGCCCCCGCCGCCAATGGCATCAAACAATCCGCCAAACAAACCAAGCGGGAAAAGATATTTGTTTTTGGGCGTGGTTGTTAATGTGGTGAACTTGAGCGCTTTCAAAAAGATGCGAATCCCCATAATTAATAAATAAATCGCGATATAGGGTTTCAATTTTTCGCCGGGGAGGCTGGTGAGAATATAAGCACCGGTGACCCCACCGATCACTCCGGGAATGGCGAGGCGTTTCACCAGATTAAAATCAACATTGCCGAACCGCCAATGAGATAATCCTGAAACAGCCGTGGTGACGATTTCCGCGGTGTGCACACTGGCACTGGCAGCTGCCGGGGAGACGCCAACTCCTAATAAAAAGCTGTTTGCACTGACCCCGTAGGCCATTCCCAAACTGCCATCAATTAACTGAGCAATAAAGCCCACTAATACAAAAAGCAAAAATTGAATATCCATACCACACCCCATACCCTTACGCAGTATAAATCTTTGATTTAAGCTATTCTACAGCGAAAGGGTTGGTTTGGTAAGTGATTTCATTGTGATTTTAATGCGGATTGGATCATTAGAAATTCTCCAATGTTTTCCATGGTTACTAACCCAATTAAATTGTTGTTTTCCAGTATCGGAACGGTGTTGCAGCCACAAGTTTGTAAACGAGCAGAAACGGTTTCTAACATTTCTCCGCTTTCCGCGGTTATAAAATTGCGATCCATAAAACTGGAAATATTGGCTGTTTGGCCTTCGGTTGCCAGGGCATGCATTAAGTTCTTTCGAGTCAATATTCCAACCATTTGTCCATTCATATCTACCACCGGAAAATCCTGTTGGTAACCGGCAATAATCGCCTCAGCAGCATCGCTTAATCGTTGGTTGGTGTTTAGGGTCTGAAAACGGGTTAACATCGCTCTCTGGATCGGAATTCCACTCATTGCGGATCGCACCTGAACCATGCTGGATTCCTGGCTGGCACCGATCCAGACGAAAAAGGCGATGAAGAGCAAAAAGGGATTGAAAAGTAAACCGATCAATCCAAAGATGAGCGCGATACCTTGCCCTAAGGCGGCGGCGGTTTGGGTTGCCCGAGTGTATTCCAATCGCATCGCTAATAAAGCCCGGACAATACGCCCTCCATCCATTGGAAAAGCGGGGATGAGGTTAAACAGGAATAAAGATAAATTAACAATCGCTAGGCGTTCTATCAGGGTACCGCTGGTGATATTAAGTTGAGGAATTTGGGAAAACCCGGTGGTTAAGAAGATTACAGTAAACAAGACCACTGCAAAAAACAGGTTCACCAAAGGACCTGCAATCGCTACGATGAGTTCTTCTTTGGGTTTTTCCGGCATCCGTTCCAGGCGCGCTACACCGCCAATTGGTAACAAAGTAATGTCTTTGGTTGGGATTCCATATTTGCGTGCAGTAAGGGCATGGCCAAACTCATGTAAAACCACAAACAAAAACAGCAGCACAATGAACAAAATTCCGCTCAACGCCGCCTGGATATTCCGTTGGGTGATCCAGTAAGATACCCCAATCCAGATAATCAATAAAAAGAAGGTGCTGTGTACCTTTACATCAATACCTGCAATTTTTGCAATTTTAAATGACCATTTCATTTCGTTCTCCGTATGGTTATTCATATTTTTTAATAAATGGGCAAAAAAGCCCGGTTCTTATTGATAAGTTTATAAAGTTTGTAGCGGAACGTGGATAAGATTTATATACTTTAAGAGAATTCTTATGAAATATTTATATATATTGAATTGACTTTCGGGGAAAATAATACTAATATTATATTAAATATATAAAATATCTAATTAATCCTTTCAAACCTGGTTGGGAATGAAAGAAAGTGAAAGAAAAGGAAAAAAGAAAATGACTGAAAAATTTGTATTACCTGAACTTGGCTTTGCGTTTGATGCTTTAGAACCTTATATTGATGCCCGGACGATGGAAATCCATCATGGAAAACATCATGCCGGTTATGTAAGTAAATTAAATGCAGCTTTAGAAAAAGCACCAAAATTCTTTGATCATTCTGTAGAAGAAATTCTTAAGAACATCAAAGATGTGCCGGAAGAAATTCGTACTGCTGTGGTTAATAATGGTGGTGGACATGCCAATCATTCCTTATTTTGGAAAGTCTTAAAACCAGGTGGCGCTAAATCTCCTTCTGGTAATTTAGCTACCGAATTAAATAAGACATTTCAATCTTTCGATGGCTTTATGGAGAAATTCTCCGATGCTGCAGCGACTCGATTTGGTTCGGGGTGGGCTTGGTTAGTTTTAGATGGACAGAAAAAATTACAGGTTTATTCCACGGCAAACCAGGATAGCCCTCTCATGCAAGGACATACTCCCATTTTAGGTTTGGATGTTTGGGAGCACGCCTATTACTTAAATTACCAAAATCGGCGCCCAGATTATATTAAAGCATTTTGGAGTGTAGTTAACTGGGATGTGGTTAATTCATTTTATACTGAAGCCAAATAAATAAAAAAAGTTAAACAAAAAACGGGCTGCGAAAAGCCCGTTTTTTGTTTAAAAACCTTATTCAGGCATTTCCCAAAATTTGATAATCAGATCACTACCGGTTGAGCTTATAATTTTGCCGTCATCTGAAAAAACAAGCTGTGAGATACCTTCCTGATGAGCGGTGAATCCCCGAGTGATTGATTGTGTAGCAGCGTCGATCAGATAGATGTTTCCTTCCTGGCTGACGGCCAGAACACTCCCATCCGGTGAAAATGCCATACTATACGCAGGCTGCGTGACCTCGATTTTATTGATCATTTCACCACTTTGTGGATCCCAAAAAAATATAAAAGGCTTAAATTGATCATTTTCCATTGCTCCGGCGGAAGTAACAATCAATGTGTTTTGTGGGTTGCTTGTAAAGCTGGCGATAAAATCTTCATGATTAAAGGACTGCCCCATGGTGTTGGATTCAATATCACTGATTTGTAAGGTAGCGCGTGCAAACCATAATAGGTGTTTACCGTCAGCAGCAAATCGGACTTCATAAACGGGTGCCGCGGTATCAAAACCGGATAATTCTTTCTCGATATTCCCATCTTGAACATTTACTAACTTTGCAGCACGTTCCTCCATTAGCGTAAATATTAGCTGTTTGCTATCCGGTGAAAATTTTGCTGAAACGAATCCAAAATCAACCAAGAAGGTGACCTGTTCACCAGTTTTCCAATTATTTACTTGAACGATGTTGTTATTGCTTAAAATCGCGAAGTGAAGACCGTCATTTGCAACATCCAGAATAGACTTATCATCGCTGCTTTTGTATTCAAACATTTTATCCAAAGAAGGATAGGCATAATAGGTTAAGGAGTCATAGCCTAACAATGCAAACTCGGTTCCTGCCGGGTTCCAAATTAGTCTTTGGGGTTCGGAAATGGGCAAAGATTGAAGTAAAACGAGTGTATCTTCTTCTGGTAAATCAGCTAAATTTTGGCTGGTAATTGGTGCAGGATAGGGACTTTCAGATGGAAAACCAGATTTATCTGGTTGATTATCCACAGGAGGGTAAACTTCAGTGGTTTTAATAGGGGGTTCTTGTGGAATGACTGTGTTTTGGAGATTCTCTGTTGGGACTGGTGTATCCACATTCGTTGGGATTAAATCCGTTGGCGTGCTGATGGAGGGAGAACAAGCGATTAAAAGGAATATAAAACAAAATATGCAGGCTATCATTCGAATGGTATTAAATTTCATAGGGGACTTCTTTCTTCATCCGTTGTATAAATAAGACGAAATCGAGTGGGAAAATGTTCCCTTTTATCCGTTCTGATCGCCCAATTGATCTACCAGCCAATTCATAAAACGATAGATTCCTTTTTCAGACCAGTTTAATACTCGATTTCCGACTTGTTCAACTTGGTTATTTGCCCAATTATTCAGTCCATCTTTTTGTTTTTCTCCCCACGATGCTAACCCATCACTAATGCGGAAATTTAAACTGGAGAAGATGTTAACATTATCTTGTATGAGCACAACCGGAATTTCGTTAATATACAACGTCAGGTTGCTATTATTTGTCTCTATCTCAATCCCCGAGGAAATGGAAAGATCGTCTGTATTTGCAACATAGGCACGGTACATTTTTCCGGGCACATCTCGGAGGGTCACCAAATAGGGTGTTGTTCCACCACTGGCTGTCCACAGGTAGATGATGGTTCGCCCTTCTTTACGGAACCGGTATTCAAAAACCCCAGTTTCCAAACCAATCTGATTGCTGGTTTTGCCATCACTTAGAATTCTTGCTCCCCCTAATAACCGGGCAATATTTGAGAAAGCTTGTTTTCCGGCTGGTCCCAAGGTGAATCCGGGATTTCCCGGGTCTTCATAATAACTATTCCAAAAAACTTTTCGTACATCCTCATTAGCGAGCAGGGGTACAACGCTCCGGATCAAAAAATTTGATTCTATCTGATCTGTAGGAACATTTTGGGCTGCTGCCAGGGTTGTTAACCAATCTTCCCGCCAACCCAACTCCGTGACCCAAATTGGTTTTGCACCATATTGAGCAGCAAAATTAGAAATCTTTTCAATTTCACCCAAAAGATTGGTTTGAATCGGAATATCCGGTTGGCACAAATTACTTTCGACATCCATGGCTGGACCACGATACATCCATGCTTCAGGTGGGTTATTTTCCCAATAAGGGTGAACTGCAATAATGTCAAAATCATCCCAAGCGCCCGCGTTTCTTAATTCGCCTAAATACCAATAAAGGCTGGTGTTACAGTTATTATTGGTTGAACTCAATAAACCACCCAGCACAACCACATCGTTTGAATCATGTTGCTTGATAATTTTATAGGCGGTAGTTAACATGCGCGCGTATAAAAATGGTGAAGGATCAGCAGTTGCTTGTTGGCTGGTGGGAAAAACGACCTTCGCCCATTGATTAGGATTGTTGATTTCGTTTCCGATTTCCCAATAATTTATGCGATCACCAAAGCGGTCCACAACTGTTTGCACATACACCTGCCAGCGTTTTAGTAACTGATCCGAATCCACACTTTGTTCAGGGTATTGGTGGGGAAGATAAACTGGTCCGGTTGAAAGAACGGCTAATACGTTTAAATCGTGGGTTTCCGCTTCAACCAGCATCCGGTTAAAATCCCGATATGTATTCCCAAAACCATATACAAATCGGAATTCTCCCGGATTTAATTCCACTTCAGACCAAGGGATTTCTTCACGAATCCAATGAATGTTCATTTCTTCAAGCTGGCCGTATGCACCGGAAAGTCCATCCGTGCCCACGCGTAAATGGGTGGAAGTACCAATACCCAAATCGTTAAGGGGTTCCGGGGAAATTTCTGTAGTTGGTGTTCTAAATAAAAACACAATTAAAGTAACAAAAACCGCCACAATGGCAATTTTATAAACGAGAGAAGGGATTTTTATATCTGAAAACATACTATCCATCTTTCCTTAGGTTGTTTTTGGAGCAAGTTCAATGCCATTCTGCATTCTTATTTTAACCTGTATAAATCAACTATTACAGGTACAATTAATGAATGGTCACTGAGGAGTTAGAACAATGGTAGCAGATAAACCGGTATTCCAAGAGAAAAGGTGTAACAATTTTTCATTTCCTACCTGGCCGCAGTATGACGAAGCGGAAGAAAAAATTCTGATGGAGGTTTTACACAGTGGTGTCTGGTGGAAAACACCTGGTGAGCAAGTGTACGCTTTTGAAAGAGAGTTCGCTCAATTTATTGGCGTAGATTATGCAATCGGGGTGACCAATGGGACGGCAGCACTGGAAGTGGCGGTTAGCGCGTTGGGAATTCGTCCCGGTGATGAAGTTATTGTTCCTGATTTTACTTTTGTGGCTACAGCCAGTGCAGTGTTATCAGTTGGCGCTATGCCAATATTTGTGGATGTTAATCCTGATACATATTGTATAAACGCTGAAGAAATTCAAAAAGCGGTTACATCACGAACAAAAGCTGTAATTGTTGTGCACCTGGGAGGTCATCCTGTTGATTTGGACGCCATATTGGATTTGTGTCGAAGCCATCACCTATACTTGATTGAAGATTGTTCTCATGCGCATGGATCGGAATGGCGCGGAAAAAAAGTAGGTGGTTTTGGTGATTTTGGTACCTTTAGTTTTCAACAGGGTAAGTTGCTGACCGCTGGAGAAGGTGGGGCGATTGTAACCAACAATGCTGATTTAGAGCTAAAAGCAAGATCTATCCATGATTGTGGACGTTTGCCAGATCAATGGTTTTATAGCCATTTTAATTACGGGTCGAATTACCGTATGACCGAATGGCAAGGTGCGATTCTACGCAAACAGTTGGAACGGCTGCCGGATCAGGGAAGAATCCGCAATCGGAATGCAGCCTATTTGGATCGAGAATTGGAAAAAATTAAGGGCATTACTCCCCAATGGTCTGATCCAAATTGCACTCACAACGGGCATTATGCTTATATTTTTCACTATGATTCTGAAAAATTTAGTAGTTTACCACTGACGCAGTTTGTGATGAAATTAGAAGAAGCGGGAATTCCGATCCAGGCTAGTTACCCACCGCTGCATGAACTGGATCTATTTCAGAATGGGATATATCGCAGCCGGATAACCACTGATCAGGATTATCAATTTTTAATGGAAAAAGATTATCCCCATACTGTCAAAGGTGCTAGAGAAACCATCTGGTTTCCACAAAATGTATTGTTGGCTGAGGAATACATTTTAGACCAGATGGTGCATGTGATGCGGGAAACACTTAATAAGGAAGTTTGCGCTTAATGAAAAAAATAGTTCTTATCGCTGGTTTTGTCCTTCTCGGTATATTTTTATCGGGCTGCGGTACGATGACATTGCCAGTACAACCAAGCATTGAAGTGGAACCAAAAGAATTATCAACGACTGTGGAGTATGGACAAACATTTTTCTCGAGAGAAAATGGTTTAACCGCGATTGATTTTTATATCGTTGATGTAATACAACCGGGTGAAGTTAAATTGGAATTATATTCAATTGATAACCTAGATGAGCCAATTGTTTCTACGGAAAGAAATATCAATCTGGGGGTAAAAAATGAATTTGTGCGTTTTGATTTTAACCAAAATATTTTTTCCCTCAACCAGGACTATTATTTAAAGCTTTCTGTTCCTGGTGAAGCGGTTATTGATATCGGAAACTCTTATGCGGATGTATATTCTTCTGGAGCGATGTATGAAAATGCCAATCCTATTGAAAGACAAATGGCATTTCGTTTGGGATTTAATCGGCTTCAGGTTGTTTTTGGGTTACTAACAACTTTTTTACAGTGGCTATTATGGCTGGGTTTTTCGATTCTACTCTTTTTTATACCTGGCTTTGCTTTATATAAACTGTTTTGGTCCAACAATGCCTTATCCTTAGGCTCTATCATTGGCATTTCTTTTGGTATTGGAGCGGCAATTTACCCAGTTTTATTATTATGGATGCGAGTGATTGGCCTACAGTTGCATCAGTGGAATATCTGGATCGTTATTATTCCTTCCTTAATTTTTTCAGTCTATTCTCTTATAAAAACTTTAAAGCACACAAAAAAAACCTTTCGATTTAATCAATCATTTTTCGTTCACGAAAAAAAATGGTTTTTTCTGGCTTATTTGATCATTGTAACTGCGATTGTTTTTACCAGGTTTTGGGTCATTCGTTCAATAGAAGTACCGATGTGGGGTGATTCATACCAACATACGATGATTGCTCAATTAATATTGGATCATGGCGGTCTTTTTCAGAGCTGGTTGCCTTATGTTCCGTATGAAACCTTAACTGTGCAGTATGGTTTTCCTGCCGCTTCAGCCGTTTTTGCATGGATAAGTGGGGAATCCTCTATTTATTCAACGTTAATTGTTGGGCAAGTATTTAATATTTTGTCGATTCTTGTTTTGTATCCTCTGGGAGAAAAAGTTACCAGAAAAAATAATTGGGGTGGCAATATCGTTTTAATTCTTGCTGGTATTTTTTCTATGATGCCTGCTATGTATGTAAATTGGGGCCGATACGCACAATTATCCGGACAGGTTGTTTTGCCCATATTAATGTGGATGATGTGGGAATTGCTTGAAAAAAGAGAAGAATTTACATGGAAAAAGATATTTCTAACAGGGCTGCTTTTGGTTGGGATGAGTCTAAATTATTATCGAACACCTTTTATTTTTGCATTTTTTGCCGCTGCCATAATTTTAGGTTTATTAATTAAAAACTGGAAATCAAGATCGTTTTGGTATCATATCCTAAAGGTTAATCTTCCAATTATTTTTATTGCGATTCTCTTTTTATTACCATGGGGAACGCGATTAATTGGAAGCAATTTATCATCCGCATTAGAAGCAGGTGTTACCAGAGAAATCCCTCTACAGTCGGTAATTAATGATTACCAGGCATGGCGAGCAATTAAAAACTATGTTTATCCTGTTCTGCTTATGTTTAGTATTTTGGGGTTTGTTTTAGCAGGGTTAAAGAAAAATTGGAATATATGGTTGATCTTTTTGTGGACCATCTTTATTTCTGTATATAAATTTACCCAAATTTTTAATTTTCCAGGCGCGAATATGATGCAGTCCTTCGCCATCTTGATTATGTTATATATTCCTGTTTCGATTTTAGCAGGTTATTTTTTAACCGAAGTTGTAAATTATATTCCGCGATGGAAAAACTTAATTGTTTTTGTAATGATCTTTATCGTATTAATTCCAGGTGTTAATACAGCTAGAAAAATTGTAGATGAACCATTTTATGCGATCGTAAAACGTCCTGATTTAAGAGCAATGCAGTGGATTAAAGAAAATACAAAATCAGACTCAAACTTTTTGATAGAAGGATTTCGGATTTACAATGGCAATTCCTCAGTAGGCTCAGATGGTGGGTGGTATATTCCACTTTTAACAAAAAGACATAATACAATACCCCCTCAATATGCATTATTAAATGAAAAACCAATTGATCCAAATTATACAGAAATGGTTACAGAAAGAATCAAAATGATTGAAGAGGCTGGACTTTCCTCAATAATTCCAGAGTTCTGCAGAGGAGAACTAACCCATCTTTATATTGGTCAAGATCATGGATTGGTTGGTGAAAATAACCCTAAATTATTTGATGAAGAAGATATTGATTTGGAGTATTTCTCTCTTGTATATAAAGAAGATCGGGTTCGGATTTATCAATTTAAAGACGCAATGTGTGGCAACTGATGGTTAACTTGTTTAGAAATAATTTTCGCTGGCTGAGTATATTATTCCCAATACTAATTTTGGCGGTTTTTAACTTTACTTCCAATACAGGTATAGATATTTTTATTTCCATTTTATTCTTAATTGGAATAGGTATTGGTTTATTTGTCTTGGAAAAGAATCAACTTGAAAATAAGTGGATCAATTTCCTTAAGTACTCCCTTTTCATTGTTTCCATTATTTTTGGTGTGTTTTCCTTTTATTTTTCATCTGTTTGGATATCATTGACATTTATCGTTGTATGGTTTGTGTTTAATTTATGGATTCGGAAAGATATTGTTTCCATATTTCAGAACAAATTGATCAATGGGATATTGTGGTTGGTTTGGCTTGGATTCGTTCCGCTAATCCCCATTTTAATGAACGAAATTCAGACCCGATTTTCAGAAGAAGAGTTTTTTGTTGCTATTCAATATATAAAATTATTGATCTTGTTTGTTACACTTCTTTTTACCGTATACAGTATCACACGTGGTTTTAAAAATATATTTCAATATAAACAACCATACCAAAGCAATAAGGAGTTTGTGATTATTGAATTTATCCTATTTGGTAGTATTTTATTTTGGGGGTTAAGAAGTTACCAAAACAGCTTCTATCCGAAAGAAGGGATTCAACTGCTTCCTGGAATTACAGAAGAAACCCCATTTATTTGCGAAGTAGCTGAAGAAGAATATCCAATTGAAGAGAGAGATGTGTTTTCCAAAGCGGTTAAACTCTTGATTGAGAATCCGAATAAGTCCTCACCGGAATACGGATTATTAAGCTTGGTGCGTGATGAGATACAATGGCAAAATCTTTTTCATGATACATTATTAGAAGAAGCTGCAGAAAAAAGATACACACAACCAGCAAATAGTGTAAAGTATGGGCAATTTGAAGCAGCATTAAGAGCCTATTATTACGGAAAATTTATCGAAAAATATCCTGACGCTTTTTCCGAAGCGGAAACTCAAATTATTCAAAATTGGTTTGCGGACATTAATCGCCGGGCGATGACCGTGGAGTGGGTTGATTGGTTATATGGAACAGCCTTTTCCATGTGGCCGGAAGGCCCTTATGAAAATCAGGAAATTGGCGCTGGCTTAATTTCTATGCTGTTAAAGTACGATTTAAGCGCACCAGAGTTAGTAGAAAAAAATATAAGTTATATGGAGCGAAATCAGCGGGGATGGGCACAACGCTTCCGAAATACGGATGATGCGTTTGTATATCAAACAGATTGGATCTCTAATGCTTATTTACAATCCGAATATATTGGCAAAATAAATCTATCAAATATGAAGAACTCTTTTGAATGGGTGAAATTGCAAACGATGCCTGATGGAAGTGCCGCTCATTATAATTTTCCATATCATTCATCTGTTGCCGGGGCTATGTTATTAGGTTATCAACTTACGTCCAATCCCGAGTATCTTTGGTTAGCAGATCATGCATTGGATCGATTGGTAGAGGATGGACTTTATTTCAAAGTAATCCCTGGTATCGATAAATTTATTTCAGGTGATCAATTTATAAAAAAACCGAATGAATTATCGTGTATTCTATATGGAAATTCAGGTTTACCAAATCAACAAGGACCCTTATCACCTGATAAGATCATTTTAAGAAATGGCTGGGATTCGAATAGTACATATTTATTATTAAATCTAAGGTTTACGGGGTGGCATCGCTACAAAAGTACAAATACATTAACGACGGTTTTTCAATCTGGACAATTAATAGAAGATAATTACTCAACTTCCTCGATAGAGTGGTTGCCAGAGGGTCGTAGTAAGTTGCGCGACAAACGAATTCCTCGGGAAAATATGAATGGATTTGTTATCGAAAGAGATGGAGTAGATCGTTTTTTTTGTGATCTACTAGGATGTGATTCTATTTGGGCTCAAGATCCTCCATTTTATGGAAAAGTAGAAGGATATCGCTTTGAAGAAGAACAGGATGATGTCACTGTTTCAATGGTTTGGAATGGGATGACGATTGAACGAAAGATAAACTTTTATGATGATGGTATGATTTTGATTTGGGATTCCAATCAAGAAGATATTAAAACAAAGTATCTCCAGTCTGGAATTATAATTTCAGACAAAAGTAAAAATATTTTAAGTTATGATTTGTTGAATATGGAATATATTAATTTATCAGATCAAAATGTAAATCGAAATGAAATTTCCATAGTAACAATCATATCTCCTGAAGAATTAAATACTTCTGAGATAATGATTACCCCGAACGAGCTAAGAGTTTTAAAGGAAGATTCTATAGAGATGAGTTATCCTTATGAAAAACAGTCATTTAAGGAAATAGAAAATTAGGATTATGAAAGTTTGTTATTTTGGTACCTATCGTGCTGAATATTCACGAAATAAAATCATGATTAATGGTTTAAAACAAAACGATGTTGAAGTTCTTGAATGTCATCAACAATTATGGACCGGAATTGAAGACCGGGTTAACGCAGTCCAGTCTGGGTGGATTAATCCTAAATTTTGGCTGCGAGTGATAAAGGCTTATATAAAATTAATTTCAAAATATACCAAAATAAAAGATTATGATGTGATGGTCGTAGGATATCCCGGACAGTTTGATGTGTTTTTGGCAAGGATGCTTACCTGGTTCAGACGAAAACCCCTGGTTTGGGATATTTTTATGTCGATTTATTTGATTTCTATTGAGCGTAATTTAGATAAAAAAAATTCCTTGGCTGTTCGACTATTACACTTTATTGAAAATATTGCTTTAAGATTACCTGATATGTTAATTATCGACACAGCTGAATATGCCAAATGGTTTGAAGCTAATTATAAAATCAGCAGAGATAAATTTCACCTTGTGCCAACCGGGGCAGATGATCGTGTTTTTTCAGCCATAGATATGAAGAAGAGAAATCCGGGAAATGAATTTATTGTTTTATACTATGGTACATTCATACCCAACCACGGTCTGCCTTATATAATGGATGCTGCCAGGTTATTAAAGGAAAATCAGGATATAAGATTCGTTTTTATCGGAACCGGACCAGAATTAAATGTTTGTTTGGAATTTCAAAAAAATCATAAATTAAATAATTCCGAGTTTTTAGGTTGGAAAGAACCAAAAGTGTTAGTAGAATATATCAAAAACGCAGATTTGGTTTTGGGGGCTTTTGGGAATACCCCCCAATCCTTAATGACAGTTCAAAATAAAATTTATGAAAGTATGGCTCAGAAAAAACCAATCATCACAGGTGATAGTCCACAAATTCGGGCAATGTTTGAAAATCGAAAAGATATTTTTACGTGTAACCGGGATGATCCGGATAGCTTAAAACAGGAAATTCTTTATATCAAAGATAATCAATTCGGATTACAAAATATTGTTGATGCGGCATATGAAAAATTTATTAATGAATTTTCAATTCAAAAAATTGGCAACTTATTTTCTATGTACTTAGAGAATATTACAAATAAACAGATATAAAATCATGAAAATTGTTTTTTTTCTTACCCAAGATTTATCTAGCCCCTCTGGTTTGGGCAGATATTTCCCTTTAGCAAAGGAATTAGTGAAACTGGGGAATGAAGTTAAAATAATAGCTTTACATTCCAACTATAAAAGTATAAAAGAAACAGAACTAATCATAGATGGGGTAAGTGTAAAATACATTGGGCAAATGCAGGTTTTAAAAGTAAATAATGAAAAAATTTATTTTCCTGCAAGAAAATTATTATTTATCATGATGGTTGCTCTAATTAAGTTTATTTTTTTTGCTTTATTCTTAAATTTTGATGTTTTAGTTGTAGGTAAGCCACATCCAATGAATGGCATAGCAGGAGTTGTTGCTAAATATGTGAGAAATAAAAAAATAATTATTGATTGTGATGATTTTGAGGCTCAAAGTAATAGATTTCAGAATAAAGTTCAATATGCCTTAATTAAATTCTTTGAAGACAGAATCCCTTTAATAGGAGATGTGGTTACAACCCATACGGAGTTTAATAAACAACGATTGTTGAATCTAGGTTTAAGTTCAGACAAAGTAAAAATTATTCCCAATGGTGTTGACCGAGAAAGGTTTGCCCAAGTGGATTTGAAGGAAGTTGAAAATCTCAGACAAGAGTTAAATTTAACTGGCAAAAGAGTAATAGGTTTCATTGGTTCTATTAGTTTGAAGTCTCATCCAATTAATTTATTACTCGAGGCTTGTAAATTGATTATTCCAAGATACCCAGATTTAATGATTATGTGTGTTGGCGGTGGAGAAGATATTGGAGTTGTCAAAGGTATAGCAAATGAACTTGATATATCCAAGCATCTATTAATGATTGGAAGAATTAATCCCGATGAAATCGTGTTATATTACAAACTATGTTATCTAACAGTGGATCCGGTATATGATAATGCAACAGCTAAAGGCAGATTGCCTTTAAAGATGTTTGAGAGTTGGGCTTGCGATATTCCTTTTGTTACTTCTGATGTAGGTGATCGCAAATTTTATTTGTCAGATCCAGAATGTGGAATGTTAGCAATGAGCGATTCACCAATAGAATTAGCGAATAAAATCGAATATATTTTAGTTAATAAAGATACAAAAGACAGAATAATTAAAAACAGTAGAAATAGACGAAAATTGTTTTATTGGGATGTTATTGTATATGATTTTTTAGATGGTATTAAACATGAAAAATAATGAAAAGATAATAACAATTATTGTTAATTATTGTAAACCACAGGATACTATAGAGTGTGTAAAATCCGTTCTTAATAGCAAAAATATAAGTAGTATATTTATTTTAATAGTTGACAATGGTTCAAATGACGATTCTTATTACTTATTATCAAATTATTTTTTAAATGAATCAAGGATAAAAATTATATCTACACATAAGAACCTTGGTTTTACTGGAGGATATAACATTGGCATAAAATATGCATTGGAAAGGAACTTTGATTGGGTATTTATTTTAAATAATGATACAACAGTTTTGGATAATACAATTAGGTTTTTGTTAAATCCTTCTTATGATGTGGTAATTCCAAAAATATTAGTTTATGATACTCCGAATTTTGTTTGGTCAGCTGGTGCAAAATGGAGAAAATTTCCACCTGGGGTAATTATGGAGGGGTACCTCAAAAATGATTCGGCAGATTTAAACAGATCAAAAAAAATCAACTATGCAACAGGTTGTGCAATTATGATCCGACAAAACTCCTTAAAACTATTAAATGGGTTTGATGATGATTTTATTAATTATTTTGAAGATTATGATTTTTTTTATCGGGCTAATCAAATCGAATTAAACATTTATTATGAAGCCAAATCAATAGTTTTTCATAAGATTTCTCAAACACTTGGGAACTTTTCGAAGGAACGATGGTTTTTTTTAGGCAGAAATTCCTTCTTATTTTTCCGGAAAAATAACCGATTTCCATATCCAACATTCATTATTTATGTTGTTTGGTTTTTGTTTCGTGAGTCCTTAAAAGGTAATATAGCTTTGTTGCCAAGTTTTATTAACGGATTAATTGCAGGTAGAAATTTTTTGGAAAAGAAAATGGACAATTAAAAATGACAAATTGTGACTTTTGTGGATCAAACAAGAATTTTGATTTTATTTCAACACAAGATCGATTTACCAATGAAGAATTTCAGTATGTTAAATGTTTGAGGTGTGGATTGATTTTTCTCAAACATATTCCTTCGAAAGATGAAATATTGCGTTATTACCCTAATAATTACGAGGCATACTCTGGAATAAAGAAAAAAAAAGTACTAGAAAAAACAATTAAGTATATTAAAAAGTATAAAAATAACCCTTCAAGTATTTTAGATATTGGTTGTTCGACAGGAGAATTTTTAGAAGCAATAAAATTTAATGGTATAAAAAATGTATATGGTATTGAATTGAATGAGGTTATTTCTGATATTGCAAAAGAAAAGGGAATAAAAATTGTTGGAAGTACCATTGATGATTTGCAGCCTAATGACAGGGGCTATGATATTATTACACTCTGGGATGTTTTTGAACATCTGCCAAATCCCAGGTCTTCATTAGAGAAAATTTTTTCAATTCTGAATCCCGGCGGTTATCTTTTTATGTCTATTCCTAATCTCGATAGTTTTGACAGATACATATTCGGACAAAAATGGATTGGTTGGGATGCTCCAAGGCATTTATATTTGTATGACAATAAATTAATTGAAAAAGTTCTGATAGAATCGGGTTTTAGCTTTGAATTTACTCATTGTATAACAGGTGCTAAAGGCGCATTTAACTTGAGTATGGATAAATTAATTGGGAAATCTATAAGTGACACAATTACAGTAAGATTTTTATCATTATTCCTTTGGCCATATAGGCAAATTTCCTATTTAATTAAACGAGCCCCTGTTATCACGGTCGTGGCGAAGAAATTATATTAATAAATGGTATTGAACAATTTTCTGAAATGAACTCAGCGGAATTTAATCAATATGATTTTTGAATTATGGTATATCGTGATCAGTATAAAAACATCTGTTTGGAGAAACAATATCGCAATTTATGGAAGAACTATCTCGTATTAAAAATAGAATATCTCAATTTATTAAGCAATTGGACCTTAAACCATATAGAAAATTCTCTATAATATTTTTTTATATTTTAGGTTTTTTATTATTGGCTTTTTTAGTTATTTACAATTGGAAGGCTCTAATTGATGTAGTAAAAAATGTAAATATTATTTGGTTATTAAGTATAATTTTTTGTTATCCATTAGGTATGTTACCAACTGTAGCGGTGTGGCACGAAATATTGAAATCAACAAGCAATAATATAAAATTTAGAGATAATTTTTTATATTATTGCTTGTCAATTTTTTCAAAGCATATACCTGGTTTTGTGTTTTTTATTGGTAATAGGTCGATTGTTTATTCGGAAAAAGGAATTTCTACAAAAAAAATACTTTTCTTAACAATGTTTGAAACGATTATCTTGTCTTTGGTTGGGTATTTTATATCAATTCCTCTAGTAATCTTTAATAATCAATTAATACAATTTAAATTGAAAGTTTTAATATTAGTTTTTTGTAGTATTGCTCTATTATTGGTTTTTTTTCTCCTGATTAATTCTGTTCGGAAAAAACCAAACAGGGAGATTAGAATATTTAATAAAGAATTCTATTTACCAACTATTAATATAAAACCATTGATTTTTGCGGTTTTATATTCAATATTAGCTTGGATTGGCGGGGGACTTTTACTTTCTTTTATGGTTATTAGTTTAGATATTTTTACATTTTCAAATATTCTTTTTTCTATTGGTGTTTATGCTTTTGTTGGATCATTATCAATGACACTAGGTTTACTAATTCAAGGATTTGGTATTAGGGAATTGACTATGGTTCTATTATTTTCTGCGATATTAAGTCCAGTAAAATCAATGGCAATTTCTATTGGTTTTCGGGTGCTATTAACAATTGGTGAAGTATTATGGATTACTTTATTTGTGATTATTCTGAAGCCCAAAAAATTAAAAGAATCAAGGGAAGGTAATATTTCCTAGATCAATCACATTATTAAGATCCGAGTCTTTAACATCGAAAATCACCATACTAGTAGAATTTAATTGTGATGCTGGAATTTGGGCTCCGTTTCGAGTTAATATGACCACTGCATATTTTCCAATTGGAATATTAACGAAAACAAATTCTCCATCAACTTCATTTACTGTTGCTTGGAAGATATTAACATCCTCAAAAGCGGGAATGGTTGATATTGGAGAATTATTATCAAGTGGTACTAAATAAATTCCATCATCAGGGTTTGGAAGTAAAGATATATCTAAAACCAAAAGATTCCCTTTTATTGTTGCAAATTCATTGCTGTTTGAAGTTGGGAAAACGAACGATACTGGTGTCGAAGTAGAAACATCAATTGATATGTTAGAAATTTGGGGTGTGTTGGTTGGGGCTTGACAACCAGTTAGACCTAAAATAACCAAAAACAAGAATCGCTGAATTATCTTCATCTATACTCCTTAGATTGAAATGTCATTAAAATTATATTTTTTCAAAAAAAGAAAACAAGTAAAAACCTGCTGCTTTTATTGTTTATAAAGAAATTAAAACATTAGGTCTCTTGATGACCTGAAAATTATTCAGCACAAGAGACCTGTTTTATTTCTTTTTGATAAATATTATTGGGAGAATGAGTTTACGCTCATTGACCAATCCCCTACAGTTGTCCTAATTTGGTTTGGATTAGTAAAGTTCACAATACAGGAAATTTTTGCTGTTGATGTATTAGCTGTTACAGTTAAACCACCTTGAAAACCATTGGGCAAGAAAGTTTCTGATGGAACGTAAATTTCTAAAGTTTTTCCAGTTGTTAATGTTGCTGTATTATAGGCATTTCCAGCGTAACCATCATATTCAATATGGAGAGAAGTTGCATCTGAGCCAACATTTTGGCAAGTAAAAGATGAATCCCAACCGTAATATGACTTCATAACACTAGGAGCTCCAACCTTATTTGTTGCTTCAGTCGGATTAATAGCACTATAAGTTTGTGCTTGCCCATTGGTTGTGGCTGCATTAGCAACTGCTACAATATTCATTGCTGGTGAAGTTGTAATTGTCGCACCAAAATAGCCTGTTCCTGGATGTACGGATGGCATATACAATAAACAACCTGGTTGAGCATCTGTAAGGTTGCATGTAGATAAACCTGTGTCGCTATATGTTACTGTTACTGTTGTATTCCCAGCATCTAGTTTTCGAATATTTAGACTTGCAGCCCATCCATAATAGGAATTATAAAGTGCCGGTACATATAATGTCGATGCACCAGAAATGGACCCGCTGTATGATTGAGTATTCCCTTGTGTAGGAACTGTTTGATTATCAACAGCAATGATATCTTCTATTGTAGATGTTACAACTGCAGATCCATTACAACTTGTAGCTGCAGTAAAACCAGTAGGAATAAGATTTTCTAAATCAAAATGAACGGAACTACCGCCAGCTACATTTGTTGCGCTTAAAGTACCAGTAGTGCCATTTTCGCATTTTAAAGCCACACTGATATCTGTCGCATTTGCTCCAATATTTTGGACCGAAATGAAACTATACCACCCATAATAATTGTATGTAATGGCTGGAAGATAGAAGGTTGTAGCGCCTGTGTCGAAACCGGAATAACTACCGTTGAAGTATTTTGAACCCTCTCCTACCAAATTTGCGATTGCAACAATTTTCTGATCTGCAGAAACAACAACAGAATATTGTCCAGAATCTAAACCTGGAACACCAGGAACATAAATTTCCCATGACTCACCGGGGTCAAGGGAAAATGGATTCGGTTTTCCACTGTTAAGTTCAGTAGGTGTAATTTCTGTACCATCTCCTTTGACAAAAGTAACTAATACACTGTTTGCAGTTGCATCACTTACATTTTGAACAGTGAAGGATGATTTGTCTGTATCACCTAACTGTGCGGCAACTGGACTAACTGCTACAAGTAGCATTACCATAATCGCAATAATTGAAATCAAATGTATTTTTTTCATATATCATACTCCTGTTTAAATATCTGTATTTGAAATATTACAGGAGTATCCGTATTTTATCAATAACCCATATGGATTATTCTATTGTTTTCATTATGACTTCGAAAAAAAGCAAAGCATTAATTTCCCTTCCTCCGCATCAACAACTCCTCCAACATCTTGCGATTAGAGGCGATGAGATCAGCCAGCAGTCCATTCAGAATGGTCTGAAAACCAATAATTAATAATACGGCGGCGACGATGACGGATTGGACGTGCCCGCCGCCCTGCCCAATCAGGAAGAAGTAGAGGTAACGCAGACCGAGTGCTGTACCCGCCAGAGCCATCAGGATGCCAATGGTGAAAAAAACCCGGATGGCGCGGTACATGGCGTAGGCACGGATGATGGTGATGGTAGATCGCACCATATAATCGACCATGCCGTGCATCAATCGGGACGGCCGACGCGGTGGATTGGTACGAATGGGGACAGAGGTGACGTTAATATTGCGATTCCCAGCCTGGATCAGGGTTTCGAGCGTGTAGGAATAGTTGGAGAGGATATTGGTGCGCAAGGCGGTATCTCGCGTCATGGCTCGGAATCCGCTGGTGGCATCGGGTATTTCTAAACCAGCAGCTTTGGAAACAACATAACTGCCGATGGTTTGTAATTTTCGTTTTAATGGGGTGAATGCTTCTTCGGTGGCTACGCCTCGATCGCCAATGACGAGTTCAGCGTTTCCTTCCAGAATGGGTTGAATCAGTTTTGGAATATCTTTTGCTTCGTATTGATTATCGGCATCGGTGTTTACAATAATGTCCGCACCCAATCGTAAACAGGCATCAATGCCAGCCCGAAAGGCTCCTGCCAGACCTTGATTTTTTTTGAGGCTGATAATGTGATTGACCCCCGCTTTTCGGGCGACTTCCACGGTGTTATCTTCGCTGCCATCATCAATGATCAAGATCTCTAATTCATCAATGCCCTCAATGTGCCGGGGAATTGCTGATAAGGATTCTTCCAGGGTTAATGCTTCGTTATAGCAGGGAATTTGTATGATTAATTTCATTTCGTAAAAGATTTCCCAGTTTTATTAATTATTTATTTTGCTAGTATATCATACCCGCATGGGTATATCATACCCGCTCGCATGGGAATAACTTACCCTTCGTGTTTTGGTATACCACACCAGCATGATAAAGTTCAGGAATGATCAATCCCGTTTTGGTTTCTTGAGGTTTTAACAAGTCGGTTTTTAGATTTTTCACAAAAGTTTCTGTATAATACAATTAATAGAAGGATTGGTGTTATGAAACGGTTATTGTGGGCAATTGGTCTTCTCAGTATGGTTTTGATGGCGTGTTCTATTTCATCTTTACCTGGTTATGTTTCTACGCCAGCACAGCCCCCCGTTGCAGAGAGCCCTCAAGATGATCTTCCTCCAACCTTAACCGCGTTTGCCGAATTTTTTGCTTCTGCTACCGCTGTTGTGGAAATTGTACCCTCATCCACCCCAGTGCCTACAGAAGAAAAATTACCCACGCTGCAGCCAGTTTTCACAGAACAACCTGATTTTCGAAATTTACAGCCGGATTTTTCAGCACCGGATTTTGAATATAAAAAACAGTCCATGTCACCGGCTTATTTGCCAAATTTTGCTCATCCTGAAGCTGGGTGTAATTGGATGGGGGTAGCCGGTCAGATATTTGACGCGGAAGGGCTGCCAACAGGTGATCTTGTCATTGTTGTTGAAGGCCAAATCGATGGGCAATTTTTTGAAGCTTTGGGTTTTACCGGTTTGGCGAAAGTGTATGGTCCAGAAGGTTATGAAGTGATCCTGGGTGACCGCGCCCAGCCTGGTATTTTTTGGCTGCAAGTTTTTGATTTGAACAGCAAACCACTGTCGAATATTATCGAATTTGAGATGACAGGAGATTGCGAACAGAACTTGGCCTTGATTAATTTGTATTGGGATGCCGCTGGTTTTAAACTGTATGTACCGTTGATCACGAATTGATTTTCGGAACAGCGTTATTCACACCAAGAGACTTTTAAGCACACAGAATTACAGAAGCACAGAGGAAAAATTGGTATTGAGTGATTGAAATTTTTTCTCTTCTCCGTATCTCCGAACTTATGTGTGCAAAAAAAACTTCAACTTGCCTAAAGTGTTTTTCGATTGGATATGTCACACGGAAGATCAGAATTTCTGAGGTGGAGATAAAAAGAAGAACACCACAGAGGTCACCAAGACCACAGAGAAAAATCAAAAGAGGACGCTGTTTCCAGATGCTTCCTTGACTGAATACGGTGCGAGGTTTATAATTCAGCAACTGAATTTTAGATTATGACAACAACAACCTCTGACAACGAACATCGTGAATTTGAGTTATTAGATAAAATCTCGGCTGATCCAGATGCCACGCAGGCTTCTTTGGCTGCGCAGTTAGGTGTTGCCGTTGGGACTATCAATTGGCACTTAAAGAGATTGATTGACAAAGGGTACGTCAAAGTCCGGCGCGCAGAACGACGAAAATTAAAGTATATTATCACCCCGGAAGGTATTTCGCTGCGGGCACGTTTGGCATTAGATTATATCCAAACATCCATGAGCATGTACCGTTTGATCCGGGAGCGTTCTTTAAAAGCAATTGAAATCCTTCGGAAAGCAGGTTATTCAGAAGTACGCCTGGTTGGGGAAGGGGATGTTGCGGAAATCTGTCGTTTAACTTGTTTGGAGCAAAATTTGGTCTTGATCGAGGGTGGGGATTTTTATCCCGTTTTAAAAATCAGTGAATTAAAAGTAAACGCCTTATTTGAGGAGGAGCAATCAAGATGAGCAGTTTCTGGGACGAACGCCGCTTTATGGTGACGGGTGGCGCCGGTTTTTTAGGTAGGGTAGTAACCCGAAAATTACAGGAACGTGGTGCTAGGGAAATTTTTATTCCACGAATCGAAGATTATGATTTGGTTGATCCCACCGCGATTGATCGTTTACTGGAAGATTCTAATCCTGATGTAATCATTCACCTGGCTGCACATGTCGGTGGTATTGGTGCGAACCGCGAACATCCCGCTGAATTTTTTTATGATAACTTGATGATGGGTGTGCAATTAATGCATAAAGCATGGCAGCGTGGTATTGAAAAATTTGTGGCTATTGGTACGGTGTGTGCTTATCCCAAATTTACTCCGGTTCCTTTTAAGGAAGATGATTTGTGGATCGGTTACCCAGAAGAGACGAACGCTCCCTACGGATTGGCAAAAAAAATGCTTCTTGTGCAATCTCAGGCTTATCGAGATCAATACGGGTTTAACTCTTTGTTTTTATTGCCAGTTAACCTCTATGGTCCTGGGGATAACTTTAACTTGCATTCCAGCCATGTTATTCCTGCTCTGATTCGTAAATGTATTGAAGCAGAACAAGCTGGAGAAAAAGAAATTGAAGTATGGGGTGATGGTTCACCCACCCGTGAATTTTTGTATGTAGAAGATGCCGCGGAAGGGATTTTAAAAGCAACCGAAAAATATAATGAATCCTTACCGGTTAACCTTGGTTCGGGGTATGAAATCAGCATTAAAGATTTGGCAGAAATGATTGCCAGGTTAACTGGATTCTCCGGAAAACTGGTTTGGAACACTGAAAAACCGAATGGCCAGCCCAGACGAGGTTTGGATACCAGCCGGGCATATGAAAAATTTGGCTTCAAGGCTCAGGTTGGTTTTGAAGAAGGCTTAAAAGAAACCATTCAATGGTTCCGGGAACACCAACAAGAAATTAAATAGAAGGAAGCTCCCGGTTCAACGCGGGCAATTTCAAACTATATGACTGTAAACCAAAACAACACTACAATTACGTACTTGCGTCCAGCGAAAGGGCTGGCTGCATTAAATTTACGTGATTTGTGGGATTATCGAGAACTTATTTATTTCTTAACCTGGCGTGATATAAAAGTTCGCTACAAACAAACCATTCTTGGTTTTGCATGGGTTATCCTGCAGCCGCTTATCCACACCCTAGTATTTACCTTTTTGTTTGGCAATTTGCTGAATGTGGATTCTAATGGTGTACCGTACCCGATTTTTGCGTTTGTCGCGATTTTACCCTGGAATTATTTTGCCAGTTCCTTATCACGTTCATCCACCACACTGGTAGGTAGCGCGAATCTGATCAGTAAGGTCTTTTTCCCCCGTATGGTTATTCCCATGTCGGGTGTTATCTCCGGGTTGGTTGATTTTGCAGTATCGCTGGTTGTGTTGGTGGTAATGATGTTTATTTATAATATTACGCCCACCTTAAATACACTGTATTTACCCTTGTTTCTGCTGCTTGCCATGCTAACAGCACTTGGATTTGGTTTATGGCTTTCAGCATTAAATGTACGCTTCCGAGATATCAACCACCTGGTTCCTTTTTTAGTGGAAATTTGGAAGTACATTACGCCGGTTATTTATGGCAGCACACTCATTCCAGAGAAGTACCGCTTTTTAATGGGGTTTAATCCCATGACAGGTGTGGTAGAAGGCTTTCGATGGGCATTATTGGGTAACAATATGACCGATGTTTCAGCGCCAGGTCCAATTTTTGCTATTTCAGTAGTTATTACTTTGGTTGTTCTTATTTCCGGTGTTATTTTCTTCCGGAATACGGAAAGAACCTTCGCGGATATTATCTGATATGACGGATACAGTAATTCACGTAAAAAATCTATCAAAAAGATACTTAATCGGTGCATCTCAAGACCGTCAGGATACATTAAGAGACGTTCTGGTTCAAGCAGTTAAAACACCGTTTCAAAAGAAAAAACAAAATGATAATCGTGTTTTGTGGGCTTTACGGGACATTAGTTTTGATGTGGAGCGTGGTTCGGTAATTGGAATTGTCGGACGGAACGGTGCGGGAAAGAGCACTTTGTTAAAAGTGCTTTCCCGTGTGACAGATCCTACCAGTGGGTTTGGTGAAATTCGGGGGCGTGTTGGCTCTTTGTTGGAAGTTGGAACAGGTTTTCACCCAGAACTAACCGGAAGAGAAAATATCTTTTTAAATGGTGCCATTTTGGGCATGAAACGAGCGGAAATCGCGACAAAATTTGATGAAATTGTAGAGTTTTCCGAAGTTTCCAAATTTATTGATACTCCCGTGAAACGTTATTCCAGCGGGATGTATCTACGTTTGGCATTTGCTGTGGCAGCCCATCTTGAACCGGAAATTTTGGTTGTGGATGAAGTCCTGGCCGTTGGGGATGCTGAGTTTCAGCGAAAATGCCTGGGAAAAATGAGTGATGTGGCGGATCAAGGCCGGACGGTTTTGTTCGTTTCGCATAATATGTCTGCCATTTTACGGTTGACTCAGGAAACGCTGGTATTAGAAAAAGGTAAAGTTGTTAAACGTGCCCCGACTGCAGAAGCTGTAGATTATTATCTTTCCAGCGGTTTTGCGGAAAGCGGAGAACGCCGCTGGGATCAAGATGAAATTCCGGTTAATGCGGCTCCATTTCGCCCAATAGCGTTACGAATTAAAAATGAAACCAACCAAATTGTGAATACGGTTCGTTCTGTTGAAGAGACAACCATTGAATTTGAATATGTTTTGGATCAGCCGATCACAGGATTACGTGTTGGTTTGTACTTGATGAGTACAAGAGGTGAGTTTATTTTCACCAGTTTTGATACCGATGATCCAAAAGATTATGAAAAACATACTGTTAGAGAAGCAGGTCATTATTTCAGTCGCTGCACCATTCCTGCGGATTTCTTAAATGAAGGGCGTTTTGTACTGGGTGTGAATGCCAGTACCTATCGCATCAAACGATATTTTCAAGATGAACGGGCGATTACCTTTACGGTTGATCCTTCCGGTGCTCCTGGTATGCAATGGCCAGAGCCGCGTCTAGGTCCAATTCGTCCACGCTTGAAATGGGATATAAAGTTGGATTAAACTATGCCGATTGTGGGAAAAGAATCAATAAAAAAAATATTGGGCGGCATGCCATATACCGCCGAACTGTATTGGTTGCTGCGCCAACAAGGAAAACCGATCAGCCGGTTTTCCTTACAGCATTTAGAGAAGCATCTGCCTGCACTTTTAGAGCAAGCTCAAACGCTGCGAGAAAAAGTGTCTCAACCAGGGAAAAAGGTTTTTTTGTTCGCCAATTTGCATTATTGGATTGAACATACGGCTTTATTGAGTATATCCCTGGCGGCTCAGGGGCATGATGTTACGCTGGCGTATTTGCCCTTTGCTGAATGGCGCAGTCCAATCAACCGCTTTGATTTACGACGCCAAAATATATATGCTCGTAATATTTTAGATAAAATGAATCCATTGGTGCAAACGGTGTCTTTTATTAGTAAGCGGGCCCCGTATATGCCATTGAGCAAAGATTTGGAAATGGGTATTGAAGAAGTAAGTGTATTTGATTCACAATATACCCTGCAAATAGAGGATATTGATCCGACCAGTGAAATTTATCGCTTACGACACCGCAGAAACCGGGATGCGGCGCAAACCTTGTTAGCCTGGTTACGATCTAACCGTCCAGATGTTGTCATCGTTCCCAATGGCACCATTATGGAGCTGGGAATTTGTTACCGGGTTGCAAAATCACTTAAAATACCGGTCAGTACCTATGAGTTTAGCGATCAGCGAGACCGATTTTGGGTTGCTCAAAATGCGCAGGTTATGCACCAAAATACGGATGCCTTATGGGAAGCACGTAAAGATCATCCTATTAATGATAAACAGTTAGAGCAGGTGAGAGCTTTGATGATGTCTCGCCAAAAAGCCAGCTTATGGAAAAACTTCTCTCGTCTATGGCAAGGAACGCCGACCAAAGGCGCAGAAAAAACAAAAAACGAATTGGGTCTTGATGATCGTCCAATTGTCCTGTTAGCCACTAACGTCTTAGGCGACAGCTTAACTTTGGGACGTCAGGTGTTTACAAAAAGTATGGCAGAGTGGATTGAACGCACAGTGCAATATTTTTTGGCTCGTGATGATGCCCAACTGATCATTCGAGTTCATCCCGGTGAAATATTAACCCGTGGTGTATCCATGGTAGATATTATTAATCACTTAGCCCCAAATCTCCCTGAGCATATTCATTTAATTAAGCCCAATGAAAAAATCAACACTTACGACCTGGTGGCCATTGCAGATATCGGTTTGGTTTACACAACCACCGTTGGTATGGAAATGGCGATGACCGGTATTCCCTCCATAGTGGTTGGTGATACACATTACCGTGACCGGGGATTTACATACGACCCCGATTCCTATGTCAATTATTATAAATTGTTGGGTGCGATGCTGCTGGAACCACAGAAATACCGTTTATCACGAGAGAAAATCGAGTTGGCATGGAAATATGCTTACCATTTCTTTTTTGATTTTCCGCGCCCCTTCCCCTGGCACCTGGTTAATATGTGGGATGATTACAAAGACTGCGATTTAAAAAGTGTGCTTTCTGAAGAAGGCCTTCTTACTTATGGCGATTCCTTCCGGTATTTACTTGGAGAAACATTGGATTGGAAAACAGCCAAATACGATGAATAAAGGTAATAGTGAATGAGTAATCCTTCAATTAAAAGTGACGTACGAAAATTTTATGATCAAATCGGTTGGCAAATGGAAAGTGATGGGTTTTACCAAAATGCCAGGTATGAGGATTTGCGGCCGGTTTCCCGAGAATATATCGATCGTTGTCACTTGAGAATCAATCGCCATTTACAGCGCCCCGGAAAATATTTGTTAGATGCCGGGTCAGGACCAATTCAATACCCGGCTTACTTAACCTATATGGAAGGTTACCAATACCGGTTGTGCCTTGATATCTCGATTGTTGCCTTACAAGAGGCCCGCAAGCGAATTGGTGAAAAAGGGTTGTTTGTCGTGGCGGATGTAGCCAATCTCCCTTTTAAAGCGGATGTATTCGAAGGGATTGTTTCTTTGCATACCCTGCACCACTTGCCCATCACGGAACAGAAAAAGGCTTACAAAGACTTGAATCGTGTGTTGGCTCCCAACCATACGGCAGTTTTGGTCAATGGATGGACAAGAACACCATTAATGGAACGGTGGTCCTGGTTGGTACGGGGCATGGAACGATTGGGGGGCTTGTTGAATAAAATTAAAAATCAAGAATCAAGTCCGAGTACACCTGTCAAAGAAAAAGTTGAATCCACTAAGGAACCCGTCAAAAAAGAAGCAACCGGTACCTTTGTGGAAAAACTGGATGCTGATTGGCTGCGCCGAGAATTGGCTGGTAATGATCTGAAGATTTTGGTTTGGCGCAGTGTCAGTGTGCGCTTTTTGCGGGCGGTTATTCATGCCCCACTAGCCGGTAAGTTATGGTTAAAATTATTGTATGCGCTGGAGGAAAAAAATCCAGCGTATTATGGTGAACAGGGGCAATACCCCCTGATTGTTTTTACGAAAAATTAGTTATTTCGGAAGATGTTGGAGAAATAATATGGATTGGTCAAAAAAAGTTGTTCTGGTAACCGGTGGTACGGGTTCATTTGGAAAAAAACTGGTACGGATTTTGTTGGACGAATATAACCCGGCAAAGATCATTGTGTTCAGCCGTGATGAATTAAAACAGCATGAAATGCGCGTGGCTGGTTATAATGCTCCAAATTTGCGTTATTTCATTGGCGATGTGCGAGACCTGGATCGTTTACGCCGTGCGTTTGAAGGTGTGAACATTGTCATTCATGCGGCAGCGTTAAAACAGGTGCCCGCTTGTGAATATAACCCAATGGAAGCCATTAAAACCAATATTTTGGGCAGCAGTAATGTGATTGATGCTGCATTGGATACCGGTGTGGAACGTGTGGTGGCTTTAAGTACCGATAAAGCGGTTAACCCGGTCAACTTGTATGGCGCAACCAAACTGGCAGCCGAAAAATTATTTGTTCAAAGCAATGCCTATGCCGGCGGCAGAACCACGCGGTTTGCCTGTGTTCGTTATGGTAATGTGGTTGGCAGCCGCGGAAGTGTGGTTCCGGTCTTTTTACGCCAACGGGAATCTGGCACCGTAACAGTGACAGATGAACGCATGTCTCGGTTCTGGATTTCTTTGGAGCAGGGAGTTCGGTTCGTGATTCGCTGTGCTGAACAAATGCATGGCGGCGAAGTGTTTGTCCCGAAAATTCCAAGTATGACCATTCTTGACCTGGCAAAAACAATTGCACCGGAAGCCTCTGTAAATGTAATTGGTATTCGCCCCGGTGAGAAATTGCATGAAGTGTTGATTTCCGAAGATGAAGCTCGTACAACGGTTGAACTAGAAGACATGTTTGTTGTACAGCCTGCAGAAGCCTTATGGTTTGGGCGAGATTGGGAAAATCAAGGAAAACTAATTGAGGGTGATTTCCGTTATGCCAGTAATACCAATACCGAATGGCTTGATGTTAATCAAATTCAAGAAATCATCACCCCCATTGAAGCGGCATACAAACAGGGCAAATTGTAATGTCTCGAATTTTACTGACCGGTGCCAGTGGTTTGTTAGGGATTAATTTTGGTACCCAACTGGCAAATCAACATGAGATTATCGGATTGGTGAATCAGAACAACCTGAACGGTGTGCCTTTTGAGGTAAGGCAGGTGGATCTGACCCGACCGCAGGCTGTAGAACGCGTCATTGATCAGGTAAAACCGGATGTGGTTGTCCATTGTGCAGCAATGGCGAATGTTGATTTATGTGAAACCGAACCGGAACGAGCCTATCTGATTAATGCGGACGTTCCATCTCAATTTTCAAAAATTACCAAAGATCGATCCATTCAATTTGTTCATATCTCAACCGATGCAGTTTTTGACGGTGTTGAAGGAAATTATACAGAAAAAGATGACCCCAATCCTTTGGGTGTGTATGCACAGACTAAATTAACAGCAGAACATTACGTTATGGCAGAAAACCCGCAGGCGATTGTAGCAAGAGTAAATTTTTACGGCTGGAGCATTTCCGGACGGCGCAGTTTAAGTGAGTTCTTTTTTAATCATTTATCTGAAAAGAAACGCATGATGGGTTTCACGGATGTTTATTTTTGTCCATTATTGGTAAATGATCTGGTTGATATATTAATGGAAATGATCGAAAAAGGTTTGTCTGGCCTTTATCATACCCTCAGCAGTGAGTGTTTGACAAAATATGATTTTGGACTGGCAATTGCTGAGAAGTTCGGATTGGAACAGAACTTAATTGACCCGGTTTCCGTTTATGAAAGTGGTTTAAAAGCAGCCCGTTCACCTAACTTGACGCTTTCCACAGAAAAACTGAGCAGTGCGCTGGGCCATGCTTTACCCGACCAGGCAGAGAGTTTGACTCGTTTTTACGCGCTTTACCAACAGGGGTTAAGAGAAAAAATCCAATCGTTTCATCAGGGATAAACGAAGTTTTTCTCTTCTGTTTACCCCACGTACTTAAAGAGGAAAGGACAATTCCATGGAAATGAAAATTGGTACTCGATTAATCGGACTTAATCACCCGACCTATTTTATTGCGGATATCGCAGCAAACCATGATGGCAGTTTAGAACGGGCAAAATATCTGATTCGTTTGGCGAAAAAAGCAGGTGCAGATGCAGCCAAGTTTCAAAACTTCCAAGCACCAAAAATCGTTTCTGATTATGGATTTAAACACATGGGAAGCCAACAATCCCATCAGTCCAAGTGGCATAAATCCGTTTTTGAAGTGTATCAGGATGCCTCCATTCCCTTCAATTGGACAGAAGAATTAAAAGAAGCCTGTGATGAAGTGGGTATCGATTATTTTTCTTCCCCCTATGATTTCGAGGCCATTGATTATTTAGAACCTTTTATGCCTGCCTATAAGGTTGGTTCAGGTGAGATTGATTGGCTGGAAGCACTGGGACGAATGGCTTCCAAAGGCAAGCCAGTCTTATTGGCAACTGGTGCTGCAAATATAGGTGAAGTGCAAAAAGCAGTACATACCATTACAAAAATTAATCCAGAATTGGTGCTGATGCAGTGTAATACCAACTACACCGGCAGTCTGGAAAACCTGAAATACGTCAATTTAAATGTATTAAAAACGTACGCACTTATGTTTCCTGATTTAATCTTGGGTTTATCGGATCATACACCAGGGCATGCTACCGTATTAGGTGCTGTTACCTTAGGTGCACGAGTTATTGAAAAACACTTTACTGATGATCAACATAGAGAAGGACCAGACCATCCTTTCTCAATGGACCCAGATGGTTGGGCTGAAATGGTAAAACGTACCCGGGAATTGGAAGCTGCTCTTGGAAGTGCGGATAAAGTGGTCGCTGAAAATGAAAAAGAAACCGTAATCATTCAACGCCGGTGTGTGCGTGCTGCCCGTGATTTAAAAAAGGGAGAGGTGATCACCCGCGAAATGTTGGATGTTTTACGCCCCGCGACAGTAGGAGCTATTAAACCGGATCAGTTGGAACAAGTTATTGGAACGACAGTATCGGTGGATATCCCTTCTGGCAAAGAAATCCGCTGGCTTGATTTAAGTTAATTCCGGTCCGAGGAGTATTTGTGCGTATTTTGTATTTCAGCCGTGATTACACAACGCATGATTTTCGTTTTTTAAAGTCTTTATCAAAAAGCGAACATCAGGTTTATTTTTTGCGTCTGGAAAAGAAAAATCGCCAATTGGAAGATAGACCCATTCCGGAAAACATTATTCAGGTTCAATGGCTGGGCGGTAAACAGGAAGTCAAAATCTGGGATGGCTTGCGTTTATTTTTTGACTTAAAACGGGTCATCCGGGATATTCAGCCTGACTTGATTCACGCTGGACCAATCCAGACCTGCGCGTTTTTAACTGCGCTTACTGGTTTTAAACCATTGGTAAGCATGTCTTGGGGTTCGGATCTCTTAAAAGATGCAGACCGGAATAAATTTTACGAATGGGTTACAAGATATACCCTAAAACGTTCCACGGTATTAATTGGTGATTGCCAGGCAGTTTGGGATAAAGCGGTGTCTTTCGGTTTTTCCCCGAAAAATGTAGTTTTATTCCCTTGGGGAATTGATTTAAAACGTTTTACTCCCGGGAAAAATAAAACTTTTCGAGAACGCCGTGGTTGGACTGAAAATTTTGTGATGTTATCCCTGCGCTCATGGGAACCAATCTATGGTCTGGAAGTTCTGGCAAAAGCATTTGTGATCGCAGCACGAGAGGTTCCGGATTTACGGTTGATATTATTGGGTGGTGGTTCTTTAGCACCCATGATTCGTTCTATTTTTGAACAAAACCAACTTTCGGATCGGGTTTATTTTGGTGGGCAGACTCCACAAAAAGAACTTCCCGGTTATTACCAGGCGGCGGATTTATATCTGAGTGCTTCGCACAGTGATGGTTCATCCGTATCTTTGATGGAAGCATTAGGGAGTGGACTGCCGGTTTTGGTTTCGGATATTCCCGGAAATAAAGAATGGATAAAAGCTGGTAAACAAGGCTGGTTATTTCGGGATGGTAATGTAGCCGATCTGGCAGAAAAAATGGTACAGGCTTACCAATACCGGTTTGAATTAAATACCATGGGGCAAAAAGCCCGCCAGTTGGCAGAATCCCGTGCAGACTGGAATAAAAATTTTGAAATCCTTTTATCTGCCTACCGGTTGGCTATAAAACGGGTTAAACGTTGAGGATAACAAATACGAGAAGTTTTCTCGTTTGGAGAAATTAAACTTGATAAAAAGATCACAGAAGATTGTCACAATTATCCAGGCACGGATGGGTTCCAGCAGGCTGCCGGGCAAAGTGTTAAAGGACCTGGGCGGGAAGCCAATGTTGGCGCATGTCATCCAGCGAGTCAAACGAGCTCGTTTCGTGGATGAAATATGGGTAGCCACCACTAGTAGTGAACTTGATCTGCCGATTGTTGAATTTTGTCATGAACAAAACATACCGGTATACCAGGGCAATGAATATGATGTGTTGGATCGTTATTACCAGACAGCCACAGCTGCCCAGGCAGATATTGTTATTCGTATTACGGCGGACTGTCCCTTGGTTGATCCTGATTTAATTGACCAGTTAGTTACTGCATTTTTGCAAACCGGCGTTGATTTTGCCGCAAATCGTCTGCCGCCGCCCTGGAAACGCACCTATCCGATAGGATTGGATATCGAAGTAACCTCTTATTCGAACTTAAAATTAGCCTGGGAAAAAGCGGACCAAATCTATGAACGGGAACACGTCATGCCCTATTTTTATGACCAACCAGGACGATTTAAAACCCTTTTACTACACCATGAGTTGGATTTAGGTGCAAAACGATGGACCGTCGATACCCCACAGGATTTGGATATGCTTCAAAAAGTATTTGACCATTTTAAAGACGGTCCATTTTCATGGTTGGATGTGTACGAGTGGTTAAAACAACACCCGGAAATCGAACAAATAAATGCCGAGATTGAACACAAACAAATGCAGGAAGTGGATGATCGTTATCATCCGGAAAAGAAATAAAGGTGAGTATGCAGCCAATCATTACCATTTTTACCACCCCAAAACCATTTAAGGATGCCCATATTCGCACAATCCAGACCAATGCCATTCGATCCTGGGCTTTATTAAAACCAGCGGTTGAAGTGGTATTAATTGGAGAAGAAGAAGGAGTGGCGGAGGCTGCAGATCAGGCTGGTGTTTTATATCTTCCGGAAGTGAAACGTAATCAGCAGGGCACTCCCCTAATTTCTTCCTTATTCTCAACCGGTGCTTCCGTAAATACGAGTCCCTTATTGGCTTATGTGAATGCCGATATTCTCCTTTTTGATGATTTTTTGAGTTGTGCACAAGAAATCTTGAGCCAAAGTCAAAAGTTTTTAATTGTTGGTCAACGATGGGATTTGAACCTCACGTCTCTGATTGATTTTTCAGAAGGTTGGCAAAGACGAATTAAACAACAAACCCAACAGGAAGGTTGGCTTCATACCCGCGGTGGTAGTGATTATTTTATTTATCCGCGTGTTTGTTTTCAAAAAATTCCGGATTTTGCCGTAGGGCGTGCTGGCTGGGATAACTGGATGTTTTACGAGGCGCGCCGCCAGGGTTGGAAAACGATTGATGCCACCCCATCCATTCAAATTGTCCATCAAAACCACGATTACAGCCACTTGCCGGGCGGGCAGACGCATTATCGTTTACCAGAAACGACAGAAAATGTACGTCTGGCGGGGGGACGCCGCACCATCTTTACCTTGATGGATGTGGATTATGAGTTCAGGGATGGGATTGTCAAAAAATATCCCTTATCTTTGAAAAAACTACTGCGTGAGATCGAGATTTTCCCGTTGGTCCGATTAAATTCAATGGGTTTAGGGCATTTATTTTTTGCTGTCTTTCATCCGAAACAAGCTGTAAGAGAATTAAAAAAGTGGGCCGCAGCTCGGCGAAAGAAATAAAGAATTGGAGTTTTTATGCGTGTAGGACAAAACCCTGCCAAATATGTAAAAGAAGTTGAAAAACCAGCCCGTATAACGGTGGCTATATTAAACTATATTCCCTTTTTAAGTGGTTTTTATGCGGAATCCTTAGATGTATTAAAAGTTACCCTCGGCAGCTTAAATAAAAATACAGATATGGATTATGACCTCTTGGTGTTTGATAATGGAAGTTGTGATGAGGTACAAGATTATTTATTGGCTGAACAACGTGCCGGAAGAATTCAATACCTCATGCTCTCGGATAAAAATTTGGGAAAAGGTGGGGCCTGGAATCAGATACTGGCTGGAGCTCCTGGGGAAATTATCGCCTATGCGGATTCGGATGTGCAATTTTTGCCGGGTTGGTTGAGCCGTTCGGTCGAATTGTTAGAAACCTATCCTAATGTGGGCATGGTGACCAGCCGCCCATTTCGTACCAAACCGGATTATTTCAGCAGTGGCCTTATCTGGGGAGAAAACACCCCGGAAGTGGTGGTTCAAAGTGGGCAATTCATTCCCTGGGAGACGTTTCTGGAATTTAACCTCAGTTTAGGACATGAGGAAAAAGAAATCCGCGAAATTTATGAGTCGACAGTAGATATTTGGCTGGAGTATAAAGGCATTCGAGCAGTGCTGGGGGCTTCCCACTGGCAGTTTGTGTCTTATAAATCCGTATTACAACAATTTTTACCATTTGAAATGAGTCGTCCGATGGGACAGGTAAAACAATTGGATGAACGTATGAATGGACAAGGGTATTTAAGATTAATGGTACCCGATGCTTTGGTTTTAAATATGAGCAATACGTTAATTAATGTGCCCGGGGTTGATCGAACGTATAAAGAAACCTATACTAAAAAAAGTCGATTGTTGGATTTCCCTTTGATTAAAAAACCATTGTTAAAGCTCTATGACTTAATTTTTCGATGGTACTATTTTGATCAAGACAAAAGTTGATGTTCTCCAATGAATAGAGGAAAAATGGATCACACCACATTTTTTATTCAAGATAAAGAGGTCGGCAGAGGCCAGCCTTGTTTTATCATTGCTGAAATCGCACAGGCACATGATGGTAGTTTGGGTACAGCGCATGCTTTTATTGACGCAGTTGCAGAATCCGGGGCAGATGCGATTAAATTCCAAACCCATATTGCAGAGGCTGAAAGCACCCCTCAAGAACCCTTTCGGGTTAAGTTTAGCAAACAAGATGCCACCCGGTATGAATATTGGAAGCGCATGGAATTCACACCGGAACAATGGGCTGGGTTGGCTGAGCATGCCAATGAACGTGGTTTGGTGTTTTTAAGTTCTCCTTTTTCCGAAGAAGCGGTAAATTTACTGCATAAAATCGGTATGCCTGCCTGGAAAATTGCTTCCGGTGAAGTAAACAATCCTTTGTTAAAAGAAGCTATGTTCGCTACTGGCAAACCAATTTTATTATCCAGCGGCATGAGTTCTTATGATGAAATTGATGCCGTGGTGGACGAAGTTAAATCAAAAAATTTACCTTTGGCTGTTTTTCAATGCACCTCAAAATACCCTTCTCCGCCGGAGGAGATTGGTTTAAACATCCTGCGGGAATATCAACAGCGTTATCAAGTTCCGATTGGTTTATCGGATCATTCCGGAAAAATTTTTGCTGGTCTGGCAGCGGTCTCTTTGGGGGCCAGCCTGGTAGAAGTGCATGTCACCTTAAGCCGGGAAATGTTTGGCCCCGATGTGCCTGTTTCCTTAACTTCAACCGAATTAAAACAACTGGTAGAAGGAATACGATTTATTGAAACGGCATTGGAAAATCCGGTTGATAAAGCCTCGATGGCGGACTCATTAAGCGAAATGCGTTCCATTTTTGGAAAGAGCCTGGTTTTAAAACAAGATTTACAAAAAGGTGAAACTATTCAACGCCACATATTGTCTGCCAAAAAACCAGCATTGGGCGTCTTGGCGGAAAATGTAAACACTGTGTTAGGGAAAAAAATTAATCGAAATATAAAAGCAGGGGAGTTCTTAAAAATCGAGGATTTGGTGGATTAAGATATGAGTGATAAAAGAAAAATTTGTGTTGTCATAACTGCTCGACCAAGTTATTCTCGTATCCGCTCTGCGTTAAAAGCGATACAAGAACATCCTGATTTGGAGCTCCAACTGGTGGTGGCTGCATCCGCTTTATTGGACCGTTATGGAAAAGTAGTGAGTCACATCGTTAATGATGGATTTAAGGTTGATGCTCAGGTGCTAATGGTGCTGGAAGGCGAAAACCCGGTTACGTCCGCCAAAACCACCGGAATTGGTTTGATGGAACTTTCGACAGTGTTTGATAATTTAAAACCAGACATTGTGGTTACAATCGCCGATCGTTATGAAACAATTGCTACAGCCATCGCCGCTGCCTATATGAACATCCCCCTGGCGCATATTCAAGGTGGGGAGATCACCGGCAATATTGATGAAAAAGTACGCCATGCCATCACCAAATTATCCGATTACCATCTGGTTTCCAGTGATCGCGCCCGAGAACGGGTGATCCGGATGGGTGAAGACCCTGAAATGGTGTTTAAGACCGGTTGTCCTTCGATTGATATTGCAAGAGTGGTAAAAGAAGATCCCGGTCCTAATATTGATCCTTTTGTTAAATATGGTGGTGTTGGAGAACAGGTGGATCTCAGTAATGGTTACTTGGTGGTGATGCAGCACCCTGTGACTGATGAACATAAACAAGCACGGGAACAAGTAACGGAAACCTTACATGTTATTAATGATTTGGGCCTGCCCACTTTATGGTTCTGGCCCAATGTGGATGCGGGTTCTGATGGCACATCTAAGGGAATTCGTTCCTTCCGTGAGATTTACAAACCCACCAATATTCACTTCTTTAAAGAAATTCCGCCGGATGACTTTTTGCGGCTGTTGATTCACAGCCGCGGTATTATTGGCAATTCCAGTGTTGCCATCAGAGAATGTTCTTATCTGGGCGTACCCGCTCTTAATATTGGCAGCCGAGAAGCAGGCCGTGAGCGAGGTAACAATGTTATTGATGTAGGGTATTCCCGTGAGGAGATCCGCCACGGCATCGAAGCGATGTTGGAGAGAGGTCATGTGGAAGGAATGGCAATTTATGGTGATGGGTTTGCCGGTGAAAAAATTGCTGATGTATTGGCAGGGGTACCTCTCCGTTTTTCAAAAAAGTTGACTTATTAAACCATATGAAACCAAAAATTCTTGCGATTATTCCTGCCCGCGGTGGATCCAAAGGGGTACCCCGTAAAAATATTCGTCTGGTTGGCGGAAAACCATTAATTGCTTATTCAATTGAAGCCGCCAAAGCGGTGGGTGATCTTTTCCATCGAGTGATCGTTAGCACGGATGATCCGGAAATTGCTGAAATTTCTAAAACGTATGGAGCGGAAGTGCCTTTCCTACGACCGGAGAATCTGGGTGACGATAAAATGCCGATGGTGCCCGTGCTGCAGCATGCTGTGAATTTTATTGAAGAGCAGGATCAAATTAAATTGGATTGGGTGTTTTTATTACAACCCACCGCACCAATGCGCACACCGGAAGATATTCGAGCTGCCATTCAAATTGCTCAGGAGGGCACCAGTGATTCGGTCATTAGTGTTGTACAGGTTTTTGCAGTACATCCGATCTTAATGAAAAAGATAGACGGCAACCGCTTGCTGCCATTTTGTATTGAAGAAAAAGAAGGTACACGCCGCCAGGATTACCAACCAGCCGCCTACATGCGTAATGGCTCAATTTACCTTACCCGCCGAGATGTCATCATGAACGATGGCTCCATTTGGGGTAAGGAGATTTGCCCGTACGTCATGCCGGAAGAGCGTTCTTTAAATATTGATAGTGAACAGGATCTAAAACTGGTCGATTTAGCCCTCACGGAGAGGAACCAGCATGACTGATGCCGGGTTAAGAATCCTGAATGCAGAACCCGATTCCTATTGTAAGGAAGCAGAGGCGATCTTACGCTCCCTCGGTTCGGTGGACTTTAAATCCCTGAACCGTGAGCAGCTTTTAAATTGTATAGCAGACTATGATGTTTTAATTGTGCGGCTGGGTTTCCAAATAAACCGGGAAGTATTCTTAAAAGCAAAAAAATTAAAAACAATTGTGACTGCAACCACTGGCCTGGATCATATTGATCTGGCAGCTGCTAAAGAATTTGGGGTGACGGTATTAAGCCTGCGTGGGGAAGTTGATTTCTTACGCTCCATTCCCGCCACCGCAGAGCTGACCTGGGGGTTGCTCTTAAATATTACCCGTAACCTACCTCAAGCCTATTTTTCTGTATTGAATGGTCGCTGGGATCGAGAGGCTTTTCGTGGGTTTGATCTGGCAGGAAAAAAACTGGGTATTCTGGGATTAGGACGGATCGGGGAAAAAATAGCCCGTTATGGGTTGGCTTTTGATATGCAAGTTCGAATGTTTGACATTGATAAAACAAAAACAGCACCCGGTGTGAAAAGTATGGATACGATGCAAGATCTATTTGCCTGGGCTGATATAATTTCAATCCATGTTCCTCTGAACGAAACCACACAAAACCTGGTGGGAATGAATGAACTATCCCAAATGGAAAATGGTTACCTGATCAATACGGCGCGTGGTGATGTTTTGAATGAACAAGATTTGATTCTTGCTTTGGAAAAAGGGCATCTGCGCGGGGCCGCGGTAGATGTTATTCAAGATGAACGCGGATTGGAAAATAATCCTTCTCCGCTGATCAACTATGCCAAAAGCCATTCTAATTTAATCATTACACCTCATATTGGTGGCGCATCCTTTGATTCGATGGCATCAACAGAAATTTTTATGGCTAACAAATTAAAAAATCATCTTGATTTTAAGAAAGGTGAAGGATAGTATGCGTTTCTTAATCGTGAGTTTTGGTTCGATAGGCCGCCGACATTTTCGGAATTTACAAACCTTAGGTGAAACCGATATTATTTTATTACGATCCAATAAAAGTACATTGGATACGGAGGAGATCGCTCAATTTGTGGTAGAAACCAACCTGGATAAAGCGTTAGCCCACCGGCCTGATGTTGTTTTGTTAACCAATCCCACTGCGCTGCATTTGGATGTGGCTATTCCTGCAGCTCGTTTGGGGTGCCACTTGTTTTTTGAAAAACCGATTGCGGAATCCATGGAACGAATTCCTGAATTGTTGGATGCCTTAAAAGTTGGCGGTGGGAAGGCGTTTACCGCATTCCAATTTCGTTTTCACCCGGGTCTCCGAAAAATAAAGAACTTGATAAATGATGGTTCAATCGGCCAGGTAATCAGCGCTCGTGCTCATTGGGGAGAATATGTACCCGGATGGCATCCCTGGGAGGACTATAAAACAAGTTACAGCACCAGAGAAGATTTGGGAGGTGGTGTGATCCGTACCTTATCGCACCCGTTGGATTATATGCGTTGGTTATTTGGTGAGGTTAAGTATCTCTCCAGTTTTTATCTGCCGGTTTCTGCCTTAGACGTTCCGACTGAAGCCATAGCTGAAATTGGTATGCAGTTTGAGAATGATATTGTTGGTAGTGTTCACGTGAATTATATTGAGCGGCCAGGACAGCACACATTGGAAATCATTGGTGATGGTGGTACGATTCGCTGGGATAATGCCGATGGTGCAGTGGACCTGTATTCGGTTGAACGGGCTGAATGGCAGCGGTTTGAACTGCCAGTTGGATTCGAGCGAAATGATTTGTTTTTGGCTGAAATGCGCAATTTTTTGGAATTTATTCAGGAAAATAAACCTGCTGCTTGTACGTTAGATGATGGCATTCAAACCCAACGTCTGATTGAAGCCGCTTTTCTCTCCGGACGGAATAAAGAACAGATCTGCTTAAGTGAGAAGGAAAATTAAAAGAGGTCATTGGATGAGCACAATTTTTGATAAATTTAATATGAAAAATAAAGCCGCGATTGTCACTGGTGGTGCTGGTTTATTGGGCAGGCAATTTTCTTTAACCTTAGCCCAGGCTGGGGCAGGTGTGATCGTGGCTGATCTTTTTGGTGATAAGGCAGAACAAACCGCTTTATCCATTCGGCAAGCAGGGTATGAAGCGCAGGCTGTTCAGGTCGATGTAACCGATCCAAAGGCGGTGGAGGCGATGGTGGCAGCTGCTCAAAAGAATTATGGACGGTTGGACTGTATTGTTAACAGCGCAGCCATGGACCCAAAATTTGATGCCGATCATGCTGGCAGCCATTCCAACAGTTTTGAAGACTATCCGGTGGAGATGTTCCGCCAGGCATTGGATGTCAATTTGACCGGTATGTTCCTTTGTTCTCAAGCAGCGGTTAAACTGATGTTAAAAGATAAAAGCGGTTCGATCATTAATATCTGTTCAACCTATGGTTTGGGTGGTCCAGATCAGCGCCTTTATGAGCGGGAAGGACAGCCGCGCCAATACAAACCCGTCTTTTACACGGTTACCAAAGCAGGTGTTCTGGGCTTAACCAAATATTTGGCCACTTATTACGCTGGAACAAAAATCCGTTCCAATGCACTTACACCGGGTGGGGTTTATAATGACCATGATGAGATCTTCACCGAACGTTATTCCTCACGTACGGTTTTAGGCCGCATGGCAGAACAGGATGAAATGAACGGGGCCGTATTATATCTGGCTTCGGACGCTTCATCTTATATGACCGGCGCAAATTTGGTGGTCGATGGAGGATGGACAGCATGGTAAACCCACGCTTGGAAGTGTTAGCTATTATTCCTGCCCGCGGCGGCTCAAAAGGCATTCCTCGGAAAAACATTAAATTATTTGCAGGTTTTCCTTTGATTTCCTACAGCATCCAGGCGGCTCTTAACAGCAAGTATGTTACCCGAGTGATTGTTTCTACGGATGATGAAGAAATAGCAACGGTGGCCAGGCAGTATGGGGCAGAGGTGCCGTTTTTGCGCCCGGAACAATTTGCACAGGATGATACCCTGGATTTGCCGGTTTTTGAACACGCGCTGTTAACCCTGGCAAAAACAGAAAACTATCAGCCTGATCTGGTTGTACAGTTAAGGCCGACCTCTCCGATCAGACCCGTAGATTTATTGGATGATGCCATTGGATTAATGATAGATCATCCCGAGATTGATTCGGTTCGCGGCGTTGTGCCTTCAGGTCAAAATCCCTTTAAAATGTGGCAGATCGACAAAACAACGGGTTTGATGACGGGTTTGATTCCGGTAGAAGGTATCGCTGAACCATATAATGCCCCGCGCCAAAAATTACCGGAAACGTTCTGGCAGACCGGGCATATTGACGTTATCCGCCCAACCGTGATCCTTGAGCAGCATTCCATGTCGGGAAAACACATCAAACCAATTTTTATCAACCCGGATTTTACAGTGGATCTGGATAAACCAGCGGATTGGAAACGAGCAGAATGGCTGGTGTGGTATGGCGGTTTGGAAATGGTGATGCCCGGGAATAAACGCCGTCCGTTGCCAGAAACCGTGGAACTGGTGGTGTTTGATTTTGATGGCGTGATGACCAACAACTGGGTCACGGTGGATCAAAATGGCATCGAAGCGGTAACGGCCAACCGTGGTGATGGAATGGGGATTGGATTGTTACATAAAAGAGGTATTAAGACCTTGGTTCTTTCCACCGAAATTAACCCTGTGGTCAGTGCACGTTGTCAAAAATTAAAAATACCGGTTATTCAAGGTGTTAAGGATAAACCGGTTGTTTTAAAAGAGTATTTGTCAAATAATCAAATTAACCCCGAACATGTTGTTTATGTTGGTAATGATATAAATGATGTGCCGTGTTTTCCCGTGGTTGGCTGCGCCGTTGCAGTTGCAGATGCGCATTTTTCCGCATTAAGCCAGGCAGACCTGATCTTAAGCCGGAAAGGTGGAAAAGGGGCGGTGCGGGAACTTTGTGATCTTTTACTTCAGGATTAAAATATGGATTTGAAAAAACAGGAGAATCCGATGAAACGTGAGATAAAAATTGGAAATACCTGGGTAGGAGATGGTTTTCCTACCTATATTATTGGTGAAATTGGTATTAATCATAATGGGGATGTGAAAATTGCCAAAGATTTGATTCGAGCAGCACACCATGCCGGTATGAATGCGGTTAAATTTCAGAAACGGACCCCGGAAATCTGCGTACCGCCTGAACAGCAAGGTCAGATGCGGGAAACACCGTGGGGTTATATCAGTTATCTTGAATATCGCCATAAAGTTGAATTTGGAGCAGAGGAATATCGCCAGATTGCTGACCTTTGTAAGGAATTAGGAATTGATTGGTTTGCCTCTGTTTGGGATGAGGACGCGGTTGATTTTATGGAACCTTTTGAACCGGTTTGTTATAAGGTGGCATCCGCTTCCTTAACGGACCTGCCCTTATTAAAGAAACTAAGAAACACGGGCCGCCCTTTAATCATCTCAACCGGTATGTCCACAATGGATCAAATTCGCCGGGCAGTAGAAGAAATTGGTGAAGAGAATCTTGCGATTACCCATGCTACCAGTGCTTATCCGTGTGATCCTGAAGAATTAAATATCCGCATGGTGGAAACTTTACGTAAACAATTTTCTTGCCCGATTGGTTACTCTGGTCATGAAGTTGGACTGGTTCCTTCATCTATCGCTGTAGCCCTGGGTGCCTGTATCGTAGAGCGCCATATCACCCTTGATCGTGCCATGTGGGGTTCAGACCAAGCTGCATCCGTGGAACCCTGGGGCATGGAAAAATTGGTTAAATATATCCGCGTGACGGAAAAATCCCTTGGGGATGGTGTGAAAAAAGTGTATGACAGCGAAAAATCATCCTTAAGTAAACTGCGCCGGGTACAATCTTTCTAATGAAAATTACGCGGATTCCAAAAGCAATTAATCAGCGCTGGGTGCATCACAAGAGCAACCAGCGCATTCAAAATCTTAGTTTACAGGTAACCAAACACCAACCCGATCCGGTTGGTGCTCCGGTTATCTTTTTTAATGCTTCCACCCGATTGCAAGGGATGAGTTTAAATGCGGCTTATTCGTTATTAACGGCCTGGTCTTTACGATTACAAGGGGTCCCTGTAATCCATTTTGTTTGTAATCAGGGTTTGCCATACTGTATGTTGGGTAGTGTGTTAAATGATCCGCTGGATCCGCCACCCTGTGAAAAATGTATAACCCAATCAAACCAGCTTTTTCGTAATGCGGATGTGGTGTGGTTAAATAAAAACAGCAATCTGACACTTTCACAACAAATTGAAAATTTATCGATTGATCAATTATCAATCTTTGTTTATGAAGGAGTGCCGTTGGGTGAACTGGTATTACCCGCTATCCGTTGGGTTTTACGCTGCCATCATTTGCCGGAAACAGAAAGAAACCGCACTTTATTCAAACGTTATATTATGGGTGCATTTAATACAGCCCAACAGTTTGAAACGTTGATTACTGAAAAAAAACCGCAAAAAGTGGTTGTGTTTAACGGTATGTCATTTCCGGAGGCAACAGCCCGTTGGGTGGCATTAAAACACAATGTTCCGGTTATAACCCATGAAGTTGGATTAATGCCTTATACCGCTTACTTCACCGAAGGACATGCGACAGCATACCCAATTCATATCCCTGATGATTTTCAGTTAAATGAAAATCAAAATGCTCGTCTGGATGCGTACCTTGAAAAGCGATTTAAAGGAAATTTCAGCATGGCGGGTGTGCGCTTTTGGCCGACCATAAAATCATTAAGTGAAGAGTTTTTACAATATACCGAAAAATACAAACAAATTGTACCGGTTTTTACGAATGTTATATTCGATACCAGCCAGGCGCATGCTAACGTGGTATTTAAGCACATGTTTGATTGGTTGGATACTGTTTTGGATCTAATCCGACAAAATCCGGATACATTGTTTGTAATTCGTGCCCACCCGGATGAAGCCCGCCCTGGCAAAGCCAGCCGGGAAAGTGTGGCAGATTGGGCAAAGTTGAGACAGATTGAAGATTATGACAATGTGGTCTTTGTGGCAGCCACAGAATATTTTAGTTCCTATGAATTGATCCTAAAATCAAAATTTGTAATGATTTATAACTCAACCATTGGAATGGAAGCAACCTTGTTGGGGGTTCCGGTTATTTGTGGCGGGAAATCTCGCTTTACCCAAAACCCGACAGTTTATTTTCCGAAGAGCAAAATTGAGTTTATCAAAACCACACAGCAATTTTTAGACAGTGACTCTGTAGAAATGCCTGAAGAATTCAAGACCAATGTACGCCGCTTTTTATATACCCAATTGTTTAAGGTCTCTCTGCCATTTGACGATTTTTTGGAAGAAGATCGGGTTTGGCAGGGTTATGTTCAATTAAAAGAATTTGATTGGGAAGCCTTACTGCCAGAAAATTCGGATACACTGCGTGTATTATCGGATGGTATTTTAGCTGGAAAACCAATGGTGTTGGATCGATGAAACCGAGCTGTTCTGTTGTAATTCGAGCCTATAATGAGGAAAAACATATTGGCCGTCTGTTAGAGGGTATTTTGTTACAGACAGTACGTGATGTGCAAATTATTCTGGTAGATTCCGGTTCAACAGACCGTACCGTTGAAATTGCCCGGGAATACCCGGTAGATGTGGTTAAAATTAAACCGCAGGAATTTACTTTTGGGCGTTCATTGAATCTCGGGATCGAAGCAGCCAGAGCGGATTTTGTGGTTAACGCCAGCGCTCATGTGTATCCGGTTTATCCGGATTGGTTGGAAAAATTACTGGAACCGTTTCAAGATGAACGGGTGGCAGTCAGTTATGGCAAACAAACCGGAATGGAAACTACACAGTTTTCGGAACGAATGATTTTTGCCCATTGGTTTCCGGATGTTTCTAATTTTAACCAGGGGCATCCTTTTAGTAATAATGCCAATGCAGCCATTCGGCGAGAATTATGGCAGCAGCAGCCATACAATGAAACTTTACCTGGCTTAGAAGATTTGGCCTGGGCCCAGTGGGCACATGATCAGGGTTTTCGGATTGCCTATGTGGCGGAAGCTGAGATTGTTCATGTGCATAACGAATCCTGGCGGGGGATAGCCAATCGTTATCGCAGGGAAGGTATGGCGTTTAAAATTATTTATCCGCAGGAACAGTTTGGTCTGGGTGAAATGTTTAAAACCATCTTGACCAATATATTCCAGGATTTTAAAGCGGCAAAAAATCAGAAAGTGTTAAGTCATTATTGGAAATCTATTTTAGGATTTCGCTGGAATCAGTTTTATGGAACGTATCAGGGATATAAACAATCCGGACCACTGACGTGGCAATTAAAACAAGCGTTTTATTACCCTCGCCTCAGTCCTACGGATTTAAAAACAAAACGGCAGGTTAAGCCGATTGAATATAAAGACCATGTAGAGAAAGGATCATCTTAAATGATCAATGGAAAACGGATTGCCGCCTTGGTGCCCATGCGCCACCATTCGGTGCGGGTCATTGGTAAAAATTATCGTAACCTGGCAGGGAAACCCTTGTTTCATTACATCTTAAACACATTATTGGCTTGTGACGAAATCGATGAAATTGTCGTCGATACGGACAGCCCAGATGTGATTTCAGGGATACATCAAAATTTTCCCAAAATAAAAGTGATAAAACGTCCGGCTGCGTTGTGTGCTGATACCATCCCGATGAATGAGATTTTAATGTTTGATACGGATCAGGTAAAAGCGGATTTGTATCTCCAGACCCACAGCACAAACCCCCTGTTAAAATCCAAAACCATCTCCGAAGCCATTCATTCCCTGGTGAACCAGATGCCTTCTTATGATTCCCTGTTTGCTGTGACACGCCTACAAACAAGGTTGTGGGATGCCCTGGCCAGACCGGTAAACCATAACCCGGCTATTTTATTAAGAACCCAAGACTTACCGCCCATTTATGAAGAGAATTCTTGCATTTATTTGTTTTCCCGCGAAACCCTGGAAAACAAACGCAACCGGATTGGCGAAAGACCACTCTTGTTTGAAATTAACCGTGAAGAAGCGTTTGATATTGATGAAGAATTGGATTTTTTGATGGCTGATTTAATGATGCAGCACCAACAAAAAAACGATTTGATATAATCGCAGAAAGCTCGTGGTGTTCTCCGGGTGAATAAATAATCCACCAAAAACACTAAGGGTACAGGAAGAGAAATATTAAAATCCTTAGTTTAATAATAAAAGGTTGTGTAAATGAAAAAAGTGTTATTATCCGCGCCATATATGATTCCTTTTCAAGATCGATTTGTGCCTATTTTGGAATCGTTTGGTTTACAAGTCATTGTTCCCGAAGTGCATGAACGGTTATCAGAAGCTGAAATTCTGGCTTATGCCGGGCAGTTTGATGGCGTTATTTGCGGTGATGATCGTTTTACAAAAGAGGTTATTAAAGCCTGTTTACCGCGATTAAAGGTTATTTCCAAATGGGGCACGGGGATTGATTCGATTGATAAAGAATACGCTAATGCCGTAGGTGTGATGGTAGGCAATACCCCGAATGCGTTTACCCTGCCAGTTTCCGACAGTGTGATGGGTTATATCCTATCCTTTGCGCGCTCTTTGCCCTGGATGGATACAGCCATGAAAGCAGGCCAATGGGAGAAAATACCGGGGCGTTCCTTAAGTGAAACAACCCTGGGTGTGATTGGTGTCGGAAATGTTGGTAAAGCAGTCATTCGGCGGGCTCGTGGTTTTGGAATGAAACTTCTGGGAAATGATATTCGTACTATTGAACCCGACTTTATTTTGGAACAAGGTTTAACAATGGTATCCCTGGATGAATTGTTAAGCCAGGCTGATTTTGTAAGTATTAACTGCGATTTAAATCCGACCAGTTATCATCTCATCAATGCCGACACCCTGTCCAAAATGCAACCTCATGCTGTGTTAATTAATACGGCGCGCGGTCCAATTGTGGATGAGGCTGCATTAATTTCCGCCTTAGAAAACAATCAAATTAGCGGCGCCGGGTTGGATGTATTTGAGGTAGAGCCGTTACCCGTTGATTCTCCCCTTAAAAAAATGAACCAGGTTTTGCTTGCCCCGCACAACTCCAATTCCAGTCCGCAAGCCTGGGAACGGGTGCATTGGAACACCATTCGTAATTTGTTAATTGGGCTCGATATTCCTTTTGATAAATTGGATCAGGCTTAAAACGGAAAGGATAAAAACAAAAGATGGAAAATGAAGGACGTGTCATGTTGATCACCGGAGCAGCCGGAGGAATCGGCCGTGCAACGGTTAAGCTGTTTACCGAAAAAGGTTGGCGGGTGATTGGTGTAGACCGCTCTGCTTTTGGTGATGGGTATCCCCAAAATGGCTTATATATCCAGGCCGATATTTCCGAACCGTCCCAATTGGAAGCAATATATTCCGAAGTTAAGCAGTTTACGGATACATTGGACGCGGTGGTAAATAACGCCGCTTTGCAGATCGTTAAACCTTTGTTGGAAACTTCCGTTGAAGAATGGGATGCTGTCATGGCTTCCAATTTACGGTCCGTCTTTTTGGGTGCCAAACTGGCATATCCACTGTTAAAAAACCGGGGTGGTGGTGCGATTGTGAATGTTTCCTCGGTACATGCGGTTGCAACGTCATCAAATGTGGGTAGTTATGCCGCCAGTAAAGGTGGATTATTAGCCCTGACTCGTTCCATGGCGATTGAATTTGCTGAGGACAATGTGCGGGTTAATGCCATATTACCAGGCGCTGTTAACACACCCATGTTATATGAACACCTGGATAAAACCCGCCTGGAAAACCTGGCACGCCGAACCGTTAACGGCCGGATTGGAGAACCCCAAGAACTGGCACATGCCATTTATTTTTTGGCGGATGGTGAACAATCATCCTTTATGACTGGCCAATCCATGTTGGTAGATGGCGGCGCAACAGCCAAGTTAAGTACGGAGTGAACATGAAAGAAACCATCAAAAAAGCCTTACCACCACCTGTTTTAGCGGCAGCCCGAAACAGCCTGGATAGTTTGCGGCGTTTGAAACAGGTGCCGGATGCCTATTTTCATCCCTGGCGGCAGCAAACCCGGCGAGATCTGTTGGCGTACCACAACAAACATCGGGGCGAACGCTGCTTCATTTTGGGCAATGGACCCAGCCTGAAAAATACCGATCTCAGTCTGTTAAAAAATGAAGTCACCTTTGGAATGAACCGGATTTACCTGGCTTTTGAAGATATGGGTTTCCCAACCACGTATTTTGTTTCGGTGAATGATCTCGTTATCGAACAATGCGCTGAAGATATTCAACATCTCCCTGTCCCGCGATTTATTTCCTGGCGGGGCGGCAAACAATGGCTGCAGCCGGATAAAGATTTATTTTTTTTGTACTCTACTTATTCCGGTCCGAAGTTTGCCAAGGATATCCGAAACCGCCTATGGGAAAGCGCTACAGTGACGTATGTATCCCTGCAGTTGGCCTACTATATGGGTTTTGAGGAAGTCATCCTGATTGGTGTCGATCACAGTTTTGCGACCAAAGGTAAACCCAATACTACGATTGTATCCGAAGGGGATGACCCCAATCATTTTGATCCAAAATACTTTGGTAAAGGTTTTCGCTGGCAACTGCCCGATTTGGATACCTCGGAAATTGGGTACGCGATGGCACGGCAGGCTTTTGAAGCGGATGGCCGCAAAGTAATTGATGCGACCATTGGCGGCAAATTGACTATCTTTGAAAAAAGAGACTATCTCGAGCTGTTTTAACAGCCAAAAAACGAACCACGATACCCTAACGGGCACAGTAGAGTACCCTTGTGGGTCTACGGTATAAAAATGAGATCATTTAACCACGAAGTACACGAAGCACGCAAAGAAGAAACACACAGATTCACAGAGAGAAACGTAGAAATGTAGGTTGGGCAAGCACTGGTTAATCATCTATACCGATTACCAGTCCAGCTTTGTGAAGAATCACCGCTGGTTGCCCGATGCCCAACAAAACCTGTTTTATAATCATTTTATGATGTCAAATTCCGCCCAACCCTTGATCAGTATCATCACACCTTCCTACAATCAGGCCAGGTATTTAGAGCGTACCATGCTGTCTGTTTTCAATCAGGATTACCCCGCCATTGAATATATGGTAGTGGACGGTGGTTCTACGGACGGCAGCGTGGACCTGATCCGAAAGTATGCAGCACGATTAAGCTGGTGGGTTTCTGAAAAAGACGAAGGGCAAGCGGACGCGGTAAATAAGGGTTTTCAGCGTGCGCAGGGCAAATATATTGGGTGGTTAAATTCTGATGACCTTTATTTAAAAGGCACAATTTCCAAAGCGATTCAGTTGTTGGAACAAAACGCTGATGTGGGGTTTGTGTTTGGGGATGTGCAGTCAATTGATGCGGATGATACATTCTTTAACCTGATGTGTTATGGTGATTGGAACTTAATGGATTTGATGAAATTTAAGATCATTGGTCAGCCCGGTGTATTTATGCGCGCCGATATCTTAAAACAAGCTGGCGGCCTGGATTGTTCTTATCATTATTTATTAGACCACCATTTATGGTTAAGAATGGGTTTGTTGGCGGGAATGAAATACAGTGGTCAGGTATGGTCGGCGGCACGATATCATGCGGACGCGAAAAACGTGGCAAATGCTGCTTCGTTTGGACAAGAGGCTTATCGTTTGGTACAGTGGATGGAGAAAGAACCGGCTTTTTCGACCATATTGCCTCCCATTCACAAACAAGTTTCTGCCGGTGCGGACCGCATCAACGCCCGCTATTTATTGGACGGAGAACAGCCGCGAGCAGCGTTTGTATCCTATTGGCGAGGTTTACTTAAACATCCCGGTTCGATTATGCCCGAATGGCATCGTATGGTTTTTGCCTTGTTAAGTATGATTGGATTAAACGGTATAAAAAAAGTGTTTTATCTATTAAAATACCGCTTCACATCTCGCCAAAATCACCAACCGGAGGAACCAGTTTCACATGAATAAAGAAAAATTCCTTTTTGTTCGATTTCGTTGGTTATATATTGCAGCAGTCGTGATTATATTTTTGGTTGGTGCTGGTATTCGATTGTATGATTTGAAGGATATTCCCCTTGATTTTCACCCCACGCGGCAGTTACACTCCGCCTTGATTGCACGGGGCATGTATTATGAAAATTTGGAAAGTGTACCGGATTGGCAGCGTGAAACAGCTGTAAGGCAGTGGAAAGCGGAAGGTTTGATTGAACCCCCCATCATGGAACGTTTGGCTGCTTTTGGATACCAGCTTGCAGGGGATGATTTATTGTGGATTCCGCGGTTGTATGCGATTGTGTTTTGGCTGTTGGGTGGTTTCGCTTTACTTTTATTAACCAAAGAATTAACTGATGAAAACGGTGCAGTTGCAGCATTATTATTTTATTTGGTCAATCCATACGCTGCGATTGCCAGCCGGGCATTTCAACCCGACCCCTTAATGGTAACGTTGATTCTGTATGCCTTGTGGGCGATTATCCGTTGGCAGCGAGCAGGTGGATGGAAGTGGGCCGTATTGGCTGGTGTGTTTGGCGGATTGGCGATTTTTGTTAAATCAGTGGCGGTTTTTCCCATTTTATTCGCTTTTGCTGCCGTTGTGATCAGTACGGTGGGTTTCAAAAGTCTATTACGGTCACCCCAGATATGGTTGATCGCGGTATTGGCGGTACTACCCTATGCTATTTACCATATTTATGGTGTTTATATCAACGGGGAAATGCAGTCACAGTTCAGTTTACGGTTTTTTCCGCAGCTTTGGAAAGATCCCGGTTTTTGGCTACGGTGGCACGGTATGATTAACCAGGTGGTTGGACTCGAATTTTTCCTGGCGGCTATTTTGGGTATCTTTTTATTAAAACGAAAATCAGACCGCACCTTATTAATAGCTTTATTTGCCGGTTATTTTGTGTATGGGATGGCCTTGTCTTACCATATTTCCACCCATGATTATTATCAGCTTCCATTATTTCCGGTGGTTGCGATAGGCCTGGCAGCCGTGGTTTCTGTGATTTTTGAGTCTTTGCAGGGAAAACCCTGGCTGGTATCGGCAGGCGCGCTTTTGGTTTTGTCTTATTTTATGGTGATTAATGCCTGGGATGTGCGTGTCACGTTAAAACGCAGTGATTACCGGAATGAAGAGCAGTTTTGGATCAAGATTGGTGAATTATTTACGCCAGAAGATTCGATTATTGGCATCACTCAGGATTATGGCTATCGGATGGCTTACTGGGGATGGCGTACACCGACCCATTGGATGACCTCAGCAGATTTCGCAGTGCGGGAACTGGCTGGTCAGGAATTTGATATGGAAGCGGTTTTTTATGAACAAATTGAAGGCAAAACTCGTTTTTTGGTGACTCAACTTTCCGAGTTGGATCGCCAACCAAAGGTTAAAGCCTTATTAAATGATCATTTTTTGTTGATATCCGAATCACCGGATTATTTGATCTATGATTTAACCCAACCACAAAATTAAAAAGGCGGACCATGAAACCTTTCGTAAGTATCGTTACCCCATCCTATAATCAGGCGAAGTATCTTGAACGAACGATATTATCCGTATTAAATCAAGATTATGAAAATATCGAATACATCGTAATGGATGGCGGTTCGAATGATGGCAGCCTGGAAATTCTTAAGAAATATGATAATCGTTTAACGTATTGGGAGTCCAAAACCGATAAGGGTCAAACCGATGCAATTAACAAAGGGTTTGCGAAAGCCAATGGGCAGATTCTGGCCTGGTTAAATTCGGATGATACCTACCAACCGGGCGCCATATCCGAGATGGTTAAATTTATGATTGATCATCCTGAAGTTGGTTTGGTGTATGGGGACTGCAATTTTATTAACGCGGAAGATGAAGTAATTGGTAAATTTAACGCGGCTCAAACGGACTACACACGATTAACACGTGGTTATGTCCATATTCCCCAACAGGCGGCTTTTTGGCGGGCGGATTTGTGGAAGCAGGTTGGCCCCCTGGACGATAGTATTTATTTTGCGATGGATTATGATTTGTGGCTGCGCTTAGCCGAAATATCCAAGATCGTTTATCTTCCTCGTTTGTGGGCCAACTTCCGCCTGCACGGTGACGCGAAAACCATCGCTGAAGATGACCGCTGTTGGCCGGACATGGTACGTATTCATTATCGTAATGGGGGAAAATGGTGGCATCCGCTGGTCTGGAAGTATTATGTGCGGAAAATAGCGGGACCGTATCTCCGTGCCAAACGCAGGAAAATGATTAAAAGTTAATTAGGAAAAACAAATTCACTTGATTATGAATATACTGGAAAGGCAGATTGTGAGACACAACCCTCACAGTTGCTGAAGTTTGACGCTGCTTTTTTTGCCAGTTGAAACACGAAAGACGGATGAAAATAAAACCTCCGATACGTTGAATACACTTCCGACATTCAACAACTGTTTATTTTTCAATCCGGGCGTGATTATAATTAAAGCTGGAGGCCCTATGGATAATCGAAATCTTGATCCCAAAAAGAAGGGATTTTTTGGTGAACTGGTATTACAGGTACGGTTGGTCATTCGTTTGATGAAAGACGACCGCATTAATCCGCTTTTAAAGCTGTTACCGTTTGCCGGTTTTTTATACTTTATCGTGCCTGATCTGGTGATTGGTCCGTTTGATGATACAGCCATCATCTTTTTGGGTTCCTATTTGTTTTTAGAATTTTGCCCCCCTGCCATCGTTCAGGAGCATATGCGGATTCTACGAGGTGAATTTCCACCCCCACAAGAACGACCGGATGTGATTGATGCAGAATTTAAAGATATGGATGACGATAGGTGAACGATGAATAAAACGCTGAAAATTTTTGTTTTTATATTTTTAACATTGATATTAACCGCTTGTCAGAACGCGGAACCTACCCAAATTCCGCCAACCGTTCCGGCAGTGACACTTCAACCGACAGATTCGCCAATGCCGATAAGCCCTGTTGAAGAAATTGGTTCCACGGAAACACCCGTTATGGAAGTGGAGCCCACAGTCACGGAGGAAAACATTTCTTCCAATGTAACACAGATTCCGGATGGTTCTTTGTTTGAGTGGGTAGAAATAGCTTCTGGTTTTAACAAACCTTTAGATTTGGAAGATGCCGGGAACGGTTTATTTTATATCGTTGAACAAGGTGGTTTAATTCATGTGTTGTTAAACGGTGAAAAGACGCAGGAACCGTTTTTGGATATTCAAGACCGGGTGGGTACCCAGGCAAATGAACAGGGTTTATTGGGCCTGACATTTGATAAAAACTACACTCAAAATCGCATCTTTTACCTGGATTACACCGATAAAAGGGGTGATACGGTCATTGCCAGGTATCAGGCTGCCGAAGATGGGCTGACAGCTGACCCCAATTCAGAACAGATCTTATTACAAATTGATCAACCCTATGGTAACCATAATGGTGGAAATGTCGTTTTTGGACCGGATGGGTTTTTGTATATCGGCATGGGCGATGGTGGATCGGGTGGTGACCCGGAAGACCGTGCACAGAACACGGATACTTTGTTAGGTAAGTTACTCAGGATTGCTGTATCTGATCAGGAAACGTATGCAGTTCCGGCGGATAACCCCTATGTCAACGGCGGTGGGCGTTCTGAAATTTTTGCGATCGGTTTAAGAAATCCGTGGCGTTTTTCATTTGATCAAAACAATGGCGATTTATATATAGCGGATGTGGGGCAGGGTGAATGGGAAGAAATCAGCTACATGGCAGGCATAGTCCCTGGTGTGAACTATGGTTGGGATTACCGTGAAGGTTTTCAAACCTATGAAGATCAACCGCCTGCAGATTTGGTTTTGACCGATCCGGTTTTGGAATATGGGCATGATATGGGCTGCTCTGTGACCGGTGGGTATGTTTACCGCGGCTCGGAATTACCCGATTTGAACGGTGTTTATATGTTTGGCGATTACTGTACCGGTAAGGTATGGGGCACGTTGAAGTTGGACCAGCCTGAATGGGATTTTGTCGAATTGTTCTCGACCAATGAAAATATCAGCGCCTTTGGACAGGATCAGTCCGGTGAAATGTATTTAATTGCACATGGCGGCCGGATTTATAAACTGCAGGCTGCGGACAAGTAAGTGCCCAGGCTTGCACGACTTAAGCAAAAATCAGAAAAACTTGATACAATAAATTAATTAATGGTTTAAATTATGGAAGGAGAAAATCATGGCAGAAAAACGATGGCAAACAATTCAGGTTAAACATTGTGATCATGTAGGCTGCGATGTAAAACTACAAGCCCTGGTTATACTTCCCCCTGAGCGATTACCAGACCAACCGCCGCGGGTCGAAGCACACCGCTGTTCAAAAGGTTTACAGTGCAGTTCATTAACCAAACCCACCTGTGTGTGGGCTGGTACGAACCCAAATTACGATCCGTTTGCCGATGCAGATTAAAAGTAAAACGCCGCATTTTCGCGGCGTTTTCTCTTGTATAAAATAAAATTTACGATATTACCCCTAGTTTTTTGCCGACCTTTTCAAATGCGGCCAGGCTGAGGTCGAGATCTTCTTTTGAATGGGCAGCAGAGATCATTACCCGGATGCGGGCTTTCCCCAGGGGGACCGTTGGAAAACCCAAAGCCATTGCAAATACACCGTTCTCAAACAGTTCGCGGCTGAATTCTCGCGCTAATTTCGCATCACCTAACATGACGGGGGTGATTGGTGTTTGTGATTCCCCGGTATCAAAACCCAGTTTTTGCATTTCGGATTTGAAATAATTTCCGTTATCCCACAGGCGGTCTACCAGTTCGGTGGAGGATTCCAGCAAATCCACGGCAGCCAGACAGGCGGCTACATCCGCTGGTGGAACTGCCGAGGAGAATAAGAAAGGTCGTCCACGTTGGCGTAACCACTGAATGATCTTTGCCGATCCAGCCACCATGCCGCCCACTACACCAAAGGCTTTTGACATGGTGCCAACTTCCACATCCACTTTGCCGTGTAAATTAAAATGATCCACGATGCCGCGGCCGCCTTTGCCAACCACACCTTCACCGTGGGCATCATCCACCATTAACATCAGGTCGTATTTGCTGGTGATTTCGTAGATTTTATCCAATGGGGCTAGGTCGCCATCCATGCTAAAAACGCCATCGGTGATGGTTAAGAAACGGCGGTATTTATCCTTGTTTTCAAGGTAGACCCGTTCCAAATCGGCGGCGTCCGCATGCTTAAAGACCAGGATTTTTGCACCGGATAAACGGCAGCCATCAATAATCGAAGCATGATTTAATTCATCGGACAGAATGGCATCGTTTTTATCCACCAGACAGGGAATGGTGGCAATATTGGCTGAAAAACCGGATTGGAAGGTGATGCAGTCTTCCACACCTTTAAATTTTGCTAATCGTTTTTCCAGTTCCAGGTGGATGTCCATTGTGCCGGCGATGGTGCGCACAGCACCGGGTCCAACGCCGTATTTTTGCAGTGCGTTTTGGGCGGCTTCCACCATTTTGGGGTGGTTCGCGAGTCCAAGATAGTTGTTTGAACAAAAATTTAATACACGTTTTCCATCGACAACCAGCCAGGCACCCTGCGGTGAACTGAGGGTACGAATCTGATTATAAAAACCTTTTTCTTTTAACTGGGCAATCTCTTCATCGATCCAGTCTAAACGTTTTGACATGAGTACCTCTTGTTTGGGTTATGGATTGGGTAATTTTTTTTACCTTTTAATTATATCGATTTGTACGCTTGCTGTCCCCCGCTAAATGGCATATATTTTGATGACGGATATAAGTGAACGTGCGGTTTGTTTGTGAAGGAGATTGTTTTTTAAGCCAGGATACAGCCTGGGTTCTGATCTTTTAAGAGCAGACCTCGAGCTAAATTCTTGTTTTATATTCAGCCTGTAAATCTAATGATCTTTGGTCAAGCGGCGACCTTGTATCCAAAAATCTCGAGGTCGGGGGATCATGCTGGCGAGGAGTTTACCCGAAGCCGGGATGACAAAGCCCAGCTTTTAAAGCCTCGTGAGGGATTAGAAAATTGGCCAGCCGTGTCCCTCACAGAAAATAGAGACCATCTGTGTAAAGCTGGGCTTTTAAGTGTTAAAAGCAGAAGCGCGGTTTTAGTTAAAAAAATTCATCAGGCTTGATTGGCTTGCTGTGATGTACTCCCTCTGTCCTTTAAAAGCCGTGTTCAGTTCCGGCATACCGATCTTTTAGTCTAAACTAAAGTCGGTTAAACTGCCGATATCCAACAAGGCTTTTCGGATCGTTTCTTCCTGCCCTGGTTTGATCAGGGCGACTGTTGGAGAAAGGATTTCTTTAATCGCCTTGTTGGCACGATTGGCCTGTAATTTTTTTAGAATCTCGGGATCAGATACTTTTAATAAACTTTCCCGGCTGATCTGGTTAGCCTGGTGGCTTTGTTCCCATTGGAGGAGGGCAGATTGTAAGGGGGGAGGAAAAGGATCTTTCAGTTGATTTTGCAAGAGGGTAAACAAATGGTTTACCTTTAATCCCTGTTCTGCTGCTTTGTGAAGAGATCGGGGAGAGAGTTGATACAGGTAGCCCCCCTTTTGGGATTCCCCCCATTCACAAAATCGGGCAATCTGATACCGCAGGGCAAGGGGTGTTTGTTGGGGTACTTTCAGTTGGCCATAGCGGTCTAGTTGGATTTTTGGCTGGTCCACCTCGGTAAAATCCGGGGATTGACCATTCCATAAAGTTCTGCTCCAGGCCGATAATTTAAAGGCGGTTGGTTCTGTTTTACCTTCCGGGTGCGCGAGATCGACAAACCCCAGCCAGTGTAAGGGTTGGGTGATAAAAAAGCGGATAAATTCACCCTCTACTTGATCCCAACTTTGAAATCCGCTTAAATATTGTTTGGTAACCGCATCCCGGATGAACCATGAATCGTAATCTCCGCCGGGACGTTGAAAATCCGGGAAGTTGGTGTATATAAATTGAATAAAAATATCCAGATTCCACCACTGATCTTCCGGCACGAGTGAAATTTGTTCCAGTAAAAACTTTCGGATTGGGAGCGGGTGATGATCCGGCTCGATTTCAAAGCTTAACCCTGGGGTTAATAAAAATTCGTTCACAGTGGTACTGTTCATCCAGGCTGTAGCTAAATAGGATAAGGCTTTCGGACGGGGTTGGGCTAAAAATGTTTTGGTATGGTCCGTAATGGTGGTGTTTAAGGAATCAATCAATTCACCAGTGAACAAAAGCTGCTTTAAGAACTGCGGATTGATCTCCCAGGTTAAGGTGCTCAGTTTTTCAAATGGCAGTCCCATGCGGAATCCAGCCAGCAAGGTGGTGACCTCATTCAGAATGGCATCCGTAACGGGTTGGTGATGTTTGCTTTCTCCGGGAGAAGCCGGACGGCCTGGGAGTGGAATGGTCTCCTGGTCAGGGGCCGGCATGGATTTTAGCATTTCATCAGGAATATAGGCGTATTCCTGGGGTTCGTTGTTGAGGTTTAAGAAAGCTCTGCCGATCAGAGCGCGGTACCATAAGATTTCAGCCGGGGAAGCCGGGTTCAGGTCGGGACGTTCCCGGTCACGTTTGGCGGCACCCATCACGCGCACATCACCGTAATCACGGCTGAACTGTGCCCAGGGCAAATATCCTTTGTGCATTTGCAGTTGGGTTAACGCTTCCCGCGCCTCCGGCGTCAGTGATTCGAGCATTTCGAGAATCAGATTCTCGTCTGCCAGGGCAGTTAACAACTGAGGACGCGCCTTATGCAGATCCGGGGCTTCCAGGTCAATCCCCCAGGCATTGGCAACCATGCGCAGATAGGATAAATCGTGTCCTTGTAAGGTGTTTAATAAAGTCGGCATGTTTTTACGCGTCTCATCAAGATTGTGTTTGCCATTATACTAGATTCTTATTTAATTTTGGTGCGACGCACTTGGTTTACTCCCGCCGCCCTGCCGGAAAAATATTCTATTACCCACGTTACCCCTCATCAAGAAAGTGGGTTGCACCTGAAATGATTACCCTTTTCCGACAGGTGCAACGCACTTTTCCGTTATAGGAGGAAATGGTTAACAGGTGGGGCTGAATAGATAGATCCCTGGTTAACCGAAGTGCATCGCACCTTTCGAACATGGTGCGACGCACTTGGTTTGGCCAAATTATCTCATTGGAAATATTCTCATTTGCATACGGAAAAATGCAAAACGAGTGTGCGTTGCACCTGAAATGATTACCCTTTTCTCGACAGGTGCAACGCACTTTTCCGTTATTGAGCGGATTGGTTATCAGTGGGGTAGCATAGATAGATCTCTGGTTAACCGAAGTGCGTCGCACCTTTTTGTAAAAATCTTCTTGAATATGGTTTCTCTATTTTTGGGAGTGATGATAAAATGAGTACTACAGCCTTACAGACCTGTAATCGGGTTTTAATTGACGGGTGTATGGCTTTTTTGTATAATTCCAATAGTCCATCTCACCCACCGAAGGACATTTCATGGCATTAAAAGGTAATTTACGTGATTTTACAATAACGCAGCTGCTGAATCTGGTTAATTTGGCATGTAAAACCGGCACGTTGGTGATCGAAGGCCCCGGTGATGTGGCACAAATATCTTTCCGGGAAGGTAAGTTAGCTTACGCTCAACTCGGACAGCGGGATAACAGCCTGGCAGGTATTTTACGCAAAAATAAAAAGATCAGTGCCCGCCAATACGCGATTTTAGCGGAAAGAGCTACAAAAATGAGCGACAAGGAATTGGGTATCCTGTTAGTAAATGCAGGTTACCTTTCCCAGGCGGACATTATTGAAAGTCTGCAGCAAAATTTTGTATATATCATCCGCCAATTATTTACCTGGGTGGAAGGTTTTTTCCGTTTTGATGCGGATATGCTGCCGCCAAGTGACAAAATTCCGGTTCGTTTGGATTTGGAGAATCTGATTATTGAGGGTTCCCGCCAATTACGAGAATGGGAGTTGTTACAGCAGGAAATTCCCAGTTTGGATATGGCATTAAAATTCACGGACCGTCCCGGCACCAATATTAAGGATGTCAATTTAAGTGTGGAAGAATGGCGGGTTGTTTCGTATGTCAGTCCGAAAAACACGATGCGCCAGGTGGCCCAAGTTACCAAACTAAACGATTTGGAAATTCGGCGGGTGGTGTATGCACTGCTTCAAGCCGGTCTGGTTGAAATTGTCCGTCCCGGCGGTGCGCCAGCCAGTGTGTCGGCTCGCGCTTTCCGCACGGAAGATAAAGAACAACAAAAATCATTTGTTAATCGGATTATTGATCGTATCCTTTCGATTTAATACCCCTCATTAAAGGAACACTTATGCAAACAGTAAAAATCGTAGTCACAGGCCCATTCAGTGCAGGAAAAACGGAGTTCATCCGTTCCGTCAGTGAAATTGATGTTGTGTCTACCGAAAGAAAGATTACTGCCGAAGCGGAAAAAATTAAAAATTCAACAACTGTGGCGATGGATTTTGGACGTATTTCGATTGATGATGAACTGGTGCTTTACCTGTTTGGTACGCCAGGTCAGCGTCGGTTTGACTTTATGTGGGAGATTTTATCGGAGGGTATGCTCGGGTTCATTGTTATGGTGGACAGCGCCCGTCCGGAAACCTTCCGGGAAGCACGCAGCATTTTGGAAACCTTCCGCGCCTATGCGCCAACCCCGTACGTGGTGGCAGCCAATAAACAGGATATGGACGATGCCTGGGATTTAGAAGATATGCGCGTAGCCTTAAGACTTGACCCCAATGTAAAGTTTTTACCCTGTGTTGCACAGGATAAAGAATCGGTTAAAAAGGTTCTGCTGGAACTGTTGTATACCATCCTTGCCGAGATGGAGGCGGGTGACTAGACCCGGGATTAATCATTGTCATCCATTACCACCGACCAGGGGATCTTACATTACGAAGTATTTGGAAGAGGAAAACCGGTTATCCTTCTACACGGTTGGTTAGGCTCTTGGGGTCTATGGCAAGAGACCATGACCTACTTGGGCCAGTATTACCGCTGTTATGCCCTTGATTTTTGGGGTTTTGGTGAGTCCGGCCGTAAATTAGATACCTATCAAGTACCGGATTTTGTGGCGCTGGTAAACCAATTTATGGATCAAATGGGGATTATCAACGCTCCCCTAGTGGGGCACAGTATGGGCGGGACGGTCAGTTTACTGACTGCCATCTCTCACCCGGACCGCATCAGCAAAGTGACCATTATTGGATCTCCCATTGTAGGCACTTCCCTGGCTTTACCTTTAAAATTTGCGGGAAATCGTTTCATCGCTTCGGTTTTGTTTCGGTTTTTTGACCAGTTTCGGGCTGTTATGCGAGCGGCTTCCCCTTTAATTTCTCGGGACCCGCGTTTTCCGGATATGATGGATCGGGATTTATCAAAAACCACCCTTGAATCGTTTTTAACAAGTATTGCTTCTTTACATAAAACCGATTTGCGCCCCCAATTAAGCACTTTAAAGATACCCGTGATGGGTATGTTTGGACACCGGGATAATATCGTTTCTCCAAACCAATGGAAACCGTTGTTGGCTGGACTGCCCAATGCCAGAATTGAACGTTTTCCAAAAGCAGGGCATTTTATTATGCTAGATGAACCGCCTGCTTTTATGCAGATTGTGAAAGACTTTTTGGATACAGAAAACACACCGACTGGAAATTAACATGAATTTGTTTAAGATTATTTTACAATCCAAACGACATGTTTACCCATTTAATGAACCCGCCCGGGATTTACGAATATTAAATAAACCACTCTGGTTAAATCAACGGGATGTATTGGCTCCCTATACCCGGCATGAAATTGAACTGCCGGAAGGAGCGGCCTTACCATCAACCAAAGAAGCTTGTATCGTTTATCGTGATAATTTGTTGTTTGATGCGGGTTACATCGAAGCGTTTTTATCCGAAGCACAAAAAACAGGGAAACCCTGTCAGGCTGCTTTTACATTGGATGATCCTGCTTTTCGTGAACACTGCTTGCCGCTATCCGATTCGTATACCCGTTCCGGGGATGTTTTCTTAATCGACCTGTGGTATTACCCGAATGGTCCGGTTGATGCAGCGCAGCCTTTGGTGGTGAGTTTGTTATCCAAAGAAATAGGTTATTATCATGTTCCGACCTATATGGCTTATGACCAGGGTGATTTGGTGTATCAAGTACCGCTAAGAACCTTAATCGCCATTGATTCCTGGGTGCATATTTTTATCGCTGACACCGTTTTTGGTTTGTTTGGACGAGGCCTACGTTTTGAAACTCGGCTGAAAAAAGACCCGCTATTTATGTTAAAAGTGCTGATTTCTGCCATGTATGAGGGGAAACAAGTGTTGGAAAGCTCTTCTCTGGTGCGAATTGGCCGGAATTGCTCGATTGATCCTTCAGCTATTATCCATGGTCCGACGACAATTGGGGATAATGTTACGATTGGGGCGGGTGTGGTCATTGAAAACTGCATCATTGGTGATAACGTAAATGTCTCTCAAGGATGTAATTTAATGTTATCCGTGATTGGGGACGGCACCTTTTTGCCATTCCGGGCATCATTGTTTATGACGACCACGATGGAAAATGCCATGATTGCTCAAAATACATGTTTACAAATGTGTGTCATTGGACGAAATAGTTTTATCGGTGCTGGTTCCACCTTTACCGATTTTAATTTGATTCCGATCGAACTGCGAGCAAGAGATGCTAACGGCACGTTAAAGTCAGCCAATCGGCCTGTATTAGGGGGCTGTGTGGGCCATAACTGCCGGATTGGGGCTGGAATGGTGGTCTATCCGGCACGCACTATTGAATCGGATGTAGTCTTGTTTAGTTCAAAAGACCGCCGTGTGCTCGATAAGGACGTACGTTTTGAGGACAGTGATCACCACAAACTGAAGGGTGCAGATCTGCACCAGCGTTTGTATCCGCGTATGGGTGAAGATACAATAGATCAATGGTAGAGCACTGTGGTGGTTTTGGGTTATCTACCTCCCAAAAAACAACCCATTAAAAACCTAAAAATTACTGAAGACCAGTTGATCCATAAAACAGGGAATAAAGGGAATTGGCCTTTGCTCCAGAAATGTGTATTTCTATGAGTATAATAAAGAGGTAGACTCACCATGCTTATCCTCGGTATCCTCTTTTTCACTTAAAACCAAAGGAGAGTTCGTAATGATTATCCGTGATTGTATGAAAACAAATGTTTTTTCAATTCGAGAAGATGAATTGGTCACAAAAGCGGCCAAATTGTTTCTTGAACAACACATTGGTACCCTTCCGGTTGTAAATAAAGAAAATAAATTGGTAGGAATTTTAACTTTACAATGTATGTTAAAAATTACCATGCCTGATTTTGTGAATGTGGTGGAAAATTTTGACTTTATTCCAAATTTTGGTGCCGTTCGAACCAAACAACCTGAGCGCAGTGAGTTATTCCGTCCTGTACAAGATATTATGAAAAAGCCGGTTTTTGTGGAAGAAGATTGGTCATTGATCCATGCTGCGGCGATTTTGGATAAGGAAGAAAGCGCAGATATTCCCGTCGTCAGTGAAGATGGAACATTGGTTGGATTGGCTTCACATGTGGATATTGGCACCGGTTTAATTGAACAGTGGGATTTAGATTTTTTTTAGAAATGGAAATGAAAACCAAAAATGATTGAACAAATTGTCTCCACCGGTATTTTTATTATCGCGTTAACTTTAATTTTTTCTGAAAAAGTTAATCGCACCATTGTTGCTTTTACCAGTGCCACGTTGATGATTTTAGTGGGTTTTTATATGGGGTTTTATAATCAGGAGCTGGCGATTGAGGCGATTGATTTTAATACGCTGGGATTGTTATTAGGCATGATGATTCTGGTCGCTTTAATGGAACCGACCGGCTTTTTTCAATACTTGGCTGTTTGGGTGGGGAAAATTTCAAAAGGACGCCCCATTCGTTTATTAGTCTTGTTAGGTACGGTAACGACCCTGGTTTCGATGGTCTTGGATAATGTTACGACGGTTGTTTTAATTGCTCCGGTCACCATTTTAATATGTGAAATCTTGGGGATTAATGCCCAGCCTTATTTGTTGTCGGAAGCATTGTTGTCAAACACGGGTGGTGTTGGCACCATGGTGGGTGATCCGCCCAATATTTTAATTGCCTCCGCAGCGGGATTTTCTTTTAATGATTTTTTGATCTACTCCTTACCAATTGTTTTTGTCACCTGGTTTGTGGCTTTGGGAACACTCCGGTTTTTATTTCGGAAAGATTTAAATAAAGCGGTGGATATTGCGAATGTCGAGGCATTACAAGAGTTAAGGCCACGTGATGCCATTAAGGATATGGATACAATTATCAAAGTATTGGTCATGATTGTGATTGCCTTTATCGGCTTTTTATCAGAGGAAATTATTCATCTTGAACCTTCCACAATCGCGTTAACTTGTTCGGCTGTGGCTTTGTTTTGGGTGCGCCCGGAACAATTAAGAACAACGCTCAATCATGTGGAATGGGATATTCTCATCTTTTTTGGGGCATTGTTTGTAATGGTAGGTGGTTTGGAAAAAGCTGGTGTATTAGAATTATTGGCCGATGTGATTGTGCAAGGTATGGTACTTCCGACTGTTGTCTTAGGTGTCATTATGATCTGGGTAGTGGCGATCATGTCTGCTATTGTAGACAATGTGCCGATCACCATTGCATTGATTCCGGTTATTTCCAGTCTGGGCGGCATGGGTGTCGAAATTGCGCCCTTATGGTGGGCTTTAGCTTTTGGTGCAGGGTTTGGCGGCAATGGCACGATCATCGGCTCTACTGCGAATGTGGTGGTTACTTCGTTATCAGAACGGACTCGGAATCCCATTACCCCCTCCTTATGGAATAAACGCGGGCTGCCTGTCATGTTAACCACCTGTACAATTGCTTCCGGTTTGTATGTTGGCTTTTATTATTTGTTTGGTTTTTAGTTAAAGTTTAATTAATAACTGGATAAACATTTTTTTGTAATCTGATGAATAATAAACCGCAATTAGCAACCGGTTATTCAGATGCTTTAGAGGAATTACTAAAAACAAACGCTGCTCCGATTCAGGCGATTGAGTTTGGTCCTTATAACGCAATTGAAACTGTAAAAGAACGAATTCATTCCCTAACGAATTACAAATTGTATTATCACCCGGGTAGTTGGATTCGGTTTTTGAATTGGCAACCTGAAATTAAGAAGAAAAATCAAATATATTTGGAAATTTTGAAACCACCTTGGGCTTCATTCCACATCGTTTTAAAACCGGCGTGGGGAGTATGGTTAGCCCAACATAATTTCCGTTTTGCTTATAAACGCAAGAAAAACCAAGAGCAAAAGTTCATTAAAAAAATCAACCAACTTAAAAACGACTTTTCCTGTCCAATCATGTTGGAACATATGCCGGGTTCTGCACCAAATGATAGGCTTGAATGCGCTTCTGAGGTGATCCAATCCATTGTATCGCAAACTGAATCATTGTTTTTACTCGATATTCCGCATGCAATCATTACAGCGCAAATATTGGGTATGCCAGTGGACAAGTATTTAAAATCTCTGCCGCTTCAAAAAACGCGTGAAATTCATATCAGCGGTCCCAGGTACCGTGGGGCTTACCTGTCAGACGTTCACGATACGATTGGTGAAAATGAATTGTACTGGCTGCAGTGGGTGTTGGATCAGACCCAGGCAGATGTGGTTACCCTTGAGTATTATCGCAATGCACATGATTTGGCGGTTCAACTGGAAAAATTAGCGAAGATTTTAGGCTATTGATTTAAACAACTACTGTCCACATGGAAGTTTGTTAATCGAATTTATAAAAAGCAAACGTCGGGCTACTCTACGGGCACATGTGGTTCCTTGCTAAGCAAGTTTCCCCTAATTACACTTTGATAGCATGTTACTTCTGCTGATCAAAAACCCGATATTGGATGTTTTCCCAAAGCTGGGCTTTTGATTTCAAGATAAGGATTTTAACGAAGCAGCCGTTCGTAGGCATCATTTCCGAGGAAATAACGCAGCTCTTCTTCAAAGGTGACAAGTAGTGATTTATCGGTAGGGGCTGGGCGTAGACAGGAACCGGGTTCTTCTGCCAATAAATTTGTTTCGTCCAGGGTGATCCTGCCTTCATCGTCTAAATCTAGCGGGTGTAAAATGCAGTAAAACGGTTTTAAGAACCAGGGATGGTGTCCCATGTTTTCAGCGGCACACTGCAGGGCGCATTTGTGATCCTGATTTAAAAATACGCAGGCGGTACCGCCATAATGAGCGCTATCTTTTACAACCAATGAGTGGACCACTTTCCCGCTGGATACAAAAGGATCTTTTTCAAGTTCATTTTGGAAACATAGAGAAGGGTTTTCTCGGTATCCATCAGGCATAAAAACACTAATTTCATCCCAATAGCGCAGGATTTGTTCTTGTTCATATTTGCCTAACCACACCCCGTATAAACAGCAGGCCCCTTTACAATTGCCCAAACTACAGCGCTGTAGTTTTTCTTTTTTTAATAAACGCGGAGAAATTTCATATTCCTGAAACATTCGGTTATTTTATCATAACCCACCTTACAAAAAACTAACGGATATTTTTCTTTGCCTTACAAATGCCATAATGATTTTTTGTTTTATTTCATGTTAAGGTACAATTAATTACATAGGGTGAGATCATGGTGGAAATTCAGCGCACAAGAAGGACAATTCAATGGAAGAAAAACTGAATAAACTGAAACACACGCTGGGAAAAATAAGTGATTTAAATCATGCCAGTGCGGTATTGGGTTGGGATCAACAAGTGTCCATGCCGGAATTAGGTGCACTCGAACGCGGCGAGCAACTGGGCACATTGGGTGAATTAGCCCATAACTTGTTTGTGAACGATGAGGTTGGACAGCTGCTGGAAGACCTGGCTGCTGAAACCAAAAACCTCGATCCTGATTCAGACGAGGCCCGTTTGATCAAAGTCACAAAACGCCAATATGATCGAGATACCCGCATCCCCTCTGAAATGATTGCCGAGTTTGCACGGGTTACTACCGTTGCACACGGCGAATGGGCAAAAGCCCGCAGCCAAAATCAGTTCAGCATTTTTCAACCCCATTTGGAAAAAATAGTCGAGATGGTGCGGGAAATGGCCGATCTCTTTAAACCTTATGATCATCCCTACGATCCCTTGTTAGACATGTTTGAACCCGGGATGAAAACATCGGATGTGAAACAAATCTTTGATACCCTTCGTCCCCAACAGGTAGAATTGGTCAAAGCTATATCAGAATCGAAACAAGTGGACGATTCTTTCCTTCATCTTAATTTTCCCAAACAAGCCCAATGGGATTTTGGCGTGGCGATTGCCGAAAAATTTGGTATGAATTGGGAGCGTAGCCGGCAGGATTACGCCGCTCATCCTTTCACGACATCCTTTGGGTTAGATGATGTGCGTATTACCACCCGCATTCATGAAGACTTGCCTGCATCCGCTTTGTTCAGCACCATGCACGAAACGGGGCACGCTTTATACGAATTAGGTTTTAACCGCGACTACCGGCGGACCCCCTTAGCCGATTCCGCTTCCCTGGCGATTCATGAATCGCAGTCCCGCATGTGGGAAAATCTAGTAGGACGTTCGCGTAATTTTTGGACTCATTTTTACCCGCAGCTGCAAACCGCGTTTCCACAGCAGTTATCCAATGTTGATTTGGAAACATTTTACCGCGGTATCAACAAAGTGGAGCCTTCATTGATTCGCGTGGAAGCAGATGAAGCGACCTACAACCTGCATGTCATGTTACGAATGGGAATTGAAATCGAATTGATGGAAGGCAAACTCGAGGTGAAAGATTTACCCGAGGTCTGGAAAAGCCGTATGTTAGATTACTTAGGTGTAGCATCTGCAACGGATGCGGATGGTGTTTTGCAGGATGTGCATTGGTCTGGCGGCATGATTGGTTACTTCCCCACCTATGCCCTTGGAAACCTGGTATCCGTTCAATTATGGGAAAAAATGCACCAGGATATGCCTGATTTGGACGAGAATATCTCCAAAGGTCAATTTGGGGAAATGCTGCAGTGGTTACGAACCAATGTTCACCAGTATGGAGCAAAATATGAACCTCAAGAATTAGTTCAACGCATCACTGGCTCAAAAATTGATCCAAAACCATACATGCGATATCTGAACCATAAGTATCAGGATATTTACGGGTTCTAAAAAATCAGGTAAGATGATGATATTAAAAATGGTACGATTAGAATAAATCTCATGGCAAAAATACTTTTTATTGATGATGATACAAATACACTGGAATTGATGGGAAAAATTTCGCAAATCTTAGGCCATCAAGCGATTACCTGTCCACAGGCAGACCTGGCGGTACAATATGCGCTGCAAGACCATCCGGATTTGATCATGGTTGATATTAATATGCAGGAATTTAATGGTTTTGATGTTGTGCGGCAGCTTCGTCAATACATAACCCAATCGGAAACGCCGATCCTGATTCTTTCTGCCAGTGACCCGAACGAAGATACAAATCAAGCGTTGGCCGCTGGAGCAAGTGGTTATCTTCCCAAACCGCTTACAATTGACGGCTTAAACCAGGTGTTGGAAAAATACAACCATATCCACAGCCACTAAACCATGATTAAATTTGGTATTACCCTTCCAAATTATGGTCCGGACGCCGGGCGTTTATCGATCATCGATACGGCTGTTGCGGCTGAACGGCTTGGTTTTGATTCGATTTGGGTAACCGATCACCTGGCTTTACCTGTAGAAGATGGAGATCGATTTGGGCATATATATGAAGCCATGACCACCCTGGCGTTTTTGGGGGCCAGTACACGCCAGATCAAATTGGGATTTTCGACCCTGGTTTTGCCCCAACGTAACCCGATTGAAGTTGCCAAACAAATCGCAACATTGGATGTCCTTTCAGGGGGACGGATCATTTTTACAGCTGGGATTGGTTGGTCTGCTGGTGAATATAAAAACCTGGGATATGAGTTTAAGAATCGTGGTAAACGCATGGATGAGGCGCTGCGTGTGCTGCGCACCTGTTGGCGTGGACAAACTAAGGTCAGTTTTAATGGGATATATTATCAATTTCAGGATATGGTTTTTTCACCAACACCTTTGCAGCCGGGCGGGCCTCCGTTGTGGGTGGCTGGAGATTCATCAATTGCATTACGAAGAGCGATCTTGTTGGGTGATGGCTGGCACCCCAATGCCAGCTCAGCTGCAAGACTCAAAACGCAGTTAGAAAATAATCGAACTTTAATTAACAACCGTCCTTTTACTGTGGCTGTTCGTTTTCGTCTTGATTTTGAGGAAAAAGATTCAACGGTGGGGGGATTAACCGGCTCAGCGCAAGATATCATTAACACCTTAAAGGATTACCAGGATGCTGGGATGCAGGTGGCATTAATCAATTTTTCAGCCAAGAATCAGAATGACCGCGAACGAGCCATGCGGCGTTTTATGCAAGATATTAAACCTGCTTTGGTGTAAAATTAACCAATGTTGAACTCTGTTCGTCCATTTTTATTAAAAAGTAAATTCCTAATCCTGGTATGGATTGTATCCTTAAGTGTAGTTAGCCTGACTGCTTGTTCAGATCAAGGGTTTGATCCGCGCAGTTATTTCAGAACGGATACCCCGACCCCGACAGAAACCTTAATTCCAACGAATACAGCCACCCTTCAACCAACTGAAACGGCTACACTTCTTCCGACTGAAACGATTGTTATCACGGAAACACCAACTCCCACGGAAACCGTTACCAATACCGTTATTCCAACCAGCACCCCAACCCTGGATGGTTCGATCACCCCCACTTTGTCACCGACGCGAACACCCACAGCCACCTTAACGCGTTTTCCTACTCGTACACCTCGTCCCACCAATACCCGCAGGCCAACCAATACACCCACCATTACCCTAACCCCCACACCGCCTCTGGCCTATTACAGAATTAATAATATTGCACCTTATTCAATGGTAACTTCACCCCTGCGGCCGGAAGCGATTGTCAGCCCCGGTGAAGATGGCCTGGTTTACGTCACGTTGATTGGTGAAAATGGACGAACCATTGTCCGGGAGGGATTAAATTTCCAAAATTACCTCGGAAGACAGCTTGGGATTGCACCGGAAATTGAATTTTCACCTATTGGGGCGGCTGAAACTGCTCGTTTGGTTTTATCCAGCGTGGATCGTTATGGGCGCACCATTTCACTAACCTCCGTGGACCTGGTTTTATTGCAGTTGGGCAGTAATCAAATTTCCCGTCCCGCCGATCTCAGTGAACCGTATTTGATCCGCCAGCCGGAAGAGGGAGATACTATCCGCGGTGGATTACTGCAGGTGAGCGGTTTGGCCAGAATTTTATCTACCAATCCCCTTATTGTGGAATGTATCAGCCAGGATGGCGTTATTATCAGCCGGGAAGAAGTTCAGGTGCGTGCCCCCAGTGACGAATTTAGTCATGTACCTTTTGAAGTGTTTGTCCCCTACGAAGTAAGTGAATCGACCAATGTGCGTTTAACGATTCGTCAGGAGAGCGACGGGCGCATTCCGGGTACCATTTCCTTAACCAGTTTTGAGATTATTTTAGCCCCTTAATCCGATAATTTCGCCAGCCGCCAAAATGTGTGATTTCCTGCTGGTTTTCACAGACCCAGGCTTCGCCGAGAATCCCCAAGACCGTTGATTGATCTTCCAGGAAAATTTTGCCAACGAGCAGACCTGGGGGTTCCTGGTTAAGGATGGTCACAAGACCTTGCGGCGTAAGAGACCAAATTTCAACGATAATAGCTTTGCCATGTACGACATCTCGCTGCATGGCTGGGTAGAGGTTGTTGATGGACCATAAGCGATATTCGGGGGCTGTGCGGGTTTCTCTGATAAAGATAGCGCCGATTGAGGTTAAGTTGATATTTAACTTAAAACCCCGCATCAAGGTGCCGTTTACGGCCAGGTTTATTTGATTCATGTGTTCTCCTTTTCTGCAAGGATTATCGTACGGGCTTTGGGTTATATGTCTATTATTTTAAAAACCTCCGGGGGGGTCGATTTTTAACCAGGTTGGTCGGAACGTTCACCCCCCGGAGGGGGTATGTCCCGACCTCGAGATTTTTGGATGACAACGTGAATATTTTTTATAATTGTTGGGCACTTGGCTATCATATCGCTGTGAAATTCTATCTCATCTGGAAAATAACCGATCTGGTCGATTGGACTTGCCCAACCTACTTTTCCTTTGTGTGCTTCGAGTTCTTCGTGGTTATTTTTCTTATACCTTTGTCCCAAAGGTGAATTTGTTTTTCTCTTCTTTGTTGGGCACTTGGCTATCACATCGCCGTGAAGATATACCTCATCTTGCAAAAGATCGATCTGGTCGATTGACCTTGCCCAACCTACTTTTCCTTTGTGTGCTTCGAGTTCTTCGTGGTTATTTTTAATATACCTTTGCTACAAGGGTGAATTTATTTTCCTCTTCTTTGTTGGGCACGTGGCTATCAAATCGCTGTGAAATTCTATCTCATCTGGAAAATAACCGATCTGGTCGATTGGACTTGCCCAACCTACGATGAAAATCGTGGGTTAAAATGTTCCTTTAATTCTTCTAATCCTTGCAGGGCTTTTAACTTTACTACTTGATCAAGGTTTAGGGCTTCAAATTCATCCTCATCTAATACCAATTGTGTGCCGTCCGGGAAAACCAGCAAATCCAAAGCCAGATCAACATAGGAGATTTGATCATCTTGGATCTTGGCTGGTTTGGTGATATTACAATACCAAGCCTTGCGCTGTCCATCATCACGGTCGTATATTTCGTAGATGTTATACCAGCGTCCGGGGAAATAGGTTTCCACAAAACGGTCATCTCTTTTTAACATCAAACCCTGAAATAAAAAATCATCCTTGTTAAAACGGGCTTCAATGGTCACCTTGTCTTCTGAAACTTCTATCACATGCCCTGTGTATCGCCAGACTTCTTTTTCATCCACATTCAGCTTAATGATTGTGATGGTTTCTTTCATGGTTAACCCTCCAAACAAGTCAGATATTCTTTTTTAAAATAGATTAAAATCGTTTCACCTATCTCAACTGGTTGTGAGACCAATAAATCAAGCTGCATCTGATTTTGTGCTTCAACCTGGATGCGGTAGGCTGCTCCTAGATACACACAATCTTTCACAAACACGGTGATTAAATTTTGTTCTGCGTCTATCGTTTTTCGGATTTCAGCAGCTTGGGGACGGATGAGCAAAGTGACGGGTGACCCCGGAGCCAGGGCGAAATCCAGCGGTGGTTTCACAACAAAACTGCCCAATGCCGTCTCCACCACGGGAGATTTTTCTTCCACTACGGTCCCTTTGACCAGATTCGTCAAGCCCAAAAATGCAGCCACCCAGGAATTTTTAGGAAAATCATACACCTGCTGTGGGCTGCCCTCCTGGACGATCTTTCCCTGATTAAGCAGAATTAATCGGTCTCCAATTGTAAAAGCTTCTTCCTGGTCGTGGGTGACGTAAATAGTAGGGATTTGGGTCTGGTGTAATACTTCACGAAGTTCCTGCATTAATTGTTCTCGCAAGGTGCGGTCCAGCGCGCCTAAAGGTTCATCCAACATCAAGAGTCGTGGTTGGGGAGCCAATGATCGGGCTAACGCGACACGCTGCTGTTCTCCACCGGAAAGTTCCGTAACCCAACGCTGGGCGAAGGGGCCCATGTTAACCTGCTCCAAAGCGGAATGGGCCCTGGCTGTTCTTTCCTCTTTACCCATCCCCTGCATTTTTAATCCAAAGCTGACGTTTTCGAGCACACTTAAATGAGGAAACAGGGCGTAGTCCTGAAACATAAAACCAAACTGGCGTTGGTGAACCGGCACACCCTGTAAATCTTTTCCATTCCACAAGACTCGCCCTGATTTTGAAGACTCGATCCCAGCAATAATTCTTAACAAGGTGCTTTTTCCGGAACCGGAACGGCCTAACAAACAGACGGTTTCACCGCCCTTAACCTCAAAACTGACCCCTTTTAGTAAAGGTTGGTTTTCATAATCCTTGTAGATATTTTCCACCGTTAACATGTTTTATCTTAGCCTATTTAAAAATCATTTACATCCGGTAATCGAAGCTTTTCAACAATATAAATTGATAAACCACAAATCACCATGAGAATCGTGGACATAGCAAGAGCCTGTCCGTAATTTAACGCACCGGGTTGGGATAAATAACGATAAATTGCAATCGGGATGGTGGGTAAATCCGGCCTGCTTAAGAATGTTGTTGCGCCAAATTCACCCAATGATACCGTAAATGCGAAGATGCCGCTTGCCAGAATCGCCCGGAATAGAATGGGATAATCAATTAACCACCAAACCCGCCAGGGGGAGGCACCTAAAACGGCCGCTGATTGGCGGTAGGTTTCCGGAATGGAAACAATTGCGGGCTGGAGTGTACGTACCACAAAGGGCAGCGCTACCAGGGCATGTGCGATTGGGATTAACAGTGGAAACGAACGAACGTCAATCGGCGGGCGGTTAAAGACCAAAATAAATCCTAAACCGAGGGTGACTGCGGAAGTACCCAATGGCAGCATTAATATCGGGTCCATCAGGCGATTCCAATTGGTTTTACGGCTTAATGCGATAGCTGCTAACAGGCCTAAAACCAACGCAATCACAACCGTAATTAATGCAAATACGAGGGAATTTTTGAGGGCATCAATCGGGGGCACATAAAATAAGGATTGACGCCGGTTAATAAATAATTCCTGGTAATACGCCAGCGTAACCCCACTTTGCACCATACCACGTTCACCCCGCACCGCATCCAACCGCAGAAAGGAACGAAAAACCAGGGAAATTAAAGGCAAAACAAACAAAACCAGCATGGAAAAGACCAGACCCACCACCATCATTTTTTGGCCTGCGGTTTGAATTGGTTTTTCGACTTCATCCGGATCACGCGGGGTTAACCGCACCACCCGGCGCCGGTTGATGAGACTGTATCCGGCCGTTAACAGCAAGGTGAAAACCAACTGTACTGCGGAAAGCAGACCTGCTGTAGGCAGGTTTAGCAGGTGCAGGGCTTGAATATAAATTTCCACTTCCAGTGTGGCAAACTGTGGACCGCCCATTAACAAAATAACGGCAAAACTGGTGAAATCAAATAAAAATACCAGCAAGATGGCTGCTAATATCGAAGGACGCAGGAGGGGAAAGTTGATTCGTTGAAACACTTTCCAGGGCGAAGCACCTAACGAACGTGCAGCCTGCTCCATTTTTGGATCAAGTTTAGCCCAGGCCCCACCGACCACGCGGATGACAACGGAAGTGTTGTAAAAGACATGGGCCAGTAAAATGGCGGCTAATGTGTTAAGAATCTGGATGGGGGGCTGGCCTAAGTCAAACACAGAAATGAGCAGGCTGTTTACCCAACCTTTTGGGCCCAAAAACGCATTAAATCCGGCAGCGACCACAACCGTGGGCATGATGAAAGGAATGGTAACTAAAACTTTTAAAAATGCTTTACCCGCAAATCGGAAGCGAGCAAAAACATACGCCATGGGAAGCCCCACCAGGAAGGTAATGATGGTGGATAACACAGCCTGCCAAATTGTAAAAGAGAGCGGTGCCCAGATCTTATTAAAAACACTCGTTGTTAACCCTTGGTTACTTCCAACCTGCCAGGCCATTTTAAAGGTGGCAAGCAGCGGCTGGAAGTAAAAAAAGGTCAAAAATAAGATGGGTGCCAGCCATAACAGCAGGCTTTTCCAGGATCCTTTTGCTTTCCAGGACGGAGATTTAATCATTAACGTAAGACCGTTTCGGTCCAGGCTTCAACCCAGTTTTCACGCTCCGCGCTGATCAGGTTGGAATCGAGTGAGGCGGGTTTATCCGCGATTTGGGCATAGGTAGCAAAAGCTTCCGGTAATGAAGCATTTTGATTCACCGGGAACACAAACATCTGCATTGGCATATCTTCCTGGAAGGACTGACTGAGCATAAAATCAACAAATTTTTCAGCGGTAGCACGGTTCTGAGTCCCTTTTAAGATACCGACAAATTCAATTTGACGGAAGCACATATTTTCCCCTACCAAAGAGGCGGTTGGGGCCTCATCCAATTTGGTTTCAGCAAAAATGACTTCCGCGGGCGGGCTGGAACTGTAAGAGACCACCATCGGCTGCTGTCCCTGTCCTGAAGATCCGCTGAAATTGGTGTAGTAAGCTGTTTCCCAATCATTTACAACGACTACGCCATTCTCTTTTAATCCTTGCCAAAAATCCAGGTATCCTTCCGTGCCAAATTCAGCGATGGTTGCCATTAAAAAGGCCAAACCGGGGGAGGAGGTGGCCGGGTTTTCCACCACCAGTAAACCCTGATAGGCACGATCCAAAAGATCATTAAAAGATTGGGGAATGGGCAGGTTATTTTCCTGGAAATAGGATTTATCGTAATTAATACAGACATCACTAAAATCAACAGGTAAAACCCGGTTTTGCGGATCCGCTTTAAATTTTTCAGGAATCTGGTCTAAACGGGGTGAGGCGTATGCTTCAAAAATATCTTCTTCAAGTGCTCTGGAAAGAAAGGTATTGTCTACGCCATAAAAAACATCTGCTTGTGGAGCGGCTTTGGTTAGAATAGCCCGGTTTAAGGCTGCACCGGTATCACCGCTTTGTAAAAAGTTAACGGTTATCTGATTTTCTTCTTCAAATTGGCGAACCACATCTTCGCTAACGGCAAAGGAATCATGGGTCATTACGTTTAATACGGCGTTTTGCGGCTCTTCTTTTTGTTGGGAAGTGCAGGCAGTGGTTAATATAACGATGATGCTCAGTACCAAGATTAATTTCATTGTGAATCTCATATAAGTTACTCCTTTAATTTATTCATTCAGGCTGTGAAAACAAAGTACCAGCCCCTCCTGAATTTGGATTGTTGCGATTTCGGAATTCATTGCATTACTTACTCCACGGGTTTTGTGACGGTAGAGGGTTTCATTGATGAGAGGATACTGTAATGCTGTGGTGGTTACACCTTGTACGGTTTCTGAAAGGGGCAGCAGGGAAACACGATCACCTGGTTTTCCTGTGACTTGGGCTTTCTTCCGGATGATGAAAACCTCTTCCTTATCATCCACGAGACGTATATCCAGCCCGGCTAATTTTGGATCACTCAACAAAAGTAAATTTGCCAACATCTGATCGCTGCGGCCACCCAATGCACCGATCAAGATGATTTTCTGGTATCCTAATTGAATGACATGGAACAGGGCTAATTCGAGATCGGTTTCATTCTTTTCCGGCGGAAATTGAATAATTTCTCTTCCGGCTTCCTTGAAACGTGAAACTTCGGTTGGTGAAACGGAGTCTAGGTCACCGACCAACAAATGCGGCAGGATATTTAAGGCGAGGGCATGCCGCAGACCGCCATCGGCAGCGACCAGTAAATCGGCAGATTCTACCCAGGGACGAATTTTTTCAGCGTTATTTAGTTCTCCATTGACAAAAATCACTGCTGTTTTATTTGTTTTCATCGGTTTCCTTTCGGTTAAACAAAACACCCGCCATCCGGCGGGTGGGGTTGGATCACCATCGTACGCATATCCCTCCGCCGGCATTATCCGGATCAGGTTTGCGGGTCGAAGACCTGAACGTCTTCCTCTCAGCCCAGCGTTTTGGGCTCCCCGTTGCCTTGTTTATTCGTTGTTAGTATAGAAGATGAATGCATTCATGTCAAGAAGAAAATAGAGCCTTGCAATTTAAACTCTTAATTGAATACGGGATTATAATTCCTGCCATTGTATAAAAACTAACTACCACCTACGCCTTTCTTGGGGGCGTTTATTTTTTTAACTGTAGGAGAACAAAATCAATGGCTTTTACAAATATCAAAAAATTATATTTGGATGAGTTTACAGGTTATGCCATTCGCGATTTTAAACAAGATTTATTGGCTGGGTTAACCGTAGCTGCGGTTGCTTTACCTTTAGCGCTGGCATTCGGGGTGGCATCAGGGGCAAACGCTGCCGCAGGGTTGGTAACTGCCATCGTCGCCGGGTTGGTTATTGGTATTTTTTCCGGAGCACCGTACCAAATCAGTGGGCCAACCGGAGCGATGAGCGCCGTGTTGATTGTTCTGGTCCAAAAATACGGATTACAGGGAATTTGGATTGCAGGATTATTATCCGGGATTTTTTTATTAATCATTGGTGTATTAAAATTAGGCCGATTTATTGCTTTTATCCCTTCTCCCGTGATTACAGGTTTTACATCAGGAATTGCTTTAATTATCTTTATTGGTCAAATTGATAATTTTTTGGGAATAAAAACACTTGGATCGGAATCTGCCCTTTTTAAATTAGTGGGTTATTTTTCAACAAGATTTCAATTCGATTGGCATACGGTTATTTTGGGCATGGGTGTTATTTTAACCATGTTATTTTGGCCAAAAAAATGGAACGCTCGTTTCCCAGCTTCTTTATTGGGTATTATTTTTGTTACATTTATTAATTCCTTATTAAAATGGGATGTTGCGACGATTGGTGCTATTCCAAAAACATTGTTTTTAAGTGATCGCTTCAATCCGTTTGTGTTTGATTGGAGTCAACTGCAAGTTTTTATTACGCCAGCACTGACGATTACGGCTTTGGGTGCAATCGAAAGCCTATTGTGCGGGGCAGTTGCTTCTAATATGACAGGCATTCGTTTGTTAGCGAATCAGGAATTAATTGGACAGGGATTGGGTAATATCGTTATTCCATTTTTTGGTGGAGTTCCTGCTACAGCTGCCATTGCCCGAACCAGTGTTGGAATTAAGTCCGGCGGCAAAACCAGGCTCGTGAGTATTATTCATTCTGTGGGTTTGTTAATTTCCATGTTTTTATTAGCACCTGTGATGGCAAAAATTCCATTGGCTGCCTTAGCAGGTGTTTTGATGGTTACTGCCTGGCAAATGAATGAGTGGACAACCATTCGTTTTATTTTTCAGAAGCGTTTTAAAACTGCAATGCTGGCATTTTTGGTAACGATGTTGGCAACCATTGCTCTAGACCTGACTCAAGCGATATTAATCGGTTCCATCATTGCAGCTGGTTTATTCTTGAGTCAAATTGCAAAGATCAATGTGGATGTTCAATCTATTGATCATGAAAAACTCCAAAAAAAGGGCATCGTGATTAATGGAAAGTGCAGTCATATCAAAGTTGCATTCATTACCGGTCCATTGTTTTTCGCAGCTTCAGGTGCATTTAATGAGGCATTTGCTGATATAAAAGATACTCATGCGTTAATCCTGTCCATGCGTGGTGTTCCATTGATTGACACTGCTGGTATCGAAACGATTCACCGGTTATATCAAAAAATGCAGCAGCAAGGCGGCAGATTAATGTTTGCGGGTACACAAGAAAATGTCTTAACAATGTTAAAACGGGCTGGATTGGTAGATGAGATTGGAAATCAAAACTTCTTTTGGAGCAGTGATCAAGCGATTCTTGAAGCGGAAAACCTTGAATGTGTTTTTTGTGGTGAGTTTGAATCAAACAAGGATGTAGACCGGCTTCAATCATCAATTTTTTCAGTATAAATGGTTTCTTTACCCGGCAAGGGACAGTAACCCGGCACCGGAAACAAGAGCCTATTTTTTGCTATCCAGTCGTATAATTTCTGCCCTAGACCAATCCACTGGCTGAATGCCATAAAGGGAACTAAAATCCACAACAAGGGCAAAAACAAACTGATATAGGTAATACCAGCCAAACCTTCACGGATGGTCCCGAATTTGGTGCGTACCTGTATGCGCTGCAAGGCTTTTTGCGGGTCAATGGCGTAGCGTTCCAGGATACCTGGTGTATACATATTAATGACGTCAAGTTGGTTAAACCAATCCAAACGTTTTAATACACGGGCACTATTTACACAAAAGGGACAGGTACCATCGTAAAAAACCAATATTTTCATGGTTTCAGTTTAACAAAAATAAACAGGGGTGGAAATGGTATTTATAGGATTCAAAGTTTTTCAAATTGGGGAAGATTGTAATTCCTAAAAACAATAATCAGCTGCCAGGAGGTTTTAAGAAGAGGGGTGACTACTAAAAAAGGAGTGTAATCTTGTCTAGTTGATATGCTGTGAGGGCATGATATCAAGCGATTTGTTATTGGTAAAATGCTTTGTAAACTGCTGGTACTTTTTGTCTTTATGTCCTAAACAAATGGATCAATAATCTTTAAATTTTCAATTTTTTGACCATTTTGAAAATCTTCAGAATAAAGGATAGAACACCCACTTGCAAAAGCACCAGCAAGAATAAGTGAATCTTAAAATGGGCAGGCTTCCCTTACCGCACCCGGCGTTTCCATTCATCTTTTAACTGAAGTTGGCGGGGACTTTCGCCTGATCCAAGGGTTAGGAAATCGGCCAATAAGCGGTTAAAACGGCTGCTTTCATCCAACATGGGAAAATGACCACTGTTTTCCAAGGTCACGGCATGCATGTGTTCGGGCAGTTCACCAAATTCAGCCAGGGAAGGCGGGGTGATGGCCGGGTCATTTTGGCCGTGAACCAATAAACAATTTGTTTTGAGCTGCTGCCAGGCTTCGTTTAAATTAATCCGTTCCAGATCATCCAGGCTAAGCTGAACAGCCATTGGGTCATTTTTCGGCGCATCCGCCCGTACGACCTCGGTACCGGAACCGCTGCCTAACAACCAATCGACTAATTCCACCGATTCAGCAGATTTCAAACGGCTTTTTACCCCCTGGCTGCTGAGGGGATTCGCAATCGCCATTACCCTATCGACCATGTTAGGGAATTTTAAGGCAAACTGAATGGCGACAACCGCGCCCAGGCCATGCCCAACCAGAGCCAGTTTCATCATCCCCAGTTCCATCATAAACTCATCGATTAACTTTACCTGGTCAGAAATGCTGTATTTTGCATTTTTTGATGAATCACCAAATCCCCAAAAATCCAGTGCGTAGGTGCGAAAATTAATCGATACGGCTTGCATCGTTGGAATCCAATACCGCCATGATCCCGCCCAGCCATGTAAAAACAAAATTGGCCGCCCGCGCCCCAATACCTCATAATGTAAGATGTCACTGTCCAGGATTACTGCGCTCATTCAAGCCCTTTATTTTTCTAAAAGTTGTTTTACCTTGCGGGTTAATTCATCCGGTGCAAAGGGTTTTAACATATATTCAATCGCTCCGGCATCCAAACCGGCACGAATTTCCGATTCCTGTCCTTTTGCGGATAAAAACACCACCGGGATATGTTGTGTTGCTGGATCTGCTTTAATTTTTTCACAGGCTTCGTAGCCGGTCATAATAGGCATCCGGACATCCATTAAGATTAAATCCGGCTGTTCTTTGGCGGCATTTTCCCATGCTTCTGCACCATTGGGAAAGGTAACAACATCAAACCCTGCAAACCGCAAGGTAAAAGCAATTAAATCTCGAATATCTCGTTCATCTTCTGCGACTAAAATTTTTGCCATTCTTATTCCTCAGATATATAAACAGGTAAAGTAATTGAAAATACACTGCCTTCACCAGGTATGCCACTGCTTTCAAACCAGATTTGGCCGTTGTGCATTTCCACTAATGTTTTTGCTACTGCCAATCCCAAACCCGTACCTGCACTGGCAAGTACCAATGGGTCTTCTCCACGATAAAATCGTTCATAAACACGGTCCCGAATATCTTCAGCGATGCCAATCCCATTATCAATCACATCCACCTGAATAAATTGATCCTTTTGTTCCATAAAAACTTGGATTGCGCCGTTTTCTGGAGTATAGGTGTAGGCATTATTGACAAGATTATTGATTATTTGTAAGATGCGATCCGGATCACCTTTGATTTTTGGTAAACTTTCAGGGGCATGCAGCGTAAATGTCATTGGTTTTTCTTCCCCAACGGAACGTTCTTTTGTTTTGCGGATCACTTCTTCTGCTGTGTAAACCAAATCCACCGCTTTTAAATTCAATTCCATTCGTCCGGTTTCAATTTGGGAAACATCCAAAATATCATTCACCAACACACCCAAACGAATTGTATTGGTACGGATAATATCTAAAAAGTGTTTTTGCTGATCGTTAACCGTACCCGAAGCGCCCATCAACATGATGTCGGCATATCCTTTAATTGCGGTTAGGGGGGTACGTAATTCGTGGCTGACATTGGTAATGAACTCGGATTTCATGCGATCTACCTGTACTTCGGTGGTGATATCACGGAATACCGAAACCGTACCCAAAAAATCGGTGCGCCAAATAACTGGCGCCAGGTGAACAGAAATAATGCGGTCATTATCCAGGGTGACTTGTTCGGCATACGTATCTCCAAAGATGTAAGCCGTAGGATCTTGTGTCCATAAGCGGATGGTACTCATCCACTCATTTGCCGCAGAACCAAATACACCGCTGAAATCTTCCAGGTTTTTACCATATACAGATTTTGGTTTAAGACCCAAAATCTCTGATGCGGATTGGTTAAGGAGGTTGATTTTATTGTTGGCATCCGTAACCAAAACGCCATCCGCCACGGCTTCCAGAATGGCTCTGGAACGGCTGGATTCAATCTGCTGATCTCTTAACATATTCCCCAGGTTTTCAGCCTGGTCACGAATCAAATTAAATAATTCGGCGTTATTTAATGCGACGCTGATTTGTTTGGCAACCGCTTCCACCAGGTTAACCTGATCAATCATAAAGTAATTTTTATCTTGGTGCGTTAATAATAAAGTACCTAATAATTCTTCTCCCAGTTTTAAGGGCACACCTAGTGCACTTTTAAATATTAATGAATCCACATTTTCGAATGTCCAACGTTTATCTTCTGCGGCATAATCCACAATGGTTGCAGCTCGTTCACGCATTACCCAACGAGCAATTATTTTTTCGGGGGCTGTGGATGGCAGTATGCCTTCGGAATCCAATTGGAAGGTTTTTTCTCCGGCATGGTACATTTGGTCACTTTGCGCCAAAATAATGAGACTGCTTTGAGCCTGCATGGATTCGTTTAAAACGCCCAATGTACGCTGTAAAACTTGGGTGATATCGAGACTGGCAGATAATTCTGTGGTTATTCTTAACAAAGTTTGCGAATTATGGTGTTCTCGCATCATCTCGGCGGTTCTTTCTTGAACACGCCTTTCCAAATCTTCTGTTAAGCTTCGTGTCTCCGCTAATAAACGGGCATTTTGCACGGCTACAGCAGCCTGGTTGGTAATGGTGCGGGCTAATTCAATTTCATCCGGGGAAAAGCGCCGGATTTGTTTACTCTCCAATAACAACCAACCCAAAACCGTGGTGGCACTCAATAATGGGATGATTAATAAAGATTGAGTTTCTCGGGGCTTTAGGAAAAGTTCGGTCAAACCGCCTAATGATTTTTCCGTGGATACATCCGGAACGATCATAATACCTTGAGTTTCTTGAAGATGTTCAAAAACCGGTAAACTCTTTACTTCAGCCAGTTGTAACGATTCAAAATGAGGTTTGCTGAATACAAAACGAACAGTTTGTCCATCTATTAATAAAGCCGCCCCCTGTTCCAAGTCGACCGCTTGTAGAATTTGTTCAATGCTTAATTCCAAGATATGTGATTCATCCAGGGTAGCAGTGACTTCTCCAGAGAAGCGGTTCAGCAAAGCCAAACGTTGGGAGCGTTGATCTAATTCCATTGTTCTTCGGACGGATTCCTCAAACAGCCGGGCATTCTCTAACGCTACTGCAGCTTGGGATGCAAATGTAGTTGCAATTTGAACCCCATCCGCCTGATAATAACTGGCTTCTTGTTTTTCCAACGCGATCATACCCACCAGTGTCGATTTTGATAATAAGGGAATGCCTAACCAGGATAAACGTTCCGGCTCTAATAACGATGGAAAACGATCATCTTTTCGGATATCCGGCACAAAAATCGGTAATAAATCAGCATTCATTTGTTGGAACAAAGCAGAATCTTCGATCGATACACTGATTCCGGCTCGATCTTCGTCATCTGCAAACCCTTTGGCAGCAACAACCGTTAATTTATCGTTTTCCCGCAGCCATAAGGTAGCTGTATCATATGAAACAACCGAACCTAAACGATCTAATAAAGAGTTAATTAATGCTTCACTTTGTAGACTGGAGGTAATAGTGCTTCCAACCTCCGTTAATGCCTGTAATTGTTGGGAACGTTGTTGGGACGCCCTAAACAAACGGGCATTTTCTAAGGCTAAGGCGGTTTGTTGGGCTAATGAGGATGCCAAATTTTCGTCTTCCTGATCAAAAGCGACGGGTTCCTCAAAATTCTCAAGAACCATTACACCCAAACTTTGCTCAGCAATAACCACCGGAACGACCAAATTGGAAATGGGTAATCTGGCTCCATGAGACTGGCGGTAATGCATTAAATCTCCAGAGGAAAGAGGATAACTTTCAGCAAAATCCACTTCATCTACACGGATAGACTGTTTATCGGTGAAGACCTTAAATGGCAAAGTTTTTGTTTCTGGTGTGATGCGAATCTTTAATAATTCTTCCGGTTTGTTATACCCTGCAGCTGCTATGGGGACTAACACTTGATTTTGATTGTCCCAAAACGCTGCCCATCCTGCTTCAGCGTTAGGCACCAGGTCAAAACTTGTATCGAGCAGAGTGGTCATAATGGCAATTGAATCCAAACTGCCAAGTTTCCGGCTAAATTTGAGCAGTAGATCGACTTCGCCCAAATGCTGCCGCGTTTCGGTCAGTAAGGTCTGGTTTTGTAAAACGATGCCAATTTGATTCATCAAGCGGGTAAAAATTTCAATTTCCTGGTCATCCTGAAAAATGAGCGGTTCTTGTGTAATTGCCAATATACCCACAACCAAGTGTTCTGAGATTGGAAAAGCCATCGCTAAAAATCCTACGGCTTGTGCGGCCTTTAATAAAGCCGATTTTTGCCAGGTAGAATCACTCTCCAGATTTTTTACCCAGATGTTACTGCGGTTTTCTAAGACTTCCCTAAGGGGGTTTCGTTGTCCAAGCAGGGCTTCAAATTGGGTATCTTCCGTTGTGTCACCAAAAACGGCTGTTAAAACAGGGGTGGAAGTGCCATGTTGTTCAGCGGCAATTACGTTTGAAAAGCCAAATTGGGTAATCAAATCGTTCGCTAAAGCGGAAAGAACCATTGCCCGATCTGCCTGCCGGCTGGCTTTTGCGGAAAGATCTAACCCGGCACTGAAACGATTTAACTGTCCCTGAACAGCTGATAAAATGCGACGCTGTTGGGTGGCCATGGAAACACCAGCCTGCGTATTTTCTTCTTGTAACAACTCAACTTGTTTTTCCAGACTGGCATGGTAGCGCTGATTTTCTAATAATAAACTGGTCTGAACAGCAAACAATTCGAGTGCATCAAAGGACAAACGATCCGGCCTCAATCCATCTTCGGGGGCATCGACACTGATTAAACCTAAGGGGTTGCCATCCAAATCGGATAATGGAATCAGACATAAATCATCGGGATGCCAGCGTAATTCATCCGTTACCTCTTGCGATTCCATAATTGAGATGAGATGGACGTTGGCTGGTTTAACTGGCATTTTATCATTTGGAATGAAATAAACCACATCATGCCGAAATTCTTCTTTGAGAAGATCCTGAACAGCTGACCAGGATTGGGTTTGTTCTTTTAGCTTATACCAAGTTTCCTGAGGTAATCCCCGGCCGCTGACTCGTTTCAACACCTTTTCTTCCGGATCGTAAACACTGATCAACACTGCGGAGAAGGGGGTTACATCGATAATGGCCTGGCCGATGGCATCCAATGCAACGTTAAACGGTTGTTCGGGGCGCAAAACATCGGAAATTTGGAAAAATTTTTCTTGCGTATCCAACTCACGTTTAAGTATTTCACTGCGTTGAATCTGGTCTTGATACTGCCAGGCGTTTCCAAATGCAACTGCCGCTTGGGCTGCCAGCGATTGCATAATTTCGAGATCAGCTTGACTGAAGTGATTTTGGTTACGGTGGTATAAGGTGATGAATGCAGCTGGTTTTTGTTTGTAATTAACAGGAACCAAGATGGCGGAATGGATTCGATTTGGAAAAGACACACGTTTTTCTTCGGAAGTATCATTGATTAATACAGGTTGTCCTTCTTTAATCAGTTCCAATTCAAATGCCGAAAAAGCAGCTGGAACGGTATCTCCTAAAACGGAGTGAATGGCGGGTTCCTGATCATCAGGTTCCTGCCCCATCTCGAAGAGAATCAAGCCGCCGCTATCCGCATGAGTCATTTCAATTGCTTCTTCATAAACTCGTTTTAATAAATAAGAAAGATCAAGCGATGTACTTAATTCTCGGCTGATTCTTGCCAGTGCGGTTAGTTGTTCTACTCGTTTCCGTAAGGATTCATCGGTTTGGCCGAACAGATTGGACTGTTCAACAACAGCAGCGATTTGGCTCGCTGCCGGAATAATCACCTGCACATCACCTTGATCGTAAAAATTTGGTGCTGTATTTCCAAGCCACAATTCACCAATTCCTTCGTTTCTAACAATAAGCGGCACCACAACGGCAGATTGGATATGCCAGGTTTCCATCACTTGTTGATAAAACGGTACGAGTGGTTTTGTATCGTCAAATTCTCCAATCACAAGGGTGCGTTGGGAGCCGGTCATGGTGAATGGAAACTGCGCATCGTCACTTAACAAACGTTCCTGTTTTAAGGATTGTTCGATATTGCCATAAACAGAACCCGTATGTAGGGTTAACATACTGCGTTCCCGGTTCATTAAAAATATCACGCCAACCTGGGCTCGAAGCAATTGGGCTAATTCCCGTAGGGAAAAGGTTAATACTTCATCCACCGGAACCGAAGAACTGGCCAGGCTTGCAATTCGGCGAAGGACCTCCGCCCGTTGGGTACGCTGGCGGGATTGTAAAACCAGGGTTGTGTTTTCAATGACTGGAGCGGCCTGGTTGGCAATAATCATCAATAAGTGCATTTCCGCTTGGGAGAAACTTTCACCGTTTTGGTGATTTGCAGCCTGCAAAAAACCAAGCACCACACCGCCCGAAGTTAAAGGAACCAACACTGAATCCCGGATGGATGCTGCACGTGCTAAATGATCCAAACCCAAATTTTGCCAATGTTCATCGACCGCTGCATTTTCGGTCATTAATATATCTTGGGCTACCAGTAGCTTTTCCGCATAACTACCCGGGGTAATCTCCGTTTTGTAAATATCCACAAACGGGTCTGGTAAACCCTGAAAAGGCACCTGAGCTTCCAGCATGTGGGTGTTTTCGTTATATAACAGAAATCCTAGCATTTCTACCGGAATTAATTTTTTGATACTTTCTAAAATCTGTTCAAATAATTTTTGGGGATCTCTGGTAGCGCTGAAAGATTGGGCAAGTTTGGCTAACCCGGATAATTCGGCAGAACGTTTTTGTTCGTTTAGGAATAAAACCGAATTATGTACTGCAATGGCAGCCGGACCGCAAACCATTAATAAGATTTGGCGGTCATCACTGGTAAATGCATTTTTTGTGTAGCTGCCTAACTCAAGGGTCCCAATGACTTCTTTTCCTACGATCAAGGGAAATCCCATATAAGCGAGAATTGGAAAACGGTTTAAATCGATAACGGGTTGCACTTCATGGAAATTTCGGATATCCGGAATGAAGAGCGGTTGGCGGTTAACGAGTATATGTCCAGCAAACCCTTGTCCTCGTTGGTAACTTTCTTTGGCTTTAACCAATTCACCGGCCAGATTACCTTCTTTAACCTGCCGGTACGGTGTTAGTTCCAGGTGTTGATCATCCCAAATCGATAATTCCACAACATCGGCGGGAACAATTTTAAAAATATTTTCCAATATGGCTTGAATGGTTTCTTCCAGGTCAAGGCTGGCAGCCATGAGGTGAGTCATCTCGTTAATCGTTACCAGGGTTTTTGTTGTGACTGAATGAGGTTGGGTGGCTACTGCACCAAAACTGCGGCCCTGAAAAACGATTAACATGCCCTCGGTCACCGGATAACTAAGTGCTTCCACAACCTGCCCCTCAATGGTCACGGTAGTTTCACTCGGTTCACTGCAGATCGAATAAAATACATCCGTTGGTCTTACGCGTCGGGCAAGGGCTTCCAGATTGGGTTGGCCTTGCATCTCGATGTTAAATAATTGTTTGGCCGCTTGATTTATTGCACGGACCTGACCGCCTTTGGTTACTAAAATAACAGGGCGATTATGTGTATCCAATTCTGTTGAAAGATCAATGGGCGGTGTAATTTGTGTTGGATTACTATCCTGAAATGTACGCAGCATAAATCGCGCAGCCAGCCATAACACACCCCCAAAACCTGCGATGATTAATCCTAATAAAAATTCAGGCCCAAAATTCATGAATCAGGTTAATGAATCTTGGCGGCGGGCTTCTGCGGCCAATTCTGTTATTTCACGAATATCCGAAAAAATATGTGTTTTTGGTGAGACAACACCGACTGATAACTTCATCAAACCATGTTTTTCCGGCTTTCCATCTTCATCAGGGGCCATAATAAACCCTTGCTGGCGGTCAATAAAGTTGTAATGTTTTTGGACTTCTTCCGCAAATCGGTCTTTTAATCGTTTCCGAACAATGGATGCTTTTTCCTCATCAGTGACAATAATAAAGTTATCCCCACCAGCATGTCCAACAAAATCTTTTTCGGAACCAAGCTCGTCTAATACTTCTCCCAATAACATTCCTGCAAACCGTAAAACGTCATTCGCGGCAATAAATCCGTACACATCCTTAAAAGGTTCAAATTCATTAATGCGAAGATCCATAAAGGCCCAATCCTGCTCACGAATCATCCGGCGCAGCTGGTCTTCAATTAATCGTCCGGAAGGAAGACCGGATTGCGGATCTGTCAGACTTTCTCGTTCGGCGCGAGCAATAGCATTTTGTACCCGTAAACGTAATTCCTCAATATCAAAGGGTTTGGTTATATAATCATCCGCACCCAATTCTAACCCCTGCAGCTTATCACTACGTTCATCTTTCTGGGTTAAGAAAATAACTGGAATATGACTGGTACGGGTAGTTGTCCTTAAGCGGCGGCAGACCTCATACCCATCAATATCGGGCAGCATAATATCCAACACGATCAAATGTGGCATTACCTGACGCGTTTTTTCCAGCGCTACTTCTCCTCGTGGGGCGGTGTCCACATCATAACCCTGACTGGAGAAATAAATTTTTAGCATATTGGAGATATCAAAATCATCTTCGACGACCAAAAGGCGGGCTTTACCCATACATGCCTCCCTCACAGGAACGAAATACAGCACAAAAGAGAAGCCAATTGGCTCCCCGGCTGGAGAATGGAATAAACAGCGGTTAGCTTCTTAATCTTAACGGAAATCGAGAGTTCAAACAAGCACCTTACCAGATCGTTAAGGTCATGCTGCCATTAAATAGGCAACACCTTAATTATACACGCTTAATTAATGAAGGAAGTTTATTTCCCGTAAAAAGTTTTGTACCTTTTGAGTGTATTCCTCCTGATTTAACCAGTAGGCTTGAGCATGTCCTGCGTTGGGAGCCAGGTAAAGCTGCTTAACCCCTTCTATTTTCGCAAGAAACATGGCTTCGCTATCTTCCGGTTGAATATAATCATCATTCATTCCGTGAATGAACAAAATAGGTGTTTTAATCGATTTTACTTCTTCGATAGGAGAAACATTTTTATAATTTAAACCAGCCAATTGTTTGGAGAACCAGTTTGAAAGGGGTATGAGGGGGAAGGGAGGTAAATGATATTCCTGCTTAAGACGGTAGGTGAGTATTTTGGTAAGATCGGAGAAAGGGCAGTCCGCTATGACAAAATCAATGCGTGGATCAATTGCTGCATGTTCCAGGCTAATGGCTGCTCCCATCGATTCACCCATTGTACCAACTGCTCCTGATTCTCCATTTCGTTTGAAAACCCAATCGACGCAAGCTTTTAAGTCATATTTTTCATACAGTCCATAGGTTGTGTTTTTTCCTTCACTTCGTCCGTGATTCCGTAAATCATAAATGAGTACGTTTAAACCAAGGTTTCTAAAAATTTTGATATATTTGACGCTGCCAAAGAGGGTAAAGGTGATGCCGTGCGAGATGATAACGGTTTGGGTTGATTTTGGGAAAGGTAAATAAATGCCAAAAAGGTCGTACCCATTTGGTGACCGAATAATAATTTCTTCTTTTTCCCAGGACTGGTATGTTTGGGGGTCAATCTTGCCGTTTTCAACCTCTATTTCATAAGTTTTTTTCCAGGGAAAGGTTTTTGGATAAATGACCTGACGCGAAAAATAATAACCAGCGCCGATTAAAATCAAAAACAAAGCGAGGATGATATACAAAAAAATCATAGCGGTTCCTTAATTGAGATAGGTTAATTATAAGGGGTTAACGGTTTGGTAAGTGAAAAATTAGAAACGAAAAGTGAAAAATTAACAATTATGAGCTTACCCATATAAAAATGGACACAGAGTTAAGAGATTGATAGTAGGCCTCCTCAAACTCAACAGGGGGTGAGGAATTGGGGGTAAGTCGAGATGGATTATTTAAACCGGCACAGGGAGGGAAAGCTCTATGGGTGTATTGGATGATAAGGCAGGATTAATGGTGACAGGGATTCGGTAATCGTAGGATTTTTGGAAACATAACTCCATATTGCCGTGCTGGCAATACTGCAGATCGAGTTGTAGAACAATTTTTGAGGTTGAGTCCAAATGAATCGGTACCAGTATTTCTTGTCCGGCGGAAAAATCATATTCTTGATTGTTATACTTTATTCGTGTAATGGAGGCCGGATTGATCTCGAAATTATCAGGTAGCTCAAGTGCAAGCAATAATGAAAAGGAGGATGAGGACACTTCTAATGCTGGCACTTCGATTTGAGATTCGGGAAACCAATTGAGGATTAATGTGTGCGTTTTTTGAGTATTAAGATCCAAAACCCGGATAAGGTGATTATTGGTATCTGCCACAATCAGTAAGTTTTCCAGCGTTGTGATACCTTCCGGTTCATAAAATTTGGATACCACAAACTCACCATCTTTTTTTCCGCTGTTTCCGGTTCCTGCCAGGGTGGTAACGGTTCCAGTATAAGGATCTAAGGTTTTAATTTTATGATTGTAGGTATCCGCGATAAACAGTTGATTATTTTTATATTCTAACCCTGTGGGGTGTTGAAGTAAGGCTTTTTCTTGACTTCCGTCCACATCGCCAAAATCGAACAGTCCCTGTCCCACCAGCGTGATGGTATTTGCCTCTTCGGTGAGGGTTATGGCGCGGATGGCGCTGGCTTCGGGGTCTGCAACAAACAGGTGGTTGAGTCCGAAACATAGACCAGATGGTTGATTAAAACTGCTGTCCTTAATTGGACCATCTACCAGTGCTTCGTAACCATTTCCGGCAAAAATGCCAAGCTGCTGGTCGTTCAGGTCAAAAACCCAAATTTGGTGACTGCCTGCCATGGCGATAAAAAGATAATTTTCTACTAAGGTTAAGTCCCAAGGAGACCGTAGGGCAGTTTGGGTAGCTTTGCCCAACGGAAATCGACCGTGTGCTTTTTGACCCGTGCCAGCAATGGTGGTTGTTTCACCATTGTGTAAAGAAATTTGCCGGATGGCATGGTTTTCAGTATCCGCTACATACAGAAACCCCTCTTGAGGATCACCTTGTAAAACCAAACCATGCGGGTGGTTAAATTGAACGATAGAAGTATCACCATCGATAAAACCAGCAGCGCCATTACCAAAGCTTCTTGTTACCTGTGCAATTTCTCGATTTTTATCCAATATACATTCCAAAACTCGGTGATTGCCAGTATCTGTTATCCAGAGTTTTCCGGAAGGGTGTGCCAGCACTTTGGATGGAAAAAATAATTGGAATTGATCCCTGACGGGGGGCGGGGTCGTCAGGTCTAATTTTCCGCTTTTTGTTTCAGTGGTATGTTCATCCAGAACTGCCTGAATATGTTCTGCAATATTTTCAGCCTGAATTTCTCCCGCAACATCCGATACGATATGTCCCCGAGGGTCAATTAAAACCAGGGTAGGCCAGGCGCGCACGGCGTAACTGTTCCAAATTTTAAACCCGGCATCATTTACGACAGGGTGATGGATACCCAACCGTTGAACCGCTTTTTGGATATTGGCAGTTTCTTTTTCGGTAGGGAATTTAGCGGAATGTACGCCAATGATGACGAGAGCATCTCCAAATTGTTGTTTTAACTGGCGCAACTGCGCCACATTGTGATGACAGTTAATTCAACAATAAGTCCAAAATTCCAGCAAAATAACTTTACCATTTAGGTCGGCCAGGCGAATTTTTTGTGTAGTATTTAACCAGGTTAATTCCTGGGGAAATTCAGGGGCATGTAAATAACCTCGAAAACGCATGTTTACCTCAATCTTTATTGTTTATTTTAAAGAAAGGTCTGTTGGAAAAGAAGCAGGTGTATGAAGTGGTGCTTGTGAATGGCATAATAGCCAATTCGGGGTAAAAGGCTGGGCCGAAGCCGATCTGGTGGGAAAAATTGGAGATTATGCGATTTATAAAAACGACTGTTTTGTACTATACTAGGATTTATTTGGAGGGATTCCATGCCATCTCAACTGCATAAAAACGCACAACGGGTACAAGAATCATTAAATCAGTTTGGTCTCTCATTATCGGTGGTGGAGCTGCCGGGTTCGACTCGAACCGCACAGGAAGCCGCTTTGGCGATTGGTTGTTCGGTAAGCCAAATCGCCAAATCACTTGTTTTTTGGGGAAAAAATTCTAACCAGCCATTATTGATTATTACCAGCGGCACCAATCGGGTAAACGAAAAAGCGGTTGGCAGTTTGGTAGGCGAGCCTCTGGAAAAAGCGGATGCGAACAAAGTACAGGAATATACCGGTTTTCCAATTGGCGGTGTTTCTCCTGTGGGACACAAAAACCCAATTCGGATCTTTATTGACGAGGATTTAATGACCTTCGATACCATTTGGGCAGCCGCAGGAACACCTCACGCGGTGTTTGAACTCACCCCACAGCATTTATTAACAATGACCGGAGGAAAAGTTATTCCGGTTAAATAAATTTGCCCTGAGTAGGGTATGGTTTCAGAATCATGAAAATATTCAGGATGAAAAATTTAATTTATTTAATCTGCCAGGCGGGTTGAAGTTCCTGAACATTGTCGGTTTGGGTCAGGTTGGTTTGTTGACCTCCGTCCCGGTTCATGATGTAGATTTCCTGATTGCCGTCTCGGTTAGAGTCAAATAATAACCATTGTGAATCGGAAGACCAGGCGGGATAGGAATCAAAGGTGGTATCCGTCAGACGGGAAATTTCCATCCCAAATGAGGAAATCTTGGTTAAGTAAATATCGCGGGTGCGTCCTTCTTCACGCGTAAACGCCAACCATTGGGCATCCGGAGACCAGGCCGGGTCGGCAAAATATCCTAATCGTCCGTACATCAGGTTCGTTTCAGTATCAGCGAAGTTATCTTGTGGGTCACGGATCCATAAATAACGCGCATTATTGACCGTGACGATATAAACCAGTTTATCCATACGCGGTGACCACTCCGGTGAAAATTCTTGTTTGTCAAAACTGATGCGGTGCAGTTCACTGCCATCCGGTTTGACAATGTGAAGCTGCAAGATACCGTCGGAGCGGCTGTCGCTGGTGAATACGATCCAATTGCCATCCGGTGACCAGGCTGGTTCGGTGTCATCACCGGGTTGAGCGACAAGCACAGTTTGGTTTTCGCCGTTTGCATCCATGACGTAAAGGTCAAATTGATTTTCTTCATCACCACTATCGGCAGCATACACAATTCGTCCGCCATCCGGTGACCAGGCTGGATAAAATTTATCGCCTGCGGTATTGGTGAGCTGCTGTTTTTCTGCGGCAATTAAATTTTGCGATTCATCCAAAAAGACACGCATGCTCCAAATCTGGAAGGTACTGCCATCGCCTTCGTTGCTGGTAAAAGCAACGACCCCGCCGCGCCCAATGGGTTCCAATACCACAGCAGGTGTTGCGGTTGGTTCCGGGGTTGGTTCCAAGGTGGGTTCCGGTGTGTTGGTGGGTAAATCCGTTGGGATTTCGGTTGGTATTTCCGTAGGCTGTTCTGCAAAGGTGGGGAGTGTAGTTTCTGTTGGCAAAGCCGCTGGAATTTCAGTGAGTGGTATATCAGCAACTGAGGCTGGGGTTGGTGTTGGTGGTGTTAACAACCGATTCATTACAAACCAACCACCCCCAATTAAAATTACCAGAAGAGGAATTAAGATAACAGGAATTAACCACCACATCGGCCGTTTTTTTTGCGGAATTGGTGGAGGAGAAGTATACGGTACACCGACACGGGTACTGGTATCGCTGGGTGGTGGGGGAGGTGCGGCAACCCGGGTAACGTCTCGGTCAGGTTGTTGGGTTATTTCAGGCAGCGGCTGGGTTAAGGTTTGAATAAATTCTTGCACACTGGAAAAACGTTCTTCCGGACGGACGGACATGGCTTTTTCGATTGCCGACTGTACCTGAGGAGGAATGTTTGGAAGTAATAAATTAAGCGGGGTTAATACAGCCTGACCCAACATCCGTTCAACTGCATCAACTGGTTTTTGTCCCGTCAGCAGGTTGTAAATGGTAGATGCCAATGAAAACTGATCCGAATATGGCCCGGTACGGGCGGTGCCGTATTGTTCCGGTGGTGAATATCCGGGTGTCATACCGCGTGCGCCGGTGGAAGTTTCCTGAGAGGATTCAACCGCTTTTGCGATACCAAAATCAACTAACATCACATTTCCACTTGGTGTAAGTTTGATGTTCGCTGGTTTAATATCCCGGTGAATAACCGGCGGATTTTGTTGGTGAAGATATGTGAGGGCGTTCCCTAATTGGCCTGCCCAATTTAAAACCGTTTGCAGCGGTTGACTGCCTTCTTGTTTAATCAGACTGCCCAAGTCTTCTCCGGGCACATAATCCATTACAAGGTATTGGGAATCTTCAATTAAAAAATAATCAATAACGCGGGGCAGATTGGGATGGCGCAGCGCAGCCAATAAACGCGCTTCACTTAAGAATTGATCCCGTCCTTCGGGATGTGGGTTTTGGTTAATTTTTAAGGCAACCTGAGTATCAAGGACAGTATCATGGGCAGCATAAACGGCACCCATACCGCCCTTGCCAAGCTGGTGTTGGATAAGGTAACGGTCTCGCAGCAGAGTATTAGGTTCCAGTTCCATTAAGGTTGGTTCTCCTGGGGATGGAATGAGATAAGGTTAAGTTTACGGAAAAGCGCTTCAATTTGCAAATAAAAATCGGATGAATACCGTCAATTGTCGAGGCGGATGCGGGATTTTAAAACCTGATTTATGATATGATATTATTTGGTCTTTTAATAATTTGTTGATCAACAATACACACAAAGGATTTTTCATGGCACACATTTCGCATAAACTCAAAAATTCACTGCAAGGCGCGCTTGCCGGTGGTGGTGATCCCGCAACCTCACCCCTGTACGTATTTGGCCCCTTTATTAAATTGGTGATGGTGGCTGGTTTTGCGAATATTGCGTTTGGTGGAGCAATCTGGCTGGCTGTGTTAACGATTGCAGTGGTTTCTGCTATGTACCGCCTGGTGATGCAGTGGATTACCGATGGGAGCGGCGGCAGCGGATTAAGTGAAGAAGAGTTTGGCGGATGGGCGGTGAAAATCAACGCAGCTGTAACTTTTGTGGAATATACCCTGACCTTTTTGGTCAGTATGGCTGCCATGGTCACATTTATTTCCGATCGTATTCCTGCCCTGTCTGAAAATTTTTTGGGCATTCCCTTTACTACCATTTTAGCCGTTGTGTTGAGTGTGGCAATCGGTTGGTTGGTGAACCGTGGCCCTAAAATGGCAACCCGGGCTTTTGGTCCCGCCACAGCTGGTGTTTTGATTTTGTTATGGATCATGATTTTTGCTACCTTGTTCAAGACGGGTCTGCACTTACCAGAGTTTTCTTTAAAAGCTTTCGTACCGCCCACATTAAAATTTACGATCGGCGGTTATGTGCGCATTTTGGCTGTGATGACCGGGATTGAGGTGTTTGCAAACCTGGTGGCAGCCTATGATGGTACACCTGCTCAAAAAAGCAAAAAGGCTTTTGGTAGTTTGTTAATCATCATGGGTACCACAGCTTTAACCATGTTGATTGTTGGCCCGGCAATTTTTTCTTTGTCCGACCCATCGAATCTGGAAGTTTCCGTATTTACTCAGGCGATGGATCAATTGTTACCTGCACCGCTGCCTTATGTCGGTACGTTGATTGGGATTTTTGTTTTAATGTCTGCTTCGGCAGCCAGTGCACAAGGATTACAAAACCTGGCAGTGGGTTTAAAAGAACGTCATTATATCCCTGCGGGTTTTGGCGATCGGAATAAGTTTGATGTGGCTGATAAACCGGTATGGTTGGAAGTTGGGATTGTTAGTTTTTGTTTCGTGGTTTTTGGGACTCATGAGGAAACCTATCTTTCGCTTTATGCAGTAGGAGTGTTTGTATTACTCAGCCTAACAGGTTGGGCAGTAACCAAACGCTTAATTCGTGAGGCACGCCAAAAAGTATCTTTCGGAAAAATTGGTTTTATTGTTGGTACCACGATTGCGGCTGTGTTAACCACAGGTGCTACTGCGATCATAATTGAAGAGCGATTTTTTGAAGGCGCATGGACTTATCTTGTTTTCTTGCCGGTGATCTATCTTTTGTTCACTTATTTTCGTAATCAAATTGGGGCACCTTCTCCAGAAATGGATTACCTTGGTCAAATCGATTCCACCTTGTTGGCCGGATTTGGGTTTGGACAATCTCCGGTTAAGGGCGGTACGGTAAATGGTGAAAATGGCAACGTAAAACTGACGTGGATGCCGCAGATTGCCACCGATCTTTCCCATCGACACAGAGATGCCAAAATTGGGCATGTGCTTACCTTACTGGATGGTTCAGATTATGCTGCTCAGGCTGTTCCGATGGCGCGTTTTATTTGCGAGTCAACCGGAGCCAAATTAACCTTACTTTCCGTACTAAAAGAAAGCGGTGGTAATGAGGTAGAAGAAAACGAACTCAGTGATTATTTATGTAAAATGGCGGAAACAATCCACGCGACAGGGATTCAAGTAAACTGCATGGTGCGGTATGGGTCAACAGCAGAAGCCACCAAAGAATTTGTGGAAGAAAAACAAGTGGACATGGTGATTGTTACCACTCACGGAAAATCCGGCCGGAAAAACTGGATGGGTGAGGGGCTTTCCAGTAAACTGGTGCATTTATTGGATATTCCGGTGTTATTGGTGCAAGTATTTGAGAGTGGCCCGGCGGCTTCTCCCCATTTCAGCCGGATTTTGGTGGCGCTGGATGGTTCGACTTTTTCGGAACAAACCCTGCCGTATGCGCGTAGTTTTGCGAAACAGTTTGATTGTGAGTTGATGTTACTCAGTGTGCCGGCTGTGCCCGAAAGTGAAAAATATCGCGCCCCGGCCAGCGTGATTGCAGCCATTCGCAGTAAAAAAGTTACCAATATGCGTAAATTCTTGGAATCGGTGGCGGAGTCACTGCGAAAAGATGGTATTGCAGTGAAAACCATCGTTACGGGTTCCTACCCGGCGCGGACCATTACCGAAATCGGTAAACGTGAAGGCGTAGATTTGATTATGATCACCTCACAAGGACGGGGCGGATTGAATTTATTATTTACAGGCAGTGTTGCCCAGCAAGTGGTACAGTTATCGGATAACCCTGTATTTATCGTTCCCATCCAGCATGAGTTGGAGGGGTAGGCCAAAGGTAATTTGTCTTAATATTCACTGGTACTCAGACCGCAGATGGGGATTAGTTTTTATATTGTTTTGTATTAAAGCTTTGAAAAAATTTTATTTTTCAGGGTTAATAACAAAAGGATGTGAGCATTTCTTCACATCCTTTTGTTATTATTTTTTTATTCTAAAGGGATCTTTGCCTGACACAATGGTTTAGAATCAAACATATTATCTTTTGGTTCAAATAGAAAAGTTAATTCTTTTAGATCAGGATTTACATCGAAAACAACGATTCGAGAACTGGATAAGCCTCCACCAATTTCATCACTGAGATTGTTTACGGAATAACGTGAAGCCCAATACATTTCCCAACTAGCATCACTGTGAACTTCATACAAAAAATCTTTACCATCAAGGACGCCTTCAATAAAGAAATAATCATCCCAAATTTGATAAGTTGATGTGGAATTATTTGTTATACTAAATTTTATAATATAAAATAGGCCATTCGATCTTTCACCATAAACATATTCAGCTGGGATAGGTTTTTCAGTTACTCTAATAGTAAAATAATTTCCGCATTTAATGTCCGATCCAATCCCTGGTAATGGTGTCTTTGTGGCTGTGGCTGTTGGGGGTATTGTGTTTGTAGGTGTGAATTCTGGTGTGAATGTGTTTGTGGGAGTGACAATTTTTATCCAAGGTGTTTGAGTTGGAGCTGGTGTGAGTGTGGGGAATGGAGTAAATGAAGGTAATGGTGTGTAAGTGGGTTGGCTTGTAAATGTTGGAATTGGTGTAAAAGAATTAATAGTAGATTGAACAATTTCTTCTAATTTTTCTTGAGAAATTTGAGATTGACAACTAGTAATAAACACTATCAAAAAAGCAAATACTAAAGAAATTAATTTTTTCATACTTTCCTCATGTTATAATATTTTCCCCGCTTGCTATGATTTTATTTGCGTGGACGTTTATTATAGTATATTTTTAATATTTTATATATGATTTAGAGTAAGTCGGAATGAGTTTACGTTAATTAATAAATGAAAAATGAAAATATCTATCATTTTTTAGTTGAGTCGACCTTTGAGGTTGATTTAATTCAATTGAATGAAAAGAGCAAAATACTAAGCTCAAGGTTCGTAGAATAAATGTTGAGTAACTAAAGAATAGAAATTGGAACTATCACATCTTTATAAAAGCAAATAAAAAAACAAAAATTTTAACTTTAAAAATGAAATGCCCTACTTGTAAATCAAAAAACATTAAAATAACTCAAACGATTGAACTGCCGCCAGATGGCATTAATGATGAAATTACTTTACAAACTGTAGAATGTGAGCATTGTGATTTTTATGCGTTGGCGGTGTATAGGGAATCTCGCCGCGGTGCACTGGATTCTGAATCTTGGGTTCACGAAGGTTTGCGGGTCAGTGAGGGAGATTTCCAAACTATCCGTGAGTTGATACAGTCCTGCCCAAGTCCGAGTGATAAACGCTGCCAATGTGAATCACACCAAGTGTTAGGTCACCAAACCGATTACCGGTGGGATGGTTTGGATCATTCGGGTGTAGAAATCAAGGATATGTTTATTCTCAGATGATCATCTAAATTTCGGGAAACAAAGTGATTATTGTAAATTCAGATAAAACAGAAACATTTATTAAAGAGGCTGGAAATTCAAATAACGATGCCGTTATCCTTTTACATGGGATTGGGGCAGATCACCAAATGTGGACGCCACAAATTGAAGCATTCGCACAGGATGGATATTATATTCTTGCACCCGATTTATTAGGGCATGGAAAATCATCAAAAGTGAATAGGTTGGCATTGTGTGATTGGGAAAATCAAATCAATGAAATATTGGTTCAGCTCGATATAAAAAAATGTTCTGTCATTGGCGTTAGTATGGGTGGTGTCATAGCGCAGTCATTTGCTATACATTACCCGGATAAAATAAACAAACTCATTCTTACTGATACCTTTGGAGAACTTAAAACATTTCAAGAAAAAGCACTTGGTTTTTCTCAAATTATTGGTTTTCGGATTTATAAAATATTAGGAGCGAAATTGTTAGCAAAAGGAATGACCTCCGCCTATAAAGCACCTTTTGCGAAACAGGCGCAAGATTATTTTCGCCGGGTCAGTTTGGATGTCGATTTTGACCAATTGATTCTGGCGAGAAAAGCGATTAACCAGATTGATGCGATTGGCAAGATTGATGGAGATCAACTTCCGACGCTGGTTATGGTGGGAGATCAATTTGGTTCATCTTTTGTTGAATTAAATCGGAAAATTGCGAATGGGATTCAAAATTCAAAATTTGTTGTTCTGAAAAACGCGATGGATCCATCGAATTTGGTTAATCCGACAGAATTTAATCGAGAAACACTTCATTTTTTACAAGATCAGTAACTCACTAAATTGAATTAATCTTAAAAGAAATAATAAGGTTCTAATCAAGTCGTTTTTGTTGACAATGGAACAGGTCTATAGTAAACTATTTGACGTTCGAGGGCGCGTAGCTCAATGGTAGAGCAGTGGCCTTTTAAGCCATTGGTTCAGGGTTCGAGCCCCTGCGCGCTCACTGGACAAATCTCCTGATTTTTTTCGGGAGATTTTTTTTATGCATAAGATGGCAGAAATGGGTTTGGTTCCCGATTTACAGGTTAGTCGTTTCTTAGCTTTTTGTAAGGTTAAGTAAGATGATGATTGTCTATAATCGGATTCATGAAATGTTTCCGTTTAACCCTCTTTGTGGTGCTGTTGTTTTCCAACACAGGCTTTTTTTCAGCAAGCCCATCCTTATTTGTTGATCAGCCAATCTACGCTGATGTCTTAGGCTCCGGCTGGAGTAACTGGTCTTGGGCAGCTGTGAATTTATCCAATACCAGTCCGATTTACAGCGGTACAAAAAGTATATCGGTAACATTTGGCGGCTGGGAAGGTTTATATCTTCATAACCCGGGGGTGAACACACTCGGGTTTACCGATCTGCGTTTTTTTCTGCACGGCGGCACGAGCGGCGGGCAGGTGATGAATGTCTATTTAACCCTGGAAGTGGATGGTTCAACGGTGAATGGCCCATCGGTAGCAGTGATACCGCCGGCGGCCAATACCTGGCAGGAACGAAAAATACCACTTTCCAGTTTAAACCCAACTAATCAGCAAATCACGGGTGTAGTTTGGCAAGCTGCCAGCGGCAGTGCCCAACCCACCGTTTATTTTGATGAGATTGGCTTTTACCGTTACGAAGATCCGGATGCACCGCAAATTTCGGATGTCAGTCTATCGGTGCGTTCCTTGCCTGCGGATGGATTTACCCAAACCGTAATAAAGGCAGCGGTAAACGATCCGCAAGGTTTGGGTAATCTCAGTCAGGTGCGTTTAGACACGGGGGAATTAAACCGGGGAAAAGTGGTCTTGTTGGATGACGGAAACCATAATGATGATCTGGTTAATGATGGCGTGTTTGGGACAGCCATAAGTGTACCGGTGGGTACGGCAACGGGTGAGGTTCAACTTTTATTGGAAGCAGTGGATGCCGATGGACATGAGCATGTGGAGCCAGTAGGCACCTTAACAATCTTGTCATTACCAGGGGGTTCTATACCATCTGTTTTACCGCAGCGAATTGGGTGGGGATCGAATCAATGGAGTGAAGCGGCAGGCCAGGATTGGCAGGTCAACAGTGGTGTATCTTGGGATTATATTTACCAATACATCACTTACGGTTGGGAAGGCTGGGGTGAGCATTTTGTATCTCGTTTTGTGAATCAAGCCTGGGAGAAAGGATATGTTCCGGCTGTAACCGTTTATTTAATGCTGGATACCCCACCAAACTGCGGTGAAACCAGTAACTGTTATGCAGAGAAATTAAAAAATTCAAGTACGGTTAATGCATATCTGGAATCTTTGCAGCGAGCCGCTTTGGAAGCAAAGGGAGATCAACCCGTCGTATTTATTTTAGAGCCTGATTTTTACGGTTATATGCAGCAGTTGAGTAACGACCCTTATAACAGACCATCCGGTGTGCTTCCCAATGATCCCAATTCTTATCCGGTAGCTTTAAATCGCAGTGGGTACGCTAACACGCTGGCAGGGTTTGGAAAATACATGGTGGACCTGATTCATCAGACTGCGCCGAACGCTTTGGTTGCCCCGATGGCCAGTATGTGGGCAACCAATGGTGATCCTCAAAGTGTTACAACACAACAAGCGGTAGAAATGGCACAGATGACCGCTGCCTTTATCAATCAGATGGGGGGTGCACAGGCTGATTTATTGGTGGTGGAATTTAGTGACCGCGACGCAGGATATTACGAAGTTGTGCACGGACGAAATACATGGTGGGATGATACGGATTTAACCCTGCCGCGGGTAACACGTGCTTTTTTGTGGGAAAATGCACTTTCGGTTGCTTCTGGAAAACGATTATTGTTGTGGCAGGTGCCTGTCGGAAATATGGACTTGGATAATACCTGCGATCATTATAAGGATAACCGGGCAGCGTATTTATTTAACCACCCACGGGACATTTTCGACAGTGGGGTTATTGGGGTTATGTTTGGTGGAGGAGCAGCCTGTACGACCAATGTGAATACGGATGGCGGTTATGTGGCTTCTCAGGGGGCGATTGCCTACCTCGAACCTTCTTCCCCGGAACATTTTTCCGTATTGTTTAAAAACGGTGCTGTGGTAACGGCGCGATGGGATGAAGTTTCTGATCCGGATTTATGGGGTTACCGTTTGTATTATCGTTTTGAAAATTCTGACAGCTTTACAGTTCGGACACTCAGCCGAGCAAATCAAGGCAGCCTGTTTTTACCTTATCAAGGTGAATGGCAAATTGGTGTGCGCAGTATGGATGCAATGGGTAATGAAAGCCCCCTGTCGAATTTGGTAACCGTTGTGATTGATGTAGAAAGCGAGCATGTGTTTTTGCCTTTGATCATTCGGTGAGGGTGATTTTAAGACAAAAAAAACCACTAATTTCCCTATACCCCGATGGGGTACAGGGAAACACGAAGATTAGATAGGAGATTAATAATTTTCCTCTGTGTCTCCGCTGTTCTGTGTGATATTAATGGATGGGGAATTGCACACAGATGGACAGATGCACAGAGAAAAAAAGCAGGTTGGGTTGGTTGTTTTGCATTATAGCCAAACGTTGTATACCAGGATTCCTGATTTGCGATAAAATTAGCGGCGACAATAAATCAACAGAGAGGTTAATAATTAAATGAGCACCTTATTAAAATTCCCGGACCATTTTTTGTGGGGCGCAGCGACCGCTTCTTATCAAATTGAAGGCGGTTGGCAAGCTGATGGAAAAGGAGAATCGATCTGGGATCGGTTTTCCCACACACCAGGCAAGATATTAAATGGTGAAACCGGGGATGTAGCCTGTGACCACTACAACCGTTTTAAAGAGGATGTACGGTTGATGAAAGAAATGGGTTTGCAAACCTATCGATTCTCGATTGCCTGGTCGCGAATTTTTCCCGAAGGGCGCGGAAAGGTCAATCAGGCCGGTCTCAATTTTTACAGCGAACTGATAGATGAATTATTGAAGGCAGAGATTATCCCCTTTGTAACCCTGTTCCACTGGGATTTGCCGCAGCCTTTGCAGGATGAAGGCGGTTGGACAAATCGTAGTACGGTAGATGCTTTTTTGGAATACACCGATATTGTTACCAAAACCTTTGGTGGGCGGGTTAAAAATTGGATCACCCATAATGAACCTTCGGTGGTAACTTATTTAGGGTATGTATATGGGGATCATGCACCGGGTATTAAAGATGATATGCCTGCTGCATTGGCAGCTGCTCACCATCTTATGTTATCCCACGCTCTTGCCTTGCCGATCATTCGCAAAAACAGTCCAGGTTGTGAGGCAGGGATTGTCTTAAATGCGAATTATCTTCAACCTGCGTCCCGAAGTCGGGCAGATTTGCAATTGCTGCGGGAACGGGATGGTTTGTGGGTGCGATGGTTTTTGGATGCATTACATGGTCGAGGTTATGCTTCTGATGTTTTGTCCAGTTTGGTTGCAGAAGGAAAAATTCCCTCCACCCAGTTAGAATTTGTTCAGCCCGGGGATTTGGAAACGATCTCGGAACCAATGGATTTTGTTGGATTAAATTTTTATAACCGTGATGTGGTTCGAAGTGATGCCATCCCGGAAGAAGAAAATTTACCTCAAACTGTGTTTTCTCAGCCTAAAGATGAGGTTAATTGGACCGAAATGGGTTGGGAAGTTTACCCTGAAGGTTTGTTACACGTTTTGGCTCGTTTTTATTTTGAATACCAGATACCTAAAATATATATTACTGAGAATGGTGCTAGTTATTCGGATGGACCCGGACCGGATGGGCGTGTACATGATGAGCGGCGCATCGCTTATTTACGAGAGCATTTTAAAGTAGCCCACCAGGCAATTGAGATGGGCGTTCCTTTGGCTGGATATTTTGTGTGGTCTTTAATGGATAATTTTGAATGGGCTTGGGGATATCGTCAGCGGTTTGGCCTGGTGTGGGTGAATTACGAAACCCAGGAACGAATTTTAAAAGACAGCGCATTGTGGTACCATCAGGTTATCCGGCAAAATGGGGTAGCCTTAAAATAATTCCAAGAAATGGGTAGGAACAATCTGCCATTGGAAAATCAAATAATCAACAGCTTGTTAAAAAAACTTCGGGTAGATTACCGCCCGAAGTTTTTTATTATGACGATTTACAAAACCTCTTCTCCAGTTACCCAATCCAAAAAATTGCTACTTGACGCGCATTTATTAATTTGTTATATTGTTATCGTTCCCGTTATCGATAACGGGAACGATAACACATAAGGTGATCCCATGTTCACTCCATCCAAACGACCGACAATCAAAGAAGTAGCTGCTGCTGCTGGTGTATCAACACAAACCGTATCCCGGGTTGTGAATGCTCGACCTGATGTTTCTGATGAAACCCGCCAGCGTGTGCAGCATATCATCGAAGAACTAGGTTACCAACCCAGTGCATTAGCACGCAGCTTGATTCAACAGCGCAGTTATACTTTGGGGGTTGTGATCGCTGGGTTAAAGTTTGTGGGTCCTTCACGAACCTTGAATGGTATCACCAGTGCCGCAGAGGATGCCGGGTATTCCTTATTATTAAAAGAACTTCCGCATTTTCATGCCAATGATATTGTTCCGATTATTGATGCCTTAAAAGCTAGGCATGTTGATGGCATTATATGGGCAGTCCCTGAAATCGGAGATAACCGTTCCTGGGTGATGGATTGGTCGATTGAGTTTTCCATCCCGGTTATTTATTTAACGATGGAACCGAAAGAGGGCATTTCCGTCGTTTCATTAAATAATTATTTAGGTGGACGTTTGGCGATGAACCACCTCATCCAGCAGGGTTATAAAAATATCGGGCATATTGCAGGGCCGTTGGATTGGTGGGAATCCCGTCAACGTTTTTCTGCCTGGAAAGACTGCTTAAAGGAAGCCGGGTATGAAAGAAGTGATAAAAACTACGTTGAGGGAAATTGGTCATCTTCCAGTGGATTAACCGCAATTAACAAGTTATTCCAGCAGTATCCGAACATGGATGCCGTATTTGCCGGTAATGATCAGATGGCACTCAGTGTTTTACATTATGCTAATCAGAAGGGAATTCGTATTCCTGAAGATTTAGGCGTTGTCGGGTTTGATAATATCCCCGAGGGAGAATTTTTCTGGCCGCCGTTGACCAGCATACAACAAGAATTTCATCATATTGGAACGGTGGCTGTTCAAGAAATGCTCAAAGCAATCGAAGCGAATCGAAAAAATGATCTTGTTGAAGCGCGAACGATTATGCTTTCTCCATCATTGGTGGTTCGCGAAAGTTCGTTAAGGCTCAAGGAGGTGCAACCGCGTTCTAGTGTCAAAAAACCCTAATCCCTTAAATAGAAAGTGCCCGCCAGAATCAAAATGGAAATTAGCAAGCACTTTCGTCGGAGCGATCAATCCTTGAATCAGAAGGATAAATCGCAAACCCAAACAAATTTTATCTCATTTCCATAAAACAATAAACTCGAAGGAGAGTTGAAAATGTCTCGAATTAAGACGATCGCTTTTTTGGTTTTAATTGCCGTAATGTTGTTAGCAGCTTGTTCCCCCGCAGCAGCCCCAGCCACCAATGAAGAACCCGCAGCGGAAGAAACCTCCAATGGTAAATTAGTTGCGATTTCGATGCCGACCAAATCCTCTTCCCGCTGGATTTCCGATGGGAACAGCATGGTAACCACATTTGAAGAAATGGGTTATGAAACCGATTTGCAATACGCAGAAGATGATATTCCCAATCAATTAGCACAAATCGAAAACATGGTTACCAAAGGTGCAGATGTTCTCGTGATTGCAGCCATTGATGGAAGCACATTATCTGACATTCTTCAAAAAGCACATGATGCCGGCATTCTCGTGATTGCTTATGACCGTCTGATTACCAAAACCCCCAATGTTGATTATTATGTAACATTTGACAATTTCCAGGTTGGTGTTTTACAAGCCAGCCAGATTGAAACCGCTTTGAAATTAAAAGACGGTAATGGCCCATACAATATCGAATTATTCGGTGGCTCACCGGACGATACCAATGCCTTCTATTTTTATGATGGTGCTATGTCCATTTTACAACCCTATATCGACAATGGTCAGTTAGTTGTTCAAAGTGGCCAGATGGGAATGGACAAAGTTTCCACCCTGCGTTGGGATGGTGCAACAGCCCAGGCTCGTATGGATAATATCTTAAGTGCTTATTACACTGACAAACAGGTTGATGCCGTGCTTTCTCCTTATGATGGTCTGAGCATTGGTATTCTCTCCTCTTTGAAAGGTGTAGGTTATGGCACTGGTGATTTACCGATGCCCGTTGTCACCGGCCAGGATGCCGAAATTGCCTCCATTAAATCCATGATTGCTGGTGAACAGAGTTACACAGTCTTTAAAGATACCCGTGACTTAGCCAAACAGGCCGCCTTGATGGTTGATGCTCACTTAAAAGGTCAGGAAGTTCCGATCAACGATACCGAAACCTATAACAATGAAGTAAAAGTTGTTCCTTCTTACCTGTTAGTGCCATATAGTGTTGATATTACCAACTACGAAGCTTTGTTAGTTGATACTGGCTACTATACCGCAGATCAACTCAAGTAATTTTTACCTGTGTCCATTGAGTGGGGGCTCCGGCTCCCACTCAATTCCTTTTTTCTCACATTTAAAAGTAATCTAAGGATGAAATGAATATGTCTGATAATATTTTAGAAATGCGTAATATTACAAAGACATTTCCCGGCGTGAAAGCGTTAGATAATGTAAATTTTACAGTTAAACGGGGGGAGATCCATGCTCTGGTAGGGGAAAATGGTGCAGGTAAATCGACACTTATGAAAGTATTAAGTGGCGTACATCCTCATGGAACCTATGAAGGTGACATATTTTTCAACGGACAAAAATGTCAATTTAAAGATATTAGCCAGAGTGAAAAAATCGGATTGGTGATTATTCACCAGGAGCTGGCTTTGGTGCCGTTTTTATCGATCGCGGAAAATATTTTTCTTGGCAATGAACGGCAAAAAATGGGGATTATTAGTTGGTTTGATACCACAGAACAAACCAATGCTCTGTTAAAGAAGGTTGGATTACATGAACCACCTTCCACCAAAGTATCTGATTTAGGGGTTGGTAAACAACAGCTTGTGGAAATTGCAAAAGCTTTGGCTAAAGAAGTTAAATTATTAATCTTAGACGAACCAACGGCTAGTTTAAATGAAAATGATAGTCAGGCATTATTAGAATTATTACTACAATTAAAACAACAAGGTATTACTTCGATTTTAATTTCCCATAAATTGAGTGAAATTTCCAGAGTGGCTGATTCTATTACCATCTTGCGGGATGGAGCTACGATTGAAACTTTGGATTGTTTGGAAGATCAAATTTCAGAAGATCGAATCATCCGCGGAATGGTTGGTAGAGAATTAACGAACCGGTTTCCGCCCCGAGTTTCAAATATTGGCGAAACCATTTTAGAAGTGAAAGATTGGACGGCGTATCATCCGATCTATGATGGGCGAAAGGTTTGTGATCAAATTAATATCAGTGTTCGAAAAGGCGAAGTTGTTGGAATTTCCGGTTTGATGGGTTCGGGTAGAACGGAACTGGCAATGAGTATCTTCGGCCATTCATACGGAAGACATATTACCGGTACGGTATATAAGGATGGGCAGGAAATTGATGTAAGCACGATCGACAAAGCCATAACAAATGGGATTGCATATGCAACGGAAGATCGTAAAACCTATGGTTTGGTATTGATCGATAACATCAAGGACAATATCACCTTATCCAATTTGGAAGAGATTTCAGATAAGATGGTGATCAATGAACCACGTGAATTAACCGTAACGAATGAATATCGAGAGAAATTAAGTATTAAATGCTCCAGCATATTACAAAAAACAGTTAACCTTTCTGGTGGAAACCAACAAAAGGTGGTTCTCAGCAAATGGTTGTTTGCAAATCCGGACATATTGTTTTTAGATGAACCCACACGGGGAATTGATGTGGGTGCGAAATATGAAATTTATACCATTATTAATCAACTGGCCAGTGAAGGTAAAGGAATTATTTTAATCTCATCTGAACTACCGGAAATTTTGGGGGTTTGCGACCGTATTTATGTTATGAGTGAAGGCAAAATTGTTGGTGAAATGCTGGCAAAGGACGCCTCACAAGAATCTATTATGAAATGTATTATGACCCAACAAGAGGTGATCAAATAATGAAAACTTTGGCTAACCTTTTTAAGAATAATATCCGTGAATATGGGATGTTAATCGCTTTAATCGCCATTATGATCTTTTTCCAGGTAGCCACAAAAGGTACCCTGTTAAAACCGGTAAATATTACAAATTTGATTTTACAAAATAGTTATATTGTCATTATGGCCTTAGGTATGCTGCTTGTTATTGTTGCCGGACATATCGACTTATCTGTTGGGTCGATTGTCGGTTTTATTGGTGCGGTTGCAGCTGTGCTTATGGTACGTTACAACCTCAATTTTGCATTAACCATATTGATTAGTTTATTAATCGGTGCATTGATTGGGGCATGGCAAGGGTTTTGGATTTCAAATATCAAAATCCCATCATTTATTGCCACCCTGGCTAGTATGTTGATTTTCCGTGGTTTGACTTTAGCTTTGTTAGCTGGTGAATCCGTTGGTCCTTTTCCCGTAGCATTCCAGAAATTAAGCTCCGGTTTTATACCTGATTTTTTTGGAGAAACCAGTATCCATATTACCACCCTCGTTATTGGTGCAATCCTTTCCGTTGTTTTGGTCTTTATTGATATCAGAGCCAGAAAAAACCAGGAAAATTACCATTTTGATGTGCTGCCATTACCATTCTTCATCGCAAAAAACGTGGCGATCAGCGGGGCTATTATGGGTTTATGTTACTTAATGGCTTCCTATAAAGGTCTGCCGAATGTATTGGTGCTGTTATTTATTTTGATTGCGATCTATACCTTTGTCACCTCACAAACCGTGATTGGCCGCAGAATTTACGCCATGGGTGGTAATGAAAAAGCCGCCAGTTTATCCGGTGTAAATACGAAACGCCTGCTTTTTAATACCTTTGTCAATATGGGTGTATTAAGCGCATTGGCAGGGATGGTGTTTGCTGCTCGTTTGAATGTCGCGACACCAAAAGCTGGTAACAGTTTTGAATTGGATGTCATTGCTGCCGTTTTTATTGGTGGGGCATCTGCCAGCGGCGGTATTGGTACTGTTATTGGGGCAGTCATTGGTGCTTTTATTATGGGTGTTATGAACAACGGCATGTCCATTCTGGGTGTTGGAATCGATTGGCAGCAAGCCATTAAAGGTGGTGTTTTACTTTTGGCTGTCTTTTTTGATGTGTATAACAAACGCAAGGGTTAGTTTATTTAGTCGGATGAAATGTTCGTTAGATTGATGGAGCAGTAAGTTGAAAGTTCTTCGATTGCATTCAGCAGGCAAACTTCAGTTTCATGAAGAAAAAGAACCACATCTTTTATCCGGTCAAAAACTGGTAAAACTGGGTGCAGTTGGTATTTGTGGGTCTGATCTGCATTGGTTCAACAGCAGCGGCATTGGTGACGCAAAATTACAAAACCCGCTGGTGTTAGGACATGAAATGGCGGGTTGGACGGAAGACGGTCAGCTCGTTGCGATTGACCCATCCGTTCCTTGTGGTAAATGTGATTATTGCTTAGAGGGGAATCCTAATTTATGCCCAACCCAACGTTTTGCCGGACATGCAGGTGAAGATGGCGGTTCACGTGAATACATGGCCTGGCCAAGTGATTGTTTGTTTCCCTTGCCGGAAGGATTTACCGCTTCGGATGGTGCCATGCTGGAACCGCTCGGCGTAGCCATGTATGCTTTACAGCTGAGTAATTTTCAAATTGGGGATTCAGTTGGCGTTTTTGGATGTGGTCCGATTGGTTTGTTGATCATACAATTGGCCAGGTTAGCGGGTGCAAGCCAAATTATTGCTACGGACGTTTTGCAGCATCGTGTAAATGCGGCGATAGCCAACGGGGTCGACCAAAGTTATTTCGTGAAGGATATCTCAGCAGAAAATCAATTTCAAGACTCTTTTCCAGGAAAACAACTTGATGTGGTATTTGAAGTTGCGGGTGACCAGGATGCCGTTAATTCCGCTTTGGCGCTGGTTAAACCAGGCGGCAAAGTGATATTGGTTGGCATTCCAGCGAATGACCGGACAGAGGTCTCTGCTTCATTGGTACGCAGAAAAGGGCTGGCTTTGCAGTGGGTGAGAAGAATGAAACATACCTATCCCAGATCGATCGAATTGGTAAAACAAGGTTTGGTTGATGTGAGAACAATAGTATCGCATCACCTGCCATTTGATCAGGCAGAAGAAGCATTTTTAATTGCTCAGCGGCGTGAGGGATTAAAAGTGATGCTGACATTTAATAAATAAAGCGTTTGTGTAAGGAGTTATGATGGCAAAATATACAATTGGTGTGGATTTTGGTTCAGAATCGGGTAGAGCGGTTTTGGTAAATGTCAGTAACGGTGAGGAATTAGCCACCAGTGTTCATGCCTATGCAAATAACGTCATTGATGAAAAATTACCGGATTCAGAAGTTTACCTTGAGCCGGATTGGGCATTACAAGACCCAAATGATTATTTGGAAGTATTTAAGCAAACCATTCCATCAGTGATAGCTGAAAGCGGTGTTGACCCGGAAGATATTATTGGAATTGGCATCGACTTTACAGCCTGCACCATGCTGCCTACCAAAGCGGATGGTACTCCTTTGTGCTTTTTACCGGAATGGAGAGAAAACCCCCACGCATGGATTAAATTATGGAAACATCATGCTGCACAACCAGAAGCTGATCAAATCAACGCCACGGCCCGTGCAATGGGACAGGATTGGTTAGACCGGTATGGCGGAAAAATAAGTTCAGAATGGTTTTTCTCCAAAACACTTCAGATTTTGGATGAAGCACCAGAAGTATATGATGCGGCCGACCGTTTACTTGAAGCAGCGGATTGGGTGGTCTGGCAGTTATGTGGTGTGGAAACGCGCAACGCCTGTACGGCCGGATATAAAGCAATGTGGTCTAAAAAGGAAGGTTTTCCGGAGAAAAAATACTTTGCAGCGCTTGATCCACGTTTGGAAAATGTGGTTGATGAAAAGATGACCCGGGATATTAAGTCAATAGGAGAAAAAGCCGGAGAATTAACAGAAGAAGCCGCAAAATGGACTGGATTAAAACCGGGTACGGCGGTTGCTGTTGCTAATGTGGATGCGCATGTATCGGTTCCGGCTGCAACGGTGGCTGGACCGGGTCAAATGGTGATGGTGATGGGTACCAGTACCTGCCATATGGTGTTAGGTGAAGAAGAAAAACAGGTGCCGGGCATTTGTGGTTATGTGGAAGATGGCATTTTACCTGGTTTGATTGGATATGAAGCCGGGCAGTCATGTGTTGGCGATCATTTTGCCTGGTTTGTTGAAAACTGTGTTCCGGCTGTCTACGAAGAAGAAGCAAAGGCTCGCCAGATGAATATTCACCAATTATTGGAGGAAAAAGCTGCCAAACTAAAACCGGGTGAAAGTGGTTTGATTGCTTTAGATTGGTGGAATGGGAACCGTTCGGTATTGGTTGATGTCGACCTGACCGGTTTGTTAATTGGTGCCACCTTGTTAACAAAACCGGAAGAAATCTACCGGGCGTTGATTGAAGCGACTGCCTATGGTACTCGTGTCATCATTGAGACATTGGAAAATCACGGTGTGCCTGTTAATGAATTGGTGGCTTGTGGTGGTCTGCCGGAAAAGAATGAATTATTAATGCAAATTTACGCGGATGTAACCGGCCGCGAATTTAAAGTGGCCGGATCCTCCCAGACGCCTGCTTTAGGCTCGGCTATGTTTGGAGCGGTAGCTGCAGGTAAGGAAATGGGTGGGTTTGATTCGATTTTCGAAGCAGCCCCGGTGATGGGAAAACTAAAAGATAAGAGTTATCAACCAAATTCGGATGCGACAAAAGTATATGACAGGTTGTTTGCGGAATATCAACTTTTGCATGATTATTTCGGCCGCGGTGAAAACAATGTTATGAAACGCTTAAAAGGCATCAAAGCAGAAGCACGGAAATTGTAAACGGATCATGTAGATCATTAGAAAGGATCTATTGGTATGTTGGAGAAATTAAAAGAAGAACTGGTAACACTACATCTCGAATTACCGAAAAACAATCTGGTGGTATGGACTGGAGGGAATATCAGTGCCCGTGATCCTGAAACCAATATGGTGGTGATTAAACCATCCGGTGTTCGTTATGAGGTGCTAAAACCAGAGGATCTGGTTGTTTTAGACTTGGAAGGAAATATCATAGAAGGCAAATATAAACCTTCTTCTGATACGTACAGTCATTTATATATTTACCGCCACCGGCCCGATGTGGGTGGCGTGGTTCATACCCATTCCCGTTATGCTTGTGCTTTTGCTGCCGTTGGTAAGCCAATCCCGGTGGTGTTAACGGCCATCGCAGATGAGTTTGGCGGACCGATCCCATGCGGTGGTTTTGCTTTGATTGGGGATGAAGCGATTGGAAAAGTGGTGGTGGAAAGTATTGGGAACTCCCCTGCCGTTTTATTAAAAAATCATGGTGTTTTTACGGTGGGTAAAGACGCGGTTTCCGCGACAAAGGCCGCCATTATGACGGAAGATGCAGCAGCCAGTGTTTGGATGGCCATGCAAATTGGTACGCCGGAAGAAATTCCAGCTGATCTGGTGGCAAAACTACACAACCGTTATACCAATGTTTACGGACAATAATGTGTAAGGATTAAAGGAGAGTCGTTTATGATTGACCTGAAACAATATGAAGTTTGGTTTGTCACTGGAAGCCAACACCTTTACGGACCAGAAACCCTGGATCAAATTAAAATCCACTCACAAGAAATTACAGCTGGTTTGGCAGCACAACTTCCGGTTAAAGTGGTTTATAAACCGGTAATGACAACTTCCGAGGAGATATATGAATTGTGTTTAGCTGCAAACGCTGAAAAGCAGTGTATTGGTTTAATTACCTGGATGCACACTTTTTCTCCGGCTCAAAAATGGATAAGGGGATTAACCACGCTAAAAAAACCTTTTGTCCATCTGCATACACAATATAATGCGGAAATCCCATGGTCTGAAATTGACATGGATTTTATGAACCTAAATCAAGCAGCACATGGAGACCGTGAGTATGGGTTTATTGGCAGCCGTCTCCGCTTGAACCGAAAAGTTGTGGTAGGACATTGGCAGGATCCTGAAGTAATCGCCGCCTTATCTTCTTGGTCTCGTTCAGCCAGCGCTTGGGCGGATTGGAAAACCCTGAAAATTGCCCGCTTTGGTGATAATATGCGCGAAGTAGCTGTTACCGAAGGGGATAAAGTCGAAGCGCATATTCAATTCGGCTATGCAGTTTTTGGGTATGGTGTAGGTGACCTGGTGCGAGCGGTTGATTCAGTTTCCGAAGGTGAAATTGATGAGCTAATCAACGTTTATCATCAAGAATACGAAGTTGCCCCTGAATTGCAAAAAAATGGTGATAAATATGAATCGTTAAGGGAAGCTGCAAAAATCGAAGCTGGGATGCGTCGTTTTTTGGAAGCAGGCGGATTTAAAGCCTTCACAACCACATTTGAAGATTTGCATGGGTTAGCTCAATTACCTGGTTTGGCAGTACAGCGGTTGATGGCGGATGGGTACGGTTTTGGGGCTGAAGGTGATTGGAAAACAGCTGCATTAGTTCGTGCCATGAAAGTGATGAGTGCTGGTTTGGAAGGGGGCACATCCTTTATGGAAGATTACACCTATCATTTCAGTCCCTCCGGAGACAAGGTATTGGGAGCCCATATGCTGGAAGTTTGCCCCAGCATCGCCCAAGGCAAATCCCGCCTCGAAATTCACCAGCTTTCGATTGGTGATAAAGAAGATCCTGCTCGTTTAGTGTTTGACACGCGGATTGGACCGGCATTAAATGCCTCCATAATGCATATGGGTGAACGGTTCCGTTTGTTGGTGAATGAAGTGGATGTTGTTCCTACGGATGCACCCCTGCCGAAATTACCGGTTGCTCGTGCCTTTTGGGCACCAAAACCTGATTTAAAAGTGGCAGCGGCAGCCTGGATCTATGCAGGCGGGGCGCACCATACCTGTTTCAGCCAGATTGTTACAACCGAACAGCTACAAGATTTTGCTGAAATGGCAAATATGGAATTTTTACTAATCAATGATAAGACCGACTTGTCTGAATTTAAAAAAGAACTGCGTTGGAATGATCTCTATTTTAAGTTAAATAAATCGTTGTAGATCGATACATCATTTTTTGATCACTTCTCCTTATAAAGAAAAACCACCCGATGCGGGTGGTTTTTCTGGTTGAACGCTAGTTTTGTTTTGTTTTCAGCGTAAAAGCCGCCGCTAAAAAGAATAAGACCCCATATCCGAACAGGACAATCACGGGCAGCCAGATGGTTTCTAAACCCGTGTTGGCGTTTAGAATGGATTTGAAACCGTCCATACCCCAGGCGACTGGTGATAAGTGGCCGATGGTTTGAAAAGTTTTGCCTGTGAATTCCAACGGCATCCAGGCACCGCCTAATCCGGAAAAGATGAACATAGGAATTAAGGCGAAGATAATGGCCTGATCATCTGATTTGGCAAGCATACCTATCAACAGTCCAATCGCAGCGATGCACATGGCACAAGCAAGTGTCAGGAGGAAGGTTGGCAAAGCCTGGTTTAGATAATCCAACCCCATGATAAATTGTCCGAACAAGATTAAAATCACGAATTGAACAAATACCAGTGCCAGAATGGCAAAATAATGGCCGAAAAGAATGTGATATTGACTGGTAGCTGTAGTTAATAACCGTTGAAAAACTCTGCTTTTGCGTTCATTTACGATCATTTGCCCGGCGGTTAACAACCCTGCCAAAGAGAATTGAAGCATCATACCGGGTGCTGTTTGTGCGGCGGACATCCCATTGGAGTTGTTCTGTTGGTTTGGTACGATTTGACTTGAGATAACGATGGGGGGATTACGCCAGGCTTTGTTTATCTTATTTAAGTTTTCCTCAAAGGATAAACCTGGAATTAACCTAACCAATGTGTGTGAGATTTTTGTAGACTGCACCATTCGGTTACTTAACTTTTTTACTTCTGTTTCAATTAGGTAAGCATGATTGTTGTTTTGTTTAATCAGAAGCTCTAAAACGATCGGCTGATCACTTTTTAGGGATGCGGTGTATCCAGTTGGTACTGTTACCACAGCAGCAACGCTATCGTTTTTCACAAGTGATTCCAATTCAGTTTGGTTTTGGTTCTGCTCAGTTTTTATTTGAATTAAGTTCGACCCAGAAAAAATATCTGCAAGCTGATTTCCTAAATTTCCATCATCTTGATTGTTAAAAACAACAATCGGGCGGGTATCAGCATTAGCTTCCGGTTTATTAAAACTTCCAAAGGCAAGACCAAATAAGAGCGTAAAGGCAATGGGCATCAAGAGCAGAAATAGAAATGTCTGGCGATCTCGTAACAGTTGGCGTAAATCATTGAGGGTGATATCAAAAATGCGGTTCATGAGGTTTTCCTATTTAGATAAATCGTTTTGAAAAACGAGGTATACCAATCACAAAAAATACGATACTCCAAAGGAGCGAAATAACAAGTGGCAGAACCAAAGCTGTTGTGGTCTCTGCAGACATGGAAAGGTTCAGCGTGTGAATTGACCAGCCTTGGGGAACCAATAAGGATACTTTACTTAAGGTCGCCGAAGAATTGCCGCCCGTAAAAATTTCCATCATTCCGATCATGCCGGTTACGGTTAACAAGCCGCCAAAAATGGCGCCACTTTGTTTTGTGTTTTTGACCAATGTATTTACGAAAATTCCAAAGGCGGCCGCAGGCACCACAATTGCGATTATGGCTATCAGGACGTGAAGTGGCGTGCCCCAATTGATATTGAATAGATAATGAGAGACAACGATCAAAACACTTACCTGAATGAGGACGGTGAATAAAACTGATAAAAACTTTCCAGTTAAGATCGTGCGGTGCGATGTGGGTGTCGTAAATAATCGGGACAATGTTCCGGATTCCGCTTCTCGAAGTATGGATTGGGCGGTGGTAGTGCCGGTGAAAAAGGCGAAAAAGATCATCATGCCGCCCATAATCGGTGCGAGCATGGATAAAATCAGGCTGGATTGTTGAGGTTCATCGAGAGTTCTTACGTCTACCAGGAAATCTCGTTTCGTTGTTGGGAATGAACTGACTTCTTGCACAATATTTTGCACGGTGCTGTTTTGGTCTGCAACTTCTGATGTATCAGCCAATGCAGTATCCACCGCAATCCGCCGGATTGATAATTCATCTACAATTGAGGAAAGAGCAGATTGGAGACCGTAGACTTTCCCTGCATTTTCCGCGGTGTAATAGATTTCAATTACATTATTCTCACCAGGCATTGTAAAAGTGGTGGATAGATCTGAGGGGAAATAAATTGCCACATCTGCTGTACCATTATTTACCTCGGTTTGAGCGGAAGCATAATCGCTTTTATTATCCACGTTGTAATATTGGGCAGTTTCTTCTGTGAAAAGAGTCTTTTCAATTAAATTCCCTAATGAGGTTATGGGCAAACCGGATTGTTGATCCATTCTGTTTTGAAAATTTGGGTCACCCATATCCATGTTGACGAGGATTACTCTGATTTGTGGTACTGTTATTTCAGGCTCAGTAGGATTGCCACCAAACATGAGGGTGAACATACCGGTTACCAATAGGGGAATACCAAACATAAAAATTAATAAAAATAGACTGCGGAAGGAACTGGTCAGGTCTTTTATCACGATATCAAAAATTTTCATCAGATTACCTCTTAATCCCGTAATGCTTTTCCGGTCAGATGTAAAAAGACCGCTTCCAGGTTGGGTTCCTGGATATTAATGGCGGTGATGCGTGTATTATTTACTGCGGCAATTTCAAACAGCCGGGGTAAAACCTGGTTGCTATCTTCCGCCAACAAATCAAGGCTGCCATTCACACCGCTGATTTTTTGTACGCCGGGGACAGATTGCCAAAGGTCCATTATCTGGGAGTGGTCCTTGTCAATCTCAATGGTGAGACGGTCTGATTGGCCAACAATTTTGATCAATTCAGCCTGTGTACCCATTGCAATGATTCTTCCCTTGTCCATGATGGCAATTTGATCAGATAATTCTTGTGCTTCTTCCATATAATGGGTTGTGTAAAGAACGGTCATTCCTTGTTGGTTTAGCAGTTTGATACTGTCAAGAATATGCCGCCTGGATTGGGGATCAATACCAACAGTTGGTTCATCCATAAAAAGGATTTTTGGGTTATGCAGCAGTGCAACACCGATATTTACCCGACGTTTCATCCCGCCGGAATATTTGCCTACCCGTTCATTTTTTCTGTCATCAAGGCCAATCATTTCCAACACGACTTGAATACGCTTTTTCAGTAAATTTCCGCGCAGCCCATACATTTTGCCCCAAAAATTAAGATTCTCTGCTGCAGTCAGATCTTCATACAACGCTATGTCTTGTGGAACAACACCCAAGCAGGCTTTTGCTTTGCTTGTTTCCTGTTTCAAGTCGTATCCCATGAGGGTAACGCTGCCGCTATCAGGCTTTAACAGCGTCGAAAGGATGGAGATGGTTGTTGTTTTTCCAGCGCCATTTGGCCCGAGCAGTGAAAAAATTTGTCCTTGGGTAATATCAAAAGAAATTCCTTGTACTGCTTGGGTATTGTCAAATGTCTTTTTAAGATTTTTTACTTCAATTGCTTTCATTTTTTTTATTCCTTATCTAAACTAACGATTGCTAAACAAAATAAACCAATGCCTAATAATGTAATTTGTGATTTGTTGTCCATAACATTCAGAATATTGGTAATGACAACAGCCACGCTCATTGCTAATGCGACTGCTTTAAAAACGATATTCATAAACATTTTTGTTGAGGTGATTTTTTGCATTTTTTTCTCCATTGATGATCTTGTTCGTAGTATAGAACTTGTCTCGAAATTTGCCATCGACCAAGCAGGTAGGGCGGAAGGGTATTTTGTACATGTACTTTCGGACAATATGAAATAATAAATTTAAGCTAAAATGAAACAATGAAAATGAAATCAAAAACCCCTTCTGACAAGATCGAAAAAGACACCATTTGGTTTATGTGGATCCTTACCTTTGTTGTTGTTGGTATTTATATAACGACTTTGTTTTCCAACCCTAATGTTCTAAAACCAGTGAGGTTAGTTCCTTTTACGATATTAATGGCTGTTCATTTGTTTTTGCATTGGTGGTTAGGAAAAATCACCAAAAACCCGGTTTGGATTCCGCGATATGTGATTGCTCAGGGTGTGATTGCTTTCACGGTGATTTTAATTTCAGAATCAATTGTGTTACCGATCGCTTTGTTTATGGGTTTGATAGGAGAAGTGATTGGCTTGTTAGGCATTACCCGCTGGGGTATTTTGGCGGTTATTTATTATGTTGTTTTAGGAGTTATTAACGTTTCTGTTATTGAAGATATCAGATCAATGTGGGGATGGTTGATTGGTCTGGTGCCAATGTTGTTTTTTGTTGTGATTTACGTAATGCTTTATCAAAGACAAATGGATGCTCGAGAAAAAGCGCAGGACTTGGCAAACCAACTTGAAGAAGCGAACCAACAACTAAGTGAATATGCTGTCCGGGTGGAAGATTTAACACTTTTGGCAGAGCGCCAGAGGATGGCACGCGAACTACATGATACTTTGTCGCAGGGATTGGTGGGTTTGATATTACAACTCGAAGCTGTCGATGCGCATCTTTCTAAGCACCAGGTAGAAAAAGCCAGGGAGATTATAGGGTTGTCCATGGAACGAGCCCGCTTGACCTTATCCGAAGCGCGGTATACGATCGGCGATTTGCGGGGTGAAAAAAGGGTTGATTTATCCTTAGCAGAAGCACTTCAAGAAGAATTAGATCGATTTAAGAAAACGAGCGGAGTTGATTTTCATTTTGAACATTCTGTTTCGGATGGATTACCCCAAAAAATGACCGAGACTCTAGTGCGTATTACAACGGAAGCTTTATCCAATATATTAAGATATGCAAACGCAAAACTGGTAACTATAAATCTTTCAGCAATTGATGGCAAAATAACCCTATTAATTCGGGATGACGGAATTGGTTTTAATCCTCAACAGGTAAAAGAAGGTCACTATGGCATTATTGGCATGCGGGAACGGGCTAAATTAGCGGGAGGAACCTTTAAAATAACAAGCCAGGCAGGGCAAGGAACAACAATTGAAGTTGTTCTTCTGATAGAGAAGGAACATGAAACAAATTAAAATTCTTTTGGCAGATGATCATTTTATTGTCCGGCAGGGATTGCGATTAATTTTAGATACCGAACCGGGTTTTGTCGTTGTGGGAGAAGCAGAAAATGGGGAAGAAGCCATTCAATTGCTGGAAACATCCTTTCCGGATGTAATTCTGATGGATTTACGGATGCCTGTTTTGGACGGTATCTCTGCTATTCATAAAATTATGCGTAAACCAAATCCTCCCGCAATCGTAATTCTCACGACATTTAATGAAGATGAACTCATGATGCAGGGCTTACGAGCTGGTGCAAAAGGATTTTTATTAAAAGATACAGACCGGAAAACCTTATTTGATACCATTCATGCTGCAGCCCGCGGGGATACATTATTACAACCGGATGTGATGGCTCGTTTGATAAACAGGGTAGATTCCGGTCCCAATGGTATCACCCAACGGGAAGGTCCGCCTTTGAGTGAACGGGAATTGGAAGTGTTACAAGCAGTGGCCAAAGGGGAGCGCAGCAAGGAAATAGCATTTCACCTGGGTATTACAGAACGGACCGTAAAAGCACATTTATCCAATATCTATGCAAAATTTGGTGTGGATTCACGTGCTGCCGCCATTGCAATTGCATCTCAGCGTGGGTTATTAAAAGATATCTCATAAGTAGAACGATTTTCAATTCAATTAAGATAAGAACAAAACCTAATTTTTATACAGGATTAAATTATTCAGTTGAGAAAACGTATTGATCATCTGTTAGCAAAGTGTCATGTTTGATCACTGATTTATGACAATACGTCATACAAGATTAGACCCAAACGGTTTTTTCGTTTATCATTATTTTAATGGCAAACCAAAGGATTAAGAGATGAGCAATCGAAAATCAATTCGGCCCAGTGAAAAGGTTGAGCGTCATTACGTATGGATCGTGATCTTGTTTTTGGTCATTGTTGGCAGTGGGGTGATTTACCTTGTTTTTGGGGCTTCGGCATTAATCCTGGCAGTACCTATTTTAATCGGTGGAGCATTATTATTGTTACTTCCGTTTTTGTTAATGCAAATCATCGGTTGGCTTTTAGAAAAATATCACCAAAAAAATAAAAATTAATCGCTTTATTTTTCCATAATAACCACAATGCCTAATAAACCGGCACCTGCGTGAACAGAAAGCCCAGGGGTAAATTCTGCTGTAAATGCGTCTGTTGGACAATTGATTTGTTCACAAAGTTCATCCAAGAGTTTTTTTGCTTCGAGAGGGGCATTCACATGGATTACGGCTAGCCGTTCCATCTTTTTTCCATCCAGTCTTTTAACGGACAAATCAATGATATGTTTTAAGGCTTTTTTCTGGGTGCGTACTTTTTCCAGCATATCCAGTTTACCGTTTTGGACAGTCAGAATGGGTTTGATATTTAATGTATCCGCCATTCCGGCAGCTAATTTTCCAACACGACCGCCCATTGCCAGATATTTTAAGGTAGGTAAGGCGCCGTAAATAAAGGATCGTTCTCCAACACCTTGGATTGTATTGATGATTTTCTCTTTAGAAAGCCCTGCTGAGGCCGCTTCGGCAGCTGCTAAAACCATAAAACCTTGTGCCATGGTTAATGTTTTGGAATCGATTATTTCAATGTCTTTATCCGCAAAGTATTCTTTTGCATTTAAGGCGGATTGATAGGTAGCACTGATTTCACTGGATACACAAATGCAGATAATGCTTTCTGCGCCTTCGTCAAAAGCGGCTTGAAACGCGTTGATAAATTCTTGTGGAGAAGGAGCAGAAGTGGTTGGTATTTTTTGTTCCCGGTCAATGATCTCAAAAAGCTGCTGATCATTAATATCAATTCCACTGCACATGGTTTTTTCATTAAAATGAATGGCGATCGGCACTTGTTGGATGCCAAATTTTTTACTGAGTTCTAAGGGAAGGCTTGAATCGCTATCCGTAATAATCACGGTTTTGGTCATAGTTTGCCTTTCTGGAATAAGATTTTTGCTGCAATCGGAACATAGAGAATGATAAACCATAATTCAAAAAATTGTTAGAATTTCCTTAAAAAACGAAAATATTCATATTTAAGCTTTAAATGAACAAAAATTATTGAATGGTTTGACTCTTTAGTCATAACACCTTACCTTGTAAAAGGATATCAATAAACCGTGACTACCTTATTGAAAAAAATGAGTTATTAATTTTATGGGGTTGAGAAAATAAAAATTGTTTGAAAAAGTTTGACCATTATCCAGAAGCATATTTATTAAACAGTTTATAAAAAAAGGATAGGTATAATTATTAAAAATCTCATATCATTTTAGAGAAAACAATTCAATAAGCTGACTATTCGATAGATAATGTAAATAGGAGTAAAAAATGCAGCAGTCAAACCTAAAGAATCGTTCTGAGGTTAATATTGAGGAAACCTGGAATCTTGAAAATATATTCTCTACCCCAAACGATTGGGAAAATGCGATAAAGGTGGTTGAGGAAACAATTCCGGTCTTAAAAAAATATGAAAATACAGTTGAACAAAGTGCTGAAAACCTGGCTTCTTTTTTTGAGCTTTGGCAAAAGACACAACGTTTGGCAGATCGCATCTTAATGTACGGTATGTTACCTTCTTCCGTAGATACATCGGATCAGGAAGCCTTAGCGAAGGCAGGGCAGGCACGAGGTTTGTACGCTAAACTCCAGGCCGCAACTGCTTTTCTTGAACCGAAGTTATTGGATATTGGAGAAACACAATTAATGGATTGGTGCGAGACTAATCCGGAGTTGGCGATTTACAAACAATATTTCCAACAGTTATTAGAAACACGGATCCATATTCGTTCAGCTGAAGTGGAAGAAGTATTAGCACTGGTAGGTGAACCGATTGGAGCGTCTTCCCTGATTTACAATGCCTTAACGAATGCAGATCTGAAATTTAAAGCAGCAAAAAATGCCCAAAATGAATCTATTGAAGTCGGGCAAAGTAATATTGGTGCGTTGTTAACTAACCAGGATCGAACGATTCGGCAATCTGCCTGGGAAAACTATGCAGATGGATATCTCGGAATGAAAAATACACTGGCGGCCACTCAAACCGGAGGAATCCAAAAAGATGTGTTTCGGATGCGGGTTCGTGGTTATGAATCTTCCCTGCAGGCATCTTTAGAGCCAAACAAAGTGCCGGAAGAAGTTTTTCATAATCTGGTTAAGGTGTTTCGGAAGAATCTGCCGACCTGGCATAAATATTGGCGGTTACGGCGGGAATATCTTGGATATGAAAAACTTCAAGTTTACGATATTAAAGCGCCTTTATCACAAAACTCACCCCATATTCCTTATGAACAGGCTATCGATTGGATCTGCGGAGGAATGGCACCTCTGGGGGAAGAGTATGTCTCTATTTTAAGAAACGGAGCGACCAAAGATCGTTGGATCGATCGTGCGGTGAATAAGGGAAAACGGCAGGGTGCGTTCTCCGCTGGTGTTTATGATTCGAATCCCTTTATTATGATGAGTTATACGGAAGATGTTTTCAGCCTGAGCACGTTGGCTCATGAATTAGGTCACTCCATGCATTCTTATTATACAAAGGTAAACCAGCCTTATATCTACAGTAACTATTCTTTGTTTGTTGCTGAAGTAGCATCCAATTTTAATCAGGCGATGGTGCGAAAGCATTTATTTGACAGCCAAAAGGACCCTGCTTTTCAATTAGCGTTAATCGAAGAAACAATGTCTAATTTCCATCGTTATTTCTTTATCATGCCCACATTGGCTCGCTGGGAATTGGCGGTTCACGAACGAGTGGAAAAGGGTCAACCGCTCAATGCAGATATTATGACAAAAATTTGCGCGGATTTTTTCCGTGAGGGGTATGGTGACGAAGTGGAATTTGATCAAGACCGGATTGGAATCACCTGGGCTCAATTTGGACATATGTATATGAACTTTTATGTTTATCAATACGCAACCGGCATATCCGGTGCACATGCTTTGGTAGACCGAGTCTTATCTGGTGGCGCTGATGCGGTTTCGGATTATTTAGGTTTTTTGAGTGCTGGTAGTTTTAAATATCCTCTGGATGCGTTGAGGGATGCCGGTGTGGATTTACTTCATCCTGAGCCTGTTCAAAAAGCATTTGACTTTATGGCTGATGTGGTGGACCGTTTTGAAGGTGAAGTGAAAAAGAAAAAAACAACGAATTAACACGGGTTAGCTTGAAGAATAACATAATCACTGTGAAGTGGCACGAAGAAACGGTAGTAAAGTTTTTTCTTCGTTGGTAAGAAATTTCCCACAGAGGTACGGAAGCACAGAGAAAAAAGGATTTTTTAGTCAAAAAGTTTTCCTTCTCTGTGTCTCCGTTTACTTCTGTAATTTTTTAAATAGGATTCCTAATACCAATCGCTTGTCTGAATTAGGATAAGCGCTAACTTTATGGTTGAATGAATGGGGTAATGGTTTGTGCCAAAGTGTTTTCCGTGAATAATCCGACATGGATATACTGCACAATACCATTCCCATCGACCAAAATTGAAGTAGGAAAGCCCGTTACTCCCATTTCTAGTAAAGTATGGGCTTCAGGATCTAATACGACGGGAAATGAATAGTTATATGAATTAATAAAATCCGCGGCTAATTGTTGGGGCTCTCCGGCGTTAACCGCCAAAACCACAAAGTCGGAATTTTGGTGCTTCTGATAAAAAGCTTCGAGCGCAGGCATTTCTGCGCGGCAGGGGGGACACCAGGTTGCCCAGGCATTAATTAAGACTGTTTTTCCCGCATAATCACTTAATTTCGCCGGGTTACCGTTTAAATCAAGGAGTTCAAAATCACCAATTGGTTTACCAATTTGTGCCAGATTAACACCTTGTACCTCCGCCTCATGGCTGGCTACTAACAGAATACTGATTATCACAAAGACGGCAAGTCCAATCAATATTTTTTGGTTTCTTTTTTTTGTCCTGGTTGTATTTGAGTTGTTTTTCATTTTTTCCTATAACTGGGTATGATATTTGCACCGAATCATATGTTTCCATTAATTAGATACAAACTAACAAAAAAAGTTGCAAAAAATGGTTTGTATTTTCAAACCATCCCATATAGAATAAATAATTAATCGTTTTTTTGGAGGTTTCTTTGAAAAAAAATATTTTTATTCTTTTATTAATTGTATTAATTGGCGGCTTGTTTTTTGTATTCAACCAGCCCTATCATGCAGAAGCACAACCAACCAGATTTCTTTCGGATTCAAGGGTGGAGACATGGACATTTGGCGTTACCTCTGAGGGAAGTGCAGCTTATTCTGAAACAGCCAGCCGATTGATTACGAATGTGGCTTCATTCCGTGCGAATCAGGGAGAAAATGATGTTTATTTTATTTTCCCTGCACCTGCAGAAACAAAAACCGTGCAAGCAGGCAGTGTGAATTTTTTGTCACGTTCGGGAACAACCCCCAATACAGCTACCTTAAGTTTGGATGTGGTAAATCTGGATGGAACCTGGCAGCATACGGTAACCCAATCTTTGGATGCCTTGGTGATTACGTCCGGTGATTGGGTCGATTTTACTCTGTCAGATGTGCCCGCCGATTTGGTGATTACCCCAGGACAAACATTGGTTGCTCACCTCACATTTTCAGAACCGGGTGATTTGGATATCAAATGTATATTTGATATTGAAGTGGAATAAGCCCATGTCCATTCAGAACAGAAAAATTTATCTCAAAGGATTGGGCCTGGGTTTCACCCTAATCTTTCTTTTAATTACCCTAACCGGTGGCCTGGTATATGGTGCATCACGCTCTGCTCACTTGGAACATTGGCGATATATATATTCCATCCCATCTTTAGACCAATTGCAAGATCCGGTTGGCCGAGGTTTATCTTTGGTGAGAAGCCACAATGGTCAAACTGCATTCGATGTTTTTCCGACCCATGCTGTTTTATTCACCCTGGAAAAAGTGAATATTTTGCTGCCTGAAGCGGTTATCACGGAAGGATATCCAGTGACATTAACCGTATTCGCTGTCAGTGAACAAGGAACCGTGAGTAGGGAAATCACAGAGTGGGAGATCACAACAGATACATTACAAATTGGTGAATGGTTGACTATTTTTGAAAGCACCTCAGAATCGATCTCACCAGAAGAAACGCTCGTTGTTCGTTTGACCTGTGAACAAAATATGGATCTTCAAATTGCATACGAAGTAACCGTAAATATTTATGACTCAGAGAATCCGTTATTAAAAATCTTCTTACCTTTGATTTTAAAATAGGAAAGTGAAAAACTATGAAAAAGAAACTATCAATAATTAGCATTTTTATCTTGTTAACGATGGTATTAAGTGCAGTGTGGATGCCCGTTCAAGCACAGGACAGTGTGGATAATCTACAACTCGTTTTGCAAGATGGGGTTTTAGAGTGGCAAACCGGATGGAAAGATCAGGTTTCAAACTTAACCATTGGTTACCCTGATAATCGCACAACAGAATTAACCTTTACGGATGGTAAAGCGGTTCAGTTCGATACAACGACGTTAAAAGATGGTGTTTATACCTTTCGTTTAGTTGGTTTTCCATTGGCTGATTATGAACTTTTGAGTCAAGCAGCTTTGAGTGAGGATGGCCGTGATCGGATCTTAACCAACTTGAGTGATTTGGAAACTCATATTTGGAGCGGTAGTTTCAGCGTGCTAGATGGAATTATTTATTTGCCGGAAGCAGAAGATTTGTCAGAAGAAACTTCTATCGGGATCAAAGATGTAGTTACCGCCGATGATGCCATTATAACCGGTAGTCTTTGTGTTGGATTTGATTGTGTGAACGGTGAATCCTTTGGTTTTGATACCATTCGATTAAAAGAAAACAACTTACGCATCAGGTTTCTAGATACCAGTAATTCAGCCGGTTTTCCAACGACAGATTGGCAAATAACCATAAACGATTCAAACAGCGGTGGGGCAAGTTATTTCGCAATTGATGATATTGATGGCGGCAGGACACCATTTAAAATTGAAGCAAATGCACCAAGCAACAGCTTGTACATTGAAGATTACGGCCGGATAGGTTTTGGCACCAATAACCCCGTTGTTGAACTTCATATAGCGGATGGAGATACTCCTACTGTCCGGCTTGATCAAGATGGAACATCAGGTTGGTCGCCTCAAGTTTGGGATGTGGCTGGAAATGAATCAAATTTCTTTATTCGGGATGCGACCAATGGAAGCAAGCTGCCTTTCCGGATTCAGCCGAGTGCACCTTCAAGCAGCTTAACAATTAAAAACACCGGAAATATTGGTTTCGGAACATGGTTACCGGAAACTAGTTTACATATTTTTGACCTGGATTCTGCCCCAACCATTCGTTTTGATAATGGGACGTATGCTTGGAACGTATCAGGTTCCGCATCCGGTTTTGTTGTAAACGACGGCACAACTGACAAAAACCCATTCCAAATATTAACTGGAGCAGAATCAGATAGCCTGGTCATCAGCACAGATGGAAAAGTTGGCATTGGTACCCAAGCACCACAAGCGGAACTGCATGTGGAAGGGGACGCATTTGTGAATGGTGATATTGTGTTGGAAGGATATATCAGTGAACGGTCCGATGTAGCCGCTAAAGAGAATTTTAAGGTTGTAAGCGGCCGGCAGATTTTGGATCGATTAGCAGAACTCCCCATTACCACCTGGAATTATAAGGGTGATGCTTCAACTTTGCATATTGGCCCAATGGCACAGGATTTTTATGGGTCCTATGGCGTTGGTAAAGACGATAAACATCTCTCCGCGCTGGATGTGAACGGGGTTGCATTAGCTTCCATCCAAGAGTTAAACCGGATCGTAGAAGAAAAAGATGCCCAGATTGCTAATTTGGAAGCCGATTTGAGCAGCTTAAATAAGCGGGTTCAGCAGCTTGAAACCGGCCAATCTGGGAGCACGCTTAACCTGGTTTTACCTTTTGTGTTTGGTTTGGGCGGTATGGTTTTGGGGGCATTGTTTTTATCAAAACGCCGTTAGGTAATGTTATTTTTCAAAAAAAGCCGGAATTTTCCGGCTTTTTTTATATCCATCGAGTTGGGACTTGTTGGTTTAAGTGGATCAATTTTCCCACATTGTTAATAATTCGGATGGTACTGACGGAGGCAGGGGCAATTCGTAAAAAATTAAATTGGTTTAACGGCAATCCAATCGCTGCACTGACACTGTGACGGATGATTGAACCATGACTGAAAATAGCAATGACGCTTTCCTGTGGTTCTTTTTGGGCATAAGATAACAAGGCCTGATGCACCCTTTCTCGAACCGCAGCAGCTGATTCTCCATTCGGCGGCGTGATTTCACTGGGGCGCTGTTGAAAGGTCTTCCATGCGGGTATTAAGTCCAGTTCTTCAAAAGGAATACCCTCCCAATCTCCAAAAGAAACCTGCAAAAAACTTTTTTCTATGGTTACTGGCAGGTTAAGTTGTTTTGCTAAAGGTTGGGCGGTTTGTTGAGCACGTAGCAGCGGGCTGCTTAAAACTTTTTGAATCGGTAAATGAGTCAGGGTGTCCGCGAGAAGGGATGCTTGTTGGTGCCCCTGTTCATTGAGTGGGCTGTCAATCCGCCCCGCCAGAGCATTACTTACATCATCGGTTTTTCCATGTCGGATCAATAAGAAGGTAGTCATTTCTCTCTCGTTATATTGTTTTTTTAGTATTGGGGAATTTCCGGTGCATAAACCGCCGTATAACCATTAATGCCGCCCAGTAAATTATACAGGGGTTTTGAAGTGAATTGTTCTAACCAATAACAAAACTGCTGGCTGCGTTGGCCGATATGGCAGAAAATAATTAGCTTTTGTTCGCCGGACAAGTAAGATTGTGGGATACCATCAATACCTTGTTCAGCAATTTTACTTAAGGGAAGGTGAACAACCCGTTCATCCGGAAAACTGGCAATCCGAAGTTCCAGAGCTTCCCGAATATCCAATAAAACCACTGAATCTTCACTGGTTAAGAGCTGGTGTAACTCATTTGCATCGATATGATAAATCATACTGGTTTAGGCTTTTTCTTAGGATCAATAAAAACGGAAGAAAAATCCTGTGTGATAATTTGATTAACAAAGGGCACCCGGATGAATTTTTCCGTCAGATGGATTACGCTGACGGAAGCGGTATGGATGGCAACTCGCTGGAAGTCATTAAGCTGCATGTTTAAGAAATAAGCCACAAGCAAGCGAATGGAGTCCGAGTGACTGAAACAAGCAACAACATCCACTTCTTCATGTTCTTGACTGATGGATTTTAAACATTCGGCTAAACGGATTTGTGCACCTGAAAAAGATTCTCCACCGGGAAATACCATTTCTTGAGGATTATTTTGGACAGTTTTCCAAAGTTTTCTGCGGGCAAGTTGTTTGATACTTTTTCCCTGCCAATCACCAAAATCTATTTCCTGTAAATCCGGCTTTTGAACAATTTGAAGACCTAATTTTTCTGCCAGTGGTGTGGCTGTTTCTATGGTCCTTTCCATTGGACTGCTGTAAATTGCTTTTATTGGGGCATCTTTAAGAACATCAGCGATTTTTTGGGCTTGCTGATGTCCATTTTTATTTAAATGAACATCCGGTAAACGCCCTGCCAGTTTTTTTCCGACCCAGTCATTTTCTCCATGACGGATTAATAAAAATATGGTCATTTTAGGATTCTTTACCTTTCTTGCCCGATAATCCTTCTTTTTGTTGTTTGCGCCAAGCATCTATTCTTTGTTTAACTTCCGCTTCATAACCTTGTTCGGATGGTTTATAAAAATATTGACCAGATAAATGCTCGGGAAGATATTGTTGGGCGACAAAATGATTCGGAAAGTCATGGGGATAGAGATAACCCTGTCCGTGACCGAAGCCTTTTGCGTCACGGCTGCTATCCATCAAATGAATCGGCACCTGTCCCATACCTTCCTCTTCCATTAATTTTCTGATTTTAAAATACGCCATGCCGGAATTGGATTTGGGTGCAGTCGCGCAGTATAATGTGGCTTCTACGATTGGAAAAATTCCTTCTGGCATACCTATATATTCAAAAGCTTGTGCAGCTGCATTTGCCACCACCAGGGCTTGTGGATCTGCCAGACTAATATCTTCTCCGGCCAGAATAATTAAGCGCCGTAAGATAAATCGCGGGTCTTCCCCAGCAGCCAACATTTTTGCCAGCCAGTAAAGGGCTGCGTCCGGGTCGGAACCGCGCAGGCTTTTAATAAACGCTGAAATGGTGTCGTAGTGCGCATCGCCTTTTTTGTCATACAGGACGGCTCGTTTTTGGATGGATTCTTGCGCAATGGGGAGGGTAACATGAATTTGGCCATTTGAATCCGGTGTGGTCGTTTCTACGGCTAGTTCCAGGGCATTTAATAAATTGCGGGCATCGCCACCACTCATTCGCAGTAAATGAAGTTCAGCGTCAGTATCCAGAAGGATATTTTTATTTCCGTATCCGTAAGAAACATCCGTTAGGGCACGATGTGCGATTTTTTTTAGATCATCTTCTGTAAGCGGTTCAAGCTGAAAAATGCGTGAGCGGGAAACCAGTGCTGGAATGACATCGAAATAAGGGTTTTCTGTGGTGGCACCAATTAAGGTTAACATACCGCTTTCTACATGCGGTAAGAGGGCATCTTGTTGGGCTTTATTCCAGCGGTGCACTTCATCAATAAATAAAAGTGTACGCTGTTGGTATAAGCTGCGGCGTTCTTCAGCCTCTTTAATCACTTTTCTCAATTCGGCAACGCCGGCCAAAACGGCAGAAATTGTTTCAAATCTTGCCTGGGTATGCAAGGCAATTAATTGCGCCAGGGTTGTTTTGCCGGTGCCGGGTGGGCCTGTGAAGATGATGGATGAAAATAAACGATCCGCCTGAATAGCGCGGCGCAGTAATTTCCCTTCGCCAACAATATGCTGTTGACCGATGTAGTCCTCAAATGTGCGCGGCCGCATACGGGCAGCCAGTGGAGCTTCTTGCTGCATTCGTTCTTGCATGGCATGTTGAAATAAATCTGACATAAACGGTCTTTCACCACTCCCTATAAGCATTCTTATTAATTTAAAGTAACCTGCGTTCCTTCGGAGTATACAGATCTTAAGCGATTAAATCAATCGAGTTTATAAATCAAGAAAATTTTCTTGATGTGTAATTTGGAAGATCAAATAATCGACATTGTCAGGTAAATCTTACACCCGAAAAATCATTAAATCGACTATCTTTTGGGAATTTTTCTTTAGTTTAAACAAAAATCAACCCCGAATCTGAAATGGTTTGATAAAACAATGTAGCAAAAGATGAAGTTGGCTGGACAGTGACGATTTTTTTATACTTGTTCTTGTTTTAGTTGAACAAAAAATTGCTGTAAGCGTGGAATTTCAATTTCCAATGCTTCCAGATTTTTTTCCGTATTGGAGAGATCCGAAAGACGGGCCTCATCATCAATCTGTTTACTTAATTCGACCATCCGGTAGGCTTCAAACGTTGCAGAGACACCTTTTAAATTATGGGCGACTTTAGAGAGTGTTACGGCATCTTGAACTTCATAGGCACGGCGCATATTTAGAAATAATTCGTGGGACTGAACAATATAATCTGAGAACATTTCCATAAAAAAGTCCATGTCATCACCAAAACGTTCCAATGCGATATCGATGTTGATTGGTGCTGTGATTTTTGAGGTCTCCGTGAAGGGTTCCATGCTTGAACGGTCTTCCAAAACCCCGGATTGAATGATCCATTTATCTAAAACCGACATCAATTCTTTTGGACGTAATGGTTTGGAAAGATAATCGTCCATGCCCGCTTCCAGGCAGCGCTCGCGGTCACCCTTCATGGCGTGAGCTGTTAAAGCGATAATGGGAATATGGACTTCCGGGCCTTCTGTTTTGCGAATGGTACGTGTTGCTTCCAGACCGTCAAATTCCGGCATTTGTACATCCATTAATATCAGGGTGTAAAGGCTTTTTTGTAAGGCTTGAATGGCTTCATACCCGTTGTTTACAACATCCACTGAATATCCTGCTTTTTGCAGCATCAGTACAGCCAGTTTTTGGTTGATGGGATTATCTTCTGCCAAAAGAATTTTTGCATATTTTCGTTTTTCTTCAGCCAAGGTATGTTGGGTGACCAAGGTTCTTTTTTTATGATCATCCCGATTGAAATTGCTAAAGATCGATACGATTGAATCATATAACTGTTTTTGTTTGATAGGTTTTACCAAATAACCTGCACAACCGATTTCTTGAAGCCGTTTGGCATCACCCCGTTGGCCCATAGAGGTTAAGATAATGGTTACCGTGTTGTTAATCAATTCATCAGCCATGATGGTGCGTAAAGTGTCTTCACCATCCATTTCCGGCATTTGCATATCCAACAACACCAATTCATACGGTTTGCCTATTTTTGCAGACTTCCTTAATTCTTCCAAACCTGCTTTACCACTATCGACCAAAACAACATTTAAATCAAAATTTTGTAATGTTTTTTCAAGGATCATCCGGTTGGTTTGGTTATCGTCGATGACCAGAACAGAAAGCCCTTTTATATCCACAGGTACTTGCAGTGGTTTTTCCGGTTTTCCGTTTTGTTGTTTGGTTAAAGAAGCGGTGAAAAAAAAGGTCGACCCCTCGCCTAGTGTCGAACGAACGCCGATATGTCCGCCCATCATCGTTGTCAGTTGTTTGGAGATACTTAAGCCTAAACCGGTGCCACCGTATTTTCTGGTAGTAGAACTATCTACCTGGGTAAACTGGTCAAAAATTGCAGCTTGCCTTTGTTCCGGAATACCGATGCCGGTATCACTGACCTCAAATCGAATATTGGCTTTTGTTTCACTTTCTTCTTCTGTGCGTACCCGTACAACAATCTCCCCTCTTTCAGTGAACTTTATTGCATTTCCAATCAGATTAATTAAAATTTGACGAATACGGCCTGGATCACCAATTAATTTTGATGGCGTATCGTGATAGACCAGACAGGCCATTTCAAGTCCTTTATTTTCGGCCCGTTCTGCCATCGTTGCGACGACCGATTCTACTGTTGTTCGCAGGTCAAATTCTATCTCTTCAAGGTCTAAATGACCGGCTTCAATTTTGGAGAAATCCAAAATATCATTTAATAAAGTGAGTAATGTGTCTGCGCTTTCACGAGCAAGATTCAAATAATCCGCTTGTTCCGTATCTAAAGTGGTGCCTTGTGTGAGCTCGATCATACCAATAATGCCGTTCATTGGTGTTCGAATTTCATGACTCATGTTTGCTAAAAATTCACTTTTAGCCTGGTCGGCAGCCTCTGCAGCTCTGCGTGCTTCAATTAATTCAGTTATATCATGATAGATTGCCAGTGCACCAATACTTTTTCCGTCGATTTTTATTGGCACTCCAGCCAGTTCAACTTCGATTTTGCTGCCATCTTTATGAACTCTAGTAGCAAACCGGTTTACACGTGAGCCGTTCATAACCTGTTTGGTTATTGCTTCCCCTTGATTATAAATTTCTTCCGTGGTTACCAAACGGTCAAGGTTTTTACCCAGCACTTCATTTTTTGTATAACCGTATAAATCTTCAAAGGCTGGGTTGCAGGACACAATATTTTCTTCTGAATCAAGGGTGACAATGGCTACCGGGCTATTCTCAAACAGGGTTTCAAAAAACTGTTTCTGACGTAGAATCTCGGTTTCTGCTAATTTTTGATTTGTGATATTGCTAAACACAAAAATGGAGCCTATGGAATCTTTTTCCAATGGAACAGGATACTTTGAAACCAGAAACCATCCTTCCATAATGGGAATTTGAATTTCAGAGCCTTCTGAAGTATATGTTGTGAGATCGATCGTTTCATCAAGGAAGAAAGTTAATCCAAAATCTTTTCCAATAATTTTTTGATAGGTGGTATTTAGATTTTTAATAACTGCTTGATTGCACCGCAAAATCGCACCATTCGGATCAACAACGATTACCATATCTTCAACTGCATCAAAGGTTGCTTCCCAAGTCCGTTTTGCCCTTCCGATCGTTTCTTCGATATGCTGACGTTCCAACACTTCATTTTCTAGGGCTTTATTTATCCCTTCGATTTCAGCAGCACGCGTTCCAATTAATGCTTCCAGTGTTTGAAAGGTGTCGAAATTTTTGTTTTTTTCCACCCAATAGAAATAAGATAAAACGGTAAAAAATATTGGTGTAAGATAAATCAGCCAAACCCATGGAGAAAAACTATGTAAGATACTAATCGAAGTTATTGTTATAGGGAGATTATTGATTTGAAATAGAATCAAAAACAAAAAAAACAGCCCGGCAAGGCCAGTTATGAATCCTAAGAATAGATAGGTTAAGATCTTTGGCGTTGATTTTTGGGGTGTGGACATACTTCCTCTACTGTATAATTTAATCTAATCCATTATAAAACTAGCAGAATTAAGATCGTCAAAAGTTTAGCTGCTTTTTGGATAAAATTTACTTATTATTAATTTGTGACAGGAATTGTTATCAATTAAAAAGGCTAAATTCCATGAAACTTGTTCATTATATTGATCCGGATCAATTTTTAACCCTTGTTTTGAAATTGTTTGGTGATCAGGAAGCACGTTATAATCTTTTACTGAGTTTGGTAAAACGGGTTGTTGAGAATCCCAATTATTATGAAAAAGAGCCATTAATGACTGCGGTCTATGAGGAAAATCAAGTTATCTTATTGGCTTTTATGACCACTCCACCAAGAGATTTGTTACTGGTATCTACACAGGAATATCCATCAGCCGCACTGGATATGCTCGCTGATGATTTGTGGCAGAAGGGGATATCCATACACGGCGTAAACTGCGAAAAAACGCTTTCCGCAGCTTTTGCACACTTGTGGGGTCATCGTGGAGCACTAAAACCTGAAATCGGAATGCGACAGCGGATTTACCGGTTAGATCGGGTATTCAAACCCATTCCTAGTCCAGGTAGTTATCGTAAAGCAACAGAGCAGGATAAACCGATTCTACTTGATTGGACTATCCAATTTATGAAAGAAGCTATGGGGGAAGAAGACCCTGAACGGGCAGAAAAACTAGTTGACTTACAAATCCAAACGGGGAATTTATTTGTCTGGGAAGATGAGTACCTTGTAAGTATGGCAGCGAAAACAAGAGAGACAAATCATGGTGCTGTAGTTAGTCTCGTCTTTACTCCATTAGAAAAACGAGGAAAGGGTTACGCATCAAATCTGGTTGCAGTTTTAAGTCAAAATTTATTAAATCAAGGGTTTACGTTTTGCGCTTTATTCACGGATCTTTCAAATCCAATTTCTAATGCAATTTACCAACAAATTGGTTATTATCCGGTAGCGGATATGGATCAATATGTGTTTTCAAAAGAATTGTAAAAGTGATCTTTGATTTGTTTCAGAACCAATGGTAGCGTCTTTACCGATTCATATGGAAAAATGGCCGTAGCGATGCCTTTTAAAGTATTAGAAACCTCCACATGAGGTGGGTGAATGACATAAACAGGTATGTTCAGAGCGTATGCATATCCTGCTTCTAAACCGATCCCAACTCCTTTTTCAGAAAATTCAATTAAAACAAATTGGCATTTGCGAATGGTTTCAAAAGATATTCGCATTAACTCCTGTGGATCAAAAGAAAAATCTCCCCATTTTTCTACGTGCTGCATTATGTTTATACAATCCAGATTTATGGATTTGCAAGTATCAGAGATGGAGAGAATCAAATCTTTATTTTTATTATCCGGATGATATTTGATCGCTAGATAAATCATTTGCTGGTTATTTGTTCCATGGTTTAAATTTTAATAATTCTTGCGGGTCAAACCACTTACCTTGAAAATTAATGGCTCGATCATCGATTGTCAAAAAGGCTTTTGGTTTTTCCTTTGCAAACTCAACTTCTGGAAAACCATGTTTTTTCATCCAGGCCTGCATGGCTTCGGTACCACCCGGTTGATTGCTGCGTGAACTGTAAATAACCACTTTAAAATAATTCTGGGCATTGGTAACGAATTCAACTGCTCCTGGGGTGGGGTCATCGTCAATCACTGCTGCACCTTTCCAGCCATTGCGGTACCAATGCAAAACCCCATCAAAATCCAGGCTTAAAACGGGTTTGAATTTTCTGGTTTTTTTAATTGATGTCATCGGATCTCCTTAAGAAACTATGCTTAAGATTCTACCCGAATTTCTCCAACAAAAAACCAGGAATCCACAATTACTTTTTTGGATTGATTGTTATAATCCGGATTGGAGTAATTTAATGTGCTCAAGAAGTGATCTTGTTTATGCCCAAGAACTTTGCTATCCGTGATAAATGCTTTTGAGCTGACTTTTAATCCCGCTGATTGTGGTTCTCGGATGCGGATATCTCCAACGAAACTAAACAATTTGATTTGGGTAATACCTTCAGGAATAATTGCCTGACTAAAGTCCAGTTCTACAGATCCAACAAAAAACCAAATTTCTTGTGGAGAAACCTGCCAACTATTTCGAAAATCAATATCACCAAGTGGTTTAAAAATAAAGTTCGTGTTTGCATCTAAGGTTTTTGGACGAAAAACGATCAAAAGTCCAATACCAATGATTAATAACGGCAGTAAAATTGACCAAAGATTGATTTGGAATAATGTATTAAAGATCGCTATAATTCCTAAAGTAATCAATCCGATCCCAATCACTAAGGTTGTCCGATTTTGCATATAATCCTCCGGTTGGTTTCTTTGTATGTTTTATATACGTAAAAACCGCTTGTAAAGTTGCTAAATGTGTTTCACTTTTTTAACACGCACCTGTGCTAAAACAATTGCGGACATAACCAAAACACTGCCGATTAATTGTTCGAGTGTTAATAATTCTCGTAAAAATAAAAAGCCTAATACAGCGGCGAACACAGATTCCATACTTAAGATTAAAGCTGCATCGGTTGGGGGAGCGTATTTTTGACCAACAGCTTGCAAAGTGAATCCAATCGCAACAGAGGCAATCCCGTTATATACGATCGTCCACCACAAATTGGGCACTTGTTGAATGGCTGCGGGTTCAATGATAAAACCTGTTAAAAAACTAAAAAAAGCACATATAAAAAACTGCCCCACTGCAAAATGAAGCGCAGGCGTATGTTGAACGGATCTGCCCACCACAATGACATGTAAGGCCCATAATACGGCTCCTGCTAACTCGAGTAGATCACCAATAGCCATTTTAAATTCGCCGCCATTGCTCAATAATAACATTCCCAGAATTGCCACAAATGCAGCTAACCAAACATTCCAGGTTTGTTTTTGTTTCCAAAAGAGCAGCAGGAAAAAAGGAACAAAAATTACATATAAACCGGTGATAAATCCGGCATTGGCTGCTGTGGTGGTACGCATACCAGCTTGTTGTAATGCGCCTGCCGAAAACAATAATAAACCGGCGGCAAAGACGCCAAGGGCATCTTTTTTATGTATGGTTAACCTGAACTTGATTAAGGGGAGAATTAAAAGTGCACCTAATAAAAAGCGACCCCCATTATAAAAGTAGATGCTCATGTGTGGAGCTGCTACTCGTTGGGCAATGAATCCGCTGCCCCAAACAAAGGAGGTTAACAATAAGAGTAAATCGGCTTGAATTCTGGTTAATGGTCGGGGGTTTTTTAACATGATGCTTCCAGGTTAATTGAGATAGTAGATTTTCTCAAATAAAACCTGTTTCGGGAAGGGCGGCCAGACTTATTCAGGGTTTTTTAGGATTTTATGAGGATAATCAGCCGACCGGTTTTGAAACCGTAATATACGCTCGTTACAGATATGGCCATCGCGTATGTGAATAGCGCGTTGAATTGTATCATCCTTATCCCAGGAAGATTTACCTTTTGTTATGGTGGGTAGATAAGGCAGCAGGCTTTTTGAAATTTCCCACGAGGCATTGTTCCATAAATAGGAGGAGGTATGATCAACCGCGTAATACCATGCTTCTGCAATTGGCAGAATGGGTTCTTGAAAGGAGGTAGGGCGTGAAAATGGAAATCCCATTCCCTCATCTCTGGCTATATCAATAATCAATACACCGCGTTTTAAACGGTTAATTTCTTCCATCTTCATAAACATGATTGGATTGATTAAATCTTGCCGGATACCGTTTACGATAATATCTGCCTGGGCAATCTCATCAATTAATGGGTTCCGACTGCGATCAGTATGGATCGCAATCAACTCACCATTTTGGTCAAAACCTAATTGGTGGTAGGTTGTATCATAGGTTTGTGGGGCGATAAATGTATGAGAAGGCCGGGTGTAGATATGAATATCTTTATATCCTAGTCCTTTTAAAGCCTGTAAAGCGCCTCGGCTGACAGATCCGGAGCCTACAATCATAACCCGTTGGTTGACACCATAATGTCCATCTATGCCGCGCAGCCTAAGGGCATCTAACACACCGGCATATCCGGCAATTTCATTGTTTTTATGAAAAACGTGATATTGAAACTCACCTTTGCGATTCCATTTATGCATCGATTCCCAAGCAATCATTGTCAGGTTCAAGTCAATTGCGGCTTGGGTAATCCAGGTTTCCTCAACACAGTGCAGCCAACCCCAAAGGGTTTTACCAGGTTTTATGTATGGCAGATCCGCTTCAACGGGTTTTGGAATAACAATTACATCACATTTTTCAAATACCTCATGACGGGATAATATACCACCGCATAAATCGGCTATATGCTCATCTTGAATTTGAAACGGCTTTCCATATCCTTCCTCAAAAAAAAGTTTTTTTCGGGTGGAAACATTGATCCAATCAATTTGCTCCGGATGAATTGGAACCCGTTTTTCGTTTTCTTTTAAGGAACTACCAATCACGCCAATGCTAAGTGAATTCATAGAATTACTCCATAACAGTGGGTTAAAAGGATCAGGCAAACTTTGGGTGTTTTTGTCTGGTTCATTTCTTATTTATCTTACCTGTGAAATGGTGAATTGGCAAACAAAAAGCATCAAGTTTTGTGTTACACTTTTGCTATTCAAGAATAGTCATAAAAATTTAGATAAACCAGGTAATCGTAAATGGAAAATCAAACCCCATTTTGGAAAAGTAAATCGTTAGCAGAACTCAACACCCAGGAGTGGGAATCTTTGTGTGATGGGTGTGGTAAATGCTGCTTGTTCCGTTTGATTGATGATGATACAGAGGAATTGTTTACCACAAACGTAATTTGTAAATTGTTCAATGAGGAAACCTGTCAGTGTACCGACTACGTTAATCGTACAACCTTAGTGCCGACTTGCTTAAAATTGGATGCTGATCTGGTAAAAGAATTGGATTGGATGCCGTTTACCTGTGCGTATCGTTTATTAGCAGAGGGAAAGGACTTGCCCTGGTGGCATCATTTGGTATGTGGAAATAAAGAGATGGTACATTCCGTCGGGGTTTCAGTGCGGGGAAAAGTAGAATTTGAAACAGAAATCGATATGGATGATCTGGAAGATCATGTGGTGGATTGGTTTGATCAAAAGTGGATGATATAGGATTGGGGTATTATCAGTTTCGTTGCTTTGATTTGACTATTTTCCTCGTTTTAGAAGTCTTGATTAGCCTTCCTTTAGGCAGAAATATCTAACCACGGAAATCATACGATTTCTTTAAGGTCCAATAAAGTTTCCAATTGATAGTCTGGTTGGATGTGGCGGTGCTGCTGATTAAACTCGGTTCTACCGCGCCGTTTGATCCAGGCACTATGGATACCAGCGTTTTGCGCGCCTAATACATCGTTTGCTAATTTGTCACCTACCATTAGATAGGACTCTTGCGGATATTCAAAATACTGAATTGCCTCGTTAAAAATGGCGGGATGAGGCTTTCGCAGCCCATAGGCTGCGGATATTATGATTTTTTCAAAATATTGATTCAATTGGTATTTTGATAATAGGGTATTTACATCAATTGTATCACTGGCGTTTGTGATTAAACCCAACCGGTAACCTTGTGAAGTTAACCAGGTAAGGATCTCATAGGCGTCTTTTTCGAGAAACCAATGATTTTGGGAAACACGATACATTTCGACCAAAGCAGTTTCTATGGTTGAATCCGAAATTTTTCCGACCCCCAGTTTTTCCAACGTGATTTTTAACATTTCAATACTGGTATATTCAATATATGTAATTTCCCTTTGTTTGTAATACCACTGCATTTGCTTTGAAAATGCCGTTAAAAATGCTATTTTCTCAACCTGGATGCCCTGTTCAATAAGACTATGGAAAAGGGCCAGGTTGGATTGAATCAACATTTTTTCCCACTTCCCATCAAAATAAATAAGTGTATCCCCTAAATCAAAGAGGATCACGTCAAATGATCTGTTTTTTTGAATCAAACAGCCGCCTCTCTGAACTTAATAACCTGTAACGGGGTTAAATATATTTAATAAAGGGCAATCTTCTAAATAAAGGTTTAGGTTTTTTATAAACAAGGAAACTGATCTTTCATTGTATTTACTACTAATACCACTAATGTGCGGGCTGATGATCAGATTCGGGGTTTCCCATAGTGGACTATCTTTTGGTAAGGGTTCTTCAGGAAATACATCCAAAGCTGCACCAGCAATTTCTTTTTCTAACAAGGCGGTACGTAAGGCTTCACTATTGGTAATGCCTCCCCGGCTAACATCAATAAAAAATGCTTCGGGTTTCATTGCACCAAATTCGGCTTCGGAAATCAAACCAATCGTTTCTTTTGTTTTAGGCAGAGAAATAACAACAAAATCACAAAGTTTAAACATAGATTTAATTGCCTGGATCGGGTATAACCGGGTAAAAAGATTTCCTTCAGGGTCTCCAAGACCCTCCGGTGTATAACCGCTTTCTTCCGGGTGCATGACATCCCGTTTACTAGCCATAACTTTAACACCAAACGGTTGTACCAGTCGAGCAATTTCACGTCCGATACTGCCGTAACCTACCACGCCAAGGGTTTTTCCGCGAAGTTCGGTTGGAACAAGGCGGGTGTAACGATCTGGCAGCCATTCCCGATTACGCTGGTGCCTCATGATGGCAGGAATTTTATGTCCCAAAGATAACATCATGGTTAAAATATATTCTGCAACTTGGGGGGCTGCTGCACCGCTTAAGGATGTCAGTTTTATATCACTGTTTTGGGTGATTGGATGATCCAATAAAAAGTCGAGCCCGGCATAATTAAATTGTATCCAGCGCAAATTAGGCGTAATTGCTGAATCAGGTATGAACTGATCTGTAAACAGCACCTCTGTTTTTTTCAAAACTTCGTTAGGTATATCTTGGAGGTTTTTTGCCGTTTGGACTGTTATATTTAACTTGGGGGAAACGTTTTTTAAAGACTCGATCAGGTTTTCATTTAGGGGGACCGTAACCAAGACTTCAACTTTTTTTTGTGCCTCATTTTTCATTTAAGATATATTCCATCGGGATCTAGTTCTTCTCGTAAGATTCTTAATTCTTCGGATGTTGGTTGTTCTGTGACGGTTATTTTTGGTGCTAATTTTAATAACCAACCCGTATTTTGTTGAACTTCTTCCACCGTCACCCCAGGATGAAGTGCAGTTAGCGTTAATTCACCTGTTTCATCCGGTGTCATGATACATAAGTGGGTAACGACAGCCTGTGGTCCACCACCACGGGCGCCACTTGTTTGGCGTTCACCTTGCCCATTTAGAAAACCGGCTGAAGTGATAAAGTCAACTTTTTCAGGGAAACGCCTTTTTTGATGTGGCGTAATAATATAACAGCGGTTTGCCCAACCAGCGATTTCCATTGAACCGCCGGAGCCTGGTAAACGGGTTTTGGGGTTTTCGTAATCACCAATGACCGTAGCGTTAATATTACCAAAACGGTCAATTTGTGCGCCGCCTAAAAAGCCTACATCCACATTACCACGTTGAAGATAAAAACTAAAAATATCGTACATGCTGCATACAGCGGTTGCACCGCTAACCAGGGTGGGGTCACCGATGGATAATGGTAAACGTGAAGGCCGGGCACCAATTACCCCGGCTTCGTAAATCATTACCAGATTCGGGGCATGGGTATGCATTGCGAGATTACATGCCAGGTTTGGCAAACCAACACCCACAAATACAACATCTTCATCCCGCAATAAGCGGGCAGCGTTTACGGTGAGAAGTTCAGAGTTGCTGTATTCCATTTTAGTAATCTCCATAATTAATCGGTGCGCTGAAATTATCTTTGACATGTAACCGTTCGTGCGTTTCATCTCCTAATTTTTGCCAGTAGGTCTCTCGATCCGCTACACCATATACCCATTCATCAAGCCAGGCTTTGATGCTTTCATCGGTTTTGCTGACTTCGTCCCATCCCAAATAAAAAGGGTTATCGCGATCATAGTATCCCTGGGTATACGACGGGTGAGCGGCAAAGGGGACATGACAAACGGCAGATACGACAAAGGAAGGAATAACGGTGCGGTTGGGATCACTACGAATAACAGTCTCATCAACGATTTCTTCCGCAGTCACGATGACGCGCTTGGAAGCAAAGGCGGCTTCTTTTTGTTCACCAACAATACCCCAAATTTGTGCATTCCCGTGAATATCAGCCCGTTGAACATGGACGATAGCGACATCCGGGAGAAGAGGAGGAACAACGATTACTTCTTTTTGAGTATAAGGATCGACCAGACGTTTGATATTGGGATTGGCTTTTTCCAGGCTTGGTGCGGCTGTAGGATTCATTGGAATAAACGGAAGGCCCGTAGCTCCTGCTTGCAACCGTGAGATCATGCCATAATGAGAATATTCTTCCCATTCGACTTGTTTTTCCTCAATTGCTTTTCGCATAATCCTTAATGAACCAACACCTGGGTTACCCATATAGGAAAAAATAATTTTTTTCACACATCCGGCTGCCGTGAGCATATCATAGATCAAATCGGGTGTAGCTCGGGCTACGGTCAGGTCTTTGATTCCCTGACGAATGATTTCATGAGCAGCGGCGAACGGGATTAAATGGGTAAATCCCGCGGCATACAAAAGATCACCATCATGCACATTGTTTTGGATTGCTTCTTTTAATGAACAGAGTTTTGACATTTTTTCATCCGATGCTGTGTAAGATTTTGGTTTTTTAAACAAACAGAGCCGCTATTTTTTTTGAGCGCTCTGAGGTTTTGCGGAGTCTTTATTGCTGGGTTTTGGTGAACTATTGTTTTTGTCTTTTGATTTTTTAGATCGCAGCAAACGAAAGCGGTTGCTTTTTGGCTTTTCCGTTGGATTCTTTAACCATAACATTGCCCCAAAAACGATTAATAAAAAACCTGCAATTAGTAAATTCATATTTGCAGTTTCTGCAATGGATGAAAAGAAAAATAAGAGGAGATTGAGTGCCCCGATCCACAGAAAGAAGACACCGATGCGATTTGTGAATTCCATAATATTCGTTGAACCTGGCAGGCATTGAATCCTGCCAGGTTGATTTAAATGAGTTATGCTTTCTTTACAATATTATACACCTGTTCGTGCATATACATCTGTAAATAGTGCACTCCACCAGCATTTTTTCCCGTTGCGCCTGAGCCCTTCCAGCCGCCAAATGGTTGGAATCCAGGCCATGCACCAGTGGTTGCTCCTTGTGGTCGATTCGCATAGTTTACACCAGCTTGAATATGATCAAAGAACCAATTTGCCTCCTCTGGTGTACCATAAAAACCAGAAGTTAAGCCATAATCAACATCATTAGCGATTTTCATAGCTTCTTCTAAAGACTTAACCTTACCAATGGTTGTAATGGGCAAAAACATTTCTTGTTTCCATAATGGATGATCAAAGGGTACATCGGTAACCAAAGTTGGAGCGACAAAATAACCTTGACCGAATTCATCTTCCTTCAAAACCTTACCACCGGTTACGATTTCACCGGATTCACCCAGGTCTTTTACAAAGGTTTGATAATCTTCATAAGCGCTTTTGTTAATGACAGGCCCCATAAAGGTTGCTTTATTGGTTGGATCACCAATTGAGAGTTTGTTGGTTAATGCTACCAATCTTTCTACCAACGCATCATGAACTTCTTCTTCAACTAAAACCCGTGAGCAAGCAGAACATTTTTGTCCCTGTAAACCAAAGGCAGAGCGAACAATTCCAAGTGCAGCGGATTCAATATCCGCATGTTTTGAAACGATGGTTGCGTTTTTGCCACCCAGTTCAAGGATGGTGGGGCGTACCCATTTGCCATTTTCAGCAAAATTACGGAAGATACCCATTCCGACATCAAATGATCCGGTAAAGGTTACGCCAGCGATGTCTGGATGATTGACCAGGGCATTTCCTAAGGTGCGGCCAGGCCCGGTAACAAAATTAAACACTCCGTTGGGAATACCGGCATCCAAAAATGCTTCCGCTAACAAATATGGTGTGAGGGGCGTGTCAGTGGCGGGTTTCATGATGACGGTGTTTCCCGCTACCATTGCTGCACCAGCTGGACCGCCTGTTAATGCACCTGGAAAATTGAAGGGGCTGATGACCAACCAGACTCCATATGGCCGCATAACACTACGGTTGGTTGAAACGAAACCTTCGTAAGGATCGGGGTTCATTTGTACTTCAAACCCATCATTTTTTTCCAGTTGATCGCAGGCATAACGAATCAAATCTGCGGTTTCAACTGCATCACCGATGGCTTCCATTCTGGTTTTTCCAACCTCTACAGACATTGCTGCACCAATATAATAACTTCGGTCTTCGATTAGATCTGCCGCTTTGCGTAATAGTTTCACACGTTCTTGCCAGGGTGTTTTACGCCATTCCTCGAAAGCCTTTTTTGCGGCGGCTACGGCTGCATTGGCATGTTCTTCATTTCCTTTTTGAAAAACACCGATTACCTGGTTTGTGTTAATTGGTGAGTGGTTTTCAAATTTTTCTGTTGCGAATACTTTTTCGCCATCAATTAACATTGGGTATTCTTTTCCAAAATTGTCTCTTAGTTTCTGCAGTTCTGTTTCATAACGAGTGTGAAATTCATCGGGTGGATTAAACATTGTCCCGTACGTTAATTTAAATTTTTTGTCACTAGCCATGGTTAATAAACCTCCTGTAAATAAAATGCATACCAAAAACTGTTTATAAGTCCAGTATATTATACAAGAAGGCTATAGTCAAAAAACAAGGCTCTGCAAACAGCGGGTTATTTTGAGGTTTTTTTTCTGATTTTAGGTTTTTTTCCAGGGCGCTGCTGCCACCAGCGAAGTTTCGGCGGGGGTAAGGGAGGAACGGATGTGACTCGATCCGGAAATGGGTTTTGATCAAATAATCGGGCGTAAATATACCCACCCAAAACACGTAATGAAGCAATCGTGGGAGCTGCTAAAACCACTCCTAAGACACCAGCGAGGGAAGCGCCCGCTAAAATACCTAGAATAACAACCAATGGTGGTAAATGCACCGATCGTCCGATGATTTTCGGAATTAAATAATTTAAATCAAATTGGGTAAAGACAAGGTGAATCGATACAATCAGGATTAAAAAGACCCAATTGGGTATCGGAAGCCAAGTTGATCCGAGGATAAGTGCTAATAAAGATGCAACCACAAGCCAAATGCCGTGGCCAATACTCGGTAAGAACTCCATCAATCCGGCGAAAACACCCATTAATAAGGCGAAGGGTAAACCGATAAGTAAACCCTCAGCCGTAATAATAACAGAAACAATTATCGCCAATAATAATTGACCACGAAAAAATGCACTCCATATGATATTTATTTCATGTAGGATATGGTTGTAATCCATCCTTCCATAAGGGGGGACCAAATGCTCAAACCAGGCTAAGATGGATTTACTTTCTTTAATGAGATAAATGGAGATGATGATGATAAATACAATCCAGGCAATTGATTCAATCAGGATACCTACAATGCCGATTGTGCTGCCTACCATGGGTTCGAGGAAATTTTGCAGTGCATTGGTGATCGGTTCCAAAAGCACATCGCCTGATATGATATAAGAACCAATTTGAAAATCTTGGGCGAAGAAATTGAGCGCCTGGTTAATCCATATGTCGATATCTTTAATAAAAACTTGGATTTGATTTAATAAAATTGGAATGATAATCCATAAAATCGCCCCAAATAAAATAAATAAACCCAGGTAAACCAGAATAATGGCTAACACACGATTCATTTTTAATTTTCTTTGGAGCAAAGTTACCAAGGGTGCCAGAATAAATGCCAGAATTAAGGCAAGAATGACAGGATAAATTGCTTCACCAAATTTACGGGCAATTAAACCACCAACTAACAATATTAACAAAACGACGACAATTTTTGTGGTGGTGGACCATTTTGGACGTGTTGTGGGGAGAGAATTCATGGTTTGATTTTAGCCTTTATTTAAGAGATTATCAATTTTGTGGGAAACTCTTTTTATATTTACGGATTATAGGAGGTTTTGTTGCATTAATTTTTTTGCTATATCTTTAATTTGCTCCACGTTCCATCGCATTGGATCATTTGGAGGATAAAACCCTTGTAACTGGTTTAACCATGAATTGGGTATTGTTGAAAGCCCATAAAATGCACCAGCAATTGCGCCAATAATAGCTCCAGCTGTATCAGCATCATTACCGAGATTTACTACCTGAATGACAGCATCCTTAAAAGAATTGGTATTGGATAATGACCAAACAACACTTTCTAATGAATGTTGAACCCAACCAGAATTGGCTAACTGATTCCTTGTTTTTGATGGCGCCTGCATTAATCGTTGTAAAAATTCATTTGAAAAAGCGGCTTCATTATAAGCAGAGGGGATGCTGGCGAGCAGCTCAGAACCCAATAACGCATTGGAGATTAAATGATTTATAAAAATACAGGCACTGATACAATCCGGATGGGGATGAGTGATCTCATTTTGTAGAATGGTATCATGTTTGTTTTGTGACCAGTTTTGCCAGTGGGCTAATGCCACAGGCCAGCAGCGCATAGCAGACCCATTGCCTGCAGCATCAGGTCGGGTTTTAAGCATCCATTGTTTTGTTTCTAGCCAAGTTTTCCCCTGTTTTATTTTATCTAAAACTAGTCGGGTTTGGATGCCAATATCTGGTGGGTTGGACTCTGCCCAAACCAGGAATCGCTGTGCTACGTCATGCGGATCAATTGGGTTAGATTGAATTAAACTGGTGGCTACTGCCAATGCCATTTCAGTATCGTCGGTAAAGGTACCTGCAGGCAGCCGGCCAGCTTTCATTTCGGTGACCGGATTATTATCTGGTTGAGGCGGTCCAAATTCGAGCGGCATACCGAGGGCATCGCCGACAGCAGCCCCTACAGCACAGCCATATACTCGATCAAAAAAGTTGTTCATAGGAACCCTTTTAAATTTTCAATATTTTTGCGGTTGAAATAAAGTCTTATTTTACACTGAAAATCTTTATCCTTTTGTAAAAAAAGAATTCTTGAAATATTAACCATTCTGATGAAAGTGCCTATAATTAAGTTATGAACCCACCAAAAATACTTTTCCAATATTTGGATATATCGGAATTTACATTGATCAATTTATGGAATCGTCATATATTCTTAAACGATCCGGGGGAATTTAATGATGTATTTGAAGGTTCCGTTTCAATTTCGGAATCTCAGGCTGATACCGGTTTGTCGTATCGACGTTTATCACCAAAAGATTTAAATTTGAGGATATCTTGTTTTAGTGAAATTGATAATAATGTATTAATGTGGTCACATTATGCAGATTCCCATCGTGGTTTGGTATTGGCATATAGCACAGATCATGCCCCGTTTTCTTCAGCCATTCCAATCCAGTACAAATCTAATTTATCCCAGGATGAGTATCCCGATTTATTTGATGATAACCAGTTTTTTCCTTGGTATGAATTTAAAGGAGAGCCCTGGGCGTATGAGAAGGAATGGCGCATCATAAATCACGGCGCTGTGTCCGAATTATCCTATCCAAGCGAAGCATTAAAACGGGTGATATTTGGAATCAATACCGATCCTTCTTTGCAAGCGATTATTATTAATATTGTGCGTACACGGTATAAAGATGTCGTTTTTCAAAAGGCAATTAAATCATTAGCGGAATTAATGATTAGTTTTGAGGAAATTTACCCCGAAGTTTAAACCTTATTCACCAATATGCATAACCGTATCACCGGTAACAATAATTTTACCGTCTTCTTCTTTTACCCCGCCTATAGGCATAACGGGACCGTCATGATCCCTAAAATATAAAGGTAAACCCTCAGCAAAATTTACTGGAAATTTTGCAGGGTCCTGGCGTTGATGGTGAATATGGATATGGGGTTCACTGGTATTGCCGGAATTACCGCACTCTCCGAGTTGCTGTCCTTCCAAAACAGTATTCCCTTCTTGAACCAGTATGCTGCCTGGTTTGAGATGAGCAATTACTAAGAAAGTGCCACTTTCCATTTTTATTGAAACATAGTTGCCTGTAGGAGCAAGAGTATTATTAGAAGAAACCCCCGGTGTCATATCCGGTTCATTTTCACGTACACTGCTAATATATCCATCTGCTGGGGAAAGGACGGGCGTACCGTAACAACCATAATCACTTAATTCATTGCTGCCAATAAGATAGGGTTCAACAACCAGATCATATGCCCACCGTTGGTCAGGGACAAAAACATGGTAGTTGTTTTTAATATTATCGCCGCCCCAAATTACTTTTAATGGAACGTCTGCTGGCAATCGAACAGTTGCGGCAGGGAAAGTTTTTTCCAACGAACTAGGATATGGAACTTTAATCACCAATAACAATATTGGCAGCAATGAAATTAATGAAAGAACCATGGTTACGATCATTAATGGATTAAATTTTTTTTGGATTAAGCCATATAAAACAACAACGACTAAAAAAACGAAACCGAAAATTGGTGGGATAAATTGAAACAAATACCAAGCCATAATTCTCGGCATCCCTCCGATGAAATAAACAGCCAAAAGACCGAGCAAGATGATCATCATCAATAACAGCGGAACCCATCTGAGAACTCGCCATAATAAGGTTTCTGTAATAGGTTTTTTGATATTTTTATTTTCGGAAAGATTTGTATTCATACGCCTCCATCAAAAAACGATGAATATAAAAATATCAAATTAAATAAACAGCTTCAATTTTTTATATAAACGAGCTTAAGTACTTTTTCCGGTATTATAATCGTCTTCCATACTGATCCAGTTTTGTGCTATTTTTTGGATTTTTCATCTTTTACTCCTCCTGATGACAAACCTGATTTGTTATCAGGTTTTCACAACGTGTTCTCGTTTTGTAATCAAGCATGGGTGATTTAAAAAAATCGCCCTCCTTAAAAAAAGGAGGGCTGTTTATATTTTTTCTAATCTCGCTGGAGTCTAAAAAATCCAGAAAAGAGGATCATCGAACTTCAGCTTTGATGATTTAGCCTCGGTCGTCACGGCCTCCACGATTGCCTTGACCACCGCGATTACCATAACCACCGCGATCACCACGATCACCGCGATCATTCTGACCACCACGACCACCGTAACCGCTTGGTCCACCACGGCCACCTTGACCACCACGGCGATTTGGTCCATTAAAAGATCGTCCACCGCCACCTGGTCGTTCTTCGCGAGGTTTAGCAACATTAACCGTCAACGCACGCCCACCAACTTCTTTACCATTAAATACACTAATGGCATTATCCGCTTCAGCCTGGCTGCCCATTGTGACAAATGCGAAACCTTTCGCTCTCCCCGTGGCACGGTCTTTGATAATATCCACCGTTACCACATTACCAGCCTCTGAAAACAACGTACGCAGCTGTTCTTCGGTGGTACTATAAGTCATATTTCCAACATAAAGCTTTACTTCCAAGGTGTTCCTCAACTTTTAACTAAAGCAGACTTGGTTTATGAAAATCTGACACCTTCCATTGTGTGGTTTAGTGGCGACCAATGAACACAAATCTGATTATAAGACACGAACAGTATATCATAAAACAAGGTTTGTATAGTTATCAAAATCGCACTTTTTTCACCATAAAATTGTTAGTGTTTTCTGTGCAAAATCGAAAAATTGGTCTTTACTTAAAATCTTAATATGGCCGCCTGGGGTGCTTTTGCAGGCATCGTTCCTTCATCTACTACGAATACGGTTCCACCATTTTTTAAGGTGTAAATGCTGACCAAATTAAGTAAATCTTCATCACCGGCTTGGAATTCATTATGGATGTGCACTTTGTTAGTATCTACATCATAATTGCCCCACACCTGGTAATCCTCCACAGTAAAAACCAATTCTATCCGGCCTTGATAGGCTGCCAAAAAAGTTTTTTCAAGATTAGTTGTAACTTGATCGGTATTAGATAGGTCTTTATAGCGGCTAAAAGCCTCATTTTGTGTTTCCATAAAGTAGGGTTTGATTAACGGCCATGCTTTTGTGTGCAATTCTTCTGCACTTAAATCATCCGGGTTCCCTTCTACCCCTTTTGCCATAATATTATTAAAGGAACTTGTTTTTTTGAATAGAGGGAACAGATACTCTACACCAGCAAGTACGATCGGTGATTGGCGATTGGTAATTACTTCACCTAATACATCATCCACTTTATGGAACCATTGCAGCAACCGTTTTTCTTCTTTATCGCTGGGGTCATGTCCAAAGAACATCGCTGCGGTCTCTCCCGAATCGGTTTCTCTGGCGGTTCCAGTGTGGAACTGGAGTTGTTTTGAGAATAGATCAAATTTAAGCGTTTCTGCTAGGTTGGGTAAATTCTTTTCCATATCCACTTCATCAACGGTGTATTGTGTTCCTTCTAGCAGGCGGACTTCATTTTGGCTGAGTGCCAAGATATAAAAATGGCCGTCATTTGTAAATAAGGGCAGCAAAGGTTTGATATGAAAATGATTTGAAATAACAACCAACTCCTCAAATCGAATCGGAAGGCGGTAAACCTCAAATGCTTCAGGAGAAGCAAATACTGCTAAACCATCACTTTGATGCTGCCAAAATTCAAAGTCCTCTATTAAATCGCGTGCCGGTTTTAAGATGTTCTTTATGTCCGGAGTTCGACAACCCCTTTCTTCAAGTTGTCCTTCTGCTTTGTTTAACAAGTTCTTAAAACGAATAGGGTCTTTTTGTGTTTCACGACCTGCACGGTGTGCAGGCATAAATAGAGACATACTCCATTCGGAATGGCTGTTTAACAAATGGTCTAATGCTTGTTGAGTAATTAAGTCCATTAAATATCCTCCTTAGGTTATTTTTAATTTATGTAAATAGGGCATTCAGTCTAAAATATTGAATGATGCTGTAATTTAATCTTACAAAAATAACATTTCGTTTACAAGGAACGCGCTTCTACAATCCCCTGGCCGAAATCACCTTTTAATTTATCGTTCAAAAAAATATTGTACATCGACAAATTTAGAGAAGCGGTTGGAAAATCTTTTTTGTCATCTTTCCCCGATAATTTCCCAACCATGTTGAAGCGCTGTTTCTTTTAACACGGCATCCGGGTATACTGCGATTGGCTTTTTAGCGGATTTGAGCATGGGAATATCTTGCCAGGTATCACCAAATGCCATATCCACTTCCTCCACTCCTAACGTTTCCAATACGCGAGTGATCTTCTGTTCACTAACCGCCAATGGTTGTTGAATTTTTAACACACCGGCTTGAATTTCAACCGGAGTGCCAATTGCTTTTGCGCCAAAACGTTTAGCAAAGATTTCTACCATGGGGGCATAAACACTGCTGGCAACATAAATTTGCGCTCCTTTTGCAGCTTCTTGTTGGAGGCGTTCTAAAACATCCTTACGGCGTTTTGCCCATAGTTGTTTTTCGACTGCCCATTCTGCCATTTTGTCGATCATCGTTGGGGCACAGTCTCTTAACAAAGGAAGGCAAGAATACATTGTTCTCATCGCCCATTTTTGATAGTTGATCAAACCGGCTTTTGCTAAAAAATAACCGGGCAAAATAGAGGCCATATACATATTTGCGCGGAATTTGCTTTGATGTTGGCGTACCCAACTTACTAAACCAAGTACCGGGGAACCGGTGGTAAGTGTACCTATTAAATCTGAAACAATAATCATGCGTCCTCCTTGCTATTCTGTTTAATGGGTACCCTATGTCTTTGGAAACAGGCATACCCATATAATAAACCTGTTAATATGGGAGGCCAAAAGAACCAGACATCATCTACTAGTAAAGTGCGTTGGTAAAACGAAATGCCATTAGCAACTAGTAAAACACATACCATTATGATAGCGTTAAATTTGTTTATATTTCCTTCAGTTATCCATTCTAGTATATGAAGAATAGGAATTAAAAGCATTATTTGATCGTAACTCCAGCCAATTGGTGAAATTATTAATCCACATATTAGTGAAATATCGATTAGGTTTCGTATGTCAACTTTATTTCTATAAAACCATAAGCTCAGGATTGATCCCACCAAAATAATAATCCACAACCGTTTTCCAAGAAAATAATTTCCTGTAAAAACGAATAATCCATTTATTGTTGGTGTTAATCTAACAGTTGCCATGCCATAACTTACGAGATGTAAAAACCTGGCAGGCCATTCCGGATTAAGGAGAAATAATAGAATTACGCTGACCAAGAAAGCGCTTACAAATCCCGCTAAAATCCGCCAATTTTTTCGCTTAAACAATTCCAAAATTAATAATGGTAAAGTTAATATCACAAGGTGGGGTTTGATGGTTGTGAGGATGAGACTGCTTCCTGCCAGGAAATCTTGTTTCTTTTTGTAGAAGGTCAAAAATAAAATAACCCCCAATAAAACCATCGTATTTACTTGACCATATTTTAGTGAAATCAGGGTCATGGAAAAGCCAAAAATTGTTAATAGTGGAATCCAAACCTTTTTATTGGTTTTTGGCCAAATTAGTATCGCTGAAATAAATAAACCAATGATGTTGGTTATCAGCCAATAAAAACTAGCTCGCGAAAAAGTTAAGTAGGTATACGGCAGAAGGATTAAATTACCGGTGGGAAAGAACCAGGCAATCATTGTGAATGGTAAGTCCCACCCTGTAAGTGCGCGTTCAATTTCATCCATTTTTTCGGGATTACTAAAATCTTGCCCATTTCTCAAAAGATAAGTGGAGCTCCAATAAGGGCGGAAATCGATATCTCCTGATTCAGGAGGTAATTCAAATGGAACGCGAACTATTAGAAATAATAAAACCAGTAATAATGCTATTAGTAAGATTTTTTTACTTCGTTTTGGCATGGTTCTCATTGATTAACGCCCCACTTTTTAGGCAGGTTTTTATAATGAAAATGCTATTGGTTTGAGATATGCGATCTGTGTTCGTTTTCAATAGAAAAAACAGTAATTTAATAATACAATGAAATTTGTATATTAGGGAGTTTGTTCTTTAACAAAAGCACGCTTGTTCGCAAAGTAGCGTTATAAGAAATCGTGTGGGGTGTTTTTTTGGTATATTAAAATGAAGAATCTTTTGGTTTTTTCAAATGATCAGAAGGAGGATGGGAAAAATGAAGGTTGCCAAAAAAGTTATTTTGCTTTGTTTAATTCTGTTAATTCTGCCAGTCTCGGTTGCATTCGCAGAAACAAACACTGAGGAAGATGATTTTTATGTTAAATTAGCAATAATGGCGACAACCAATAACAGGATGGATGGTGTATTGTCCACTGGTGATTATGCGGCAATCGCTAATTTAGCAAATGAAGTAATCGAAAAAAAACTTAATCAACTTAAAAACACAAAAGATCTGGATTATGATAGTCAACTAGCATATGATGGGTTAGCTCAATATCGGGTTGATTTAATGAATGCTCTTTTAAAAAAATATAACCAGCGAAAAAAACAAGAAGCACGCGATATATTAGACACAATTATCCAAATTTCATCCACAATCGAAGACAAAAATGATGCTGTAAAAACCATTCCGCAAGTGATTTCGGATGGTGCTGATTCGGTTAACCCTTCCAATTTGTCCACAGGTTATTCTGATGACCTTTTTGCATTTGCAAAAGACATCCACTTTGACCAGTCTATTGATCAAACTGATTTGGCAATTGATACTTTTGTCGCAAATATTGTTGACTCTACCGCTGTAATTGATACACAAAATGAAAATCAATCGGATAATGATGGAAGTTCCATTATTATCGGGGGCGTTTCCTCTGACCCAAATGCCTCACAAAACGTTTTATCTGATGAAATCGATTTACGCCCTGTAAAGTTTGTTAACACCGGTTCTGAATCTGCGACCGTTATGGTGAGTGAATTTTCATCTGCTCCGGGTTATTCTGCTTCCATGCCGATGGCTTCAACAGTTGTTTTTCCAGGCCAATCGAACTCATCAGCAATACTTAATTTACCACTTGGGACTTATGTTTTCTGCTTTGAATGGGAATTAGACGGAGATATTGATGGGGATGATTATATCGATTATAAACATGGGTTTACCAGTCCCTTCACGTTAAACATTAATCACAGCGAAGATCCCAGTTTAGCTGTACAAGTCAGTATTTCTGCCCCCGCAACCAACCCAACCAATGGTCGCTGCCGTGGAGAAAATAATGCCTCCACTGAGCTTACACCGGAGGAACAAGCCAATCAGGGTACTTATGCCTATTATGTAACCGAGTCTGACGGAAACACAGATATTTCGGAGATCTTTAATTCTGTCACATTTAATTTCGGTAATGGCAAAGTCAATGTCACGATTGAGGGTGAAACAATGCCATTTGCGAAAGCAGGTTTAAATCACTATATTTATTCAGATACTGAATTGGAGATGAGTTTTACATTCACAATGGATGGTTTTCTCTATACATATAAAGCCGAATGGGGATATGACGGTATTGAATATGTACTCTCCAATGGTACGGGTATTCGGCAGTAGGAGGGCGTAATGACTAAAAAACTTCAAATTCTTATCCCTTTATTTCTTTTAATTATGCTGACTTTATCGTGTAACTTGCCTTATCGCACAAACCCATTAACTGCTTATTCAGATGGTCTTATTCAAAATTATGTTAGCCGGTCTGATCCCAACAATTTACCAAGTTACACGTTAAGCGTTGATCAAACAATGGTTATGAATGAAACCGGCTTTCCGGATCGGTTTACTATTCAATTTGATCGTAATGCAGATCGAACGGAAATATGGTATTACGATCAAATGGGGTTAAACATCAGTTTTAAAAATGGAAGTGAAATAAGTAGAGTGGAGACGAACCCCGTTCTAAGTGAAGCTCTTGGCAGTACCTATTATTTACCCCAAAACTTTACTAAAAATTATTCATTAGATGATATTTTAGCGCTTACTAGTGAAACTGGATTTTATTTGGAAACCATTCAAAACGGTATCATTGAAAATGGAAAGCTGGTTTTCATCAAAGGTTTTTCTTTATTTTTCATCGATAACCAACTGCGATATGTGGAAACAATTCCAATTGGCAATGCTGGGCAGTAGGGAACAAAAGCAGTTTTCTAAGAACATGCTCAAGTGATGGGATTCTTAATTGAAAATTAACCTGTTTTTCGTTTAAATACATCACTTATTCAAAAACTTAGTCCTTTTATGGCAAATTCACCATAAGCTGGCTTGGTTTTATAACAATAACTAATTTGATGTAGTTTGAACTACACTGCTGCAGCGACTAGATTTAAAGTTTAATTTTTATCAAATACTTTTTTGTGAATTTCATAATCTTGTGTGTTTTGGCGAACTACTAAAACTCGCAGGATCTTTCTACATGCCTCTCAAATAGAAGAAGGTCTTAGCTTTAAGGATAGTTCTAAAATTCTACAGAAGAAATCTTCACAGTAACTTCATAAGTAATATGAATTTTCTTCATATCCCTGAAATACACTTGTCTTATCAAAAAAAATTTCAGGAGATTGTGGATGACTACAACAAATATTCGTTTATTAAAACGAAAACGTCAGAAACGTAATCGTTGGATTACAGTAATTATTATATTACTCGTTATGTCCGGTGGAGGCTATTATTATACGCAGGTTTATAATAACACCCCCACATCTACAGAAGAACCCGCACTTCAAACTGCAAAAGTTCGCACTGGGGATATTGTTATTTCTTTAAATGGAATTGGCGAAATCTTACCACTGGACGATATTTCTGTAGGATTTCAAACTAACGGCACAATTAAAAGTATACCTGTTTCTGTAGGGGACATTGTGGAAGAAGGGCAACTTCTAGCACAATTAGATGATACAAACGCTCAACTTCAACTGGAACAAGCACAATTAGATTGGTTGGTGATGACATCGCCACAAGCAATTGCAGAAGCTGAACTTGATGTCTTTTTGTCTTATGACCAAGTTACAGTGGCCGAAGAAAATTTGAAGTACTTGATCAGTCCTTCGGTTTACCATTGGGAAATCGAAGTTGATATTTTAGAAAAAAATCTTCTGGAACTTAATGCAGATCCGCAAACAACGGAAGAAACCTTACAGTTAGTTCAGAACGAATTAAAGACTGCCAAAAGTAATTTGGACCAAGCGAAATATGTGTACCAGACTGTTTACTTAATCGAAAATTTTGCTTACACATATACAGATTTAGAGACCGGTGATTTAGCAATTGACCCGGAGACAGGGGAACTCCTTTTAAATCTTGTACCACCGACAAGTAATCAAATCTCTCTTGCAAGAGCCTCATTAAGAGATGCACGATTAACTTATCAAGAGGCACAAGCTTATGTATCGCTTTTAAAAGGGGAATCCATTCCTGAAGAAGCAAATAATATCATAAATGGAAATTCCATAGCAAAGCTAGAACAAGCAAAATTAGCATTAGAAGCGGCTAACCTTGCTATTGAAAACACATCGCTAAGATCTCCTATTAGTGGAACGATCACCAATGTATCAGCCCGTGAAGGGCAGCCATCTGGAACGAATTCAATTATTGAGATCAAATCAATTGATCAGATGGTTTTAAGTTTTTATCTCGAAGAGAATGCCCTGCCATATATTCGTCCTGATACACGACTTGTCGCACATTTGGATGCTTACCAAGATTTAGAGATTGCTGGAAAAATAATTAATATTGATCCTTCATTAACTACTAAAGATGGTGAGTTAGTCATTCATGGTTGGGCATCTCTTGAAATTCCCCAAGGAATCCAATTGTTATCTCTGATGTCTGCTGAGGTCGAAGTTATTGCTGCAGAGACTTATGATGCGTTGATTGTTCCTGTTCAAGCGGTTCGCGAATTAGCTCCAGGATCCTATTCTGTTTTTGTTGTCAAAGAAGATCAACAACTTGAAATGCGTGTTGTTTCGCTTGGTATAAAAGATTTTGCTAATGCCGAAATTCTCAGCGGGCTGTCCAAGGGTGAAATTGTTAGCACTGGAACAATTGAAACGGTACAGTAAGGAATTACATTATGTCTATACAAACAGAAAATCAGACAATTACCCAGAATACAGAAATCGTATCTGCAGATAATCCTATCATCCAAATCCGGGATATGACAAAAGTTTACGGCTCGGACCGGGCAGAAACCCATGCATTACGGGGTATCTCCATTGATATTTACTCGGGGGAATTTGTTGCAATAATGGGCCCTTCCGGTTCTGGAAAATCGACCTTTATGAATATTTTGGGATGTCTGGATCGTCCAACCGCTGGATCTTATATCCTTGGAGATGAAGATGTAAGTGAATTAGATCTTGGAGACTTAGCAGAAGTTCGTAACGAAAAAATTGGCTTTATTTTCCAGTCTTTTAATCTACTACCAAGGTTAACCGCTTTGGAGAATGTTGTTTTACCTATGTTATACGACGCCAGAGAACGATGGTCTGCTGATGAAAAAGTAAAACGAGCTATTGCAGGGTTAAAGTCAGTTGGTCTGGAAGATCGCATGGACCACTTGCCAAGTGAATTGTCTGGTGGGCAGCAGCAAAGAGTAGCCATCGCTCGTGCGTTGGTGAATGAACCAGTTATTATCTTTGCTGATGAACCAACGGGAAATCTGGATACAAAATCCAGTTATGAAGTCATGGTAATTCTTAAATCTCTGCATGAACAAGGCAGAACAATAGTTATGGTTACCCACGAACCTGATATTGCGACTTATGCGCAAAGGGTAATTTGTGTTCGAGATGGATTGATTGTCAAGAATGAAGGGGAGACGCCTTGTCGTTAAAAGTGATTATTATGAAAAAGAAGATTTTGATCACGTTAACCTTCATTATTCTCACCTTTGCTGTTATTAGAATCGCTCTAGGAATGTTTCAGAGTGCCGAGAATTCCTCTAACCCTACTCCTCAAACAATAAAGGTAAAAAAGGAAAATTTCCAAATAATCAGTTATGGGACTGGTTATCTCGAAGCTGTAAATACGGCTACCATGTTTTTTTCAACGACAGGCGTGCTTGTTGATATCCCTGTAAAACTAGGGGATACAGTTTCAACGGGAGATATATTAGCTGTTTTGGAGGATAAAGAAAAACAAATATTGCTTCAAAAAGCTATTATTAATCTCGAAGAATTAACAGCACAGTCAAATATTTCGCAAACAGAAATTGATGTTTTTGAGGCTTTTCAATCGCTAGAGGAAGCAGAATCGAATCTTAACCTTGTTATTGCTGGTCCAGATATAGATTACTATAGACAACAATTAAATTTAGCAAATGAAGCTTATCAAGAAGCAGTTGCAAAACTCGAAAAAGTAAAAAGCCCTAGTGTACAAATGTATACCGCAGTAGAAAACGCAAGACTGCTCGTTGAACAAACACAACTGGATTTGGACAATGCCTTAAGCTACATTGTTCCAGAAGAAGATATTCAACGAGCTCTTGCGGAAGTTAACCTTGCGAAAACAAATTATCTTACTCAAAAAACACTCTTGGATTATCTTCAGGGACTTCCAATCGAGACAATGGAAAACCCATTTTATAGTGCAAGCTTAATCGAAATTATTAATGCAGAAAAATATTTGGAGGTGTCAAAACAAAATTTGAATGAAACAGTTTTGATTTCTCCTATGACCGGAACGATCACTTCTATCAATAGTCAAGTGGGTACAAGTATTACAAGTAATACCTCGATAATGACCATAACCAATACAGATGACTATACTCTGCGGTTTTATGTTGATGAATCTGAATTAGCAACAATTTCTTTGAATGATGCTGTTAATATCACATTACAATCTTTCCCAGAATTAGTACTGACTGGCCACATCATAAAAATCGACCCATCTCTTGTTGAGGAAGATGGGGTCAAAAAAATTCAAGCATGGGCATCCTTTGATGATGGTCTTCTTGATATTCAGTTTTTTAATGGTGCAATTGCCGAAGTGGAAGTAATTGCCGTTGAAGAAAAAGATGTTATTTTGGTTCCATACCAAGCACTGTTAAAAACCGAATCCGGAACCCATCAAGTTGTGGTAATTAATAACGGAATCCCTGAATTTAGGAATGTTACAGTTGGGATCAGTGACTTTGCAAACGCAATAATTGAATCCGGTTTAAGTATCGGTGAGATTGTTAGCACAAATCCTATTACGTATATAGAGGATCAATCATGAAATTATCAACAATTTTATCTATTGCTTGGGAGGGATTAAAACAAAACAAAATCCGTTCCTTTTTAACCACCTTGGGAATTATCATTGGTGTTGCTGCTGTTATCATTATGTTAGCCATCAGCGCAGGTGCTGAGGCAGCCATTGCGGATCAGATCAATTCCCTTGGTGCTAACCTATTGATTATTGGTCCAATGCGCGGTATGCCTGGTGCCTCAAAAACACTTGTCTTGGATGATGCCCTTGCAATCAATGAGCGAATAATCAACATTGATGGGGTTTCAGCAGAACAAGCTCCTCCAAGCCAGACGATTAAAGCGAACAATATCACCTTGGAAGAAATTCAGGTGATAGGCACCACATCTGATTTCCCAATTGTCCGAGATTTTCCAGTTGATCTTGGACGGTATTTCACTTCAGAAGAAGATGAGCGGAAAGCTCGTGTAGTGGTTTTAGGCACCGCTATCGCTGCTGATCTTTTTGGTGAACAAGACCCTATTGGGCAAACAATTACCGTTGGGACTTCAAAACTGACAGTAATTGGTGTTATGTCGCCGAAAGGAGTTGTTGCTGATATAGATTATGATGGGAGGATTTACATTCCTATTGAATTAGCCTTTGACAAATTTATCACTGCATCATCCATGAGCGGAGACAGGGTAAAAACCATTTATGTAAAAGTTTCTGATTCTGAAAATATGGAAAGCATCATTCAACAAATTACCTATTTGATGGCAGAACGTCATAATGTTGAACCTTATGATGCTGATTTTTCTATCAGTACTCAGCAAGATATCATAGCGACCCAAGAGGCCACAACGGAAGCCTTTCGCAGTTTACTTGGGTGGGTTGCTGGAGTTTCCCTCTTGGTCGGGGGAATTGGAATCATGAACATAATGTTAGTATCAGTCACCGAACGCACACGCGAAATCGGTTTACGTCAGGCTTTAGGTGCTCGCCCAGAGGATGTGCTTAAACAATTTTTAATTGAAGCAATCATTCTTAGTTTGGCTGGTGGATTGATTGGGGTGCTTCTCGGAATCGTTGGTGCTTATTTGTTTGGACAATTAGGTGGAATGCGGACTGAAATCGTTCCAATATCTATTCCAATCTCTTTTGGTGCGGCAGCTATTATTGGTATTTTCTTCGGATTTTACCCAGCGCAACAAGCCGCCAAATTAGAACCAATCGTCGCATTGCGACACGAATAATATAAAAGAAGGATCATTATGAAAAAAAGTATTTTTATTATCGCAACCATTATTATCGTTTCATTGACAGCTTGTGCTGGAGCATCTTCGATAGAGGAAGTAGCAGAATCTGGTCAAGTAACACCCACATCCCTAATGGCTAATGCCTTAAATTTGGATTTTGATGATGCGGCAAGTTTAAGAACGCAGTTAGCCTATGGAACATTAAAACTCCAAGAAAGTAATACCCCAATTACATCAGAGGATGCAAAATCTTTGCTACCTCTATGGCAAGCAATCTTGGCTTTAGAAAACAATCCGGATTCAGCAGACCAGGAATTAACAGCTGTCCAAGATCAGATTATTTTGAGTATGCAAAGTGAACAACTGGAAACAATTGCGGCTATGCAAATTACGAATGCTGAGTTAACTGCTTTTTATACAGAACAAGGATTAACCATTCCTACTCCGAATCCAGACAGTACATTAACTTCAGCGGTGGGTGGTGGTGGTAAAAATAGTGGGTTATCAACAGAAGAAAAAGAAGCGACAAAAACCGCCGCAGAAGCACTTGGGACTCCAGTTGGAACCAATACTGGTTCAAGTGGCTCGGATCGAAAAAATATATTAACTGCTTCAGTAATCGAATTATTGACTGTTTTAGCGAACCAATAATCCTATTCAAAGAAAATGAAGGAAAAAATGAAAAAAAGAAATACATTTATAATTTTTGTCATATTGTTAATTGGATTAACCGCTTGTTCAAAAGATGCTAATATTCAGCCAGAAGTTATCATTCAATCAGAAGTTGATGAAGATCAAAAACAAGTTAACACACAAGTGGTTTCTGGTGATACCCAATTGGAAATCATGACTGGAACACCGGCCCCACTTGATTTTGCTACCTACTTTTCAGTGGAATATGAAGATGCATTAAATCCACGAAATCAATTAGCAGTCGGGACTTTAAAATTGGCTGAAACAGACTATCCGATCACCACAGACCAAAGCAAGACATTACTTCCCTTGTGGCAAGCTATTCTGGTTTTGGAGTCAAATCCCGGATCCTCATCTCAAGAATTAAGCGCTGTTCAAAACCAAATTATGTTTTCCATGACATCTGATCAGTTAGATGCGATTTTAACCTTCCAACTTACAAATGACCATCTGCTTACTATTTATAATGAACTTGGGATTTCACTTGTGGAAAATATTGATGGGACAACAATGGGTTCTGGTCAAGGAAACGGTAAGGGTAGCGGTGCCGGTCAAGATCCTGCAGCTAGGGAAGCCACCAGAGCAGCTGCCGAAGCACTTGGTACTCCAACAAGTGAACGTGGTGCACAGGGTCAAAATAATAAAAATCAATTAACGGAAGCTGTTATCGATTATTTAATACAATTAGCTGAAAGTTGATTCATAGAATCTATCCGAATTCTCTACCATTTTGTTTGATAGAGAATTCGGATATTACCATACGCCTGATCAAAAGAACTAGATTACAAAAAGATTCAAGCTCCAGATTAACCATAAAAATACGATGGATGCCAAACTAATTATGGAATAATGAATTCGCCAGCCGACTGTCCAGGATTTATGCTGCCAGGACCGCACAGTTAGTATCAAAACCAAAAATGTCCACGGAACAGCTAACCAATATAGAGTCGAAATCAGCGTTATGGTTTCCTGTGGAAAAACAAAGGTTGAGCCGTATTGGAAAAGCTGCATGATATACCATATAAATAAACTGATATCAAATAAACCTAATAATGCACTTAACCACAGGCTGATTTCATTTGGTTTATTGGCTCCATTTTTACTCTGTTTTTTTCTAAAAGGCCAAATGACCCAAGCGGATAAAAAGATAATAAAACACACACCCAATGTGATAAAGATAAAATTGAGAGATTGAGACCAAGGAACTTGAAAGAATGCCAGGATACCCATATACATCCAGCGTTGTCCTTCTTTATCTTCTTCAAAGACTAAGACGCGATTACCATCTTTTTGATGAAAAACATTCGGTTCTGTTTCGACAAAAGTCATTCCGAATAAATTTGTTTTTCCTTCATTTATTTTTATTGGTGTGGATTGTAATAATCCGATCATTTTTTGAGGTGAGGTTAAATTAATTTTTGCTGGTAAATAAATTCCATTAAAAAGTTGTGCCCGGTTTTCCCAACCAGAAATGGGTTGATTGTTAATAGCAGATCGTGTGAACGGGTAAAACCTGTCCAAAAAATCAAATAGAATTTCATCACCTTCAATCGGTGAAGTGTTGTATGAAACAAATAGTCCTAAATTTTGTTCCGGGATTAATGCCATCAAGGTGATAAAACGTGTGCTTTCTCCGAGGTGCCATAATACGGTTTGCCCATTAAATTCGGATCTCAAAAAACCGTAAGCCATACCGCTTGTGGATGGGTGATTTGTAAATTGCTGATTATGCATTTGCTGTACGGTTTCAGCTTTTAAAATGCAGTTATTGTTTAAGCATCCGTCGTTAAGGTGGGCTATCATAAAATTACCTACGTCTGATGCGGTGGTCCGAATTGGGGCACAAGGGACCGCCGCGGTCCATTCAAAATCAGATGGAAGAAAACTTCCGTGTTGGTAAACAAATCCTTTTGATAAATCTTGCTTAAGGTTTTCCGGTATATCATTTCCAACAAAACTTTGATTCATCTCCAGTGGTTTAAGGATATGATTTGATAAATAGGCTTCAAAAGTTTCACCTGAGATTTTTTCAACAATGTAACCGGCTAAAGCTGTTCCATAATTTGAGTAGGCCATTACCTCACCAGGAGCATAAATTCGATTTGGCATAAATTGAATTAAATGTTCACGCAGTGAGAGAAGATCAGTCTCTTTTTCTCGAAATAGAGAATTTAATTGATCTTCAAACCCTGCCGTGTGGGTTAGTAAGTGATGCATAGTAATGGGTTCATCAAATTGATCGGGAATTTGAAAGTCGAGATAGTTATTTACATCTGCGTTTAAATCAAGTTTTCCTTGTTCCACCAGCTGCATAACTGCTGTCCATGTAAAGAGTTTTCCATCGGATCCAATAAAAAACAAGGTTTTGTTTTCATCAACTGGAATGCCTTCTTCTTTATTCGCGAAACCATACCCTTTGGCAAAAACCAACTTATCATTTTTTACTACCGCTACCGTTGCCCCAGCGATGTTATTGGTTGTCATTTGATTTAATAAAATTTCATCAAAAAACCCTTCATACTCTGCTGATGTCACAGGCTCTTGAGAATCTGCAATAACAGGTGTGGTTTGAAAAATTTGCAGAGATAACAGGAAAATCAACAATAAAACACTAAAGTGAAATTTGTATTTTGGACACGATTTATTATGCATTACAATACCTCTCATAATTTTTGATTATTGGATAAAAATCCATTCAATATTTTTGATAGGTAAAGTTTATCTTTACAGGCTTGGTACGTCCCCTATCCGAAGGTAGGTTGATGAGATAGGTTTAAGAAAAAAGTCTATCTTGTAGATTTTACGTTTTACGGTTTTTTTTTTGATACTCGTTATAATCAGTTTAAGGACGATTAAAATAAATTAAGTTTTTATAAAAACGATACAATGGTGGCAATCTTGATTTGCCTTTCATTGACGATTTAATCAACAAATCAATTTGCTAAACATCACAACCGTTGTTGAACGATACAAGAGGTTCGTTTGTTATGGTTTTTCTTTTGCAATTGTGAAAGGAAAAGAAAGGAATAAAAATGAAACGCTATCAATACCTAATCATTGGGGGTGGAATAGCTGCTGATGCGGCTGTTCGTGGTATTCGTGCAATTGACGAAGATGGAACCATAGGTATTATCAGTGCAGAAGTTGATCCGCCTTATATTCGCCCAAAACTTTCCAAAGGGCTTTGGAAAGGTGAACCGGTTGAAGAGATATGGAAAAACACCCAAGAACTGAATGTTGATTTGTTTTTGGGGCAACTCGTTACCAAAATTGACACATTAAATAACTTTGTCCGTGATGAAGATGGTGGAGAATATGTGTACGACAAATTGTTGATCACTACGGGCGGATCACCAAAACATCTTCCCTTTGGAGATGAGTACATATTGTATTATCGAAATTTTCAGGATTATCAAAGACTCCGAGAGGAAAGTAATTTCGGAGATAAATTTTTGGTAATTGGGGGGAGTTTTATTGGCTCTGAGTTGGCAGCGGCTTTGACCATGGTTGGAAAAAAGGTGACGATGGTTTTTCCGGAATCTGCAATTGCAGCGAACAATTTCCCGCAAGGGCTGGCAAATTATATCAGTGATTATTACCGAGATAAGGGAGTAGAAATTTTGGCTGGAGAAGAAGTCAAAACCATTCAAAAGCAAGGAGAGAAACTCGTTATCACGACAAACAATAACAATCAATTTGATGTGGATGGGATTGTAGCTGGGATTGGTATCAAACCGAATGTAGAGCTTGCAAAACAAGCTGGCATTAAGGTTGATAATGGAATTGTAGTGAATGATTATTTACAAACTTCATCTCCAGATATTTATGCTGCTGGCGATGTGGCCAATTTTTACCACAGTGCCTTAGAAAAACATATTCGGGTGGAGCATGAAGACAACGCACTAATTATGGGTAAAATCGCCGGAAAAAACATGGCTGGTGAAACGCTTGCTTACACTCATGTACCAATGTTTTACTCTGATTTATTCGATTTGGGGTATGAAGCTGTGGGTCAATTGAACAGTGAACTGGATATTATTGAGGACTGGCAGGATGGATATAAAAAAGGGGTTGTTTATTACCTATCAGATGGGCGAGTACGAGGCGTCTTGTTGTGGAACGTGTGGGATCAGGTTGATACGGCAAGAGAATTGATGAAGGAAGAAGGCCCGTTTAAAGAAAATGATTTAAAGGGGAGAATTTCATAAAGAAACATCTCGGAGAGTAAACCAAACCAAAATCAGATAAGTGAAGAAAATTCTTTATCGAAAAATACCCCTAAGTTTCAATTAAGTGATAAAATCTTAAGGACAAGCTGTGGTTGTCACCCAGCTTGTTTCTTTAAGAAAGTTCAACTTAAGGAGACATTTGAATGGATTTATTTACTTACCCATTTCAATTTGAAGAAGAAGATCATAGTCAGATCACCGGAAATCTGATCCTCGAAAAGCCGCTTTCCTACCAGGATAACCCTCAGGAAAGCGGCTTTTATCGTCCCGGTAAGATTACTCTCGGCGAAGGGATTAATCTCGATGTTGTGTTTTACCATAATCCAGCCACAGCAGCTTTTATGTATCTACAACATCAACAGGTTGATACCAATGCTTTTCAAATCATTGGGTTAACAGAACAGGAAATCAAAACATTGGATACCATTACACTACCAGGTCAATTGTGTATGGGAGCCAATCGCGCTAATTTGATTGGGCAGGCGATGCATCGTCTGTTTGCTGCACCCCCCTTAAAAGAAAGCCTGAAAGAATACCAGCAACATAATATTGCTGTTTTTCCAATTGCCAGGGAAGGACTGAAGTATCAAGTTTCCGAGGCGATTTTTTCCAATTATGATTATTACTGTGATGAAATTGTGTTGGATGCTCACCATGTATTCGATAGCAGCGTTCCAGTTTACAACCGTAAAGTGGAAATGACCTTATTTAAAGATAAAGATTTAGACCAACATCAACATGAAAACATTACGGTGGCATTTATTGCTGATAGTATCGCCAGCGGTTTGGTGATGCGTGAAACGATTACAGAAATCAAAAAACGGTTTAAGAACCTGGAGCGTGTGGAAGTTATAGCGCCATTGGCAACCATCCGCGGGTTAAGCCGCATTGCTGATACGGAATGCCGGAATGGCGTAAAAGTACGCGTACATATTTTTGAAACCATTTTAAATGCACTACCCCCAGATTATTATTATTCTGCCCATTTTAACCTGCCAGAAATGCATATTCGACCAGATTTGGAAGAGGCCTACCGCGCCTGGTGGGGCAAAGACAAAAAAGGGTTGATGATTGCAGATACGGCTTGTGCAGGATATGGTTGGAGTGAGGTCTTTTATTCTCCTCGAAAGCAAATTGAAATGATCAACGGAGAATTACAGCAGCGACATGACCTGAAACTGATGGATATCATTCGTAGAAATTCATTCAACGATTCCAATCCGTTATAAATCAATTTATGTTAGTTAAAATAAAAATACCGCAAATCTGGTTTTGCGGTATTTTTTTGATAAAAGAATCAGGGAATACGAGGTTGGTATTACAGTGTAGTCTAATGGAACGATGTTTTCTGGTGAAGCCTAAGTGACATAATAACCACCCCGCCATATCCGGCAGTGTACATGAACATCCAAGGTACAAAACCCCAGTTTTGATTTATCATTGCTAACACCATGGAACTGAAGGCAAAAACAGCTAAAGCTAATTCTGTCCAAACAATGGCGTTTAGGTTTTGTTTTGATTTTTGGCTGATTAACTGATCCTGACCGGCGAACTTAGGTGTGCGGATGAATTCGCCTTCCATTGGGCCAAACAAACCAACGAATACCGCCAGAGCATTATTCAATGAGATTCCGATGCTGAATACCAGTAATGCTGGAATTAATTTCAACCGTTGTTTCCAATCCGGAGCCTCTGGTGCGGCAGCTGTTAAGTATAATAATGGAGGACCAATGGCGGTGAGGGTTAACCACGGCAGCCATTGCAACGTTTCGGTCAATGTGAATCGCATCCATACCGATAATAACAGCAAAAACAACACCAACGGATGGACCAAGTAATGCGTTAAATGCAGTACACCTTCAAATTTGACCCAACCATTAAATCCGGATTGTATTAATGGTTTAAGTAGTTTGCGTGCGGTTTGGATGCTGCCACGAGCCCAACGTTTTTGCTGGGTTTTATATACGCTAATTACTGGCGGTAGTTCTGCAGGTACAACGACATCCGGCAAATAATCGAGACGCCATCCTTTTAATTGAGCCCGATAGCTTAAATCAAAATCTTCTGTCAGTGTTTCAGCTTGCCACCCACCCGCATCTAGAATACAGGTCTTTCGCCAAATCCCAGCGGAGCCATTAAAACTCATCAGGTATCCATTGCGGGAGCGTACAGTCTGTTCCACCATAAAGTGAGCATCTATCGCTAATGCTTGTAGCTGCGTTAAGATTGAATCATTCCGGTTGAGATGGCCCCAACGTGTTTGAATACAACCCAGGTTTTTATCCACAAACCAAGGCATTACTTTCTTTAAAAAATTAGGAGGTGGAATAAAATCTGCATCAAACACAGCCAAGAATTCACCTTTTGCACTTAGTAAACCTTCTGCAAGCGCTCCAGCTTTATATCCTGAACGGTGTTTACGGTGAACATGAGTAATGAGAATTCCATCGGGCTGATGGTTGGTTATAAAATCTTGAACAATACTGGTTGTTTCATCGGTGGAATCATCCAAAATCTGAATTTCCAACTGATAATTGGGGTAGTCCAATGCGTAAATCGCGGTTAACAAACGAGTGATTGATGCTGCCTCATTATATACAGGTAGTTGGACGGTAACCGTTGGCCAGATTTCGGGTGTTGGTGGACTTGCTCTGTTTGCCTTCTTCCGATGATACAACCAAAGCAAATAAAGGCCATTAAATGAATAAATAGCCAACCAGACCGAAATAACCGTATACAGAATGGTTACCAAAACCAAGATTTTATCCCTTTATCTCCAAATTTTTGTACCAACCACCGATCCACACCCCACACACGGCCGGCTTTCATTATCCAAACCACACCCAAGATAGAGATTGGTAAGAGATAGGCCCAAGGCCAATCATGGCTGAAGGTCGCCAGGAAGGTGTTAAGCAAAAAAAAGATACCCGCCAGGCTGAATAAACGCGTAAATGTGCCTGTTAATAAAGCCAGACCAAGAACAAATTCCATTACCAGTTGAAAGGGTGCAAAAATATTCCGGATCGGTAAAATCACGTTGTTAATAAATAGTGCATACCAGGTTAATGGGTTTTCGGATTGGGGAAAATTGTTGGTAAAAAAATCAAGCAGCCCGTTCGGTGTATATAAACCTTTGGTAACGTTACTTAACCAGGTGGTCAGAAACATCAAACCCACCACGATTCTTAAAACCGCAATCCAATTGATTGGTTTATTAATTTCTTCCTTGATATTCATTCCCATCTCCTCTTAGTTTATCGTGATTGTTAGATGAATTGAGTCTTTATTTTCTTACGGACTATTTTTTATTTTGTTTAAAAAAGCAACGATCTCCCCTATTAAAATCAAGGGAGTTGCAGATAAAAAATATTTCTTTTAGTATAGATTTTTAATCCGGAAATTCAAAAAACAACCTTCTGCGAATTAATGCCCAAATTAACAAACCATACACGGGAAGGTATTCTGCCCATAATACCCATTTCCAATTTTGATTTATATAAAGAAGGTAGGATAGTGATACCGTGATAGAAAACCATAACCAGGGACTTCGAAGTGGTTTTTCGGCAAGGATGGTAATGAAGGGGATCAATAAAACCAAATACCAGGGATGAACTGTTGCTGAAAACAGCAAAAACAAACCATAACCAATCAACATGGCTTGTAAGGTTGTGTAAAAAAGTTTATATGGGTCAGTAATCTTCCGAAATTTCTGTTTAAAAGATACCGATACCCAGCTTAATAAACCAACAAAAATAATCATCGATACCAATCGGGTGATTTGTACCAGTTTTTCATTAGATAACCATTTAATGGGTAAGTAATTCATCAATCCGGATAATAAAGAGAAAGTGCTGCCATTAAACTGCCAATATTGAAGGTAAATTCGAACAGCTCCCAATACCCCCGTACCATCCATTACACCAAATAAACCCAATCCGGCGGATGGAACAAAAACAAAAATACCTGCAATGGTAACCAACATTACGATTATTGTCCTTCGCCAACCCCAAAACCAGAATAAGATCGGCACAAACAAAAGTGGCCAGCCTTTGGTTAAAACAGAAGCAGCAAACAAAATGCTTGATAAATTTAAAAAGAGTTGTTTTGAATGGTTTTCTAAAAAGCTTTTTAACAAAAAATACAGGCTGGTAATTACGAAAAACATCATTAAGAAATCAATATGAGCACCCAATGTGGATTCAAAAATTATCAATGGATGCCAGGCATAAATCAAAACCAGGCTTGGGTTACGTTTCATTAGTTGGAGTATTTTATAGATGACGACGGCTGTAAATAAATCTAATAACACCGTGGATAACCGAAAAGCCATCACGGACTGTGGAAAAATTTTCGTGATAAAACCGAAATAAGCCTGAGCAGTTAATAGATAGGGAGATGCCATCCAGTTATGATTTACCAGCAGCCGTTCTTTAATTTCGTATCCATCCAACAATGGGTTATTCACTGCAAACAAATAAGGGCTGACACCGAAATTGATCAAATGACCGTCCCAAATATAGCGGTATACATCGTCAGATAGTAAAAAATCGGAAAATAGAAAGACCACACGAAATATCACTGCTCCCAAAAAAATCCAACCCGGGTTTATCGGTTTTTTTTGCACAGACCAAACCATACCCAAATACGGTATGACGAACAAGTAAAAAATTAATATTAGGTTTGGTGTGTTTACCGAACCAACTTCAGACAAAAGGCTAGCATAAATCAATAAAATCAGGGTAATAACAGCGGCAAAAAAATAAAGTAAACCTTTATTTTGGAAAGAGGGTTCCATGAGGTGCTTATTTAAAGACCGGGTAAATTAGCTTGTGATAAATATTGGCGGGTGAAAGGCAGCCTTGTTTCAGGAATATTTTTTAAATCCCCCACCAATCGTTTGAAATCTGAAAACGTATCAACATCATACCAGTGTGGTGTTTCTGCCAGGCTTAATCCCGCTTGTTTTACATTGGATTTTGTTTGTTCAAAGACTAAATTCGTACTCCAGTTTATATTTTGGAATAACCGCCGATTCAATTTTTTTAATCCAATTAAATAATATCCACCGTCATCGCCCGGGCCTAAGACAACATCATTTTTATCCAGATAATCAAGTGTTTTTACTAAATAATCTAAGGGTAGAGTGGGGCCATCCGCATTAAAGGCGATAATTTTTTTAAATCCGCGTTGAAATAATATTTCAAATGATTTTGTTAGGCATTCTCCGATATCAGATCCTTCTACGGTTAATAAAAGTGTGTTGGGTGGTGTAATACCCAAAAAATAGGCTTCAGATTCAGGAGGAGAAATAGCTACCGCTGTTTGTGTATTCGGAACCTGACTTGTTAGGTGAATTGTGTCCCGCATTAATGCTTCAAATAAATTGGCAGCTTGTTCTGGTGAAAATGGGGGGCATAAACGTGTTTTGGTTTTTCCAACCACAGGTTGTTTTGCCATTACAACGATAACGGAATCAGTCATTAAACACTCCTCCGGGTTTTCAAAATCAAACGTAAAATATGGTAGGTTGCCAAAATTGTTCCTCTTAGCGTTCCGCTGATTTTGGATTTTCCGCCATACCGTTGGTGATAACTGACCGAAATTTCAATCACTCGCCAGTTTCGGATAAACGCCTTGGTCATCATTTCTGTTGGCCATCCAAAAGTCATTTCTTGCATATCCAGGTCCAGTAATGCTTGGCGTCTTACTGCCCGAAATGGACTTAGATCCGTAGCTGGAAAACCATAAAGCTTTCGGATTAACCAAGCGGAAAGCTGGTTGCCAAATTTCTGGTGCCAGGGCATAGCACCTTTTTCCATTTCACCGGCCAGCCTGGACCCTAAAACCATTTGTGTGTCCTGGTTGTCAAAGGGTTTAATCAACTGATCAATGAAAGTGGGATCGTCCGCACCATCCGCATCTAAAAAAACAAGCAGCTCATATTTTGCAGCCAAAACCCCGGCATAACAAGCATATCCATAACCCCTTCGATTTTCGGTAATAACCCTTGCTCCTAAAGACAGGGCAATTTTAACTGTATTATCCTTACTTCCCCCATCTACAACGATTACATCATCTTTAAAAGATTCAGGAATTCGGCCGAGGACATAGCCGATACTTTCTTCTTCGTTAATCGCTGGAATGATAATACTGGTTTTCATAGATTTCTACTGGGTATTGAAAAGCACTTTTAATTTATTATAGGGTACAAATCTATTTTGACGAAAATCATGGATTAAAACAGGATCGTTTATAATGTTTAAACTGCTACAATTTGTTTTGGATGATCATGAATAAATTCGCATTTTTCTCAGATATACATGGCAATTATTACCATCACCCTCATATGTTACGATTGAATGGCAAATTACTCCTGAATGTAGCCAGTGTTGATAGTCATACCAATCTCATCCCCGATACACTAACCCGCTTTACAATTTTAGAATCATTTCAAGATAGAACCATCATCAATCAATATACCATCCCGTATGATATTGAGTCACAAGAAAAAATTGACCGTGAACGAAACGTTCCAATGTTTCTTGAATAAAACCCGATTACATTGATAAAGCCTGATCTTTATCTAAGAGCCCTTTCGTATACGCCTTATGAACAATGTTCATAAAGCCCCTTCGTTTAAAATACAAGGCTGCGTAGTTTCTTTGTATATCGGTTCCATGAAATAAATAATACTGTATTTGGTTACGACCTTCAGCAGTTCGAATAAGTGTCAAAGCATTATCAACTAATTTTAATCTAAGCAAATCAGCCCCTTCAGTTAAATACCCCATTAATAAATCCACATCAGCTTTTGTACCCGATAACCCAATGTCTACATAATCTTGAAATTTTAATTTTTGAGTCATTTACACCTCCAAAATAAAAAAACACACTTTTTCAGCGTGTTTTTCTTCTCAATCATTGTTTTATGATAATTACGCCGAAAGGTTTTTCCTTAAATCCGCCAGCCAAATCAATTCATTGGAATAAAATCTGATCCAGTTTTCTGAAATCGTTGACCATAATTTGTTTTCACGAGCACTTCGATCTGGAAAAGATTTTTTTCGTTCTGTCTGTTCTTTCACCATCAATAACTGCATTTCTAATTCTTCCTGGTAACGATTCAGTAAATTTTCCAATTCATTATCAGTTAATTGATCTGCCCATGCTAATTGGATTAGGAATGGATGACGTAATTGGGGGACTTGTGGTTCGGATAAGACCCAATCTCTTAACACCTTACTTCCTTTGTCGGTAATAGAATATATTTTTCGATCCGGTAAGTTTTCTTGTTCTTGAATTTCACGACTGACCAGCCCTGATTTGTGTAATTGAACCAGTGTACGGTAAATTTGATTATTATTTCCTGACCAGTATAAGAACGTTGAATCAGAAAACATTTTTTTTATATCGTATCCTGTTAATGGCTGCCAAGATAACAAGCCTAAAATTGCGTACTGGATGGACATTTTATCTCCTGTATGTTAATAGTAACATAGTATCTTTAAAACATAGTGATGTCAAGGGTTTAAATCACTTACCACACCGATTTTTGAGGTGTGGTAAGTGTGTGGGTGTAGAAAAATAATTATAAATATTTTGGCACCATTTCTTTTGTTTGTTTTGGTAAGTCTTGTTGGTGGTTAACAACGTGTTTTAACCAGTGTTGATGATATAAAACAGCTACTTGCTGCATTAAATGTTTGCGAATTCGTTCTGATTCAATTCTAAACTCCGTTTCTGGGTGATACCGCACCAATTTTCCAACCGAAATGGTATTTGCTTGTGGGTTAATTGAGACTGGGCAAAAGAGTAAATTTTTTCCTTCCGTACGGTGATACAGCTTTGCAAGGTATAAAAAGCCTTCGAAAAATTGTTTTACCTCAAGCGAATAATCTTCCGCGTTTGGATTTTCCGGAAAAATGAGCAAATTTTCACCGGCTTTTAAGGCAGTGATACTTTGACGAAATGTTTCGATGATCTGTTCTGGTTTTTCACGATAGACAGGGACAGGATTGGTAAATTTCATTAAACGTACCAGCGTGGAAGCAATTAATCTTGAGGTAACTTCGCTAATCCATAATGGCCAACCTAACCGTTCTTCAAAAAAGGTTTCCTGTACATACACCTGGCATGCTTTTTCATCCAACATATTGTAGATAATCCAGGGTCGATATCGGATGGGAAAAAATAACTGCATCACACTTGGACCGTAATTTTTTTCATGGTTAGCCACAAAAACAACCGGTTCATCCAAAGGAATCGGTTCCGTAAAAATTATGGTTGGTTTTGGATAAAATAATTTAGATAGTTCGATGATTTTTTTCATTCTTGTAACCTAAACACTTTTGTTATTTTCGATTTGCAGCTGAAAAGATCGCTCCCCATACCAGGTGAGGATTTTTTATTTTGGTGATTAAGATTTGTTTACCTTCTAATAAATATTCCCCAACCGCCTGCTTCAAACCAGTCTTTTCAACCTTAATGGGGTGTATCAAATTTGGTAAAAAGATTGATTTCACCCGTTTTCCCTGCTCGCGATAATGCAGGTTTAATATCGTTTCCACACCATATCCCGAATATCGGATTGGATTTATTAATGCCAAAAAATCTTCCTTATAAACAACACGCTGTCCGGACAAAGGCCGATAGGGATCCAGCCATTCCGCGACTGAAATTGTTTCGCTGCGAATTGGAAAACCAATTACCATTTCAGTCTCCCGGTTTAAAAATGGGATTAATAACAACGAAATATGGTGGGTAGTTAAGTTCTTTAAATCCGCATCAACAAAAAGTAGAATTTCTCCACTTGCTTGTAAAGCTGCGGTTGCCATTGCGTATCCTTTACCGCGGTTTTTCGGTAGTAATACGATATGAACATGTTCTAAATGCTGGTACCCACTTAGTATTTCGGATGTTTTATCTTTTGAACCGTCATCAACCGCAATCACCTCACTTATTAAAGGTGTGTTGATTAATGTGTCCATCACCCCGTTAATCGTATTTTCTTCATTATAGGCACAGACAATGGCTGTTATTTTTTGTTGGTTGATTTTTATTTCCATTATTAACTCCTTCTTTTTAAATTTATGTATTGATCGCTGCTTTTATTGATGTTTCAAGTTTAGGAAAATGGGAGATCTACCAACAGTGAACCGAGCCATCCAATAGTAGCTGCCCGGATAAAAACATTAGCCAATCTTCACGTGAAGTTTGGCTAATTAAAAATGACGATCGAGATTATTGGATTATCTTGGAAAACAGTATAATCTTGTAGAGGAAACATGATGGAAAATTTGAGACCACACCGGCAAAAACTAAAATCCAGATACTTTGAACAGTCCTTAAGATTCCCGATTTCTTTGTTTTACCTTTTGGTTTTAATGATTGTTATTGTTCAAAATATATTTTCCAATTACGGATTTTCCTCAATATCGCTTATCCAGTGGATTTTTATTGGGAGTGGTTTTTTAACTTTTATTATTTTGGAAATCATTGAGTGGGTAGTTTATCCCAAACGGCCTTATTTTTTGCTAACGATTTTATTAACTGGGATCAGGATCATTGTTTTTTATTTTATTTATATTTCAGAACCAACTGGGATTGGTTCATCGATTATCGGGTACATCCTCTATACCCTTTGTTTTTACATTAATCCATTAATTGTCTTGCCATTACTATTGGTGGTCCTTTATGCTTTTTACCAGGATATTCATTTGATATGGCAAAGAAGTGATTTCCAAATAGGTTATTTATACGAGTTATTTAGTTTTGTGATGTTTTATTTAATTGCTGTCGTTATACGATTGGATGACCGGACAAGGCGTCAAAACCAAAGTATGGTTAACCAACTCGAACATTATGCAACAAATTCAATATCTCTTGGAAAACAAGAAGAGCGCAATCGGATCTCTAGGGATTTGCACGACAGTCTTGGTCATCAGCTCGTTGCGGTCAATATTCAGCTTCAAAAAGCAGTTGCTTACCGTGCTATAAACGCTGATGAAAGTTATGAATCCATAAACAAAGCCCAGCAGGCGACAAATGATGCGATTAAAGAATTACGTCAAACGATTAAAGATTTGCGAGAATATGAATCACAAACCAACCTGGAAGAGGACCTGAATAAAATCGTACAGAATGTGCGAGAAAATGGGTTGGAGGTTGATTATGACTTTACCGGCAATCCGAGTGCTTATCCCGAATTTACGTTGTTAACGTTAAAACAGATTATCCAAGAAGCTTTAACAAATATTGAAAAACACGCAAATGCAAGTTTAGCATCCTTGAAAATTTCAGTTTCTCGAAAAAAGATAATTGTTAAAATTGAAGACAATGGGATTGGTTTTAATCCAAAAAAATTAAAAAAAGAAGGCCATTATGGTCTTTTAGGCGTAGAGGAAAGACTCAATGTGGTTGGTGGTAGAATGAAAATTCAAAGTAAATCAAATGTAGGCACAAAACTCATGATTGAACTCCCAAAAGATATATATGGTTAAGGTGGAGAAAAATGGATTCTGAAACCATTAACGTGATCATTGTCGATGATCAAGCACTTGTTCGAGAAGGAATCGCTTCACTTCTTGCCATTCAACCTGGAATTAACATCATTGGTACTGCTGAAAATGGAAAAGAAGCAATTCGTCTAACAAAACAATTAAATCCGAATGTGATTTTGATGGATATTCGAATGCCTATCCTTGATGGCATTGAGTCGGCTCGATTAATTTTAAAAGAAAAACCAGAAATGATTATTTTGATGCTGACGACACTTGAAGATGATGAGTATATTGTGAAATCATTAAAATCCGGGGCACGTGGTTATTTATTAAAAGATATGTTGGCATCAGATCTTGCTCAAGCGGTCCGTCTTGCTTTTCGCGGCGTTTTTCAATTATCACCCTCGGTAGCCGGTAGGTTAATTAACTTGAGTAATGAAAATGAAAAAACAGACCAACAAAACGAATATTCCGACCGGATTAAGGAATTAACACCGCGTGAAGTCGATGTGTTAAAATTAATCGCTACCGGGGCTACCAATAAAGAAATAGCCAATACATTATATCTAAGCGAGGGCACAGTAAAAAATATTGTTTCCAATATTTTTGCTTGTTTGGGTACTCGTGACCGTGTCCAAGCAGCGATCATCGCTATTCGTAATGGATTGGGTTAGGCACTAGCTGTCTTTTTTTGAGGAGAATACCAAGTTTTTGATCAGATTTTTTAAAGGTTCATTCACATCAAAATTTTCATCTAAAAAATTTAATATCGCTAAGACTGCATCAGGTGTATTTTCGTATCCCGTCATTAGATCAGGAAGAATTTTTGCGGTTTGCGGAAACCGTTTTTCAAAACGGCGTTCGTTTGAAAATGGATCAAATGAATCAAGGGTATCTTTCTCTAAATATTTTGCCAATTCCATCACACGATCCACTGCATAGATTTGTACAAAACGAAACGCAGATAATTTTTCACCCCTTAGATAACGATTGATCCCGATATAACAAATAGCCAGTGCTTCATTCACCGACCACTCTATTGGAGGTTGTTTTTGTTCAGGCAATTTTATCTGCGGGTTGGCAAATTCTAAATCAAAATCAGGGTGTGCCCAAACAACTCGGCCAGATGAATATGGAATTTTCTTTAATTCCCATTCCTCAAAAACTGCAAATTCAAGAAAAATCCCATCTGCATACAAAGCTTTAAATCCATCAACGGTATTCATAAATTTAAAAACCAGTGACTGATCTGCTTCTAACCAGGATAAATTTGAGAGATAGTTTTGCTTTTTATCTTTTCGAACGATCACAAAAAAATCTAGATCTGAATATTGATCTAACCGATTTATTTCTAGTCCCGCAGAACCCAAGCCAATCAAGGCTAAAGAATCTGGCTTGGAGGCTAAAGAGTTTGCAATGGAATTTAAACGGTTAATTAAATCTTCGGGTTTGTAAAAATTTGCCAACACTTATTCGTCCTGAACAACTGCTTTTGCTTCAATTTCCACAATCAATTTTGGATTAATTAACGCACACACTTCAACCAGCGTTGTCGCCGGAAGAATATCCTTAAATACCTCACCATGTGCTCGGACTACATCTTGCCAATCCCCCATGTTTTTCACATAAATTCGGGTACGCACGACATCTTCCAATTTGCTGCCTGTTTGATTGAGCGCATAACCAATTTTGTTTAAAATGTAGATTGTTTGGCGATAAGCATCTCCTTCGCCAATCACGTTGCCGTTTTCATTAACGGCGGTTGTCCCTGCAACTTCAACCACGTTTCCCAGCCGAACAGCCCTGGAATAACCAGCCATTTTTTCCCACTTTGTGCCTGATGAAAAATTGATCCTTTTTTTCATAATAAACCCTCAAACAATATCCTTAATTATTTGTTTTTAATTAAAGCATGTTGTATTCAAAAATCCAAATGAATGAATTGAGTAATTTTGGGTTGGTTTTTTTGATCTGTTTTAAAAACAAAAGGCTGTTTGTTTATTTCAAAACAGCCTTTTGTTTTCCTAACCTTAAAATGAGTTATTTGAAGTAGATTAAATCAGCAGGTGCTTTTGGACAAGATAAACCATCAACGACACACTGATTTGGTGTATTCCACCATAAATTCGGGAAAATGAAGTTTGGAGTTATGCCTGGTATAAAGTTAACATTTGGATAGGCGAGATCAATTCGAATGCGTTCTTCAGGCCAAGCCCAGTTATTTACTGGTACTACCAGGGTGCGGATATCACCCATGGTTATCTCTTCACCTGTATTCAAGACATGTAAAATGGTTCGATAAAACAAATTTGATCCATGTGCATCGTATGTTTCCTCAGGAATAAAAGTAAACGGTGTGGGGGTCTCAAACAATAAAGTTACATTTGCATATTGTTGGGGACTAGATAAAGCTGATCCTTCGTAGACGTTGGATTTACTAGGCAAAACCGCACTTGTTTTTGCAAAAATTTGATATGTGTTTTCAACGGAAGCATTCAGCATTTCGGTCCTGGTTTGAATTAATTGGTGGTCTTGATTGAAAATTTGAATGGTAACAACTGCGTTGTTTGCAAATGTATTTGCCGGGAAATTAAGTTTATATTCATGGTCATATGATGCTCCTCTTGCCAATGGTGTAAATTCAAATGAAATACTTTTTACATTCTCTTTGGTTGAGGAGGTGTAATTGAATGTTGTATCGATATTAACTAACCAATCGTTGTAATCAAAGTCATTTCCACTGTCTAAACGGAGATCTTCCATTCCTACTGCAGCATTCCAAGTTTCTGATACCGGAATGATTCGTGTGATAAGAGGTAAATACAGCTTGTATTCAGTAATAACTTGATCCTCATCCTCGTCGCTGTTATTACCGGGTTCCGGATCTACAACCGACTCAGGCGGCGTAATAAAAACATTGTTCGTTACTGTGCCAGATGTTGCAGTCACGATTGCCGTCAGTCTAACCTCATAAAACTGGCCGTTTGTTAAAGTTGGCAGGGTGATGCCTGTTGATAACAAGTCACTTAAATCCGGATCTATGCTGCATTGGTTATTAGTAATAGATGAACAGGTAATTGTGGTTGCATCCAATCCGAGACCTAACATATCTTCTAAAACCACACCGGTAACCTCATCCGGTCCATGATTCGTAACACGGATGGTATATGTGGTGGTGCTGTTTACAATAACGTTATTTGTGCCATTACTCTTCGTAACCGCTATATCAGCGTTAGGTGGGGCAGAAATTACAGTATCTGGATCGGAATCTGTATTATTGATTGGTGTAGGATCACTGAAGCCTTCAGGCATAGTCACTGTAGCACTATTTGTTATCAAACCCGATGAAGCTGTGACAGTGGCGGTTAATTCAATTTCATAAAATTGACCATCTGCCAAAGCAGGCAAGATGATACCACTTGAAATTAAATCTGCTAAAACCGGGTTACTGCTGCATTGGTTGTTTGCAGCTGTTGAACAAGTTACTGCTGTCGCATCCAAACCGGTTGGTAAATTATCAACCAATACAGCACCCGCTACTGAGGAAGGTCCGTTATTGGTTACGCGGATGGTGTAAATGGTTGTTCCATTTTCATTGATGGAATCGCCCTCATTATTTTTCGTAATGACGAGATCCGCAGAAGGATTAATGGTATCCACATCACTAGCCGTGTTATTGGAAAGATTTGGATCGGTAGTACCACTTGGCGGAGTAATTGTGACTGAGTTGGTAACACTGCCGTTAGTGGCAGTAACATCAACCGTTAATGTAAGCTCATAAAATGCCCCGTTCGCCAGGGTTGGCAAGGTTATTCCATCAGTACCAATCAGATCTGCTAAAACAGGATTGGAAAAACATTGGTTGCTGGCAGTGGCTGAACAGGTGACACTGGTCGCACTTAAACCCAAACCTAAGGTGTCTTTCAACACGGCATTTGTTACCGTGGAAGGCCCATCGTTAGAAACCCTGATGGTATAGCTGGTGGTTGCTGTACCACTGGCATTTATGGAAGTAATTCCATCGGTTTTTGTTACTTCCAGATCAGCAACGGGATTAATCGTATCCACATCATTGGCTGTGTTATTGGAGAGATCAGGATCGGTGGTTCCGGTGGGCGGCGTTACAGTGACTGTGTTGGTGATACTTCCGTTGGTCGCGGTAACATCAGCAACCAGGGAAATCTCATAAAATGCTCCATTAGCCAGATTTGGCAGGTTAATTCCGTCGGTACCAATGAGATCAGCCAAAGCAGGGTTGGAGACACATTGGTTGCTGGCAGCAACCGAACAGGTGACACTGGTCGCGCTTAACCCCAAACCTAAAGTGTCTTTTAACACGGCATTGGTTACAGAAGAAGGCCCATGGTTGGTGACCCGAATGGTGTAACTGGTTGTTGCTGTTCCACCGGCATCAATGGAGGTTGTCCCGTCGGTTTTTGTAACCTCCAGATCAGCGACTGGATTAATGGTATCGACATCACTGGCCGTATTATTGGTGAGATTTGAATCAATGGTGCCGCTAGGTGGGGTAACAGTGACCGTGTTGGTGACACTGCCGCTGGTAGCCGTTACATCAACCGTCAATGTAAGCTCATAAAATTCCCCGTTTGCCAGGGCCGGCAGCGTTATTCCATCGGTTCCGATCAGATTGGCCAAAACGGGATTGGTTACACATTGGTTGCTGGCTGCCACCGAACAAGTGACACTGGTTGCGCTTATTCCGGATCCCAATGTATCTTTTAGCACGGCATTGGTTACGGTATCAGGTCCATCATTGGTTACCCGAATGGTATAGCTGGTGGTTGCCGTCCCACTGGCATTAATTAAAGTCACTCCATCCGTTTTTATTACACGTAAGTCCGAATATGAATTAGGGTCTAAAACAACATTCAGCGCATCTGAACCTTGATTATTTCCTTCATCCCCTTCAAGAATTTCATTATTTGGGTCAACTCGTGCGATATTAATTAAACTGGCGGTGGAAGATGGGGTCACAGCAACATCCACCGTAAAAAAGCCGCCTTTTTCACCAATGGACACGGCCTGTGTGGTTGAACAGGTTAATAATAAACTTCCATCAATGGCGCAGCTAATGCCTGCTATTTCTGAAGGATTTATTGTTGTTAGTTCATACGTTGGACCAGATTGTAATTGGTCGCTAAAAATCAAGCTGCCGGATCCAAATTCTGCGGCTAAAGGCCCTTGGTTGGTAATTTTTAAGGTCCAATTGAATTGGTTTCCTGTCATTGCATACCCACCAACATTATTTGTTTTGGTAACAATTAAATCAGGCTTGTTTGAAAAGACCGTCTCCCGATCCATATTGGTTCTGACGGAACCACCAATAGAAGGTGTCACGGTGGCGTAAGCTGTATTGGTAACCGAGCCTACCGATACATCAAAAGCAGTGACAGTATAGGCTGCAGAACAAGTAAAATATTCACCATTTTCAAAATTTCCATCTGCATCATGCCCGATGTCACTTATTGTTAAATCTACTGTACAAACCACAGGGGTATTGGTATCAAATAAATTAATGGATAATGGTCCAATTAAGGTTTCACCAATATTGGTGATGGTATAGGTGTAATTAACCAGATCGCCTGCTTGGGTAAATCGATCTTCGACTGCGGTTTTCTCTAGCATTAATTCTGTTGTTGCATAAGTAGCCGTGGAAGGAGATGAATCGTATTCAATTTCATTATATGTTCCATGTGCTGTGGCTGTATTCAAAATTGTACCGTCAACCGTCGTGAATGGGCCGGTGATACATGTTGCAGTTGGGTTTTGTGTTTCGGACGCGACTGGAAGCACATCAGGCCAAATACATTCAGCGATTGCTGTTTCAACAGCTGTATTAACCGGAGATGTGATATCCGTGATATTGATTGATGTTAAAGGTACATCACCAGTGTTTTCCACAATCAAACGGTAATAGATATCTCCTCCTGGAATAACATTCAAATAAGCAGCCCACGGTCCGTTTGAACTGGTTGCAACCTCTTTTAATATGGAAATTCCGGGGTGGGTGGTTTGCACAACGAGCGTGTCAGAAGCGGTATTTCCTATTCCTGCATTCGTTGAGGTTACATTCCCCGTTGTGTTTTCATACTCACCAACCAATGAAGCCGTTACATCAACAGAGACAGTACATGAACCTCCGCCAGCAATCGTTCCACCAGTTAAACTGACACTGGCCGCATCGTAAGTTACCGTTCCACCACATTGGGTAGAAGCGGGAGCTGAATCCACGGTAAGGTTTGGTGGAAAGAGATCAGTAAAAGCCACGCCAGTTAATGCAGTGTCCGGATTGGGATTTGTAATTGTAAATGTAAGGGTGCTGGTTTCCCCGGTATAAATCGGATTTGGTGAAAAAGCTTTGGAAATCGATGGAGGATCCAAAACAATTAAAGTATCCGAGGCAAAGCTGTTCACGACCGAACCGTTAACTGAAAGATAACCACTGGTATTCGGGAACGTGCCTGCTTCCGAAGTGGTCACATCAACAATAACTGTACAAGATCCAAAGTCGCCGGTTGTTTTTCCGGGAATTGTTCCACCTGTCAGGCTTATAGTTGAAGAGCCTGCTTCTGCGGTTACTGTGCCGCCACATTGAGAAGCGGCTGCGGTAGTTGCGACTTCCATCCCAGTGGGAAAAGTATCGCTAAATGCGACATTTACCGCATCGGTTACTGCATAATTTTTTAATGTGAAAGTAAGGGTAGAGGTGTCACCGGTTGAGATGGGGTTTGAAGAAAAGACTTTGTCGATTTCTTCTGTTGTTCGGCAGCCGGTGAAGGTGATATCTCCAATCCCGGTCCAGGCGTTACCACCAGAATTTGCTGCTAAGTATGGGTATAAGAAGAAAAATGTATCACCTTCACTATTTGTCTTTCCTGTGAAATCTATTACTCCGCTTGTTTGTAAGGTCGTTGTTGGAATAAGCTGAGCCCCGGATAATAATAAAGGATTTATTGGATCAACTGTAGAAATTGTTGCGCTATTGCCATAATATACATCAAGGTGTTGTGCACCAAATGATCCACGCTGGTAATTAAATGTCATATTAATATCTGTAAAATCAGAGGTGGTTAATTGAAATCCAAAAAATGGATCGGCAGCAATATTAACAGAAGCAGCTAATGAAGCATCCTCTATTCTCCATAGAGAAGATAATGCTTCATGTTGTCCACTATTCGTAAAAGCAACCGCAGTTCCTCCGGTATTATTGGTCGTTGCGATTGGTGGGACAGTTGTATCAGGAATTGTCCACTGGGCAATTGTAACCGGACTGGCACACACCCCTGATGAAGGAATGTCTTCAACCTGCAAATTTGCAGTTGCTGTGATACCGGTATCAATACCATTAATCAATAAGGGGTTGGTGGTATTTACATACGTACCATTTAGAGCAGCTGTGACATCAACACTGATCACACAGGTGCTGTTTGCAGCTACACCACCAGTATATGTAACCGAAGTGTCATCTGCAGCCGGAGAAAAGGTGGGACTAATGCAGTTAGGTTCAGGTGCAGATGCGTTTGGAGTTGTTGCGACAATTAAACCGGTTGGTAAAACATCGGTCATATCCACATCGGTCATATCGATATCACCCGTGTTGGTGATGGAAATCGACATTTTGGATGTGTCCCCTGCGTTTATTGCAGATGGAGAAAAAGCTTTGGTCATTGACAATGATGAGGAGATCGAAACGATTCTGCTGGAGGACGAAAAATCACTGTTGTAATGAAAACTGCTCCCGGAAAAATCGTAAATTAATGTGTTTAATGTATTAAACCCAGCATCACCGATACTGATAATTTTAACAACATAAGTGGTACTAATTGTGCCGCCAACTTTTCCATCACTACCGATACAAGATAAATACGTTTCGCTGGTTGGATCCATATCCCAATAACAGGCATCCGCATACAATTTATCACTTGTATTAGCAACATAACCGGAAGAATCAGCAGTATAGGTGGAATCCACTGAAAGAATCTGAAATATAGTATTTGGGAAATTAATAAAAGCCTCAAGCTGATTATACCCTTGGGTTGCGGTAGAAGCATCTAATTTAATCGCATAGGTATTTCCCACAACAAGTGACATCGTGCCTCCAGGAGGTACATCGACCAGCGGTGTTGCAGGGTCTGTCACCAAAGCATAAGAGACATTATCAGTTGAATTTCGGTTTTGGGATATAAGATGCTCGATATACAATTCGCGCGGTGTTGGTGTGCTGAGCAATGCAAATTCGGGGCTAGAGGCCGCAGATTCGACTTCAATATGATAAAGACGTGATGTGTCGTAAGCAGCTGGATCACGTGTAACAGTAACTTCAAAATAAAAATCAAAACAACTTGGATTGGATGGAGATCCAGCGGCTAAACCAGGTAAAATGATTGGGTTTAATGAGCCGTTTCGTAAATTTATATAATCTACATCCGGCGCGACGGCAGTAGAATCCCAAACAAAGGTAGCGACCAGATTATCCGTGACAGCGTCGCCGGTGTTACAAACCCGTGCCCCAACCGGAAAAGTATCCGGTCCAACATTCACATTGTTGCTATCCAAACCGATTACATTCCAGGTAATTGGTGTAATGGTCAGGTCTGCTGCCGCATGAACAGGTTTAGGAGATAAAAAACCTAAATTTAGTATGAACATCACGGCAATGAAAGCAAATATAAATCGTTTACCTTGTAGGATAATCCAAGGATAGACCTTTTTTTTAAACCCAATTAACATAGAACCAGTATTTTGCATAATAACCACTCCCGTTGTTTTGAAAACAAATAAAAAATTTTTAAATTAATAGAGGACAACTATTAAGTATAAAAATTAATGAAGATTTATCCATAAATTACGGATAAATCTTCGAATTTACCAGCCCCTCCCAGAGATGGCAATAGAAAAAGAAGTTTGTTAAAAATTAATAAATTGAGGTTTTATCCTAACAAAAAACAAACAAAAAACGAATGCGTAATACCCCGTAGTTAACATCAAGATTTTCCCTTAATTATGAAGGAGATGATCCATCCAAGAAATTTTGGATTCACCTTTAGAAGAGTTAAAAAAATATCTACATCAAACAGTTTTTAATTGTTTTTGTTATTAAGAAATGTGTTTTTTCTTTAAATTTTTGACTGCATACATTTTTTCATCTGCCTGCTTAATCAAGGACATCAAATCAATGTGCTGCTGTTCTTCCAGTGAAATCAATCCTACACTTGCTGAAAGTGTAATGGGTTGGTGACTCTCCACTTCGTGAATGTTTGAAATTTTCGCAACCAATCGTTGAATGATTTGTTCAGCTTCGTACTCATTTGTTTGTGGAAAGACAAATACGAATTCATCGCCGCCATAACGACCAACCAAATCAAAAATACGCAGTTCGTTTTGAATGATTTGGGCTATTTTTTTAAGGATAATATCTCCAGCAGCGTGTCCATATAAATCGTTCACTGCCTTAAAATTATCTAAATCCATAAAGCCCAAAACAAAGGATGATTGATAACGAAGTGCTCTATTTAATTCTTTATTTGCTTCTGTCATAAAAAACTTACGGTTACTTAAGCCGGTTAATGAGTCATGGTTTGCGAGTTGGAGTAACTGGTTTTCCATATTTTTTTGTTCGGTAATATCTCTAAGAATCATTAAAAAACCATAAATTTTTGTTTTTTTTATGATTGGTGATAACTGGCCATCGTAAACTTTCTTTGAATCATTTTTGTGTTGGAATTCAAACCTTTTTTCTCTTCCTTGATTTAAATTAATATTCGGAAAAATCAAATTGACCGGTTGCCCAATTATAATTTCTCTACTCTTATTAACAATTGACTCAGCAGCGGGATTTATTTCGACAATCCTTTTTTTCCAATCAATCACAAAAACCGCATCTTGCATGGATTCGATAACCAATTGATGAGCAATTGGACGAAGATCAAATAACTGCCATTGTAAGAGACCTGTTGCGAAAATAATACCAGCGATCACAAAACCCAAAGGATCATAATTTACTTGGATATTGGGAATTAAATGAAATGTAAAAAAGAGATTCACTACTAAGGGGAAAATAGTGCCAACAATTAAAGCGTATGTTTGTTTTCGATAGGATGAATTTAACCGAAATGCTTCTTTTAATAAAATAAAATCAGCAATCAAAATCAAAAAATAAGAGTAAACCAAATGTACCCAAAACCACGGACCGAGCAGCCAAGTACTATCATTTAAATACCCATTATCTCTGACAAAAACAATACCTTTTAAAAATAAATGATGGTTTTCATTGGTGATCATTAAACTCATCGTAATTGTGGGAACGATGGCTAATAAAATAATTTTCCAATTCTTAACCCACTCTGATCGATTTGAAAAATGGAGGGAAAATAAAAACCACACGACCGGAACAGCGGTCACACCCACCATTCGTAAAATAGCCCACCGAAAGCTAGATGTTTCATTTTTTGCTAATAAACCAGCCCCAATGGCAAAAGTCCAAATGGCGATAAAAGCCAGCAGCCATACAAAAGTTTCTGCTTCTTTATTTTGTCTGAATTGGAATGCATACACCGCTAATCCAACCATTAATAAAGAGGCTGTAAATGATAATATGATAAATAAGTTAAATTGATTCATTTGGCATACCAACTTTATTTTATAGCAGTTTGGCATTGTGTATGCTAAAAAGCATGTAAAAATACTTTTTTAGAATTTTCAAATCATTTAGTTAATAACACCCTTCAGGATTGATATAAGAAAAACAAACAATGATTTACAAGCACTGTATTTAAAATAAAACAAGGAGAGTATTTCACCCTCCTTGTTTTATTTTTAAGAATTGGTTATACCAAAAGTTCTTCGGGGACTCTGAAGGTTTCGTTTGCTTTTCGAACTTCGTCTGTTACTTCAAAGTTGAGATCATTGCCAACCATTTGGCGGACATAATCTTTTACTGTGGAATCCCAGTATTTTTTGGTGACGTAATAAACACGGGCACCACCTAATTCATGTTGTACATCTGGCCATGGGTAGCTTGGTTGAGCCATGCCCAAACCCCAGCGATACCAACCATTGTAACTTTCATAGGTTGCCCACCATTCTTTGCTGCCAATGATTTCAAAACCATAGTAAGCTTTGGCATAATACATGGCTGCGCCAATGCGGCCACCGCGAGCTAAGGCCATGGTATGTAAACTGATGTTAATGTCTTCGCTCATCAAACGACCATTTGCGAAACCAACCCATTCACCGTCAATTAAACCAACCAGTGTATAGGGGTCCTTCAATCGTTTGCGTTTCCATCCCAAGATTTCTGAATAAACACGGGCACCGACGATATCATAAAAGTCATGTTCGACTTTCATTAATCGTTCCATGTACTCTAACATGGCTGGTACTTCTTCCATTTTTGCTTCGCGGATATAGAGGGTACGACCGTCTTTTAAGGTCAGCATGGCTTCTGGGAACGGGGGAATTTTAATTGCGGTACCTTGAAGCATTGCTTCAACTTCACGAACATCAATGTTTAATGTTTCACGAGTTGCTTTAGTTGGGAGTTCATATTTCACGGGTAATTCTCCTTTTAATAATATGGATAATAATTGGTTTTAAAATTAGCTGAGGTTTTCTTTGCTAATCTTATTCAAACTTTCGACATGGCTTGGGTTGAAAACATCACCATGTTTGGTTTTTGGCATTTCAGCCTTTTTTGCCATCAACTGGTCGTATTCTGCATCATCAACCATTGCTACACAACGGCCAATTGAAGCTTCGCCATCAACAAAGCGCCAGGGGAAGAACCCAACCTGTACGCGCCGATTCAACAGCAGGTCAATATCTCCACCTAAACATTCCGCGTGGATGATTCCTTCTGGGAACATTTCAAGGTGCATTAATTGATATTTGTCATCACTGTAGAATTGTTCAATGCTCATGCCGAACTTCTTCTGGAAGACATATTCCGCCTGTTTGGTCTGGCGAGGCATCCAGTTACGAATGATGGTGTTCATTGGGTGGTCAGCACTACCGCAATCTACACCGATCCAGCGTAATTTTTTGGCTTTTGCCCATTCTGAAAATTCGCGATCCGGACCGGGGTGTTTAACCATGTATCGTACTTCATCAGCGGTGGGTTGGTCCCAGCCAAAATGATGGTATCCGGTGTGGATGATTAAAATATCGCCTTCTTTTACTTCAACGCGATCTTCAATCATTTTGCTGGTGTAGACGTCGTAATCTGCGACGATATCACTCAGGTCAACGATAGCGGCATCATGAACTAAAAAGTCCATATCAAGTTCTGCGATATCCTTGCCGGGGGTATGAAAATGGATTTCACCATCGATATGTGTACCAATGTGATTGGAATGAGTTAATAACTGTCCATTTGCGCCATTAGGAGCCAGGCGTTTAAAATACTTCACCTGTAATGGTTCATAGGTGGGCCAGGGAGGAGTACCGATACCGAGGGGAATTGTCAGGTCAATAAATTTCATGTTTCACTCCTTAATTAAATTATTTTGATTTTCTGAAATTGTTTCTATTTTTTACAAAAACAAACGATACGGAATAGTACACCCGTACCGCTATTTACGGTATTGTTTGAGCCAATGTTTTGATGGGATTCAATACGATCATATTTAACAATAAATGTTTTCTTTATTTGATTTTTCGGAACATAACAATAATATTGATCATATCACGAGAAGAACGATTTACCAAATAATTAATAAAGGTTTTTCATTAAAAAATGGGGTAAAAAATTCTCTCAAAATATGGATCAGATAGGGTTGACAGATATTGTCTGACAACCTTATTATGCACTTTTTTAAACGATTGTCAAGCCGTATTTTTGGAAAAAAATTTGTTTTATAATTAGAACCTATGAATACTGAACTCTTCGTCAAAAAAAATCGAATAGGCTCGATTGCCTATCAATGGCTTTCAAAAAACCAACAGGCGGAGGTATTTGGAACAACTTCGGGTGGCATTTTTATCCACCTTTTGACAGGGTATCAAACCATTTATTTAACAAACTACCCGGATTTTGGTCCAATTAATATTAATTTGGTAAATCCTATCCCAAAACAATGGGAGAAAGGAAAAAAACTCGAAATCCGGTTTGATGAAGGTATGTTGTTCTTTCAAAATGGATTAAACGAACTCTCTTTTTCCGAGTTTAAAATTTGGCAGAATCAACCTTCATTGCCGCTCACCATCACTGCCGAGGAATTTTTGATTCGGGTAAAAAAAACCAGTCAACAATTATTTTTAATCAAAGGGGATCATGGTTTTACCAGCTTATTGCCCAAGGTCTATTCAGATGGTGCTTCCGAAGTGGAATCTTCTTTAACACAGGTTTGGCAACAAATACAGGGACTTAAGAAGAGCCTCTTCCAAAAAGATATCCATTCATTCTTATCCAATGCAAAAAACCTGATCAGTTATGGGAGAGGGTTAACTCCTTCCGGGGATGATTTTTTATGCGGTTTGATTTATTGTTTACGACGTAAGGATCGTTTTTTACAATACCAGCAATTTCTTGATTTAATTCAACCTGAAATTATCCGGATGGCATCAGAACAAACCACGTCTATCAGTACCAGCCTTTTATATGGTTGTTTTTTAGGTGAGGCGCACAGCCGGATTGAGAATATGACGGATGCATTAACGAACAGTGAAAGTGCTTTTACTAATCAAGCTTTACGGATGGCGGGATGGGGCAGCTCGTCTGGTGCGGATACCACGCTTGGCATTGTCATTGCTTGCCAGGTTTTACTTAATTTATCTGAAGGGACCAAATGACAGAAACAATCTGCCAATTATGTAATCAAAACCACCAAGTTTATTCCGTTGAATCCATATATTTTGCAATTATTGATCAGGATGAAGCCGTTTTAAATGAAGTGGGAATCACAAAATCAAAAAAAAGATTAAATGAATTTTCTCCTCCACCGCCACCAAAAAAAACATTTTGGGCTCGTTTTTCCCCTGATAGTTTGATGCTGTTGGTGGTTGTTGTGTTTTTATTAATTCCCTTGTTATTAAACCAGAATTTAAACTTAAACCAAACAATCGGTTTGATATTGGTGTTTTTAATGTATCTTCTTTTTCGAAACAAACTTCTTTCCTGGTACCAAGGACAGCAAAAATTAAATCAGGAACACCAGATTTTTTATCAACAGGATATTAAGAAATGGCAGAGGAATTTGTACTGCCCAGTGAAGGATGAGGTTTTTACCGCCACAAAGGATTAATTTCTCCTCGCTGTGGAAGGATTCAAAAAAATATAAATAAATTTTAAATTGGATGGTTAACGTTTTATCTATATGAGATTAAAACGTAGTGATTTCCAAAGCGTTTATCTGATGTTGAAGTAATTCTTTAATTCCTGCTTCTGCCAGATCAAGCATCTGGTTCATTTGTAGTCTGGTAAAAGCAGAACCTTCGGCCGTTCCTTGTAACTCGATAAACTCACCTCGGGCATTCATGACAATATTCATATCAACATCAGCCCTGGAATCCTCTTGATAACAGAGATCCAAATAAGGTGTTCCCTCATACAAACCAACGCTTACAGCTGCCACCGCTGTTCGGATTACTTGTGGTGAAAGGGTGCCGTTGGTGATTAATTTCTTTAAAGCCATGGCGACAGCTACATAACCCCCTGTTATGGACGCCGTTCTGGTTCCGCCATCAGCCTGCAAGACGTCACAATCCAAGATAATCGTACGTTCTCCTAATGCATTTAAATCAAAAGCAGCTCGTAAAGAGCGTCCAATCAGGCGTTTTATTTCTTGGCTGCGTGAACTTGGACCGTTGGTTTCCCGTTTTGATCGCGTGTGGGTGGCGCGTGGCAGCATTGCGTACTCTGCAGTGATCCAACCTTTCCCTTTTCCCTTCATCCAATCCGGAACGGTTTCTTCAATGGTCGCGTTACATAAAACATGGGTATTTCCCATCTTTATCAACACGGAGCCTTCCGGATATAAAATATAATTTGGGGTAAATGAAACAGGGCGCAGTTCTGCGGCTGAACGTTCAACAGAGCGAAATGGATTGTTATTTTTCATGACCAAATTGTACCAAATATTCTTTTCAGTGATCGCTTTATCATATTTAAAGAAAGAACCTCGAGATTTCTTAATTTTGACAGTTATTTTACACAGCTGTCTTTTACCATTTTTTAAATATCTGGAAATCTCGAGGTCGATTATTTAGCTGATTTCGATTGCGCGTTCTTGCATTTGTGATCGAAGTTTTTCTGAATCCTTGGGATAGGTGAAGTAAAACAGTGAAAACAGTAACAAACAAATGATCCAGGGAACGGGGACGGTCCATACCAACGCTTCTGTAAATCCAATTCGGTCGGCGAGCCAACCAGCAAAATATGCTACCAATGCAGCAAATCCACTTTCAATAAAAGTTGTCATTGCAAATGCCGTACCGCGTAATTCTGGTGGTACAACGCCCTGCATCATTGGTTCTTTTGCCCCTTTACCAGGCCAACTTATTAACAGTGCTGTAACCAGACATAACACAACCAGTAAACCAAAAGGCCAGTTGTCAGTCTGCGTAAAGAGAATATAGGTAAGGGGAATTCCACTGAAGATAGAGATTTGGCCAATAATCGTTCTGCCATATTTGGGGCTTTTTGATTCAGCCCAGTCACCCAAAAAACCACCGATGATATTTGAAATTACAGTTCCCACAACGATTCCGGCAAATGCAACGGAGGCAGAAGATTCCGTTAATCCACGCACATTTACCAACCAGGTAATAAACATTAAACCCATTACCACCCAGGGCATCGAACCTGCCAAACCCTGACCAATGGCAACCCAAATGGTTGGAATGGACAAAACTTTGCGAATATCCGAAAATTTAGCTTTATATTTTGCGGCTTCTTCCTCGGTAATTTTTCCTTCCAGTTCAGGTTCCGATTCGCCTCGTACGGGTTCATCAACAAAAAACCAAATCACAAGACCGGAGATAAAACTAAAAAGTCCTAAAATGATGAATCCCCATCGCCACAGGGTGGGAGTGGCAAGGAGACTTAAACCAAGTGTGCCGACGATGATGCCAGATACACCAATCGCTTCCATGATTCCCAAAGCACGCCCACGTTGTTTGGGGGGAAATGAATCTGCCATAATGGAGAAAGTGGCAGGCATCAAACACCCTAAGCCAATTCCTGAAATTGCACGGATCGCGAGCAGTTGACCAAAATTCTGGGTAAGGCCGCAAACAGCTGTCCACAGTCCCCAAACCCCGGTGCCGATTAAAATCACCGTTTTTCGTGAATATCGATCGGCTGCAAAACCCCAAAATGGTGCGCTTAAGGCTTGCAGCAAACTGCGAATCGTGCCAATTAAACCCAGACTAGTATAACTAAGCCCCCAAAGTGATTGTAAAGTAGGGAATAAAACCGAAATGGTTTGTCCCTCACCCTGATCAATAAAATAACCAAATGATAATGCCAACAGGGTGCGCCATCGGGCACGTTTTCCAACAGGTTCAACCGCAGGTTGATCCGTTAAGGCTGATACATATTCACTTTGCATGATTCTCTCCCGGAAAAACACGAAATTATGGACAATGGGTAAATTTTAGATAGGTTTCTGTACAAAGTCAAGTTGATCATCAATTGAAAAATTAAGGTGAAATCCGGTACTAATAAAATTAATCAATTTCGTTTAGAATTAATTTATGTTTCGCTTTACTAGATTTCCTTACCCAAGTTTTCGTAGAATTCGGCATATTCTCGTTGTTTGGGTCATAGAAACAATAGCCTTGTTATTATTAGAAAAATGGCTGCCAGGTTTAACCCTAACTTCCGGTGAGGCTGCCATTTTGGGGGTGGCTGCCATCGGCTTGTTAAATGCAGTTTTACGCCCAATCCTGCTTTATTTAACGATCACGATCACAGTATTAACCTTTGGTTTGTTGTCATTTTTATTAAATGTAGTGATTGTGATTTTGGCAGCAGAAATTGTTCCCGGTTTTTCAATAGCGAATAATGGCACTGCGATCCTGGTGGTGCTGGGAATAACGTTGATTAACACGCTGGTTACCAACCTTTTATCACTGGATGAAAATGATTCTTATTACCGTTCAGTCATTTTGCGGATGCAAAAAGGGATTGCCCCTCCGAAAAATAAAACAGCACATGGATTGATTATTTTACAAATTGATGGCCTTGCCAAGGAAATCCTTGATTTTGCAATTGAATCCGAATATATGCCTACCTTAAAAAAGTGGCAATCATCCCAAAAGTATAAAATTCAAGGTTGGGATTGCGGTCTGCCATCCCAAACGTCCGCCAGTCAGTCTACGATCATTTATGGAAAAAATGAGGACATTCCGGCTTTTCGCTGGTATGAAAAAGAAAATCAAAAATTAATTGTATCTAATCACTTGAATGACACTGCTTTATTAGAAAAACGATTTATTAAAAGTGAAAGCCTATTAAGTGATAATTCCTCCAGCGTGGGTAATATGTTTTCTGGCGGTGCGATAAAATCAGCAATTACAATGAGCCAGATCTATTCTATGAGATCGATACCTACTCGTACCGGGTATCTATACAATTATTTCTTAAACCCATATAACTTTACTCGCACCTTGTTTTTAATGATTATCGAATTTTTTCGGGAAATATTTCAATCGTTAAAACAGTTTTTTCAAAAAAGGCCAAAAATACGAAGAGGGTTATTATTTGCCATTGAACGTACCATTTCCGCAATTTTGTTGAGGGATATCAGTACACATCTGGTAATTGAGGATATGTTTCATGGGTACAAAACCATTTACTGCACTTATGTGGGCTATGATGTGGTAGCTCATCATGCTGGAATCAAAAGCCCTTCTGCTTTAGGGGTGCTCCGTGGTATAGATAAACAAATTAACCGGATTCATAAAGCTAACCGGCTAACAAAGCGAGATTATCACATCGTTTTATTGTCTGACCATGGTCAAACCCAAGGATTATCTTACAGACAGAGATATAAAACAACGCTCGAACAAACCATTCATAATATGCTTTCCAATCAATATCGGGTGGTCGATGCGGGTGATTCAAAAGAGATAAAAGGTTATGTCAACTCCATTTTAATTGAAGCCCTTAAACCGTATGAACGCATGAATCATGCAGCTAAAAAACTTTATCAACAAATTAAACAAAAAACCAACGAGTATCATTATTTTGATTTTCCCACAGAGCCATTACCGCAGCAAAAAGATGATATTGTGGTTTGTACATCCGGAAATTTAGCTCTCATTTATTTTAACTTTTCCACCCACACTTTAACATTGGAAGAAATTGTTTTAAAATTTCCCCATATTGTCCAATCGCTCATTCAACATCCTGGAATTGGATTTGTGATGGCAAATACGCAATATTTAGGGCCAATTGTATTTGGGAAAGATGGTATCCGATATCTTGAATCGAATCAGATTGATGGACAAGATCCTTTATTAAACTATGGAAAAAATGCTTCTTACCATTTAAAAAAATTAATTAAACAGCCTCATTGTGGCGATTTGGTAATTAATAGTAAATATGATCCGTCTAGCCAAGAAGCTCCTGCTTTTGAGGATTTGCTCGGACATCATGGTGGTTTAGGTGGTTTTCAAACCCACGCTTTTCTGGCATATCCAGCCATTTTTACTACGCCAAATGAGATTGTTGACGCTGAAAATTTGCACCATGTTTTAAAGGATTGGCAAACACGGCTTAATCAACTCATGAAAGATTTATGATTTTGGAAAATGTTTTTTAATTTCCTCCGGTTGATTCATAACAAATGAACCGTACCTGGCGACTGGCTCTCGAATTGCTTCGCCACTTAAATATAATAATCGCATAGGCGTTTCTTCGGTACGGATGAGGATATAATCTCCCTCGCCATAGATTAATAATTTGTGCCGAGTGGCCATCACATCTTCTTGTTCTTCATAATTGCCAAAATACCCACGCCCCTGATATAAATAAACCATCGATGTATCAAATGAACTTTCAAAACTAAAAGATGCATAGGGTGGAATGAGCAATTCATATAAATTAATAGTGGGCTGTTGTAAAACAATTACTCCCTGGGTCTGGTGAAATGTCCCAATTAGTACACGAATCATGGAACCATCATTTTGACGGATGGTAGGAATTTGAGGTTGGTTTACTTGAATGAACTCCGGTACTGTTTCTTTTTGACTGGCTGGTAAATTTATCCAGATTTGAAAACCTTCGAGTAGATTTTGATCTGTTTCAAAGACTTCTTCCAAATCTACCCCAGCAGCAGACTTTACCCATAATAAAGAACCGCTTGTCACTGTGCCAATTTCTTTTTTTGCACTTCGGTAATGATATTTTCCGGCTAATAAATATGAAATCATTTGCATACCGGCATACCGTTTTTGCGTTTTGTGGAAATAACGATCAAAATCATCCGTGCGAGAAAAATGCTCAAAAACTAAAACTGGGTCCAGATAATCCATGCCAGGCAGGGAAATGGAACGATCCCAGCGCATGCCTCCATCTTCAGATGACATTTGGGGAATGACCATACTTTTAATCGGTTTTCGTACTTTACTCATTTCACCATCCTCATCGGTTTTGATGATTATCCTGATTATAGTTCGTATTATTACGTTAACAAATAGGACTTTGGTAATCAATTGTATTTATAGTCTCTGTAAAAACATTGTTAATTTTTGTCAACTTTTTCTACATCAATTGGTTATTTTTAATGAAATCCATTAGACTTGTTTATCTCAATCTCTCAATGGAAAAAACATGCCAAAAACAATAACACCTCAACGCTCTATATCACAGTTATTGACCATTTATATTTCCATTATATTTGTGGTGATTATTGGTATTGTTTTGTCTGTCAGTTATGTCGTTCTTAAAAATACTACCGATCGGGAAATAAATTTGATCGCCGATCAATACCTGATTGCCATTACAGAAATCATTCGGGAACCAATTAAAAATGGTGATCTGATGGTTATTGAGGATATCTTAAACTCATTTGAAAGTAATCCCTATATTAATTCGATTTATGTTTTTGATCAGGACCATAACAATATTTCATTTTTTAACAAAAATCAAACAGGCCAGTTGGTTTATCGGGAAAAATCAATTGATATTCCTGATCAATCCGAAATTGTGCTTTCTTTAGAAGTGAGTAACCAGTTATTTGTTAAGCGAAATCGTCAAATTATTCGAATTTCGAGTCTCATTTTAACTTCCAGTTTGTTAATTTCATTAATCTCAATTTGGTTGTTTTCAAAATATTTTATTTCCCTGCCTTTAGAAAAGGTTATTACGAAATTAAGGAATTACCATAATCATCCGAATGCATCACCTCCCAGGACTATTTTTAGAGAACTAGAAGCGTTTATATTTTCTTTTCTGGAGTTATACCAAATTAACCAAAAAGAAGTTCATGAAAAACAATTAAGCCAACAAAAATATAAAGATATTATTGATCATGCTTCCATTGGTGTATTTCAGTCGAATCAAGATGGAAGATTCATTTCCATGAACCCCACATTGGCGAAAATGTTTGGGTATGATTCAGCGGAGGAGGCAATCCAAAGTATTAATAATATTGGGCATGAAATATATGTTAATTCTCAGGATCGAAAAGATATTTTGGGAAAGGCTAAAAATAATGGTGGACATATTGTGACTGAAGTCGCATTCAAAAAAAGGCAGGGGGACATTTGGCAAGCAAAATTAAATTTCCGAATTTTTGAGGATAAAATAACCAATAGTTCAATCATTGAAGGGTTTATTGAAGATATCAGCATCGAAAAACAAGCGCAAGCGGAATTAAAAAAATACCAGGAATCTTTAGAAGGACTGGTGGAAGAAAGAACAGCCGAATTGGTTCAGCAAAACGAAATTTTGCAAAAAGAAATAACCGAGAGGAAACAAACGGAGTTAGCACTTCGGGAAAGTGAATCACGCTACCGCCTTTTAGCGAATCATGCGAATGATGTCATTTGGACTTTGAATCAAGACCGGCAGTTTACTTACGTCAGCCCTTCTGTTTTTAAATTATTGGGATACACAACGGAAGAGATGTTAACCTTGAAGATTGATGCCCTTTTGACAAAAGAATCTGCAGTTTTAGCAAACCAGCGATTGGATATCTCTTTTGAAAAAATCAAAGAAAACAAAAGCCTTATTCCCGCTGTTACCAATGAATATGAACATATTCGTAAAAATGGAACGCGTGTTTGGACAGAAATTACGACTACGATTATGCGTGATGAAAATGGTGGTCATGTGGGAATACTTGGGGTGACCAGGGATATCACGGAACGTCGCAAAATCACACAGAAATTGAAAGAATTAGCGATTACCGATTCATTAACATCAATGTATAACCGGCGGCACTTCTTTGATCTTGCGGAACAAGAGCTTGAACGTGCAAAACGGTATCAGCATGCGGTTTCGTTAATTATGTTGGATTTGGATTTTTTTAAAAACGTTAATGATACCTATGGACATTTGGCAGGGGATATGGCTTTAAAAAAGGTAGCGCAACTCATTAAAGATTCCATTCGGCAGGTTGATGTTGCAGCTCGTTTCGGAGGCGAAGAATTTGTGATTCTCTTGCCTGAGACAGAAATTCAACAAGCTGTTTTATTAGCAGAACGTTTGAGAAAGAATGTTCGAGAAAATCCACTCATATTAAAAAATGGTACAGTGGAAATCAGTATTAGTATTGGTATTTCTAGTAAAATGGCGGTTGATCCATTATCAGTCGAAGTGTTAATCCATTGTGCTGATCAGGCTTTGTATGAGGCTAAAAAATTAGGCCGAGATCAGGTTCGAATTTTTGAAGCAGAGGACTTAAAATAAAAGATGAGTTGGTGACTCCCCAGTAACAACCAGCTCGTCTTAATTAAAGGAGGGGAAAAATATTTTTATGATTCATTTTGGGATTGGAAAACTTTCTCGGATAAAGACAATGTGATGGGGATTTCGCCTTCGGGTTACCCAAAGGCGTCATCCCGCTTCCCTTTTCCCTGTAATTATATTAATCAAAAAACCCCGCTGCGGCATCATCCGTTCGGGGTGTTTTTTTATTGTACATGTGTCCAATAAGACTGGTTATGACACTAATTTTCTTCTTAATGCCAATGCAACCGCTTCAGAACGGTTTGTAACCCCCAATTTTCCTAAAATATGGCTAACGTGAGCTCGGGCGGTTGAACGGGAGATGATTAATCGTTCTGCTATTTCAGGATTACTTAAGCCTTCTACCATTAAAACTAAGACTTCCCTCTCTCTAAATGTCAGGTCTTCTCCCGGTGTTGGTTCCTGAGCACTTAGAATTAATTCCTGGGTAACTTCGGGAGACATTGTTGGCCTTCCGCGATAAGCCGAGCGAATAGCTTCCGATAATTCATCACCGGTAATATTCTTTAATAAATAACCAATCGCTCCCGCCCGCAGCATTTCTTGAACCAGGTCTCTATCCTGAAAACTGGTTAACGCAATGACTTGGATTTCCGGAAATTTCAATTTTATTCTTCGTGTGGCTTCCGCACCGCCCATTTTCGGCATTACTAAATCCATTAAGACAACATCGGGTTGGAATTGCTCACATACTTTTAATGCTTCTTCTCCGCTTGCTGCCTCGGAAACCAATCGAATATCTTCCTGAATACGCAGATAAGTGGCTAAACCCCGTCGAACCATATCGTGGTCATCAACAATGATGACATCAATTTGTTTTTTTTCATTCATCTTCTTTTGCCCTCCCGCACCAAACAACTTTTACCAGTGTACCACAATCAGTTTCACTTTTTAACATTAATTGCCCTCCGATATTATTCACTCTTTCACGGATTATGTTTAATCCGAAATGTCCGTTTGATACTTGATCTGGGTCAAATCCGATACCATCATCTCGTATAGAGATAACTACTTCTTGTTCTTGATCGGTTTTGACAATACCATTGATGATAACTTCAGCTGTTTTTGCATGTGCATGTTTAACAACATTATTAAGTGCTTCCTGTGTGATGCGATAGATACTGACATGAACATCATCAGGTAAGGGTTTTGGCAGATTAACCTGGAAGTCAATATCCATACCGGTTCTGCCGATGGCGGATTCGGTGAGCTGTCGGACCAAATCATACATTTTGGCTTCAATAACTGCAGAAGGTCTTAATTCGAGCAGCAGTGTCCGCATCTCGGCTAAGGCTCCGCGACTTAATTGACGTAATTCCTGTAGTAATGCTTTGCCGTCATCCGGGTTATTTTCAAACAATGTTGGTAATGCTTCCGCAATTAATGAAGCAGAAAATAAGGTCTGTGTTACTGCATCATGTAAATCACGCGCTAACCGGTTTCTTTCGGAAACGATGGCAATTTGCTGCACCCTGTCCCTTAGTTGGGCATTTCCAATCGCCAGTGCTGCTTGTTCAGCAAAGGATTCAGCCAGACTCACGAATTCGTCCCCGAATTCTTGTTTATTGATATACAGAAAAACCAAACTTCCATATAAATCGTCCGTAGACATGATTGGGAAAATCAACATGGAATAGTAATAATTATAAGGGTGGATATGTTTTTCTTTGCGGTGAATGATAAATTGTGGAATGTTTTCGACAACAATAATTTGGCCTTGTTTGGCCAGTTCACCTAACCAATTGGTGAATTCGGGGCTTTCTTGTTTTCTTAACCGGAGTTCGTTTTGCAAGGATGATTCACTGCGTTGTGAACCCCGGACGGTTACATAGGTTACTGGATCTTCTTGAATGCTTAACAACAAAACATGATCTGCATTTGTAAGCTGGGATGCTGCCCGGATGATAAAGTCTAAACTTTCTTGCAAGGTTTTATTAGAATTAAGCAAAAACAAAACGTCTTTTAACCCCTCAGCCACTTCACGTCTTTGCTCAATTTCAGCTGTTCTCTCTTCAACCAACAACTCTAATTCACGGTTCCTGACCTGTACCCCACGCATTTTTAGTAAATAACTTCCAACCCCGATAAACAGAACCATAAGACCTAAAGCTACCTGGAAAATCGTGGTTTCCCATATTGGGGGAATAACAAGAACTTCCAGCTCGGTCCAATCCTGGTTCCAAACCCCATCCTCATTGGCAGCTGTAAGATATAAAGTGTACGAACCTCCCGGAAGATTAGTGTAACGACCAAATCGTAAATTTCCGTTCAAATTCCAGTTTTTATCAAACCCTTTTAAGAAATATGCATATTGGTTATTTTCCGGTTGTTGATAATTTAATCCAGCAAAAGTAAACTCAAAATGATTCTCTGGCCATTTTAATTCGATTGAATCAGATGTTTCAATGGAATTACCAGTTTCCACAGGTTGTCCGCTTACTTGAAGTCCCGTCAGAATGACCTTTGGTGAAATTGGATTTTTATGGATATTTTGCGGGTAGAACGCTGTAATACCATTGACTCCGCCAAAGAAGATTTCTCCGGAAGGGGATTTAAAATAAGCACGTTCATTAAACTCATTACTTTGAACGCCATCTCTTACATCAAAGTTCTCGAAGGTTTCTGTATCCGGATTGAAACGGGATAGTCCGTAGTTCGTACTTAACCACAAGAAACCGGAGTCGTCTTCTACAATACCATATACCGTGTCGTTTGCTAAACCATCACGATGAGTATAGACTTTAAAAAATTCCGTGCCGGGTGAGAGAAGGTTCAAACCTCCGCCGTAGGTTCCGACCCAAATGCGATTTTTGGAGTCTTCAATTACCGAAAGTACAAAATCATCACTTAAGCTGCCTTCGATATTTTTGTCAAATACATATCTGGTAAAGTCTTCAGACGATGGATCAAAACGATATAAACCATAACTCGTTCCCAGCCAAATATTCCCTTGGTGATCTTCTGTCATGGACCGAATACGGATTTTTAGTTGATTAACTTCATCTTTGGTTTCCAGAACATAGTGTTTATATGTATTTTTTTCCGGATCTAACCCATCTAACATGCCGCGAGCAGTTCCTATCCAGATTGTGCCATTTGAATCCTCCAGCATCATACTGATCATATCGTTGCTGATACTGTTTCTGGTCACTGGATTATGTTTATAATGTTCGAATTGTTCAGTGATTGGATCGTAACGGTTAACGCCACCAGAATCTGTCCCAAACCAAAGGGTTCCTTTCGAGTCCTCCAAAATGGTGGTTATAAAATTATCGCTGATACTAGTCCGGTCATTTTTATCGTAAAGAAAGTGGCGGTAGTGATTCGTTCGGCGGTCTAAACGATCCAGTCCGGAGATTGTTCCCAACCACAAAAAACCATTTCGATCCTCGTGAATTGCAAAAACCCAATTATCGATCAGGCTATTTATATCATCCGGGATATTATGATAGTGTAAAAATTGTTTTGTGGTGATGTCCGCTTTATTAATCCCATTTGAGGTGAAAAACCAAAGCCCTCCTGAAGTATCCTGATAGATATCATAAATCTGATTACTGCTTAAACTGTTTGGGTCAACTGTTCTGCGCTTAAATTGAATAAACTGATCTTTTTCCGGATAATAAAGGTTTAGACCATCATTTGTTCCGACCCATATCAAACCATACTGATCTTCAAATATGGATGTAACCAGGGATTGACTCAAACTGGTATTGTCCAATTCACGGGCTTGATACCATTGAACTTCATTTCGATCAGCGGATATAACATAAAGCCCTTGAGATGTGCCCATCCATAAAGCACCAGAGTTTAAAGGATAGATATCATTAACGGAAAAATTATTCGATTGAAAATAAGTTTTTAAGGAACCTGGTGCAGGGTTAAAAGACTGATTTGAAGGATCAAATATTGTTAATCCGCCTTGGGTACCAATCCAAAGTTTGCCATCCTCTTCTTGATAGATGGTGTTGATGAGGTTATCATAAATCGGATTTTCTCCACCCATATTGATAAACTGGTTTATTTCACCAGTGGTTGTATTTAACCGATTTAATCCGGATTCGGTACCTATCCATAATTCATTATTTTGTCCCCCAATGATTTTTAAGACCACATTATTGCTTAATGAATTTGGATTGTCTGATTCATGAAAATAATGGGTAAATAATTGAGTTTTTGTATCAAATCGGTTTAATCCCTGATCTGTTGCGATCCAGAGAATACCATTTTCATCGGTATATATGTCGTAAATTAAATTATCGCTTAAGCTGTTAACATCGTCTGGGTCGTGACGAAAAACGGTAAACTGGTAACCATCAAATTTATTTAATCCATCAAATGTGCCAATCCACATAACACCACGCTTATCCTGAACACCACATGTAACGGCAGAATTTGATAAACCATCTAAAAGTCCGAGTTGCTCAAACCTTAATTCCGGATTTTTAAACACGTTTTGTGCAAAAACATCAAAATTAAAAGTTTCTATTGGATTCGAAGCCAGCTGTGGAAGCGGTGGAATGGTTTCATTTTGAAAGTTATTCTTGGTATTACATGCGGAAACAATCATCATTGAGATAATTAAAATGATGATAAGCAGGGTGATGCGTTTTTGTTGAGAACTAAACATATTTATTAAGCCCTAAGATTCCAATAAATGATCCATTATAGGAAAGTTAGGAAAAGGGTGATTTTATAATATCATACTTATTTAATTATTTTACAGTATTAAGTATTTCCAGACGGTATAATAGCTCTAACGAAAAATCTTAAACTCCGGGAGAAATTGATGCAAACAATTCGAATTGCGAAATTATCCAATCATGCTAAATTACCGACCAGAAAACATCCCGAAGACGCGGGATTGGATATTTATGCAAATGGGGATCATACTATTCCAGCGTTAAATCATGCAATCATACCCAGTGGAATTACGGTTGAAGTGCCGAAAGGGTATGTGGCATTGTTAAAACCAAAGGGGCGAAACGACCATCTTTTGGGTGCAGGTGTGGTGGATGCCGGTTACCAGGGAGAGATTTTGGTAAAAGTATTTAATCCAACCAATCAGCCATTGGTTATTTCACATGGGGATGCAATTGGGCAAATGCTGTTACTTCCAGTGGTTACACCTGCGGTTGAGGAAGCAGAGATTTACCAAATTCATCAGGCAAAAAGCGAGCGTGGTCAAACCGGTGGCATTGTAGAGCAACATCAAGTTTGACAATTAACCAGTTAGTTGTATTTATTAAATGCAAGAATAGAATTTTTCATTTCCCAGTGCCGAATGTAACCTGAGATGGATACAGGCTTTTGTTAGGATCAATTTGAGTTTGTTTTGAAATTCTAAAATGGGCTAAACATGTGTTTTACACCAACACACTGCGGATTGACATAATCTGTACAAACCTTGTACAAAATTTCTGAAAAGAGAGAATAATTTTGGTTAAATCCTTATAATTGTTTATATACTTAATGTGATTAAGGATGAGACCAGCATGATTAAAATCGTTACAGATAGTACGTGTGACCTTCCAATTGACATCATTCAAGCGTATGATATTACTGTCATTCCTTGTTATGTTAATATGAATGGAAAAAGTTATCTCGATGGGGTGGAATTATCTCGGGTTTCTTTCTTTGAGCAGCTACCTGATGCTGATCCTTTACCGACAACTTCAGCCCCTGGGATCGGATCATTTATTAATGCATATAACGATCTCGCAAGCCAGGGTGCGTCTGGAATTATTTCGATCCATATTTCAAAAACACTTAGTAATATCGTCAATATAGCAAAAATTGCCTCAGAAAATTTTGATGCGGTCCCTGTTCGGGTAATAGACTCTGGTCAATTATCGATGGGTTTAGGGCTGTTAGCACTTACTGGTGCAAAAAAGGCTCTTAACGGAGGTACACTGGACGAAGTGGTTTCCCATATCGAACAAAAAATACCCCTTACGAACTCATTTGCCAAACTGGATACATTAGATTATTTAAAAAAGGGTGGTCGTTTATCTGATCTACAACATAGTATTGTTAGTTTATTGGACATGAAACCGATTACAAAAATGAATAATGGTGAATCGGGTTTGGAATTGGTACGCACCCGAAAAAAAGCCCACTTACGATTTTTAGAGATTGCAAAAAATCTAGGTTCTGCGGAGATGTTGGGGATAATTCATGCCAATGTACCTGATTTAGCGGAACAAGTGCGGCTAGAACTTAAACAGATTTGGCCGGGTGTCGATCCAATGATTAGTTTTGTCACGCCTGCTATCGGAGCACATGTTGGACCAGGTACGGTTTGTATCTCTTCCATCCAAACTACGATTGAAAATCCTTTGATTGATTCAAGAGTTAAAAATTTAAAAGAAAAGGTTAGTGCAGTAACTTCTCTGATCAGCAGAAAGAATTAATTAAATAAAAAATTGAACTATAAGGAAAGAAAAAATTAACAAGTGGAGGAAAGAATGAAAATTACCAGAATTTTAAATTTGATAACATTTTTAATTGTGGTCACAATTAATGCATTAGCAAATGCTTTACCGATTAATGGATTAAACACAGGAGAAATAAGCGATCAATTCAATGCCCTGTTCACACCGGCTGGTTATGTGTTTTCTATTTGGGGTGTAATTTATTTGGCATTGGGTGCGTTTGCAGTTTACCAGATTTTACCCCAACAAAATAATAACCAGCGTGTTAAGCAAATTGGACCCTGGTTCATTATTAGTAATGTTTTTAATAGTTTATGGATTTTAGCCTGGCATTACCAACAATTTATCCTTTCATTCTTTATCATGATTGGTATATTGGTATCTTTGTTGGTGTTATATATCCGCTTGGGTGTAGGTATTCGTAAATCTCCTCCAGTTGAGCGTTGGCTGGTTGAAACACCTTTTAGTATCTACCTGGGTTGGATATCCGTGGCAACCATTGCAAATGCTTCCGTGGTTCTAATCACACTCAATTGGGGACAATTTGGTTTATCCGCAGCTGTGTGGACAGCCGTTATGATCAGTATTGCCGGTTTGTTAGGCATTCTGATGAGTTTTCTCCGGCGTGAGATTGCTTATTCGTTGGTTTTAATCTGGGCAATCATCGGCATTACCCAAAACGGGAGTGGTGTGCAGCTGGTAAATATTGTTTCTTGGATAGTCGTTGGACTGCTGGTGGTAGGTTTGGTGCTTTCCAGATTAATGAAAAAAACTGCTTAAATACCTTCCCTTTCATAAAGTGTATCTAAAACAAATACCGGCAGCACAAAAGCTGCCGGTATTTTTCACCGCCACACCAATAATCGTGGCAAGCCATATGAAAAGGTTGCTTTCATTTTACGAAATTCTGCAAAAAAGCAAATTGACAAACTGCTTAATATTGATGAATTTCTCTCACTAATTTTAAAATTAAAGTAAGGCTTCCATTTTTTTTAAGAAAATATCGACTTCTACCTGAGCCTTATTTTTAATATCTTCCAATTGATTAATTGAATGGAGACCTAAAAATTCAATCGTCCGGGTGGTTATTTTTCCATCATCGGAAGCTTCATGATCATCCAGATGTGCTGTTTGATTTGTGACCCACACTAAGTGTCCTAGCGGATTAGCAAAAGCAAAGACAGGTGAATGATGGTATGAAACCGCATTCACAAATTGTTCATTGAAATTCCAGGAATCCAACATCATTCCACCAATTTCGGTATGATCCATTCCAAACAAAGAAAGTTCTGCATTTAAACGCCCCATTTCCTGGGTTAAGGAAGGTAAAACTTGGCGATAAACTACCGGAACGATTTTTTCAATAAAGGTCTTTCCAACATCATGTAATAAACCAGCCAGGTAGGCATCATTTTTATTGATTTGTTCAATGCAAGTTTCGCTTAATTTTTCAGCGATGGTGGCGCTTAAAATAGCATGCTGCCATGTTTTGTAATCTTGGGTACCGCCAAATAAAAAGTGGGTGGTGGCTACAAAAACCATCTTTCTGGTTTCAGATAAACCCAAAAAACGCAGCGCTTCACCTAAATTTGATATTTCCCGTTGTAAACTGAATACAGGTGAATTAACTGCAGCTAAAATTTTTGCAGTTAATGCCTGATCGCTTTTTATGATAATTGCTAAATCATCCTGATTCACGTTTGGTTCAGATAACATCGCCAGAGCTCTTCTGCCAGCCTGAGAAAATGTAGGTAAATTTTCGATTTTTTGTATTGCTTTTTGGATGTCAAATTCCATACACAAGTCCTGACTCATTTAACAGTGAAATATATACCATTCTACTGAAAATTTATAATAATTCCATTATTTTTTATCTTCTTTTAATTTGAACTTGGCTAACCCATTGCTTGTATGACTCCTTTACTTAATAAGTAGTAAGCACAAAAGTGTTAAAAACTTAAAAGTCAGAAAAATTTAACTTGATCCGTTTTCTTAATTTGTTATACTTGATTTACATATTAAGAAATTATTCCCAAAGACATTTTGGTTACACTATCGGTTTTGCAAACTTTACAGCCTCACGCCAGCAGCCCGTCCGGAAGACGGGTTTTTCATATCCGAGAATGTAGAAACACATTTGGAGGTAATGATGGATACGCAACAAGCACCAATAAAAGACATACTTGATCAAATCACGAATCCCAATACCGAATTATATCTTTCACAGAGTTATAAAGGTTTTTTGTTTACGGAACCCGTAAAATATAAAACCGTTCACAGCGACCAAATTCACTTAATGGTAAACCATAAGGTTTTTTGTTTTTGTCACACAAAAGACGCAATTTTACACGACCAGATGTACAAATCAAAAATTTCAGGGCAGGTGGCTTCATTTGATATGCAATCCGGTAGTTTGTTTTTTCAAAATGTGCAGCCCAGGAAGGATCTTTGGGTAAACCGCAAGGAATTAAGAATACAACCCCAAGAAACATTGGTAGCCATTTTGCGTACGAGAGGTGAATATTTTCGCGGCTGTATTGATAATCTTTCTTTACATGGAGCAGGATTTTTATTACATGTATCAGAAATTAACGATAAATTACCCAAATCCGAGCAAACTATCGCGTTACAATTTGAATTGTCTGATGAAATAAAGCTGTTAATTTCTGGAAAAATCACAAATATCAAAACTTTATCCAATCAATTATTCGGTATTGGTTTAAAACTAAACCCAGATGAAAAACAACAAGCCCTTTTATCGAGATACCTGCAAACTGCGTATCAAAATATGCTGGAAGAAATTGACGATGAATATAGAAAGTTGTTGGAACCACGCGCAGCTGTTGATTTGTATTTTTGAGTTTTTGTGGTGAGAACCCAGAAAATTTTAGGCCACCAAAAAACTTGAGTTGAAAAAATAAGAATACAAGTTAATTTAATGGATATGTGAAGCGATTATTTAAAAAGCTCTCAATTGTGAGTTGCTCACTATTGGTATTGTTAGTTTAGTTTTCTGGTTTTGGGGTCAACAGTTAACTGGAAATAAGTCCAAGTTAATAAATTTCTAATCTTCATGAATTAAAAAAAGTAGTAAAGTTAATGAGTAAAAAAACAACTTACTTTTTTCAGGAGGGTTGGATGATAACGATCCAAGACTTATCCAAATCGTATGGAAATATCCATGCAATTCAAGAGATCAATTTACAAATTGGTCAGGGTGAAATTGTCGGTTTGTTAGGTCCGAATGGTGCTGGAAAAACCACCTTAATTAAAATCTTAACCGGTTTTTTGCAGCCGGATCAGGGTCAAGTGTTCATTGATACAGTTGATGTCATCAAATCACCACACCTTGCCCAAGAAAAGATTGGGTACTTACCGGAAAATGCCCCTCTTTACCCCGAATTAAACGTATATGAATATTTGCAGATGATGGCTGATTTGAGACATATCCCTCAAATAGAACAGGAATCGGTAATTCGTGAAGCGATTTGTGCGGTCAAATTGGAAAATGATTATTCAAGGCCAATTAAGCAGCTGAGCAAAGGCATGCGCCAACGTGTTGGTTTATCACAAGCGATTTTACATAAACCAAAACTGCTTATTTTAGATGAACCAACTGTTGGTTTAGATCCAACCCAGTTGGTTGAAATCCGCAGCTTGTTAAAAAATCTTGCAAAAAATTGTACTATTTTGTTCTCTACCCATATACTGCCAGAAGTGGAAATGTTGTGTGACCGGGTTGTCATTTTGTTAAATGGAAAATTAAAAGCCGATGCCAATTTGGCTGACCTGGCGAAAACCAACCATGCCATATTAATCCTGGATGAACAGCGTCCGGATATTCAAAAAGAATTACTCTCTTTGAAGGGAGTTAAGGCTGTTGAAGTTCAGAAAACAAACGGTCCATTTGGTATATACCAAATTCAAGGTAATAGTGAGGTTGACCTGACACCTCAAATCTATCATCTCGCCATCCAAAAAGATTGGCCGGTGCGTGAGCTGCGGCGAGATGTTCCGACGCTTGAATCTGTTTTTAATGATTTGGCTGTAGCAGCATAGAGGTGAACCATGCGGCAAATTTTAGCGATTACAAAAAAAGAAATAAAAGTTTATTTTAGTTCCTTATTGGCGTTAATCTTCATGGCAAGTTTTTTGGGGGTTGTGCTCTTTGTATTTTTTAGTGTCGAAAAATTCTTTGGTCGAGGTATTGCCGACGTACGCCCGATGTTCGAGTGGCTGCCGATCTTACTAATTTTCCTGTTGGCAGCATTGACCATGCGGCAGTGGAGTGAAGAACAAAGTTCAGGAACCTTAGAAATCTTATTAACCTTACCTACCAGCCATGTTCAGCTTGTGATTGGTAAGTTCCTGGCTGTTATGTTCATGATCTTATTAGCTCTTGTTTGTACCCTGCCTTTGCCAATTATGGTTTCTTTTTTGGGAAACCTGGATTGGGGACCGGTGTTCGGCGGTTATTTAGCTTCCATTTTAATGGCATCGGCTTATGCAGCCATCGGTTTGTTTGTTTCATCTCGCACCAACAATCAGATTGTGGCGTTAATTCTGACCTCTTTGATTAGTGGTGTTTTTTACCTTGTGGGAAGTAACGGTTTTACCAGCTTGTTTAGTGGGTCAATTATTGATGTTCTGCGGGCAATTGGTACGGGCAGCCGCTTTGAAAGCATCCAGCGTGGTGTCATTGATTTGCGCGATTTGATTTATTATCTCTCCTTAAGTGCTTTATTTCTCAGCTTGAATACCATTTCAATTGATATTTCTCGCTGGAGTAAACATCAAACCCATTACAAAAACAATCAAATTCGAACACAGGCATTAATTTGTTTAAACTTGATTTTATTAAACGTGTGGTTATTTCCACTACAAGGTTTACGAGTAGATTTAACGGAACAAAAAGAATTCACGATCTCTCAAACAACCAAAGACTTAATTTCTAATCTGCAAGAACCTTTATTAATCCGTGCATATATCAGCGAAAAAACACATCCATTGTTAACGCCATTAATTTCGCAGGTAGAAGATATGCTGCGAGAATATCAAATTGCAGGAAATAATAACCTGTCAACACAGGTGCTAGACCCGTTATCTGATCCGGAAATTGAGGCGGAAGCGAACCAAAGTTATGGCATTCGTCCGACGCCATTCCAAATTGCTGGCCGAAATGAATCTTCGATCATTAACGCATATTTTAATATTCTCGTTCGATATGGAGATCAGAGTGTGGTACTTAACTTGGACGATTTGATAGAAGTATCCCAGGGAGGAAATAGTATTGATGTTAAATTACAAAACCTGGAATACGACTTAACCGCCGCTATCAAAAAAGTGGTCTATGGCTTTCAGAGTCTGGATGCTATTTTAGCGGGATTAAATGAACCTGCCAAATTGACCTTATTTATCACGGAACAGACCCTGCCGGAAAATGAGATTGATATTGCAAACTTAGTTATTCAGGAAGGGCAAAATATTCAAGAAAAATCGGGGGGAAAGTTTGTTTTTGAGATTGTTAATCCGGATGATCCCAATGCGGATATATCTCGCCAGCAATTGATTGAGCAATATGGGGTGCAGCCTTTCCCGGTGCAGTTATTCAGCCAGGAAACGTACTTTTTCCATATGATTTTAGAAAGCGAGGGGCAAACCCAGGTTTTATATCCACCCACAGAGGCTAATGAAGCCGACGTACGTACCAGCATTGAAACAGCATTGAAGAGAACGGCGAGTGGTTTCCTCAAAACGGTTGGGGTGTGGATTCCACCGCAAACACCTACACAAGATGCTTTTGGTCAAAGCCAGCAGCCTCTATCCAGTTACAACATGGTATTGGAACAACTTCAGAAAGACTATAACCTGACTTTGGCTGATTTGGCGAGTGGACAGGTTAGCAGCCAAATTGACACTTTATTAATCATTGCGCCGCAAGATTTAGGGCCTGTTGAACAATATGCCATTGATCAATTCCTGATGCGTGGGGGAGCGGTAATTTTAATCGCCAGCCCCTACAAACTGGATGTCGATCAATTTACAGGTTTCCTGGCTTTAACACCCATTCAAACTGGTATACAAGAGCTTTTGTCGTTTTATGGCATTAACCTTTACAACCAATTGGTGTTGGATACCCAAAATGCTGCTTTTCCGGTGATTGTGACACGTGATGCAGGTGGTATGCAAATTAATGAAGTACAGGCAGTTGATTATCCATTTTTTATTGATGTTCGCCAAAATGGTATGGCCGATGACAATATGATCCTGGCAAATTTAACTGCGGTAAGCATGAACTGGACCTCGCCAATTATGATTGAATCCGCCGCTGCCGAATTATTAAATACAGAAAACTTATTAGTATCCAGCCCGAATTCCTGGGTAACGGATACTACCAATATCCAACCTGATTTTGTAACCTATCCTGAAATTGGTTTCCAGGTTGGTGAAAATCCGCAATCTTATCCATTGTCTGTATCAGTTAAGGGTATGTTTCCTAGCTATTTTGCTGGACAGCCCATTCCGGAAGTCACCAATAATGATGGCACCACCACGCCAGCTGCCAATGCGACCATTGAAAAGTCCACAGAAAATGCACGCATTGTTGTATTTGGCAGCACCGCTCTGGTGGATGATTTCGCATTGCAGCTTTCCAACCAACTATCCCAAGATTATTATGTCAATAATCTGCGATTAATCCAAAACGCTGTGGATTGGTCGGTTGAGGACACAGATTTGTTGTCTATCCGTTCGCGCGGTGCGGCGATACGGGTACTTGTTCCGATGGAGAACAGCCAGCAGCTATTTTGGGAGATCAGTACCTATATCATCGTAATTTTGTTGTTAATGGCGATTTTTATTTATTGGCGATATTATCAGAAAAAAAATCAGGTAATCCTATTTGACCCGCAATCTAATTCGGAGGCACAGCATGAGTAAACTGCAAAAGATATTATCCGCTGTTGTCGTTTTACAAATCCTTTTAATTGCCGTGATATTTTATGCACAGCGTCCTGCCCAAGCTGAAACCAGTTTACTATTAGAAGGATATGAGCCGGGTAACGTTAAACAAATGAGTATCACTGATGGGGAAGGAAAACTAGTTGTCTTTGAGAAACAAAATGGCGGATGGGTGCTTCCAGAAAATGGGAATTATCCGGTAACAGCCAACAGCGTGGATGACATCCTGGAGAAAATCAGCACCATTAATACGAACCGCCTGGTTGCATCATCCAATACCAGTTTCAATCGACTTCAAGTTGAAACTGATAATTTTCAGCGAAAGTTGGTGTTGGAAACAGTAGATGGCAAACAAACGACTATCTTTTTGGGTTCCTCTCCTGCTGCAAACAGTACACATATCCGTCTGGATGGAAAAAATAATGTTTATTTGACGAACACCCTCTCCGCCGCCCAATTAAGCACAAATTTGAGCAGTTGGATAGATACCAGTTATCTTCAATTGTCCTCAACACAGGTTCAGTCGGTTCAAATTCAAAATGCGGATGATACATATTCCTTTACCCTTGGTTTGGATGGTATTTGGCAAAGTGATCAAGTTGCTGATGGACAAACTTTTGATGCCAATAAATGGAATAGTTTGTTGACCAGTTTGACAAACATTCGGATGCTCGAACCGGTAGGGAAGGAAATTTTGCCTGAATTTGGCTTTGATTCCCCGTCTGCTACAGTCGTATATGTTTATTCGGCTGAAAATGATAACGAACAAACTGATAAATTGACAATTGGTAACCCTACTCCGGATGGGTTGGGTTACTACGCCAAACTTGATTCGGCGGAGTATGTCATAAAATTAAGCAAAACTTCTGCAGAAAAGGTAACACAAATGACACCAGAAACATATAGCAGTCCCTTGGCGGAAGAAACCAGCCAGCCATAAAAAACAGCTTTTCGTTTTGTTGATATAAAAATAACGAGGATATTTTTATCCTCGTTATTTTTATAATTCTTTTGGACATGATTCTTTAGTTAGAGAATTTAAAAAGGGACCAACCAACGTTCCCTATTGGGATACTACTCCCGCAAATTTGCTATGTTTGTTATTTACCCATTGTAGGCAGTTCGGCAGCCTGCATCAGCATTCCCAATCGCATGCGGATCGTTGTCATTAATTCAATCTTTTCCTGTTGTTCAGCATATTGGGAAGCTTTTTCATAGGCTTGGATCGCGCCGACATTATCACCCTGGCTTTCCAAGATCTGTCCACGGAACAAATAAGCTTCCGCGGATTCGGGATTAACCTTTAATAATTGATTGATATCCTCTTGCGCCAGATCGATCAATCCAATTTGCATGGCATTATACACACGTTCGATGTAGTACCGTTCCATATCAATGCCTAAAGCCAGGGCCTGATCGAAACTTTTCTGGGCTGCGTCCAATTCACCAAGTTTTAATAACAACATTCCTTTTTGAATCCACAAGGAATATTGTTGGGGACCATAAATTAATGCTTCATCAACTGCCTTAATGGCATCCTCATATCGACCATCTTCAATGGCCAGGCTAGCCTGGTTCTCAAAACCTAAACGCGCGCGTACTTCTGGTGGAGGAGCAAACCACTTTTGATAGGCAAAGATAATCCCAGCAACTATGACTGCAAAAATGATAAAACCACGAGCCATATTTAATAACGATCTTTTTCTTTTTTGCGCCAGATAAACATCCAAATTCCACCACCAGGCAGTTTCAGGAAATGATGTGTTTTTTCTTTGAGTTTTAAACCAACTATCACCACCGACTGCCTTTACAATGACCGATGCCTGTTTCCGGATTTGTTTGTAAAGGTAACCTAATTGCGGGTTTTGGGGTTTGCCTTCATGATCAAATTTTATTTGATCGGAGAATTGGTTATGAACTTTGTCCATTAATCCCAATATTTGGATGGATACTTCTTTGTTTTTTCCATCAAGTTTACCAATCAATGAGTCCAATTCATCCAGAGTCTGATCTAATGTTTTTTCATTTGAGGATGTTTTTACGTATTTTAATTTATCTGCTTCAGCCATTGTTTGCTCCGTAATGGATTATCCTGTCACGTATTGTATCAAAGAAATATTAAATCAGATCTAAATTTTGATTTTAGAAACCGATCAAAAATACGCGCTGGTTTTGGAATGCCAGCGCGTATTTTATAAAAAGGAAGAAAAGAAGAAAAAAATTAACCTTTGAGCGCTCCAGCCATCAAACCACGTAAGAAGTACCGGCCTAAGAAGATATAAATTAATAAAGTTGGCAGAGCTGCCAGGAAGGAACCAGCCATCTGGACGTTCCATGCGATGATTTGGCTGCCCGCCATATTGTTAAGCGCTACCGTGATTGGCCAGTTGGATGGGCTGGTCAATACAACCGCAAACAAAAAATCGTTCCATGCGGAGGTAAACTGCCAGATGATGACCACGACAAATGCCGGAGCAGAAATAGGCAGCAGGATGTGCCAGAAGGATGAAAGAATACCGCAGCCATCAATTCTTGAAGCTTCGATTAATTCTGTTGGTACATTGGCGTAATAATTCCGAAAGGTTAAGGTGGTAATCGGAATTCCATAAATGACATGGGCTAAAACCAGACCTGGCAATCCGCCATACATGTTTACATCTCGCATGAATTCCACCAAGGGGATAATAATACTTTGGTATGGAATGAACATGCCAAATAAAATAGCTGGGAAAATGATATTTGCCCCTTTAAATTTCCATTTTGCTAAAACGTAACCGTTGACTGAACCCAAAATTGAAGAAATGATCGCGGCTGGAAACACCATGTTCAAACTATTCCATAAAAAGGGCGCAAGTTTTTGGTATGCTTCTATGAAATTATCGAAACGAATCGCTTTAGGTAAATCCCACATGGTTTTTAAACTGACTTCGTCGAAACCTTTAAAACCAGTGACCAACATAACATACATGGGAATCAAGTAAAAGAGGGCAGCCATCAGCAGCGGGATATAGATCCACCAGCGGTGAGAACGTAATCGTGACATCATAATTCTGCCTCCGTTCGAAGCGTGAAGATGAGGTAAGGAATGATCAACACCGCTACACTTAACAACAGTAAAATACCAATGGCAGCGCCGCGGCCGAAGAAATACCCATCAAATGTCGTCTGCCACATGTAAATGGCAGGTACATCCAGGGGAAGTTGTTTCCCAGCTACAGCAATGATAAGATCAAACACTTTTAAGGAAATATGACCTAAAATGATCATGGCACTCAAAGTAATTGGACGAAGCAGCGGCAATATGATGAAGCGATAAATCTGAAATTCATTGGCACCATCCACTTGTGCAGCTTCACGAAGCTGGACCGGGATGCCGCGTAAACCACCCAAATATAAGGCCATTGTATAACCGGACATTTGCCAGATGGCTGGAATGGCGATAAAGGCAATTCCCCAGTACGGGGTAGTGTGCCACTGGCTGACCAAAAAATCTAACCCCAACGAATCAAACAGGAGGTTCAAACCACTCATTCGTGATCCGGCTGCCGGATTCATCAACCAACGCCAGACAACACCGGTCACAATGAATGAAATTGCCATAGGAAATAAATATAAACTACGGAAGATACCTTCCCCTTTGATATTTTGGTCAAGTAAAATGGCCAGTCCCAATCCAATGATTAAACTGCCAATCACAAAAATGATGGTGAAAATTAAGGTGTTGCGGATGTCAATGTGAAAACGGGGGTCATTAAATAAACCGATGAAATTTTCCAAACCCACAAATGTATAATCCGGCAGTAAGCCTTTCCATTGACTAACCGAAACTCTAGCCGTCCAACCAATAAATCCGTATACAAACACCGCGATTGCCAGGATTGACGGAGTGACCAAAGCTACCGAAAGCACTGTCTCTCTTTTAATGCGCATGTTTCCTTCCTTCTAAAATTAAAATAATTGCATGATTGAAAAAATTTTTTCCTGGCGTAATTATAAAACTCACTTGCCAAAATCATTTGTGGGAGGGGGATTCCCCCTCCCACAAATCTAAACACAACTTAATTACAAGGACCAGATACTTCACAAGCGGTTACTAAAGCGCTTTGGAAGGTATCTACATTGAAGTCCAGCAAGAACAGACCTAAAGCGGTATCAAATTCGCTTTTCCAGGAGTCATTGGCTACCACACCATGGGTTAAAGAACCAACCACAGTATCATTTGCCCAATCGTCCATAGCGGATTGGAGATACACATC